>NZ_CP035280.1:0-1200000 GCF_004103695.1 Clostridium sp. JN-9 | reverse complement strand
TACTGCTATATCCGCAGCTGGCGGCTATTGCCAATCACAAAAAGTTACATTCGTAATTGGCGGTGACAAAAATGAAATGCAAAAATACTTTGCTATAGCAAGTGTAGTTGGTGTTGCAGTAGTTACTGCTGTTATATTATTACTCTCAAGCCAGCTTTCTATGACTGGTGATAATGTGCCATTTGCATTACCTCAAGCTAACTTAATGGCAACATTGACTGGTGGTATAATGTCAGGTAAATTACCTTGGGTTATGATAATTGCTGGTGCTGTTATAGGAATTGTTTTATTCTTATTAAAGCTTCCTGTAATGACAATTGCTATAGGATTTTATTTACCAGTATCTACAACTTCTATAATATTAATAGGTGCATTGATTCGTGTATTTGTAGAAAAAGTTTCTAAAACTGAAAAGGAAAAAGAAATTAAAGTTTCTAATGGTATAAGTTTATCATCTGGGCTTGTTGCTGGTGGTTCTATAATAGGACTTGTTGGCATAATACTACAAGTAACAGGTGTTATAAAAGGAGCTGGCCCAAGTGGATTTGCTAATACCAATGGAATGGCATATATAATATTAGCAGTTTTAGTAATAGCTACTATAATACCTATATTAAAAAGTAAAGTAAAAGATGTTGAATAACAATAAGCGGTAGAACACCTGCCTTATCTAAAAGAATCAGCTTCACATCAAACATGCGAAGCTGATTTTTTAATAGAATCCATCTTTGCTATAAAATCTGTTCTGTTCTTTCAATTATATCATCCTGAGTCTGTTTTGATAATACATTAAAGAAGGCGCTATATCCAGCTACCCTCACTATTAAATCTCTGTGCTTTTCAGGATGCTTCTGAGCATCAATTAAGGTATCTCTGGACACTACATTGTACTGTACATGAAATCCTTCAAGGCGGTTAAAGAAAGTTCTTATTAATAAAATTAACTTTTCTCTGTCCTGTTCCTTTGAAAGCATTTGGGGAGTAACCTTTTGATTTAATAATACCCCTCCTGTAATATCATAAGTGGTTAATTTTGAAACTGATTTAAATACTGCTGTAGGGCCGTTTTTATCCATGCCATGGCATGGTGAACATCCTTCTGATAAAGGCTCTCCTGCCTTTCTTCCATCTGGAGTTGCCAAGGTTCCTGCTCCCTGAGGCACATTGGCTGAAATGGAAGATGTTCCTGCATAATAGCAGCCTCCAATTGGGCCCCTGCCATATCTGGTATTTTTATATTTCTTTATTTCATCTATATAAATGTCATATGCCTGCTTTAATAATAAGTCCACATAATCATCATCGTTGCCATATTTAGGTGCATCATTAATTAAAATATCTTTGATTCTTATGCCTTCCTCACCTTGAAAATTATTAACTAAAGCATCCCAGAGCTGTGCAGGAGAAAATCTTTTATCTTCAAATACACATTTCTTTATTGCTGCAAGAGAATCTCCAAGGTTTGCAATACCTACCTGAAGGTCGCTTATAAAGTCATATACTGCACCGCCCTGTTTTATGGTTAATCCTCTTTCAATACAGTCATCAGTTAAGGCTGAACAAAGTACATCTGCTGTAATCTCTTCTATGGCCATGTCCACACAATTGTCTATAATTATGCAATGTCTTGTAAATTCACGTATTATCTTTTTCCATGCCTTCATAACTTCATCAAATGATGTCATATTCTTAAAGTGCCCTGCTCCCTGACAAAGTCTGGTGCCTGATTCAGGGTCAACTCCATCATTTAATGCTATTAATAATGATTTAGGAAAGTTAAGAAAGCTCATGCCAGTGCATCTGTAGCCCCATTTACCTGGAACTGCCACTTCAACACAGCCAATGGCACTGTAATTGTATGCATCCTTTTCATCCACGCCTTTTTCAATAAATGATGGAATTATTACTTCATCATTATTAAATGCAGGCATTCCAAATCCCAGTCTTAATACCTCAACACATTCCTTCATAAAATCATCAGATAATCCCCTGTGATAACGTACTGTCAGATTTGGCTGAGGCAGTCTTGTCTGTGCAACACTTTTTAGAATTAAATAACTTAGAGGATTTACTGCATCCTTTTTATCTGTAGTCTGTCCTCCCACAGTAACATTCTGATATAAAGGACTTCCAGCGCTGAAACGTGTATGTGACCAGCTTCTTATTTTATTTATTGTAAATGTCTTAAGCCAAAGGTTTGTAAGTAATTCAACAGCACTATCTTTAGCAATTCTTCCAAGTGACAAATCTTTTTCATAAAAAATATCTAAATACTGATCCATTCTTCCATAGGAAACCGAATGCCCATTTGATTCAATCTGCAGAACCAGATGGACCATCCATAATGACTGTACTGCTTCCTGAAAAGTTTCTGCAGGATAATATGGAACTTTATTTAATATTCTTTCCATTTCCAGTAATTCTGCTTTTCTTGATGCATTGGACTCCCTTTCTGCCATTTCTTTTGCCAGATCAGCATAACGCTTTGCAAAGGCTGTCACAGCATCAATTACAATTAAAACTGCCCTGTAAAAATAGGATTTATTTAAATTTCTGTAATCTGTAAGATCTAACTTATTTAATTTCTCCTCTGCTCTTTTTCTGTAGTCGATGAGCCCAAGGTTTAAAACATTTTCATAGTTTACAGCTATATGTCCATCCCCTGAGGTAATATTGCCCTCTGCTTTTATAATTCCCAGATCATAAAATACTCTGCTTTCAGCTGGCATTCCTGCAAGCCCTCTGTCTTTTAATGTTTTGTGTTTCCAAAATGGTGCAATTTCTCTTAATGTTTTTTTACTTTCTTCTGTAATATAAAATCTATCTCCATCACGTTTTTCAAATTCATCAAGTTCATCAATAACCCAGTCCATTGCATATTCAGGGAAAATTGGTGCTGAACGGTTAGATGAGGCCTGATTGCCTGCAATTAATGTATCATCTTCAATAAATATACTCATATTTTTTAATATGTTTTCAACACATAATGCTCTGCGCAAAACCATTGGCTTATCAGCATGTTCCATGTAGCTTTCAGTAGTAAGCTTAGCTCTTTCCACACACACCATTGGTTTGGCATTTAATAAGTCCTCACGGAAATTATTCATTCTTTTTGTTAATTCTCCAAAATGATTCATAAATATTCCCCCCCATACAATAATATGCTTTCATATGAAACTAATTTATTTTCCTTCATAACTTAATTATATATGTTATTTATTAAGTGTCAACATTATTGTGTAAATGTATTAATGAACTTCTGCCATGTGCACATGTACTTTTTTACTTTTTAAACTTTCTAACACATCTTCAGGGATATTAATATCAGTAAATATGCAGCTAATTTCCTCTGCTTTAAACTGAGCCACTACTCCACGTTCTTTAAACTTTGATGATTCCGTTAATATTATTATTTTATTGGCACTTTCAGCCATAGCTTTTACAGTTTCTGTACGCATTAAGTTTTTCCCTGTAAACCCTATTTTAGAATTATAACCGTCAGTTCCTATAAACAATTTGTCTACGAAAAATTCTTTAACACACTTTCTTGTAAGGGGACCCACTAAAACCTGTGATTCAGGCTGATAATCCCCACCAAGCAGTACCACTTTAGCATTTCCTTCTCTAATAAAATGGGCAATAAATGTAGAGTTGGTTATAATGGTTACATCCCTTTTATTATATGCAAGCTCCTTAGCAAAAAGAGCACAGGAGGAGCCTGATTCAATCATAACTGTTTCACCGTCACATACAAGCTGGCTTGCCATATGTGCTATTTCAAGCTTTATATCATAATTAAAAGCTAATCTGCTTCTAATATCATCACTGGAAGTCATAACTGCATAGCCATGTTCTCTCTTTAATAACCCTTTTTCTTCTAATATATCAAGATCTTTTCTTATAGTCACCTGAGACACATTCAAAAGTTCTGCAAGTTTACTGACCTCTATACGTTTGTTTTCATTCACAATTTCAAGAAGCTTTGAATATCTGTTTCCCATAGAAACACCTCCAACGTAAATACAATTGTAATTATATCATACTATTCATTTGAAATATACTATAGTTTCATATGCAATTATTTATTTACACTTATAATTTTTCATGTTAACATTAAACTGTAAAAATGAATTGCCATAGGAGATGATATGTATGAACAATATAAAGGCCTGCATTTTTAATATTCAAAAATACAGCATACACGATGGACCTGGTATTAGAACTGTGGTATTTTTTAAAGGCTGTCCATTAAGATGTATGTGGTGCTCAAATCCTGAATCCCAGGATACTAAAATACAAATTTTATGTGATAAAACAAGCTGTTCAGATTCTAATAATTCTCTACCCAAAGAAGCAAAACTTTTAACTGTTAATGAGGTTATGAATGAAGTAATGAAGGATAAAGTTTTTTATGAGGAATCCAATGGCGGAGTTACCTTATCAGGGGGCGAAGTATTAATGCAGCATGAATTTGCTGCCCAGCTTTTAAAGCTATTAAAGGATGAAAATGTTCACACAGCCATTGAAACCACAGGATTTACTTCAAAAGAAATATTTTCAGAATTTATAAAGAATGTAGATTTATTATTATTCGACATAAAACATTATGACAGAGAAAAACATTTTAAAGCAACAAAGGTTTATAATGACCTTATTATTGAAAATTTGAAAACTGCCATAAACATGGGAAAGGAAGTCATTGTACGTATTCCTGTGATTCCAGGTATAAATTCAAGTTTGGAGGATGCTGAGGGGTTCTGCACACTGCTTAATCCTTTAGGTGCTAAAGAAGTGAATCTCCTTCCCTTTCATCAATATGGGCAAAAAAAATATACACTTTTAAATATGCCATATGCTTTTGAAAATGTGCCTCAGCTCCATGAAGAGGATTTATCGGAATATAAAAATATATTTATTGAAAATGGATTTAACTGTTATTTCTAAAATTTAATTTTATAATAAATAAAAATTTATAGCATGTCCAAAATTTCTCTCACCCTTTAGCCTTGTCCATCATAATATGTACAAAGCAAGAGGAGGTGCTAGCATGATAATGTCAATGATAATTACATGCAGAGAATTTTTTGAGATGTTTCTAATACTCGTTCCCCTTGCAGTATATTTATATAAGATCAACCAGAAAAAACTTCTTAGAAATATCTGCACAGGCGGTGCTGTTGGATTAGCTGCAACACTCCTAACAGGTATTGCTGCATATAACACTACAGCGAAACTTAAAGGATATGCAAACAATCTTTTTATGGGATCAACAATGTTATTTTTGTCAGGATTAATTCTTTACAGCCTGGTAATAATTAAAAAGCAGTCAAAAGGTGTACAAGTCTATGATGACACAATGAAAAGTAATTTTACCTCATATGGCTTATTTACTTTAGCCTTTGTAACAATCTTCAGAGAAAGCCTTGAGATACTGATTTTCTTCCTGCCGTTTCTGCACACAAATTTACTGCAAACTATCACCGGGGGAGTTATAGGCTTTAGTATATCTTTAATTGGAGCATTTTTAATATTTAAATCTGCAGCTAAGTTAAACATCAGTATTATATTTACTTTTTTAAATCTGTTTCTTATTTTTATTGGGGCATCCTTATTTGGAGAATCACTTTTAGAATTATTCCCAAGTGTAGGAAATTCCATTGAATTAGCTGGTCAGCTGATCTATGGTATACCAATAGGTTTTTTATTTATAAAAAGTGAACTAAGGAAATATATTAAAAAGTAATATGATCTATGGGGCTGTTGCACTAAAATAATTGGTGCGGCAGCTTTTTTACATAAAAATAAATCTTCCACTCGAAAGAGTGAAAGATTTATAGTAAAATTAACATATGAGAAAATACATTAATTCACACAAAAATTATACTTTATATCGTGGAAATTATCAATTAAAACTTCCATTAAATATTGAGTACATGATTCCCAATAATGATTCAGTGCGTTTGCTAAGTCAATTTGTAGAGGAGATGGATTTAACAGATTTATATTCGACTTATTCCCGAATAAGGGAAAATCAGGCTACGCCACGTCAGATGCTGAAGATTGTACTTTACTCCTATATGAATCATAATTATTCATCAAGAGCAATGGAGCTATCCTGCAAAAGAGATGTAAATTTCATGTACCTTTTAGAAGGTTCACCAGCACCAGATCATTCTACTTTTGCAAGATTTCGTAGTATTCATTTTGCCCCGTGCTCAGAAACAATAATGGCTGAAATGTCAAATTTTCTTTATGAGATTGGAGAAATATCAGGAGATACTATATTTATTGATGGTACAAAGATAGAGGCATGTGCTAACAAGTATACTTTCGTCTGGAAAAAAGCAGTTTCAAAAAACCTGGAGAGATTACTTTCTAAATTAGCTGATTTTGTAGCCGAATGTGAGGAATTGTATGGAATAAAGCTTGTATACGAAAACAAAGTAAAAATGAAACAT
The DNA here is from genome assembly GCF_004103695.1 of Clostridium sp. JN-9. Lineage (NCBI taxonomy): Bacteria > Bacillati > Bacillota > Clostridia > Eubacteriales > Clostridiaceae > Clostridium > Clostridium sp. JN-9. The sequence continues at coordinate 1,193,542 of NZ_CP035280.1, read as the reverse complement.
GTAAAAAAGCTACGCAAAAAGCTTTACGCCTTGAAAAAGGAAGAAAATATTGAATTTGTACATGGATGTGGTAAAAGGAAAACTCCTATTCAACGTTCTATTGAAAAACTTGAGGAATACCTTAGAAAGTTAAAAGAATATACACAGAAAATCCATACCTGCGGTAAACGTAATAGCTATTCCAAGACAGATAAAGATGCAACCTTTATGAGGATGAAAGAGGATGCTATGAAAAATGGTCAGTTAAAACCAGGTTACAATGTTCAGAATGGAGTAGATTCCCAATATATAGTATGGGTTACTGTTTGCGATAAGCCTGGGGACACAACAACATTGATTCCATTTATAAAAAGCATGGAGAATTCCTTGTACTTTAAGTATTTTAAAATTGATGCGGATTCAGGTTACGAGAGTGAAGAAAATTATCTTTATATCAAAGAAAATGGACAGCTATCATATATTAAACCAGCAAATTATGAAATATCAAAAACAAGAAAATATAAACATGATATAAGCAGAATAGAAAACATGGATTATACTGAATTGGGCGATTATTATACTTGCAAAAATAATAAGAAACTAACAGTAAATAAAATAGTAAAAAGGAAAAGTAAGACTGGCTATATAAGTGAAAAAACAATCTATACTTGTGAGGACTGCAGTAACTGTGTTTACAAGAGTAAATGCATAAGAGGACATAACTGTAAAACGCCATTAGAAGAAAGGGTTAAAAATCTTGAGACTTCAAAACTATTCAACATGCTTCGCAAAGAGGATCTTGAAAGAATTATAAGTGATGATGGTTGCGAGTTGAGAATGAATCGAAGTATTCAAGCCGAAGGCTCTTTTGGAGAGATAAAACAGGATATGGGATTTCGTAGATATCTATGCAAAGGTAAAAAGAATGTTTTGGCAGAAAGTATTTTGTTAGCAATGGCACATAATATAAATAAGCTACATAATAAAATTCAGTTAGATAGAACTGAAACGCATCTTTTTCCACTTAAAAAAGGTGCATAATTATCAAACTTTAAAATTTTAAAAACTCTGCAAATCAAAAAAAGCCTTAATATGAAAGGCTTATTAAAGTGCGTCTTTTTTTAATTATCAAGCTCATTGGGGACTAAAATATCATTAAATTTTCTATAAAACACAAAAAAAATGCTGCCGCGTTAGCATATTTTTTTATGCTAATGCGACAGCCCCATTTTTTTAAATAAGTCACATAAAGAATTGCGATGCAATTTTACGGTTAAAAGTTAAAGGTTAAGAGTTAAGAGTTAAAGGTTAAGAGTTAAAAGTTAAGGTAAGTTTTCCTCCTTACGTCGTAAAACTAATTTATTTTTAGGCTTGTTTTGCTAAAGCAAAACATTGCCAACTTGTATAAATTAAAGATTTTACGTAGTGTAACGGAGAAAAATCATCAATAACTATGAACTTCCCACTCATAACTTTTAACTGTAAGAGTTTTGCATCACAGTATTCCTTTACTGTGTCACAATAATTAAGTATTGTGCATATAATAATATGGTAAATCTTTGAAAGGAATGAGCAGTTAAATATGTATAATGCTTATAACGCATGTCCATGTCCATATTTTATGGATATGACAAAACACCGCCCTAAAACTATGTATAATGCTTATCCATGTCCTTACTTCACTAACATGCAAATGTATAGCCCAAGCTATATGAATAATCAGTATGACCCAGGCTGTATGAATCAGTATATGCCTTATACTGATGGAATGAGATATGATTTAATGTCTAATGCCATGCCATACTCACAAAAACAGCCTCCAATTGAACTTCAGGATTTTGGGCCTTACCCCTATGTGGTAAATATTAATGAGGCTGCTAAGCAAAACAATACTTTCCGTACAGCTTTATGGACAGGGAAACATCTTCAGGTTACATTAATGAGCATAAATGTGGGTGATGACATAGGACTGGAGATCCATCCAAATGTTGATCAATTCATACGTGTTGAAGATGGTCAGGGTCTTGTAAGAATGGGAAAAAATAAAGACAGACTTGATTTTCAGGCAAATGTATCAGATGAATTTGCAATTATGATACCTTCTGGTACATGGCACAATGTTATAAATACCGGAAATATCCCGCTTAAGGTATACTCCATATATGCTCCTCCTCAGCATCCACATGGTACAATCCATGAAACTAAGGCAGATGCAGAGGCAGAGGCACGGGAGTAATAAGACATCATTCATAATATGCAATAAAATATTAAACAGCTGTTGTGATAAAACCAATTTATCACAACAGCTGTTTTTATATATTAATTAAAAAACTCAGAAATGTTGTTGCATATTTTGTAATATACTATATACTAAAATATATGTATATATCTATTAAAATTGCATTATATAAATAATCTATTTAGTTTATTATATAACACTTTTCTTAAATGCTTGTTACATGATAAAATTGCTTGTTTTAATATTTAATATAAAAAAGATAGGTGATTATGGTGAAGTTTTTAACTCCAAACCAAAAGGTTAGAGAAACAAGAAAATATTTAAAAATGAAGCAGCAAGACCTGCAGGATGAAAATATTACTCGTGGGCTTATCAGCATGATTGAAACTAGCCAAAGAACGTTAACTAAGGATACTGCTGCAAAAATAGCAGAAAAATTTAATAAAAAAGCTAAAGAACTGAATCTAAAATTTGAAATTGACAGCCAGTATTTATTGAGATCACCTGCTGAGGATGCTGAATTATATTGCTTAAAAAAGCTTGAAACTTTAAACGTTAATGATATTTCAAAAGAAATTTTTCAGATAGCAGCTGAATTTAAACTGCAAAATGTTAAAGCTGAATTATATAATAAAATGGCAGATTCTTGTTTCGATAAGAAAGATTATAATGAAGCCTTTACTAATTATAATAATGCCTTATCTATCTATATGGACATCAATAACAATGAGATGATTCCTTGTCTATACTGGAGAATAGGACTTTGCAAAGCAGATGCTTTTCAGTATGAGGATGCTTTGACATTTTTTAACCTAAGCAAAAATTATTCAATAATGTACAAAGATAAAAAGATACAGCAATTTATATTATATGATATAGCGCTGTGTTATAAAAAAATCGGGAAGTTTCAAAATGCAATAGATAATGTTGATAAGTTCCTGCTTATGTCAAATAAAAATAACAATTTATACTTCTATGCAAATATTCTAAAAGCAAATTGCTATGAAGCTATTGGAAAATATGATACAGCTATTTGTATTTATAACTCATTAATTAAAGATATTTCAAAAGCAGAAAGTCCTATATTATTATCAATATATAACAATTTAGGTTTACTTTACATTGATAAAAATAATCTAAAAACCAGTCTGGACTATTTTGAAAAAGCTGAAGAGATTGGAAATGCCGCAGATAAACCAAATTTATGCCACACACTTATTGAAAAATCAGAGCTTTTTATTAAAAGTTCTAATTATGAAGAAGCTATTAAAACAGTCGAGAAAGGCTTAAAAGATGCAGAGAAATATTCGGATTATGAATACTTATTGAAAGGCAATTATACATTGGCACATATATATGAAGATACAAATGACATTTCAAACTTAAAAAAAGTTTACTTCAAAATTGCTGGTTTATTAAAGGATAAAAATAACACAAATGAACTTATCTCCATATATATTAAGCTGTCAATAATATTCTTAAATGAAAACGATAATGAAAATGCAATGCAGTGTCTAAAATTGTCACAAACTTATTTATAAATAAGTTACGCTTTCACGCATAATCTTATACATGAAAATAAATTTTTTATGAAAATGCACTCTATATTTAAGTAAATATCCCTATCTGTATGCAATAACTAGGCTCAAGTCTATAAAAAGGCTTGGGTCCTTTTATTTATAAAAATGTATAAAATATTTTCAATTAAGTGTAACATAACATTATATATCGTGTTGCACTTATAAAGGAAAGTGTTATAATTAAAAATGTAGATACCAATAATAAACATATAAATTAGGAGAAGTATGATGAATTTTTATATTTTAAAAAAGAAAAATTTCTCATTATTAATGACAGGAAAATTATTATCTCTTGTAGGAACTGAAATGCAAAGCTTTGCACTATCTTTGTATGTATTGAAGATTACAGGATCTGCTACTAAATTTGCATCTGTATTGGCAGTTACAATAATCCCGCAAATTGTTCTAGGCCCTTTTGCTGGAGTTTTAGTAGACTGGTTTAATCGTAAAAAAATGATTATTTATTTAGATTTACTTAATGGACTTATTTTGCTGCCTTATGTATATATATATTATGCTTATAGCAGCATATCATTAACCTCTATATATATCCTTGTAATAATGCTTGCCATAATATCAGTATTTTATAATCCAGCCCTGAACACAATAATACCAACCATTATAGAAAAGGATTATTTAGTAGATGCAAATGGCATAAATTCTTTAATAATGAATATAGGTAATATAATTGCTCCTCTTATTGCTGGGGTTCTATTTGGATTTTATGGATTATCCATAATACTAATTATAAATGCCTTTAGTTTTATAATGTCAGCAGTGTGCGAAATGTTTTTAAACATACCAACTGCTAATCAAAAGCCTGAAAGCATCAGCCTAAAAGTATTTTTTAATGACTTCTTGGAAGGACTGAAATTCATAAAAAATAAAGATATATTACTTGTAATCATTATATTAGGAGCCCTTGTTAACTTCGCTTATAGTCCCATATTTTCTGTTGGAATAACTTATATTTCAAAACAAATATTAAAAGTGACAGATTACCAATATGGTATTCTACAATCATTTTTTATAATTTCTATGGTGTTTGCACCATTTCTTTGCAGCTCAGTATCAAAAAAGTTAACACTTGGTAAAATCCTATTCTTTGACATTTTTATAAATTCTATATTAATAGCTATTATGGCCTTATTTGTTGACTTAAGATTAATTTGGGGAAATTTTTCTTCATTTATTAGTTTACTGATTATAGGGTTTATGATTCAACTAATAACTGGAATTGGAAACATTGCTTTAAGTACAATGATTCAAAAAGAAATACCTTTAAATTTATTAGGAAGGATTAATTCAGCAATAAGCATGGGACTTATGATTGCAGTACCTTTAGGTCAAATAGTGTTCGGTGTATTGTTTGATAAATTACCAGCTGATATATGTCTGATAATATCTGCTTTCATATTATTCATAAGTATATTATTATTAAGGAAAAAACTTACTTCTTATTAATACTCCTTATAATAGAAAAAGCCTATATATTATTTACTATATAGACTTTCTTTCATAAAATTTAATTTACCAATTAATAACTTTTCTATTTTTAAGTAAAGAATTTCTACTTTATCTTTCAATATCAGATTATATAAATAGCTTGTGATAAACACTATAATATATGCACCAATTACATCTGAAGGATAATGATGTCCAACATATACCCTTGAAAAGCCTACAATTATTGAAAGTATTGCCATTAGTATTCCAAGCATTTTATTGTATTTTCCAAGGCCTAAGGCAATACTCATAGTTCCTGTGGCATGATCACTTGGAAATGATGCGTCTTTTGAATGAGGCATAAGCAAATTTACCTTATTATGAACAAAAGGTCTATCTACATAATATATGCTTCCTGCAATGAAGGCTATAAATAAATTAATTACCGTAAGCACAAAAGTATTTACAGAGGCTTTTCTGTATTCTTCATTATTCTTAATTACACCTAAAATAAAAATTAAAGCTGTAACTGCCATAAATATATATGGCACATATTTTGAAAAGAAAATCATTATGCTGTCTAAGGCTGCATTTTTATTTGCTAAATTATTTATTAATCTAAAAAACTCCATGTTCATTTTAAACTGTCCTTTCTCTTTTTATGTTTACATAATATACGGCTAACATTAAAATCACATTAGAAATTTCTTAGAATTTTATTAAAATAATTTTATTTATATATTACCTTTAAATGTCAAATACAGCAAAACTGCATTCATACCTATAATCACAACTGCAATGAGCCATCCCAAAAACTTAACAAAGGGCTTGTTAACAAAATCCCCCATTAAGTCTTTTCTGCAGGTGATTTTCAGCATTGAGATTATTGCAACAGGAAGCACAAAACTTAAACATACCTGACTTATCAATAATGCCTTCATTGGGTTTACACCTGCCGCAATAACAATTACTCCTGGCAGCATTGTTATTATTCTTCTCATATTTAAAGGAATTTTAATATCCACAAATCCATCCATAATTGTCTCTCCTGCCATTGCACCTACTGTAGATGAGGAAAACCCTGATGCCAAAAGTGCTGCCCCGAAAGCCCCGCTTGAAAGAGAACCCAAAAGAGGCTCCAATGACCTGTGTGCCTGCTCAATGGAATCCACAGCCATACCTCTGCTGTAAAATACAGAAGCTGACACTACAACCATAGCTGCATTCACTATGAAAGCAATGTTCATGGCAACAAACACGTCTATTTTTTCCATATGCAGATACTTTTTCTTTTCCTCCAGTGAAAGTCCTATATTACGGGACTGCACCAATTGTGAATGGAGGTATATAACATGAGGCATTACAGTAGCCCCTAACATACCAACAGCTATGAGCACAGCCTCACCATTTGGAAGTGATGGTATAAGCGTATGAACAGCAACCTGCTGCCAGTCAGGTTTTGCAAAAATAAGCTCTATTGTATAGGCTACGCAAATCACTGCAATAAGTAAAGTAATGACAATCTCAACAATTCTCTGCCCATATTTCTGGAGATAGGTTATAAAAAAAGTTACTATTGCTGTCAGTACTGCTGAATACAGTAAAGGTATACCAAGCAGCAGATAAAAGCCCAACACGCCTCCTAGGAATTCAGCCATTGTAGTAGCCATTGCCGCAAGTGTTGCCACTATATAAAAGAACCAGTTGGCTCCCTTTGAAAATACTTCTCTGCACATTTGAGTTAAGTTTTTATCCGTGGCAATTCCAAGTTTTGCTGACATTATCTGAAGAAATATAGCCATTAGGTTACTCCACAAAATAACCCAAACAAGATCATAATTAAATTTTGACCCGCCGCTGATATTAGTAGCAAAGTTACCTGGATCAATATATGCAACACTTACCACAAATGCAGGCCCCAGAAATGCTGATAAATTTTTCAATTTACCAACTATGCCAAAAGTATTTCTTACATTACTGTAACTTTTGGGTTTCTCTATGACTCTTTCGCTATTCACTAAATATCCACCTTCCTTAATACATTGTTCATGCAGACTAAGATTTTTAGTCTAGACTAAGTTTTATTACATGATATAATTATGAAAATAACATTAGAAAGGTTACACATACGGAAATTTTTAGTGAATAAAAAAAATAACCCTTTTGGGTTATTATACTTTGCAGAATAATTATATGCTTATTGTGCTTTTGTAGTATGAATATATAAGCTTGTCCAATCTTTGACTTAGTTCCACTACCTTGTCAGAATGTAAACACTCAGCCTCTTCCGTTAACATATTTAGTTCCTTCCTTAGCATCTCAATTTCCTCTTTCATCCCTGAATACCTCACTCCAAAAAATTACGTATTTAAACAACAATTGTTATTATAGTACAATAATGTTATTTTTACAACATCATAAATTGTTAAAAAATTTTAAGTTTAATCCTTAGTCTTTTGTGCCGTTATCCCATAAAGATTTTCAGATATATCCAATATGGATATATCTGAAAATCCAAGTATATCTAACAATTTTATTATCTCTAATTTATCTAACCTATGTTCAATTGGAGGCCCATCCTTGCTATTAATTTTTTTCCATTCTATAATAGCAATTTTACCTTTAGGACTTATAATCTTTTTTACATTTTCTAAGAATTTATCCAATTGTTCAGTTTCATGCAATATAACACTTAAGAATGCATAAGTTATTGTTTCTTCTTCTAACTTCAAATCATTTTCTTCAGTCAATACAGTTTTTATATTACTACAATTGTTTTCTTTCGCTTTTATTTCAACCTGACAAAGCATTTCAGGCAAAATATCAAGTGCAAAAATCTTACCATTATTACCTACTATTTTAGATGCCGGAATGCTGAAATATCCAATTCCACAGCCAATATCGGCCATTATATCTCCTTCATGTAACCCCAGACTAGTAAGAGTTTTTTCTGGTGACAGCATCTTCCTTCTTCTTTCAGTATCAAGTTCATCCTTATTCTTTGAATCAAACTTATGTGCCATTATTTTATTTCTCCTTAATTAAATTGCAACTTAAGACTATGCATCCTTATTTTCATCAATTGCATTTATCATTTCCTTTAATGATGGGTATTCACCATATTTAATGTCCTTTCAAATCTATTTCATTATTTTTGATTCTTATGGTCAGATCTTTAACCTTTTCTTCAATTAATTTTGCAGTTTTAATAAATTCTTCATGGCTTTTACCTGTTGGATCATCCAATCCCCAGTCTTCTGTATACTTTGCAGTTAAAACTGGGCATACTACATTACAGCCCATTTTAACTGCTATATCAATCTTAGGCAAATCATCAATTAATTTTGGTTTTTGAGATTCATTCATATCCACATTATATAATTCTTCTACTTTATTAAATCATTAAGCTTTTCTCCCCTAATCTCTTCTGCCATCCATTTTATAACTACAAAATTGCCTTTTGATATTTCTTTAACTTTGTTAATCCACTGAACTTCGCTGCTGGCCTTTGCATGAAGCACCTGATTTGTTGTATTTGCTGCATAAAAGCTTGAATTTATTACCCACCATTTACTGCGAATTCCTGCCCTGTCAAGGTCCTTTTGTAATCTCTCAGCTTCGAAAACAGGGGTAGTTTCAGCCAGTGTTACAATTATAACCTCTGTTTCATTTTCATCTCTCAGCCTAGGTAAAAGCTTTCTTGCGGATTCAGGCACATCACCCTGTGTACGCTGAATTTCCTTGTTATAGCTTTGAGTTGAGTCTAAAAGAAGTAATGTATGTCCTGTTGGTGCAGTGTCAATGACTACCACCTGATCTTCTGATTTTTCAACTATTTCAGCAAAAGCTCTGAACACTGCAATTTCCTGTGTACATGGGGATCTTAAGTCTTCTTCCACATATGCAATATCTTCCTCACTCATGGTTTCCCTTGATTTGCTTAATACTTCTTCTCTGTACTTTTCAAGTTCTTTCTTTTCATCTATATGACTTAATGTAATGCCATGGCCTTCATTTAGCACAAACTTTAAATGTGCAGCAGGGTCAGTGGTGGTCAAATGAACCTTTTCACCTTTTTTGGCCAGCCCTAAAGCAATTGCTGCAGCAATAGTTGTTTTTCCAACTCCGCCTTTGCCCATGGTGAATATTACTTTTTTATGATTTTTATATAAATCCTCTATAATATCTTTCAATTTAGGCATATTATTTGAATTTAACTGTTCCTCATCAAACTTTACATGATTATCCTTCAAAAATGCTCTTACATTTTCCAATCCTGTTACATTGTAAGGCCTTAGTGGAATTTCAAAGGTTTCAATATTTTTAATTCCTTCTGGTATATGCTTTAATGCTGCCTGCTGTTTATGAAAAATAGCATCAGACAGCTTATCATCATGCTGCTGAAGTACTCCATTTATTATTAAAATCTGATTATTGATTCCTATATCCTGAAGCTCCTTTGAAGCTCTTTCAGCTTCCTTTAATGGTGATATCTCAGGCCTTGATACAAGTATAAGTGTAGTTTTTTCTTTATCAGACAAATTAATCACTGCACTTTTATACATACCCTTTTTATCTTCCAGGCCTGAAAGCTGCCCTAAACAGGATGCACCATGAGTGCTTTCATTTATAAAATTACTCCAGGCTGATGGCAGCTGAAGCATCCTTAGAGTATGACCTGTTGGAGCTGTATCAAATATAATATTATCGTATTTAGAAGCAGTGTTTTCATCTGTAATAAAAGTGGAAAATTCATTAAATGCAGCAATCTCAACTGTACATGAGCCTGACAGCTGTTCCTCCATATTTTTTAAAACGGATTCAGGCAGCTTGCCCTTATATGGTCCTATAACACTTTCCCTGTATTCTGCAGCTGCTTTTTCAGGGTCAAGATTTGCAACTATTAAATTAGGCACTCCATTTATAGGAATTCCCTTATTGTTTAAGTCAGTATTAAAAACATCCTGAAGATTTGAAGCAGGATCTGTGCTGACAAGCAGTACCTTTTTTCCTGCATCAGCTAAACTTACTGCCACTGCACAGGCTGTGGAGGTCTTTCCAACTCCGCCTTTTCCTGTGAAGAACAGGTATTTTGTTAAGTTTAAATCACTTACATTGAAATTTTTAAACATTATATCCCTCTTTTCTAATTTATCATTAACAGCAGCCATCCCCACAGCAGCCCTTAGAAGGCTTTTTTATAGTAACTTTTGTATAATCCTCAGGTATTCCAAGGAATCTACTAAACTCTTCATTAGTGGGATAAGTTTTTGTTTTAACCACTTCACCATCCACCATAGTAATAGGAAGTATATCCGCTCCATATTTATTTAACATCTCATTGACTATTTTATTATCCAAATACACCTGTGGACTTGTGGCAAGATTATGCCTTTCAATTATTATTCCTTTATTTTTAAGATTGTTTATTAAGGTTGAAACCCTTATCAGGTTTTTATCTACTGATGGTCCGCATACTCCTGTTGAGCAGCACATAGCTGGATCAAAAATAACCATTTTCTTCATAATATATCTCTCCTTTATTTATTATTACATTTTGATTTATCTTTACAGATGCATTCATCTGTATCTGTCACAATACTCATAAGAAATAATATTAATTTATTACAGTTAGTAGTGTTAAGTGAATAATTGCTCCATAATCCTTCTTTTGTACAATTAACCAATCCGCAGTCCATAAGCACCTTCATGTGATGTGAGAGTGTAGGCTGTGTAAAGTCAAAATGCTGAAGTATTTCGCAGGCACATTTTTCTCCACAGGATAATATATCAATTATCTTTAACCTGTTTGCATCAGATAATGCCTTGATTATTTTAGAGTTTTCTTCATACCCTGAGTTCATGTAACCACCTCTTATATAGATACTTGTCTATATATAATATAAATCAATATCAATGTAATGTCAATATAGTCTATGAATAATCGGATAAATTTGTTCACTATATTTATTATCCTCTATATATGTATATAATATTCACTCCACGTTATCTATTGCAATAACTTCTATGTGGTAATGTTTATATAAAATAATCAAAAGTATAAACGCTGAAAAAAACTATACCTATTTATACGTCTATATTATAAATAACTGAATGTATCATAAATTCTTTGAAAATTCTAATAATTTATAAAAATGAATTGATTTATTTACAAAATTGCATTATAATGTAACTATAATAAAATTTTGGGAGGCATGTGTTTATGAAAAGGATTAAATCTTTAGTATTATCAGTTTTGGCTTCTAGTATTTTACTAACAGTAACAAATTCAACTGCTTTTGCTGAACAGATAATATTAAATCCTGATGGGTCAAAGCCATGTATTGTTTACCCGTTAGATCCGACATCTAAATTGATAGCTGACCAAAAACAAAACTTAGCTAAGATGCATATGGATGCTAAGCTTGGGAAAATTTCAGGATCATATGTTAACTCATCAGAAAAGAATTTTCAAGACAAATATGGCAGTAAAAAAAGAGCATTAACCTTAAATTCAAGCAAACCTAATACTCAATTGATGTCTTTAAGTGTACAAGCAACGAGTTCATATTCTTGGAATAGTATAAGTTCATTATTACAACAGTCACAAATAAATTCTTACTACTGCGGCCCTGCAACCGCTGTAGAAATTTTAGGTTCTAAGGGTGTCTATATAAGTCAAAATACAGCAGCTAGTAGTCTTGGCACTACTACAAACGGTACTGATTGGTATAATGGCTCTATATATCCCATGCAAGCAACTTTAAATTCATATGAAAATGGTTATTGGTATATTACTTATGGAACAAATATTGATGCTTCTACATTTCAAAATGATGTTGTATATGATATTGATAATGGTTATGGTGTTGCTGGAGATGCTTGGGAAGTTCCCGGAGGACCACATTTAGTTGGACATCCTACTAATAGGACAATATTTCATTGGTTTGCAATAGATGGTTATTCTAACTATGGTAGTACAACCCATTATGCAGATTCTGTTTATGGAGCTAGTTCTATATCATGGTCGGGTAATGTTCCACAATATTCAAATTTAGCTTCTACTACAATTGCTCAAATTGTTAACGGAAGAGGAATAATATGGTAAGGCGTTTTTTTACCATTGTATCTTTAATCTTAGTTTTGTCCTTTACTGGATGTATGAATAGATCACCTAAAACAGTTATAACGAATCAAGGCAATACAAGTTCAATAACTAATAGTATACAAGAAACTAAAGGTCAATCAACAACACCATTATATTCAATTAAATCATCCTTACCTATAGTTTCTTTAAAAGATGCATGGAATAATGCAAATATAAAATCCATTGATTGCATGCTTCAGGACAAAAGAGGATGGTTTCCCCTTTCTATGTCAAATGATGGAGTTATAGTAGCTACAGTACCTTCTCAAAACAATAAACCTGAGGAAGTAATATTATATAATTCTATTAATAATACTTACACTAGTATTTCTAAATTAAATAAAGAATCTCAGCACGGATCTGCAGATATAAATGACCAATGGGTTGTCTGGACGGAATCCCTTGACCAAAGTTTTCTAATTTGGAAAATACATGCATATAATAGGGTTACGCATCAAGATAAAGTAGTTTTTGAAACACCTAAAGATTCTAATGATAACGGTTACCCCGGACCAGAACCTAATCCTAAACTCTATAGAGATGAATTCATATGGAGTCAGGTAATAGGCATAGGAAGCAATAATGCGCCTCTTATAAATATAAAAAAATATAATTTACTTAATAATAAAGTTACTGATTTAATATCCCAAGGTGCAAATCCAAATATAACTAAAGGCTTTATAATTTGGATGGGTAAGGATGGTAATAACAAAAATTCTAAGAGTGCGTTATTTTGGAATCGAAATAATAAATCGGAACAGATATCTACTGAAGATGAAGTTGAATATTTTGCAAACAGTGGTGATTCTATAGCGTGGTCAGGGCATAAATTTTCAAGCCCAAATAAGTGGGTAATAGGATTTATTGAAAATGGTAAAGATCAATTATTATTAGAAACAGATGATTCAAATGCTATACAATTTTTAACTATGAGTTCTCGACTCATTGCTTGGACAGAATATTATAAAGTACAGGTATATGATAGGAAATTGAAAAAAGTTGTGACATTACAAGATAATGATGCCTCATATTCTAGTACTTTTACAAACGAAAATTATCTATATTGGACAACTCCTATTATTCAAGATAGTAATACTCGACAAGAAGATGCTAAAAAAAATGGTATTTATTTAACTAAAATTAATATCTTAAATTTAAATGAGCTTAATTGATAAATCTTTTAATTTATATACTATTAAAAATGCCAGGGCATTATGCCACGGTTATCTCAATTCTCTTTCTAACTTTATGATAATAATGTGGAGGGATAAGATGAAAAAATTAAAAAAATCACGAATAGTCATTCTAAGTATCTTTTTTACTTTCATGTTTTCCATGACAATTTATGCAGCAGATTATCATACTTGGTATGATAGAACATTAAATGGGGGCGTGGGTAATTACGGATATAATAACAGATACTACTTTATAGACAGCTCTGCAATTAACGCTGGGAATGAAACATTAACAGTAAATGCTATGAACAGTTGGATTTATACAAGTAATATAGTTACTACGCCAATATCTTTCCAAAGAACAACTACTAAATCAGAAAGCATTATGGATATATACAATGGAAGCTATTATCCTGCCGAAGAATATATTTATGGAGAGACTCTTTTTTGGTTATCTGGTACTAGGATTTACCCATATAATCCTGATGGTAGTAATTGGGCATGGACACAAATCCACCTCAATACAGTATCATTTAATACTTTATCCCAACAGAGGAAGCAAGGTGTTATAGCCCATGAAATGGGTCATGTTATGGGATTGGCTCATAACCAAGACTGGGGACCAATCGTTTTAATGTACCCATATGGAGATGAATTAACTGTTTCAAGCCCTACATCTCATGACTTATTCGGAATTAATCATTTATATTAAAGTGGATAAGGAGTAAAAGATATGAAAAAAAGATTGCTTAGCATATGTATTTTGAGCTCATTATTGATTTTTAATGGTTGTTCATCAAAAAACAATAACGAGAAAGCAACAACATGCAGCCCAAATAAATCAGAGCATATAACTATACAAAATGATGTTAAAACAAATAATCCTGCAAGCAAAGAAAATGAAAAAATTGAGACCATAGTTTCAGAAGCAAATATGTCATCAAGATACGTATTTTTTAACAATTTAGTAACCGATGCAGAAATAGTAATAGAAGGTGAGGTTTTGGATGTAAGCTACTTTGATTATAACGGTATTCCTCGCACAAAGTCGCAAGTAAAAGTTACAAAATCTTATAATAATAATGCAAAAGACGGCGATGTTTTAACGATTATAGAATCAGGTGGGATAACAACAAAAGAAAAGATTATAAAGTATACAGGGGCTGCAGATAAGTTTGGTATCAAGCCCACTGATGAAGATAAAAATATAAAAGTTAAGTATTCTCTCGGCGGTTCTGAAACTATGAAACCCAAAGATAAAATACTGATTTTCGGAAAACAATCGGATGGAAACTTTTATAATCTTGCAGAAAAATATTACGTAGTTCTTGGATCTTATCTTGGTAAATTCAATATAAAAGATAATAAAATTCAAAGATTTGTATCTACCAAAGTGAAGGAAGATACTGATTTTGATAAAATAAGTAATATTAATGATTTTAGAAAAGAGTTAGGAATACGTATAAAAAGTAAATAATATTGTTTAAAGGGGGTAAACACTATCCCCCTTTTATTGTTATTATAATGAACGTATATCCTCAAGCAGCTGCTCCACATCTTCTTCCTTTGTTGCCCAGCTGGTGCAGAAGCGAACAGCACTATGATCCTTATCCACCTGCTTCCAAAATGAAAATACATATTTCTTTTCCAATACTTTAAGCTGAGCATTAGGTATAATAGGGAACTGCTGATTGGTTGGAGAATCAAAAAGTAACGAATATCCCTTCTCCTTAAATGCATCCCTTATTTTATATGCCAGCTCATCTGCATGTTTTGAAATTTCAAAATATAAGTTATCCTCCAAAAGAGCAATGAACTGAATTCCTAGAAGGCGTCCCTTTGCCATCATTCCTCCATGCTGTTTTATAAAATATCTGAAATCCTTTTGAAGTGCTGTGTTTGTAATAACAACAGCTTCTCCAAACAATGCACCAACCTTTGTGCCTCCTATGTAGAACACATCACAAAGGCTTGCTATGTCAGGCAGAGTTAAATCATTGCCCTCAGCCATTAAGCCATAACCCATTCTTGCACCATCAAGATAAAGTGGAAGATCACATTTATGGCATACCTCACTTAATTTTGTCAATTCATCCTTGGTATAAAGTGTTCCATTTTCTGTAGGGTTTGAAATATAAACCATACCAGGCTGTACCATATGCTCATGAGAAGCATCATTCCAGTGATCATCATATAGCTTTTGAACCTGAGAAGCTGTAATTTTGCCATCTGTACTTGGCAATGTAAGTACCTTATGTCCTGTAGCTTCAATGGCGCCTGTTTCATGAACATTTATATGTCCTGTTTCAGCACAAACCGCTCCCTGATGTGGTCTTAATATGGATGCTATTACTGTTGTATTTGCCTGAGTGCCTCCCACAAGAAAGTGCACCTCTGCTTTATCTGATTTGCATAATTTTTTTATAATGCTGCGTGCTTTTTCGCAATAAATGTCCTCGCCGTAACCAGGGGTCTGCTCAAAATTACTTTTATTTAAAAGCTCTAAAACCTTTGGATGAGCACCCTCTGCATAATCACATTCAAATCTTATCATTCTAAAACCTTCCCTTCCTTTTTTAGATTAGTAAAAATTAGTTGCTTTATATTAAAATTTATTAACTATACTTAACCCATGTATTAATTATAAAACAAAAACTATTGATTATCCATCTACTAATTTAATTAGCAGAGATTTCGCATCTAAATTCCAGTAAAAGATTTACTTTTACTGGAATTGTATTTTATTGTACTTTCTTACATGGCTGGTAAATCAACAGACCGATATGTCGAAAAAATAGTTATAATTACCCTTACCCTAAGAAATTTTAATAATCGATTTCCAATTTTATTTTTATATTAAGTCTTTTTAAATATTGGATTATTCCAGTTGTCATCTATAGTAAATCTTTCATCTTTTATATCTTCAATAATATCTATTTGAAGCATCCGTTTCTTTCTAAAACCTCTGATACATCTAAAAAAATATAACTGCATCAGATTAAACGCTATAATTATAAACATCAGTACTGTCTCTACGCCCGTAGGGCTATGAAGAAAGCAATGATCTAAATGCCATTCTGTTTTAAGCTGATGAAAGGCATTATTTTCTATATCCCACCTCTTGTGCATTATCTTCCACAAGGTTTCTACTGAGGCAAATTTGTCTGTTGTTATAATCCAGCCTTCTTTAATTTCTACCTTATCTCCAGTATGAATTTCTTCTATAAACCTTATAAATCTAACTTTGATAGTCGGATCTGATATTTCAAAATTATCTTCATCCCAAGCTTTAATTTTGGTATAGTCTTTACTTCCCTGCTTTACAATCCATTTCTTATCAGCCTCACGGCGCTTAAATAGAGCTAATGCATCCTTTACAATGAGAAGACGCTCATCTTTAACTCTTACTACTGCATTCATTCCTATTGAAAGGACTTCTTTTATCCAAGTAGATTTACAATATAAAGCATCAGCTACTATAATATCGGCAAAATGGTGATATTTACGATATAATTTTTTTATTAATCTTATACCTCCGGTGATTTCACCTTCATCTTTATTCGAACTATCTTTCTTAGGTTCAAGCATTTCTTGTCCTAAAATAACATGGGGATCCGAACCTACGGTAGTACAAACTACAGATCTGTGGAAATGACGAGTAGTGCCATCCTTATTCTTTCGTGAAAGACATTTGTCACAAAATTTTTTAGCACTTTCAAATAATTCTACACCATCTACAGCAACTACCTTTAAGCCATCTATGGTACCATTTCTAAATATCTTATTTTTTATCGTAGTTCTAATTATACTATCATGAATATTTTTCAAACCATTCAAATCAAAATCACTTAAGCAGCGCCTAACGGCATCAATGTGAATCATTTTAGTGTTTTTAGGTAATACTTTTTTAAATTTACCTTTTTTAAGCCAATGCTCTAACCTGTTGAAACTTCTTATTTGAAGCATAAATCCAAACAAAACTACAAAGGTGATTGTTGAAATTTTTACTAGAGATTTTATCTTTTTATCCTCTAAGGTATTGATTTTTTCACCTATATCGTATACTTTATTAATATAGGTGAGCATTTGTTTTAAATAACTTTTATTCATCTTAAGGCATCCTTTCTATTGTGTTGTGCAAAACTATTATAAAAAGGATGCTTTTATTATGCAAATTTTTTTTATAATTTCCAGTAGAAATCGGATTTTACAATGTTTTTATTAAATACTAGCAAATCAATATAAATCAGCGGGCTGCGCCCTAAAACTTTTTTAGGTGCTAAACTTCTGTTTAATTAGTAGATTCTAAGGGATCAATTAATGTCAGCTAATAAAATGATCAGCCAGGTTGAAATTTACACAGCAATAGGATATGTCCTATTTGGAGTCACATTTGCAATTAACAAAAATATAAAAAATGAAAAGAATACAAATGTATCTACAGGAAAATGGGATTTAAAAAAACTTAATTAAATAAAAAACCTGTTTAAGAATAACTATAAAGTTACCCTTAAGCAGGTTTTCCGGAGTTATGTTTTTAAGACTACTTCATTGACTGAATAATGCTGTCAGCCAATGCATCCATTGAGTCGCTGTCATCTGGTTTCATTGCGGAAGTTACTGTCATTTCATTATCTAATATATTCATATCTTTCATATCATCCAATAACTCATGCATAAGCTTGCCTGACTGAGGAGCCCATGAACCATTTTCAATAAGAGCTACTGTACGTTTTTGAAGATTTAATGCCTTCATATGTGATAAATAATTCAGGATTGGAGGATAAATCTTAAGATTGTATGTTACAGATGCAAGTACCAAATGGCTGTATTTAAATGTTTCAGAAATTAAATAAGAAACATCAGTTTTTGAAGCATCATACATAACAACATTGGTCATTCCCTTTTTAACAAGCCTTGTGGCCAAGTCATTAGCAGCAGCCTCTGTATTGCCGTACATTGTTCCATAAACAATCAGTACACCCTTTTCTTCAGGTTCATATCTGCTCCATTTATCATATTTATCAAGATAATATCCCAAGTTAGATCTCCATACTGGTCCATGAAGAGGGCATATAGTCTTAATGTCAATAGTGCCTGCTTTTTTAAGCAAAGACTGAACATGAGGGCCGTATTTTCCAACTATATTTGTATAATATCTTCTGGCATCATCAATCCAGTCTCTATCAAAGTTAACTTCATCATTAAACATTTTTCCGTCTAGTGCGCCAAATGAGCCGAAAGCATCAGCTGAGAACAATACACCATTTGTTGTATCAAATGTAACCATAGCTTCAGGCCAGTGTACCATAGGAGCATAAATAAATACTACATTATGTTTTCCAAAGGACATGGTGTCGCCTTCTTTAACTTTTGTTACCTTTCCATCTATATGGAATCCGAACTGGTTCATAAACATAAATGCTTTTTCTGTGCATATAATTTTTACATTGGGATATCTAAGCAGTATCTCTTCAATGCAGGCTGCATGGTCAGGCTCCATATGATTGATTACCATATAATCAAGTGGTCTGTCACCTAAAACTTCCTTAATATTTTCAAGGAACTGACGGCAGATTGACCAATCCACAGTATCAAAAAGCACTGTCTTCTTATCTAACAGAAGATAGGAATTATATGAAACTCCTCTTGGAATTGGATGAACATTTTCAAACAGGGCCAGGCGGCGATCGTTACCACCTACCCAATAAAGATCCTCAGTTATTTCTCTTACACAATACATATATTAAATCCTCCTTCACTAAAACTCATTATTTAAAATTGAAATTAGACTTCAATAAACATGTCTTTTCCTTCACCGCAGGCTGGGCAATTCCATTCATCAGGAATATTCTCAAATAAAGTACCCGGAGCAATTTCTCCATCTGGGTCTCCAACACCAGGATCATACTCATATCCGCATCCATTACATACATAGTGTTTCCATGTTGGGGTAACTTTCTTTGGAATAGCTCTCTTCATCTTCTTCATTGGTGGAGCCGGCTTCTTAGCTTCTCCATTATCTAAAGCTTTAATAAGCACTGGAATAACCTCCATCATATCTCCTACTATGCCATAGTCTGCATTTTTAAATATCTTAGCATTTGGATCAATATTTATAGCAACAATTGTACTTGCTTCCTTTATTCCCTTCAAATGCTGACCTGCACCGGAAATACCGCAGGCAATATATAGATTTCCTTTAAACTTCTGGCCAGACATACCAACATAACGATTCAATGGTACATACTTAAGCGTTTCAGCAACAGGACGAGATGAACCTATAGCTGCACCAGCCTGAACTGCCAGGTCTTCTATAAGCTTCATATTCTTCTTTTCACCTACACCCATACCAGCGCTAACTACTCTTTCAGCCTTAGTAATAGGTGTATCTATAGGAATTCCAACTGTGAAATCATATCCATCCTTCTTAAGAGCATCTACAAGAGCGTTAACCTGATCTTCAATTGTTCCATCCTTGAATATAATCTTCTTACGATATCCTGTAGCAGGCTCTCTGTGAGAACTTCTTACAGCATCACTCTTTGGCATTTTACCAATGATATTAGCTGCAATAACCACACGCTGAATTTCATTTGTTCCTTCATAAATTGTACAAATCTTTGCATCTCTGTATGCACGTTCAACTGCCATGCCTTTCAGGTATCCGCTTCCTCCAAAGATTTGAAGAGCATCATTTACTATCTCTAAGCAGGAATCAGATGCATATTGCTTTGCCATAGCTGCTTCCATACTGTATCTTTCATGATTCTGCTTAAGCTCAGCTGCACTGTAAATAAGCAGTCTTGATGCTCTAAGCTTTGTAGCCATATCTGCAAGTTTGAAAGATATAGCCTGCTGCTGGCATATAGGTTTTCCAAACTGAACTCTTTCTTTTGAATACTCTAAAGCATTTTCATAAGCACCCTGTGCTATACCAAGAGCCTGGGCTGCAATACCTATACGACCGCCATCCAAGGTAGCCATTGCAATTTTGAAGCCCTGTCCTTCTTTGCCTAAAAGATTTTCCTTTGGAACTTTTACATTATTGAAAACAAGTTCTGCAGTTGCAGAAGAACGAATACCCATTTTGTCATAGTGTGTACCAAATGTAAATCCTTCCCAACCCTTTTCTACAATAAATGCACTAATGCCATGAGTTCCTATATCTGGTGTTGTAACAGCAAAAACAACATAAACATCAGCTTTTCCAGCATTTGTAATAAATATCTTTTCACCATTTAAAATATAATGATCTCCATCCAATACAGCAGTGGTTTCTGTGCCACCGGCATCACTTCCTGCATTTTCTTCAGTAAGACCAAATGCTCCTAATTTCTCTCCCTTTGCCATTGGAACTAAATACTTTTGCTTCTGTTCTTCTGTTCCGAAGGCAGCAATAGGATATGTACCCAATGATGTATGGGCTGAAAGAATAACTCCTGTACCGCCATCAACCCTGGACAGCTCCTCAACAGCAATAGCATAGCTGATTACATCAAGACCAGCCCCGCCATATTCCTTTGGATATGGTATTCCCATCATTCCCATTTTGGCAAGCTTATGAACAGCATCCCATGGGAATTCATTTTCCTGATCCAAAGTAAATGCAATAGGCTTTACTTCCTCTTCAGCAAATTCTCTGATTTTCTTCCTTAAATTTTCATGTTCTTCAGTAGTCTTAAAAAACATATATCTCCCTCCTTATATTGAATACGTTTTAAATAAAAACGTAAGATTTGGCATAATTCTAAACAACAGCAGAACTTAAATACCATATAAATGTAAAGTAAATCTGCTATTTGAAAATTTGTCCTAATAGTCTAATAATATCTTATCACAATAAAGAGTTATTATCCAGTAATAATTCATTTATTATCTTTTAATAATTATAATTCGACATAAATTTAAAAATTCCTTCTTAGAAAATAATAATTATTTAAATTTTTTTTACATAATAATTAATAATGTTACAAATTCCACCTTTTTTCATATTAGTAACCAATGGTTACCAGCTCACTGTTACCTGTAACTGAAAGGTAACAGTATCTTTCTTAATACTGTGTTACAATGGTAGGATATGACGAAATAAACAAAAAGTTAAATTATTACATCACAACCTTATTCACTGCAATAAATGAAAGGACTTAGTGATAAATGTTTGAAAAAGATTATATTTTAAGAATTATAAAATCAGTAGTAAATACAGCCGTTGCTCTTTTTGCAGGAAAAGATGCTGTGAAAAGCGATGTTGATATAGAAAATTATAATATAACGATTTCAGAAGATGAATTATTAGAGTTCATGATAAAAAAATACCTAAATGAAGGCAAAGTTAACGAAGCTGAAAATATTCTTTTTGAAATTATAGAAACTCGGAAAACCAAAAAAAATTTAGAAACTGCATTATTTTTCTATAAAAAACTTAGTGAGTGGGATAATGTGAAACTTCTCGAATATAATTTTTCAAAACATGAAATCCAGCAAGGTCTAAAAGATATACGAAAATTATATGAAAAGAATTAGCTATATAATAATATAATGTTTTAAATTTTAAAATAGTTATTTCATAATTTTCTTATATTATGCTACAATCGAATAATAAATAGTTAGGAGGTGAATATATATAAAAAAATAATGATTTCGTTATCAGTTATTTTATTTTATAGGCGGAAAATTGTATTTCGATAGTAATTGGTACTCAATTGGCAGTAATCAAGTCAATGAAATGAACAAATTATATCAATCATTTATTTATCCTGAAGAAAGTGTTTATGAACAAAAATAAAAATTAAATTAAAAATTAAAGCTGTATTATTCAAAAATAAATGTTTATTTTTATATAAATTTTGATATAATATAAATAAACGTATAGAAAATAAAAATAGGGTGCTGCTAACACCCTATAGTATACAATTCTAGTTGCTTAGGCAACTGGTATCACTAAATTTTTATTAAAAATAGTAGCTATCCAATTGTGACTGGGGCTACTATTTTTTTGAGATTTTTTCTATAAGTAAGGGGCTGTTGCACTAAAATAATTGGTGCGGCAGCTTTTTTACATAAAAATAAATCTTCCACTCGAAAGAGTGAAAGATTTATAGTAAAATTAACATATGAGAAAATACATTAATTCACACAAAAATTATACTTTATATCGTGGAAATTATCAATTAAAACTTCCATTAAATATTGAGTACATGATTCCCAATAATGATTCAGTGCGTTTGCTAAGTCAATTTGTAGAGGAGATGGATTTAACAGATTTATATTCGACTTATTCCCGAATAAGGGAAAATCAGGCTACGCCACGTCAGATGCTGAAGATTGTACTTTACTCCTATATGAATCATAATTATTCATCAAGAGCAATGGAGCTATCCTGCAAAAGAGATGTAAATTTCATGTACCTTTTAGAAGGTTCACCAGCACCAGATCATTCTACTTTTGCAAGATTTCGTAGTATTCATTTTGCCCCGTGCTCAGAAACAATAATGGCTGAAATGTCAAATTTTCTTTATGAGATTGGAGAAATATCAGGAGATACTATATTTATTGATGGTACAAAGATAGAGGCATGTGCTAACAAGTATACTTTCGTCTGGAAAAAAGCAGTTTCAAAAAACCTGGAGAGATTACTTTCTAAATTAGCTGATTTTGTAGCCGAATGTGAGGAATTGTATGGAATAAAGCTTGTATACGAAAACAAAGTAAAAATGAAACATGTAAAAAAGCTACGCAAAAAGCTTTACGCCTTGAAAAAGGAAGAAAATATTGAATTTGTACATGGATGTGGTAAAAGGAAAACTCCTATTCAACGTTCTATTGAAAAACTTGAGGAATACCTTAGAAAGTTAAAAGAATATACACAGAAAATCCATACCTGCGGTAAACGTAATAGCTATTCCAAGACAGATAAAGATGCAACCTTTATGAGGATGAAAGAGGATGCTATGAAAAATGGTCAGTTAAAACCAGGTTACAATGTTCAGAATGGAGTAGATTCCCAATATATAGTATGGGTTACTGTTTGCGATAAGCCTGGGGACACAACAACATTGATTCCATTTATAAAAAGCATGGAGAATTCCTTGTACTTTAAGTATTTTAAAATTGATGCGGATTCAGGTTACGAGAGTGAAGAAAATTATCTTTATATCAAAGAAAATGGACAGCTATCATATATTAAACCAGCAAATTATGAAATATCAAAAACAAGAAAATATAAACATGATATAAGCAGAATAGAAAACATGGATTATACTGAATTGGGCGATTATTATACTTGCAAAAATAATAAGAAACTAACAGTAAATAAAATAGTAAAAAGGAAAAGTAAGACTGGCTATATAAGTGAAAAAACAATCTATACTTGTGAGGACTGCAGTAACTGTGTTTACAAGAGTAAATGCATAAGAGGACATAACTGTAAAACGCCATTAGAAGAAAGGGTTAAAAATCTTGAGACTTCAAAACTATTCAACATGCTTCGCAAAGAGGATCTTGAAAGAATTATAAGTGATGATGGTTGCGAGTTGAGAATGAATCGAAGTATTCAAGCCGAAGGCTCTTTTGGAGAGATAAAACAGGATATGGGATTTCGTAGATATCTATGCAAAGGTAAAAAGAATGTTTTGGCAGAAAGTATTTTGTTAGCAATGGCACATAATATAAATAAGCTACATAATAAAATTCAGTTAGATAGAACTGAAACGCATCTTTTTCCACTTAAAAAAGGTGCATAATTATCAAACTTTAAAATTTTAAAAACTCTGCAAATCAAAAAAAGCCTTAATATGAAAGGCTTATTAAAGTGCGTCTTTTTTTAATTATCAAGCTCATTGGGGACTAAAATATCATTAAATTTTCTATAAAACACAAAAAAAATGCTGCCGCGTTAGCATATTTTTTTATGCTAATGCGACAGCCCCCAATTAAGAATAAACCACCTTGAAATAGCAACATTAAAACGTCGTTACTCATATGTATCACCTCCCTTCAGCAGGGATGAGTGATACCAGTAGCCCACATTAAACTATATTGAATTGTACTAGAAGATTATAACATAGGATTTATGGTATTTCTATAATTAATATCAATTTTAATATTAACCAGCCTTATACTGTGCCATAGTGGTAATTTAGTGCGACATATGAAGGATGCAAAACAACTTACTTCTTACTTCTTAGTTCTTCCCTCTTACTTATCCACAAACCGCTTCCTTTACCATACTAATATAATCCTGTACATATTGTGGCTGATAACTGTTTTTTCTGTACACTGCAAAAAGTTTATCTGTCATTTTAGGGTTTCCTATGGAAAAATAAACTGGGGCTTCTTTCAAATTAATATGCTTCAAATGAGTTTCCAGGCCAAAGTAAATTCCAAAACCATAGGAGGCTAAACGGATAGCACATTCAACGCTTCTGGTTTTCATTACAATATCAGGCTTTGTATTCATCTTATTAATAAGATTAATTGCTATCTCCCCGCTCCTTTGATCTGTTTGGTTAATTACAAATCTATCATTTTTAAATCTTTTAATATCAATCCATGGATATCTGCATCCTTCTATTTTCTTTCCTTTGTAAGCCAGAGGGTGATTTCTCCCCACTACCATTATGATTTCCTCATTTTTAAGAAGTTCACAATCCAGCATTGGGTTGTGCCCTGAATAATTAAATATTCCTATGTCTGCATCACCATTGATTAAAAGCTTATCTATTTTATTAGATTCAGTTTCCTCTAAAAAGTTTATTTCTACATTGGGATACTTTTCTTTAAACCTGGGAACAGTCTCCGGTATAAGATATGGACTCCTTACTATTCCACAGGCAACATTCAGTCTTCCTTTTTTATGATGTACTATGTCAAAAAATTCATCATCTAGATCCTTCTTTATTCTTAATATTTCTTTAGCATACCTTATATATGTTTCCCCTGCATAAGTTAAAATAAAATTATTTCCTGCTCTGTCAAAGAACTTTATATTAAGCTTTCTTTCAAAATTCTGAAGATATTTGCTTAAAGACGGCTGTGATATATATAATTCCTTGGCTGCTTTTGAAATACTGTTATTTTTAGCAATACATAAAATATACTGCAATTCTTTAAAATCCATTTTGTCTCACCTGCTAAAATATAGTTTTACTGCATAAAAAAAATAGTAAATATGTATTGGACATACATATATGAATATTATATACTAGAAAGCGGTGGAAAAAAAGGTCCAAAAATTCGTAATATTCTTAATAATTGTAGAAAAATTGGAGGCAATTAATATGAAAGAGGGATACTTATACATTTTTTTGACAACCATTATTTTTAGTACAATGGAAATAGCATTGAAGCTTGTATCTGGAATCTTTAATCCTATACAGCTTACCTTTACAAGATTTTTTATAGGCGGATTATTTTTAGTTCCATTTGCTGTTCATGCACTTAAAAAGAAACATTCTTCCGTTTCAAAACAAGATTTATTATATTTTGCTTTTTTAGGATTTATAGGCATTTTTATAAGCATGATGCTGTATCAGCTGGCAGTGCAAAATACAAAAGCTTCTGTAGTTGCTGTTTTATTCAGCAGTAATCCTGTTTTTGTAACAATACTTGCATTTGTCCTGTTAAAGGAAGCCATTCATAAAAACAATGTAATAGCTTTGATTTTTGAGGTTATTGGTACAATAATAATTATAAATCCATTAAATGTTAAACTTAGCGTAACCGGCATTACACTGTCAATTGCAGCTACTTTAACCTTTGCTCTTTATGGAGTCTGCGGCAAAAAGAAATGTGCCGAATATGGCGGTATAGTGGTTACCTGTTTTGGTTTCTTATTTGGAGGACTTGAGCTGCTTGTTTTAATTGGAGTCACTCATATTCCTTCAGTGGCACAATGGTTCTTTTCAAATGGACTAGCTATATTTGCAAATGTTCCTATATTTAAAGGGTACTCTTTAAGCGTACTTCCTATAGCATTATTTATTTTCATTATTAATACAGGAGTAGGATTTGCCTGCTACTTTATGGCAATGGAAAAAACCTCTGCAAAGACAACTTCTTTGGTATTTTTCTTTAAACCAATTTTAGCGCCAATACTAGCACTTATTATACTCCATGAGGCTATTCCATTTAATATGATTGTTGGTATTTTATTTATATTGTTTGGTTCACTTTCATCCATACTTCCAGAACTATTAGCTCAAAGAGCTGTTGAAGCTAATGTTGGAACTGAGGAAGATAATGAAAAATTAGCAGCAGAATAAAAAATACTCCCACTTAGACAAAAGTCTTGCGTGGGAGCTTTTTTTAAGTTTAGTTTAAAGGGACGGTTTACAATTAATAAAGGTAAAAAGGGGACGGTTAACAATTTATATGATATATAACATGTCCCACAAATTCATCTTTTTTTATAGCTCATCAGGTAATTTTCCCATTTGACTTATAACCATTTTATAATATTGCCCTTTTTTATCCATAAGACTTCTGTGATTTCCTTTTTCCAATATCTGTCCATCACCTATTACCATAATATGATCTGCATCTCTAATAGTGGACAACCTATGTGCAATTAAAAAACTTGTGCGGTTTTTCATTAAGCTTAAGAAAGCACGCTGAATATCTTTTTCAGTTTTCGTGTCAACGCTGCTGGTTGCCTCATCCAGAATCAATATAGGGCTGTCACAAAGCACTGCTCTTGCAATTGCTATAAGCTGCCTCTGTCCCTGGCTTAAATTATCCGTAGCTCCTGATACTATTGTTTGATACCCCTTAGGAAGTTTATCAATAAAATCATGAGTATGAGCTATTTTGGCTGCTGTTATAACCTGTTCATCTGTAGCATCCTTTTGTGAATAGCGTATATTATCCATAATTGTCCCTGTAAAGAAGCATGTATCCTGCAGTACTACTGAAAAGCACTTCCTCAGGCTGTCCCTTTTTATATTAGTAATTGGTACATCATCAATTAAAATTCTCCCGCTGTCAGCATCATAAAAACGAGTTAAAAGATTAACAATAGTGGTTTTGCCTGCACCGGTTTCTCCTACCAGTGCAACTACTTCACCTGCATTCACACTGAAACTTACATTCTTAAGTACAGGAGTGGATTTATTGTATGAAAAACATACATTTTCAAAGGTGACACTGCCCTTTGGTTTATCCATACAAATGGCATTTTCCATATCAGCAGTTTCCTCTTTGCTGTCCAATATTTCAAATACACGTTCCGCACCTGCCAGAGCAGACTGTATGGTGTTAAACATACCTGCCACGGAGTTAAGGGGCTGTGCAAACTGCTTTGAATAGCTTAAAAAGCTCACCACTGTGCCAATGGCCAAGCCGTAGCCTACTGAAAGTATACCTCCTGCAAAAGCAACCATGGTAAAAATCAAATTGTTGATAACATTCATTAAAGGCATCATGTAGCCTGACACTATCTGTGCCTTGGTACTGCTTATATTAAGCTTTTCATTAATTTCTTTAAAATTCTCTAGAACATCCTGCTGCTTTCCAAAGGCTTTTACCATTTTAAGTCCAAGTATGTTTTCCTCAATTACTCCATTAAGTGAACCCAGGCTCCTTTGCTGTTCTAAAAAATATGCACGGCTTCTTGTTGTTATTGTACGTGTCAAAATAACTACAAGGGGTATGCAAATCATAACAACTAAAGTAAGAGGCACATTCAGAATTATCATTACAGTAAAGGAACCAGCCAGTGTTAAGGCGCTGGATATTAACTGAGTTGTTGCCTGTGCAATGGTTGAGCTTATATTATCCACATCATTTGTAATTCTGCTCATGGTGTCCCCGTGAGATCGTGTATCGTAAAATTCCAGCGGAAGTTTCTGCATTTTTTCAAAAAATTCAGTACGAAGTGCAAACACCAGCTTTTGCGAAATTTTTAACATAATAACACCATTGATGGATGAAATAATCCAGTTAGTTCCATACAATGCTGCAATTATCATTAAAAACAACATAAGAGTATTTGTATCTACAGTTTTAGTTGGAATTTTCAATGTATTAAATGTTTTTCCTATGTAATACGGAATTGCAACTGAAATAAGGGATGAAATAACTGTAAGGATAATGGCAAGAATAATGGTTTTTCCCCACCTTGCATATATTTTTACAATTCTCATCAGCGTACCCTTGGCATTTTTAGGTTTTGCACCAGGTCTAAAGCGGCTGCCACCTCCACCCATTGGTCTTCCATTCATAGATGGCACTTTTACTTCAGGTGCAGTATATTGATTTGCCATTTACTACGCCTCCTTACTGCTTTCAATTTGTGTCTTATAAATATCTCTGTATATTTCACAATTCTTCATTAGCTCATTATGAGTACCATATCCAGCTTTAACACCGTTGTCCATAACAAGAATCCTATCTGAAAACATAGCTGTGCCGCAGCGCTGAGTAATTGTAATAACTGTCTGATTCCTAGTTTTAGAATTGAGATTTTCCCTGACTTTAGCTTCAGTTACAGCGTCCAGTGCACTTGTTGCATCATCCAGTATAAGTATTGAAGAATTTTTAAGTATTCCCCGGGCAATGGAAATACGCTGTTTCTGCCCTCCTGAAACATTAACAGCAGCACTGCCTAAAAGGCTGTTATAGCCCTCCTTCATATTTTCAATAAAATCTCCCTGTGCCTCATGAGCAGCCTGGTGCAGCATTTCATCATCAGCTTCACTGTTTCCCCATCTTATATTATCAGCAATAGTGCCTGAAAACAGCATAGGCTTCTGTGGTACCATGGCAATATTATTGCGTACTGAGTCAATACTTAATTCTTTAATATCACAGCCGTTAATAAGAATTTTACCTTTGTTTACGTCATAAAACCTTAATAACAGCCATGCTATTGTAGATTTACCGCTGCCTGTAGGTCCTATAATAGCTAAGCTTTCACCATTATTAATATGAAATGATAAATCCTTTAAAGCAGGCACTCCGCTTCCATTAGGATATGCAAAGGTTACATTTTTAAATTCTATTTTACCATTTAATTTCTTTATTTCACCGTTGTCAGAAAAGTCCTCTTCACAATTAAGCACTTCACTAATACGTGCTGTGGAAGCCTTAGTTCTTACAAAGGTATTAAATATGTTTGTTATCATAACCAGTGATGTTAAAATTTGTGCCATATAAATTGTAAATGCAGTAATATCCCCGGGTCTTGCAAGATTTAAAGTAAACAGCCTGCTGCCTATGTATATTACAATAACTGTACCTATTCCAACGGTTAATGTCATTAGAGGAGATACCAGTGTAATAATCATTTGAGAGGATATTCCATTCTCCATTAAGTTTATATTGGCATTTTCAAATTTATCAGTTTCCTTGCCATATGTTCCAAAAGCCTTAACCAAGCGCACTCCTATTAGATATTCCTGAACCACTGAGTTTACCTTGTCCATGGCTTTTTGCAATTTATAATAACGTGGATAACTGAGCTTCATACTTACAATAATTAAAACTGCAACTATTGCTACAATACCATAAATTATAAGGCTGAGCCTGAAATTAAGAATGCTTGCAAGTACTATACTGCCAACACAGGTTATTGGTGCCTTCATAAATATTCTCATAATTCCATTTACAAACTGTATAACCTGGTTGGTATCATTAGTCATACGGGTAATAAGAGAACCGCTTTCAATTTTGTCTGTGCTCTGCTCCGAAAAGTAAATAATTTTTTCAAATAAATCATACCTTAAATCTGCACCCATACGCTGTGATACTTTACTGGCCAGTATATTTCGTGTCACTGCAAAGCACGCACCTATACCGGTGACCAAAAGCATAAGTGATCCCCAATAATAAACCTTAGGAAGCTGTCCCTGATCAATCCCATAATTTATTATATTGGACATAAGCGTAGGTCCAAGCAAATCACATACAGCTTCAGAAACAACGCAGAAAACCGCAATCAAAAAAGGTAATTTATATTTTTTAAAATATTTACTATATAAATTCATATTTGTTGTTCCCCTCTTTACCTTATTACCTTAAAGTTCTTATGTTCTTTTCTTTATTCTTTACTTTAAGTCTTATACATAGATAATATTATACATCCTTATTTTATATAAAAAAAGAGATAAAAAGGGACGGTTAACCAATAATAGGAATGCGAGATAAAAAGTAAAAAGGGACGGTTAACAATTAATAAGAATGATTTATATTGTAAAAGCTTCATTTTTCTCCTCAGTATAGTGCAATTGTTATAGCAATGTATTCAGCATATCAATACTCACCACTTTGGAAATGGAAGTATCTTTGCCGCAAGTGATGAAAATGTTTGTAAGGGCTTTATTTAAATATTAAATTCAATTTGTCTGATAACTTAGTTAAAGACTGAACTGAGCTTGACAGCTTGTCTATTTCTGTTTTATTATCCTTAGAAATTGATACAGAGTTTTGGGATAATTCAGCAGTCTGCTTGGATGCTGCTATAATATTATCTAAGGATCCTAAAATATACTGGCTGTCATTAACCTGGCTTTTCATCTCCTTATTTAGATTATTAATTATAGAATTTATTGTGTCAATTTTTTCAAATATATCTTTAAATACATATTTTGTGTTGTTTGCATTTTTATTTTCATTATTTATCATTTCTACAATATTATCAGTAAAGGAAACGGATTTTTTACTAACGTCGCTTATGACCTTAATTAAATCTGTTATTTCTTTTACCCTGTCTTTGCTTTGCTGCGCCAGTATTCTTATGTGTTCTGCCACCACGGAAAAGCCGCCTGCATATTCCCCTGCCTTTGCTGCCTCGATTGCCGCATTTAATGCAAGTAGGTCCGTCTGTTTATATATATCGTCAATTACATAAACTATTTTGTTTATTTCTTTAACCTTGCTGTTTAACTCATTTACAGTTGAGCTTACCTGTCCCACACAGGAATTTATATTTGTTAAATCTTCAATGCTGCTATTTACATATTTTTCTCCGTCATATGCAAGTTTAGTAAGAGAAATGGATACTGCATTGCCGTTCTCAGTACTTTTTTCTATCTCCTCTATGGAGTTAACATAACAGTTAATCCTGCTGTGAAATTCGTTTATGCTCGATGTTGTATCCTCTGTGGCATTCAGTACTTTGCTTAAGTTGCTGTCTATTCCTTCCACATTGCACTTAGTATCGTTAAAAACATTAAATAGAGTGGCTGATACTTCACACATTGCACAATTTATTTTACCTATTTCATCAATAATCAGGCTTAATTTTTTCTTAACCTCTATTTCATTTTTTAATGTTCCATTTAATTTTACGTTGTTTTCTTCTGCCTTATATTGATTTATACCTGCAATGAAAGCAAATAGTCCAAGAAATATTGGTGCGCTGTCAATCATCTTTAGCAATGCACTAGATTTATGCAATAAAGCTATGTGTTCATAATTCAAAACCATATTTTTAGTATGCATTTCAAGGATTGTTGCCAGTAAAGGAAACATAAATCCAAATATGATACCTATAATCGAGTATCTTCGAATCGTTTTATTCCTAAATATCCTAGCCATAATAAATTCATCCCCCTAAATTCATCCTCATGCAAGAACTAAATATTTTTAAATAATAACTTATATGGATTATTTCGACAAGTGTATCGAAATTCCTTTTATTAACGAAAAAAAGGGACGGTTAACCAATAATAAGAATGTGATAAAGGGGGACGGTTAACTATTAATAAGAATAATTTATATTGTAAAAATATAATTTTTACTAAAAAAGATTTATTTAATCGGTTTTTTACTGGCCTTATATTTCGGTAATACCTCAAAAAACTTTTTATCTATATAACTTACATTAAAGTTATTACATTGTGTCCAACAAAAGATCAGAATGTAGTATTTTTTTTGCAAAGTAAATAATTTTTTTATCCTTAGCTTGTACTATATAATTTCATTTAGTAAATCGCCATTTAAGCAAGCAAAAATACTGATGCTTCTACAGTTTTTTGAGAAGCTGCATAGCTGATTTACTTTGAAATCTATTTAAATAAAAAAATGCATAATAATAAAGCCTTTTATTATTATGTAAAAAAATAAAAAGTTTTTATAAGGTTTTTTAACTTAAACTATATTTCTTAAGACGTCTCCTGTAGAATAAATTTATTTATGATATCCTTATACCTATCCTCTGTAGATATAAGATTGACTCCAATTGAACAAAGCTTTGATACTCTTGACTCAGTTATATTTCCAAGGATTTCGCATATATGCTTCATTTTAAAATTGCAAAGACTTCTCATTAATAATACTGCTAAAGCCCTGGCAGACTTATTATTTCTGTTATTCTTAACATAAAGCATAACTTTATCTATTCCTGTTTCTTGTGATATGAATTCTAATATCTTCTCAGGGTCAAAGTTTCTTACTAATATTTTTCTTTCGCTTCTATACTCAGTTTTTTCATCTTCAAATTCTATTTCCTTTTTTAATTTCTCTTTATCACACATATACACAAGCTTGAGATAGTTTTCTCTCGCTTTATTTACATTTGTACCTACCATTTGCATTATGTATGCTTCATCTAAAAGATCAGTTTTATCTTTTTCAATGCCTAAATATACTCTTAAACTTGAATATTTATATTTTTCCGGGCATGTTTCATAACCCTTTATTTTCAGTGGATTATTGTGAATATAAGCTGATAAAGTGATTAAGTATCTGTCTGTGTCTACTATTTTGCTCTTGAACCTATCCTGAAACACATGACCATGTCTATCATGAATTCGATTGAATGTTACTGCATATTTAAAATTTAATCCATGCATTATTTTCGATATATCAGCCCCATTAGAATCTATTATAAAATGAGCGTGGTTGCTCATCATGCAATATGCATAAACCTTAAATCCATATATTATTTGGTAATTTTTCATCTGATTCAAATATTTTTCCTTGTCATCATCTTTTTTAAATAATGGAACTTCCGTTATACTCCTCACCATCACGTGATATATTGCATCTTCAAATTTTATTCTTTCAGTTCTCGGCAAGAAAAGCACCTCACTTACTGTTAATTTTTACTACCTTAATAGTATTGACTTTAAGTGAGGCACTTATTCCAGTAAATTCTAAAAGCTAGTTAATTGTTAACTATCCGCTTCTCCTTCAGTCCGCAGTTGAAAGTTAAAGGTTAAAAGTTGAAGATTAATCAGTTGTTAAACGTCCCCTTCAAAAATCAGAAGCTAATCAATTGTTAACCGTCCCTTTAAAATTTTAAAGTCGTCAAGTTGTTAACCGTCCCTTCAAAAAAGTAACAGAAAACCTACATAATACATAATCTATATAGAATATATTTTAAAATAAAGGACTGTGAATTAAGAATGAAAAAATTTGCTTCCTTCCATGGCACCATTACCATGATTAATGACTATCCAATGTCATCTTCAGGAAAAGATGCAGGATGCTATAAGCTTATGACTGTCCAAAACAGCTCTGACGATATTGTTAATTTTACTGTTGGTCCTGATACTTATTTTGTGTATCATATAACATTGTCTGCAGGCGATAATGTAACTGGTTTTTATGATGCAAATGCACCTGCTATTCTCATATTTCCACCTCAGTTCAAAGCACTTGTTATGGCTAAAGATTCAGCATATGAAAACGTTAAGGTGGATTACTTCAATGATGAACTGATAAGCAGTGATAATTCTCTTAAATTAAACATTGCTCCATGTACTACAATGTTGCTTGAAAACAATCAAATGTTTACTGGTAACCCTAAAAGCCGAAATTTAATTGTGGTTTATGGGCCTTCAACTAAAAGTATACCTGCACAGACAGTACCTTATAAAATTATTGTTATGTGCCAGCAATAAAAAAATGTGTTTATTCATATATTACTTTCTATATAGAGTAAACACATTTTTATTCAAGTTGTATTAAGCATTCATCCCATAGCTAAAACAGTGGGCTTTCTGCTAAGCTTTTGTAATTTTATTATCAATACTCTTCTTTACTTCTTCTGCAGTTAATCCGCTGGCATTAATAACTGGCACCTTTGTGGAAGTATCACTGAATCCCATCATATTAGTATTATAGTCTGCTGTAACAATTGCATCCAGATTTTCATACTTTGAAATGTTGTTTTCTAATGTTTCTCCTAATGTTTCTACTGAATACCCATTGGATCTTAAATAATCAGCAATCATTGAAAGTCCTTTTTCTACGCCTATCTTTTTCATATATAATCACCTCTGTTTTATTTTCCCCATTGACATATATGGATATGCATATATATTTTTATAAAGTTCATATTAACTGATTATTAACTAAAATGTATTAACTTTGTAATAATATTTTTATCTTACTGAGTTATTATATAAGCATATGGATAAGCTATCTGTATAATTTATTAAAGCCCCCTTAAGTTTAAAAATAAGCTGTGAAACAAAATTTCACAGCTTATTTTATATATATTTTTTCATCCATTCCATTGCCAAGTCAAACCATATACTGCAGTGAGGACTAATATGGCTTTCGTCACCTGCTGTGGTTTCATCACATAATGACAAGCCATGCGGACCCTGTTCAAAAATGTGCAATTCATAAGGTACTTTGTTTCTGGTCAATTGTGATGCAAATTTTATTGAATTTTCCACATATACAAAGCTGTCATCAGCTGTATGCCATATAAATGACGGAGGCGTATTTGAGGATACATAGTTTACGGGGCTCAGCTCTGTTAATTCCTTATCTGACGGATTGAAATTTCCAAACACAGCTTTACTTGAAATTTCAAAATACCTTTTTTGAAATTCATTTGGATTTTCAAGAAGATTATCTTTCATAACCTTAAAATCTAATAACGGATACCCTAAAATAAGTGCGTTTGGTTTAAAAAATTTACTATGAACTTTAAATTTTTTCTTTAATATATCATCCTGCCAGTGAACTCCCATGTAAGCTGCTAAATGTCCCCCTGCTGAAAATCCGCATAAAGTTATTTTATCACTGTCTAAACACCACTTATCTGCATTTTCCTTAATAATCACCATTGCCTTAGCCAGATCAAACCATGGTGCAGGAAATGCTGACTTTTCATTGCCATTTGGAAGGTTATTATAGTCACTTATCTTTTCAGTATAATATGTGCTGTATCTAAGTACAAATACATGATAGCCATTAGCTGCAAATCTCATTGCCACAGGCTCTGATTCCCTGTCCACGATTCCAAGATATCCGCCGCCGGGGCAGATGATTACAGCAGGTCTTTTTTTATCGGCCTTAAATTCATTTGGATTATCTAAAATATAGGCAGTTAGACTTATATGATTATTGTGTTCCCAAAGCTGAATTTTTTTAGTTAACATAATTTTCTTAAGTGAAAGAATGCATGTCTATTTGAATTCTCCCGCTTAAACGCACTTCCTTTCTTTACAATTTTAAGTATGTATTTTTACTCTTCCACTGCTGATTCCAGCATTTTATATAAATCAGGGAAATTTTTCTTTACATTTACAATCCTCATTTCCTTGTTTACCATGGCATGCACTGTTTTCCCTTTGTTTATGGGTTTATGAAAATCATCCTTATAAACATTATACTCAAATTCCAGTCTTACCGGGGTAATCTTAGTAAGCTTAGCCTCAATGGTAAGTTCATCTTCATAATACGCTGCACTTATATATTTACAATGAAGTTCCACAAGAGGCACTGCCACACCTATGTTTTCCATCTCAGTGTATGTTAATCCAATTTTCTTTATAAGATCTGTGCGGGCGGCCTCATACCAAATTGCATAATTTGAATGATGAGCAATTCCCATTTTATCTGTTTCAGCATATCTCACTGAAATCTTAGTGTTTGATATCAAAATTCTCACTTTCCTTCCTGCTAAAATATCTGCAAATTATTTGCTTTACAATTTCAGTAAATTACAAAACCAGGATCATGTATAATTATACTATAGAATTTCATTTATTGTACATTTTCACACACAAGTTTACTTTTGTTATTATAGTATTTCTTGTAGAATTATGGGTAAATTATTTATATAGTATTTTTTTGAAAAGTATATAAAATAATTCAATACGAGGAGGTAATCGCAGCATGATTAATGAAGGTGCGATGACTGAAAAAGAGTATAAACAAATAAAATCCGAAGACAGTAATGGTGTTGTAGTTACAAATTCAACATCTGAAGATATGCTTGTATACGGTCCTGCCAGAGCTGCAGATGGCGGGAATTTTGTCACTTCATGGTATATTCTTCATCCAGGTAAAGCTACCCCAAGAAGTGGAAACTTTCAGGGTTTGTACATACCAAAGGATAGAAATTTTGTAGACTCTGACGGTAAAACATCGCAGGGACCAGCAGCTGTCAGATATTCCGCTTCAAAATCCGTAACAATTACAGGCAGTGAAAATCAATATTTAGAGAAAAATCAGCACAATGACGGAATATATCATTCAAGTGAAATCAACTGGCCAATTCCCGATTTTAGTTCAGCAGACTGCCAGAAGATAAATAAAGTTTCATATGAAGTGGGGAATAAGTAAGAGCTAAAAGCTAAGAGGTAAGATCTAAGAAGTAAGAGTGAATAGGTATATTGGAAAAGCGGCCAGAATTGACCGCCTTTTTATCTATTCTCTCTTATTTTTAAGGAATGTTATTGGTGAAAGTATTATTTACAGTATTTACTGTACCTCCATCAATGTTGGCAATAGCTCCATCATTGTTACCTGCTGCATTGTTGGTAAAAGTACTGTTTGTAATACTGATTATGCCTGAATCCACATTGGCAGCAGCACCGCCCCTGTTTGCGGCAAAGTTGCCAATAAAAATGCTGTTAAAAATGTTAACCGTCCCCGAATTTATATTTGCTACAGCACCGCCGTTACTGCCAGCAATATTATTTATAAATGTGCAGTTTATTACGGTTGCTGTTCCCTGGTTTGCAAAAGCACCACCATTATTTCCTGCAATATTATTTTTGAATATACTGTTTAAAATACTAGCCGTACCATCGTTTGCAAAGGCCCCGCCATTAACAGCAGCACTATTGTTGGTCAAAGTACTGTTTTTGATGTTAACCGTCCCTGAGAGATTTCCAATGGCACCGCTGAAATTTGCACTGTTTTCAATAAAAGTGCTGTTTTCGATGTTGGCAGTGGATGCCATATTTGCAATAGCACCACCCACTATAGGAGCATTATTATTATTGAAACTTGTATTTCTTAGGGTAAGTGCTGCACCGTCCTCATTAAAAATAGCTCCGCCGCCGCTTCCTATATTGTCAAAGCCATTTGCAAATGTTATACCACTTATTGTTACTGCAGCGCCGCTTACAATAAAAATACGGCTGCTGCTATTGCCGCTTATTGTTAGCTTGTCCATTCCTGGTCCAAGAATAGTTATAGCTTTATCAATTGTTATTGATCCGCTGGTCAGCGTAATAATACCTGGTAAAATTTTATCATCAAATACTATAATGTCACCTGCTGCTGCTGAACTTATAACCTGCCTCAGTGAGCCTGTACCATTATCATTTATATTAGTAACCCTTAGTGTGGTTCGAACACTAAGAGCAGCATTTATTAAATCCTGAGTCTGCATCATAGGCAATTTTAACCTCTCCTTATTTTGTTTATTATAGGACTTGTCCTACAATATACTATGCAGAAGGTGGTTATTTGTGATAATTATAAGCTAAAATCCAAATCAGATTTGCCATCACTGCTTTAAGCTGTCAGCTTCCCCATCCATGGCAGTTATTGTATCTTTAATACTTTCTTGTACATCCTTATAGCTTAAATATACATCTATATTCATATAATTATCATCAAAACTGCATTTCTTAAGCCTTCCATAAAGATATTTCCCACCTTTCAGCAGATTTTTCAGCTGTTTGTTAGCACCCCTTGGTATATAGCCTAAAATATATCCTGTATTATCAGTAACCATAACAGCATTTTCATCATAGGGATTATTAGTATCATGCTTTAAAAAAAGCATATCATTAATTTTTATATTATCCTCAATTACACTTGTATCCCTGTAAAGCACCCCTGCAATATCAGTGGAAAAAAGATAAATATCCTTATAAAAGGGTTTAACCAGTAAATTGCTTACATTAGTATATTCCCTTTTCTTAGTTCCATTTATATTCAATAATTCCTTCATTTTTCTTTTTATAGACTGGCTTTTTTCTTCCCCTATGGCCTCCTTGATTTTACTTACTGTTTCATTATTCCAGTTTTCTTTATGTTTTTTTAAATAATGTACTGCTTCTTCTCTGTTTTCAGGAAATCTGGCTTTAAGGGCCATAGTTGGTAATTCCATGTCTACAAAGCTGCAATAACTTAAATTGCGGAGAATACAGTATATGCATATATCAGGTTTGCAATCAGTTGTGATATGTTCTTCATCTATACTCACAGCACCACTGAATATTTTTTTAAGAGGAAGTGTCTTATAAGCATAGTTAATCAACTGTTTCATATTATTTGCATTTTTGCCTTCTGAAAGATACAAGTAAACATCTATATTATATTTATCCTTTTCTAAAATAGGCATAAGTTCATCAAAAGTTAACTTCAAACCAATTACCTCTGAAATAAACATATAGACTTTACCAGGCTCATCCGCTTTTTTCAGGGATTCTTTAAAAATTGTTTTCCATTTATCATTTATTAATATGGACAAGCATTTATTTTTAATCTCCTTTTCAATGGTAATTGTCCAGCCGTTTTTTCTTTTAGAAGATGCTTCATCATCAGTTAAATAAGGTCTCATTCTTTCTTCAATATATGCAACAGCACATAGATCATGAAAGCAATGTGCATATTTTTCTGCATATTTTATATACAATTTCACTGTTTCAAGGCTATCCTCATTTTCATAAATATCATAATCATCTTCTGAAAGTATATAATATATAATTGATGAAACTTTTGATAACTCATTTCTACCTATATTTCTGCTTTTTAGGTACCAGCTTATATTAACTTTCTTAGTGCATAAAACTGCAGATATTTCTTTTAAAACCACATTCATGCTTCCCTGCTCAATAATCCACTGCTTAATTTCATCATTCAAGGCATATAGATTTTTTAAGCAGTGAACTTTTCCATAGCCACAGGTTCTTTTGGCAAGATTAAAAACAAAGGTATTGTAATGATCCCAGTTTCCTGTAGATGTTACTGAATAAAAGGTAAATTCACTGTGCATACCTAGTATTTCCACAATCTTTCTGGAGTTCTCAGGTTCACAAAGTCCAAGTATCGTAATGCCCACTTTCACTTCTTCATAGTTGCTGCTGCAGGTTGATAATTTTATACCTATATCTGCAAGTTTTTCTACATTTATTAAATCCTCAAGTATATATAATTTTAAAAGTCTGCAGAATTCAAAATAATAAGTTATAAATCTATCCTCATTTAAAAAATTTAATAATTTGTTGTGTTCAGATTCATTTTCTAAATAATTATTTAAAATCTTTAATAAATTCTCAGCTTTAGCTTTTTGAATATTATCAGGTAATATTTCACCGAAAAAGATATAATAGGAATCCTCTAACCCAGCTGTTTCAAAGTCCTGATCTTCATAAATGCTGTCAGGATTTTCTTTTAAATATCTGTATATTTCTTGAAAAATGCTCTCCCCTTTAACTAACATAATATCCCCTCGCTACATAAATTAGTCACATATTGTATAATTCTATACTTCTTTGAATATACCTTCACAAATTCACAATTATTCCAATGCATTTAGCTTTCGATATATTAAACTATTCTGACAGCAATATGAATTTCCTCTAATTTCTTTTTGTTTAAACTGAATTTGCCTGTTAAGTTAAAAATAATCTGGCATATTTAATCTTATTTTGCTAAAAATAAAATCACCTGTAAGCTTAAATTCTTAAAAAAGGTGGTTGCCTAATGATGAGAGAAAATATGAATTCCATATTGTTTTTTGTTTTTATAATAATTACTAGCCTTTTATCAGGCTGCCAGAGCAAAATTAATGATATTCATAATCCCCATGTAAATAATTTTTCAAAGGTTACTGCTGCAGATTATAAAAGTCCTAATGAAGATAACATAGATTTTTTTGTTCCATGTGTCACTGATACTGTGGATAAGGAAGAGATGAGGTCAGATGTTGAAAGAATATTTAATCAGCGTTCAGCATGTCTTGTTACAGGAGACACAGGCCCTTTAAATGAACTTTTTGATACTTCTCAAAGATACGGTAAATGGGCACTGGAACATGAGATTAAAAGAGTAAAATATCTTAAGCAATGGTCGGAGCAGAGGGACATTACCTTTAATAAAATAGAATCCACAGTAAGGATCAAGAAGATTTATCCAAGGGGTAAAGTAATAAAAATAGCCTTGGAAGAGTCTTACAAGTTTGAATATACCTATAATAGTGATGAAGAAGCTTCTCAGGTTAACTGCTTCGGAGTTGGCATAAGACATACTACAAGTTTGACTAAAAAGAATGATAAATGGGTTGTTTATAATGACTGGTATACTGACTGCTTTGAAGATGCTTTGCATAATTTTTCTGTGAATATCTCTAACATACCAGCACATTTAATTTTAGACAGAAGTTATGAAGCTTATAGCCTGCACAAGCCATTTTATGACAGACAAAAAGCTGTTGCTTATGCTGATAAATACTGTGGTGCAGCCTGGGGCAGCGGAAATAATTTTAAGTATAACAAAAAATATAGTGATTTTAATGGTGCAGGTGGTGACTGTACTAATTATATATCCCAGGTATTAGGTGATAAAGAAGAAGGCGGCGGTATGCCCAATACTGGAGGCTGGACACCAGGAAGTCATTCATGGTCTAATGCAGATGGTTTAAAAAACTTTTTAGTTTACAGCGGAAGAGGAAGTGTAATTAGTGTTGGCACCTACAAGGATTTAACTAAGCCTACAGAGGCTCTGCCAAATGGCGCTGTGGGAAAATTAAAGCTTGGAGATTTGGTTGCCTATGAGAAAGGCAGAGGAAATATAGATCATTTTGCTGTAGTAACAGGTTTTGATTCTCATGGTTATCCATTAATAAATTCCCATACCACTGACAGATACCATGTGCCCTGGGATTTAGGCTGGGGTGATTCAAAAATTAGATTTTTCCTTATTCATATAAATGGGTAAATGCAAATGTCGAATGTAACCAGGCAGCACCCGAATTTTGTCATATGTAACCAGGCAGCACCCGATTTATGTCAGATATTTAATTGAAGAACCTATATACACAATTTATATATAATTTATTAACAGAATTATTTCATTTTTGTCATAGAACTGTCATACTTATACCTTATTATAAAAGCATAGATAAAAAACATATTTATCTTAAAAAAACTTTTTAGTAATTAAAGTCCCCCTTTAATTAACAGGAAGCTGTGAATTCACCTTTTTTCACAGCTTTTTTGATTGTCTCAGAAAAGGGTCAGGTGCCTTACAAGAACGGAAATAGTTTTTGCTGCTAATCATTTTCTTAACCTCTTGCATTTATTTCATTAAATGATATTCACCTCTTATTGGATTAAAAATGTAAACTTTCTCCACTTCTTTATCTCTGACATATATCAAATATGCCTTTCCAATAAAAAAATTAAACTTTTTTTCACGCTATTACCTTCCTTAATTATTAATAACTTTTTACAATTGGTCAGGTGCCTTACAAAAGCAATAACCTTAAAAGGTAACATGACTTTCATTTAACGTACATCTGCTAATATTGCGTATTTATAAGCATCATTTATCTTCTTCATCCTTTAATTTATTCAAAATAATATCTAACTTCTTATCCATCTCTTTATTTTTGTTAATAAAGTTTTTAAATCCTTGAATCGCTTTATATATCACTATTATAAGTGCAATTAGTAAAGTAAAATTGATAATAACAGCAATAATTGTAATAAGATTAGTCCTCATATTAAACCCTCACTTAAATATTTTTTAAGCTTATCATAATAATTACCATTATATCACACAATAGTAACATATGTAATAAGTATTACAAATCTTGTATCTAATGGAATAAGTTTATTAATTGAAATAGTAAATTCCACCCATGAGAATTTCAATGTGGAAGTTAGTTTTTCAAATTAATGGGTGGATTTTAGTTGTGCAAAGTTCATTCACATAACTATCCTTAACCATCTTAACTACTCCTAATTTGTAATTGGACAGATTGTCAAGGACGGAGCCGCTATGCGGTGCGAAGCATCCTTGATAATATGATCAATTACAGTTATAATGTTGACTAGATGGTTAAGAAAATACTGAGGTGGAAATTACTTTTACAAAATAGATGGATTATTTCTCACCTTTGTTTTGTATACCAAAATTTATGTTATCCTGTCTATTTAATAGTTAATTATTGCATTTTTGTTCCAGATATTAGGCAAAATAAACCTCTTTTCTTATGCAATACTTTTTAATCCCTTTTATAGGTTGAAGTTACTTTTTCAAACTGGAATTTACTTTTTCAATTGACCAATGGAATAAGTTATAGCCTTTCAGAGAATCAGGTGCCTTAAAAAACAGGGACAGTTTTTGTTGCTATTTTTTATTAGAATTAAAACTCATTTACATTATACAGCATAACATAAATGAGCTTTAGTTTTACTTTACATCTATTTAGTAAGATTTATCTTTAATTTAAGATTATTTTGTATTTCATAGCATC
Organism: Clostridium sp. JN-9; assembly: GCF_004103695.1. NCBI lineage: Bacteria > Bacillati > Bacillota > Clostridia > Eubacteriales > Clostridiaceae > Clostridium > Clostridium sp. JN-9. The sequence continues at coordinate 1,150,290 of NZ_CP035280.1, read as the reverse complement.
CCAAATCGTTTGTTCCTATTTTGTATTTTATGTTTTTATTCAAAGGTGGAAATTCCATGGTATAATCGCCATGCTTTTCTATATTAAATGTATTTGAGCTGCTTTGGACTGCATTACCTTTATCATCCAATATATATAATTCTCTAGCTTGTAAAAATGGAGCATTTCCTTCTACGTTATATTTAACTATCGTTTTATCTTTTGCAGTAGTTATTGATTTCACTATTATTTTACCCATTTCCCCCTGAGAAAGTTCTATTGGGTATGTTCCATTTATATCTTTATAAATTGGTGGTATTAATGTTGAACCATCATTGGTTTTGTATTTTTTCAATTCAGGTTTATTGGAATTAATCTCATATGGTATAACAGTTATATATTTTGGAATAGTATTTACACTATTAAAAGTGTGTATATATCTTCCATTACTTGAAAATCCACCTCTTGGTAAGATTTCATTACCTTTATCATCAAAAATAAACCAACCAACATTTGTATTTTTGTCATTATAAAGAGTAGTTTCTATGCTTGTGCTTATAGGTGTAAAGCTTATTTTTTCTATATTAACTTTTCCATATGGAAAATCAACTTTAACATTAGGCTCAAAAACCTTGCTATCTTTTGCTGTAACATTCTTTGGCACAGTAAATTTAAAATTCCAATTCCCATTTACATCATAAATATTCTTTATATTTAAATCAACATTAATAATAGAAGGCAGGCTTTTATCGTCAATATTCATAGTTTCTGAATTTATATAAGTATACTTGTCTAAATATTTGCCCTCAGATGATGATCCACTCATAACATTTTTCCCATTAATTTTTGTATATTTAACTAGAGTAAATGGCTCAAAAGAATTATTTTTTGCTTGATTTTCAATAATTTCATTTGATGTCTTCATAATTCCTCTTATATCACTTTTGCTTTTTATAGTGTATCCTATGGTTAAGTTATTACTATCAGTTAATATCTCATTTATAGTAACAGTTACTCCTTTATCAGTTACACTTTTGTTCAAAACTTTAGGATATTTTTCATACTGTCCGTTATCATATCCATCACTGTGCATTTGTTGAATTATAGATTGTAAGTTAGGTATATTTTTTGCAATGGCAGGTATTCCTGCATTAATTAATAAAACTGCTATTACTGCGGCTACTGCCACTTTATATTTAGATTTTTTTGCAAATCTTTCTTTTTTAATATTCTTCAATAAATTATTTTTTAACCTTTTTTTAGTTACATTATCTAGTTCTATATCAATAGAATTAATTTCATCTATATCCATTTGTATATCATTCAGGTATTTGTATATATTGTCCATTGTCATTTTCCTCCTTTTTAATATTTTGAAGTCTTAACTTTAATAATTTTTTACATCTGCAAATTCTTGTATCTACAACATTTCTTGTTACTCCTAAATCCGCAGCAATTTCATCTATACTTTTTTCTAAATAATATCTCATTATAAATATTTTTCTATTAGTATCACTCATTTCATCAATATATTGAAATAATTCTTTCATATTTTCATTAGCCAGTACCTTATCTTCAGTTGTCAAATTAGAAATAATATTGCAATCATCAATATCAATAATTTCCCTATTTTTTATAATCTTTCTTTGATAATCAATTGCTTTATATTTCCCTATTGCACAAATCCAGTGTACAAATTTTTCAGGTTTACCAGTAAACATATCTGCATTGTTCCAAATACTCAAAAAAACATCATTTAGACATTCTTCGATTAATCCTCTTTGACTATAATTATTTAAGACATTATATATAACTTTATATATTAGATTACTATAATTATCTATCAAAAACTCCAATGCTTTTGTGTTCTTTTTCTTTAATTGTTCAACTAAATTTGATTCAGTTATTTTCACAATTTTGTCTCCTTCCTCTCAATGTCGTAGAAGCTTCTCATTTATATAAACGAAACTAATATATGTTTTCTTACAAAGTGAATGCATAATTCGGTAAATTAATTACCATTGTAACACAGTATGACAAATGCACTTAAGAAATCATAAGCAGCATAAAAAATGGCATATTTAGATATTCAACGAAAAAGAAAGATATTACAAGCTTTAGCCTTCTAATTTTATGGTGAGAGGTTATAAGCCCTAATATTTTTGTTACACTTAGGAATAATTAAATCTACAAAGGATAAAACTAACATACATAAAGAAAATTATATTATCCTTTTTTACAATATTGGGTGGTGAACTCTTAAGCCCCTTAATTGATTTGGACAATCTACGAACCTTTAGCTAAAATAATATTAGAAGCTTAAGGAGGAAGAATTAATGAAAGGTAGCTGTTATTCAAAAGAGATTAAGGAGCAGGTGTTAAAAGAAGTAGGCGAAACGGGTAACATGACGTTGGTTGCAAGAAATCATAATATACCATCTACAACCATTAATACATGGGTAAAAAAGAAAAAGGATGCTGCTAAAGCTGGCTTTGCCAGGGGCCCAAAATCAAGTAACTTTAATTCAATTAATTCTAATAAAGAAATAGAAAAAGAAAATGATTTATTGAAAAAAACGCTTGGTGAAAAAGACCTTGAAATAGCAATTTTAAAGGACTTATTAAAAAAAAAGAGCTTTCTATAGATGATAGATTTCAGGTAGCCAGGCATTATATAAGGCAAGGTTATAAAATAACGTTAGTGCTGAAATACGCTGGTTTAAGCCGATCTACATATTACTATCATGTCTCAAGTGAAAATAAAGTTAAGGTGAAGCCAGAGAATGTTGGAAGACCTATTGTAGGATATTCTATTACAACAAGTGGTAAAAAGATATGTGATGAAGAGATTAAAGACAACATTATGGAGCTAATCCAGGGTGATGCTTTCTTCTATGGCTATCATAAAATTACCCACGATTTGATGAAAGAATACAACCTGATTATTAATCATAAGAAGGTGTACAGGCTGTGTAAAGAACTCAATATACTCAAGAAACAAAGAGTTATCAAGCCTCATGTTAAAAGCTCAATATCAGTCAATAGGATAGTTAAAAAGTCAAACGAACTCTGGGAGGCAGACATCAAATATGGTTATATTATTGGTGAAGATAAGTTTTTCTTTGTATTGTCAGTAATAGATGTTTTTGATAGATCCATAATCGATTATTACATGGGCTATAGATGTACAGGCTCAGATGCAGCAAGCTTAATAAGACGCTGCCTGATTAGGAGAGATCTGCTTGACAGTGAAGGCAAGCCAGTCATTAGGACTGATAATGGCCCACAGTTTATCAGTAATATATTTGAAGGAAGCTGTAAAGATATAAACATTTATCATGAAAGGATTCCAAGCAGAACTCCCAATAAAAATGCTCATATTGAGTCTTTCCACAGGATCTTTGAAGATGAATGCATAGGTATATATGAATTTGATAGTTACAAGGATGCATATGCAGAAGTAGCAAGGTTTATGAAAAGATACAACACTAGGAGGCTTCACTCAAGCCTTAAATACAAAACTCCAAATGAGTTTTATATACAGAATATGGGGAAAGAAATTGAAAGTATGGCAATTCATTTATAGTTGGATGGGAGTTTTGATAAATAATTTTAAAATATTAAGATATTCGTAGCTTTGGTAAGATTTTGTCCAAAATAAAGGGGCCAATCCGGTGAATATATTGGAAGAAAAAACATTACAGGAGAAAATTAATATTATTCGTGAAGGTATGGGAAATGCTCAGAATATTGTAGTAAAGAATATTATTATAGGAAATGAGGCACCGCTGGAAGCAGCTATATTATATGTTAACGCTTTAGCAAATAAAGATATTATAGATAGAGATATATTAACTCCTCTTATGCTTTACGTGAGGGAAGACTTACATAATAAGATGGATTTAAGCAGTTACGTCTGCAAAAAGTATATAGCTATGAGCAATACTGTAGTTGAAAAAGATATAAATAAGGTAATGGATGCAGCTAAAAGAGGCAGAACCATAGTATTTTTAGATAATGAAGAAGATTATATAATAGCTGATACTATAGATGGAATATATCGAGGTGTAGAAGAACCGCAAAATGAAAGCGTTATAAGGGGAAGTAAGGAAGGTTTTACTGAAAATATAGAAACTAATATAAGTATGATAAGAAGAAGAGTAAAGGATGAAAACCTGAAGGTAGACATTTTTACTGTAGGCAGAAGATCTCAAACGGATTTAGCAGTAATTTACATAGGTGATATAGCAGATAAAGATATAGTAAACAATATAGAAAAAAAAATAAAAAATATAGATGTGGATATGATTCCAGCTGGTAATTACATACAGCAGTTTATAGAAGAAAAAGCATATACTGTGTTCCCTCAGATGTATACTACTGAAAGACCAGATGTTGTTGAAGCTAAAATAATGGAAGGAAGAATAGCAATTATTATAGAAAACACCCCTATTGTAATTACAGCACCAACTGTTATAGAGGAATTTTTTCAGACCATGGACGATTATGCTCAAAGGACTACAGTTGCCACTTTTTATAGGGTACTTCGCTTAACAGCTATATTTATTACAATAACACTGCCATCAATATATTTAACTTTTCTAAGATTTAATCCGGAGCTTATACCTATAAAGCTATATGTGCCAATAGTTCAATCCAGAATAGGTATAGCTTTAAGTCCTTTTCTTGAAATACTTTCTATGGAATTAATAATAGAATTTCTTAGGGAAGGCGGTCTTAGATTACCCAGCAAAATAGCACAGACAATGAGTGTTGTGGGGGGTATTATTATTGGAGATACAGCAGTTAAATCAAAAATAGTAAGTCCATCTACAGTCCTTGTAATTGGAATTACTGTAGTAGCCAGTTTTTTAATACCTAATCATGATATGTTAGAAATTAGAATATTAAGGTTTCCTATGCTGGTTTTGGCCAATTTAATGGGTATACTGGGCATAGGCATTGGGTGGCTTATTATTTTAGTGGAATTATGCTCTACAGATAGCTTTGGAGTACCATATCTTCAATTTAAAAAGGGTGATATGAAGGATATATTTGTTCGTGCACCTTTGTTCGAAATGAATAACAGACCTGAAGCTATTCCAAATGATAATCCTGTGAGACAGACAGATTTCAGGGAAAAGTCTAGGAGAAAATAAAATGGATAAAAAAGCGAATAATTTATTAACTAATACTCAGTTTGCTTTTATTATTGTTGGAGCCATTGCTGGAATTGCAATGTTAAGCTTACCTAGGGATGTAGTAGAAGCAGCTAAGCAGGATGGATGGATATCAGTAATTATTGGTTCAATTTACCCAATATATATTGTACTTTTAGCAGCATATATAAGCAAAAAATTCCCTAATGACAATATACTGGCTGTAAGCAAAAAGTGTTTTGGGAATAAGCTTGGATCTATATTTAATTTCCTTTATTTAATACAATATATCATTTATTTAACAAGTGTCACTGCTGCTTTTTCAAATATATATAGAACCTTTGTTGTTGATTTTATGAGCAATATAAAAGTTATAGCAATAGTAATTGCCATAAGCCTGTATATAGCCTCCAAGAATATAAAAGAGATTGGAAGAATAAGTGAAATTATTTTCTATGTTTCTATTTTAGTAGTAATCGTACCAGTATTTTCTTTAGAAAAGATAAATATTTTAAATATATTGCCTGTTTTCGGCACCGGTGCTAAAAAAATTTTAAAGGGCAGTTTGAAGACTTTAACAGCTTATAGTAATGCAGAAATTATATTCCTCATATATCCCTTTTTAGGAGATAAGAAGAATGTAAGGAAATTTGGTCTTATAGGAGTTTTAATAGTAACATTTATATATACATGGAATGTGTTTGTAACTATATTTTATTTGGGACCAGATATTACAGTAAAGCGCATCTGGCCATATATGACACCAGCTGGCAGTGTTCCCATCCCTATATTAAATAACTTTATATTTTTATTCATGTTTTCATGGTGTTTTGTAGCTTTTAGAAGTTTGGCTTTACATGGCTTTGCTATTCAATGTATTTCATCTAGTCTTTACTCAAAATTCAGCTCAAAGAAATTTTTAATAGCTATTTATCCCATATTATTGGTTATTACCTATTATTTATATCCTAATGAAATAGCGGCTAGAAATATTACTGGAATCATGATACCTATATTTGTAATTTATAATTTAATATATGCAACTGTAATTGCTATTTTGGTACGATTCAAATTATCTTAAAATAAAGGTTGAGATGTATGAAAAAAAATTATAGGTTTTTAATAATATTTATTGTAATAGCATTTATAACAGCTTTTAAAGCAGGTAAGGAAAAAGTTCCAATTGAAGAAGTTGATATGGCTATTGGAACAGGTGTTGATTTAGAAAATAATAATGAATACAGTCTGCCAATATGTGTCTATTTGTTTAGGGCAAATTCTATTGAAAGTGATGTGAAAGTAGGTAAGTCATTAAGTATTGGAGATACAAGGGAGAATAGACAGCTTAAAAACGATAAGCCCTTTGTTCTTGGCGGTGAAAGGGTACATATTTATTCGGAAGATTTTTGCAGATCTGGTGTAAGGAATGATATGGATATATTATTTAATAATCCCCAGGTAGTTGGTACACCATATTGCCTTGTGTGTAAAGGAAAATCAGAGGATATTTTTAAAACTAAAGTTAAGGGATATGACAGTCCAGTGGATTTTATAGAAGGACTAGCTAAAAATTTAATTAATAATATTTTTTTCGAGGACAATTATAAGCTTATTGACATGTTTGCAAAAATAGATTCAGAAGGAAGAAATGTAAGTCTTCCATATATAGAAATAAAAGATGATAGAATACAAGTAACTGGGGAAGCATTATTTAAGTCCGATAAAATGGTGGCTAAAATAAACGTGGATGAAGCTAAATGGATGAATATTTTACTTCAGGGAGACTCCCGTGGTATACTTACAATTCAAAACACCCCTAAAAAATATGTTAATATGGAAGCACATGCCAAAACCAAAACTAAGTGTTTAAAGGAAGAAGGAAAATATAAATTTATAATAAATGTAGATATAACAGCTGACAGGATAGCAGATGAAATTTATAAGGATACTGCCTTGTTTTCAAAACCTGATACACAAAAAAAGTTAGAAGGTGATTTAAGTTCTTTAGTAAAGAAAAATTGCTATGATTTTATAAAAAAAATGCAAAATGATTATAAAGTAGACTGCCTGGAACTAGGAAGGGTTGCAGCAGCAAAGTATGGCAGGGACACCGGACAGGATTGGAATGACGTGGTTTCCAAATCTGATATAAAAGTTAATGTAAAGGTTCATTTAGATAAATTAGGAAGAGGAGGCTATTAACAGGTTGAATTTTCAAATGGACTATAATATCATTATAAGTATAACTTTCACGAAGGTGGTGTCTACTATTAAATCTATTGTAAAAAATATTGTATTTTTCGGCTTTGTAATGGGTACGGCAGTTGGTATTTTTTGTTGGTCATTTATGTTTCTCATAAATATATCAAGTAATTTTCTATGGCATGAGCTGCCTCAGATTATAAAAGTAAGCAATTTCTCCATTACTATAATTTTATGTATACTGGGTGGAGTAATAATAGGTCTTGGTCAGAAGTATTTAGGTCCATATCCAAAAGAAATGGAAGAAGTACTTCATGAATACAAGGTTACAAAAACTATAGACTATAAACCTCTGCCTGAATATATTGTGTGTGCTTTTTTACCCTTGATTTTTGGAGGCAGTATAGGCCCGGAAGCTGGTCTTTTTGGGATGATAGCTATGTTTTCAACTTTTTTAAGCGTGAAAATTAAAAATTCAAATACTGAATTAAAAGAGGAATTTATAGAAACTTCTACCAGCGCTGTACTTACTGCTATTTTCCAGGTGCCTATTTTCAGTACATTTTCTATTAATAAAGATACAATTCATAAAGCACAGCTTATTTCCAGAAAACTATTAAATTATATTACATATAGCTGTACAGTATTGTCTTCTTTTTTTATAATAAAATTTTTAAATAATTTAACACATAAAGAAAGCTTTATTTTTAAATTAAATCAAAGTCATATTTCCAGTAAAGATCTTTTGGCCTTTATACCTATTATAATTCTTTCAATACTCATAGGTTTATCCTTTAACTACATAGGTCATTTAATAAAATTTATTTGTAATAAAACTAAATTGAGCTTAAATCCATTCCTTGCTGCAATAATTGGAGGATTTATTATAGCACTATTAGGAGCATATTTCCCTGTAATACTTTTTTCAGGTGAACATGCCTTAAGAGGACTTGTTAATAATTATTCGGGAATGGGAGTTTCTTATCTTTTGTTTATTGCTTTTTTAAAGATATTAGCTACTAAAATATCTATTAATTTAAGATGGGTGGGGGGCCAGATATTTCCTACAATATTTGCTTCCTTTTGTATTGCATTTGCCATTAGCGGCATATTAAATATCGATCCCACTTATCTTGTAGCTGTTGCTTCAACTGGAATAATAACAGTAGTGCTAAAGAAGCCTGTTATAGCTGTAGTTTTAATATGTTTCTTCCTGCCTATGACATACTGGATTTTTGCTGTAATATCATCCCTTTTAATAAACTTTGTAATTAATAAATTTAGCAAAAAGTCAGATGCCTTACGAGAACTAGAATAATCAAAAAAACTCCTACCTCTTACCTCTTACTTCTTAGTTATCATTGGCATAGTTTTTGCTATTATTGACTTCAATAATATATTAATATATAATCATTGTATACCCATTAAGGGTATGCAAAATTTATGCACTTAAAATTATTAAAATAAAATTTTATATTTAGGAGGAAAAAAATATGAATGTTACTGTTTATACTACACCTACTTGACCATGGTGCCATAAGGTAAAGGATTACCTAAAATTACAAAATATAGCATTTTCAGAGAAAGATGTATCAAGAGATAGAAATGCTGCAATGGAAATGATACACAAATCAAATCAGCAGGGAGTACCTGTAATTGATATTGACGGGAACATAGTTGTTGGATTTGACAAAGGCAGTATTGATAATTTACTAGGATTATAATTTGCAATGATTTTACAAAAACCTATGCCTTAACAACAGTTTCAGCATAGGTTCTTATATTTATTTATAGACAATATATGAAAATTCCTATTTAAATTATTAAAAACATATCAGCTTTTCTTAAATATTGATTTGAACCCTCTTTTAATCACATCAAAAAAACTTAATGAGCGAACTATATGACTTGGATCAACATATTTTCGAATAGTACGAAGTACTTTCTTTGCATCTTTAGAAGCAAAAGAATATGTACCATTTTTCCTGGTTTTAATGGCATATCGTGGAATCCACTTTCCTTTCAGCAATACGGATGCAATAACATAATCAACTTCTTCCCAGGGAATCTGAATAAATTTGCGGGAATCGTTAGAATTATAAAACTCAAAGCCTTTATCACCAATCATTACTTTTCCATAAGCTGTAACACCTGTGAAATTTGTAGCATCAATTACCAGATCTACCTTTGTATTAAGTGATTGAATCATAGATATGCCTCCTCTTTTCTACTTATACACACATTTGTTTCTATTATATATGTTTTATGTATTAAAAAAAAGCCTAGGCTAAGTAAAAAATATTACATTAACCTAGGCTAAGAAAAAATACTACATTAAACCAATTACGTGGAAAACAACACCTGCTACGAACAGGCCAAGAATAATGGCAATTGGAGATACCTTCTTCTTAAGCAGCCACATACAGAAGAATGTCAATAATAATCCTGCAAGTCCAGGAATCAATGCATCTAAGTTATTTTGCAGTGTTGTAACTTTGTCAGGAGTTAATGACAAACCAGCTTGCTGCTGTAATAGAGCTTGTTTGATACCCTGTGCTCCAGATGGAAGTTTGCTCCAATCAATGTAAGCACCAGGACTTAACTTAACGGATGATACTACAGGTGTAAATTTAACAGATACCCATCTGTTAACTAATGATCCTAAAATAAACATACCAAGGATGGAAGCACCTTTTGTAATATCCTGCAGTAAATTACCTGATACATCATCGGTAATACGAGATCCTGTTTTGTAACCAAACTCTTGTGTGTACCACATAAATGCCATACGAATAGCATTCCAGGCAAGGAAGAATATGATTGGTCCCATAATGTTACCACTTAAAGCAAGAGAAGCACCTAATGCTCCCAGAATTGGCCTTACAGTAAACCAGAAAACTGGATCTCCGATACCAGCTAAAGGCCCCATCATACCAACTTTAACACCTTGAATGGCTACATCATCTACTGGTGCACCATTTGCACGGTCTTCTTCTAAGGCTAATGTTACACCAATAACTGGTGAAGCTAAATATGGGTGAGTGTTAAAGAACTCTAAGTGACGCTGCAATGCAGCTGATCTATCTTCTTTAGTTTTATATAATTTTCTGATTGCTGGAATCAATGAGAATGCCCAGCCACCGTTTTGCATTCTTTCATAGTTCCATGAACCTTGAATGAAAGTTGAACGCCAACAAACAGACATACGATCTTTTTTTGTTAATTTTATTTTCTCTGACATATATGTTCTCTCCTTTCCTAATAATTATCGATAATATCGCCTAATGGATCACCAGTATTTGATCCACCGCCAGTACCTGAGCCGCCTTTTTTACTAAGCGATAAGTAAAGAAGAGCCAAAGCTGTACCAATTACACCTAATCCAATAAGTGTGATTTGTGAAACAGTTGCTAATACAAAACCAATTGCAAAGAATGGCCATACTTCTTTTGTAGCCATCATATTGATTACCATTGCATAACCAACAGCTACAACCATTCCACCACCAATTGCCAAGCCATCTGTTAACCAAACAGGCATAGCTTCAAGTAATGCACGAATTGGGCCAGCGCCAACTGCTAAGATTAAAGCTGCTGGAATTGCAATACGCACACCTTGCATACAAATAGCAATAACATGCCACATTTCAACTTTTCCGATATTTCCTTCTTTAGCATCAGCATCCATGAAATGTATAAACACTGTAGCAATAGTACGACAAATAATTGTTAATAACAGCCCTGCAACTGCTAAAGGAATAGCAATAGCTATAGCTGAAGAAACTCCTGCTTTGCCTTGTCCGCCAAGAACTAAAATAATTGCAGATGCAACAGATGCTAATGCTGCATCAGGTGCTACAGCAGCACCTATATTTGCCCAGCCTAGGGCAATCATTTGAAGACTACCACCTAAGATTAGACATGGTACTAAGTTACCTGTTACCAATCCGATTAACGTACAAGCAACTAGCGGCTGGTGGAATTGGAATTCATCCAGGATACCTTCCATACCAGCTAGAAATGCTATGATAACCACTAATATGATTTGAATTATATTCAAACTCACGATTATTTTCCTCCTTTTTATCTAATTATATCTAAATAATTAGATTATTTTTGATTATTTAATCCCTCTTGTGCCTTTTTAAGGATTTCGTCCATATTTCCTTTTGAATCACCTGGAACCTTACGAACGTCAAAATTAATTCCATATTGTTTAAGCTTATTGAAACTATCAACATCTTCCTGATTGAAAGAAAGCACTTTATTTGGCTGAACCTTACCTGCAGAGTGAGCCATAGAACCAACATTGATTGTCTTTAATGGTACTCCGCCTTCTACAGCTTTAAGCAAATCTTCTGGATTCTCAAAAAGAAGCATTGCACGCTGTCCGCCAAAATGTTTATTGTCTTTTGCAAGTTTAATCATTTGATTAATTGGAACAACATGAGCCTTAACACCTGGAGGAGCAGCCTGTTGAATCAATTTCCTACGAAGCTCATCTCTGGCTACTGCATCTGACACAACAATAATTCTTGTAGGATTCACTTCTTTTGACCAGGAAGTTGATACTTGCCCGTGAAGTAAACGAGAGTCAATACGAGCTAAAACATATTCGAATGATCCAGATGCACCCATATTAGACTTCACAGCTGAAGCCTTTGAAGATTTAGAAGTATCTTTTGGTTCTAATTCTTCAGGTTTAACTTTAACTCCTTCTTTAGCAGTTCCTAAAATTTTAGATGCAATCTCCTGTGCTGATTCTATTGAAGAACGTAAAGTATAAGCCTCAATCACCATTGGCAGATTCATACCAGCTACGATTGCCCATTTATCTTTGTGTTTTTCAAATAGACTACTTGCCTGATTGAATGGTGTACCGCCCCAAAGATCAACTAAGAATAAAACCTCATCTTGGTTGTCAAAGGATGCAATTGCGTTATTCATTTTTGCTTTAATGTCATCAGGACCTTCGCTAGGCGCTAACGTAACAGCTTGCAAGTTTTTTTGCTCTCCAAAAATCATTGTACTGGCTTGTAAGATGCCTTTTGCAAAATCTCCATGACTAGCAAGAATAATTCCTACCATTTTTATACCTCCTATTTTTTATTTATTACAGTAAAATTTATAAAAAAGTTCTAAAAACCTGTAACCAAAATTAATGATTGTGATTTTTTTTCTGAATTAACTCAATAAGATTTTTCTTTCGATCTCCGGGAACTTTTCGAATTTCTAATTCCACTCCCCGTTCTTTTAACTTAAGAAAAGCTTTAATATCTTCTTCATTAACAGAAATAAAGTTTGTTATCATTTTCTTTCCTTCCCTAAAAGACATACCTCCTATATTTACACTCTTTATGTCTACTCCTCCTTCAACCATTTCAACTACATCTGTTGGATTAGTAAATAAGAGTAATACTCTGCTGTTTTCATTTTTAAAATTTTTATATACTCTTATTGCTTTTTCAACTTCCAGTACATTTACTTTGACTCCAGGAGGCGCAACCTGAACTAAAAGTGTTTTTCTGATGGCATCGTTTGCAACATCGTCATTGCATATTATTATTCTGTCACATCTTGTTTCTTTTGACCAAACTGTTGCTACTTGTCCATGTATTAATCTGTCATCAATTCTTGCTAAAACAATTTCCATTTTATAAGTCCTCCGCCTGCTTTGACCACACTTTAGCTGCACTTATATTATTAGCAAGTATTGTGCCAGCAAAGTGTATCAAAAAACTTTAGAGTGCTTAAAGCCATGTACCGCAATGCTTTAGAATTTAATCTCAGCCATTACGTCATTTCTATTAATACACTCTAATTATACTTTTAATACTCTTATATTTTACTTTTAAGTGGTTTTGATATACTTATTAAGATTCGAACATTTCTGCAATGTAACAAATTTCATCCTCATTCAACATAATATTTAATGTGTCTTGAAATATGTTGTTTGCTTTACTTATAATTTTTATTATATTTTTATTTAATTTACTTTTATCATCCTTATATATTAAGCTATCATTGATAAGAGCTCTTTCAAGAGCACAGCCTGTATGGATAATTAGTTTAATACGCATATTGTTGTCGAACTCTTTATTCATGTCTTTTTCTAATACACTTGCAAATTTTATCAATACACTTATTATTTTATATGGATTTAAATAGGTCAAGAACTGTTTTAAACTATCTTCACACAAATCTTTCACTACTATATCCCTGTCTTTTTTTACTATTTTAATATTAGTTCTTTGTATTATACTAATAATTTCCTTTTCACCATTTCCTGAAATCAATGACTCCAATGATATAAAAGGCTTATCTATATTAGGATTTACAATGCCCACTGATGCCAGTATGTTGTAGCTCCTGCTAAGCACTGGAATTTTATTATTTAAATCTTTTATTCCCATAGGAATTATTTCTATGGTCTCGTCAGTTATATTGTATATTATATCTTTCACAAGATCCTTAAGTTTTTCTGCTGTACCCTCACCGGAAGAACATATAGTTATTATAGCTTTTCCTTTACTATTATACTCATCTATATATCTGCTGTACCCCCTGAAATCTTTAAGGGAATTATATATGCTGTCTAAATCCATGTCAAAAATATTTGCTTTTCTAACTGCCTCTAATACTAATGGTGTTGATACCATATCTATAGTCCTGACTTTTATATTTGTTTTTTCAGTAATAATGGCATCAAAACTTGCAAGGGAACCCATGTCAACTAAAAGAAGAACTCCTTTGCCCATATCTATCTCTTTGGCTTTTTCAATCATCTCATCAAGTATTTTTGTGGGACTGATTTCTAATGGCATATCTACGGCTTCCACAACCCCATCTCCAAGCAGATTTTTTGCTACATTAACCATGCTGCTTGCTGTACTGCTTCCATGACAGGCAACTATTACAGCTACATGCCCATTACTTGTATCATATTGAATAGAACTCAAAAGCAGTGTCAAATACATTACTTCCATATCTGGAACCACTATATTATATTTCTCTTCTATTAACTGTTTTATTTCTAATGAAACATTGTACTCCTTAGGATTATCCTTAATAGTGCCTTCTATATTGGTATATTTTAAAGGTCTGTTGTCTTCTACCCTCTTTAAAAATGCACTTAAATGAAGACTTAAAGCATATAGAAATCTTTCGTTTAATTTCTTATCCAGTTTAACTTCTACCATGCGTTTTATCTCTTCTGCAAACTGCAGTATATCCTCATTTACAATTCTTAATATCTTCCCCCTGTCATTTGTGTTGTTTTTAAATTTATCATAAAAACTTTTTATATGCACATTTATATCAGTAGTAATAAATTGTTTAATATACTCTTCATCTATATTTTCATCTTTTAATACTGCTGCTTTATCCTCTATAATCTTATATAAGTTGAAGGGAAGCTCATATGGATCTTCATCTATGAGCATTTTGTATCCGCCCTCTGGTGTTATTACTAAATTAGAATCAATGTAGCTGGATAGCTCTTCAATTTCCTTCCTTTTCCTGCTTAATTGGAAAAGTCCGTTTTTTATATCTGAAGGTAATGACTTAAAATCTATTTCAATAAAATCTTTACTGCCAATACTATTTAAAAAGCCTTTAGCGCATACAAGCTGAATATTAGATTTTAACTGCCCTATATTCCCGTAAGATGCACTTCCTATTAAAGCTTTTACAGCATCAGCTTCAATTCTTATAGGTTTATTTACCCTATGGGATTCATTAGATAATAAAAATTTTACTATATCAAGCTTATCCTTTGCACATCTTTCCTCTAAGCTGGGAATTGTTATTATTATTGGTATCCTTCTTACAAAGGTTTTTAATAATGAAGATCCTGGATCTTCCGTTGTAGCTCCTACTATTAGAACATTGGATTTTCTATTTCTATCAGTTTCACCTAATTTATTATAGGTGCCTGTATCCATGAAGTAAAAAATCATTTCCTGGCCTTCAGGCGGAAGTCTGTGTATTTCATCTAAAAATAACATTCCCCCATCTGCCTTTTCAACCAAGCCCTCTTTTTCACTATCTGCACCTGTAAAAGCTCCTTTTACATGGCCAAAAATTTGTGATATTAATAACTGAGGGTTGTTATAGTAATCAGCACAATTAAACACTATAAATGGTGTATCTTCGCTGAACCTCTTGGCATACTTAGCATAATTGTACATCATGTTTGCAAATAATGTTTTTCCAACTCCAGTCTGCCCCACAATTAAAGTATGCAGACCATTAGGAGGATATAGTACCGCAGCCTTAGCCTGCTCTATTTGATTTTTAAGGCTTGTTTCCGAACCTATTAAATCATTAAATGGATCTTCATCTTTTTCATTTTCATTACTTAATTCAATTAATTTATCTATACTGTCAAATTCTAAAGACTCACCTTGAAGCTTAAATCCAATAATATCCTCTACAGTACTCTTTTCTAAAAACAGCACTGGTCTTCCCTTGATCCTTATTATTCTTTTATCCCTAAGCAGTACGTTTAATTCCATACTCACATTATTTCTAAGTATATCTAATTCTTTTGAGATTTCCGATGCGCTAAATCCTTTTTTTTCTTTTATAGTATCCATGTTAAGTTTTTTTGTATTATCAAGTAAATAATTATATATTTTATCTATACGTTTCAACTTATCAAATTCTCCTTTTTGCAAAATTCAATACATAACAAATCAAATTTTAATACTCTATCAATACAATACCATAATACACTTTTTTATAAATATTAAAAGAAAAAAATTTATGAATTATTCTGCAAAAAAAGAAAAGTAACTATGATATCACTATCATAATTACTTTTCCCTAAATTTATTTAGTCATTTCCCCTAATAGAATCAACAATGCTGTAATCAAATAATTTTCCTGATGCATTCATAGAAGCCAATAAACACATAAGTGTAGTAAATACAAAAACAATTAATATAGAGGTAACAGGAAATTTCCATGTCATTCCTGCAACAAGGCGCCCCCTAAGTGTTATATATATCAAAAAGGTAAATACTGATCCAAGTCCAGCACCCCAAAGTCCTGAGGCTATGCCATAAAACCATCCCTCAAACCTTATCATTTTTTTCACCTGGTTATTTTCAAAACCTATGGCTCTAAGCATTCCAATTTCTCTTTTTCTAAGCATTACATTCATGCTCATAATATTAAATAAATTTATAATACTTACTGCAGCCACTACAATTACAAAACTATAAGCTATTAATGATGTTTGTAAATCCATTTTCTTAGTATTTTTTAATTCATCCTTATAAGATGTTATATTAACGGATCTGTTTCCTTTCAATTTATCCTTTAATGATTTTTCTACTTCATCATAATCTGCATTTTTGCTTAAACTTATTTTCAATTCCTGATATCCATTTAAAGCCATGTATTTTTCAGCATTTTTTGAGCTCATTAGAACTATATTTTCTATTACTTTATCAAGTGTCAGTAAATTTTTATCTAAAATTGCACCCACGGTAAAGCTCTTTTCATTGCCATAATGGTAATCATATAGTGTTATTTTATCTCCTACATTTATTTTAGTATTGTTTCTATAGTTTAAATTTTGAGCTAAAATTACAACAGGTTCATTATCCATACTTGCTGTATTTATCTTTCCCTGCACCACATATTTTTTCATAGAACTTATATCCTCATCAGTGTATCCATATAAAGTTGCATTAAAACTGTATATATGTTTTTCAAGCTGCTGCTTTACAAAAGGTGATTTTTCAGCTTCACTTTGTACTGACTTTATACCACTGCCTGTAACTTTTTGTTCAGGTAATTTCATATATAATGATGACATGCTTTTTTGCTTATTTATTTTACTTATACCATTAATATTTTCAATGTCTTTAATATCTTTATCTGTCAATGAATCCTTTGATGAATTTCTTAGTACAGATACGCTGAAATCTCCACCTATTTGTTTTTTTAAATTTTGTATTGGATCATAGCAGTTAAATATATAAGTTACAATAAAAAACATTATTATACTTATGCTTAAAGAAACTACTGTGGTAACAAATCTTTTCCTATTTCTATTTAAATTTAAATATGCCATATCTGCTGTAAATCCAAATAATTTACCCATAAAACTCTTTCTTTGAAGCTGCTTCTTTATATTCCTGCCTGTAAGTTTCAAATTACTATTTGAACTTATTGCCTCTATAGGGGATATTTTAGAAGCCCTTCTGGCAGAAGAATAAGTTCCCATGAAAATACTTAAAAAGCCTATAACAGTGGAACATATAATGCCTGATTTAGGAATACTCATTATACTGCTAAAATCTTTATATCCAGAAACAAATACAATTATTCCTTTAGTAATAAAGCTGCCTAGAATTATTCCTATGGGAATAAATATACAGCCTAAAATTATTCCTTCCCATAACACAAGCATTTTAATCTGACCAGGCGAGCTTCCTATAGCTCTTAACATTCCAAATTCTTTAATCCTTTCAGTAACTGAAATATTAAATATATTATAAATTATTACAGCTGTTACTATGGCTATAACTATATATAACAATATGCTGACATTGTCTATAATTTTAAATGATTGTACTAATTCTACCTTGGATTCATTTTTGGAAAATGGCACCTTGCTGTATTCATTTGTTGATGCTAATGCCTCAAAGCTTTCTTCTATAGAATGCTTAGGATTTACCATAAAATATCCGCCATATTTAATTAATAAAGAGGGTATTTGAGATTCTACATATTTTTTAGTTACATAAGCAGTTGCTTTATTGTTACCGCCATCTATATTAGTGCTTTTATAAATACCTACTAATTTAAGATGGTTTTCAATTTTTAGTTCTTCACGATTTCCCTTTGAATTTTTATAGTACAGAGTTGAAGTTAAATTTACTTTATCCCCTATTTTGTACTTTTGAGGTAATTTATCCAATATCCAGTCCTGTACTGCTATTTCATTATCATTTTCAGGATATCTTCCCTGCTGCAATTTCATGTTAATAAAATTCGGAATATTTTTATCATAGCCATTTATCTCCAAAATGTAATTGGAATCAGGCACTTGATACAGCCCAAGATTTTCACAAATTGATGTTTTTGTAAAGATGGGATCTTTTTTAAAATCATTTACATTATCTGCACTTGTACTGGAAACCCATATGTCATATGCTCCACCAGCGACATCTATGGCACTTTCATAGGAAGACTTCTTAAATGCATCAAGCATTATGCTTAAAGATATAATTAAACACATAGATAAAATTATACCTATTGCTATAAATGCATTCCTTTTCTTATTTTTAATAAGATTCCTTGGAATCAGTCCCCAGAAACTTTTCACTAATTCACCTTCTTGTCCTCCATAATTTCTCCATCACATATAGTTATAATTCTATTTGCACAAGAAGCTATTTGAGGGTCGTGAGTAATCATAACCAGAGTCTGATTATATTTTTTTATGGATTGGGTAAGTAAGCTCAAAACTTCTTTACTGTTTTTACTGTCTAAGTTTCCTGTGGGCTCATCTGCAAATATAATGGATGGCTTATTTGCCAATGCCCTTGCTATGGAAACTCTCTGCTGCTGCCCGCCGGATATTTCTCCAGGTAAGTGAGTTTTTCTATTCTTAATATCTAAAGTTTCCATTAGTTCATTAATATAGTCCTCATCCACTTTTTTTCCATCCATTAAAAGTGGTAGTTTGATATTTTCCTCTACAGATAATATAGGAATTAAATTAAAGAATTGAAAGATAAAACCTATATTTCTTCTTCTAAATCTTGACAACTCTTTTTCTTTCATAGAATAAATATCAATATCATTGATATACACATGACCTGCTGATGGTTTGTCTAGTCCTGCTAATAAATGCAGAAGAGTACTTTTACCTGATCCGCTAGGCCCTACAATAGCAGTGAATTCACCTTTTTGAATAACTAAGTCGGTTGGTTTAAGTGCTTTAACTGCAGTTTCCCCAAATCCATAGGTTTTTGTTAAATAATTTGTTTTTAATAATTCCACTTTAGAATCCCCTCTCAATACCTTTTACTTATATTTACATTTTAACACTTTATTGCATATTATGAGTGGTTATTTTTATAATATAATAAAATTATTATTTACTCATTACCCCTTATAGAATCCACAATACTTGAACTAAACAATCTCCTAGATGCATTCATGGAAGCCAATAGACAAATAAATATAGTGGCTAAAAGTGATATTACAACAGTTAAAGCAGGAAAACTCCATGTCATTGCGTCAGTAAGTTCCCTTCTGGATACCAGAAACAATAAGTAGGTAAAGATTACTCCAAGTCCTGCCCCCCAAAGTCCTGAAGCTATTCCATAAAATCCTCCCTCAAACCTTATCATTTTTTTCACCTGGTTATTTTCAAAGCCTATGGCTCTAAGCATGCCAATTTCTCTTTTTCTAAGCATTACATTCATGCTCATAATATTGAACAAATTTATTATGCTGACTATAGCTACTACAATTACAAAACTGTAAGTTATCAGTGATGTCTGCAAATTCCTTTCCTTAGTCTTTTCTAATTCCTCCTTATAAGATGTAATCTTAGCTGATCTATTGCCTTTCAATTTATCCTTTAATGATTTTTCTACTTGGTCATAATCTGCATTTTTGCTTAAACTTATTTTCACATCCTGATATCCGTTTAAAAACATGTACTTTTCTGCATTTTTTGAACTCATTATGACTATATTTTCTGTTCCTGAACTTGATATAGGTAAACCTTTACTTAAAATCGCTCCAACAGTAAAGTTTTTTTCATTACCATTACGGTAATCATATAATGATATTTTATCTCCTACATTTATTTTAGTATTGTTACTGTAATTTAAATTTTGAGCTAAAATTACAATAGATTCATTATCCATACTTTCTGTATTTATCTTTCCTTGAACTACATATTTTTTCATAGAATTTATATCCTCATCAGTGTATCCATATACAGCTGCATTAAACCTGAATATATGTTTTTCAAGCTGCTGCTTTACATCAGGTGATTTTTCACCTTTATTTTGTACCAGCTTTATGCCATCTTTAGTTACTTTTTCTTCTGGTACAGTAATATATATTGACATACTTTTTTGCCTACTTATTTTACTTATACCTTTTATATTTTTAATTTCCTGAATATCATTATCTGATATTGAATCTTTTTTTGAATCACTTACCACAGATACACTAAAATCTCCACCTATCTCATTTTTTAAATTTTGTATTGGATCAGTGCTGTTAATTAAATAGCTTACAGTAAAAAACATTACTATACTTATGCGAGACTACTGTGGTAACAAATCTCTTTCTATTTCTATTTAAATTCAAATATGCCATATCTGCTGTAAATCCAAATAATTTACCCATAAAGCTTTTCCTTTGAAGCTGCTTCTTTATATTCCTGCCTGTGAGTTTCAAATTACTATTTGAGCTTATTGCTTCTATAGGAGATATTTTTGATGCTCTTCTGGCAGAAGAATAAGTTCCCATTATAATACTTAAAAAGCCTACTATAATAGAAGCTGTAATTCCCAATTTAGGAATGTTCATTATGCCGCTGAAATTTTTATAACCAGAGGTTAACGATATTACACCTTTAACTATAAAGTTGCCTAGAATTATTCCAATTGGTATAAATATACAGCCTAAAATTAATCCTTCCCCTAAAATAAGCATTTTAATTTGACCAGGCGAGCTTCCTATTGCCCTTAGCATTCCAAATTCCTTAATCCTCTCAGTAACTGAAATATTGAATATATTGTAAATTATTACGGCTGCTACTACACCTATAATTGTGTATAGAACTATGCTGACATAGTCTATACCCTTAAATGCTTGTAACAAATATGCTTTTAAACTATTTTCACTAAAGGGTACTTTTATATATTCATTAGTTGATCTTAATATTTCAATGCTCTTCCCTATAGAATATTTAGGATTTACCATGAAATATCCACCATATTTAATTAATAGAGGGGGTATTTTAGATTCTACATACTTTTTAGTTACATAAGCAGTTGCTTTATTTTTTCCTCCGCTTATATTATTACTTTTGTATATACCTACTAATATAAGTTGGTTTTCAACTTTAAATTCTTCATTATCACCCTTTGAATTCTTATATGACAAAGTTGAAGTTAAATTTACTTTATCCCCTATTTTGTACTTTTGAGGTAATTTATCCAATATCCAGTCCTGCACTGCTATTTCATTATCATTTTCAGGATATCTTCCCTGCTGCAATTTCATATTAATAAAATCCGGAATATTTTTATCATAGCCATTTATCTCTAAAGTGTAGTTAGAATCAGGCACTTGATACAGCCCTAAATTTTCACAAATTGATATTTTTGTAAAGATAGGATCTTTTTTGAATAGATTTACATTATCTGCACTTGTACTGGAAACCCATATATCATATGCTCCACCAGCATTATCTATAGTGCGTTCATAGGAAGACTTCTTAAGCGTATCAAGCATTATGCTTAAAGATATAATTAAACACATAGACAAAACTATGCCTATTGCTATAAATGCATTCTTTTTCTTATTTTTAATAAGATTCCTTGGAATCAGCCCCCAGAAACTTTTCATTAATTCACCCTCTATAAAATAAACATGTCTTACATATATTGTATTCCTTTACAGTTTTATTATATTACCATATACCGGGAATGTAAACATAACTAGGAATGTGGATAACTACTTATTATAATTTCTATAATTTTTCATTCCCTCACTTTTCAAGCAATCTAAAATCTCATTATTCTTTTTAATATTTAATTTCAAAATAATATTACTGATGTGCCCTGTTATATATGCAGCTGATATACTATTTCCGCAAATATGCTTATACTTTTCATTAGAATTGATTATAACATCAGGTAAATGTAATGGAGAATAAAAAAAGTTATTATTATAGTAGAATTCATCGTTTTTTAAATTTATTCCCTTTACACCTACAACATGTTTCAAATATGCAGGATAACTTTTTCTTCCATTATTTTCAGCTGCAGAAACAATTATTACATTGTTTCTATTTAAGGTTTTAGTTATTTTTCTTAATTTAAACCAATATTTAAGTTTTGTTGTTCCTAAACTTAAATGGACTATATTAGGATTATATGACATTGCCTTTTTTAATGCTGCTAGAAGTATTATTCCATTAGTAGTTAAATTTTTATCCAGAATATTAATACTAATAAACTCAACACTATTGCATATAGATTTAATTGTTTCAGCAATTACTGTTCCATGGTCGTTTTCAACTATGGGTTTTGATCTCTCTATTACATTCATGCTAGTATCAAAATTTATTCCAATTTCATCAATTAAGGAATTATTTAAATTGTTTTCTGCAGCATTTATTCCGCTATCAACTAATACAATTCTTACTTTTTTAATTTGATATATTGAACTTTTCATTTAATGACTCCCTTTTATTCGTTGCATCTTATTGAATCTACAATACTAGAAGAAAATATTCTTCTAGATGCATTCATAGATGAAAGTAGGCAAACAACTATGGTTACTAAGAAAAGTATTATTATTGTAATTGCAGAAAAATTCCACGCCATTCCTTGAGTAAGGGATTTTCTTGCAAGTATAAAAATTGCAAAGGATATTACTGTCCCTAAGACTGTTCCCCAAAATCCTGAAACTATACCATAAAATATTCCCTCCGTACGTATCATTTTTTTAATTTCATCATTTCCAAAACCTATGGCCCTAAGCATTCCTATTTCTTTTTTTCTTAGTAATAAATTCATACTCATAATATTAAACAAATTAACAATACTTACTACAGCTACTACAACTACAAAACTATACATTATTAGTGAACGCTGCAAATTATTTTTTTTAGCTTTTTCTAATGCTTCTTTATATGACACTAAAGTAAGAGCACCATTTTCCTTCAACTTTTGTTTTAAAGTTTTTTCAACTTCATACTAATCTGCATTTTTACTTAGGTTAATTTTTACATTTTGATATCCTTTAATATTAAGGTATCTTTCAGCAACTTTATCACTTACAATTATTACATTATTGATTTGTTGATCAGTAGTATTAAAATTATCCTTTAGCAAAGCACCTATAGTAAAAGTTTCACTTTTATAACGGTCAAATCCTCCATCCTTGTTATAAACAGGATAACTTAATTCTATTTTATCTCCCACTTTTAGTTTAGTGTAATTACCATAATTTAAATTTTGACCTAAAATAGCTACTGGTTCTTTTAACATCTTATTTTTATCAATTTCCCCTTGTATTATATTATCTTTAAGGCTATCTAAATCTTCCAATGTATAACCTGCCACTTCTACTTTAAACTTATAATGCTGGCTTTCAAAATTAATCTTTTCTGCTTGTGATGTTTTACTGGCTTTAGCAAGAAATTTTACTCCATCACTAGTAACTGAATCTTTTTGTACTTCCATTAAAGAAGTAAGTCTTTTCTCATTAACTATTTTGTCTATACCATTTATATCTTTAATATCACTTAAATCTTTATCTGATAAGGCATATTTGGGTTGATCCTGCGCTGAGGTTATTACGAAGTCCCCTCCCATTTTAGCTTTGATGCCATTTATAGGATCTGCACAATTAATTAAATAGTTTACAAGCATAAACATTATTATACTAATGCTCAATGAAATCACAGTAGTTATAAATCTTTTTTTATTTCTATTTAAATTTAAATATGCCATATCTGTTGTGAATCCAAAGTTTTTATTTATTATATTTTTTATATGTGAATTTTTCTTTATATCTTTACCTTTTAATTGTAAATTATTATTTGAATTAATAGCCTCTATTGGAGATATTTTAGAAGCTTTTTTAGCTGGGAAAAAAGTACCCATTATTATAGTTAAAAAACCTATTATAAAAGAAGCTATAATGCCGCTTTTAGGTATATTCATTATTCCACTAAAATCATTATATCCTGATATAAGAATAATAATGTTTTTAACTACAAAGTTTCCAATGATAATTCCTAATGATATAAATATACAGCCTAATGTTAATCCTTCACCTAGCACTAACATCTTGATATTTGATGATGAAGCACCTATAGCTCTCAGCATACCAAATTCCCTTGTTCTTTCTGTAACCGACATATTAAATATGTTGTAAATTATTACACTTGCTACAATACTTATTACTATATATAAAATTATACTAACAAAATCGATAGTCTTATATGCTTGTAATAAACTTAATTTATCATAATTCATGTAAAATTCTATTTTTTCATAATTATTAGTTGCTGGTAATTTCATAAAACTTTCTTTCAAAGGCAATTCTGGTTTTAAATTTAAATATCCACTATATAATCTCTCTTTTGTCGGTACCACAACTTCAGCATAACCTTTAGGTATATATGCTAATCCTGTGTTTTTTAGTTGATAGTTACTTTTATATTGGAAAATGCCTGTTAATGTAAACTCTTTTTCTTCATTAACTTTTTCAAACTTGCCTATAGTTAAGTTTAATTTAATTTTGTCCCCTATTTTATATTTTTTAGGCATAGCATCTAATATCCAATCTTGAACTGCTATTTCATTATTATTTTGAGGGTATCTTCCTTGTAATAGTTTGAAATTAACCAGTTCTGATATGTTTTTATCATACCCATTTACCTCTAAAATGTACTTAGAATTAGGTACTTGATAAGTTCCGAAGTTTACATAAGTTGATATTTTATTTACCAAAGGATCTTTATATAAATTTTCTAAAGCATTTTTATTCCAGGAATAAAATGTTCCATCATAGTCTCCACCACAAATATCCAACATACGTTTATAGGAGGAACTTTTCAAAGTGTCAAGCATTATACTTAAAGAAATAATCAAGGAAGTTGATAATATTAAACCTACCGCAATAAATACAATCTTTTTCTTATTTTTAATAAGATTCCTTGGAATCAGCCCCCAGAAACTTTTCATTAATTCACCTTCTTGTCCTCCATAATTTCTCCATCACATATAGTTATAATTCTATCTGCACAGGAAGCTATTTGAGGGTCATGAGTAATCATAACCAGAGTCTGATTATATTTTTTTATAGATTTGGTAAGTAAGCTTAAAACTTCTTTACTGTTTTTACTGTCTAAGTTTCCTGTGGGCTCATCTGCAAATATGATTGATGGTTTATTTGCCAATGCCCTTGCTATGGAAACTCTCTGCTGCTGCCCGCCGGATATCTCCCCTGGTAAGTGAGTTTTTCTATTCTTAATATCTAAAGTTTCCATTAGTTCATTAATATAATCCTCATCCACTTTTTTACCGTCCATTAAAAGTGGTAGTTTGATATTTTCTTCTACAGATAATATAGGAATTAAATTAAAGAATTGAAAGATAAAACCTATATTTCTTCTTCTGAATCTTGATAACTCTTTTTCTTTCATAGAATAAATATCAATATCGTTAATATACACGTGACCTGCTGATGGTTTGTCCAGTCCTGCTAATAAATGCAGAAGAGTACTTTTACCTGATCCGCTAGGTCCTACAATAGCAGTAAATTCACCTTTTTGAATAACTAAGTCAGTTGGTTTAAGTGCTTTAACTGCAGTTTCCCCAAAGCCATAGGTTTTTGTTAAATAATTTGTTTTTAATAATTCCATTAATATCACCCCCATATAAAATAAGCACGTCTTACATATATTGTATTCCTTTACAGTTTTATTATATTACCATATATTGAGAATGTAAATCTAATTAATTAGCACTATCCATTTACATACATTACAATATATGGTATCATAAACACAAAAATAAAACATGAGGATATGTATGTATTTATTTTATGTCCTTAGCTGGTTAATTGCAGCAGGCATTATTGCTGTAACAATTTATTTAATATATTTAATAATACGTACAATAAAAACAGCAATAATATCCTCAAATATTATTGCTGTTTTTATCGATGTTTTACACTCTAAAACGGAAACCGTAGATTCATTTGCATTTTACTCTTCTAAATCCTTTAAAAACTTTGGATCTGCTTTAGAAAGATCTATATCCTTTACATGCTTTTGGATATTTATATTTGGGCTTTCCATAGTTCCGCCTAAGGATTTTATTATGTCTTTGGCTTTTTGTTTGTTATTATCATCAGTATTTATGATAACCTTATATTTAATATCTACAATTTCTTCAAAGTCTCCCATGCCGCTTACCATTGGACTTGCCGCCAGCAATGGTGATCTGCCTGTATTTCCATCTGGAGAGCCTGCATTAAGAACCAAATCTGAGTTGCTGGTGGTAGAAAAAAAACTTTCTTCCTTTGGTCTTACATCTGTATTCATCTGATAGTGATCATTTATATCCGAATAGGCTTCAATACCCTGGCCTTTAAGCTTATCAACAGCTTCATTTGCATTTTTTATTCCCTTAAAAAAAGCTTCAAATTTCATAACCTTACCTCCTAGTATAAACCCTTACTCCTTACGTTTAGTTCTTACCTAAGCATGCATTTTTTATGCAAAAACAAATACAGTAGTTAATACTAATGAATATTTATTGAAGCTTATTAGGGTATTGCATAAGCCATGTAATGGCCTTTCGAAACCTTTCAGGTATTTCTGCAAAATGTCCTCCATTATTCCACTGTAGTATAACATTTTCAGATTGAAGCTGTTCTTTAAAAGTGTATAGTCACTGCCCCAGTTTTCTGAATGAACATCCACAACTAAAAATTCCTCACATTCCACATTAAAGTCAGGTTCAATGATTTTCATTATTTCAGATATATCATTTTCTCCATTCATGTATACCACAGAATAATTTCCACACTGAATCTGATAACTTGGCGGCAGATACAATGTGCACTGACACCCCAATACATCTAAGTTATTAATTAAACCCTTCATAGTTTATCTCCTTCAAAAAATCTCTTACCTCTTACCTCTTACTTCTTACTTCTTACCTCAAAAAATCTCTTACCTCTTAGTTCTTAGTTCTTAGTTCTTAGTTCTTAGTTCTTAGTTAAGTTTCATGTCACTTTCTCCAGTATACAACATAATATATGGATATAGACTCATATTAAATAGATTTCAAAGTAAATCATCTATTTAAGTTTCTCAAAAAACTGTAGAAGCATCAGTATTTTTGCTCACTTAAATAGTGATTTACTAAATGAAATTATATAGGAGGATTACTGTGAAATATTTTTGTCCTTTTCATGATAAATGGTATCAATACCACAAGAGAGATAATTTTAATAGCAATAGATTTATCTACGGAAACATAGGAAACATAAGAGTTGATCCTGAAGGCAGTACAATTATCAGCACATGGAATACAGTCCCAGTGCCTCCCCCACCTGAGATTAAATCTGCAGCTGTTACTTCAAAAAACTGTGCTCTTTTAATATTAGATATGGAGACAACCATATGTAAAAGTCCCAGATGTACTTCCACTATCCCAAATATCAAAAGTTTGTTAGATAAAGCCAGAGAAATAGGAATGCTTGTTATATATAGTATTATACCATCAGGAAATCCTTCAGATATTGAAAAGCAGCTGGCGCCTTTACCAAATGAGCTCATTGTGGAGTCCGGCGTAGATAAGTTCTACAATACAAATTTAAATTCAGTATTAAGGGAAAAGGGTATTAAAACTGTTATTATAACGGGCTATGCTGCCAATGGTGTAGTGCTGCATACATCTATCAGCGCTGCTATCCGTGGTTATAAGGTAATCGTACCCGTTGACTGCATGTCTGCAGATATACCCTATGCAGAGCAATACAGTGCATGGCATTTGGCTTACAGTCCTGGAGCAAGAAACAGGATAGCTCTGTCCCAGACTAATTTAATTAGATTTCTAAAGTTATAAATAAAAATTGCAGCTGTAAGCAGTTTATTAAGCTGCTTGCAGCGCTTTTTGAATCTGTGTTATATGAAAATCTTTTATATGGACTCAGTATTGACTTCCCCTGCTGCATTAGGCATTTTTATTGATAAAATCAAGCATAGGCAGGATATAATTATTAATATTATAAATAAAATGTGCAAAGAACTTACTATGGAAAGCTTTATTTGTTCATTTGTTACTGCAGCACTATATGCAGAAGCCTTATATAAATTACTTGGCTCCACTCCTTTAATACCTAGTGCGGCAAAGTATTTCACAATATATAAATTAAATATACTTCCAAATATACTTACTCCAATTGTTTGTCCTAAAGTTCTAAGTAATGAATTAGTAGCAGTTGCTGCACCTCTTTTATTATATCCTACAGATTCCTGAACCATTATGGTTAATGTGGTTAAAGCTCCTCCAAATCCAAATCCCATTATAGTAACATATATTATTACCAATAATAATGGAGATCCTACTCCCAGTGTAGGCAGCAATATTGTGCTCATAATTAAAATAGCGCTGGAAATTAACATAACTGTTTTTCCTCCGTACTTTACTATACATTTTCCTAAAACTACTGAGGCTATAAGCCATGAAATTGACATTGGAACCAGGGTTAATCCCGAAATCTTAGGGCTAAAGCCAAGAACATTTTGAATATATATTGGAAAATACACATCTGAACATATAAGCATAGCCGAAGTTAAAAAACTTATTATGTTTACAATTGTACTTGTTTTGGTAAAGATATCAAAAGGAATAATAGGCTCTTCAGCATTTAATTCTATTTTATAAAATGCTATTAACAATATAAAAGTAATCAAAACTGATATTATGTAAAAAATATTATTATTTTCTTTATTAGTGCTTGATACAAATATGTTCATAAATATAATCATAGCCATGGATAAAGTAATAATACCTGCAAAATCAATTTTATGCTTTTTCTTCTCAAAAACTTCATTTAAGTTTTTTTGAATTAATATTATTGATAATATTCCAAAGGGAATGTTTATAAAAAATATCCAGTGCCATGACAGTACATCTATTAAAACTCCTCCAAAAAATGGTCCTATAAGGCTTGCTACTCCCCAGACTGTGCCTATGATTCCCTGAACCTTGGGTCTTTCTTCAAGTGTAAATACATCACCAACAATTGTATATGTTACTGTAAATATTGAACCTGCTCCCAATCCTTGAATTCCACGAAATGTTATGAGCATATACATATTTTGTGATAATCCACATAAAAAACTGCCAATTAAAAATATAATTATTCCTATTGAAAGCATATTTTTTCTTCCATATAAGTCAGACAATTTGCCATATATGGGAGTAGAAATTGCTGAAGTTAGTAAATATGCTGAAAAAACAAGGCTTATCATTTCAAATCCCTGAAGACTTTTTACAATGGTTGGAATTGCTGTTGTAACAACGGTACCTTCAACTGCTCCTAGAAACATTGCTACAGCCAGTGCTATTAATATATTTCTCTTTCTTGAATCTTTCATTGAGTCACTTCCTCGTAATAAATTGTATTTTTACCCGGACTATATAATTATAGCATATTTATAATCAGTAAAAAGGGGCTGTCGCACAATGAATTTACATAAAATATATTGTAGTATTTATTCTTAAGGCAATAGCCACTTAAATTTTAGGTTTTTGGTCAAAGCCGAAAATCAGCATTTTTTAATTTTTAGCCTTATCCTTCTCCGATACTGTTAGCTAAACATATATGGCCCTTTTAAATAATGATGTTGATATGAATAGGACAATCCTCTAATGGTAATAATTAAAATACCTACATATTACTGAAGGGATTGGATTACTATGGAGAATAAAAAATGTACTGATATAAATATATTATCTTATTTTGCTTCATTAAGACATGATTCTGAAAGGAAATGCCCATACTGTGGCTGCACCCATACAGTGCTATACGGAAAATACAATGGTAAACAAAGAGATATATGCAAAAGCTGCAAAAAAACCTTTAATGATTTTACAAACACACCAATTGCAAGGACTCACTTTCCTGATAAATGGGAATCATTCATTAGATGTACCCTGAAGGGCTTGTCACTTAAGGCGGCAGCCAAAGAAATTGGCGTTTCTTATGTAACACTATTTTACTGGAGGCACAAGCTGCTTTCTGCTTTAAAAATGGTTAAACAAAATAAAATGCAGGGAAAGTTTGAACTTGAAAATTTTTTCTTAAAATTTTCCCGGAAGGGACAGAAAAGCATTGAACATAATGAAAGGAGAGTTCATGATCAAAGCGTAAGTTACATTAATATCAGCAATAATAAAGTCTGCGTTATTACAGCATTGGATTCACATAAAAATATTTATTCCAGGGCAGTTGGCACAGGACGTATAAATGCAATGGATATGGAAAATTATATTGGAAAAATATTAAATAAAAATAAGCAGGCAGTCTCAAGGCCGAAAAGCTTTTTTGCCTTGTTCTTTAAAAGAAAGAAAATAAGGGAGATCAATAAATATCTTGATAATAGCTCTGAAGCAGTAAAATATAGACGTGACTGCATGGAATGGATGTACCGTTTTAGAGGAGTAGCAACAAAGTATTTAAATAATTATTTAAGCTTATTCAAATTCTTAAAGAGTTCTAATTTTAATAATATTTCATCTACAATAAATAAATTTATAGAAGCAATAAGTAAAATTAATATTGAGAATACATATATAAATATGAGAAATGCTGAAATTAGTTTTAATTGACCTGTCCCTACGGGAATTTGTTACTTTATCAACACTATTGAATAAAAGAGCCATATACCTAAAGCAGGAAAGGTTAAGGAACAAACTTGGTTCTTAAAACGTATGACTCACTCAATCAATTGAGTTTTAAGATTTTCTGCCAAAGCAGAAAATCTACATTATTTGTTCTTTATTCTTTAATCTTTAGTTTCAGCCTTCAATAAAAAATGAGCCTTGCATCAGCAGTTTTAACTGCTAATGCGACAGCCCCTTTTATATACATAATATTAGATTGCATCATTCTCCAGGCTTGCACCTGTGAACTGGCTGTTATAAAGATCTGCATAGAAGCCGTTCTTACTTAGCAGTTCCTTATGATTACCCATTTCAATAATTTTTCCTTTATTCATAACTAAAATAAGCTCAGCATCACGTATAGTGGACAATCTGTGTGCAATTACAAAGCTTGTTCTGCCTCTCATTAAATTAGCCATAGCCTTTTGAATTAATA
The DNA here is from genome assembly GCF_004103695.1 of Clostridium sp. JN-9. Taxonomy (NCBI): domain Bacteria; kingdom Bacillati; phylum Bacillota; class Clostridia; order Eubacteriales; family Clostridiaceae; genus Clostridium; species Clostridium sp. JN-9. The sequence goes on along the minus strand of NZ_CP035280.1, from coordinate 1,118,825 downwards.
CCTCTGTTCTAGTATCAACACTGCTGGTTGCTTCATCTAAAATTAAAATTGTAGGATTTGCAAGTATTGCACGGGCTATAGTTAACAGCTGTTTTTGTCCCTGTGAAATATTAGTTCCTTCTTCATTAAGAACAGTATCGTAGCCCTGAGGCAGTGTTCTTATAAAGTGATCTGCATGTGCTGCCTTTGCTGCACGGACAATGTCATCCATTGAAGCTCCATCTTTACCGTAAGCTATATTGCCCTTAATTGTGCCATTATAAAGCCATGTATCCTGAAGCACCATACCAAACATTTTACGAAGCTCGCTTCGTTTGATACGATTTATATTAACACCGTCAACTTTTATTTCACCTGAATTAATTTCATAAAATCTCATTAACAAATTAACAAGGGTTGTTTTACCAGCGCCTGTAGGTCCAACAATGGCAATTGTATGTCCTTGTTTTACCTCAAGGTTCATGTCTTCTATAAGAGGTACATCTTCAACATATTTAAAATCAACATGCTGGAATGTAACTTCTCCCTTTGGGTTTTCTATTACTACTGTATCACTGCTGTCAGGAAGTTCCTCTTCCTCATCTAATATCTGGAATACACGCTCAGCACATGCAATAGTTGACTGAATAATATTTGCTATATTTGCAGTCTGAACAATAGGCATAGTAAATGATCTTGAATATTGTATAAATGCGATTATATCACCTAATCCAAGCAGGCCCTTTGTTATCCAAAATCCGCCCACTACACTTATTCCAACATAACCAAGGTTACTTATAAAGTTCATAAGTGGGAACATTATGCCGGAAACAAATTGAGCTCTCCAGCCTGCATTATTAAGTCTGCTATTTATAGCTTCAAACTCTTCTATTGATTCCTTTTCATGTCCAAAGGCTTTTACTATTTTGTGACCAGTATACATTTCCTCAACATGTCCACTTAGCAAACCAATTTCCTTCTGCTGATTAGTAAAATATTTTTGCGACTTCTTTGCTATAAATACTGTAGCAAAAACATAAAGAGGCAGTGTTGCTATTACTATAAGTGTGAGAACAGGGCTTATAGTAAGCATCATAATAATGTAGCCTATTATTGTAATAACAGATGTAATTATCTGTGTTAAACTTTGCTGCAATGTAGTTGCAATAGTATCCACATCATTAGTGACACGGCTTAAAATATCCCCGTGAGAATGACTGTCAAAATATTTCAGCGGCAGTCTTCCAATCTTTTCATCTACTTCTCTTCTAAGGTCTCTCACTGTGTTCTGTGAAACCCCGGACATCACTAGGCCCATAATTAAGCTGAAAAGCGAACTTATTAAATACATGCCCATTAAAATTAATATAATGGTTCCAATGTAGTAGAAATCATATTGTCCATTGGTTTCCCTAATTGCTGTAATTGCTGCATTTATCTGATCATCAGTAAATTTCACATCGCTTTTAGGATTTGATGGAGCATTTTTCATGCTGCTGCTCATCTGTTTTCCTAAATCCATAATTTTTTCAGCTACATCTGCTTTTTCATTAGCATTAGTAAGTGTATCTAATTTTGGAAGTGCAATAAACTGCTGTACAGCTTTTATGCTTTTTGTATCCATTTTATTTTTTGAGTCACTACTACTTGTGGTTGTACCCATATCAGGCATTTTACTGAATAAATCAAGCATTTGATTTAAAACCTTTGTTTTTTCACTTTGATCAGTAATCGTACTTAACATAGGCAGATTAATTAATTCCTTAACAGTTTTAAGCTGCTCTGCATCCATTGTATTACCAGACTGAGTGGTTTTGCTGTTTGTCTTTGGCATTTTGCTGAATAAATCAATTAATTTACTTACAGCTGCGGTTTTTTCCTTTGAATCTTTAATAGTGCTTATATCAGGCAGCCCCAGTAAATCATTAATAGTCTGCAGGTCTGAAGCATTCATTTGACTTCCGGATCCTGAGGATGACATATCAGGCATACTCTTAAATATATCAACAAGCTGAACTAAAGTATTTCTTTTTTGCACTGGATCTTTAATGTCATTAAGCATGGGAAGCTTCAATAATTTTTGAACAGCATCTGTTGCATTTTTATCCACTTTGGCATTTGAGCCTGATGATTTAACAGTAAAATCATTCATTTGTGCGATTTTATTGTATACCTTATTCATTGTTGCTGCATCAAGCTGCATGGAGCTTTGTGCCTGACTGCTGCCTCCAGGCATTTTCTTTGATAAATCCATGAACTTTTTAATTACACTTACTCTTTCATTTCCGTTTTTAACAGTGTCCAGCATTGGAAGATTTAATAAATCTTTTAATGAAGCAAGTGAATTTTTATCTATCTTATCATTTGATGGCATTTCCTGAAGTATATCAATAAATTGCAGAGTAGTTCTAACTCTTGTGGCTCTGTCATTAGTTGCATCTATCATTGGAAGATTCATAAAGCTTTGAATAGTTTCTAAAGTTTTAGGATCCTGCTTTGTCACTGGAGCCCCGCTTTGAGCTGCCTGCTGCATTTGCTGCATCTGCTGCTGCACCTCTGACAGCATGGTCTTTTGTGTTCCAGCCATTTGTGCAGTTATTTTATCTACAGCTGTCTTTTGTCCTGATGCCACTCCCTGATAAACCTGCACAGCCATTGCCTTTAATATCTCATCTGAGGCTTTAACCTGAGCATCACCCATACTTGTGCTAATCTGGTCTATGGATTTTTTCTGTGCATCAGCCATACTGTCATTTATTTTACCAACAGCCTCACTTTGAACGTCTCCCATTTTATTATTAAGCTGACTTACAGCTTCATTCTGGCCCTTTGACATTTCCGACACCATCTTACGTGCCATATAAGCATCCTGAAGTTTATTCATTGCTTTACCTGCTACCTTTGGGCCCACTATGGCAAATGTGGTACTTGCAATAGCCAGTATGAAAACAATTATTAAATTCATTTTATGAGGTCTTAAATAGGTAAGAAGTCTTTTAAAGCTGCCTTTAAAGTCCTTTGCTTTTTCTACTGGTGCTCCCATACCCATTGGGCCGCCTCTATGCCCTCCTGTATGTCTTTCATGCCTTCTGTTTTCCTTCATGCTAATTCCTCCTCTGAAAGCTGTGAGGATACAATTTCACGGTATACATCACATTTATCTAATAATTCTTTATGAGTTCCCATTCCTACAATGGAACCTTCATCTAATACTATAATTCTATCCGCATTCATAACTGTACCTACTCTTTGTGCAACAATAATTACAGTTGATTCCTTTGTTTCCTTATTAAGTGCTGCTCTGAGTTTAGCATCAGTCTTGAAGTCAAGGGCTGAAAAGCAGTCATCGAAAATGTATATTTCGGCTTTTCTTGCCAGTGCACGTGCTATGGAAAGACGCTGTTTCTGACCTCCTGATACATTAGTACCTCCCTGGGCAATTTCGTGATCATAGCCGCCCTCCATGGTATCTATAAAATCAGAAGCCTGTGCAACCTTAGCTGCATGTTTCACTTCTTCATCAGTTGCATTATCATTTCCAAATCTAATGTTTTCAGATACTGTTCCAGAGAACAATATGGCTTTTTGAGGTACAAATCCTATTTTATTTCGAAGATTTTCCTGGGAAATATCTCTCACGTCTACCCCGTCAACTAAAATACTTCCGCTTTCAGTATCATAAAATCTTGGAATCAGGTTTATCAAAGTGGATTTACCAGCACCTGTACTTCCTATAATTGCAGTTACTTCACCTGGCTTTGCTGAAAAGGAAATATTTTTAATAGCAGGCTCTTCAGCTCCATGATAGCTGAATGTAACATTTTTAAATTCAACATATCCTTTAACATGAAAACTATCTTTTGTTTCTTTGGCATCTGTTATTTCAGGTACAGTGTCAAGCACTTCATTAATTCTTACAGCTGCAGCCTGAGCACGTGGAACCATAATAAACATCATTGCCATCATAAGCATTGACATCATTATCTGCATAGCATACTGAGTGAATGCTGAAAGAGCGCCTAAATCCATACTTCCTTCACTTACACGTATACCTCCGAACCAAAGTATTGCAAGTGATGTAAAATTCATAATAAGCATAATGGATGGCATCATAAATGCCATTATCCTGTTAACCTTAATGTAGTTATTTGTAAGATCCACATTGGCATCATCAAATCTCTTTGTTTCTTTATCTACTGTATTAAAAGCACGGATAACTCTTATTCCTGTAAGCTTTTCACGTAAAACCAGATTGATTTTATCAACTTTTACCTGGACAAGCTTAAAAAGAGGTATCATTTTTGATGCAATAATTCCTACAACTAGTGCAAGCACAGGAATTGCTACTGCCAAAACCAATGTAAGAGGTTTATCTTTTCTCATGGCCATAATAATGCCGCCAATAGCCATTATGGGCGCACTTATCATAAGACGCATTATTACAACTGTAACAGTCTGGATCTGTGTTATATCATTTGTTGTTCTTGTTATAAGAGTTGCAGTACCAAGTTTATCAAATTCGTGTAATGAATAGCTCTCAACTCTTTTAAATACTTTACTTCTTAATATTGCTCCAAGTCCTGATGAAGATTTTCCAGATAAGAAACTTGCTGTGATTGAGCAGATAACTCCACCTGCAGCTACTAAAAGCATTATTCCCCCAATATGGAGAATTTTATTAGTATCTCCCTGCATGACTCCATCATTTATAATATCTGCCATTAAAGTTGGAAGATAAAGATCTCCCAAGGATTGTAAAGTTACGAAAAATACTACACCTATAACCATTGCAGTATAGGGCTTTAAAAATTTATACAGCCTTAACATAAAACTACCTCTCTTTGCCGTTCAATATTCTTTTTAAAATATTTAATCCTTCAATTACTTTCTCCAGCTCTTCAGGAGTACCTGAACTAAGTGAATCCTCAAAGTTTTTTTCTATTTCCTTGTGAAAACCCTTATGTACTTCTTTAAACTTTTCTGTGACACTTACGAAAACAGTTCTTCTATCCTCCTCACTTCTTGTCCTTTCAACCATTCCCTGCTTTTCCAGTCTGTCCACTATACCTGAAACTGTACTATTTGACAGATTTACCTTTTTACTTAGCTCACTTATCTTCATCTCACCAGATTTAAACAATGTAAAAACCACCAAAGTTTGTGGAATAGTCAGCCCGCCGATTCCAAAGTTTTTGCGCATGCAGTGTTTAAAATTTTTATTTACTTCGAAAAAAAGCCTTGCTACCTCAGCCTTTGTATTTTCTGTATACAACTTAGTTACCTCCTCTTATAGATTTTATAATAAATTAGTTTGGACAAGTAATATTCGTATAAGATTATTTCGCATACGAATAATTATATCACCCTTGATATTTTAGTCAATATAATTATAAATAAAATGTTAAATAAATTTATGATTTATGCTTACTTGTTTACAAATAAAAAATAATATCATATAATGATGTTGTAATCTAAATGAACAATGGTTCATAATAAGGAGGTGGAACTTTATTCCTAAGATAATAAAGGATGTAGAAAAAACTATCATGAATTGTGCTGCAGAGTTATTTATTCAGCACAGCTATTCATATGTGGACATGAGAATGATATCAAAAAAATCCGGTGTGGCTGTAGGAACTCTATATAACTACTATGAAAACAAGAAGCATCTTTATATAAGCATAATTAAGGAAAGCTGGCAGAATACATTTCAAAACCTTGATAACCTTAGAAATCTTAATGCTTCTCCTGAAGAAAAGCTTAGGAAATTCATAAATATACTTTATGATGATATTGAAGCAAGAAGCGGTTTGGGCAGGGAGCTAATTGACCCCACCGAGGTCGAACTTATGGAAGATGATGAAATTAAGGATTTAAAGAGCAGCTTAATGTTAAGATTATCAAATTTCTTTAATTGTCTTGATAAGAAAGAAAGTCTTAATAAATGTTCCAACCTTGATGCAAGGCTGGCAGAATTATTGGTAACATGCACATTAACAATGTATGAATTACATCCAGATGATAAGGAAGAAAATATCAGCTTTTTAGTTGAATTTATGAAATTATCTATTAAATAATATAGCAAAAGGGGATATATTTTTATGAGTTTTGGATTTTATTTATTAGCAATATGTATTGGTATTGTCACAGGAGGCATAACAAGTCTTATAGGCGCCAGCGGAGTTATGATCATAGTACCTGTTTTGACTATGCTTTTTAAAACCAGCGTCCACACTGCAATTGGTACAAGTTTATTTGTGGATGTTATAGCTTCTTTAACGGTAGCTTATTCTTATTATAAAAATGGCAACATAGATCTTAAATCAGGTATCTGGATAGCAATAACTTCTATTATTGGAGCTCAGATAGGTGCTTCCATTGCAAGTAAAATGGGAGAAAGCAATTTGTCTTCAAGCTTTGGAATTGTTTTGATTATTGCCGGTATAGCAATGTTTCGTAAAAGCTATAAAGAAAAAGGTGATAATGAAAATTCGCTAAGTAAGTTAATTAATTTTAAAAAGAAGTGGCAGAAAATAGTGTCTGCCTTAATTATAGGATTAGGCATAGGTATTTTAAGCGGTATATTTGGAGCAGGCGGCGGAGTTATGGTACTTCTGGCATTAATTATATTATTGGCATTTTCTCTTCATAAAGCTATTGGTACTTCAACACTTATAATGGCTATAACAGCTCTTTCATCCACTATAGGTTATGCAGCCAGAGGAAATATAAACATTGTACTTGGTATATTCCTATCCATTGGAGCTGTTACAGGAGGAATTTTAGGTTCACGATATGCCAATAAAGTTAACGAAAAAACTTTGGAAAAGATTGTAGGTGTATGTTTTACTATTATGGGTGCAGTTATGACTGCTATTGAAATATTCAAATAAATTTCTATAAAAAAAGAGGTGAAGGTTTATATGCCTTCGCTTCTTTTTGCTTTTCTTTTATACATTCTCATAACTGTAATTATTACTCCAATAGCACATATAAATGCTGCTGTAATATAAACCACTTTCATTCCATATAGGAAAGCCTGATTCTGCCCTTCAACAAAGTTTGTAACCTTGTAACCTATTTTATAGCTCATTCTGTTATAAAGCAGCACCACAGAAAATGCTATACCTGAAACCATTCCCATATTTCTTACAAGGGCATTTATACTTCCAGCAACCCCCAACTTATTTTTAGGAACGCAGGACATTACTATAGAATTATTTGGGGATTGAAATAATCCGCTTCCAATTCCTATTAATGCAACTCTGAAAATTATATCTCCATAACTTGACTGTCCATTCAAAAATGCTGTTAAGACAAGTCCAAGTGCAATAAAAGCAAGTCCAAACACTGTTATGATTTCAGATCCTACTTTGTCTGAGATATACCCACTTATTGGAGCCACAATTCCTATGCATATTGGTGAAACTATCATTAATAATCCTGACATTCCAGGTGATGCCTTTATGATATACTGAAGATAAAAAGGATGAATTATATTCATTGAAAACATAGCTAAAAATGATATAAAGCCGCAGAAAAGACTTATATCAAACAATTTATTATCAAACATTGAAAAATCCAGCATTGGATTTTCAGCTTTTTTCTCAGTAAAGTAAAAAATAATTATACTTATAATGCTTATAATAAATCCGCTTATAATGAGGTAATTTGCCCATCCCATTTTTTCTCCGCTTAATACTGACCATAATAATGAAACTATGAAAATAATAAAAAGTAAAGATCCTTTAATATCAAAGCCTTTTGATTTTTCTATAACCTCTTTTTTAGGCAGCAATCTTAATCCCATGACAAGACCAACTATAACAATAGGTAGGTTTATAAGGAAAATAGACTGCCAGTTAAAAAATTCTACAATAAATCCGCCTATAGGAGGTCCCAGCATAGTACCAAGTGCTACTGTGGTTCCCGACAAGCCCAGTGCTCTTCCCCTTTCATTAGGAGGAAAAACAGCTGCAATAAGGCCCTGATTTGTTGCCATAAACATTGAAGCACCTACAGCCTGAAATATTCTTGAAAAAATAAGAAATTCCAAGCTATTAGACAGTGCACATAACAGGGAGCCAGTGCCGAATATCATAAATCCAAGTAAAAATATTTTGGATTTTCCTATTCTATCTGCTATTTTACCAAAAATAACAATGAAAGCCGATATAACTATAAGATAACTGGTAACAACCCACTGTATACTGTCAAGCCCCACTCCCAAATTCTTTGACATTACAGGTAGAGCAACATTTACAATGCTGCTGTCCAAAGTTGACATAAGTGTTCCCAGTACCACTACGCTAAGTATTTTCCATCTGTTTTTAAGAATTAAACTCTCCATTTATGAAACTCCATTTCTCTTAATATAAATATAATAGCACACCTACCATGTAATATCTATATAATGTATTTAGTTGATTGACCATATAAAAAAATAGAGCCAGGTTCATTCTACTGAACCCAGCTCTTGAACCTGGCTCTTCTGAAATATTATTTTACATTGTACATTCCGTGGCTGTTCATGTAATTAAACAGTTCTTCGCCATGTTTCTGCTCTTCCTGCTGAATATGCTGCATTGCCTGCCTTACTGCAGGGCTTGCAGATTCAAAGACATCGCTGTCATATGTTCCTGAAACATATTTTTCAGTGGATAATAAATCTGTACATAGCATTTTATCACGCTGATTGCCTTGCTGAGTGCCGGCAGTTCCCTGGGAAGTATTCTGCTGAGCAGTACCCTGCTGACTTTGAAGATTAAGTCCAGCATGACTTAAATTTGGCTGCTGCCCTTGAAGCATTTGATTAACAATATCATGGTGATGCTGTTCTTCACCTGAAAGTCTGTTAAAAAGCTGCTTCAGCTGCGGATCCTGAGTCTGGCCTGAATAGTTGTTGTATTTTTCAATACAAACCTCCTCTTGGATTTTTGCGTCCTCCAGAAACATTCTTTCTTTTTGACTAAGTTGTAAATTCATATTAATATCACCTCTAGTGATATTTTAGGCAACAATTGTCCACATTATACATTTGACAATATTCGGGTGCTACCTGGTTACATTCGACGATATTCGGGTGCTACCTGGTTACATTCGATAGTATTCGATTGCATTCAACTCTAAAGTATAAATCTTTCTATACCCAGTGCTACCCCATCCCTCTGAACCTCATCTGTTACTTTATCTGCATGGCTTTTAACCATATCACTGGCATTTCCCATAGCAATGCCGCATCCTACTGCCTCAAGCATTTCTATATCATTTGTATCGTCTCCAAATGCATAGCTGTTTTCCAAAGGGATATTTAAATATTTCAGCACTTTCTTTATGCCTGATGCTTTTGAGTCTCTTCTTGAATAAAGTTCAAATACACTGTTTGATGAATCCAAGCCGTAGTTGTAATCCTCATTTACTTTAGAAAAGCAGTAATCCAAAGCCTGTTTACTGCCATACAGCATTTCCATTTTAAATACATCAACTTTGTCAATATCATAGTCACCTGTTAAGTATCTTCTTGATATACCGTAGTTGTCATAATATGAATATAATCTTTCAAAATCATTATTCAGATAAGAATATTTTTCTCCCTGCAGTATGTATTGAATATTAAGCTTGTCACAATTTAATACTAATTCCTTTGTAAAATTCTTATTAAATGGCTTCTTATATATCAATTTGTCTCCAAGTCTTACCTGGGCACCATTTGTAAAAATATATCCGTCAAAACCAAAATTTAATATTTCGCTGCTTATAAAAGCATATGGCCTGCCGCTGGCTATAAAAACATAATTACCTTCATTCTGCAGTTCTCTTATTGCTTTTTTCACTGCAGGAGTAATATCTGTTATTCCATTAAGACAGTCCAATAATGTTCCATCAATATCAAAAAAAACAGCTTTTTTCATTAACCCATTCCACCCTATTTATCATATTTTATAAACTGTTAAGTTACCTTATTCCATCACAATTATATCATATAATATAAAATATTAATTAAAGGTAATTTTACAATAAATATTAAATCCAAATTGAGTTTTTTACTAAATAATTTTATGCAAACAAATACTCTTACCTGCAATAATTGAAATAAGTTTATTATCAAATATTGTAAGCAAGAGTATTCTTTTTAGTTAAAGTTAATTATCCATTTATTATGCATTAATGATAATCACCTTTAAAGCTATAAGCCCCCAGCATAATAAAAATCCAGCAGCTAAAATTCCTAAAATGATAAGCACTGTTTTAAACTTATTAATCTTTTTTTCCATAAAAGCCCCCCACGTCTTTAAAATTAAATATACTCATATAAAATTATAATAGTAACTTTTTCACTGTTATCCCCATTTTTATTCGCCACAAATCTAATATTTAAACTAATTTAATTTCATTTATTACTGCTCCGTCTAACTTCTTTATACTAATAATATCATCTTCTAAAACAGCATAAGAATTTATTCCGTTACCCTTTGGGAATGTTATTGATCCTGGATTTACAACAAATATATCCCCTTTTTTCTCAGCCTTTGACACATGAGTATGACCATATAAAAATACATCTCCATGTTTAAGCTTTGGCATATTATCCTCACTATATATATGACCATGAGTTAAAAATAAACGTCTGTTATTGTATAGTATTATTGAATAAGCTGCTAACATTGGAAAATTAAGCACGGTTTCATCAATTTCACTGTCACAATTCCCCCTTACAGCTATAATTTTATCTGCATATTTATTTAAAAGCTTTGTTACTTCCTGAGGATTATACTGTTCTGGCAATGGATTTCTTGCGCCATGATAAAGCTCATCACCTAAAATTCCAATATAATCTGCCCTTTCTCTTTCAAAAGCTTCTAATGCTTTTTTTGTATAATAAAGCGAACCATGTATATCTGACATAAAAAATATTTTCACTTTTGTTTCCTCCTATGTTTATTATAAATTTATAATTTTATAGTGTTTTTTTAGTTTATCTAATCTTATACCATATTCTTCTTCACTAAAATAACCGGCTTCCTTTAATTCTATAAGTATCCTGTCATATTTCTCATATTGCTCATGATTTTCTTTTTTTATTCTTATATTACTATATATTTTAATTGTTTCCTCTATTTCATCAGGGTTAAGTACTCCTATATCCCGCAGTTTTACTAAGTCTCCAGAGTCCTGTTTATATGATTTTAAGTCTTCATTTTTATTCAGCAATGGACTAATTGCCAGCCTAACTGCAAAATAAGTTATAACAAACAAAAAAATTGCTAATATTAAAATTAAGGTTATATCCATTTTCATTAAGCCTCCAAGCCCTATTACTTTGTAAATAATATGATTCCTGATATTAAAAGATTATCAAATGGTGGATCTTCATTTTATAACTCCCTGATTTTACGTATTATTTTATTATATATTTTCTTCATGTGTGGTTCATTGGAATACTTATCTATTTCATTCATAGGTATCCACTGAACTCCGCTGTTCTCATCAGGTTTAACCTTAAGTGTGTCATTTTCATCTGCTTCCATTAAATAAGCAGCAGATATATGCAGATGAGGCGCCACATACTTTTCTCTTTTTATATGCCCCTGCACAGGTATAATATCCAATGATATGATATTTTCACTAACAACAAAAATATTTTTTACTCCTGTCTCTTCCTTAACCTCCTTTATTGCCACATGCAGCAGATCCTCATCTCCATCCGCATGTCCGCCTGTCCAAGCCCATGTATTGTAAATATTATGATGTACCATCAAAACTTTATCTCTGCTTTTATTCACCACAAATCCTGAACTTGTCATGTGAATTATTTCATTATCCCTTGTAAGCAGATCATGAAACATATCCATAGATTTTAAAATAATTTCTTTATCCTTTTTTTCCTGCTCATTTAAAGTTTTATAATTTTTTATTGATTCAATCCAGTTCATATTTTATCTCTCTTTCGTTACTAAAATTCATAATAAATTACAGGCCCTTAGCCGCCTATTCCTGTAGGCCTGCTTTCTATTTATTATATTCTACAAATGGATCTGATATCCTTTATGATTTGAAATCTTCTGCATATGCATTCTGAAATTTTTTTGTCTAAAGATTTTACTTTTTTAGTTTCTTTGTGTTATAATGCTTGTAACAAGTTAATTGGGACTTTTATGGTAAATTCTGATTAATAAACATTTATATACAAGGGGGATGAAAATTTGAATAAAAAATTAGTTTCAACCATAATTATACTTTCTGTTACTCTCAACGTTGGTATTACAACTGTTCACGCAGATACTGCATCGGATAAAGCTAAAATTCAACAGGTTCAGGCTCAGCAAAGTAATATTGAAAGTAAAATTAGTATGATGGATAATCAAATTGAAAAAATTATGTCTAAAATAGACGATAATAAAAAGAATATAGCAAAAACACAGACAGAAATTAAACAGTCTGAAAAAGATTTGCTAAAAGCCGAGGATGATATTAAAGCTGAACAAAAGCTTTATGGCGAAAGATTGAGGGAAATGTACATAAATGGTTCCTCTAGTTATTTGGACATCATACTGGGTTCAAAAAATATGAGTGACCTCTTATCAAGGGTGGAAAACATAACAAAGGTAATTAACTTTGATCAGAATGTTATTAATGATTATCAAGCAAAAAAATCTGCAATTGATTCAAAGAAATCTGCACTTAATGCAGAAAATGAAAAACTGCTTTCTTTAAAGGGTTCTAATGAGAAGGAATTAGCTGATTTAAATAAGCAAAAATCAGATGAAACTGCATTAATAGCACAGCTAAAGGATCAGGAAACAAAATACAGTGCTCAGTTAGCTGCAGATCAAGCTGCAGTAGCTGCAAGTATGGCTTCAATAAAACAAATAAGAAGTTCAGCACCTAGTTTAAAAACCTCAACTGCAAAATCTGGAAGTTCAGTGTCCAGACCAATTGCTTCAAGAGGAGGATCTCCAGTTTCTTCAGGATCTTCAGCTTCAAGAGGAGGATCTTCAGTTTCTTCTAATTTAGTTCTGGCATATGCCTCAAATTTCCTTGGTGTTCCTTACGTTTGGGGTGGGACAAGCCCTTCTGGCTTTGACTGCTCAGGCTTTGTTCAATATGTATACTCTCATTTTGGAGTAGGTCTGCCAAGAACATCAGAAGCTCAGCAAAATGTAGGACAATATGTTTCAAGAGGTGATTTGCAGCCTGGAGATTTAGTATTCTTTGGAAGTCCAGCTCACCATGTTGGAATATATGTTGGTAACGGAAACATGATAGATGCACCTCACACTGGTGATGTAGTTAGAATTCAACCTTTATTCGGTGATTTTACTAATGGACGCAGAGTAAACTAACAAATAAAAACAGCTGACTATATAACTAGTTATGTAGTCAGCTTATTATTGAAAAAATTTTATTACACTAACAATTCATTTAGAGATCTTATTATAGGATATCTCACTTCTTCTTCAGTTTTAACAAACAATATTTCATTAATATGACTGCATGCCTTTTCCATAGCTGAATACATTTGCTCTTTTTTGTATACAGCCTTGCTTTTCTTTATAATATTGAAAAAATTAGGAGTAATAAACCAGTGACCTGTAGAAGGTACATTTAAAGTACGACCTGAATCAAATAAAATTGCTTTAATATTACTCATATACATATTCCTTTCATAAAGTTATTTATGTTCCATATTCCCAAATCATAATTATTTTATATTCTCCATAAATGTAAAAATACCTTTAAAATATCATATTACATTTAAGTTTCAGCTTAACCGTCCCTTAAATTTAAGTTTCAGCTTAACCGTCCCCTATTAGCCTAAAAAAATACCTGTGTATGGCTTTGTAGTCATATACAGGTTTATATTATTTATTTCCCCTAAAATTAACCCAAGTAATATTTAAATTTTTAATTAACCGTCCCTATTATCAGCTTAAGCTATAAAGCTGTCATAATATGCATCCTTGTTAATTTTATCAATATCATTGTTTTTGTCCATATTATAAAATTTAGAGATATAACTTAGAAATTCTTGCTTTGAAACTCCAGCCTCTTTTACCAGACCATCAAACTCCTTTAATATTTTCTCAGGAATTACAGTTTTACCGTTTTTCATAATATACACTCCCCATATTTAATATATACTATATTATATTATGATTATAAATTAATTATGACACATATTTGTTAATTTTTAATCATATAATATGCAATTTAATTTTATTTAACATATATAGTATATCACTTATAAAAATAAAGTAAAGTTAATTATAGTATTTTCAATAAATTTCTTACCGCTGATTTCAACATAAATGTAAACTTCTAATTAACCGTCCCCCAAAATAAATGCAAATTTCAGCTTAACCGTCCCCTAAAAAATCCCCTAAAAAACCTAAAAAAGGATGAAATATTGGCAAAACAATGGTAAAATATTACCATACACATTATTTTAAAGACGAGGGGGTAAATTCATGAAAGTAAACATGTCACATTTTTTAATGGAAACAAAACCTGAAATAAAAAAGTTAGTTGATATTCTATCAAAAGACTTTAAATATGTTTCCGTATTAGGAACTGATGTATCAGGTAAAATTTATTCCATAAGAAAAACAGGAATAAACTTTCAGGATTCATTTTGGAATGAAAGAGGGTTTGTAGTTAAAATTTATAACGGGATTAATTATTCTGAGTTTTCATTTAATGAAATCCCGCAGGGAAATATACAATTGCTTGCAGATAAAATCAAAAGCAATATTTTAAAACAGCTTGGACAGGTAAATAACACAAATGTAATCAATAATTACCCGCTGATAAATGAAGAAGAATTAACGGAAAGTTATATTGGAGAAGTTGGGGTTATTCCAGAAATCACAGGCAGTGAAGCTATAATAAAAAAAATGACTGCTGTTAAGGATAAGGCTTCTGCAGCTTCTGATGTTTTATTTGACTGCATAGTTAATTATCAGCATGTACATGTTTCCAAAATATTTATATCAAATAAAAAGGATTTAATGCAGTCCTATATTTTTAGTGAAGGTGGTATAGTTACCTTAGTAAAAAAAGATGACAATATTAAATACTGTTATCAGCCTTTCTCAGGACTTTATGGTACTGAGCTTATAGATTCAATGGAAGAAAAAGTGGATAAATTAGTTCATACCACAGAAAAGCTGCTGGATGCAAAGCAGATTGTACCTGGAGAGTACGATGTAATTTGTTCTCCTGATGTTTCAGGAATTATTGCACATGAAGCCTTTGGTCATGGTGTGGAAATGGATATGTTCGTTAAAAACAGAGCATTGGCAGTGAATTACATGGGCAAGCAGATTGCATCAAATCTTGTAACCATGAGAGACGGTGCAAAATCTGCAAAGGAAGTTTCCTCATACCTTTTTGATGACGAGGGCGTACTTGGTACAGATACGGTTATTATTGATAAAGGAATTTTAAAAGCTGGCTTATCAGATACACAGTCTTCCCTTTATCTTAAAACCACTCCTACAGGAAATGGAAAAAGACAGTCTTTTGAAAGAAAAGCCTATGCAAGAATGACAAATACATTCTTTGAACCAGGAAAAGATAAGCTTTCTGATATGATAGCCTCCATAAAACATGGATATTTTATTGACTGTCCAATGAGCGGCATGGAAGATCCTAAAAATTGGGGAATTCAGTGTATGGTGCAGTACGGCATTGAAATAAAAGACGGTAAGCTTACGGACAATTATGTATCCCCAATAGTTATGACAGGATATGTGCCTGATCTGCTCAAATCTATATCAATGGTGTCTGAAAAGGTTTATCTCAGCGGATCGGGAGCATGTGGAAAAGGCTATAAGGAATACGTAAAGGTATCCTGCGGAGGGCCATACATTAAAGGGAAAGCGAGGTTAGGATAATGAACAGCAATTTTTCTAATATTATTGAAGATGTGCTTAAGGAATGTAAAATTTCTCAATATAAAATAATTGAAACAGGAACTGTCTCCTGCGAAATGTTTTTTATTAAAAAAGCCCTTGATTTAAGCAGAGGTAAAGACGTTACTCATTATACAGTTACAGTGTACAAAGATTTTGAAGATAATGGCAAAAAATATAAGGGGTCTTCTCTGGTAAAAATCCACCCAACAATGAATAGGGATGAAATTAAGTCAGCCATTTTAGATGCTGCACTGGCATGTAATTTTATTAAAAATGAATACTATGAAATTAATGTTAAAAACATTAAAAAGAAATACCCTTGCCAAAGCAACTTTAAAGAAAATGATATATGCCACTGGATGGGTGACATGTCAAGAGCCCTATATAAAAATGATAACAAGGAAAAGGGCTGGATAAATTCTTCTGAGATTTTTTTAAATAAAACATATACCAGAATAATAACCTCAAATGGGGTAGATGAATATTTCGAAGGCTATGATGCCATGATTGAATTTGTTACTAACTGGAAGGAAAAAGAAGAAATAGAATTATATAAGAACATTAAATTCTCTGATTTTGATGAAAACTTAATAAGCAATGCTTCAGATGAAATGCTGTATTTAAGCCAGCAGAGAGCCAAGGCTTATGACAGCCTTAATTCAGGTAATTATGACGTTATATTTACTGGTTCACCTGTAGAAACTCTTCTATCCTATTATTATGATAAGGCAAAGGCTGAATCAGTTTATAATGGGACATCAAGCTTAAAGCTGGGAGATAATGTTCAGGGAGATAATGTAACTGGTGATAAAATCAGCATTGTACTTGATCCTGAGTTAAAAGGCTCTACCCTATCCACTCCCTGTGACAGCGATGGAGTTCTGCTTAAGAAAACCTGCTTATATGAAAATGGAATTTTAAAAAGTTACATTGGGGATATAAGGCACAGCTATTATTTAGGTGTTGAACCTACAGGCAATATTATGAACTATGTGGTTTCACCTGGATCTCAAAGCTATAATGATTTAAAAAATGAGAAATATGTTGAGCTTACAGCATTTTCAGATTTTCAGATAGATTCTATAACAGGAGACTTCGGAGGAGAGATAAGACTTGGATGGTACCATGATGGAAATAGTACAACGCCTATTACCGGCGGGTCAGTATCCGGAAATATGAAGGATTTTCATAGCAATATGATTTTATCCAGTGAAGTTCAGCAGATAAATAATTTCAAAGGACCAAAAGCATTGAAAATATTCAATGTGTCTATAGCTGGCAAATAAAATAAAACAACTCATATGGTTTTCTAAAATTCCATATGAGTTGTTTTTTTATTTTTTAAATTTATCCTTAATTCTCTTATATTCAATGATAGTTAGAACTATCATTACTGCATCGAAAACAGACAGTGCTATTAACAAAATTGAATGATATATTGTATAGCGATAGAGCTGATATACAATAAACAACACAAAGGAAATAATAGTAATTGGATAAGCCCATATCTTTCTCTTCCATAATAAAAACACCAAAACCAGCTTTATAAGCCCATGTGAAATGAGATAAAAAACTCCAAAATTCTGAGTACTTACAGTAAATTTAGAACTAAAATTTATCAGGTATCTGGCAATCTTATCCCTGGGATCTTCAGACAGCTCATGCTGAGTTAGTAAAACTACCAGCTTATTTAATCTGTTCGGATTTAAAAACATCAGCAGGAATCCGCCTATAATCTCTAAAATTCCATCTATACATTTTAACAATATTCCAAGTTCAAAACCTTTGTGGGCGATTTCTTTATTATTTAAACTTTTAACCTTCAGCTTATTTTCTTTATGTTCATCTTTAGACATTATTTATTTCTCCTAATCTAATAATTTGATTATATTCACTTTAGCTCTAATATTACACTCTGTCTATATTTATTCATTTAATTACTGTAACTGTTTTTAATTTTGACATAATAACATTAAGATACTATTAAATCTCTGTTTCCATATTATTAATCTTTACCGATGTTTATTAATTTATTATAATAGTTAGTAACTGCAATTAAATTAAATATTTAATCTCTGTAAAGTGAGAAAGGCTGGTTAAAATGAATTTAGATAAAAAACTATTGAAATACTGCTTATATGCCGCAGCAACAATAATTTTATCCTATATTGGTATATCTGTTTTTAATAATTTAGGAAGTATATTTAATCTGTTATTTAATACATTAGGCACAATTGCAAACCTTGTAAAGCCTCTTATTATTGCTCTTATCATTGCTTATTTATTAAAGCCTGGCGTACGATTTATTGAAAATTTCCTGGAAACCAGAAAGATTTTTAAAAAGCCGGCCTCCAGGAGAACAATAGGGATCTTAATTATGTATGCACTTATAATATCAATTTTTATTGCAATTCTAAGTGGTATATATATTATGATTGGAGGAAAGCTTTCCAATAATGTAACCATATCTGCCATGACAGGATATCTAAGTAACTATTTAAATAATTCAGCTTTATCCGTAAGTTCCATTAGTGATAAATTGAAAAGCTTAAACATTTCAATACCTGGAAATTTAAATGAGAAGTTAGCTGAAATCATCAGCAATATTCAGACATATTTTTCTGCAAGTATTGTGTCATTAACAAGTTCAGTTGTATCTCTTTTAAGCAACATAGCTTTATTTCTTATATCATTAGTACTAAGTATTTATTTATTACAGGATTCAGAGTACTTTTTGAATCTATGGAATAAAATTTTTGCACTTGTATTTAGGGAAAGCAAAACAGGAGCTAAATTAAAAGAAATATTCAATATTATAGATGATACCTTCAGCAATTATATAAGAGGACAATTACTGGAGGCTTCCATGGTAGGAATTTTGTCTGCAATTGTGCTGTTTTTTATAGGCATAGATTATGCTGTTATGATAGGAATTATTGCAGGTATTTGTAATATGATACCATACATTGGACCTATGGTGGGAACTGTTCTTGCAGTAGTTATGGCACTATTAAGTGGACAACCTATTACTGCCATATGGGCAGTTATTGGAATGCTTGCAGTTCAGCAGGTGGATAATAATTTATTAGCACCTAAAATTGTTGGTGACAGTGTAGGACTGCATCCGGTATTCACTATGCTTGCCATTCTTATAGGTGGAAATGCAGGGGGACTTATTGGCATGCTTATTGCTGTTCCTGCTGCTGCTTCCTTAAAAATATTACTTAGCAAATGGTACAATTATCACCTTGAAAAATCTAGTGATTAAATAACCCCTGGCAAAAAGGCTGGTCATATCCGGGTTAAAACCTATGTGACCGGCCTTTTTATAGTATTTTTTTAATTATTATGAGAGCTTCAACACTTCATAGCCTATGCTTCTGACAGTGTCTGCAAGTTTTTCAGGTTCCGTTATCTGCTCATCATACTGCACCTTGGCTTTACTGGAGTTAAACAAGATAGACACAGAATCCACTCCAGGAGCATTTTTAAGCGCAGTCTCGATTTTCTGTGCACACATAGGACAAACCAATTCTTCCAACTGCATAGTACATTTTTTCATATAAAATCCACTCCTTTTCATTTATATCATAATTTTACCATGGATTGTTCATAAAATATTTGACGCTAATCAACTTTTTGTAATTATATTTAAAACTGCTTTTGTCATGGCTATTTCTTTGTTTTATGAAGAAGCCTCATTGCATTCAGGATCACAACCAGGATACTTGCTTCATGTATGAACATGCCGCTTGCCATATGGATATATCCCATAAAAAGCCCTACTAAGAGCAGCAGTACTGTACCCACGGCAATAACTATATTCTGGTGCAGAACACTAGTTGTGTTTTTTGCAAGCTTTACTGCCACTGGGATGCTCTCAAGGTCTGAGCGCATTAGAACCACATCTGATGTCTCAACAGCCACATCTGTTCCGCCTCCCATGGCAATTCCTATATCGGCTGCGGCAAGGGACGGTCCGTCATTAATGCCATCTCCTACAAATGCAACTATTCTGCCTTCCTTTTGTATCTTCTGCATTGCTGAAAGCTTGTTTTCCGGCAGAAGTTCTGCCTGTACTTCATCTATTCCAATCCTAGCTGCAACTGCTTCTGCTGTCTTTCGGTTATCTCCCGTAAGCATAATTGTTTTTTTAATGCCTAGACGCTTTAGATTTGCAATGGTTTCTGCTGCGTTGTCCTTAATCTTATCAGAAATAGCAAACAGCGCTAAAATCTTTCCATTGTCAGAAAGCATAACTGTGGATGCTCCACTTTCTGCTGCCTCCTGTAAATCCCCCTGCTGCTTCTCTGTTAGAGTGATGCCCTGTTCCCTCATCATCCGTGAACTGCCAGCCATAATCATATTACCGCTTATGTCAGCACGAACTCCAAGTCCCTTCAATGTTTCACTGTAAGCAGCCTCTTCAACTGTAATATTCTGCTTCTTTACATAATTCACAACTGCCTTTGCCAAAGGATGATCACTTGTGCTTTCTAAACTGGCCGCCATGTTCAAGGCCCTTGGAATATCCTTGGTGTAGCTGTAAAACTTTGTCACATCAGGATAACCTGTGGTAAGTGTTCCTGTCTTATCAAATATGAAGGTATCCACCTTTGCAAAAGTTGTCACACTATCACCGCCTTTTAGCAGTACATTGTCTCTTGCGCCCCTGCCAATACCAGCCACGTTTGCTACAGGTGCTCCTATTACCAATGCCCCCGGGCAGGCAAGTACAAGAACGGTGATTGCCGTATCCAGGTTATGGGTAAAGAGAAGCACAAGTGCTGCCACTACAACGGTTGCTGGAGTATACCATTTAGCAAACTTGTCAATAAATCTTTCTGCAGGAGACTTAGCATCCTGTGCTTCCTCTACAAGAGCTATGATTTTCGAAAAAGTAGTATCCTCACCCACACGGGTTGCGCGCATCTGTAATGTTCCACTGTCAAGGATAGTTCCGGCATAGACCTGATCTCCGCTAACCTTATGGGCTGGAACGGATTCACCGCTTATGCTTGCCTCATTTAAATACCCTTCTCCAAATTCAATGATGCCATCAACGGCTACCTTCCCGCCAGTTTTCACAAATAAAAGGTCACCTTCTTCCACTTCATCTACATCTACCTCCTCTGGTACAGCTTTCTGGTTCTCCAATCTCCATGCAGTGGCAGGTGCCATTTCTGTAAGCATTCGAATTGCACTGCGTGTTTTCTGCAGTGTGCGCTGCTCCAGATATGTTCCCAATTGGAAAAGGAATGTCACTATAGCTGCTTCACTGTACTCTCCTATAAAAATTGCTCCAAATACTGCAATGCTAACTAAAACTTCAATGCCAATAGCTTTCATCCTAAGTCCTGTAATTGCCCTAAAGAGTATTGGCAGCCCTGCTAATACTGTGGCAGCAACATAACAAATAATTGCAGCTGCTCTCATATCAGTTAGGTGCTCTGCAAGATATCCTAACACTGTAAGTATACCTGCTGTAAATGTAAAGGCTGTATTATATTTTTTAAAGAATTGATTTAGTTTTCGATTCCATCTATTCATGTGTATTAACCCCCTATCTGTTTAAATTATAATATATCCTGCAAGGAAAGTATTTGACCTTGGTCAAGAAATCTGGTGGTTTTAAATTTTAATTGACATTGTGACCCATCAGTCATATACTATGACTATAAAGTCACATGACCTGCAGGTCACAAACTATTATAAAGAAGGTAATTAAAATGCCAAAGGAAACATTTTTAAATCTGGGCGAAGAAAAGCAGGAAAATATTATGAGAGCTGCCATAAGCAAATTTTCAAGCCTTGGTTATGAAAAAAGCAATATGGGAGATATCTCAAAAACTGCCGGAGTGGCAAAAGGCAGTATGTATCAGTATTTTGAAAACAAAAAAGAACTTTTTCTTTACTCTATACAGTGGTGTATAGATCTGCTTATGAAAAAATACAATAAATTCATTATCTCACCTGATAAAAACATTAATATATTTGACTATCTTTATGACAGCTCAAAAGAAATTATTGTTCAAATGAGAGAAGAAAGAGAAGCAGTTATTTTCATTCAGGAGGTGTTTTTAGGGAGATATAAAAATATAATGGATGAATCCATGGATTATATTTTGAAAGCTACTGACCAATATGTACTTAATTTTATAAACCAGGGTAAGAAAAATGGTTATATAAGAGAAGATATAGACGATAAACTGCTTTGCCTTTATATTACAGGAGTATCCTTTAAATTTAAGGAATATATTATAAACAGAGCAAAAAGCATGGGTCAGGAAATAATAGATGAACCCTTTGATGAATATGAAAAGGAAATTAAATCCATGATTGAATTAATGAAAAATGGCATGGGGAGGAGTTAACAAATGTTTTTAAATGTAGAAAATTTAAAAAAGAGCTACACTACAGGTGACGTCACCACAACTGTTTTAAAGGGTGCAGAAATCAGTCTTGAAAAAGGAGAAATAGGAGTCATACTTGGGCCTTCAGGATCAGGCAAATCAACACTTCTTAATATTATTGGAGGAATTGACAGATGCGATTCCGGGACGGTTATTGTTGACAATATAGTTGTGACAAAATTAAATGATAATAAACTCACAGATTATAGGAGAGATAATATAGGATTTATTTTTCAGTTTTACAACCTGATACCTAATCTTACAGTAGGTGAAAATATTGAAGTAGTTTCAAATATAAGCAAGAATCCTCTAAATACAGATGAAGTTTTAAAAGC
Source organism: Clostridium sp. JN-9 (assembly GCF_004103695.1). Classification (NCBI taxonomy): domain Bacteria; kingdom Bacillati; phylum Bacillota; class Clostridia; order Eubacteriales; family Clostridiaceae; genus Clostridium; species Clostridium sp. JN-9. The sequence goes on along the minus strand of NZ_CP035280.1, from coordinate 1,096,181 downwards.
TGTGGGAATGTGTGATAAAAAGAACAGATTCCCAAGGGAATTAAGCGGAGGTGAACAGCAGAGAGTATCAATTGCAAGGGCAATGATTAAGAATCCAAAGCTTCTGTTATGTGATGAGCCTACTGGAGCCCTTGATTTTTTAACCTCCAGAGAAATATTAAAGCTTATACAGAAAGTAAACAAGGAATTTGGCACAACCATACTTATGATAACTCACAATACTGCTATAAGCGCCATGGCAAATAAAGTATACAAAGTTAAAAGCGGAGAAATTGAAGGAAGCATTGTTAATAAAACAATTATACCTGCAGAAAGGATTGAGTGGTAATGGTTATAAACAGGAAAATAAAGAGAACTATGAAGGAAAGCAAATCTCAATATGCTGGTTCCTTAGTACTCATTATTTTAAGCTGTGTTCTTTTTACATTATTTAATTTACTTTCAATTAATTTATCAGGTTTAACAGCCTCCTTTGAAAAAAATTATAATCAGGAGGATGCAAATTTTACAGCTGATAAAAAAATCAATAATATAGATGCTTTGGAATCAAAGTTCAATATAAGCATGGAGGAAACAAAATCACTTGATTATTCAGTTTCAAATGGCAAAACATTAAGGATATTCAGAGAAAACTCAAAGGTTGATTTACCAGCTGTAACTGAAGGAAAGCCATTAAGCATGAATAATATTTTAATTGATCCTGCCTATGCTAAAGCTAATAAATTAAACATTGGAGACAGTATACACATATATAATAAAAAATTCAAAATATGCGGCTTTGTTTCTCTTCCAAATTATATATATCCACTTAGATCAGAATCAGATATAATGAATGACCCCAAGAGCTTTGGCATTGCAGTACTAAGCAGGGATGATTTTAACAGTCTTAATAAAGGCAACAGCTCTTATGCTGTAAGGTTTAATGGAGATAAAAGTAATTTAGATTATAGAATGTCACAGCTTAAGGATTATTTAAAAAGTGAAAACATAATAGTTCTTAACTGGCTGAATGTTACGGATAATACTAGGGTAAACTATGTAACTGCAAAGCTTAAAGGCATTGGCAGCATGAGCTCGTCTGTACCTGTTTTGATATTAATTCTTACATGCATATTAACAGGTATTGTTATGTGGAGGATGCTTAAAAGAGAATCTGTTATTATAGGTACCCTTTATGCCCTGGGCTATAGGAAAAGGGAGATATTTAAGCACTATCTGATGTATCCGCTGTGTATATCACTTTCAGGAGGAATAATTGGAACTGTTTTAGGTATTATTACTTTAAAACCTATGATTAATTTTATGATTTCTTATTTTAATATGCCTGTTAGCTCCATTGACTACAGCTTAACTTATATTTCAGTAAGTGTTCTTCTTCCAGTAGTATTTTTAATCACCTGCAGCTATTTCGTTATAAATGCATCACTTAAAAGTTCTCCTGTGGAGCTTATGCGAGGCGGAAAAAAGAATGATAAGGTAAGCTTTATTGAGAGACATCTAAAGCTTAATAAATTAAGTTTTAATACTAAGTTTAAGGTTAGAGAACAGCTTAGAAGCATTACAAGAAGCGTATTTCTTCTGCTTGGAGTAATAATGGCGACAATGCTTCTTTTAATGGGCTTTACTGAAAAGAATTCACTGGATTATTTAATGAAGGACTCCTTCAATGATGCATTTAAATATAATTATACCTATGTATTTAATTCCATGCAGCATTCTAAACCTGATAAGGGTGAAGCTTTTTCAGAAATACCATCATCTGCAAAAGGAAACAGTAAATTGACCTTTGCAGTATATGGCGTAAGTGAAAATTCTCAGTATATTTCCTTTAAGGATAAATCAGGTGACACATTAAATTCTGATAAGGTAATTGTAACAAGGCCTCTGGCTGACAAGCTTAATTTAAAGCCTGATGATACAGTTACAGTGGTGAGTAAGCTTGATTCAAAAGAATACAGTTTAAAAGTAGATGGTATTGCTGAAACCTACGTTGGACAGTATATTTATGTCCCTTTAGATAGGCTTAATTCCACGCTTAACTTCCCCAAAGGCAGCTATATGGGCCTATGGAGCAGTGAAAAGCTTAATATTCCAGAAGAAAAGTTACAGACAGTGGTAACTTCAGATGATATGAAAAAGGCCCTTGATACAATGACAGCACCTCTTCAGTCCTTTATAGGTGCCATATCATTTATGTCCTTCTTAATCGGACTTATTGTAATATATGTGGTGACATCCCTGACTATTGAGGAAAACAGGGAAAACATTTCACTTATGAAGGTGCTTGGATATAGGAAAAAGGAAATTTACTCTCTTATTTTAAACAGCTCCACCTTTATAGTAATCCTTGGTTATATTTTAGGAATTCCTCTTCTTCTTGTTTCTTTGGATGCATTATTTAAATCAGTTACAAAGGATATGACAATATCCATGCCAATTAAAATAAATTATGCCTATACTATATTTGGATTTGTAATAATATGCCTTACCTATGAGCTTTCCAAGCTGCTTAGCAGAAGAAAAATCAACAGAGTTTCAATGGTGGAAGCTTTAAAGGCAGGACAGGAATGACTTCAGTTAAAAGTTTAGAGTTAACAGTTAACAGTTCAGAGGTAAGAAGTAAGAACTAATAGTTGAGAGTTTAGAGTTGATGGGGGTATTAAATTGTTGCTTTGGTGCAATAATTTAGTACCCTCATTATATTTTTAGCTTAGTCCCATTGCTTTTCTTTTAATCAATATATGTGATTCAATGTTGTTGGCTACTTCTATAGGGTTATCTCCTAAGGCAACCTTGCCGCCTGTGAGTTTTTCCACATCCTCTGTAAGGAGTTTTACAAGCTTGCTGGCACCTGTTATAAATGGAGTTGGAGATAAATGTGTATAAGCTCCATAAGCAACAGCAAACATGCCATCTATTGTTGCTTTCTGCTCCATCCATTCAGGTGCAGTTACTGCAATAGGAAGGTCAGGAATATCCACATCAAGATGATTAGCAAGTTCAGTAACAAGCATGGATATTCTTCCTGTATCAGTACATGTTCCAAAGCTTAAAACAGGAGGAATTTTCAACATATTACATACCTGTTTAAGCCCTGCACCTGCTATATTTACTGCATCTAAATTACATAGCCCTGCAACCTCCAGTGCATGGTTGCCGCAGCCTCCAGCCACAACTAAAATATCCTTTTTAATTAATTGCTTTACAAGGTTTACTGTATTCCAGTCCTGAGGCCCGTTTCGTAGTGTAGAACAGTTTGCAAGAGCCACTATTCCTTTAATTTTTCCTGCTGCCATTACATCTACTAATGGATCTAATTTATTACCCAGGGCACCTAAAACAGCTTCCGTAGAAAATCCAGCTATAGCCTTTTGTGTTATCTTTGGAACCTTTGGTACAATCTTATCCTTTCTCTTTTTAAAATTTTCTATGGCTAAATCTATTAGCTTATCAGCAGTTTCATTCACCTTTGCAGGATCATAGGGAAACATATGACTAAGTCCCGGCAATCCTATTATTGTGCTTACTCCAACTAGTGTTGCCTGATACTTTTCAGCATACTGATCTATATCAGGAGGTGAACAGTTTTCTTCCATTGCCATAACATCCACTGTTCCTGTGGCTAAAAGAGGTTCTATGGTGAGCCAGTTACCCATAAGTCCAACAAATACATTATCTATTGGAAATCTTTGCAGAAGCTCCTGACCTGTTTCAATGGAACCAACTATTCTGAGTCCTTTTGCGCCTGCTGCCTTTGCTCTTTCCTGTACCTCAGGTGCCTTTGCCTTTTGCAGAGTAGCAACTCCAGGCCATGGCTGATGTCCGTTAAATACAATGTTTATATAATCAGGGTCCATTATTCCCAAATCCACATTTACCTCATGTGGAGCTGGAGTTCCAAATAGTATATCCTGTGTCATCTCCAGTCCTATCTGAGCTGTATAAATTGTAGCTAATCCTAATGATAAGGCTTTCTTTGCAAGAGATACATAATCTCCATCCACATTGGTTAAGCAGCTTGATACTGCATTTTGCTCCTCATGAACTACTCCTGAGGGATAAATTCCAATGTCCTTCCACACCTGTTTTCTTTTTCTTGGAGCAAATACATCTACCATTACACTTGGTTCATCCACGTCTTTTCCCATTTCTGCCTCTAAGAAATCAGCTAACTCCACAGCCATTTTATTTATTTCCTGATTTGTGTTAATACCAACTTTGCCGCACATCCATTTTAGTTTTTCAGTATCCTTTATTTTAAAAGGACTTTTTCCCTGCCCTGTTGACCTTAATGTTCTGAAAGCCTCATAGGCATGGTGGCTGTATGTACCTGCTCCCATAATATTTCTAAGCAGCATATTTCTCATTGCCATACCATCTGGGCCTATACCGCATACTCCCTTTTGCTGCTCTCCCTTTAGATTAATTCTGCAGGGACCCTGAGAACACAGCTGGCAGCTTAATCCCTCCAGACAAAATTTACATCTTATTTTTTCCTGAGATGCATATCTGTCAAAAACATTGGACATTCCATCCTGTCTTATTCTTTTAAGCATTTCTTCAACAGAGTCATGATAACTTACACGGCCTTCTGTTTTTTCTAATATAGTTTCACTCATTGAATTTACCTCCTGTAAAATGAACTCTATGTTAGTTTATCTTTCAGAAGGATATATATGCATAAATCTTTTGCAGCAATCAAAGTAATAGCAAATAGAAAGGGCGTAATGATTATTTTTATAAACATCGTGCCCTCTTTATTCATTTTATTTACTGTTACTTAACTGTTGTTTTGTCCCAGTGTATTCTTTTTTCATCAAATCTATCTATAAATTTATTTTCCTGCCCATCTGGATATCCAAGTGCGATTACGCAGAATGGTTTTAAGTTTTCATTTAAATTAAACATTTCCTTTATATAATCTTCTCTTTCTTTAATTGATGCCACTCCAAGCCATACTGCACCAAGATCTAATTCAACAGCCTCAAGTAAAATATTTTCTGCTGCCGCTGCCATATCCTGCTGCCAAATACCAGGAAATTTCATTTTTTTCTCATCAGCCATCAGCACAAATACAGCAGCAGCACCCTCTATAGGCTTTGCATATGGGCTCATTTTTGAAAGCTTCTTTAAATTATCCTTTTGCTGAATAACTATAAACTCCCATGGCTGCTGATTCCCAGCAGATGGGGCCTGCATAGCAGCTCTAAGCAGCTTTTCTATTTTTTCCTTCTCTATTGGCTTTCCTTTATATTTTCTTATACTTCTTCTGTTAAATATAGAATTCATTTTTCATAACCTCCATAATCTTAATCTTTTATAATTTCTATATTACCATAAAATTTAATTGAATCGTCTTCGATTACTAGTATTTATTTTCTCTGTCTGTAGTATGTTCAATTAATCCCACAGAAGGATTGTTACTTTTCATAAACTTCATATATATATATAGAAGGTTCTGAACTTCTCCACTCTCCAATAAGGTTTTCATCTGTTAAAAAAACTATAAGCTGATAATCATTTCCCGTATTATTATATATCTGCAAATCCAAAGAATTATATGAACAGGTAGCCCCAGTTCCAAATGGCTGAGTTCTGTTAACATCAGGAAATATATCATGGCTGTGCCTGTGTCTTTCAGTTACAGTCAATGGTGAATGTAAAGTTATCCAGTAAATCATATTTGACAGCTGGCAAAGGCCTCCTCCAACCGATGACTTGAAAGTTCCATCAGGGCATAATGTAAGTCCATCCAAGTAACCCTTTTTATATGAAGTTCTGCCTATAAGCTTCCAGTAAGAAAAAGTTTCTCCAGGTCTGATTACTATTCCATTAATTTTTTCTATAGCAATTTTAAGATTTGTTACTTTATTATATTGAAGACGTATATCCACATCCTTGAGTTTTCTAATGAGAGGAGTACTGTGTTTAAAAATACTGTAAGGATATTTTTCTTTAACTATATGTTTTGCATAAACTTTCCCGCTTAAATACCATTGTCTGTGCCTTTTTATCGAATAATATGTTTTCCCAAGGAGCATTCTGATTTTAGACCTGTTTATCTGCTTCTTGTCCATATATAACATTTTTCCTATCCTCCATTATTATCTTCACATTAGTCAACTCGTGGTTTTACAGGCAAAGTCATTATATACCTGCTGTTACCAATATTTTTTGTGATTTTATATCCATTTCTCAAATATAAATTAATAGCTCCTTGATTCTTTGCAAATACATATAGGAACACATCTTTATTCCTTTCTTTTGCAGTTGCATAAATATAATTTAAGACTTTTGTTCCGATACCTGTTCCCCGAAATTCGTTAAAAACAAAAAAATCATCAAGCTCCAGTTTTTCATCCTGATCATGCAGATAGTAATAACCTGTTTTAATCTCACCAAGATATATACAATTATAGCTTTCTATATTTTTTTCTATTTTTTCTCTAACCCAGGCAAAAATCTTAGGGAAATTAAGATTTTTGTTAGTTTCATATTTCTTTATGAGATTTTTATTTAAATTAAATATTTTATCTATATCATTACCTGAGGCTCTTCTAAATGTAATTTCCATAATTTATCCCCCCACAACTTAGAAACCTATATATAGATTATAAACCACAACTTTACATATAATCATATATTTTAGAAAACTTATATTACCACTGTTTTTTAACAGCTTCTGTTTAATATTTTATATAAAGATTATCTATATTTTATTGTTCCGCATTTTTAAAATAATCTTCAATACTAGCTTCACCAAACATTTCAGTACCATATAATTCATCTTTAAGCTGCTTGTCCAAAGATACTATAAAATTTTTTTTTGCTTTTAAAATTGATTTTGCTGTTTCAGTTTTTAACAGCTTAATCTTTTTGTCACAAAAGCTAATTTCAAAATTATTGATTCTATCAGAAAGCAAATTAAAAAAATATGGATTACTTCTGTCTATCCAGCTTGATGCCATAAATACTGACATAATTCCTATTTCATCTAAAATGTCGGCATCTTTCAATACCTGCAAACAATAATCCGATTCATCATCTTCCTTATTTGAATGGTTTTCAATTAGATATAATAATCTATTCGGTTCTTTAATGCCATGTAATATTTCCTGATTATTATTAAGCCAATTATTAATAATATTTCTTCCAGTTACTGCATGGTCTTCTTTATTATCAACTTTCCCTATATCATGAAGTAAGGCAGCTAAACGCAAAGTTAAAATTTCCTCGGATGATAAGGATTGCATTTCACCGTCCAATATCTTTTTAACATAGCCCTCAACTCTAAAGGAATGCAATATTATAAACTCCCAATTATTGCGCCAGGGATGTATGGTTTCATAGTCAATATTTTTATTCTTTAAATATGAAACCAAGAAATTCCTGCCCTCTTTCAATATGGTTTCCTCCATGTTAATTTCCCCCTATCATTTCTATATTTTTAAAATTTTTTTTAAATCCATTAGAAATTTTGGAAGTCCTAATGCCTGCATTGCATTTAATACTACCTCATTTATGGAGGCATCTAAACAGTTATCTCCTAATTAAAATTCCCTTCATATTTGGTTTGTCATTATGAGTATGAAAAATTTTTTGTTTTTCCTTTTCAGTACATCCAATTAGTATTTTGATCTCTGAATCCCTTTTCTTTAAATCCAATGTACACATTATTGCATCCACTTTTTGTTCCTTGTCTGTTCCTCTCCACACATCAATGCCGCCGCCATCCATTGATTTCGTATTTTTTAAATAACCATAATCAACTTCATAAAAAAAATCGTGAAAATTTGGATGCACTGATCCTTTAGGCCTATCAATAACAATCTCCGACTGCTGCACAAAATTATCAAGGGCATTCCAGAATTCTAAATTGTATTCCATTAATAATTCCCCCGCTTATATTATATTTACTAAATTATAACATACCTAATGAACCCTGACATAACAGGAACAGTTTTTGCTGCTGACTTAAAAGGGAGTTTTGCATCAGCAGTTTTAACCGCTAATGCTACAGATCCTTTATTTGAACTACAACAACATATGTCACAGTTCCTTCCTTCCATTTACAATCTATAAAATATATTTGAGTACCTTCTGCTACTCAAAATATGGTCAAATGTATCCATACTGAGATAATTCCTGTTTCATTGTACCCTGCCTTGCCTAAGCTACTACAGTTTGTATAGCACTCCACAGGCGTAAATTCCCGAAATAGCCTTCGGTACACATATAAGCGCTTGTTTAATTAAGCTATCTTATATTCTTTAGCATTAGCTAAATTGATTGAAGCATTTAAATCTCTATCAATAGAAGTATTGCAATTATCACATTTATACACCCTATCTGATAGTTTTAAATCTTTCTTAATCTTTCCGCAGCAACTGCAGGTTTTACTACTTGGATAGAATCTATCAACTATTCTTATTTCTATATTATTTTGTTTTGCTTTTGAAATAAGTTTAATTCTAAATTCATAAAACTTTTGCTGTGCAACTGCCTTTGCTAAATGTCTATTCTTCATCATTCCTCTTACATTTAAATCTTCTATGGTAATAAAGCGTGGTTTTTGCTTTATTAATTCACTTACTGTTTTATTAATATAATCAGTTCTAATATTTGTAAGTCTTTGATGAAGTTTTTGTACCTTGACTATTTGTTTTTGGATATTCTGACGAGTAGCTTCTCCTTTCTCTTTCTTATTTCTTAATTTCAAGCTTTCATATTTCCTTGAAAGTTTTCTTTGCTCACGTTTTAGTTTCTTTTCTGCTTTTTTAACTGTTTTAGTTTTATTAATATTCTTCTTAGTTATTCCATTACTGCAAATTGCAAAATCTTTGAGTCCCAAATCCACCCCTATTCCTTCAGAACAACGTTTATTATTAATCTTTATATCTTCATCAACTAATACAGAGACATAATATCTATCAGCTTTTTGACTTACTGTTCCACTTGTTATTCTGCCATTAGCTGGTATATAGCTGTATTCTTTGAGCCCAATCCAGCCTAAAGTTGGTATTTTAATTCTATGCCTTTCAATAGTCCAGTCTGTTTCATTGTTTTTAGGAAAGTAGGCTTTAATATCTTGATTTTTCTTTTTCTTGAATTTTGGGAAGCCAGCTTCACCTTTGAAGAACTTCTTAAAAGCTTTTTCTCCATTCATAATGGCCTGTTTAACTGCTTTGGAAGATACTTTTTTAATCCATACTTTATCTTGATTATTAGGTATATACTCATTATTAAGCCACCTTGAAAAATCCATGCCACTTACAAATTTCTTTTCTTTTTCATAAACTTCTTTATTATGAGCGATATAGAAGTTATATATGAACCTGCTTACACCAATTGTCCGACGAATTTTTATTATCTGTTCTTTGGTTGGTTTAATCTCTGTTTTGTATGCTTTTTTCAACTTCTTCATCTTCCTTTATCTCTTTTTTATACTTTCTTAAACCATAAATTCTACAGCTAAAAACATGAAGTATTGAGATTACAGATGTCATACACTCATCAATAAGTTTATTCCATTTTTTACGATTATAATCCAATCCACTTCCATAATCTTCTATCACTTCATCTACAATAATTCCTTTTGCATTAGCATATTGTTTAAGAAATATAACTTGATTTTTTAAATCATCTTTCTGATTAGAAGTTGAAACTCTTGTATATATAACTACTTTTTTTCCAGAAGATGTTATACCCATAAATTCTTTATACTGTTCATAAGTATAAAACCGCCTATTTGTTGGTGTTCTAAATGCTTTTAATTTTCCTGCGTTATCCCATCGTTGTAGTGTTAAAACTGATACATTTAATAATTCAGCAAATTCTTTAGGCTTATAGTTCTTACTCAAATATAATCACTCCTTTTTTGGCGGCTATATTATATCATGTAAGAATATGCTTGTATATAAATTTATAAACTATTTTATTGCTCCTTGAGAAATATTTATAATATTATTTTTTATGGTAGGTTCAGCATTCTGAATATATCCACCACTTAATGTAATAATTTCAGGCTGGTAATCAAAATGCAATTCTAATTGACCATTATTAATCAAGTCCGGGAATCATTAGCTGCTCATGATGATTTTTTTCCTCAAACTTATGGAGATAATTGAAGCATTCCCCAATGTCACACATTATACCATGAGCTTTGCAGGTGCTTTTGAATAAACTCATTAGCCTCTCATTATTAGGGCTTGGTATCTCATATGCATATTTATACCTATCCATATATCGAGCCTTCATTCCAGGAAAATGTTCATCCAGCTTTTTATAAAAATACTCTCTGTTTCCTTCTCTTAAGGTAAGTCCCATGCCGAAGCAGATTATACCCTTCACTTTTGCCTCAATGCAATAATTCAAAATCCCACGGATATTTTCCTCTGTATCATTGATAAATGGCAGAATAGGGCTCAACCAGACTACAGTTGGAATTCCGTTATCACGCATTATCTTAAGAACTTCAAACCGTTGTTTTGTAGTACTCACATTGGGTTCTATAATTTTACACAAGGCTTCATCATATGTGGTAAGAGTCATCTGTACCACACATTTTGTGCTTTCATTTATTTTTTTAAGCAGATCAAAATCCCTTAAAATCCTTGCAGACTTGGTCAATATAGCCAATCCAAAGCCATATGAATAAATAAGCTCAATGCACTTTCTGGTGTTCATAAGCTTTTCCTCCAGATGAATATATGGATCACACATGGCACCTGTACCTATAATGCATTTCTTTCTTTTCCTGCGTAAAGCATCTTCTAACACACTTGGTGCATTGGACTTTACCTCAATATCTTCAAAATCATGATGCATCTGATAACATGTGCTTCTTGAATCACAGTAAATGCATCCATGAGTACAACCCCTATAAATATTCATTCCATTTTCAGCAGACAATATCCCCTTTACCTGAGTTTCATGCATAATATTCCCCTTCTTGTTATAATACTATTTTCTTAATTTTTTCAGCTCTGCAAGCTGTAATATTTGTTCAGGGCTTTCAAGAATATAGTCTGCATCAATTCCCGCGGATGATTTGGCGCCCCATAAAGCCAGTGCAAAATCTATATCGGCATTAAATGCACACTTCATGTCATATTTAGTATCTCCAATATATATGGTCTTTGATTTGTCTGCACATGCCAATTCAATAAACTTTAAAATTGGTTCAGCATCAGGCTTGTGTTTTTCTGTGTCATCTGCACAGACCACAATATCAAAATAATTGCCTAATCCAAATGGTAAGAAATCATTTTTAAACTCTTCCTTTGTTTTTGAGGTAACTATGCCAATTGTAATGTTCTTATCCTTTAGCCTGTCTAAAGTCTCCTGAATATTATCAAAAACCTTTACATGATAAAAATATTCTTTTAAATATCTGTTCCATTTTATGTTACAGCCTAAAATATCTCTTATTCCAAGTTTATTAAGAGTTACCTCTCCAGGAATGCCTAGTGCAAATTTTAAATCATCAAAGCTCATGTCTTTATTAAGTTCCTCAGATACTAATTTTTGAAGTGATGAAAGAACTGCAATTTCTGTATCAATAAGTGTACCATCAATATCAAATATAATAAAGTTATACATACTTTCCTCCATTACTAAATTACTACTTTTCTCAATATATGTTAATTTAAATCTTTTATCAATTACTCTTTTCCAACTTGGTCTGTCAGCAAATGTTCTCTTCATTTCATCACCTCTCCTGATTTATAAGTACATAGTTTAATTTATCCTCCCATCTATCATGCATATCATAAAAATGTTCTTCTTTATTAATAAATTCAAAACCAAATTTATCAAATATTCTCCGCATTTTTAAATTTGAACCCATTGTATCGGCATATATTTTCTTCAGTTTCAATGTATTAAATACATAATTTATAGCTAATTCAATGGCTTCAGTTCCATATCCAAATCCTTTATAATTATCATTGGCAAGTGCAATACCAAGTTCACACTGGCTTTTTTCATAATTTATTCTTTTGAAAGATAAAATGCCAATGGGAGTTCCTTCAGGTAAAAATATTCCTACTCTTGGATACCATAACTCCTTTTCTGTAATAGAATCATAGTTTTTGTCCACTTTTTCCCTATCATAAACATAAGTATCAGGATCCATAATGGTGTCAGGAACATAGGATTTCCAATACCTATGATATTCTTCTCTTTTGAAAGTTCTTAAATAGATTCGGTTCCCCTGTATTTTAATCATAGTTTTCTCCTTAACAAAATAATAGGCAAGCTTTGGTAAAGGATATATCTAAATTACTTGAGCTATAAAAGATATCACTTCAGCTGCCGGAACTAACAGGAACTGAGCTAAAATAGTGCCCGCAATTAATCCTCCAACAATAAAAATTATGCATCTGCTAAACTGTAATTCAGTACATTGTCCTTTTATGACATCGTCAGTTAATATGGAGACATATGGGTCTATGAATATAACCATAAGTAATGTTGCCATCCCTGTTATCAAGGATGATAAATTACTGCATGTGGTTCTCAATTCAGGATTTAAGCAGCCTGCATACAATGATGCCAAAGAACCAACAGTAAGTGCAGAAGATGCTAATGCATTAAGTAAAATAATCTTTTTGGGAATCATCTTTAAGCTTTTTAACTGTAATAAATTTTCTTTTTTAGGCTTTGTAACACTAATTTTAAACTGCTCTATTCCTGATTTCGAAAAGGCATGTAACAATAATTTAGGAATAGAACGATTAATACTAAACGATTCTACTGCTTTTCCTAACATTTTTATAAATGTTGGCATCAGCAATGCCCCAATAATTGTTGCTGCTGTTGTTGAAAATAAAATCCATCTAAATATATATAATAAATTTTCGGCATTTCCTATTCTTATAGAGCTCTCAATTTTCTTAGACAATAGTGGTGCTTGAATACTATTGGCAGTTCTTGATATTAATGCAAAAATGCTGAATACTGCTGAAGATACAGCAATTCTACCTGTTTTTACCCCAACAATCCTTACAGAATAGGAAAGTGTTGAAATTATATAAATGATAACTGTAAGTATTAAAACCAGCAATACTTGTGTGGTTAGAGTTTCCCCTTTTTTTAAAAGACTATTTAAATAAAACCTGTGGATAAGTAAATTTAAGATTTAAAACTATCCACAGATTTATAAAATTGCATAAAAAATGAATAAAACAGTCCATTGTTTTGATATAATGAATTTGCGACAAAACAAAAATCAATAGCAGATGGAGATGTTTTATTCATGATTAATTATAGCAAATTATCGTACCAAATAAAAAGAAAATTATTAACTTTTTCAAAAAAAATCTCAATAAATTTATCAAGACCTAATTATAAATTTATTGCACAGATGATTTATGGAATTTCAGAAAGCCAGACTGTGCTTTTAAGTGGCATATCAAGAGCTCTTAAAGAGGATATCTCTTTAAAGAAAACCATTGAAAGACTTTCTAATAACCTTAGAACGTTTGATAAACAAAGTGTTGTAATAAACAACTACATTTCTGAAATAAAACCATACATTAATGACAATACAGTATTTTGCGTTGATGGTTCTGAAATCACAAAACGTAATAGTAAAGTTTTAGAAGCTATGGGCAAGGTACGTGATGGCAGCACAGGTGAAACCAATGTCAATGGATATAATTGTCTTGAAATTGCTGCACTTACAAGTAAGTATAGTATGCCTATATCTGTGTACTCAAAAATGTATTCAAACATTGAAAAAGGCTTTGTAAGTGAGAATGAAGAAACTTTTAAAGGATTAAATTTTATTAGACAAAGTTTTAATAATAAGGGCATTAAAGCTCTTGATAGGGGTTATGATAGCAGAAAGTTTTATGAATACTTTATAGATAATAAAGAAAACTTTGTTATTCGAGCAAAAGGCAATAGAAATGTTATTCATAATGGTAAAGTTATGAATATACTTAAACTTGCAAACAAGTATAAAGGAAAGTTTTCGACTATAGTCACCAATAAAGCTGGTAGGGCTAAAAAATGCAAATTTAGCTTTATACAAATAACATTGCCAGATATACCTGATAAGCCTCTTACACTTGTAGTAATAAGAGGCTTTGGCAAAATACCTATGATGCTTATCAGCAATATTAAGCCTAATGATAAGAAATTAACCTTAGCTATAATTAAGGTTTACATTAAACGTTGGAAGATAGAAGAATATTTCAGATTTAAAAAACAGCAGTTTGATTTTGAAAATATAAGAGTAAGAAGTTTAAATTCAATAAGAACTATGAATTTATTTCTAACCTTAATTATAGGTTTTGCTGCAACACTTTCAGAAAAAAGAGGAGAAAGTGCATTAATCATATGCATTCAAAACATATCTAAGCGTATTTATGATATACCTGATTTTAATTATTATGCATTAGCTGATGGTATTTATGCAGTATTAAAGAAAACGCATACTGGTATTAAAAATTTTATTAAACCGGTTTCCAAAACCAAGACTACACAACAACTAATTATGGCTCAGGTACTAGAATTAGTAGGATAACCTTAATTCAAGATATTAATTTTGGGGAAACTCTAATTGTGTGGACATTGGCTTTCCTCCTTAATTCACATGTTCACAGCTTTAACTAATAAGCCATAGAGCATTTCTTTTGTAAATTACAAACTTTGAACTTATTTGCAATCAATTATTTATTTTACAAGTGTTTAATATACCAGCTTGGAATATAAAAATCAAAGTCATTATACCAATTTGGTTGCTCTCATTAATAACCATGTTTCCTATATGATAATCTCCATGCTGGAATGACTGCACTCTATTTTCAAGAAGATATCGATTATCATTTATATAATCTAATATAACTACTTTATTCCATCCCATTCACTATAAAATTCCGATAAGAAATCTTCCATATATTTATGTCTGGATTCAGCCATTTTTTTAGCTGTTTCCGTATTCATCAGATCTTTTAGCTTAAGAAGTTTTTCATAAAAATGATTTATGCTAAATAGATTTCAAAGTAAATCAGCTATTTAAGCTTCTCAAAAAACTGTAGAAACATCAGTATTTTTGCTCGCTTAAATAGCGATTTACTAAATGAAATTATATAGTACCATTTGAAGCAGAATATTCCTGAAAATTCATATTTTCACGTGGTTTTTCACCAGGTATATGCATACTTCTGTTTCTACTGCCCCCATATGCAAATGTCCTTGCAATGCCTATGGCTCCAATAGCATCCAGCCTGTCTGCATCCTGTACTATTTTCCCTTCTATGCTTTCAGGAATCTTTGTATCAGTTCCTTTATATGATATTGAGGAAATTATACTGCATATAGTCTTTATTTTTGCATCTGATACTTTATTCTCTTTTAAAAAAGCTTCTGCATTTGTACATGAACCTGCTTTTCCGTTAAATAATTTATAATCATCAACATCATGCAATAGAGATGCTAATTGAACTATCTCCAAATCAACATTTTCTTTTTTACACATAGAAGCAGCTAATTTATATACCCTCACACTGTGATAATAATCATGACCGCTATAATCATTCTCAAATTTTTCTTTTACATATAATAATGTTTTTTCTAATAAATCTTTATTCATAATTGTATCTCCATCTTTTATGAATTTACTAAAATTTTATTTCTGTTTTTGTAATTAAAATCTGTTTCGAATTTATTTAATCTTGAAACTATTTCAATCCAGCTATCTTTTTCAATTATATCTGTTTTAAACTTCTTTTCAAAATTTGTGTCATTTGAGTCATTATAAATTACTTTTCTTATTCCTTCATAATATTGAAGAATATATTTTAAGGAATCAGCTTCCTTTTTTAAATCTATATAGCTTTCATTGTTGTAGTTTTTTTCAATATAATTAAAATAAGCTTCTATAACCATACCACTCATGCCAGAACTGTAACTAAACCCATTAATTTTATTTATTTTCCATTGGTAATCATCTACTTCTAAATTTAAGTATGTTACTTCACTGCCTATAGATGATTCCAGATACCTAAGTCGTAAAATACTCTCTTTAGAAACATTGCTGCTTTTACAAATTTTCTGCAATTCATTTATCATTTGTTCTGTCTTTATTACAGTACTTTCAATTCTGTAATAGCAATTCCTGTTATATACATATTTTGCTTTCTCAAATTTTTTGTAGTTTTCATAACTTATAATTATCGTAATAACAAATAAAGAAGCTATGATTAATCCAATCCAAAATTTCACCCTTGTTCTCAAAAAACTCCCCCCCATAAAATACTCATTATGTAATTCATTAAAGGGATATTTAACAATATTAGATTAACAGTTAATCCTTTCAGATTATCTTTGATATCATCCGTAATTATACCGTCAATTTTCTCCAAATCAGCAAATTTATAGGCACTATTCATATTAAATTTTTCTTTTTCAACAAGAAGAAATATTTCTTTACTATGGTTTTTGTGCTAAATATAAATCCATAGTGTCATAAACATGAAGTATTCCCCCAAAACTATTTATTGCATCTGCAATTCCATTCTCCAATGCAGTTTTAGCCTTTATTGGCATGGCCCTATGGTCAGAATATGTATTCAGCAAAGAAATGTAACCATCTGCTGTAAAAATTCGGGTTTGAAAGAACAATTTTGAATAACAGTTTTTAAATCCATAACTTTTTATAGTATTTTCTATTTTTTTGCAATCCTTTTTAATGAGTTCAATGGCAGTAACCTTGCATTTTGCCTGAAGAAAGGGTAAAGTTGCCTGTCCAGTACCAATGCCTATCTCAAGAGTTTTTTTAGTTTCATCTATACCCGAATATGAAATGATTTCATCAAACAGCTCAGGCACATAGGTCGGCCTCCACTTATCGTAATTTTCTGCATCTTCATTAAATTTCAATCTCAAATCCATGATTATCCCCCCTATTTATTTATCATACATTAATACTGTTGGTAATTAATTGAAATACAATTTCTTTAGTTAGGAGAGAAAATTTAAGAGTTAAGAGCTGAGAGTGAAGGTGAATTTTCCCCCTTACGTCACAAAACTAATTTATATAAGTTAGAGATTTTTCGCAGTGTAACGGAGAAAAATCATCCATAACTATGAACTTCCCACTTACAACTTTTAACTCAAAGAATTTTGCATCATAAAATTCTTTGAGTGTGGGCTAATTACCTATAAGAAAATCTAAAACATTCCACCCAGCTGAAGACTGTGCCTTATACAATTCTGTATATCCACATCTTTTACAAGTAATAGTAATAAATTTTTTATTTTGGACATCAAATAACTTTGCAAAATTTCCTCCTGTTGCCTGAAATTGATCTGATTCATATTCATTATTGCCGCACTTTGGGCATATATACTGTTTCTTTTCCATTTTGCACTCCACCTAACTTATATTTATTTCTCAGTTGATTAACGGTATTATATCATATATTTTAAGGTAAGGGGAAGTATCTTCCAATTCATAAGACTGCAGCGATACATTTTGCAGAATATTCTTCACAAATATTTACATATCCGCCCTGCACCTTCTGTCAGTTGATCTTTTTAACGCCTTTTACAGGGTCATAACCAATTACAGTCCAAATACCTTTAGCATCTTTTCTTATAAGTTTCTTTAAATAAACCCTTCTGATGGGAGTCCCTTTACCTGATGCCTCTACTACTGCCTCTGTTGACGTGTTTTTTATAACCTTTAGATCCTCATATTTTATAGGGTAGTCTCCTTTAATTCCTTTTGGTGAAATCTTCAGACTTATAAACACTTGAGATACAAATACGGGATCAAGCTTCCATGGCGAATGCCCAGCATCAACACTTTTTTGATCATTTCTCTCTGCCTGTAAGTCAACTGGTACTGCAACTTCAGGTTTACCTAGGAAAATTTCATTTGATACTGGTAATTCTGCTGCTGCATAAGTCATACCGTTTTTAAAAGGTAACAATCCTTCAAACGTTAACATTAATACAATAGCTACAGCACAGCAATATAACCACTTTCTTTTAGGCTTAATGAAAAATTTTTTCTTTATCATTATATATCACCTCACAATTGTTTGTATCTTATAATATTTTGTGAGATTTTGAATAACTTATGCTGATAATTGTGAACAATATAGATGTAAATTAAATCTGCTATTTGAGTTTCTCAAAAAACCGTAGAAGCATCGGGATTTTTGCTTGGTAAAAAGTGATTTACTAAATCAAATTATATAGTTAGCAATCACAAATATTAAGAAACTTGTATTACATGCACATCCATTTATGGTATTATAAGTATAAACATATTAATTTGTAACTATTCAGCTATTAAAATAATTTAAATTTACTGTTATTATTAATTTATTAAAAAAAAGCCTTCCATTTATCATTATTTTTTGGTATCATAAAGCCTGTCTTGCAAAAACTAATGATAAGGTGGTAACACATCGTGAGTGAAAGCCAAATCATCGAGATTTACAATCAAGGTGTATCTCAAATTATAGGTGTTATTAAAGAATTATCAAATCAAATTAAAGAACTACAATCTCAAGTAGAAACACTTTCTAAAGAGAATAAGGCTCTAAACGAGCGTGTAAAATTATTAGAAAGCCAAGTCAACAAAAACAGTAGTAATAGCAGTAAACCTCCATCGTCAGATGGCTTTAAAAAAAAGACTAAAAGTTTAAGAACAAAATCAGGTAAAAAACCTGGCGGTCAAGAAGGTCATGAAGGAATAACATTGTGTTTACATGATACTCCTGATGAAATTAAAATTCACAATGTAGAACATTGCACTGAATGTGGAGCATCTCTAAAGGATGTACCTCCTGAAAGATATATTGTTCGTCAAATTATAGATATACCAGATGTAAGAGTTAAAATTGTAGAGCATAGAGCAGAAGTTAAAATATGTCCTCATTGTAAAAGTAAAAATACAGCTGCTTTTCCAGAAGAAATAAAGAATACAGTTCAATATGGAGAACGCCTGAAAGCGATAGCTGTTTACTTAACTCAATATCAATTGATTCCGTATAAACGTGCTGTTGAACTCATTGAGGATTTATTTAACCATCATTTAAGTCAAGGTAGTATGGTAACCTTCAATCAAGACTGTCATGATAATTTACAAGCTATAACAAATAGGATTAGAAATAGCCTTACCTCATCTACAGGAGCAGTTCATTTTGATGAAACTGGTATTTATATAGATAAAAAACGCCAGTGGCTTCATGTTGCTTCTAATGAAAATCTTACATATTATGAATGCCATGAAAAGCGTGGTAAAAAGGCTATTGATGATATTACAATACTTCCAAACTTTACTGGGACGGCAGTCCATGATGGTTTTAAAACTTATTTTAAGTATACTAACTGCAATCATGCTCTATGTAATGCTCATATATTAAGAGAATTGAATGGTATAACTGAATTACAAGGTCAAAATTGGGCAAAGCCAATGAAAAATCTATTGTTAGATATAAAAAAAGAAGTAGATTTAGCTAATAACAAACAAAATGCTTTACCTTTAGATAAAATTCAGGATTTTGAATCTAAGTATGATAAAATACTTAAAGCTGGCATTGATGAAGACTATGCTAAAAACATTGAATTATATTCTAAAAAGAAGGTAAAGAAAAGTGCCAGTCTTAATTTACTCAATAGATTAAATGGCTATAAGGAACAAATACTTGCTTTCATGTATGACTTTGATATACCTTTTGATAATAACTTAGCAGAACGTGATTTACGTATGGCTAAAGTTAAGCAAAAGATTTCAGGCACCTTTAGAAGTTCTGCTGGAGCTAACGCTTTTACTAGAATCCGTGGATATGTATCTACTGTAAGAAAACAAGGCAAAAATGCCTTGGATTGCATAAAATCAACATTTACAGTGAATCAATTTGATCCAACTTTGACGTAAAAGCTTCGCTTAAAAAGGAACGAAGTACCTCTTTTTGGTGAACCTAAAATTAATATTAACACCTTACTGTCAGATGCATAAGAATTTGAAAGTAAGGTGCTTTTTTATATACTTTTTAGGGTAGCTGAATAGTTACATTAATTTATAAAATGTGGAGGGATATCTAATGGAAACACATGAAGGTTATACCACCGCTATAGGAATTGCTTTACTGTACACTATTTTCACAAGCTTATTTTCGCTTCTTAATAGGCTGACTCTGTTTATCATACCGCAGGGTGGATTTATAAGCACATTAAACTTATTTTTTCAGAAAAATGCTCTTTGGATCATTGTTGTTGCAGCAATTATTATTTTATTAAATTCATATTTAAAAAAGATGAATATAGATTTTAATGATTATATTATAAAAAATAATAAAATATGTTTAATTTCGGGCACGTTGATTGCCATAGAAGGATTGATTAATTTATCTTCTTTACTTCCTGCTTATATAAGCAGTTCAAAATTATCAATTCAGACATCACAGCTGGTTACAGGAAACATGACAAATTCACCAGCTAAATATATTGTGATATCAAATATAATCTCTATTTTTATTATCTTATTACAAATAATTACAGGAATTTATCTAGCAAGGTTTCATAAGGGAAAGGTCAGAAATGATTAAAAAAAAAGCTCTAAAATATTTTTTATATATTATACTGTTATAGATGTTTTTAACGATTAATAAAAGTTTTTCAGATTAAACCAAAAAACTTTCATTAATCTTTACTTTGTTATGCACTCACTTCTCCGTTGTAGTATTTGGCCTGTGAGTACCATAGTTCATAATATTTTCCATTCTTATCTCTCAGTAATTCATCATGATTTCCCTTTTGAATTATCCTGCCTTCATGAAATACGGCTATCTCATCACAAAATCTGCAGGATGAAAGCCTGTGGGATATATAAAAGGCAGTTTTTGCCCCTGCTATTTCGTTAAACCTTGAATAAATCTCAAATTCGGATATAGGATATAAAGCAGCTGTTGGTTCATCCAGTATTATTATGGGCGCACTTCGGTATAATGCTCTGGCCAGTGCTATCTTCTGCGCTTCACCTCCTGATATCTCCACACCGTCCTCATCAAAATCTTTATATAATAGTGTTTGAATTCCTTTTGGCATAATATCTAGCCTATTTTCTAAACCAGCCTTATTTAAAGCAGCCTGTACCCGGTCTTCATCATAATTCACAGACGTTGCCACATTCTGCCCAAGAGAAAATGAAAACAGCTTAAAGTCCTGAAATACTATAGAGAATAAATTCATATATTCATCATAATCGTATTTTTTTATATTTATACCATTTAGGAGTATTTCACCTTCTGTTGGATCATATAATCTGCATAGAAGCTTAATAAAAGTGGTCTTTCCTGATCCATTCATTCCAACTATTGCCAGGTGTTCTTCAATGTTTAATTTTATAGATACATTTTTTAGAACATATGCATTTGTTCCCGGATATTTAAAGGATACATTTTTAAACTCAATTTCATACTCATCATCATTTCTTTTCTCAACTGGTATTGTACCTTTGTGCTTTTTACTGCCTATATTTAAAAAATCTAAGTACAATTGCAAATACTGATTATTATTTATAATACTGTTAATGGAAGTTAAAAATTCTTTGCTGCCATTCATAAATTGATTTATACTTCCAGCATATTGAGCTATACTGCCTATAGTTATAGCACCTATAATAGCCTTTAGTCCTACAAAAATGTAAACAGCTCCGCTAAGCAATGATGTTATAAATGATTCAGTTGCATAATATTTTGCATCAATGCCGGCTAAATCATTAAATAACTTTTCTGACTTATCATTAAATGCTTTTGTTTCCTGATTTATTATTTCCTTTTGATTACATAATCTTATTTCCTTACCTTTGTTATAATCCAAAATATCGTTATAATAGAATCTAAAAAATCT
This sequence comes from Clostridium sp. JN-9, assembly GCF_004103695.1. NCBI lineage: Bacteria > Bacillati > Bacillota > Clostridia > Eubacteriales > Clostridiaceae > Clostridium > Clostridium sp. JN-9. Next base: position 1,074,305 of record NZ_CP035280.1, on the reverse strand, counting down.
ATTTAAATCCATGACTTTACTAAAACTTTGAAAAATTTTTTTATCCTGTGTTGTTTTTAAATTCAAATTAACAATGGTGCATATCAAAATTAAAATTAAGAATCCAAATGAAAAAAGTCTGGAATTTATAAATGATGAATAAGCACCTGCTGACATATTGGACTTAAACAAACCTATTACTAATAATATAGATGTGATTGCTGTAACAAAACCTTTTGCCAAATTTCCCATTTGAATTATGAGAGCATATATCCCTCCTCCATTGGTATTTTCAGCCTCAGCTATCTTTGTTTGAAGGCTGTGAACTTCAGAGCTTTCTACATATTCATAGTCCATATTTATTATCTTTTCATTTAGTCTCATATCAATATTCTTATCCAGGTTACTCATTAAAATAGTTTTTAAATGATCTAATGCTGTTGAAATAAGATGAACTGCCAAATTAAGTACAATTGTAATTATCACTAAAAACATAAGCCTTTTTACATCCTTAGTTCCTATTAATTCATCAATAATTCTGGCGGACATATATATATTTATAAATGGAGCTATGGATTTAAAAACAGCATCAATTATAGTAACTGGTAAAACCCATTTCTGCAATTTGAATGTTTCCTTCAGCCCGCATTGTAAAATCTTTATATTATTCTTTGAATTAACTTTAGGCATATTTCTCACCTCCAACTTTGTCCTTATAATAGTAGCTTTGCATATCATACATTTCCTTGTATTTACCATTCAGCTTCATGAGACTTTGGTGATCTCCCTGTTCAATTATCTGTCCATTTTCAATAAATAGTATTCTGTCACAAAATCTGGTGGATGATAGCCTGTGAGATATAAATATAGAGGTATGATCTTTTGTCAATTCATTGTATTTCTCATATAATTCATTTTCAGCTATGGGATCTAATGCCGCTGTGGGTTCATCTAATATTATAATTGGAGCATCTTTATATAATGCTCTTGCAAGTATTAGTTTCTGTGTCTCTCCTCCTGACAGTTCTGCTGCGCCTTCATTCATAGATTTAATTAATGGTGTTTCCATACCCTGAGGCAAAGATTGTATCTTTTTCATGAATCCTGACATATTAAGAACTCTAATCATTTTATCTTTATGGATATTCTCTTTTGGCTGTAATGCAATATTTTTCTCTATAGAAACTGGCAGCAAATGAATATCTTGAAATACCACTGAGAATAAAGTGTAATATTCATCTCTGTTATAACTGCTGCTGATTTTTCCATTTATATATATTTCACCTTTTGAGGGAGTATATAATCCGCAGATAAGCTTTACCAATGTAGATTTTCCTGCGCCGTTAACACCTACTAATGCTATTTTTTCTCCTTTTTTTATGTTAATATTTATATTTTTAATTGTATATTCCTCAGCACCATCATATCTATAATACAGATTTTTTAATTCTATATTACATGGCAGCTCATAGGAATTCGGAAGCTTTACTCCTTTTCCTCTATTCATATTATCTTTCATATCCAGGAATTCTCTTAAATCGCATATATCAAGGCTCATGGAATTCAATGAGTTTAAATTTTTTACAATTCCAGACAGCCAGGTGGAAAAGCCTGCCACTGCACCAAAATACAGCACGAAATTACCTATAGACATATTTTTATATATAACTGAATATATAAGAAAACCGTATATTATGCCATCTCTAAGCAAAATGAGAAGCCCATCAATGAAGTTAGCAAAGTATCTGTGATATATGTTTTTTTTCTGAAAATATATGCCTTTTCTTTTAAAAATATTAAACATTTCTTTAAACCATGGATACATATGATAAAGCCTGATATCCTTATTACTGCTGAAGTCTCCGGTTTTATCTATAATATATTTTAGTTTTCTTTCTATAGGAGCTAAATTATCCTTATTTTCATATTCATAATTGCTAATATACCTTCCTGTAAAATAATTTATTACTGATGATAAGATCATAAATACTACTACTGCTGGATGAATTGTGGATATTATACCTGAATATAGTATAAATCCTATTATATTTGAGGATAATTCTACCCCTAAAACTATTATTGCTTCAGTGGCAGATGAATTAGAGGATACAGCCATATCTGCCTTTTCCCTTTTTTCCTGGCCAGCTTTGCAGTCTATATTTTCAAAATCTGTATCCAATATTTTATTTTTTATTAAATCCAAATATCTGACCCTATAATTAATTTTTCTAAACTTTACTATAGAAGATGAAACATTCAATATTACATTAAAAGTGATTATAGCAATAATCAGAATGCTTAGAGTTTCCCCTTTTTTTAAAAGACTATTTAAATAAAACCTGTGGATAAGTAAATTTAAGATTTAAAACTATCCACAGATTTATAAAATTGCATAAAAAATGAATAAAACAGTCCATTGTTTTGATATAATGAATTTGCGACAAAACAAAAATCAATAGCAGATGGAGATGTTTTATTCATGATTAATTATAGCAAATTATCGTACCAAATAAAAAGAAAATTATTAACTTTTTCAAAAAAAATCTCAATAAATTTATCAAGACCTAATTATAAATTTATTGCACAGATGATTTATGGAATTTCAGAAAGCCAGACTGTGCTTTTAAGTGGCATATCAAGAGCTCTTAAAGAGGATATCTCTTTAAAGAAAACCATTGAAAGACTTTCTAATAACCTTAGAACGTTTGATAAACAAAGTGTTGTAATAAACAACTACATTTCTGAAATAAAACCATACATTAATGACAATACAGTATTTTGCGTTGATGGTTCTGAAATCACAAAACGTAATAGTAAAGTTTTAGAAGCTATGGGCAAGGTACGTGATGGCAGCACAGGTGAAACCAATGTCAATGGATATAATTGTCTTGAAATTGCTGCACTTACAAGTAAGTATAGTATGCCTATATCTGTGTACTCAAAAATGTATTCAAACATTGAAAAAGGCTTTGTAAGTGAGAATGAAGAAACTTTTAAAGGATTAAATTTTATTAGACAAAGTTTTAATAATAAGGGCATTAAAGCTCTTGATAGGGGTTATGATAGCAGAAAGTTTTATGAATACTTTATAGATAATAAAGAAAACTTTGTTATTCGAGCAAAAGGCAATAGAAATGTTATTCATAATGGTAAAGTTATGAATATACTTAAACTTGCAAACAAGTATAAAGGAAAGTTTTCGACTATAGTCACCAATAAAGCTGGTAGGGCTAAAAAATGCAAATTTAGCTTTATACAAATAACATTGCCAGATATACCTGATAAGCCTCTTACACTTGTAGTAATAAGAGGCTTTGGCAAAATACCTATGATGCTTATCAGCAATATTAAGCCTAATGATAAGAAATTAACCTTAGCTATAATTAAGGTTTACATTAAACGTTGGAAGATAGAAGAATATTTCAGATTTAAAAAACAGCAGTTTGATTTTGAAAATATAAGAGTAAGAAGTTTAAATTCAATAAGAACTATGAATTTATTTCTAACCTTAATTATAGGTTTTGCTGCAACACTTTCAGAAAAAAGAGGAGAAAGTGCATTAATCATATGCATTCAAAACATATCTAAGCGTATTTATGATATACCTGATTTTAATTATTATGCATTAGCTGATGGTATTTATGCAGTATTAAAGAAAACGCATACTGGTATTAAAAATTTTATTAAACCGGTTTCCAAAACCAAGACTACACAACAACTAATTATGGCTCAGGTACTAGAATTAGTAGGATAACCTTAATTCAAGATATTAATTTTGGGGAAACTCTAATCAGAATGCCCACATTTATCATAAGTTTTGAAACTGATACATGTGCAGAAACAGAATCTATAACAACTTTTGGAAGATAGATTCCAAGCAGCGGTATAATTACTGTGGTTATAATTTGCAAAAAGCATAGTAAAAATAATTTCTTATCCCATTTCCAAATGTTTTTTATTAAATAAGCAGTATTTTCAAATATTGAAAATTTAGGTTTTACTTTTGAATTCACTGACATTTTAACCACCTCAATAATATAATATCAGCATACGCCTTTTTTTGTATGAAAAAAGCACCAATGGTTAAATATGAAACACCAATGGCGCTGGTTTTTCTTCTATAACGGAAGCATAATCTCAGTTGCAAATACACCTTCTTCGCTTTGCCTGTTTATAAATCCATTGTATTTACCCACAATGCTATCTACTCTTTTTAATCCAAAGCCATGGTTTTTTCCAAGCTTTGTGCTTAAATATGACATGCCTCCCTTTTTAACCTGTCCACCTACAGAATTAGTTATAGAAATATACAATTGCTCCTTCATTTCTCTAATATATACTCTTATAAACCTGTCTTCCGTATTTTCAGCCTTTATTGCTGCCTCCATGGCATTATCCATTAAATTACCCAAAATAACACATAAATCTATATCTGAAATCTGAAGATCCTTTGGCACAGATGCTTTTGCTTTTATATTTATCCCCTGGTTTATGGCCAAAGACAATTTAGTATTTAAAATTGCATCCACCATTATATTTCCTGTCTTTATAACTGTATCTATACTGGACAAATCTTTGTCCAAATCATTCAGATAGCATTTCATATCTTCATATTTTCCCAGCTCAAGATAGGCTTTCATGGTTTGTATATGATTGTGGTAATCGTGTTTCCAGCCTCTCATTTGCTTGTAAATGTTTTCAGTTTCGTTGTAATGTTTCGTTAAAAGATCATTCTGGTAACCTGCAATATGTTTATCAACTAATAAATAGAATAAATATCTAATAGTAAAAATTACAATAACAATTAAAATTAAAGCAGCACCAATTATAAAAAACATTCTAAAGCTATTCATCAAGGTCACCCCTAAAATATTTTATAAATGCCATATTGGTTTTTGCGTATTGCCTTCTGCTTATGGGAATTACCTTTCCATTATCCATTTCTAACTGGACATTTGATATCTTTTTTACATACCTTAATCCAACTATATAGGATCTATGACACCTTATAAACATATTGCTGTCCAATTCCTTTTCCATAATACTGATATTTTTTCTAGTTGTGTATTTTGTATTCAATGTATTTATCTCTATAAAATGGGCAAATGCTTCAATAAAAACTATATCACTTATCTTTATTTTGTAAGTTTGTCCATCTTCATTTATAATAATTGCCTTTTCTTCCTTTGGAATTTTTAAACAAGCCTTATTTAAACATTCATTAAGCTTGTTTTCCTTTACAGGTTTAATTAAATAATTTACTGCAGAAACATCATAACCTTCAGCTATATAATCAGTTAGGGCAGTAATGAAAATAATATTTATATTATCGTCTTCATGCCTTATTTTCTTTGCCAGCTCCATACCATTTTGTCCTGACATTTGAATATCTAATAACAGTATGTTATATTTTTTATTCATACTCCATTTAAATTCAAAACTTTCCGCATTAAAAAACACTTCAGCAGCTGCAGTTATATTATTTTTAGCTGCCCAGTTCTGCACATATTTTTGTAAAAGCTCAGTTTGTATTTTTTCATCATCTACTATAGCTATATTAATTAAATCCTGCATTGTTAATCACCTTATTATCTTTTTTATAAGTACAGTATAGCTGCCATTAGGGGATTCCACCTGCACCCTGTCTCCAACTCTTTTTTTATAAATTGCCTTACCTAAAGGAGATTCTATACTTACCATATTTTTAAGAGGATCTGTGTTTAAAGTTGTATCAAGCTGTACTTCCTCATTCTCATCATCTTCTATAAATCCTATTTTTATTTTCATTCCTATGTCTACAATACCTTTGTCACTGCTCTTTTCTATTATTTTTGCAGAATTAATCATTCTCCTTAAGTATCCTATTCTTCTGTTATTTTCATAATAACGCTGTTTAGCATACTTATATTCTGCATTCTCACTTCTATCTCCAAAAGATGCAGCTATCATTTTTTCCTTAGCAATTTCAGCTTTTAAAGTTGTACTCCTGTATTCAAATTCCTGTTTAAGCTTTGCTAAATCCTCTTCAGTTAAATAATTGTTCATTGCTCCCTCCAAAATTAAGTTTACCATTTTATTTATTAATGGAAATATCCAATACTTTACCAATATTATAACACATATGACTGCATAGCATTTATATATTTCCTGGGTAACAAAGGTTACATATAGAACAAATATTCATCATACATTGCCTGTTTTTATATATTATTAACCTTCTTTATATCTGATTACTTTAAATCTTTCTGTGGAATACTCATCATAAGGTCTTATTCCAGCCTTTTTCAAGGCAATGGATACCTGCTCCTCTATAGTATCTACTCCCTCTAAATCAGGAAGTAATAATCCAGTCTTTCCCTTGCTCTTTACAATTACTCCGTATTCCTTAGGGTTTAATTCATCTTTTGAGCATAGCTCAGGCTCTGTTAAAACATCCACTGAAAATGAAATATCCATAAGCTCTTCTTTTTCAACCTCATTAAATCTTGGATCATTAATGCCTGCTTCCACTGCATTGCGTATTATTTCTTCTGCAATACTAACTGTTGCAGGAAATATAGTTCCAATGCATCCTCTTAAATCTCCATGCTTTTTTAAAGATACAAATACACCTCTCCTGGTATTTTTCATATCATCTGTTACATAGTCTGGAATAGTTTTCATAACATGGCCTGTGTTTAAATAAGTTGTAAGGCTTTCTCTTGCCAGTCTCACATAAGGGCCGCCGCTCCTTACTCTTTTTTCATAATCCTGTAATCTCAATAATTCTAATTTTTCAACCTTTGAGCTATCTTCAGATATAACATTGAATCTCATTACACCATAGCCCACTCTAAAGGTTCCCTCATAGCTAAGCAGATCACCTTTAAATTTTTTCCCGTCCAAAGTCCCAAGTAAAACTTCAGCAGAAGGTCTGCCGCACTGTCCTGCGTTACATATAAGTTCTTTATCCATACTGAATACTTTCTCAACATTTCCTTCTTTTAAATGTGCAAGGAATTCCTTATCAAACTTCTCACCAAATGGGCTATATCCATAAGGTCCATCATCCTTTAATTTATGAGACAGATCTCCGCTGGCTATAATAACTGCATTTACTTTTAAATCATCTGCTGCCTTTCTTATACACATACCAAACTTATACAAATCAATATCACTTAAAGGAGCATATGTAATGTGCACAATTTTATATTTACTGTAGAACTTGTTTATAAAATACAATGGAACCATAGCTCCATGATCTAAAAAATCAGAAGTATTATATCTGCTTAATAGCTGATTTGTCACCATAACTGCAGATATACCTTTCTCATATGCAGTCTCATAAATTTTACTTGTAAGTCCCTTGTTCACAGTCAGCTTCATAGAAACATTAGTAACTCCAAAGTTACTCAAATCGCCATAGATTTCATTTTCATAACTCAGTGCAATTGCATCCTGAAACATGGTACCATGGGGAGTCACCACCACAATGGTATCAGGAGCCTTTTCAGCAATTTCTCGTCCAATTTCATAAAAGCTTTTGATGGTATCTTTTATCTTTCCTTCTTCTCCACGTCCAACCTCTGGAATTATTATAGGAGGATGAGGAAGCAGATAGTAACCATTTAGACTCATAAAAATCACCTCTGAATATATTCTAACCCATTTTTAGAATATATAATAAACAATTTACAGAAACTAAACATTACAATAAAATTGCATGGGAGTAAATACGATGAAAAACAAAATATTAAATTCCATTATAGTAGTAGTATCTGCCATTATTTTTATATCATTTTTTGTTTTCAATAAGGGAACAAATTCTTTGATCAAAGAACTTAAATCATTGAATACTTTCTGGGTGCTTTTAAGCATTATGCTTATGATTTTATATTTAACCTTTGAAATGCTTTCACTTTACATTATAACTAAAACCTTTTATAAAACAGATAATCTTCTTAGTAATTCAATTAAGCTTGAGATCATAGGGCAGTTTTTTGGGGCAGTTACACCTTTTTCAGCTGGAAGCCATGCAGGGCAGCTTTATGCAATGGCTGAAAATAAAATGCCCATTGGAACAGCTGGCTCGATTTTAATGATAAAATTTATAATATATCAAAGTATAAACATAATTATTCTGCTGTTGGCATTTTTATTTAAGTTTAATTATTTTAACTCAAAAGTTAACTATTTTCTTTATTTTTCTATTGCAGGGCTCTTCATTCATGTGATTATTATGATATGTGCAATAATGGTTTTAGTTAATAAGAAAATAACTGAAAATATTTTAATGTTTATTTTTAAGATGCTTAATAAAATCAAAATTATAAAAAATGCTAAAGTGTCATATGAAAAAATTGAAATTGAGCTTAATAATTTTCACAAAAATGCTCATTTAATAGCTGAGCATAAAAAAATGTGCACTTATGCATCTATATTCACTTTTCTTCAATGTGCAGCTTTTTTCAGTATACCTTATTGTATTTACAAAAGCTTTGGTTTTAATTCCGCTGATATATTTACTTTAATTGCTGCTCAAATCTTTTTAATTAATTTTATGGCAATCATTCCCCTTCCTGGTGCAGAAGGAGGTGCAGAGGGTGGATTTTATTTAATTTACAACTTATTTTTTAAATCCGGTACCATTATAACTGCAATTTTTATATGGAGAATTCTAACTTATTATTCAGTGATAGCTTTAGGAGGTATATTTACCTTTGTAAGGCCCCATAGTAATTCACTAAAGAATAAAAACTAATATAGTATGTACCATATTAGTTTTTATCTATTTAAATTTTATCAATCATGTCCAAGCACTTACCTGTACCAAGGGCAACACATTCAATTGGGTTTTCTGCTATATAAGCACTCATATGAAGCTCATCATATATAAGCTTGTCCAGCCCCCGCAAAAGTGCTCCTCCTCCAGAAAGCATTATGCCTCTTTCCATTACATCCGCAGCTAATTCAGGAGGTGTTTGTTCAATTGTATCTTTAATTGCATTAATTATTAAGGTAACAACTCCTTTTATGATCTGCCTTATTTCTCCTTCAGTAATTATAACCGCCCTTGGGAGTCCTGTAATTAAATCTCTTCCTTTTATTTCAATGTTTTTTTCATCCTGGTCATTTTCGGGAAATACAGAGCCTATTTCAATTTTTACTTTTTCAGCTGTTACTTCGCCTATCATAAGGTTATATTCCTTTTTTACATATTCAATAATTGAATTGTCAATGTCATCTCCTGCTGTTCTCAAAGTCTTGTTTGTAACAATTCCCTGAAGAGAAATAACTGCAGCCTCAGTAGTGCCTCCGCCTATATTCACAATCATGCTGCCAACTGGTTCATTTATAGGAAGTCCTGCTCCTATTGCAGCTGCCACAGGTTCCTCTACAAGCATAACCTTACCTGTGCCTGCCTGTTTTATTGAAGCATCAATTGCTCTCTTTTCAACATCTGTAACCCCTGAAGGATGGGAAATTGCAATCCTTGAATTTTTGAAAACAACTTTGCCGCTAACCTTTTCTATAAACTTTTTAATCATTTCCTGTGCTAAGTCAAAGTCGGCAATGACCCCGCCCTTTAGAGGATTTATTGTGGTAACATCTTTAGGTGTCCTTCCTATCATACTTTTTGCATCAGAACCAATAGCTAAAATTTTTCTGGTTCTGCTGTTTACTGCTACAACAGATGGTTCATTTAGTAATATACCTTTTCCTTTCACATATAATAAAGTATTAGAGGTTCCTAAATCAATTCCTATATCGCTAGAAGTATCAAAAAATCTCATTAACATAACTCCTTCCAGGTTTGCTATATGTCTTATTATTTAGATAATATGTGAAAAAATAGACTTATATTTTCAATAAAATCTTTAATAGTTTACTTTTTAACAGTATATACTTTATTTAAACTATTTTTCAACACGCAAATAATTCCAACGCCATTTTACAGCATTGGAATTTAAATGTTATTATTTTTATCTGTTTCTTATATATTTCAGGCTAATGCTTGGGTTACTGGTTTTTGTTGACCTGATTTCAAAACAATGTAATGATGACACAAAAGGTGTAAGTTTATTATATCCATAATTTCTAGTGTCAAAATCAGGGAATCTCTTGTTCAATATTCCCCCTACTTCTCCTAAAAATGCCCATCCGTCTTCATCCGAAACCTCTGTAATAATTGTTTTAATTGTCTCTATTAATTTATCCTTGCTTGTCATGCCGACTTTCTGCTCTTCCTGTTTATGTACTTCCTTAATGTTTTCAGTTTCATCTTTAGATGCCATTGACTCTAATACCTCAAGATACTTAAACTTCTCACAGGCTGATATAAAAGGAGTAGGTGTTTTCTTTTCTCCCATTCCTATAACATACATACCTGCTTCTCTAAGGCGTGCTGCCAGTTTAGTGAAATCACTATCACTAGATACAATACAAAAGCCATCCACATTGTGTGAATAAAGTATATCCATTGCATCAATTATTAAAGCCGCATCAGTGGAATTTTTCCCAGTTGTGTAGCTGTACTGCTGTATCGGACTAATAGAATAATTAAGTAATACATTTTTCCATGGAGCCAGCTGTGGTCTTGTCCAGTCACCATAGATTCTTTTATAAGTTGGAGTTCCAAGATTTGAAATTTCATCTAAGATATATTTTATGTATTTTTCTGATACATTATCTGCATCAATAAGCACAGCTATTCTCTTATCCTTTTCCATTGCGTATCTGCTCCTTTATCTATATATTTAGCATATTCTTACTTTAATATTCTATAAAATATTAAATATACCTTTAATTTTTTTAAACTTATATTTTTAAAGAACATTATTAATTATCAAAAGCTGTAGATTTTATTAATTTCACAGCTTTTATTTATGCCCATTTTTCCTAATAGTATGGTTATAATTAATAATATTTTACGCATAATAAAAATGGAGTTTTCACATTAAATTAAAAAGGAGATGAAATTATGAGTGATAAACCAAAACCAGATGATAGAAGAAATAATGTGGATAGAATTCAATATAATATTGATAAAACCATTCAAAATTGTGAACTTGCTGATGAAATGATTGCTAAAACAGATGATGAAAAAGCTAAGAAGAACCTTAAGGAAAAAAATAAAAGAAGAGAATCTTCTCTTGAGTCCATGAGAAAAGAAATCAAAGATGAAGCAATTGATAAACGAAATGGTTATAAATAAATAACAGCTTTAAACATTGGGGATTTCTAATCCCCATAAATGCTTATTCTAACCATAGTTACCTGATTATAAATTCAATTTTATATGTATCTTCTCTAATTCTTATAAATCTTATGAAAGGTCTGTCCTGAATTTCATCTGTAGCGCAATTATCATCAATGAAATATTTTGAGCAAAACTCCAGTTTGGAATTTATTTCATTTCGTAATTCCTTCCACCATGACAATTTTATTCTTTCATTTATGTCCATGGTTATTTCGCCTTCATATAACTTTCCTTTAAATGAAAGATAAACTTTTATCTTTTCTCCCGGTTTTAAATTGTCAGCATGAAAAAAGTATGCAATATCCTTTGGTATGCCAGTTTGTCCATATATAAATGAGGACCTGTCAATATGTTTTTCTGCAATTTTCGAATTAACAATTATCCAAGAATCCTTGTAAAAAGGATAAATCTTTATTATCTGCTGATACATTTGTATTCTCCCACAATTTATTATTGATTATAATCCATAACTTGATTATATCATTTTTTGAAAAAATTAGTGGTTCTTTTTACATTTTTATTAATCCCTTAGAAGTTGACTCCTTATTTTCAGGTTAACCGTCCCCAATCTTTACTTAACCGTCCCTGTTTTTTCAATGATCTGTTTCACAAGAATCTGCGATTTTAGTGCTTCCTCACCATTGATTGATGGCTCAGTGTCTCCAATAACCGAATTTATAAAATGCATTATTGCATCTTCAAATCCTCTTCTTTTAATAATTGTCTCCCAGGAAGGTGAACTGTTTGTTATAACCTTTCCTTCCCTTTCAATTTCCATAGTATCCATGTTTTTAACCCTTACTATTGCATTTTCACCTACAATCTCAAGCTGCTCCAGATTTGTTCCCGCACTTCTGTGCATTGCAAGGAAGATTCGATTTTTATTCTCTGAAATATAATTATGTTCAGCATAAATCATTTGATTTTTTTCATTAATTTCAACATGCCCTTCAATGGGTCCTGAAGGCTCTCCAAGCCATCTTGCAGTATCAACTAAATGAATGTAATCATCCAGCAGAGTAAATTTGAAATCTACTTGTGAACTTGATTTTATTCTATGCTTTTCTACTCTTATCCAAGCCACATTGTTAACTTGTTTTTTTGCTTCTATATACATCGGTGCAAATCGTCTGTTAAAGCCTACCATAAGCTTTCTGCCTTTTCTTTTACTTAAATCAACTAATCGTTCAGATTGCTCAACAGTTGAAGCCAGAGGTTTGTCCACATAAACATCCTTCTCCATATTTAATGCTTCAGATATTACTTGAAAATGGGAATCAGTTGAACTGTGAACAAAAACAGCGTCACAGCTGCTGATTAAATTACTTAGATTTGAAAAGTCTTTAATTCTATATTCTTTGCATATTTGTTTTCTTCTGCTTTCTGTAGGAGAATATGCCCCCACTAAATTCCAGTCCGTCTCTTTAGTAAGAAAAGGAAGATAAACCTTTTGTGCAATGTTTCCAAGTCCAACTATTCCTATTTTAAGTTTTCTATCCATAATAATAAATCTCCAATCCATTTAAATAATATTAAATAATATGAATTTCATCCAGTTTTCAAGATAAAGCCTAATGTTTCCGGCATTACAAATTTATTATACCATCAGATATCATTTATTACATTCAATTTATTTTTTTGTACTATAATGGTAATGGAATTAGAAATTATAATTTTGGAGGAAATAAAATGTTAGATTTATTAAAACAAAGAAGAAGTATTAGGAAATATCAGGCGCATAGTATAGAAGAGGATAAAATTGAATCTTTAAAGAAAGCACTGCTTTTAGCGCCATCTTCAAGGAATTTAAAGCATCTGCAGTTTATGTTTATTGATAATAAGGAATTACTGGAGAAGATTTCAAACTGTAAACCTGGTGCATTATTTTTAAAGAATTCAGCTCTTGGAATAGTAATTATAGGTGATGAAAGTATTAGCGATACCTGGATTGAAGATGCTTCTATAGCTTCTATTATTGTGCAGTTAGAAGCTGAGGACTTGGGGATTGGCTCATGCTGGATTCAAATTAGAAACAGGAAGCATAATGATGATAAAACAGCAGAGGACTATGTAAGGGAACTTCTTAATATAAAAGAAAATTACAGAATAGAAAGTATAATTTCCATAGGCTATAAAGGTGAAACAAAAGATCCCTATAGTGAGAATAATTTAGATTTTTCCAGAATTCATATAAATAAATTTTAAAAGTTTCATCAAGCTTCATATAAGTTTTATAAACACTATTGACATATTTTTAAGCAGTGATAATATATTATTGTAAACAAATGATTACTACGTAAGCAAATATTAAGGAGTACACCATGACAAAAAGAGAAAAAGAAATCTTACAGTTAATAAAAGAAAAGCCTATGATATCGCAAAAGGAGCTGGCTGCTGAATTAAATATTACTCGTTCTTCTGTGGCAGTTCATATAACTAATTTACTTAAAAAGGGCTGTATACTTGGAAAAGGTTATATAGTTGCAAGTGAAGATGAATATGTAAGTATTGTTGGAGGAACAAACATAGATATTCAGGGATTCCCCAATAATAAACTTATCCTTCATGATTCTAACCCAGGGAAAGTAAAGATATCCTTAGGCGGTGTAGGAAGAAATGTTGGTGAAAATCTTGTGAGACTTGGTATAAATACAAGGCTTATTAGTGCTGTGGGTAATGATATCTATGGCAATAAAATATTAGATGAAGCCAGGGATATGGGCCTTAACATGGAAGAATCCTTAATAATGGATGGGCAAAGCACTTCTACTTATTTATCTATTCTTAATGAAACCGGAGACATGGAGGCAGCCATAGCACATATGGATATTTTCGATAAAATTACTCCCAGATTTATTGCTTCAAAAAAACAGGTTATTGAAAATTCTGCAGTTTGTGTCATTGATACCAATATTCCCAGAGATGTTATTGAATATATTTTAACAAACTTTAAAGATGTGGATTTTTTTCTTGATACTGTGTCTACCACAAAATGTCAAAAAGTCAAGGATTTCATAGGATATTTTCATACTATTAAGCCAAATAAGCTGGAAGTGGAAATATTAACAGGAATAAAAATTAATAAGGATGAAGATTTAAAGAAGGCTGCAGAATATTTACTGAATAAAGGTGTTAAAAATGTGTTTATTACATTAGGTGAAGATGGAATTTTCTATGACAACGGCAGTGAATATGGAAAAATCAAATCTCCTAAGATAAAGGTAGTAAACGCAACTGGTGCAGGGGACGCTTTTGTAGCAGCTCTGGTTTACAGCTACCTAAAAAAGTTTTCTACAGAATATGCAGGAAGATTTGCCATAGCAGCATCCATTCTTGCATTGTCACATGAAAATACTATTAATCCTAATATGAGTATTGAAAATGTAAATAATAAAATGAAGGAGTTAAAATTATGCTAGAGAAATACTTAGACATTAACCCAGAAGTTAAAAAAGCTTTAAATGAGGGAAAAGCAATAGTTGCCCTTGAATCCACAATTATATCTCATGGAATGCCATATCCTCAAAATGTGGAAACCGCATTAAATGTTGAAAAAATAGTTAAAGATAACGGTGCAGTTCCAGCTACCATAGCCATTCTAAATGGTAAATTGAAGGTTGGTCTTACTAAAGATGAAATAGAGTATTTAGGTAAAAAAGGAACAGCTGTTGTTAAAACCAGCAGAAGAGATATTCCATTTATTATTTCAAAAAAATTAGATGGAGCTACAACTGTAGCATCAACTATGATAATTGCCAATTTGGCAGGTATAAAAGTATTTGGGACAGGCGGAATCGGCGGAGTACACAGAGGAGCTCAGCAGACTTTTGATATTTCTGCAGATCTTCAGGAGCTTGCACATACAAATGTAGCTGTAGTATGTGCCGGAGCAAAGTCAATACTTGATCTTGGATTAACTTTAGAATATCTTGAGACTCAGGGCGTTCCAGTGGTTGGATTTGGCACTGAAGAGCTTCCGGCTTTCTATACAAGAAAAAGCGGATTTAAGGTTGATTACCGTGTAGATAGTGAAAAAGAATTAGCATTAGCACTTAAAGCGAAATGGGATTTAGGATTAAACGGCGGGATGATTGTTGCAAATCCTATTCCAGAGCAATATCAAATGGACTATGACACAATAAATAAAGCCATAGACCAGGCACTTAAGGAAGCAGATAAGCAAGGAATTAAAGGCAAAGCAACTACCCCATTCCTTCTGGCAAAGGTAAAAGATATAACAGGTGGAGCCAGCCTGGATTCCAATATACAGCTTGTGTACAGTAACGTAAAGGTAGCCGCCAGGTTGGCTGTTGAGTTGGGACGGTTAACAGATTAGAATTAAATGAGTAGGGACGGTTAACAATTTAAAATTAAATACTTTCAGTTAAAAATCTGCAAGACAAGTGTAATTAGCACTTGTTTTGCAGATTTTATTTTTAACTATTAGCTTCCATATTTTTGAATAATGATATTTTATAATGCTTCTTGGGCTTGTACAATATAATAAATTGCAAACAAATAAGATCTTTTATTTGGTATAAAAAATAAATGATCATAAAGGTATGTATTACTTTTTATAAAATTAATTAACAGTTTTTCAAGAAACCTGCTGAAGAATAAATTTATTTACAATATCCTTGTACCTATCCTCCGTAGATATAAGTTCAACTCCTACGGAACAAAGCTTCGAAACTCTAGATTCCGTAATATTACCAAGGATCTGGCAGATATGCTTAATTTTAAAATTACAGAGGCTTCTCATTAAAAGCACTGCTAATGCTCTTGCTTCCTTATTATTTCTGCTGTTCTTCATATACATCATTAGCTTTTCCGTTCCTGTTTCTTCACAAATGAAGGCTATTATCTTCTCCGGGCTGAAATTTCTAACCAGTACCTTTCTCTGACTTCTATACTCAGTCTTTTCATCTTCAAATTCCATTTCCCTTTTTAGCTTTTCTTTGTCACACATATATACAAACTTTAAATACCTATCTCTTGCATTATTTGCATTTTCACCTAGCATTTGCATTATATATGCTTCATCTAAAAGACCTGTTTCATCCTTTTTAAGACCCAAATACACTTTTAAGCTTGAATATTTATACTTTTCAGGACAGTTTTCATAACCCTTTATTTTTAAAGGATTATTGTGAATATAAGCTGATAAAGTAATTAGATATCTATCAGTATCAACTATTTTGCTCTTAAATCTATCTTGAAACACATGTCCATGCCTATCATGAATCCTATTATAAGTAACTGCATATTTAAAATTCAATCCATGCATTATTTTTGATATGTCTGCCCCATTGGAATCGATTATAAAATGTGCATGGTTAGTCATGATACAATAAGCATATACCTTGAATCCAAATATTGTTTGATAATCCTTCATCTGTTTCAAGTATTTGTCTTTGTCATCATCTTTTTTAAACAAAGGAACCTCGGTTATACTTCTCACCATAACATGATATATTGCATTTTCCATTTTTATTCTTTCAGTTCTTGGCAATGAAAGCACCCCATTCTTTGTTAAACTCAACCAAATAGATTTCAAAGTAAATCAGTTATTTAAGCTTCTCAAAAAATTGTAGAAGCATCAGTATTTTTGCTCACTTAAATAGTGATTTACTAAATGAAATTATATAGCTAATAGTATTGACTTCAACAAAGGATGTTATTCAACTTACTTGAAAACATTGGTAAATTGTTAACCACCATTCCTTAGTTAAAAGTTGGAAGTTAAAAATTAGTCAGTTGTTAACCGCCATTCTTCAGTTAAAAGTTGAAAGTTGAAAGTTGAAAGTTAGTTAGTTGTTAACCGTCCCTGATTTTTAATTCTAAGAGGTTAACCGTCCCCTACTTTTCCCCTACTTTTAGTATGCCTTTCCCCAGTAAACCATGTGCTTTGCTTCTTTTCCGCAGCATACACACTTGTCTGAAAGCTTTTCCTGTTCAAATGGAATACATCTTGAAGTTACTCCTGCAACCTCTTTAAGCTTATCTTCGCAAGCCTTATCACCGCACCACATAGCTTTTATGAATCCTGGTTTGGTTTCTGCAATTTTCTTAAACTCGTCTAAGGTTACTGCCGAGTAAGTATTTTTATCTCTGTGCTGTTTTGCTTTTTCATACATAGAATTTTGAATATCATCTAATAGCTCAGTAATTTTGGCTTCAATTTCATCAAAAGAGACAAATATCTTTTCTCTTGTATCACGTCTAACAAGTACTGCCTGATTTTTTTCTATATCCTTTGGTCCAACTTCCACACGAATTGGAATACCCTTCATTTCATATTCATTGAATTTCCATCCAGGCATTTTATCGCTGACATCAATGCCAACCCTGGCTACCTTTGAAATTCTTTCTTTAAGCTCTTGAGCCTTTTCAATAACTCCCTCTTTATGCTGAGCAATAGGCACTATCATAACCTGTGTAGGAGCAATTTTAGGTGGAAGCTTAAGTCCGCTGTCGTCACCATGAACCATTATGATGGCACCTATAATTCTGGTTGTCATCCCCCATGAGGTTTGATATACATATTGAAGCTTACCATTTTTATCAGTGTATTGAATATTAAAAGCCTTTGAGAAATTATCTCCAAAGTTATGAGATGTACCGCTTTGCAGTGCTTTTCCATCATGCATCAAGCTTTCAATTGTATAAGTTGCAGCTGCTCCTGCAAACTTTTCCTTTTCTGTTTTTTGTCCTTTAATAACTGGTATAGCTAAAATATTTTCAAAAAAATCAGCATAAACATTTAGCATGTCTATAGTTTCTTTTTCGGATTCTTCAGCTGTTGCATGGGCTGTGTGGCCTTCCTGCCATAAAAATTCGGTTGTTCTCAAAAATGGTCTTGTTGTTTTTTCCCATCTTACTACAGAACACCACTGGTTATACTTCTTTGGCAAATCATTATAAGAATGAATTATTTTTGCATAATGATCGCAGAATAAAGTTTCTGATGTAGGACGAACACATAATCTTTCTGTAAGTTCCTGTCCGCCGCCATAAGTTACCCATGCAACTTCTGGAGCAAAGCCTTCAACATGATCTTTTTCCTTCTGAAGCAGACTTTCAGGTATGAACATAGGCATATATACATTTTCATGGCCCATTTCCTTAAACTTTCCATCCAAGTACTTTTGAGCATTTTCCCAAATTGCATATCCATAAGGTCGTATAATCATACACCCTTTGACACATGAATAATCAACAAGTTCAGCCTTTTTTACGATATCAGTATACCACTTAGCAAAATCTTCATCCATTGCTGTTATTTCTTCCACAAATTTTTTCTGTTTTCCCATATTTACTCCTCCAATGTAGATAAACATTATATTTATAGTTTGAGTTGTTTACCTTAATTTAAAACTTTTTTACAAAAAATAAAAAAAACCTGATCCCAATAGGGACCGAGTTATCGGTGGTACCACCCTCGTTAGTATACTTTCATATACTCACTTATTGTTTTAACGGAAAACTCCCGCTGCAGCCTACTATTACTTCAGTGCAGAACTCAGAGGCTGGTTCAAAATTATTCTTTTAAAAGTCTCCCACCAATGACTTCTTCTCTTTAAAAAGATTATAATATTTACTTTTCCTCTTCCTAGTAACGTATTTATTAATTTTGTGTTCTTGATAAAATAATATAAAATTATAAAAGTATTGTCAATAGGTAATTGAAACAATACCCTTTATTTTACATAAGCTAGTGGTTAAATGAAAAGTATAGCATAAAATATTTTAAATAAAAAAGAACATATCTATTGAAGATAAGTTCTTAATAAAAATAGTAAAATTGCTAAATAATTATATTATTTATGATTGAGTTTCCGCAGTTTTATCCACTGTTCCAGCATCCTGAGGTGTTTCTTTTATTTCTGTATTGTTTTCTTCATGGGCATTTTTCTCAATTATATTTTCTTCAGCAGAATTATTGCAAACTTCTTCTTTACCTAATAATACCAAACATTTTGAAACTTTTTTATTAATGATTCCTGCGCCCACCAAAACTAGTGCAATACCCCAATATACTGCAATTGGTTCAAATATTCCAGGAAGCAGTTGCGATGGTATTAATAGTTTGTTGACCGTTGAGGCCTCATATCCCTGTGCTACATATTGAGCCACAGTGCCTTTAAATAATATGATATTGTTTACTAATGCAGTAATACCAAGAATAGCAACTATTACAGCAGCTACATACATAACAATTGATATTGAAAATCTTTTTGATTCCTTAGATGTTTTTTTATCCTTTTGTGCCATTATGATTTTTCTCCATTTCCACCCTTAGGGTTGTAATTTTTGTCACTAATATTTATTCTACTATGCTATTGTTACAACTAAGTGACAATTAAGTTTCAATATTATTAACAATTTAATGGCTTAACATTTTGCTCAAAGATAAAATTAAAAATGCTACCAGCCAGGTGGCTCCAATGGCCGCTAATACAATCAACACTGCTACAAGTGGATTTTTCACATTTCTTTCATCCGCGATTTTCTTTCCCTCATGTCTATCAACCTTAAACAAGTTTCCAGATATAGTATGAATTTCCGAGTAATTTCGTCTTGTTTTTTCTAGAACCTTTTTCTCTTTGTCCTCTGACATAATCTCACCTCCAAAATATTAATTTAATTATCTATCATAAATAAAATATTATTTATTCCCAGCCTTCATTTCCAGAATAAAAAAGTTAGTTTTGCCAATAATACTTTTGTAGATAGTATTTTATTTTTAGGAGGGTATATAAATGAAAGCAGAAAAATTGAATCAGCCTAACCAGGGAATTAAATGTGTTGTCAATACCTGTCACTATTATATGTCAGGAGATCACTGCTCAGCATCAATGATTGAAGTTGAACATAGGAATGCTAATACTTCGCAGGAAACAGACTGTGCAACATTTACTCCAGAATCAAGGGCTTAACTTTAGCATTTTCAGGGGCGGTTACCATAAACCGTTCCTTTCCCATGAAGAACAATTAAAAAATCAAAATAAATATTATTTTTAATTGTAATTTTTAACTAAGAAGTCCATCCACCTCTTTTCAAATTCTTCGCTGCTGCATCCTAATATTTCCTGTAAATTTGAAGGTGATTTGATTAATTTAATTAAGGAGTTATATCCATAATTTTTAACCACATATTCTACAGCAGTATAAGAAAATGCATATCCCCCGTCAGATAAATTTTGGCTATTCATTGAAAATAACGGCGGCACCTCATTGTTTTGTATTTTTTTCTTTAAATCTTGTTTTATATTATTATTCATCTGTTTTGCTTCAAAAGCTGCGGTACCTTCATTAAGCCATATAGGTATATCTTTTAAATTTGAATTAATTTGAGAAACCATAACATGGGTAAATTCATGCACCACTACCATCATCAATGTGTCATAGGTGTGATATTTCCCCGGGTTTAAAGGTGAAACCATTTTAATTTTGCCTTCCCATTCCGTTCCAACATTCCACTCAGGTGCCATAGGTGCCCCTATTGCATTATGAAATGACTGAATATCTGGGTAAACTTCAATATCAACTTTATCTTTTAATGATACATTTAAATCCTTTGAAATCCTTTTATAATTTTCTTGAAGATTTTTATTCAAATCATTTAAGCATTTTACATCTTTATTAAATGAATAGAACCTAAAATGCTGGCTCTCGAGTTGAAGCTTTAATTTATCCTCACCAGCCGCATTGGCACTTTTACTGGCTCCACATCCCATTATGTTAAATGTAAAAATTAAACCAATGCATAAAATAATAAATTTTCTCATAAAAGCCTCCCCAAAAACTTTTATTGAATATATTACTACTATACAATCATTTTACCACATATTGTAATAAATAATAATGTCTATTGAAATATAACGTTTTAAACTTAACCGTCCCTTAATTTAAAGCTTCCAGCCCAGCTTTTCAATTTGATTGTATTTAGCATACCACCCATTTTTTCCTGCTAAATCAGCAGGTGTTCCTGTTTCCACTATTCTTCCGTTATCTAAAATGATAACCTTATCAGCATCTATAATTCCTGACACTCTGTGGCTTATGGTAAGTATAGTTCTTTCTTTAGATATTGCATTTAAAGCTTTGAATATTTTCTGTTCAGTTAATGAATCGAGCCCTGAAGTAACCTCGTCCAGAAGCAATATAGGAGGGTTGCACACAATAGCACAGGCTAAAGCTAACAGCTGATACTGGCCATGTGAAAGACTGCTTTCACCTTCACCTATTAAAGTGTTATATCCATTTTTTAATTTCATAATATCATCATGCAGATATACAGTTTTACATGCCTTTATTACCTGTTTATCTGTGATAGTTTCGTCATATAAAGTTACAGCATCCCTAATGCTTCCATCATAAATAGGAAAACTTTGAGGTACTATGCCTAATATTTTTCTTCTTAAATTTTCAGGAATTTTAAAAGAATCCATTCCTTGTATTTTTATACTGCCTCTGCTTGGCTTATAGAGCCCTGCCACAAGATTTAAAATTGTACTTTTCCCTGCACCTGTTCTTCCAACAAGTGCTACTTTCGTTCCGGGCGTTACATTAAAATTAATATCCTGAACAATATTTTTTTTATTATCATAAGAAAAGCTCATATTATTAATAGATATATTAGTGTTATTAAAATTACTTTTATCTAATGATAATTCAGTAAAGTATTTGTCACTTTTTTCAGTTTGTCTTATTTCCTCTTTTTCATTGTCAAAATCATTTATCCTTTTCACACCTGCAACAGCTTCCTGAATTGTCTGAAATTCTTCAGCTATTGATTGAATGGGGTCAAACATTCTGGAAATTAAGTCTACAACTGCTGCAACAGACCCTATTGTTATTCCAAGAGCACCCAAACCCTTTGGAGCTGCTATAAGAACAGTAATCGTTATAATTACAGCTCTAAGAATCTGCATTATGCATGGGAAAAAGGAATCTAATGTACTTGTTTTATGAACTGCGGATATGTTTTCATTTAATGGCTGCTGAAAATTATTTAAAAAAAGCTGTTCCTTTGAAAATACTTTTATTGTTCTGATGCCGTTAAATAGTTCCTGAATTGAACCGTTAATATGGGATACAGCCCTTCTGGCAGCCATTTGTGCATTAAAAGTTGCGGATTTAAAAAATCTGGTTATAAAATATATTACTGGAATAAATATTAACAAATATAAGGCTAATAAAGGGCTTATGAAATAAACTGAAACAATGATTCCCAAAGCTTTCAGTCCATCCGCCAGCATTCCTACCAATCCTTCAGAAAAAAGAGTTCCTACAGCATCCACATCTGATGTAAATCTGCTTATTATTTCACCAACTGCATTATTGGAATAGTATGAAATGGGCAGCTTTTTTAATTTTTTGCCCATATTATACCTGATATTAGCAAGAATATCCTGACCTATAATTGCCATCATAAGCTCTCTTAAAAAGTCAAAGGCTCCGCTAAGTATAACAGCAAGCAGATAATATATTGAAAGCTTCATTACACCACTGTAAATTCCCTTTGAAATATTATTATCAATGATGCTTTTTAATATTTGAGGCGGCACCAGCTGCATAGCTATACCACCTAAAATAGCAGCTATTAAAAATATACTTTGTACTAATTTATTTTTTATTGTTGATTTTAAAGCAGAAACTGCAATGCCATTATGCTTCATATAATTCACCGCCTAAAAAACTTTGTGAGTCTAAAATTTTACTATATATTCCCTCTTCATTAATTAATTCATTATGAGTGCCTTTCTCAGCAATTCTGCCTTTATCAAAAACTAAAATCATGTCAGTATATTTAAATATCTGAAGTCTGTGAGAAAATATAAAGATTGTCCTTCCCTGTAAATTTTGTCGAAGCTCCTTTATGATTTTGGCCTCAGTATTTATGTCTACAGCTGAAAAAGGATCATCAAGTATTACAATACTAGAATCTTTATATAGAGCCCTTGCCATAGATATTCTCTGCCTTTGTCCTCCTGAAACTCTGGTTCCCTTTTCACCAAGCTGTGTTTCCAAGCCATCCTGAAAATTCAGCATGTCCTGCTTTAAACATGCTATATCCAGCACCTTGTCTAGCTTTGCTTCATCAGTATTTCCCCAGGTGATATTATTCTTTATGGAATCAGAGAATAGGAAGGAATCGTGCCCCATATATGTTATATCATCAATCTTTTTATTATAATCTATGTTTTTTAAATCCTGTCCGTTAAAGCAAATTTCTCCTTCATAATCATATAAGCCTGTTAACGCCAGACCTAATGCACTTTTTCCAGATCCCACAGACCCAGTTACTCCAACGATCATACCAGCAGGCACTTTAAATGAAACATTTTTAATAGCATAGTTTTGGTCATCACCATATTTAAAGGAAAGGTTATTGACACTTATTTCAATTGGATTCATACCTTCAGAATGCTGATGTTCCCTGAAACTGTCATTGTTTAATAATGATTTAACCCTATCCCATGAAGCTTTGGCTCCCTGCTGAAGATTAAAAACCTTAGCAGCTGTTGTGGTTCTCACAGCAAGTGCAGTAAACATGGTTATATATGCTGTAAATATACCAATTGTCCAGCTTCCTCCAATAACTTTATTACCTCCTAAATAAATAACTAAAATAATACCTAAGCTTGATATGGATGAATATATGGGAGCTAGTCCATTTTGCAGTACATTAACTATGGCAGTCTTTTTAGCCTGAACAGTGAGTCTTTCCTTAAATCTCTTAAGCTCTGTATCCTCTCTTCCATATAAGCGGAGTATATTAATTTGTGATATCATTTTTCTGATTTGGGTAGTAGTCTTTGAGTTAGCTGCTCTGGCAGCCTTTGATTTAGCCTGAACCACTTTTCTCATGAATTGAGTCAGCATTATAACAAATGGGATTGGGATACATACTATTAATGTGATTTTAACATCATAAAACATAAGTGCTGCAAAATATGCAATCATAAGCACACCTGTATCCCACAGTTCAGTTATAGTTTTTCTCACTGCTTCAACCACTATGTCTACATCCCCTATAGTAGTTGACATCATATCTCCTACCTTTTTCTTCTCTATAGCATTTAAATCAGTATGAAGTATAGATTCCATAACAGAAATACGCATATCCCCGCTGATTCTGTTAGCCATATCCCTTACATAATATCTTTTAAAAAATCTTGCTATTTGAAAAGACAAGGTAACAAGTATAAATGAAATTCCCGCATTTAGTATATTGGTTATACTTGGTGAATTTACTGCAGCATCCAGCAGTTTACCCTGAAAAATAGGGCCCAAAACTATAGCTGAATTAAAAAATATTCCTGACACAGCTGTTATTAAAAACTGTTTACGATATTTTATAATATAAGATAACAGCCTTTCCTTTTCCTTAGGAGGAGAAAACCTTACCATTTTGTTTTTTTCTTCTATCATTTCACATAATAAATCCTTTCTATATAGTCGCTTATTTTAATTTTAGCACTATTTTTGGGGGACGGTTAAGCTTTTTTGGCAATATTTCTAAGGGACGGTTAAGCTTCCTTAGCAATATTCCCTGGTATCTCTTGGGGACGGTTAAGCTTTTTAAGCAATAATTAGTCTCATAATTTTTATTTAGTTTTCTAATTGAGGTCATGAACCCAATATTAATTATTTCATAAAACTTAATATCAATTATTTTCATTGTAAGTTTAATGTGGTAGTACTATAATAATATGATAAATCCTTTCATAAAATTAGTAAAAACCATTTAAATAGATGTAAAGTAAATCATATGGAAAGGTGGTAAATAAAATGGAAATAAGTGAAAATTTAAAAGAAATATTGCTTAAAATTCAGTTAAGAGAAATAACTGAGGGTCAGATATATAGGAATGTAGCTAAAATTACAAAGGACGAAAATAATAAAAACATATTGCTTAAAATAGCAGCTGATGAAAATCAGCACTATAAATTTATAAAAACATATACTAATACAGATGTTAAGGTTAATAAAAATGTAGTTTGGTTTTATTCATTTATAGCTAAAACGCTTGGATTTACTTTTGCAGTAAAACAAATGGAAGGAAGAGAAAATCAAGCATATAAGTTATACAAATACGATGAATTATCATACAAACTACCCGAATTTGCTAAAATGGCTAAAGAAGAAGAAAGCCATGAATCTTTACTTCTTGGTATGCTGGACGAAGATCGTCTTAAATATGTAGGATCTATTGTTCTTGGATTAAACGATGCCCTTGTGGAGATAACAGGAAGTCTTGCAGGATTTACTCTGTCTATGGCAAATACCAAAACAATTGCCCTGGCTGGAATAATCACAGGGATGTCAGCTACTCTTTCTATGGCAGCTAGCGAGTATATAGCTGAAAAAGCAGAGAATACGAAAGATGCTTTGAAATCAAGTGTTTATACAGGAGTCTCATATCTATTAACAGTTATCTTATTAGTACTCCCTTTTATCATTTTACCTAAAGATATGTATGTACAAGCACTTATAATAAGTCTTGTTATTGCTGTGATTGTAATTTCAGTTTTTAATTATTATATAGCTGTTGCTAAAGAAGTTAACTTCAAACAGCGATTTATACAAATGGCAGGAGTAAGCTTGGGGGTTGCGTTTTTATCCTTCATTATTGGATTATTTGTAAAAAATGTACTTGGAATAAAATTATAATTTATTAAAAAACCTTCAGGCAATTTTACATTTACCTGGAGATTTTTTTAATCTCATTTAGTTCCCTGAATTATTGCGGGAGAAATGTAACAGTGTAACGGTGGGACGGTTAACATTTTTTATCTGTTAAGTTTATAGCATTGCCTACGCCTAATTTGATTTTCCTATATATTAATATTTAAACATACTATTATTCTGCTATGTAATTACTTCATTATTGATTCTCATTTATAAAGAATTCGAACAGCTTGAAGCTTGTACAAAATAATAAAATGCAAACAAATAAAGCCTTTTATAAAGTATAAAAAAATGGCCATAAAAGGCTGTATAATTTCTTATTAACTTAAATGTTTTTTCAACACACCTGCTGAAGAATAAATTTATTTACAATATCCTTGTACCTATCCTCCGTGGATATAAGTTCAACTCCTATGGAGCATAGCTTTGAAACCCTGGATTCCGTAATATTACCAAGGATCTGGCAGATATGCTTAATTTTAAAATTACAGAGGCTTCTCATTAAAAGCACTGCTAATGCTCTTGCTTCCTTATTATTTCTGCTGTTCTTCATATACATCATTAGCTTTTCTATGCCTGTTTCTTCACAAATAAAGGCTATTATCTTCTCTGGGCTGAAATTTCTAACCAGTACCTTTCTCTGACTTCTATACTCAGTCTTTTCATCTTCAAATTCCATTTCCTTCTTTAGCTTTTCTTTATCACACATATATACAAATTTTAAATATCTATCTCTTGCATTGTTAACATTTTCACCCATCATTTGCATTATATAAGCCTCATCCAAAAGACCTGTTTCATCTTTTTTAAGACCCAAATACACTTTTAAACTTGAATATTTATACTTTTCAGGACAGTTTTCATAACCCTTTATTTTTAAAGGATTATTGTGAATATAAGCTGATAAAGTAACTAAATATCTATCAGTATCAACTATTTTGCTCTTAAATCTATCTTGAAACACATGTCCATGCCTATCATGAATCCTATTATAAGTAACTGCATATTTAAAATTCAGTCCATGCATTATTTTTGATATGTCTGCTCCATTGGAATCAATTATGAAATGTGCATGGTTAGTCATGATACAATAAGCATATACCTTGAATCCAAATATTGTTTGGTAATCCTTCATCTGTTTCAAGTATTTGTCTTTATCATCATCTTTTTTGAACAACGGAACTTCAGTTATACTTCTCACCATAACATGGTATATTGCATTATCCATCTTTATTCTTTCAGTTCTTGGCAATGAAAACACCCCATTCTTTGTTAAACTCAACCAAATAGATTTCAAAGTAAATCAGCTATGCAGCTTCTCAAAAAACTGTAGAAGCATCAGTATTTTTGCTCACTTAAATAGTGATTTACTAAATGAAATTATATAGCTAATAGTATTGACTCCAACAAAGGATGTTATTCAACTTATTTGAAAACATTGGTAAATTGTTAACCACCATTCCTTAGTTAAAAATTGGAAGTTGAAAGTTAGAAGTTAGTCAGTTGTTAACCATCCCTTTTAAGTTGTTTAGGTTGTTAACCGTCCCCGTCAAACTCTTTTCTTCTATTTTTGCATTATTTCCAATTGGTTTTGGATCATAAACCTCTGGAACTGCCTTTATAATAAAGTATATGGTTATAGCTGATGTCAATATTGTTATTACAAACATTATATTAAAGTAATGAAATTTATCTAAAAGGATACCATATATAATTGCTCCGAGAGGGACTGCACCCTGTGAAAAAACTCCAAGCAATGAGAAAAATCTTGATCTCATATCATTAGATACCATTTTCTGAAGATTTGTATTAAGTGGAGTATTAACTGCTGCATTAAAGATTCCCATGAATAGACATATAAGTGAAAGAATTATAAATAGATTCCAGCTGTTACCTCCTAGAATATTTACCACTTTAGGGAATACTACAATTGTAAGTGCAAAAGACATTATCATTTCTAAAATAAATCCACTGTTCATTAAAAATTTGGTTTTAAATTTACCCGCGAAAAGGCCCAAGGCTAGGTTACCAATAAGAATCCCCACCATAAAAGCTGTTATTATGTAACCATACTGCTGTGAGCTAAAGCCTATTCCCTTTTTCATAACATAAGGCATTACTATATCAAACAAAGGTTCCATAAGAAGATTTGTTATCATTGCAAATGCAAATAACTGCATGAGCCCCCTGCTGTTTTTTATCAATAACAATACTTCTTTATTTTCCGTAAAAAATGATCTTAATGTTATTTTTCCCTTGTCATATACTTTAGCTTTGTATACTATTGCCAATGAGCATATTCCCGATAAAATAAATGAAACTCCATTTAAATAGAAAACTGTTTTAATTCCAAAGAATCCATAAATTATACCGCCCAGTGCCGGTCCAATAATCATTGAGACTGCATCCAGAGCACCCCTTATAGACATAGCTTTCATAAGCTCATCTTCAGATAATAATTCAGGAAGCATGGCCACCGAAGCTCCTCCAAAAATACTGTCCATAATGGAAATTAATATCTGACTTATAAATAATATATAAATATTAATAGTCCCTGACATAGACAGGAATCCTAAAATGCAGATTAAAATACCTCTTCCAAAATCCGCTATTACCATTAAATTTCTTCTGTTTTTCCTATCCCCAAGAATACCTGCAAAAGGCGAAGTTATCAGATTTGGCAGCAGGCAAAGCATTGAAAATACTCCCATCATAACACCAGAATGTGTTAAATCCAGAATATAAAGCGGCAGCGCTATTTGTTGAATTCCTGTCCCAACTAGAGAAATTAACCTTCCAGTTAAATATAATGATAAATTTCTTTTACCTCTCATAATATTCCCTTTCTATATTGTTATTACTACCTCTGTGCCATCTTTATCTCTTATGTCTACAACTCTCAAGCCTTTATATTGCTTAAGAATACCAATACATTTACTGAGTTCATTTGTATCTATACAGTTAATATATCCCCTGTATTTTTCCGGTGTATGTTTTAAAACAAGAGGGGATTTAGCCATTAATATACCAAGCTTAATAATTCCAAAAGGTACTGGAATGAAAAATCTTTTTCCTTCAGTTTTAACTGAAACCTTCATAAATTCACATCCTATTCAATTGAAATCTCAACAATATCGCCATCAGAAGAATTTACATCCACAATTTTTCCTGTGAGTCCATTGTCAATTGCATCGGCTATAACTGTAATATCAACATTCTCCATGTATTTATTGTCACTATACATTGGAATTTTACCAAATGTTTTAAGCATAGTTTTAATTAACTTTATTGGAAGGGTTACATTTACTTTGTCCCCATCATGTGAACTCACCCTTATTTTCAACATTTTATTCATAATGTCATCATAATTTGCAACTTGAACATCCTTAGGTTTTTCACTAAGGGCCTCTATAAGCTGTTGTGCTTTATCAGCAGTTATCTTGCCATCTTCAACCATTTTTAAAATTTTTGATACTTCTTCATTCATATTAATAACCCCCATTTATTTATTCATTTAACATTTTAATGGCCTGATCAGGTGTTATTTCACCATTTTCAAGCATATCTACAATCTTCTTTTTATTCACGGCAGTCTGTGAAGTTACATTATATCCCAATGCATTTAAAACTTCATCCAGCTTAGCTCTAACCGTTGGATATGATATTCCAAGCTCTTTTTCAACGTCTTTTATATTCCCTCTGTTTTTAAGAAAAGTTTCCACAAAGGATAATTGATCTGCTGTTAAATAATCAAATTTTGATGTCATTTCAAACTCATTTTCAATTACTGTGTTACATTTACTGCATTTTAATCTTGTTATGTACAGTTTAGAGCCGCAGACTGGACACTTGTTAATAATTTTATAGGACAAAATTTCATCTCCCTTAAATAAATCATATAATCCAATTTATGAATAATCTTACAATGCTTATGTATATAATATACTACCCTTATTAAAATAAATCAATATTAAAATTAAAAATATTTATATTATATTTATATTAATATTAATACTATTAATATATAAGTTAATAATATTAATTTAATGATTTAATATTTTAATATCTATTTAATCTAGAAGCACCTCACATAAATATAACTTATATTTGTTATTAAAATGCCGCAATTAAACTCTATGAAATTAGCTTTATTCACTTAACCGTCCCCATTTTATCGACTTATTTCGGGTGCTGCCTGGTAGCATTCGACAAAAAACAGCACTTGATAATTTAGATAAATGTGTTAGTGTTAAAATATACAATTAATAATAATAATTAATGGAGGGTATGATATGGATTATTTTGAATTGGTACAAAAACGTCATAGTGTAAGAGCTTATAAATCAACCACCGTTGAACGTGAAAAGCTGGATAAAATACTAGAAACAGCAAGACTAGCTCCAACTGCAGCTAATCGTCAGGGATTTAAAATAATTGTAATCAGTACTGAGGGTAAAAAAGAAGAACTGAAAAAAATATATAACAGCAATTGGTTCGTAGAAGCACCTTATGTGATTTGTATCTGCTCAATTCCAGAAAAGTGCTGGGTTCGTCGTGACAATAAAAATTACAGCGATGTAGATGCTGCTATAGTTATGGATCATATTGTTTATGCTGCCACAGCCCTTGGGCTTGGAACCTGCTGGGTGGGGGCATTTGACGTGGAAGCAGCTAAGAATATATTAGAACTTGATAGTTCACTTCATCCTATAGCTTTTACACCTATTGGATATGAAAAGGAAAGCCCTTACAGAAGAATGAGACGTCCACTAGAAGAACTTGTTATTTACAAATAAATTACAAACAGGGAACGTAAATAGATTTGTGTAAAATCAAATCTATTTACATTCTTTTTATATATGCAGATGATAATTATGGAAACAATAACTTTATAATATATTCGGCAGCAATAGGAAGCGAAGCAATTCTTCCTTCTAGAAATTAATTTAAGTTTTCCTTTATGAGTACACCATTATTTACAGCATATAAAGTTTTATCAATAATACCAATTATGATTCCTTTATATTTTGTAGTTTTACTGGATAATTCATCTGTAATGACGCCATTTGTGCTGTCAGCCATATATACTTTTCCGCTGTTTGTTATAATAATATGATTTATAGCTACAGGATCATTAAAATCTATGGACTGCCATTGATTTATATTTTTCTTTATAGACCCAAATTGAATTTTAACAATTTTATTATTCTTAATTTTACCTATATATAAATTATCAGAATCGTCTACTTTAAGTAAATAAACATCTTTACTTAGGGAATCCCAGCTATTATTTTTTACATATACATTATTATCTATTCTGCTTTCATAAATCAAATTGGTCATACGATTAAATACTCCGATTTTACCAATCATTTTTGAATTTAATAATGGTACCACATTTCCATTTACATCAATATTAAATATATCTGCTCTTCCATTAGCTTTAGCCACTCTTATATACCATATGTTCATGGCAGATGAAATTGCTATATCTGAAATTTTGTCGCTGCTGTTATTTAATTTCAGCTTAATATCCTTTCCTTTATAATTTGTTGGAGTAAATTTACTATCATTATCTGCATTATATCTATAAATATTTATATTTCTACCCTGATTTAAGTCCTTTTCACATATAACCATTGAATTCATATCAGGAAACCATCTACTGTATACCTGTGTAAAGCCATTTTCTGCACTTACAGAATGTTTTGTTCCATCATAAGTGTTAATTATGTTTAATTTATTTTGTTGATAATAAGATATATATTTGCCATCATAGGAAATCTCAGTTTGTTTAGCATCTGAAGGCACATTAACTGTTATATTCTTAAGTGTTTTATTGTTTTTATCTACCCTTACTTCAGTAACATTAGTATTTAATATGGTTTCCCCATAGTACTTATCTGCAGCAAAAAATACACCAGTTTGAACCAGCACGGCAATTATACTCCATAATAATATTCTTTTAATTTTACTCATATTACTAACTCTCCTTTAAGGTTCAACATACAATGCAGTGGCCACATATCTTTCTCCATTCAATCCATGCGGATTATTTATAACGCTGCCATCATAATACATAGTGGACGAGTATCCTCCATCTAAATTTGTTGCATTATATGCGCCGAATTTTAAAAGTTCATCCTGAGCATCTTTCATGGTGGCTCCTGACTTTATAAGATTTTTCCTGCCATCCATTACTAGAAATAAAACAGTACCGTCTCTTTTCTGTCCTATTGCCGTTACAGGCTGTAAACCACTGCTGGCTGCGTCCTTAGAAGATATTTGTCCTTTTCCATTGGCTATTAAAACAGGGCCTCTGAAACAAATAGCCTCAGAAACATTCTTTTGTCTCAATTCATTTAAACTATAATTTCCTACAATCAGCTGTCCAGCCTTTGTAAAAGCTGTGACACTATATTTTACGTCTGCACCTGAATCATCCTTTGGAAATACAACCTGACCGTTAGAAATTACAAAACCGCCTGGATATGCTGCAGCGCCTCCAAATGAAGCTTTATTGGCATCGTAAAATCCGCCTCCATTAATTGCCGCCACTGCATTATGCTCCTTTGCCATTTCACTGGTTTTCTCTCCCTGCACTCCTAGTTTACTAGTAACAGCTATCTTAACCTTGGTAGGTACAGGTATCTCCAATAAATAACCATCATATCTTCCTGAATCAGGATGCAGATCATATCTTACAATTTCATTACTGCGGTTATTATTTACCTTTATATTTGCCACATCTACAGCCTCTGTATCTTTAACACCACCTTGATTATTTAATATTTTATTAATTTCATCTGTTGACAAAAATGTTGTTACAAGATATGTATGCCTTGTGCCCATTACTGTAGCAACCACAATCTTTTTTAAGTTTTCAAATGGTCCTTTTAATACATAAAAAGGTGCTGTTATTATAGTAAATACTATCTCGTAGATTATAAACATTATTAAAAGTTTTGATTTAAATTTCTTTTTTTTACCCAAAATAACACTCCTCCAATTGGAAATTAAGACTACCTTTAACATAACTTTTAGTATAATATTTATTAATTAAAAAGAGGTTAATAATTAGTTAAAATTTAGGGACAAAATTTTAATATAAACATTTTAGCAAAAAAAACAGGGGCTGTTGCACTAAAATAATTGGTGCGGCAGCTTTTTTACATAAAAATAAATCTTCCACTCGAAAGAGTGAAAGATTTATAGTAAAATTAACATATGAGAAAATACATTAATTCACACAAAAATTATACTTTATATCGTGGAAATTATCAATTAAAACTTCCATTAAATATTGAGTACATGATTCCCAATAATGATTCAGTGCGTTTGCTAAGTCAATTTGTAGAGGAGATGGATTTAACAGATTTATATTCGACTTATTCCCGAATAAGGGAAAATCAGGCTACGCCACGTCAGATGCTGAAGATTGTACTTTACTCCTATATGAATCATAATTATTCATCAAGAGCAATGGAGCTATCCTGCAAAAGAGATGTAAATTTCATGTACCTTTTAGAAGGTTCACCAGCACCAGATCATTCTACTTTTGCAAGATTTCGTAGTATTCATTTTGCCCCGTGCTCAGAAACAATAATGGCTGAAATGTCAAATTTTCTTTATGAGATTGGAGAAATATCAGGAGATACTATATTTATTGATGGTACAAAGATAGAGGCATGTGCTAACAAGTATACTTTCGTCTGGAAAAAAGCAGTTTCAAAAAACCTGGAGAGATTACTTTCTAAATTAGCTGATTTTGTAGCCGAATGTGAGGAATTGTATGGAATAAAGCTTGTATACGAAAACAAAGTAAAAATGAAACATGTAAAAAAGCTACGCAAAAAGCTTTACGCCTTGAAAAAGGAAGAAAATATTGAATTTGTACATGGATGTGGTAAAAGGAAAACTCCTATTCAACGTTCTATTGAAAAACTTGAGGAATACCTTAGAAAGTTAAAAGAATATACACAGAAAATCCATACCTGCGGTAAACGTAATAGCTATTCCAAGACAGATAAAGATGCAACCTTTATGAGGATGAAAGAGGATGCTATGAAAAATGGTCAGTTAAAACCAGGTTACAATGTTCAGAATGGAGTAGATTCCCAATATATAGTATGGGTTACTGTTTGCGATAAGCCTGGGGACACAACAACATTGATTCCATTTATAAAAAGCATGGAGAATTCCTTGTACTTTAAGTATTTTAAAATTGATGCGGATTCAGGTTACGAGAGTGAAGAAAATTATCTTTATATCAAAGAAAATGGACAGCTATCATATATTAAACCAGCAAATTATGAAATATCAAAAACAAGAAAATATAAACATGATATAAGCAGAATAGAAAACATGGATTATACTGAATTGGGCGATTATTATACTTGCAAAAATAATAAGAAACTAACAGTAAATAAAATAGTAAAAAGGAAAAGTAAGACTGGCTATATAAGTGAAAAAACAATCTATACTTGTGAGGACTGCAGTAACTGTGTTTACAAGAGTAAATGCATAAGAGGACATAACTGTAAAACGCCATTAGAAGAAAGGGTTAAAAATCTTGAGACTTCAAAACTATTCAACATGCTTCGCAAAGAGGATCTTGAAAGAATTATAAGTGATGATGGTTGCGAGTTGAGAATGAATCGAAGTATTCAAGCCGAAGGCTCTTTTGGAGAGATAAAACAGGATATGGGATTTCGTAGATATCTATGCAAAGGTAAAAAGAATGTTTTGGCAGAAAGTATTTTGTTAGCAATGGCACATAATATAAATAAGCTACATAATAAAATTCAGTTAGATAGAACTGAAACGCATCTTTTTCCACTTAAAAAAGGTGCATAATTATCAAACTTTAAAATTTTAAAAACTCTGCAAATCAAAAAAAGCCTTAATATGAAAGGCTTATTAAAGTGCGTCTTTTTTTAATTATCAAGCTCATTGGGGACTAAAATATCATTAAATTTTCTATAAAACACAAAAAAAATGCTGCCGCGTTAGCATATTTTTTTATGCTAATGCGACAGCCCCATAATATTTTAAAATTTTTGCATATTTTAAAAGTGGATATATCAATAATAAACTTTCACCAAATTATAAATTTTTATCATCCACCTGATCCAGCCATTTCTTTACTGGTATCATAACATTTTCAATGGTTCCGTCTTCAAATGGATTCCTCAGTTTTGCAACATCAACAAGCTCCAGGAATGACTTGCTTCCTCCTTGTCTGCATAATGCTAAATAATCCTGGAAGGCTTTCTCCCTGTTTTCATTTGCTTTAACCCAGAACTGCAGTGCACAAACCTGAGCCAGAGTATAATCTATATAGTAAAATGGCACCTGGAAAATATGTCCCTGCCTAAACCAGTATCCTCCTCTGTTTAATAAATCGCTGTCCTCATAGTCTATGCTTGGCATGTATTTCTTTTCAATTCTTCTCCAGGCATCCTTTCTTTCCTTAGGAGTAATTTCAGGATTTTCATACACGAAATGTTGAAACTCATCTACTGTAACTCCATAAGGTATAAATGTTATTGCACTGCTCAGATGTGTAAACTTGTATTTTAATTCATCTTCCTTAAAAAATAGTTTCATCCATGGCCATGTGAGAAATTCCATGCTCATTGAATGTATTTCTGCAGCTTCGTTTGTTGGAAATGAATACTCAGGAACTTCATAACCCCTGCTTAAATATGCCTGGAAAGCATGACCTGCTTCATGAGTCAGCACATCTACATCACCTGAAGTACCATTAAAATTGGAAAATATAAATGGCGACTTATATTTTGCTATATAAGTGCAGTAGCCTCCTCCTGCTTTGCCCTTCTTGCTTACCAGATCCAAAAGTTCATGATCTACCATAAATGTAAAGAATTCATCTGTTTCCTTTGACAATTCTTTGTACATTCGTTTTCCATTATTTAATATCCAGTTTGAATCTCCCTTTGGAATGGCGTTGCCTGTTAAAAACTTCAAAGGTTCATCATAGTATTTAGGTTCAGTAATTCCCAGTCTTTCCCCTTGTCTCTTTTTCAGCTGTTCTGCAATAGGGACAACATATTCAAATACCTGCTTTCTGTAATTAGCAACCATGTCTGCATTATAATCTGATCTACTCATTCTTAAATATGCCAGTTCAACAAAATTCTTATATCCCAACTTTTTAGATATTCTGGTTCTTATTTTAACCAATTTATCATAGATTTCATCAAACTTTTCTTCATTTTCAGCATAAAAATTTGTGGAAGCCTCATAAGCTCTTTTTCTCATGACTCTGTCTTTGGATTCTATAAAAGGTGTCAGCTGGGCCAGGTTTCTTTCCTTACCATCAAACATTATTTTAGCTGAAGCCTTAAGCTTATCATATTCTGTTACCAGCTTGTTTTCCTCTTGCAGATCTTCTATAATTTCAGGTTTAAAAGTTTTAAGCTGCATTTCTGCCATTGTAAATAATTGTTTTCCCCATTTTTCTTCTAACTTTTCTCTAAACCTGGAATTCACTAAAGCTTCATAATAATCAGAGATTATTCCCTCATATACAGGACTGTTCTCATCCATGAAAAGCTTCTCTTTTTCATAGAATTCATCTGTGGTATTAATGGTATTTCTAATGCCTACCAATTCCATCATAGATTCTACTTCAATTCTAAGTCCATTTATTTTTTTCATTATCACATCTTGTTCACTAAAGGAATCAGCATTCCTGAATTCTTTAATTAGAGTGCTAAAGTCTTCCTTTACTTTTCCCATATCAGGTCTTTTGTATTCATAATCTTTAAATTTCAGCAAGTTAAAACCCCCTATATTTTTTTGTTTTATATATTTCTATAATAACAATATTACCCTGATAAGTAAAATAAATTCTCTATCTTTAAAACTTTATTAAAATAATTAAATTAAGTATATATTTAAAGTTTATGTCAATAATCCATAGATAGAAAGTAAATCACATGAATAGGAGAGATTATATGGAAAATATAAAGACAACCGATAAAAATAAAGATAAAATACAGGAATATCTTGATAAAGGTAAATTCCTATATTACCATGAAAATAAAATAAGAGAAGCCTTTAAGTATTTTGATAAAGCTCTTCAATTAGACAAAAACTTTGCTGAAACTTATCTGGTAAAGGCTAAAGCACATATGGGTATGTTTGAAGTAGATGAAGCAGAGGATTGTCTTAAGAAATATATTAAGCTTGTACCAAATAGTGTGGAAGCATACCTGGATTTAATAGAAGTCTATGACGAAATGGCTGATTTTCAAAAGGCCCTTAGATACTGTAATAAACTCATTAAAAGTGATAGTAAAAATCCAGATTTATATTTCAAAAAAGCTGGTTTTTATATCTATTTAGGGCAAATCAACAGAGCTTTGGCCTGTTATAACACATGTTTAAAATTAAAGCCTGATTTTTATGAAGCCCTTTGTGAAAAAGCAGATCTTCTAAGGAATATGGGGCAGATTAATGAAGCCCTGAGAATATATTCAAATGCTATCAAGGTAAATGATTGCGAAAGTGAAGCTTATTTAGGCAAAGCATTTATATATAAGGAAATGGATGACTGGGAAAATGCACTTAATTTTGCAAAAAAAGCTTATGAACTCACACCTGATGATGAATGGTATAAAAGCCAGTATATGATTATGAAGGATATGGTAAAAATATCATAAAAACGGGATGATTTAAAATAATCATCCCTCGTATTTAAAAAGAAACATTAAAAGCTTTTTTCCATATATGATGTGAATTTGAAAAATGCCCTTTCTTCCTTATCTTGGCAAAATATTATGTATAGCCTGTTAATAATATGATTCTTATTTCTGTTTCCATTTTCATTATTATTACTTAGCTTTTGTGGTTAAATCGGGGGCGGTTAACTTGTTTTTGCCTTTTATTAATAAAAAAATAAAAAAACAGGGTCCATGCCCTGCAGATTATTTGTATCTCATCTATAATTGTATGTTAAAGTCTCCAAAGTTAAAAGTACCGCTACCGTGAGACAATAATTTAATATCTTCTAAATGCTGAAATGCATGTTTTACTCTTTGAATAATATCCTTTGGAATTTCTAAATCATTATGACCTGGAAGTATTTTGATTACTCCTTTTAACTTAGAAATTTTATCTATAGAATTTTTGTAATCCTTAGGATTTGTGCTTGGATAAAATGCATAAAGTGTCCCTAAGTATATTAGATCTCCAGTAAATAAATATCCGGTCTTCTCTTCAAATAAACAAATATGCCCCGGGGAATGACCTGGTGTGTGTATAACATCTAGTTCCCTAGCTCCAATATTTATTATATCCCTATCTTTAAGTATATTAATTGCACCACTGATGAATGTGAAATATTTATTTATATCAAATTCCTCAGGAGGTTTTTTAGTAAATGGCTCTTTTATGATATTTTTTCTTATTACGCTTATTGGTATTGGAAGTCCATTTCTTAACCATTGTGCATCATTCTCATGAACATATATGTTATTGAAAAACTTGTGTCCGCCTATATGATCCCAATGAACATGAGTTGTTACAACCTTTACCGGCAAATTGGTTAATTTATTTACTTCCTTTTTTATATTTCCTATTCCCAATCCTGTATCTATTAACAGGGCATATTTTGTACCTAGTAAAAGGTATGAATGTGTTTTCTCCCAGTGTCCGTATTCACTAATAGCAAATGTGCTTTTATCAATATTTTCAACAGTAAACCAATCTTCCATTATACGCTCCTTATTTTTATCATCTTAGATTATTATTTTTAAAAAGTGAACTTTTTTATAAGGATAGTCCTTTATATATGGTACATTTAAAGCCTCATAAGAATGATGACTGATTAAAGGCATCTTAGTACCATTTGAAGCCGCAAATGAAGTAATCATGGCAGAATGAAAAATTAAGCCTTTGTAATCTTCATAAAAAATAACATCACCTAATTCAAGCTGATTTGTATAGTTAACCTCAGCACCTTTAACAGATCCACTTGTATTTTTACTTCCATTTATTTTCAAGTACCAATACAATGAATGTGCTACGGCCCATGATATGGACCAGGTATCATCCTTTACATTGTTTAAGGTCCCTTGATTATTATACCACCATTCATTTCCATATTTAAAGCTCATAGGAGCTCCCCCCGCCCTCAGACACTGAGACAAAAAATTAGCACAGTCTCCGCTGCTATCGTGAATCAATGGAAAATATCTATATTGGCTGTTTGGGTTTAATGCATATTTAACAGCATAATCCACAGCACTTTGTCTATTGTATGAATTATTTCTAAGTAAGTTTGAATCATAATACATAAATAAAAACTCCCATAAAAAAATTAATCAATACAATATATGCTGTAAATGAAAATTTTAGGCTGAATTATGGGGACGGTTAATTAATTTTCGTTACCAAAATACTTAAATAATTTGTTAACCGTCCCCAATTTTACCCAATCTTACTGATCTTATTTGTTAACCGTCCCCAATTTTACCCGATTTTACTGATTTTATTTGTTAACCGTCCCTGGTTTGCTACTGCCTGTTGAGCCTTTGCAATTTCATCTGCATCACCAAGGTAATAGTGTCTTATTGGTTTTAAATTATCATCTAATTCATAAACTAAAGGTGTGCCAGTTGGAATATTTAAATTTGATACCTCTTCATTGGAAAGATTATCAAGGTATTTAACAAGAGCCCTTAAGCTGTTACCGTGAGCAGATATTATAACTTTTTTGTTCAGCCTTATTGTTGGTGCAATTATTTCATTCCAGTATGGGATTACCCTTTTAATTGTATCATTTAAGTTTTCCGTAAGAGGGATTTCATCTTCCTTTAAGTCTTTGTATCTTGCATCAAATCCAGGATATCTTTTATCCATTTTATCCAAAGCTGGTGGATAAACATTAGAATCTCTTCTCCACTTCTGCACCTGATCTTGTCCATATTTTGCCGCTGTTTCAGCTTTATTTAAGCCCTGTAAAGCACCATAGTGTCTTTCGTTCAATCGCCATGATCTTTCCACAGGAATCCATAAAAGCTCTAATTCGTCTAGCACATACCATAAAGTTTTTATAGATCTTTTCAGCATTGATGTAAAACCTACATCAAATGTATATCCTTCTTCTTTTAATATTCTGCCAGCCATTTTTGCTTCTTCAATTCCTTTTTCAGACAGCTCTATATCTGCCCAGCCTGTAAATTTATTTTCCTTATTCCATAAACTTTCTCCATGTCTTAGCAATACAACTTTTTTCATATCTATACCTCCCAAAGGCAATTTTCCTTATCTATATAGAAAATAATTAATATTTTTATTACATATATATTTTATCACATATTTGAGATAAATGAAAATGATTATTAGTTAATTATACTTCCTTCTTATCAAATAAATAATAGCCAAGTGTAAAAAATATTATTGCATATGATAACATCATAAATAAAATATTAATATTTCTGGAAATGCCTGAGCTTCCCTTAAGCCACAATGAATACCAGTTTAAATAGGATGTAAATATGCTGTTATTCATACCATTTATAAGTATAGATAATATTTTAATTCCAATATAGGATAATGTACAGGTAATTAAGGCTCCGCTGCTGCTTTTAAAAAGCTGTGCTATAAATGCAGAAAATATTGCCAGAACCACTGCTGGAAAAATATCTATAAGATATGCAAAGACAACCTGTGGAATGCTTTTAATCATAAATCCATGGTGCAGGAGAAATGCTGATCCCAAAGAAACAATAAGAACCACTAATAAATTAATAATTATGTATACAGTTACTGCAATATTTTTAGAAATAAAAACTTTAAATCTGCTAATTGGCCTCATAAAGACTAATTTCATGGATTTAGACCCAACTTCACCAGAAAATAGCTCCGAAACTGCCATAAATATAAATAAAGGCAAAAATACATTTGTAAATACGCTTAAAATCATCAAAGGAAAACTCATTGAATTTAAAGCAACAAATACCAACTTTCCTTGAATATTTGACACAAAAAATGTTGAAAGAAAACACAGCACTGCTGTGATTATTAAAAACACTGCTATTTTTTTCTTTAAAAAAAGCTTTTCAATTTCATTTATAATATTTGCTTTCAGGCTATTCATTAGAGTCAGCCCTCCTTTGATTTATCTCATGCATATAAAAGTCCTCTAAAGTTTCATATTTTTCTTTTATTTTTTTAATTTCTTCACCATCATTGATCAGCTTTCCATTATCAATTATAGCAACTCTGCTGCATATGAGCTCTATTTCATGTACAAGATGACTTGAAATAAAAAATGTTATGTGCTTTTTATCTGCCAATTCAGTTATTAAATTTCTCATTTTTACTGTACCTTCAATATCCAGTCCATTTGTAGGCTCATCTAAAATTACCAGCTGCGGATCAGATATAAGTGCTAAAGCCAGAGCCAATCTTTGTCTCATTCCCAGAGAAAATTTAGAAACTTTTTCATTTTTAAATTTCTTAAGGTCCACCAAGTCCAGTATTTCATCTATATCTGATTCCTTAATACCACTGTAAAACCTAGCAGCTATTTTTAAATTATTATACGCACTCATATATTCATAAGCATCAGCAGTTTCAATAATTGCTCCTACTTTTTCAAGAGCTTTTTCCAATTGAGTTTTTATATTAAAGCCCAGGATTTTAACTTCTCCGCTCTGAAACATATTTAATCCCATAATTGACTTCATCACTGTAGTTTTGCCTGCACCATTTGGTCCGAGAAAACCAAAGATTTCACCTTTATTTATATGAAAATTTATATTTTTTACTCCTCTTCCATTTCTATAAAGCTTAGTTAAGTTTCTTACTTCTAAAACCTTTTCCATATTATTTCCTCTCTATAAATAGCACTAAAAAATGGATGGCCGAAAGCCAGCCCATTTTTTAGCCATATCCCTGCCTTATTAATTTTCTTCTCTAAACTGCTGTGTTATATTTTTTACTTGTTTTCCAGTTAAGTCAACTGTATCCGGAGTTGTGCTGTTAATATTAGCTATGTCAAAATTCATATTTATAGTGATTTCATGAGTTTTTCCCTGAGCATCTGTACCTGTTATAACTATTTTTGCAGCTTGATTGTTAATGATATCATTATTATTTATATCTCCAGTTACTACTGCACTCTTAACTTTTACATTACTTTGCAGTTTTGGAATTACATTTGATAAATTAATTTCTCCAGCTTTTTCTTTGTAAACTGGTTTATCACTATTTCCAATAAAAGCAATTGATGTTACTGCATCTACCAATGGAGTAACGTCGTTCTCACTTAAATTTATTGATACCTTTTTACCACTGCCATTATTATCAGTGACTGATACATTATTTTTCATATTGCCCGTTAATGTATCAACTATAGTTTCAACACTTTTTTCTATCTCAGGATTTTGCGCCTTATTATTGTTCCTGGCCTTTACATCTCTCACATTGTATACAGGGCTGCTGCTTGATTTAGAAATGTTTTTCCCATTCTGCCTGTAAATGTTAAAAGTTTCAGTTTCAGTAGATGATTTTAAAGAAGTCTCGTGGCTCATTGCATCTGAAGCCAGATTAATTTTTGCATTAGTGGTCATATCCATTATATCGCTGCCATTATCATATACAGATACTTTTAAATTTGCCGTTTCATTCTTCAAATTTTTAGTATCCTTAATTGCAGCTTTATAAGAGTCATAACCAGAAAGCTGTTTAGCGTTAGCATAAGTAGTTCCTAAAAGCATAGTACTGCCTATAACTAAGCTGGTTACCATAGCGACAATTTTTTTATTCATTTTTTAACCTCCATTATTATAAGATTAGAAAGTATATAACCTTCTAAATTTAAATATATTATACAAACATTAAATTTTGTTTAAATAATTATTAATTTTTTCTTATTATTAAAATACTTCCTGCAATGATTTTTTACAAAATAATAGAGCGTCTTAATTAAATAAGAAGCTCTATTAAATAAATAAGTTAAATGCTTTTGCTTGTATTTTTTCTTTTAATTATAAGCTTTAGACCTGCTATTATGAATGTTACTCCAACTGCCAATAATGTTTCATAGTCCACTATGCTTCCTGTTTTAGGTAACTTTGAGCCATTTTCTAAGGAGGCTTTATTATTTTCATTTTGTTTATCATTATTACTTCCGTTACCTTTATTATCTATGTCTTCATGGTTTGAATCCTTTTGTTTTTCGTCTTGTACAACAAATTTCTGCATTTCAGGGGAATTCACATTAATTTTAATTATTTCACTGCTGATAGTGTACCTAAGGGGAGCTTTAGTCTCTTTAGCAGTGTAGTTTCCATAAGTCACATTATTAAATAGTGCAATTCCATCCAAAGAAGATACGACAGTCTGCATTGCATTACCCTCTGAGTCATACAATGTAAATTCAGCTCCAGAAAGTAGATTTCCATCCTTATCTGTTTTACTAATCTGAATTGAAGACTTTATTTTTGTATCCTTTATTGTACCTGCATCGTAAGACTTACCATTTTCGGTTACTTCTACAGGAACTGATTTATCAGAAATAGTGTACCCCAAAGGAGCCTCGGTTTCCTTTATAGTATATTTACCACTTTGTACATTATTAAATTGTGCTAATCCGCTTTCATTTGTAACTGCTGTTTTTACCGGATTACCATTTAAATCAAACAAAGTAAATTCCGCACCTTTAAGAGGGCTGCCATTTTCATCAGCTTTATTAATATTAACCGAGCCTTGAATATTTACAATAATAAAATAGTCAGTAAGGCTGTATAAACCACTTCCTGTGTCTCCTGTTGGTCTTGCATACTCTGTGGCACCATTTGTGTTAATATCTGCTGTTAATACCACAGAGGAAACATAATATCCAGCTGGAGCTTTTGTCTCCTTTATATTATAAATGCCATAATCCACATTATTAAACTGCACATTTCCATTTTCATCACTTATTGCTGTCGCCACGGCATTGGCAAAGGCTGTATCAGTATTTTTATAAAGCTTAAATTCTGCATCTTTGAGAGGATTACCGCTTTGTCCTATTTTTTTAAATAATATATTGCCCGTAATTTTTGTGTCAGAAACAGATCCTGCCAAAATAACTCCATTATCAGTAATATTAAATGGATATTTAGTATCATTTAACATGTATCCTTCAGGAGCATTTTTTTCGGCAAAGTAGTAATTCCCATAAGCCAGATTGTCAAACTCTATTGTTCCACCCACACCAGTTCTTCCACTGTTTACAAGATTATTGCTGCTGTCATATACACCTATTTCTGCACCTGGTAGTACAGAAGAAGTTAATGCATCAGTTTTTGTTATTTTTATTCCACCTGTTATTTTGGTGTCCAAATAATTATAGGTAATATTCTTTTGAACATCGGAGCTCTTAATTTGGAATGTATAAACCTGACTGCTTAAATTGTATCCATCAGGCGCTTTTATTTCTTTAACACTATAATTTATATCATACAGAAGCTTATCGAATAGTGCAGTACCATCTGCCCCTGTGGGCTGTGAAACTGCTTTCACATTTCCATACTGATCCAAAAGCTGAAACACAGCTCCTGATAGTTTCTTGGAATTATTATCACTGTCTACTTTTACAACAGTAATACTGCCGGTTTTACCAGTACCCCAGCCTCCTCCTGATGAATACCAGACCTTAACTTGTTCAGAAGTTCCGCTTTGACTTGCAGTTGCTGCATTAAAAGTAACTTTATTTGAATAGTCACCTGCTTTAGATGCAATTGTTGTAAACTTCAAAATAAATGCACCGTTACCGGAATCTCCAGGAAAAGTAAATGTAAACAATCTTGAAACGGGGTCGTATTTCACATCAGGAGTTAATGCCACCTTTTCACCTTCAGTAAGACTACCATCAGCCTTCACAACTGCCTTATAAAGCTCAACAGTATCAGTATTAAGTGAAAGTCCATCCTGAAGTGTATCGGTTATAACTGCCCCAGCCAGAGGAATGCTCCAGTTAGCATTGGTTTTAACTGTCCAATCTATATA
Organism: Clostridium sp. JN-9; assembly: GCF_004103695.1. Lineage (NCBI taxonomy): Bacteria > Bacillati > Bacillota > Clostridia > Eubacteriales > Clostridiaceae > Clostridium > Clostridium sp. JN-9. The sequence continues at coordinate 1,029,358 of NZ_CP035280.1, read as the reverse complement.
ATCTTTGCCATTAACATATCCAGCTTCCTTTGAAATTACTGAATTTTTAACAGTCTGAGTACCAGTACTGCCTGCATTACCGTTCACAGGTATTTCATCACCAGTAATAGATGTAGTATTTTTAATTGTCTTATCACCGCTGGTATTAAAAATGCTTAAATCTGTAAGCTTTGTTTTGAAGGTTATAGTATATGTTTTATTAATAGTAGACCCAGGTTCGAAAGTATACACAACTTTTCCTGTTGAATTTATATCAGAATCACTATTAAATGAACCTTGTGCTGCACCATCTATATTTGCAGACCCATCTACATACTCCTGACCATCTGGAATAACATCGGTGACCACTGCATTCGTTATGTTCATTTTATTAGTATTTATTACTATCTGCCATGTAATCTCTCTGGTTGAATAATCATAGCCTTTACCGCTTTTTTGAATTATATTGCTTTTTACTGTCTGATTTCCTGTTGTATCTTGTTTTATGCCTGCAGCAGTAATATTGACAAGATTATTGTAATTACCGCTATAATTTGCTCTGTAATGAGTATCATCAGTTATCTGAGTTTTAAAGGTTATTGTGTAGGTTTTGCTAAAACTATTGTTGAAGGTGTAAACAACCTTTCCGTCTTCCAAAGTAGTAAAAGAGCCATTTGTGTCATCATCTATACTTGCAGTACCGGGTATATATTTTTGCCCCTCTGGAATAGTATCTGTAATCACTGCATTTGGGGCTACATTTGTTTTATCGTTATTTATAGTAATCTTCCAGGTTATTATTCCCTTAGAAGCATCATAGCCTGCCCCAGCCTTTTTTATTATACTTGGGCTTACCCCAACACCTTTGCCTGCGGATGTACCAGCAGGCACACCATCACCTGTTAAATAAGCTTTATTAGAATAATTTTTAGTATTATTAGAATTGTAAACAGCTGGATCCACTGATGTTGAAAATTTTATGGTCTGCAAGCTGTTTATATTACCTAAATTATAGGTGAAATCCTGTCCTGAAACAGTATATCCTATACCTCCTGCTGTATATTCTGTACCTTCATTTGAATTTAATTTAATAGTAGCAGCATCTATAGCAAGTCCCTCAGGAATAGTATCTTTAACCACTGCATTGTTAATTGTTCTTCCACTTTCATTAACTGTAATTGTCCAGTCAATCTGCTTTGTTTTGGCATTGTAGGTTCCATCCTTACTGATGTATTTTACATATACCGGAACAGATTTTGTATTTGAAGTTATATTTACAGGTGTACCACTTTTATCATAATTAAATGATGCAGTATTTTTATAATTATAGTTTCCCTGAGCTTTAGCAGCTAAATCATCATGTACACTTGTCTTATAGGTAATAACCTGCTTTGAATTTATATTTCCAAGATTAAATGTTAATTTTTTAGCTGCAGCATCATAGTTGTCCTCTGAAGGTGTTCCATTAATTTTAACTGAACCTTCTACAAATTTTTGTGTGTTTTCTATGGTATCTGTAACAACAGCATTATTAACATTTACTCCTTCTTTGTTAACAGTTATCTGCCATGTAATAGTATCATCTGCTGGATTATAGCCTGAGCCTGCAGCATCTTTTGTAATAGTTGGATCAGGCTGCTTAAAGTTTACATCCACAGTTTTAGAAACTGCACTTCCCTGTAAATTAAATGTAATAGGTACAGGATTTGAGTTTCCTATTTCACTGCTGTTAAAATGGCAGTCAACATAAACCCCTCCATTTACATCAGAATAATTTTTTACATTGTCATTAAAAGTAATTTTTATACTTCCATCTGTTCCAATATTCAGGTCTGCTATTTTAGTACCATCATCCACACTAATTGACTGGCTTATAGGTGCTACTATTTTTATCTCCTTTGGCAGCTGCATAGTATAATAATCACCTGAATCAACAGTCTGTCCATTAGGTATACTCCAGGTATAGTTAACATGAATCTCAGAAGCCTTGTCCACATTATCCCCAAGAGCATTGCCGTCTTTATCTGTTATGCTGACTCCTGTAATAAATTGAAATTTATCTGTAATGTCACTATCTGCTGCATAAACTTTCATTGCCGGAATTAAAATTGTGGAAAGCTGAAAAATCATAGCCAGTACCATTGCTATTATGGATTTTCTTTTCTTTTTCATCTCATCACCCCTCATAATTTTTAAAATAAAAAATCGACCTAAACTCTAAAAGCCGGCCGGTTGCACTAACGGCTCACTATATACAAAGTGCCCAAATAAGTATATAGATCAAAGCCTCCAAAAAAGATTTTTTATTCTGTATATTCTTATAATAATACCTGTTTATCACAAATTTCTCACAAAAAAACAGAGAAAATAAATTCTCTGTCTACATGTTTTTTAATAAATCCTTATAAAGTTTTCTTGTTGACTCCCTTGGAAGTATATGAAGCTCTTTCTTAAGCATTTGTTCCATTTTGCAATAATGCTCCATTAATTTTATCCTGTCACCAAGACCAGAATATGTTCTCATAATTAAATCGTGTGCTTCTTCATCAAATAAATCCATGTTAAGAGCTTTTAGAAGATATTCTTCTGCCTCATTGTATTTCTTTTTCTCCATATAATATTCAGCTGCTTTTTTTGTACCTGAAATATAGTACCTATTTAATTTTTCATCTAAGTTTGTTTTCCACATGTAGTCCTCATTTCCAAATAAATTCCCATTATATGTGCCTAATATATCCTCATATTTTTTAATATTTTCATCATTCACTAAAGTATTCTTTTCCATGAACTGCTGAAAGTTCCAGGCATCGCAGCAAAAGCTTTCAAAATCCACTCTGTATTTCCCATTTTCATAATAAACAATATCCTTTATTGAATTATCCTTTAATGCAGTTCTTAACCTATATACAGAACTATGCAGATTATGCTCAGCCTTTTTAACAGGAGATTCTCTCCAAAGCATATCGCAAAGCTCCCATTTGTCGATTTCTTCTCCTCTATTATATATAAAATAGGCAAACAATTCTTTCACTTTTGATGTAGACCATTTAATAATTTCTGAACCTGATCTTCCATAAACCTTAAAATAGCCCAAGCAAAATATTTGATTTTCCTTATTTTCTTTACTTATCATATTATTTAATTTCAGGTTTTTTAAAAGCCTGCTAACTGTGATATTTAAGTCTTCTTCTGTAATTGGCTTTAAAATATAATTAACTGCATTTACCTTAAAAGCATCTATTGCATATTTTTCATAGGCAGTTAAAAATACTATCTGAATTTTGTCACTAAATTTTATTACCTCATGAGCAAATTCTATTCCGCTCATATTTGGCATTTCCACATCCACAAAAACAGCATCAGGCTGCAGTTTAAATATGCCCTTTAAAGCTTCATTAGGATTTGTATACTCTCCTATTATATTCAGGCTTTTATTTTTACTGAAAATAATTTTTATTAATTCCAGACTTGGTTTCTCATCGTCCACTATTATAACTCTCATATTACCCCCTAAAGCATTAACATCTTGATTTATCTATGTGCAGGATTATCTTTGTACCCTTTCCCAATGTACTGTAAATATCTATGCTGCTATTACCAAGCCCTTTGATTCTTTTAAATACATTGGATAACCCAACACCATTATTATCTGCTTTTTTTAATCTTTCAATTTTTTCTTTTGCCATGCCTGCTCCAGTATCACTTACTGTAATGTTAATGAAATTATCCTTCTCTTTAGCGGAAATATATACTGTTCCCCCTTGTTCCTTTTTTAAGAGGCCATGCTTTATTGCATTTTCAACCAGGGGCTGTATACAAAGAGATGGTATTTTTTTATCTAAAATCTCCTGTTGAATGAAATATTCAATTTTAATCTTATCCCCAAAACGTGCTTTTTCTATTTCTACATATGCATCTATCATTTCTAACTCTCTCCTTAAGGGAGAAAGAGCAGTATTATTATCAATATCAAATGTCAGTCTTAAATATTTACTGAAATCTGTGAGAAGCTTAGCTGCCTTTTCCCCATCAGTATAGCAAAACGATATAATAGTGCTTAGTGTATTGTATAAAAAATGCGGTTTTATCTGGGCTTGAAGGAATGCCATTTCACTTTTCAAGGCATTGTCCATGTATTTTCTCATGGTAATTAAGGTCCTTGTTCTTAAAATTAGTTCTTTCTCCACAAAGGGCTTTGCTATAAAATCATTGGCACCTGCATCAAAGCCTAAAGACAAACTATAATTTATATTTCCAAGGACTGATATCAATATTGGCAGCTCTATTAAGGAATATCGCTGTCTTATTTTTCTGCACACATCAATGCCAGAAATCCTAGGCATCAGCGCATCTAATACCACTAAATCAATTTTATTATTGTTAATTTTCTCTAATGCCTCTTCTCCTGAAAAAGCAGTTAACACATTATAATTTTCCCTGCTTAAAATATCCAAAGCAGTTTGAATATTCAAAAGCTCATCATCTACTATTAAAATTGTGCTTTCATAATTATTATCTTTATTTTGTATAGATGCTTCAGGCTGAAAATATTTAATGTTTTCATTATCTGCTATTATACTTTCATCATATTTTTCTTCAGAATAAGGAAGTGAAAACACAAAACAGCTTCCTTTATTTATTTCTGACCATTTTAAATATATACTGCCATTCATCAATTGTATTAACTGACGGCATATAAATAAACCCATGCCTATTCCTTCTGAATTCAGTGATTCATATGCATTAAAAACTTCATTATATTTACTTTTTGGTATTCCGCATCCTGCATCCTCTACTGATACATATACCATATTATTTATTCTTTCCCCGTTAAGCTTTATTGTACCCTTATCCATGCTCTTTATGGAATTGCTGATTAGATTAAATAAAATTTGTATTACCCTGTTTTCGTCAGCTTTAACCATTAGACATCCATGAACATTATTAATAATTTCTATATTTCTATGCTGTATTATATATTTGAAGCTTTCAATTACAATATTAATGCACACTTTAATATCTACAATGGAAATATTAATTTTAAGCTGTCCATTTCTTAGTAATGTAATATCTAATGTGTCATTTATTGTATTTGTAAGTTTTAGTGCAATGTCTTTAGTAATAATCATGTCTTTAATATGTTTTGAACTTAAATCATTTTTATTTTCTTTTATAACTGTTTCAGCAATATTAATTATTCCAAATAAAGGTGCTTTTAACTCTGAGGAGGTTTTTGTTATAAACTCATCTTTCACCTTATCCATCTTTATTAATTCTATTGACATTTCTTTCATATTTTTATAAGCTTCAGATAAAATATCTGCCTGTAGATTTACCATAAAAAGTATATATCCAAAAAAAGCTATAGATCCAAATGTTATTGAGTTCAATAATCTGAAATTATACATGAAATTTATTATTATAGCTATAAATAAACATATTAAAGATTTTAATAAAATTAATGTACCACTTCTATGTAAACTACCAAACTCTTCCCTAACAATAGTATTTAATAACTTAATTATTATATACATTATAAAAGCAGTAACAATGGTATACATAAAAGGAAGTAAATAAACATACTTTGAATAATCAGCTATTACCACTATGAATATATATATAATGCTGTAAATTTTAACTTTTTTAGCTGCCTTATCCGATAATATTTCTTTATCCAGCTGATTCATTATTTCTGAAAGCATTACTATTGTCAATATAAATGAAATCTGCTGAACTTTACTCATAAGTTCCGAGGGTATACCTGGAAACAGCTGCATTACTAATTTTTCTCCATTAAAAAGAAGAGTAGCTGGAATTGTAAAAAAATACAAACCAGTACTTAAAAATCTCTTATCCCTTTCTCTATTGAAATAAACGCCTAAATAATACATACCAAATAAAAGTGTTAATACTGAACCTATCATTTCAATTGAAATGGAAATTATATTTGCATAATTAATATTATCCTGAAGTCCAAAGTTAATTTTATACATTGTACCAGCAAAAGGATATTCAAAATTTGCAGTTTGAATAATTATTTCTGCTTTATCGCCATTAATATTAAAATAAGTACAATATGGAATATTGCTTGGAACATATCCATTATTTTTCTCAGCAGGGTTTCCTCTTTCACCTTTAATATCCCCATTTACAAATACTTTGTTACTCATTTTTATATTTCCTATTTTTAAGCCATAGGTGTTATTAGAAGGTTTAATTTTTACAACTAATCTGTAAGTCTTAACGCCTATGGGGTTTGAAAGTTTTGTATTTTTATTTTTTAATACTGATGATGTTAAGTCAGCATAACCCGTAAGCTTTGGCAGCTTGTTACCTTTTCCATTAAAATCATCTGGTGTAAGCAATTGATTATCATAGAATTCCCATTCACCATTAAGATTAACAGATCCATTTTCTACAAAATCCCATTGTGAAAGATCCAGCCTTCCCTGCCTTGCTGCAGGAGGTCTTCCCGTATAGATTTTATTTGAATAAATTAATAAAAATATAACCAATATCATTCCTATAACTATAATAAATTTTAATATCTTTTTCATACTTTTAATTTTCATTGCTTATTTAAAAAATCACTTTCTCTATAGTTAGCCTTATAATTAGCCTTATGTTTCAAGCAAATACAAATAATAGCATTTAAATAGTATCACTTAACATTAATTGTTTCAATAGATAATTGGGGACGGTTAACAACTATTTATTAATTCCAGGCACAGGCAGATAATTAGGGACGGTTAACAATTTTTTATTAATTTAGGACAGTAAAAAGTGGTATGCAGATTTAGTGCATACCACCATTCAATAAAATTATATATTAAAAAATCGGTGAAAAAACTCTAAGTACTGAGTCAAACAATCTTCCAAAGAATCCCTGTCTGCAGTCACATAGATTAATCTGTCTGCTTTTAGCTATTGTTTCAAGTGAATCCTTTTTTAAACTCATAATGCAATGAGTCCTGTACATGAATGTTCCACATTCAAAATGCAGATAAAGACTTCTATAATCCATATTGATAGTTCCAATAACGGCAAATTCATCATCACAGACATAGCTCTTAGCATGAATAAAGCCTGGGGTATATTCATAAATTTTTACACCATTCTTTAAAAGAGGTGCATAATTAGATCGTGTAAGCCTGTATATTATTTTTTTATCAGGAATACCAGGAGTAACAATTCTTACATCTACTCCTCTTTTTGCTGCCATGCAAAGTGCAGATTTCATCTCACTGTCAATAATAAGATATGGTGTAAAAATATAAACATAGCTTTTTGCCTGTGCCAGAAGTTCAATATAAGTATTTTCGCCTATTGATTCATCGTCAAGGGGTGAATCTGAAAAAGGCTGCACAAATCCATCATTTTTCACATCTTCAGAACACTGGATGGGGGGCTTAAAGTCTTCCAAAGTATCCTGATCTTTTGTAAATGCATTCCACATTTCCAAAAACATCAATGTAAAACTCCAGGCAGCATCGCCCTTTAATCGTATGCCTGTATCTTTCCAATGACCGTATCTTTTTTTCTTATTAATATACTCATCTGCCAGATTAATTCCTCCATTAAAAGCAGTGTGTCCATCTATAACCATAATCTTTCTATGGTCCCTGTTATTCATGGCTAATGAAAGAATTGGTCTGTATTTATTAAATGCCATACATTTAATTCCTCTCTTTTCCATCTTCCTGGCAAAATTGCCTGGAAGTACAAAAAGAGATCCTATATCGTCAAATATGATTCTTACGTCAACACCTTCAGCAGCTTTTTTTGTAAGTATTTCAAGTATGCCATTCCACATGATTCCTTCTTCAACAATAAAATACTCAAGAAAAATAAAATGCTGTGCCTTACTTAATTCCGGAAGTATATCCTTATACATAAGCTCCCCTAAAGGATAGTATGTAGTTTCTGTATTCTTATAAACCGGACAGGAGCTTCTTTCCTGTAAATATTTGAATGTTCCAGAAGCACGTTTATCTAGTTTACCAATTTGGTCAATAACACTTTCATCGGTGTTTATTAATTCAATCACCTTGTTATGTTCCTTGTTTAATTTAATCCTCATACCTTTAGATGGTCTTTTGTTGCCAAGAAAAAGGTAGAAAAGCCCGCCGAACAATGGCAATAACATAATAAGAATAATCCATCCAATCTTATAAGAATCATTTTCATCTTTTCCAATAATAAACAATACAATTAAAATACTCAATATGGTAAAAGCTGCATTTATCCATGCACGATAGCTTGTTAATTTGACTAAGAAAAACATAACCCAAAAAAACTGTATTGCAATTAATGCAGTTATAAGAAATACCCTGCTATTTATTATTTTAAACAATTTCATATTTAACAATTCCTCTCAAAGCAATAAAGTTATGATGCAAATATATAATTACCCATATAAAAGATTGCGCTATATTATTAATATTATAAGCTATTTCAAATTCTATGCAAGTCCATCTTCTTCTTTTGTGTAAGAGTTCATTAATGCTAATTTTTCATAGTGTTTGTATAGAGAATGGAATTGTCCCGAATAGTTCTTATACCATGGCTTTTTCTTTCCAAACTGTTGCTTGACAGTGGTTTTGTCATCTGTTAATATTAGCTTACCGTCCAGTCGGTATATTGCATTATTTTTAATATAACATAATAAAAGATTTAATAAAAGACTACATATATAAAATTAATAATACAATAAAAGCTTTATTGTCATGTAAGTTGGGAGGATGTTGAATTGTATAAAATTCTCTTTATATCATCAAAGATTACTGGAAATGGACATAATAGTATGGTTCAGGCTTTAAATAATCAATTTGAAAAATTAAATCCTGAAATACACCTTGAAGAAGTAGATGCTTTTTATTTAGGAGGAGTTTTTACTAAAAATATGGCCAAGCTGTATAATAAGATAGCAGTGTTAACTCCAAATTTGTGGGGTGTCATTTATAAAATGGGAAATAAATTTAAGAAGCCTGTTAACTTTTTTGCTGAACATAATATAAAAAATAATTTTATTAAATTAATAAAAGAAAACAGACCTAATTTGATTATTACAGTGCACCCTGGATTTGTTGGATCCATTAATAACATTCTTCAAAAAAATGAATTTGATATACCAGTTGTAGTGGTGATAGCTGATTTAGATAATGTTTCACATCTCTGGGGAGACAAACGTACATTATACACCATATGTCCAAGCCAGGAATCATACAATACCATGCTTAAAATTGGAATTCCTGAGGAAAGGCTGAAACTCTTCGGTTTTCCAACAAGGGATAAATTTAATCATATAAATTCTAAAAATGCCTTTATGGAAACCTATAGAACTATCTGCAATAGAAGGCTAAACTTTTTAATAATGAATGGAAGCCAGGGCGGCAGGACTTCAAAACAGATTGCTGAAAACCTGCTTAAAAACTTTGATTGCAATGTTACAATTTTAGCTGGAAAAAATACTATTCTAAAGAAATCATTAGAGGATTATTTAAAGCCAAAGTATTCTGACAGAGTTACTATTTGTGGGTTTACCGACAAAGTTGAATATTATATGATGAACTCTGATATATTATTTGTAAGAGCAAGTCCTAATGTGCTCATGGAAGCTGTAAATTTATGTAAGCCAATTATAATGACAGGGTCCTTTACAGGCCAGGAAGAGAAGAATCCTCAGTACATAGAAAATAACAATCTTGGAGTACAGTGTAAAGACATTAACAGCCTTCCTCAAATTGTAAATGAACTTATTGCTGATGATGGAAAAAAGCTTAAGGAAATAGTAAAAAGTCAGATAGAGTTTAGAAAGCCAGATGCAGCAGCTGATATAGTTAAATTTGTATCAAATACATTATATGAATTTGAAAAAGCAGAGGGAATGTAACCTCTGCTTTTCTATTTTGCTGAACTTACTTTATATACTGCTAAAGCTGGACAGCCATGCCTTTATGTTTCATAATTGATATTATTCTGGGGCGGTTGTATCTTTGAATTATTATAAAGGGTATATTTAGCATAACATCTATTATTACCATGATAATAAATGTTGATATATCATTAAAAAACAGGAAAATAATCGAAGAACAGATAATAATCCAATGCACAAGCTCTGCTCTGCATGATTCCTTTATATATTTTGTTAGAAATTCTCCCTTGAATTCCTTTATGAACTTTTTAGGGAATGCAAATTTTATAAAATCAGCCAACTCAGGAAGCTTGTCTTTCCACAGTTTTACCTTAAATATGTTCTGATAAAATTTACCGTTCTTTTCCCACTTTCGCTGCTTAAACATCCAATTTTCATAATGAAAGCAGCTATAGGGCAATATAAAGGACAATAATGTTATTACAATGGATAAAACAGCAAATATTCCAATGTCAGCTGCTAATTTTTTTAAAAATGATAGTTTTATTATTCTTACCATGATCTATCCTTCCTTAAGTAAAATATATAATTTCATCAATGATGTCTTAATATTATCCAGCAGCATAATGCAATCAATAAAATTAATGAGTCCTGAACCACCGATATGGTTTTATGAAAAATAAAATAGGAGCAGATTAATGGATAAATTACAGTAAGGGACATTTGTATTGGCACTATATGTATTATGTCGCCAAATTTATAGGCAATTTGTAAAAATGCACCTGAAATAAATCCAATAATAATGTACTCATATATGTAAACAGCACTAAATACTTCATTTAAAGAAATTCCGCCTTTTTTAATGGCTATATTTAATACAACATATGCCATTCCACCTGTAAGTCCTGATATAGATGAAAACAGCACAGCTTTGGTCTTATTACTTAGCCTTCTTTTGAAAAAAGGTATTAAAAGTAAAAATGGGGCAAAAGTAAGAGCAAAAAAAGCAGTTTTATCCATATAATCAATAGACTCATTTTGCTGTGATAAACATATAACATAAATAGACACAACTATAATCATTGCTAATGGTATATCTGATTTATAAATCTTTTCTGATAAAAAAATACGTGACAATACGAGAATAAATACTATACCTAAACCAGAAATTGCTGAAACCACCTCAGGGGAAAGTCCTTCAGATGCCATCGCTGTTGGGATTACAGAAATATTATATGCAAGGACAAGCCCTGTGACCCAAGTTATTAGATAAGAAGAAATCTTTATATCTTTAATACTTTTAAGGTTAAGTAATTCCTTAAGGTTTAAACCACTTGTACCTTTTTTCTGCAGTATTATACCTATAGAATGTAAAAGTATGCCAAGAAGAGCCAGTACAATGCTCCATAACTTTGTCATTAATAACACCTCAATTAACTTTTCTGGTTTTTAATACGTTACTCTGCATTTTACTTGACAGTCATTTTACAATTTGATAATATTAACGTACCGTCCAGCCAGTACAACAACACCGTTTTTAATATAACATAATAAAGGATTCATTGAAAGTCTCAAATTCATAAATTTTATTTAAATAATGAAAGGTTGATAATATGAATAATCCTGTTAAGGAAAAGATTCTTGAAGCAGCAAATAAATTAATTACAGAGAAAGGGTTAAACGCTTTCACCCTGGAGGAAGTTGCTAAGAAAGCTGGTATAAGCAAAGGCGGGCTTTTATATCATTATAAAAGCAAAGATATGCTAATGAAAGGACTTATAGAAAATCACATAAAATTGTTTGAGTCCAGGGTTTTAGAAAGGGAAAAAGCTTTGCTTTCTGATTCGCCTGATAATTTCTTTGCAGCCTATGTTATGGAACAATTCAATATGTCTAGAGTAGATACCAATACAATGAGCGGTATTATTGCGGCATTTGCCTTAAATCAGGAACTTCTTCAGCCTTTTTTAGAAAAGCGTAAAAGCTGGCTGGAAAAAATCAATGAGTTAAATGACCCTGTATTAGGCACTATAATAGTACTTGCCTGTGATGGAATAGCTTTTTCTAAACTCCTTGGCTTAGAGGTATTCTCTGATGAAACAAAGTCAGAGCTTACGGAAAGACTAATAGAATTAACAAAAGAGTGCTATTAAAGGAATACGTCCTAGATATAATGTACCTAGGACTATCTGTATTATTGTATTCATTCAAAAGGATTCATTTGAAGAGCATTATAAAATTCTGTATCACAGAAATGTGTAAATTTCAATTTATTATCATTTTTAAATTTAATTACTGCTTTTTTCATAGCTTCACCATAAATTCCATCAAGACTCCCAGAGTAATATCCCCTATCCATTAATCTTCTTTCAACTTCCAGCACATCGCCGCCTTTATCACCAGGTGTTAATGTTCTGAAAACATTGTTATTAAGTCCATATGGGCCCCCATAAACTACAACTTCTGTACCGCAGCCTACCATTTTATATAATTCTTCAATATCGGAATTAAACATTCTAATGCAGCCTAGTGAATCAGGATTATTAATAGTTAATGGTTTATTGGTGCCATGAATACCGTATGTACCCCATGGCACACCTAACTGCATCCATCTTGTTCCAAACCCTGCTCCCCAATTCTCGGCTTTAGCAATAATCTTCCATGTTCCAAATGGTGATGGAGTAGATGGTTTTCCGCCTGCTATAGGATAAGCTTTTACAACTTTATTGTTACTCTTATCTATTAAATATAAATCAAACTCGGATATATCTACTAAAATACTATATTTATTTTTAATTTCTGATTTTTCTTCAATGTTCATTGCATATGATTTTATTCCACTAGAAATAAATAATATAATTAAAAGAAAAACTACTGATGAAAAAAATCTTTTTAGTTTCATGCTGGTACTCCTTTTTATGAATAATAATTTTGAACATTCATAATTATATTTCCCAGCGTTTTTTAATTCATGCTAATAAATTTACTTTTTTATACTTGAATCATTATCTGGTGTTTTTATTTATATATACATTTAATGCCTGAACTCCCTTGAAACAAACAGCAATAACAGATAAATATGCAAACATTTTTATTACTGTGGCCATTAAATTAATAGCAGTTAAATTTATAGAATTATTCATAACTAAAGACTACCTCCCTGGCACTTTTATTATTATATATTTTACCATATGGGTATTTATTATTGTATGGAAAATTTAATTTTATTATTATTTTATCATATTAAAATGGCGAATTTAAATTAACCGTCCCTATTAATTCTACGAAGATTATTTATTAATAATTATTATTGTTTATTACAAAGAATAGTGTTATAATTTATTTGTACTGAAAAGTCATATTAAAATTTAAAGAGGAGGTTTTATATATGAAGACTTTAAAGGGAACAAAAACAGCAGAAAACTTATTAAAGGCATTTGCTGGTGAGTCTCAGGCCAGAAACAGGTATACATACTATGCTTCTCAGGCTAAGAAGGAAGGTTATATTCAAATCTCTAATATCTTTACTGAAACAGCTGATAATGAAAAAGAACACGCTAAAAGATTTTTTAAATTATTAAATGAAAGTATGAATGGACAAGCTGTGGAAATTAATGCTTCTTATCCTGTAGCACTTGGTGACACTAAAGCTAACCTGGAAGCTGCAGCTAAAGGTGAAAATGAAGAGTGGACAAGTCTTTATCCTTCATTTGCTGATGTTGCAGAAAAGGAAGGTTTCGACATAATAGCTACTGTATTTAGAAACATTGCTAAAGTAGAAGAAAGACATGAAGCAAGATATAAAAAGCTTAAAAATAATATAGATACAAATTCTGTATTTGCAAAAGAAACTCCTGTTCTTTGGAAGTGCTCAAATTGCGGATATATATATGAAGGAACTACTCCACCAAAGGAATGCCCTGCATGTGCACATCCTCAATCATATTTTGAAGTTTTTACTGAAAATTATTAATTGTGAAAAGAGCTGTAGCATTTATTAGTGCCACAGCCCTTTTAATTATATTAATTAACCATCTCCAGATTATTATTTTTATAAATAGTAATTAAGGCTGTCATTATTATGATAACGGAGATCAAGCCATAAATAATCATATGCTTCTGCATAACAGAATAAAGAATTACTGATCCCATACTTCCCATAAAGTTAAAAGTAACATGAAAAATTATATTTGACCATAGGGATTTTGTCCAGTAATAAACTGCAGCCAAGCCTAAGCCCAGAATAAATGCATATAAGCCCTGCAGCAGATTTCCATGAAAGACACCAAATATTAATGCCTGTATAATGATGCTGACTATAACATTAAGCCTTCTTTTCAGCTCATTAAAAATCAATCCCCTAAATAAAACTTCTTCAAAAATTGGAAGCAGAAGCACAACGCATGCTATACCAATGAATGAATTTGTACCCTGAATAATTGTGTTGGATACATCTTTGTAGCTTTCAAACCTGTCACTTACCATCTGTATAATTTCTAATGTGAAAGCAGAAAATCCAATACCGCATATTATAATTAATACTGTATCCTTCAGTGATATTCTTTTAAATGAACATCTTTTTGTTAGATTTTCTCCACTGCCTCTTAAAAATGCAGAATAAATCAAAAGAGAAGCAATTGCTGCTAGTAAAGTAATTAAAAATATATTATCATAGTATATTTTTTGTCCTGAGTTAACTCCATATTTCGTAATAATGAAAATACCTGAAATAGCCCCTATTACTACTTGAAATATTAAGTATGTCAATGCATACTTTAAAATATTCCAAATCATTTTTGCATAATCCCTCATCACTAACCCCCGCTATATAGTATATTAATATTTATATTCTGTGACTTTTTCCAATATACTATATTTACAATGTGAGTATTAATATAATTATTCTTCATCCCAGATTAATTTTGCCAGTGGAAATGGCTCTAGTGCTCTATCCAAAATACCCTGCACATAAGCAATTAACATTCCATAATTAACTATCGGAACATTAAATTCCTTAGAATCATTAATTCTTGACAGCATGGCATTTCTGTTAAGCATACATCCCCCACAGTGTACAATTAATGCATATTTTTTAACATTTTCAGTAAAAGTTACTCCAGATGAAAATTCAAACTCCAGATTTTTACCTGTGATCTGCCTTATCCATCTAGGTATTTTTACTTTACCTATATCATCTGATTGTCTGTGATGGGTGCACCCTTCAGCTATGAGTATTTTATCTCCGTCTTTTAATTTTTTAACTGCCTTTACACCTTTAACAAGCTCCACTAAATCCCCTTTATATCTTGCAAATAATATTGAAAATGATGTCATCATAATATCTTTAGGAGTATCTGCTGCCACCTTCAGGAAAACCTGTGAATCAGTAATAACCATTTTAGGCTTTTTACCCAGGTTCTCCAGTGTGTCTTTTAGTTCATATTCCTTTGTCACCACAGCCATGGCATCACTTTCAAGAATGTCCCTAATAGTTTGCTGCTGTGGAAGAATAAGTCTTCCCTTAGGTGCTGCCTTATCAATAGGTGTAACTAAAACTACAAAATCCCCTGGATTTATTAGATCTCCAACTATTTTAAATTTATCATCTGTGCCTAGAAGAATGGAAATTATTTTATCTTTAAGTTCTTTAATGCCTTTATTTTCAATTGCTGACACAGCAGCTACAGGTATTTTAAATTCCCTGCTTAAATTTTCAATGTAATCATTATTTAAATTTACTGTGTCTATTTTATTTAATACTAAAATAACAGGTATCTTCTTTTCTTTCACCTGCTGCATTATGGATTTATCATATTCAGTGACTCCTTGTGAAGCATCTACTACTAATAATGCTATATTAGTCTTATTTAAAACCTCCAGTGTCTTTTTCTTTCTCAGCGCTCCAAGTTCACCTGTATCGTCAAGTCCTGCTGTATCAATTACTACACAGGGGCCAATTGGCAGTATTTCTATGGATTTATATACGGGATCAGTGGTAGTTCCTTTTACATCAGAAACTATGGCTATTTCCTGCCCTGTAATAGCATTTATTATACTGGATTTTCCAGCATTTCTTCTTCCAAAAAGTGCTATATGTGTTCTTTCTGAACGTGGTGTTTCATTTAAACTCATTTTTTCCTCCATATCCAATGCAAATATACATTTTGCTTAAAAATAATTATTTACCTGGTATCCCAGGTGTTGTCAGCCCATAAGGGTTTAATATTTCATCAATTCTTTCTTTTGGTAAAATATTTTCCTCATAGAGAACTTCCTTTATGGTTTTTTCTTCCGCTAAGGCTTTTTTTGCTATTACGCTGGCTTTATCATACCCAATGTAATGAACCAAAGCAGTAACAAGAGAACTTGACTTTTCAAGATTTTCTTTACATCTTTTTTCATCTATTTCAATACCATCAATACATTTTTCCTTGAATATTATAACAGCTTTATCTAAAAGCTCCAAGGATTCAAGAATACTGTCTGCTATTAAAGGAGTAAATGCATTTAGCTGAAGCTGACCAGCCATCATTGGAACTGCATCCATAAGCTGAGTTCTGCCAAGCATAATAATATTTGAAAACTCATTTTCCTTAATTTGAAGTGATTCCTGAAGATCAGCAAGGGCATTGCTGAGCTTTCTGATAAACCTGATTGAGGAAATCCTAAGTGCAGTTGGATATACATCATTGGTAGACTGTGACATATTAACATCATTTAATGGATGAACTATGCCATAATCCCCTTTTTCACCTTCAAGCAGTTCTATGGCCCTGTTTGCTACAACTTCATTAATAGCCATATTTGTGGAGGTACCGGCACCTCCCTGATATGCACTTATGTTAAATTCTTAATTACTATATTATATCATTAGCTAAAAATCATTTCATCTGATAATAATTTATTTCTTAATTTCAGTTTATAAATATGCTAAAATAGTGACATATTGTCTTAAAATTTATCAGCGCCAAAGCTCCACTAAAAAATTAATTTGAAACGTATTATATATAGATGAGGTGATTTCATGCAGAATGTCAGTGAGTTGCTGCTTGAAGACAGGAATGAATTTATTAAGGAAAATAAAAGTTTTATATATAAATGTACATATACCATAACAAAAAGACATCTGCAGTGGAAAAATGACGATGAACTTAGTATTGCATTAATAGCTTTTAACAAAGCCTGCGATAGTTACACAGAGTCCAGAGGTAATTTTTATGGGTACGCTAAAGTTATTATAAGAAATGCACTAATTGATTATTTCAGGAAAACTAAAAACACCCCATTACTTACTTTTGATGATGACGATTACAGCATGGAAAAGCTGGATAATAATAATTCTATAACCAGATTTGAAATGGAACTTGAAAATAAAAGCAGGGCAGATGAAATCATAGAATTAAATAAAGAGCTTTCAAAATACAAAATTGATTTTAACAGCCTTGTAAGTAAAAGTCCCAGGCATAAAGATACCAGAAGCAGCGTTTTAAGGCTGGTAATAAAAATATGTAACAGCAGAGAAATCTGTGACTATATATTAAGTAATAAACAGCTTCCTATTAAGCAGATTTGTTTATACACTGGGACAAATAAAAAATTTGTTGATAAATGGAGAAAATACATTATCGCATTATTTATATTATTTAATAGTGATAAATTTCTTTATATAAAGTCTTATTTAAATATTAAAGTAGGTGAGGATAATGAGTAAAAAGGAAGGCATAGTAGTAAGTGTCAGCGGTAAATATGCTAACTTACTTACACCCAGCGGCGAATTTATAAAAGTAAGCTGCATTGGCAGAAAACCTGACATTGGGGAAAAGTTTCAAGGCTGCCAGGTCTCCAATAGTATTTTTCATTTTAATACTAAGGGATTGACAGCTGCAGCCTGCATAATGTTTATACTAACTATAGGCGGAGGAGTAAAGGCATATTACAGTCCTGTGGCTACTGTGCTTGTAAGTATAAATCCTAATATTGAGCTTAAAGTTAATCACTTTAACAAAATTATCTCCTCAAAAGCCCTTAACAATGACGGCGAGAAAATACTAAGTGAAGTAAAAATCAAAAATGCTAATATCAATGAAGGATTGAAGACAATAATAGATCAATCAAAAAAGGATAAATTTATTGATGATAATTATATTAAAACAAAAACTGTTTCTGTTGATATAGATGGCAAAAAAATAAATATTTCCAAGTTTAAATCAAATATTCAAAATTCTAATTTAAGTATTAAAATTCAATCCAATGGCAGTGTTATATTAGATAAGAATTCAAACAATAAATCTTCTGAAAATGCAAACTACCAGAAACCTGCTGAAAATAATAAAGTAAACAATGGAAAGTCTTCAGTAAGCAATGGTAACTCCTCAGTAAATAAGGAGAACTTAAAATCACCTTCTAATAATGAAAATAAGCAAAATAATAAAGGCAATAATGGAAATTCATCAAACCCAAATTCTAATAAAACCAAAAAAAATGCAAGTAATGATTTAAAACAAAAACATGAATTAAAAAATGATAGATTTAATGATAATCAGGGTTATAAGAAAAAAGCTTATAATAGCAAGGCTGTAAATGGATCACACAAATCAAATTCAAATAAAAATAAATAAAAATAAACGCTGTAGTTATTATTGCAGCGTTTTTTATTACTTTTTAACTTCTAACCATATTTTATCATATAATTTATTAATCTAGTTTTATGTGGCAGTATCCACCTGGATTTTTCTTAAGATATTTTTGGTGATACTCTTCAGCATCGTAAAAACACTGTAATGGTTTTATTTCTGTAACAATTGGCTTTTCATATTTTTTCTGCAGCTCATCCCTGCTTTTTAATATTTCACATAAGTCATTTTTATCAATGTAGAATATACCTGTTCTGTATTGATGTCCAATATCATTCCCCTGTCTGTTTAAAATAGTGGGGTTTATTACCTTCCAGAATTTATTAAGCAGCTCAGTAAGGTTTATTATATTTTCATCATATTTTACATAACAGCATTCGGCATGGCCTGTAGTGCCAGTGCACACATCTTCATAGCTTGGATTTGGTTTAATTCCATTACCATATCCCACTTTTGTTTCAACTACTCCATTTATTCTGGACATATACTCCTGCACACCCCAGAAACATCCTCCTGCTAAAACTATTTCCTTCATAATTACACATCCCCTTTTTGCAGCAACTTTATATCAACATTATACTTTAAATAAATAATATTTACCATAAATACTATGAGTGAAAATTAAAGTTTATATGGGTATGTTGTAATTACAACCTTAAGGTTTCTTGCTAAAGTTTCTCTTAAATATAAACTTGTATGATTGTGAAGTACTTCCTCCCATCTCTCATGGGTAATAAATTCCGGAAGAACCACAGTTATTATTTCATTTTCACCTGCTGCATGAGCTATATCTTCAATATATTTTAAAAGAGGCCCCACCACAGCTCTGTATGGCGAATATTTAGCCACTAATATTATATCTGTATTTAATTCCTTCCACTGCGATTTTGTTTTTTCCAAAGCATCCTTATCTATAGAAATATTTAAAGCAATAACATTAGGGCTTATGCTTCTGGCATATTGAAGAGCATTAAGAGCTGCTTTATTTATACTAGCCAAAGGAACTATAATTATATGGGTAAATTCTCTGCCTATATTGGCGCTTCGTATATCTTCTTTTGTGGTTCTGAGTTTTTCTGCTACTCCATCATAATGTCTCTTTATGGACATCATTATTAGCACTATTACTGGTATAAGTATGATAACAATCCATGCTCCTTCAGCAAACTTCTCATAAACAATTATAAGTGTTGCTATTACTGTTATTATAACTCCAAATCCATTTATTAAAGCAGATCTTCTCCAACCCTTCTCTTTACTTCTCCTCCAGTGTATTACCATACCTGTTTGTGCCAGGGTAAAGGATAGA
This sequence comes from Clostridium sp. JN-9, assembly GCF_004103695.1. NCBI lineage: Bacteria > Bacillati > Bacillota > Clostridia > Eubacteriales > Clostridiaceae > Clostridium > Clostridium sp. JN-9. The sequence continues at coordinate 1,009,563 of NZ_CP035280.1, read as the reverse complement.
AATACACCAACAGAGTAAAGCGGAATCAGCCTGTGTGTTGTGGCATCAAACAATACTACTAAAATACCTGCTACTACTGATAAAGCCACTATGCCTGTGGAAAAGCTGAGCCTTTTTCCTCTTATTCTAAACTGTCTTGGAGCAAACCCATCCTTTGCAATTGCATACATTAACATTGGAAATCCTGTAAATGCAGTGTTGCATGCCATTATTAAAATAACAGCCGTTGTGATTTGTATTACATAAAACATAAATGTATTGCCAAATACACCATAGGCAATTTGTGCTACCACCGTTGGAGTTCCCACTGGTACAGCTTTATAAAATCTTGCAAGAACAGATGTGCCTCCAAAGATAAATAGTATGAGAAAGCTTAAAAGTATCATTACAATTTTTGCATTTTTCTGACTTGGCTCCTTAAAATTAGGAACAGAATTACTTACCGCCTCCAGCCCTGTTAGTGCAGAGCAGCCCGATGAAAAAGCCCTTAATATAAGAAACAAACTTAGGTCCCCTGTAATTGCAATCTGCTTATTAATCATTGGTGCAGGCGCACCATAAATAGAATATTTTATTAATCCATAAACAATCATGAAAAGCATACTTATTATAAATAAATAAGTAGGTATACTAAATATTTTAGAGGATTCACTAATACCCCTGAGATTTAATATAGTTAAAACTGTAATAAGCAGAATTACCAATGAAACCTTATGTCTTGTTAAACCTGGGAAGGCTGATGTAATTGCCGCAATACCTGCACTGGCACTTACAGCCACAGTTAGTGTGTAGTCAATGAGCAGTGCTGCAGCAGCCACCAGTCCCTGTGTCACCCCTATATTTTCCTTTGCAACAATATAAGCTCCTCCTCCCTGGGGATAAGCTTTTATTATTTGAATATATGAAATTGTTAAAATAAATAAAAGTACTATAATCATTAATGAAATCCATTGAAGCCATTGGTATGACAGTAACCCTATGACTGCAATTAAAACATATAATATTTCTTCAGCTGCATATGCCACAGATGACACAGCATCACTTGCCATTATTGCAAGTCCAAAGGGTATATTATATTTCTCCGTAGCTCTTTGTTCATTTGCTAATGGTTCACCAATTAAAAGATCAAGAAATTTTTTGAGCATAATAATACCCCCATTTTAGGTTTAGTTATTTTTTACATTATGTATTTATAGTGAGCTTTTTTTTACTAATTATACATATGCTGAAAATATTTCTAACCAAAATAGTAGTATCAATGTAAACAATGTTGTCACCGTCTTAGCAAGTGGTCATATTATGTATTAAGGAGCAATTCCTTAAATTAATAAAAATTAATTTATTAATTTTTATTCTGATATAAAAATGGACATGTTGTGTAAATTGTTATAAAAAGGGGGAAATAAAAATATGCTAAAGGATATAAAATACTATACTTCAACCAATAGATGCAAATTTGATGATAAACCTAAGAATGAATATATTCAAAACAGCGAAACAGCATTTGACATAGACAACGACAACCTTATGGATGGAGTTGATAATTATTATACAGAGTGCGGTAAATATCCAGATGAGCCAGAATATGATTGCAATGATTGCCATGAGTGTCCAGATGAACAAGAGGATTATTGTCATGATGAATCAAGTGATGAGTGCTGCGACCATTGTATAACAGTTTGCGGAAAGCCTGGTCCTAGAGGCCCTAAGGGATGCAAAGGTGACCCTGGCTGTCCTGGTCCTATGGGGCCTAAAGGATGCAAAGGTGACCCTGGATGTCCTGGCCCTATGGGTCCTAAAGGGTGCAAAGGCGAACCTGGGGTTAAAGGTGATCAAGGTGATCCTGGATTCCAAGGTGAAAAGGGAGATCCTGGACTTCAAGGCGAAAAAGGAAATCAGGGTGATCCTGGAATAAAAGGTGAAAAAGGTGAAAAAGGGAATCAGGGTGATCCTGGACATAAAGGCGATAAAGGTGATCCTGGCTATCCTGGTCCTATGGGTCCTAGAGGATGCAAAGGTGACCCCGGCTGTCCTGGTCCTATGGGTCCTAGAGGATGCAAAGGTGAACCTGGCTGTCCTGGCCCAAGAGGTCCTAAAGGCTGCAAAGGTGATCCTGGCTGTCCCGGCCCAAGAGGTCATCAAGGTGACCCCGGCTGTCAAGGTCTACGTGGCCCTAAAGGCGATCCCGGATGTCCCGGCCCAAGAGGTTATCAAGGCGATCCCGGCTGTCCTGGTCCAAGGGGACCTAAAGGAGAGCAGGGTCCTAAAGGAGAATCTTGTTGTGATTTTCACTGCTTATGTACAGAACAAATTAAGAATGTTTTAAGACAGATAATTAATATATTCCCGCGATCAACTATAATAGTTAACTATTGTAATTCAGGTTCAGCTGAGGGTATACCAATTAGACTTACAAATGAAGGTGCCTTAGTGCTAAGAGATTCAACAGGATGTAAAACGCGTATAATAAATGTCTGCAAGATAGTTGCAATAACTCTCACAGGCTGCGATTCCTTCTTTAATAACAATGGATCATGTAAAATAGAATTTCTTCCACCTCCATCACCATGTCCAACAGGGTGTGAAGCTGAGTGTGAAAGTGAAATGAGAAGAGTATTAAAATCAATGATTAGATGTAAAGAAGAAATAAATGTAATAGCAGGTGGAAGTTTACTAAATCCAAATCCAGTAACAGGTGTTGCTTTTGGACTAGCAGTCCTTGGAACATCCACAATAGTCTCTACTTGCAGCATAGAAGAAATTAGTTAAGGCAAAACTTGAATAAGATGCAGTTACAGCTGCATCTTATTCTTATGCTTTTAGAAGTTTGAAGACAGCATAACTAAAAATATAATGAAGCCTCTCCTATGTTGCCTGATTCATCCATAACATGAATATGCAAAAGGTTCTTTTCTTTTTCCCGAAGTTCTGATGGGTGTGAAATTTGCATGAGATATGCTGTCATATTACAATCTCCGCAAAATTCTCTAACTTTGTTTAAAAGATATATTTTTGAAGGTATTCCGTTTACTGATGCATTAACCATCTCTGACGAAAGTATAGGTGCAATGTCTTTTTCCTTTTTACAGATTCTTGATAAACTCATTGGTCTGAAGTATATTGTCAAAGCAGGATAAGCACCTTTTATTACAAAACAATTTAGTCCATATATTTCAAGCTTATCTATTTTAGCATTAATTTCTATATCGCCTATCAGATAGATGTTCTGACACCAATATTCCAGGAAATTTTCAGCATATTCTCTCACTGCAATTAGAAATGGGTAGTATCCTTCTTCAGCTTCTAATAAGTATTCTCCATTTTCATTTGTTGTGGTAGAAAGAACATCTTCAAACCTTGAATCTTTTAATGCTACAAATACATTTTCTAAAACCTCACCGCTTTTATTAGTTATAATTCCAGAAATCTTTTTCATTTAATGATTCCCCCTATTTATATGGATCGTACATAGTGACCAGTGGAACAGTCCCCGTGATGTAAGAATTTTTAAGTAAGAACCATTTTAGCTAAGAACTAAAAACTAAGAAGTAAAAACTAAGAAGTAAAAACTTTTTTTAAGCTATTATCCTTTAACTTTTAACTTTTAACTGTAGGGAATAATACTCCAATTCTTATCTATTGAATTTATTAACTTATCAATCTCTTTTGAGTCTAAGGTACCTTCCAAAATACTATAATATTCGTTATTTATTTCTAATGGATTATTTAATATTATAGACATAACTTCTTTGTAACCATCATAAAGGATAACTTTGTGACTCCACCCAACTGCAGGTTCAGCATGATTTACCTTTTTTATAACATATTTATATAAATAGTCCATTAGAGTTCTTATCTTTTTTTTGCTTTCTAAAGTAAGTGGTTTATTATATCCCCCTCTTCCATCATAAATAATAACTTTGGTGATATTGATATGTTCATTATTTATGATGTCCTTAATAGACATCTTTTCATTTTTATTATAAGAACAAACAATCAGCAGAAAAAAGAACAGCATTGTTAATAATATTGTAATAACATATTTTTTACGCATTAATCTATCCACCTAAAACAATTTTGATTTATTATAAATAATTATACATCAAATGCATTGTAAATATAATTGCCCCAGGGGTGTAAAAACTTCCAATCAAATTATGATACAATTGTGTATGAGGGTGAGGTAAATGTTGAAAGTAATAATTTGTGAAGATAATTCAGTGCATAGAAATAATCTTAAAAAACTTATTGAAAATATAATTTTAAGGGAAGGACTTAATTTAAAAATCTGTCTCTGCACAGGAGAGCCACAGGAAGTAATGGATTATGTGGACAAAAATGATATGACAGGAATTTATTTTTTAGATGTAGATTTAAAGAGCGATATAAATGGTATAAAGCTTGGAAGCAGGATAAGGGAAAAAGATACAGAGGGGTTTATAATATTTACTACCACTCATCTTGAAATGAGCTGCTTTGCATTTAAATATAAGGTAGAGGCTATGGACTATGTGATTAAAGATGATGATGATTTTAAGGAAAGAGTGGCAGGCTGTCTTATAAAAGCTTACAACACTTATTATAAAGGAAATCACAATGAAGATTATATTTCCATACATACTGATGAAAGGGTAATAAATGTTAAGCCCAGCGATATATTGTTTGTAGAAACTACGGGTATGGCTCATAAGATAAAAGTTCACGAGGAAAACAGGCAGATTGAATTCTATGGCAACCTGAAGGACATATATGAGATGCTCCCGAAAAACTTTTACAGATGCCACAAATCATACATAGTAAACAAGGATAAAATCAGTGAAATAAACAGGAAAACCAAAACAATTATAATGACAAATGGTGAAGAATGTTATGTTTCATTTAAGTTTATGAAGGGGCTTTTGGCATGACATTAGAAAAGTTTATTACAAATTTTTTATCTTATATGATTATACCATCTTTCCTTACAAGCATTTTATGCTGCATCTCCATATATATTTTGTATAAAAAAATAATAGACATAAAGGAAATTAAAGAGTATTTCTTATTTTCTTTTATGATTGGGATGATACTAAATATCGGCTCATATACACTTATACTTCCTATGCTTGTTACTATCATGATAATCCAGCTATTAAACAACAAGGATACAAACAAAATTAAAATACAGATGACCATTTATGCGGTGTATCTGGCAAATTCAGTATATACATTTATTTATGCATTCTCAGGAAGGCAGCTTTATAATATTCCTTTAGAGAATATATTGATACAGTTTTTATTAATGCTTATTATCTTAACCATTGTGTGTATTATTATAAGTTTTATCAGTTCTATAAAAAAGATAAAAAGAGAGCCTTCAGTGTCTTCCATAAGATTAAAAATGATTTTGGTAACGAGCATACCTTTTTCCATGATTATGTATGTGCTCTTTAAGGTTTCTCAATTGGTAAATAATGAGCAGTCTGAATTTATATACGGAAACTTTTTTCCACAGGCACTTCCTCTTATATTCATTATGCTTATAAGCACAATAATTTATAATTACGACAGAAGTGTTGAGATTAAATTGAAACTCAAAAGAGAAATAGAAGAAAAGAGTGAGATAGAGGAATATTCCCACATTGTAGAGGACATGTATTCACAAACCAGAAGGTTTAAGCATGATTATATGAATATGATTGCACCGCTTAAAGAATACATAGATACTTCTGACATCGTAGGGCTTCAGAGGTTTTTTTATGAAAATGTTATAAATATGGATAAAGATATCAAGTGGAGCAGCAGCAATATTGATAAGCTTAAGTACATAAATGTTTCAGGGTTAAAAGCTATTCTGTCTTCCAAGCTTATAAAAGCACTGTCAATGAATATTGATATCCAAGTGGATATTGTAGAGAACATTGAGGCAGTATCAATGAATATAATGGATTTGTGCAGGATAATTGGAATACTTATGGACAATGCCATGGAGGCAGCTGCAGAATGTGAGAAGCCAAAAATCAATTTGTGTATTGTAAGCAGGAAAAATTACATAATCATAGCAATACAAAACAACTATTTTGGCAAAAATCCGGTAATCCATAAAATATATAGGGAAGGCTTTTCAACTAAAGGCCAAGGACGCGGTTTAGGATTATACACAGTGAAAAATATAATAGATACAAAATATGATAATGTGTTAATCAACACATCTGTTGAAGATAATATGTTTATTCAGGAATTGTGGATTAAATAATTTAATAATTGATATCTTAAACGTAAAAAGTTTAATCATAACCGTTAATTGCGGGGCACTTATGAATTCATAAGTGCCCCTTGTGATATGCATGAAAATTTATTGTGAAAACTTTGATAGTATATAGTCAAGATAAGGAGCTGATTATATATGACAAAGAGATGTCTACTGGAAACACTTAATTTAACAAAAGAATATAAAAATCAGAAAGCAGTTGATAATTTAAATATTTCCGTTTATGAAGGTGATGTGTATGGATTTCTCGGGCCTAACGGTGCAGGAAAAAGTACTACCATAAAAAGTATTCTCGGTCTTATAAAGCCTACTTCAGGGGAGGTTTTCATAAACGGGTATAATGCAGCAAGTGAACGGGATAAAGCCATAAGCAGAATAGGAGCTATGGTAGAAGCACCATGCTTTTATGGAGATTTATCTGGTTATACAAATCTTCTTATGATGGCAAATTTACATGATGTGCCTAAAAAAAGAGTAGATGAAGTTCTCGAAATGGTTGGTATGACTTCTGCCAAGAATAAAGATGTATCCAAATATTCCTTGGGTATGAAACAAAGGCTTGGCATAGCAAGAGCATTTTTAAATAATCCAAATATAGTTATATTGGATGAGCCTACAAATGGATTAGATCCTCAGGGTATAAAAGAGATACGTGAGCTTATACAGAATTTGTCCCAAAAATATAAAGTTACATTCATGATATCTTCACACATATTGAGTGAAATTGAGATGGTGTGCAATAGAATAGGCATAATAAAAAAAGGAAAGCTTAAGGTTCAGGGATACATTGATGAGCTTCTTGATACAAATGAAGAAATAATAGAAATACATACAAGAGAAAAGGAAAAGACTGTACGTTTGATAAATGGCATAAATATCAAATGTAAAATAGATAATTATGAATATGGTGTAAGGGTCAAAATAAAAAAAGGTAATTTTCAAAATATCAATAAGATTTTAGTTGACAACGATGTGAATATAGAAAACATTTCATGTAAAGAAAATTCATTGGAAGATTATTTTTTAAATATCATGGAAGGAGAAAGAAATTATGCTTAAAGTTCTTAAAAATGAATTTATAAAAATGTTTAAAGAAAAAAAGTTCTACATAATTGCAGCAATTTTGATAGGAAGCATAATACTTATGGCATTTATGAAAGATCCAGGTATAGATGCTCAGAACTTTGTATTTGAAACTTTCGCAGGGATGGTGATAAAGCCTATGCTTCCTGCATTTATGATAATAGTTATATCAGGTGTCATAACAGAAGATTATGTACACGGAACAATGAAGTTTTCACTTATTACTCCAATAAAAAGAAGAGAACTCATAGCTGGCAAGTTTTTGTTCATATATTTATATGCAGTTATACTTCTTGCAATAAGCTTTTTAACCAGTTATATTGTGTGCGTTGCTGTTTTCGGCACTTCTATTCAAGTACAGTTTATGAAAAATTTTTTATTTAATATAAAATGTTATGCATATATATTACTTCCCCTTTTGTCATTTTGTACACTTATAAGTTTCATTGCAATGTTTGTAAACAGTATCGGTGAAATTATAGGTATAGGATTAGGAATTCAGTTTATGACAGTTATAATAGAGCATAGTGTAAAAAGTGCTGTATACTTTTTAGCAGGAGGAGGAATGTATATATATGATTTTGTCCGTGCATCAGGTGATTTAAACAACATACATATGCTTCTGGTTACATTATGCGCATGCATATATATTGCTGTTTTTATGCTTTTAAGTATGGCTGCCATGAAAAAGAAAGATTTGGTATTATGACTTTAATTCACTCAAAAAGTTTTTATCTTATAATTAGCAGCCAGAAAAAGCTTTTAACTTTTAACTCTTAACTTTTAACTCTTAACTTTTAACTGTACTGTACGGTGCTTTTTTATTATACAACTATCAAAGACCCGGGTATATTTTGTTAAATTCTAATCAATTGCTTTTATATTTATGCATAGTATCAAAAAACTACATATATTCTCTAAAAACTCTCAACTTTGACAATTTTACATTTATTTTTACATAGTATATAATTATAGTATCCTTTAATTCCATTTAATCGTTTAATTCTATTTAATTGACAATTTAATAGCGAAATCAGCTAATTAAAGTCAATTCAGCCTCTATTCAAGAGGTATTATAAAATGTTCCAGCAAATAGGTTAATTTTCCTATTCATTATAACATGCATTTGTTTTCTATCACAAAAATTATTATATGAGGAGGAATGAAAAATGAGTAAAAAGAAAAGGAGTTTCCCTACAGCATTTACTGTATTGTTCATAGTTTTAATTTTTGCAGCTGTTCTTACTTATGTAGTACCAGCAGGCTCATACTCAAAATTAGCTTATGACGATACTAAAAACGTTTTCACAGTAACAAAGCCAGATGGTTCTGTAAAGGACTTACCAGGTACACAGGCAACATTAGATAATCTTAAAATTAATATGAATATACAAAAATTTAAAGATGGAGGTATTAGTAAACCTGTAGCAATTCCAGGTACATACCAAAAAGTAAAGCAAAATCCACAAGGATTAGTTAATATAATTCAAGCTCCAATAGAAGGTGTATATGATACCGTTGACATTATTATGTTTGTACTTATAATTGGTGGATGTATTGGAGTATTAAATAGCAGTGGAGCCCTTGATGCTGGTATTGCCAGTCTTTCACGTGCTACAAAAGGAAAAGAATTCTTACTGATTATTATTGTTACAGCGTTGATTTCTTTAGGTGGAACAACCTTTGGGCTGGCAGAAGAAACTATTGCGCTGTATCCAATACTGGTTCCGGTATTTATGGCGGCGGGCTATGATGCTATGGTATGTATTGCTGCTCTTTATATGGGATCATCAATTGGTACAATGTTCTCTACTGTAAATCCATTTTCATCAGTTATTGCCTCAAATGCAGCTGGAACAACATTCACCCAAGGCCTTGGCATAAGAACAGTAGGCTTAATAATTTCTACAATAATAACTATTGTTTATATTGTTAGATATGGTAATAAGATCAAAAAAGATCCAACTAAATCATTAATATATGATCAAAAAGACGAAATTGAAGAAAGGTTCTTTAAAGACCATGAAAACAAAAAAGTTCCCGAGTTTACTACCAGACGTAAATTAATGATAATTATATTTACATTGGCATTTGTTGTAATGATCTGGGGAGTTTCTACTCAGGAATGGTGGTTTACTGAAATGACTGCACTATTCTTAGTTGTAGGTATAGGCTTAGGCGTAATTTCAGGACTTGGAGAAAAACAGTTCGTTGATAGATTTGTTTCAGGAGCTGCCGACTTAGTAGGTGTTGCACTAGTTATTGGAGTAGCAAGATCAATTAACCTAATTATGGAAAGTGGATTAATTTCCGACACAATACTTCATAGTGCAACAAATATGGTTCAGGGAATGAACTCAAAAGCATTTATACTGGTAATGCTTTTGGTATTTATAGTTCTTGGATTCTTTATCCCATCATCATCAGGACTTGCAGTATTATCAATGCCAATTATGGCTCCACTTGCTGATGCCGTAGGATTACCAAGAGATGTAATAGTAAGTGCATACCAGTTTGGGCAAGGATTAATATCATTCATTACCCCAACAGGACTTATTCTTGCAACGCTGGCAATGGTTGATGTAACCTATGATAAATGGTTAAAATTCATAATGCCTTTAATGGGATATATTGCGGTATTCGCAGCTGTAATGTTATTAATTCAAACATCAACTTTAATAAATAAAAATCAGGTTATGCACACCCTTAATGCAGGTTTAACGAAAGGGTGTGCATTTTTTATGTGGAATGTATACCCTTTAACAAAAATGGATATAATTTTATATATGACTATTAAATGGAACTCCTGTATAATTAATTATATGGGGGAGTGATTATATGTTAAATCATTTAGAAGGTAAATTTAATACATTTGATGGCATTGAATTATTTTATACTAAAGATACAGTAGATTCTGCAAAGGCAGTAATTGTAATAGTACATGGACTTTGTGAACACTCAGGAAGATATGATTATTTAACAAAAAGATTAAATGATTTTGGTTATACGGTTTATAGATTTGATAATAGGGGGCATGGAAAATCTGGAGGAGAAAGAGGTTATGTGGAAAACTTTCAGGACTTTTTTAAGGATGCCGATAAAGTTGTAGATATGGCTTTAAAAGAAAATAAAGGGTTACCTGTATTTATGTTTGGTCATAGTATGGGAGGATTTATTGCTGCAGGCTATGGAATAAAATATAAAAATAAGTTAAAGGGCCAGATATTATCAGGAGCTGCAGTTATAGAGCCACCTGCTTTTAAAAGTTTAAAAGAAGATGGCTATTTTGAAAAGCATCCAAGAGAAAAATCGCCTAATCTATTAGCCAAACTTATGTGCAGAGATAAAGATGTAGTTGAAGACTATAATAATGACCCTTTTGTACTTAAAGAAACTAATATAAAACTCTTAGGGGAAGTATTTATAAAGGGCTCTAGATGGATTAAAGATGTAGTTGAAGACTATAATAATGACCCTTTTGTACTTAAAGAAACTAATATAAAACTCTTAGGGGAAGTATTTATAAAGGGCTCTAGATGGATTAATGAAAATATTAAAAACTATGAGTATCCATGTCTCATACTTCATGGAGAGATGGATAGACTAGTTAAAGCTGAGGCTTCTAAATGGATGCTTAACAATATTAGTTCAAGTGATAAATCTATAAAAATATATCCTGAATGTTATCATGAAATATTAAGTGAAAAAAATGAAAAAGAAAGTGTTATACAGGATATACATAAATGGATTGAAGAAAGAATCTAATTCTTTGAGAATCAAATAATTTTCCCTAGTTATTATTTAAAAAATCCAGAGCAAATTGTACATGCAATGCTGTACCATACTTTAGGTAATCTTCATCAATCTTAAACTTTTCATTATGAGGATAGTATATACTTCCCTTTTCCTCATTTCTATATCCAAGCATTGCATAAACCCCTTTAGTATGTTGAAAATAATATGACATGTCCTCTGATCCCATTAATTTCGGTAAAGCTATATTTTTACCTTTTCCAAAGACTTTTTTAGAAGCATTATCCGCTATTGCTGTTAATTCATCATCATTATAAAGGCTGAGTGCACTTTGCTCTATGGTTGTATCAACCTTGATCTCATAAGCATCTGCGATAGCCTTTGCATGTCTTTTTATTGCTTCATGCACTACTTCTCTAACCTTAAGGTCAAAGTATCTCATTGAAATATCAATATCTGTGTATTTACCAATAACATTTGCCTTTGTTCCTCCAATGAACTTTCCTACTGAAAGAATTATTGGCTGCTGTGAATCAACATTTTTAGTTACTATTCCCTGAAGATCAGTAACAAAAATACATGCCGGGTAAATAGTATCCTTTGCAAGGTTTGGAGCTGAGCTGTGTCCTGACACTGCTACTCAAAATATGGTCAAATGTATCCATACTGAGAAAATTCCTGTTTCATTGTACTCTGCCTTGCCTAAGCTACTACAGTTTGTATAGCACTCCACAGGCGTAAATTCCCGAAATAGCCCTCGGTACACATATAAGCGCTTGTTTAATTAAGCTATCTTATATTCTTTAGCATTAGCTAAATTGATTGAAGCATTTAAATCTCTATCAATAGAAGTATTGCAATTATCACATTTATACACCCTATCTGATAGTTTTAAATCCTCTTTAATATTTCCGCAGCAGCTACAAGTTTTACTACTTGGATAAAATCTATCAACTATTCTTACTTCAATACCATTTTGTTTACTTTTTGAAATAAGTTTTGTTCTAAATTCATAAAACTTTTGCTGTGCAACTGCCTTTGCTAAATGACGGTTCTTCATCATTCCTTTTATATTTAAATCTTCTATTGTTATAAAGCTTGGTTTTTGCTTTATTAACTCACTTACTGTTTTATTAATATAATCAGTTCTAATATTTGTAAGTCTTTGATGAAGTTTTTGCACCTTGACCATTTGTTTTTGGATATTTTGATGAGCAGCTTCCCCTTTCTCTTTTTTATTTCTTAATTTTAAACTTTCATATTTCCTTGAAAGTTTTCTTTGCTCACGTTTTAGTTTCTTTTCTACTTTTTTAACTGTTTTAGTTTTATTAATATTTTTCTTAGTTAAACCATCACTACAAATTGCAAAATCTTTGAGTCCCAAATCCACCCCTATTCCTTCAGAACAACGTTTATTATTAATCTTTATATCTTCTTCAACTAATACAGAAACATAATATCTGTCAGCTTTTTGACTTACTGTTCCACTTGTTATTCTGCCATTAGCTGGTATATAGCCGTATTCTTTGAGCCTAATCCAGCCTAAAGTTGGTATTTTAATCCTATGTCTTTCAATAGTCCAGTCTGTTTCATTGTTTTTAGGAAAGTAGGCTTTAACATCTTGGTTTTTCTTTTTCTTGAATTTTGGGAAACCAGCTTCACCTTTGAAGAACTTCTTAAAGGCTTTTTCTCCATTCATAATAGCCTGCTTAACTGATTTTGAAGATACTTCTTTTATCCATACTTTATCTTTATTATTAGGGATATACTCATTATTAAGCCATTTAGAAAAATCCATGCCGCTAACAAACCGTTTTTCTTTTTCATAAACTTCCTTATTATGAGCGATGTAAAAGTTATAGACAAATCGACTTACTCCAATGGTTTGATGTATTTTAGTTATTTGTTCTTTGGTTGGTTTAATCTCTGTTTTGTATGCTCTTTTCAACTTCTTCATCTTCCTTTATCTCTTTTTTATACTTTCTTAAACCATAAATTCTGCAGCTAAAAACATGAAGTATTGAGATTACAGATGTCATTCACTCATCAATAAGTTTATCCCATTTTTGCGATTATAATTCAATCCACTCCCATAATCTTCAATCACTTCATCTACAATAATTCCTTTTGCATTAGCATATTGTTTAAGAAATATAACTTGATTTTTTAAATCATCTTTTTGATTAGAAGTTGAAACCCTTGTATATATAACTACCTTTAATAATTCAGCAAATTCTTTAGGCTTATAGTTCTTACTCAAATATAATCACTCCCTTTTTGGTGATTATATTATATCATGCCTGAATATATTTACATATAAATTTATAAACTATTTTATTTCTCCTTCAAATCTAACATAAATAGTATCGCAGCCTGCCATTTACAATGCCTTACAAATAGCTATAGTTCAGATATTTTTGCTACTATAATATTCAACATAGTTATTATATAGTAGTAAAATAGTTACAGAAAAGCATAAAGCTATTACATTTTCTTTTATAAATCCAGTTATAATTAGAATTGGTAAAGTCATAAAATAAATACCGAAAACTATATATATTGTCTTCCATATCTTACTGTTTCTATCACCATTTATATTTTTAAATTTTATACTAGGGAAACGTATTCCATACACTATCTCTGTAATTCCTAATATTTCAATCATCAATAATAAAGCATCACTTGAATTTATATTCATCCACATCACTACCAAATATTAATAACTTCTTATGTAGATACTAAAATTATATACTTTTATATTACATAATAATAAACAAATTGTATTAAACAAGTAAATTATACTGGAATAAGTAATTTAACACAATATATTTATAACAACCAAAAAAGTCTTTTGTTCCATATATCCTTTTTTTAGAATGACCCTAATGATGTGAAATTTTAATACTTTCTATTTATTAATTTAATACTTAATATTGAGATTATATTATTAAATAAATGAATAATTATTGGGGTTAATATATTTTTAGACATAATATAAGAAATTGCTAACACCAGCCCTAAAACAAAATCGGAATAAGGATGCATTGATCTTTACTCAAGTCTAAATATTCTTATTTTTTATGATTACCTTTGTAAATTTTTAAATCCCGTATAAAAGCTACTACAAAGATTACCTCTAACAAAAATGTAATAACTAAAATTGGAAATGTATATTCTTTTGAAAAAGAAATACACATGACACCTATTCCTGCATAAATAATTATTGAAAACAAATCATAAAATATGTCCTTCAGTTTAGAACTATTGCTTGTGTTATCTTCTAGTTTGTGCCAGCTTCTCTTTAATCCCCTATTTCCTCCAGTATTAGCCCCTATTTCAAGGATAATAAATATAACTAATAAATTAATAGCAGTTTTTAATATAATCTCCCACACTAAATTTCACCTCTCTACATATTACTACTATATTATTATAATTAAGTAAATATTTGTTTGCTTAATTATACCATGTATATAATGTAATAAAATTTCAAAAAATTTACATCCATGATAGTATATAAAAAGGTTTATATGGGCAGATAATATTGAAAAAAATAAGGTTGCACAAGCCCTATAAGTGAATTTTAAATATATATTTTTAAACTGGTCTACGCTTTAATAATTTCATCTATCTTTTTTTCTATGGATTCAAGTTTAATTGAGTTCTTTCTTACTTACGTTTCAAGACCACTTACTTTGCCCTTAAGCCCTTCCTGACCTTCTAGTAATTTCACAAGTATATCTCTTATTTCAGTATCCAACCACATCACCTCACTTTAGTTAATCATATCATATTAAATAATTAATTTATAGCCCTAATCATTTACACTGAAGGTTCACAAAATTATACATCCTTATTTGTTATTGACTCTTTGAACTTTATACTTTGTATTACGTACCAGCTTATAATATGGTTTAATTATTGCTACGGCAAGAGGCGGCACCTTAGTCATAACGTAGTAAGGCTCATTGTTCCACTTTTCATTAAAGCTTGTTAGGATTTCTTTGTTAACCTGTCCTGACCCTCCGTATTTTTCGCTGTCACTGTTAAATACTTCCCTATAGCATATTTTTTCAGGAACACCTAATTTATAATCATAATGCACCACTGGAGTGAAATTACAGATAAATATCAGATAGTCCCTTTTATTTTTGCTTTTTCTCATAAAGGTCACTATGCTCTGCTCGTAGTTCTGATTATCTATCCAGCTGAATCCCTCATAGGTATGGTCAAGCTGCCACAAGCTGGCCTGATTTTTATAGAATTTGTTTAAATCTATAACGTACTGCTGCAGCATTTTATGCTGAGGATACAAGAGAAGGACCCAGTCCAGCTGTTTTTTAAAGTTCCATTCTATAAACTGTCCAAATTCTCCTCCCATGAAAAGCAGTTTTTTACCTGGATGTCCAATCATATAGCCATAGAATAGCCTTAAGTTGGCAAACTTCTGCCAGTAGTCACCAGGCATTTTATCCAGCAGCGACTTTTTCCCGTGCACCACTTCATCATGTGAAAGAGGAAGTACAAAATTCTCTGTGAAGGAATATACTATGGAAAATGTAACATTATTGTGATGCCACTTTCTATATATAGGATCCATCTCCATATATGTCAGCATGTCATTCATCCATCCCATATTCCACTTGTAATTAAACCCTAACCCTCCTAAGTATGTAGGGGCAGTTATCATGGGCCATGTAGAGGACTCTTCAGCAATTACCAAAGGATTATCCACATTTTTAAATATGGCTTCATTAAGTTTTTTAATAAAATCTACTGCATCTAAATTCTCATTTCCTCCAAATTTATTTTTTACATTGCTATTCCATTTCATACCGTAATCCAAATAAAGCATATTTGCCACTGCATCTACTCTGATTCCATCAATATGATAATATTTAAACCAGAACAGTGCATTGGAAATCAGGAAACTTTTAACCTGAGGCTTTTCAAAGTTGAAATTTGCTGTACCCCAGTCATAGTTTTCTCCTCTTAATGGATCCTTATGTTCAAATAAGTGGGTTCCATCAAAATTATAAAGGCCGTGATCATCCTTGCAGAAATGCCCGGGCACCCAGTCTAAAATTACACCCAGTCCTATTTCATGGCACTTATCTACAAGGTACATAAAGTCCTTTGGAGTTCCATACCTGCTGGTTACAGCATAGTAACCAGTAATCTGATATCCCCATGAATCATCAAGAGGGTGCTCCATAATAGGTAAAAATTCAATATGTGTATATCCCATTTTTGAAGCATATTCAGGAAGTTCCTGAGCCAGTTCTTTATAAGAATAAAAGGTTCCATCCTCATGAGTTTTCCATGAGCCAAGGTGAACTTCATATATGTTCATGGGAGAGCTGTATGGATTTTTATTTTTTCTTTCCTCCATCCAGTTTTTATCCTTCCAGTTATATCCTGCCACCCTATATATGGAAGATGCCTTATCAGGTCTTACTTTAGAGAAAAATGCAAATGGGTCTGCTTTTTCCACTGGAATGCTGTTTTCCTCTGAATAAACTTCATACAAATATCCCTGTTCCTCTTTTGCTTCAGGTATAAATAACTGCCATATTCCAGTTTTCTTATTTAACTTCATGGCATAATTTTCTCCATTCCAGCCGTTGAAGTCTCCCTTAATATTTACTCTCACTGCATTTGGTGCCCATAGTGAAAATTTTACTCCCTGAACTCCGTTTATTTTTCTAATATGGCTTCCAAGCATCTCATAGCATTGATAATTAGTACCTGAATTGAAGCTGTCTTTAATTGTTTTAGCTGCTTTTTTATTTTTCATATAGCCCACCTTTTAGGGAAACATTACTGAAGTTTTAAGTTATTTCCCTTATCCACGTTTTTATTTATATTATATATATAATTCTACGAAAATTCATTAAATCCTTGTATTTTATAATTTCATAATATAAATAATATAAATATAAATATTTCATATTATTTAATAATAACTATTGACAAGTAATAAGAATGGGTATATTATTTAAACATAGAAAGAAGTTATTATTTATTACCCCCTTAATAAATAGTAATTATTCCAAAATATTTTGCTTATTATGTTAATATATTGTTTGGTTGACGCTTAATGGACTCCCCCATTTAATACCTCCTAACGACATATTAAAAATAAAAAACTTAATTAACATACTTAAGCAATATGAGCCTCCATATTAAATATATGGGGGTTTATTTCTATGTCAAAATTGTATATAAAGCATATAATATATGAGAATCAATATTTTATGGTTAAATATGAATAATAAAAATGATGATTTAGAACAGTCATTTAGTGGAGTTAACACGTACATCGGCATTGAAACATCTTCTGATGATGATTCCTGTCCTAATATCTGTGTGGAATTTAAAATTAGTCCAAGAGTGTTTGCCATTGCCTTTGCTTTAAGTGTTTTAGAAAAAAATTGTGATGACCATGAGGAAGATAATAACAAGACAGCAGATATGTAAATAATCTTTACTTATCTGCTGTCTGCATAATTTTATTCTACATGTATAGCATTAACCGGGCAGTTTTCTTCGGCTTCTTTTGCTCCACTTATTAAGTCATCTTTTAGTTCTTCGGGAATAGCTACAGCCTTACCATCATCATCCATGCTGAACACATCAGATTCTATGGTAGGACATAATCCACATCCAATACAGGTATCTTTATCAACAAAAGCCTTCATAAGAAATTCCTCCTATAATTTTATTTATTTTAAGTGTTCCCTTAAGAAATGTTAAATATGCTATAGCATTGCATTTAATATTTTTTAAGTTCCACCATACTTATATATTATCATTCTTTTAAATAAATTCTGTAACAAAGGTTACTTTTTATTTAGTTTTACTGTAAAAATTATATCTGGTTTATTATAAACCGCATTTATAGTGCCTCCATGGAGTTCCACTATGCTTTTAGCAATAGCAAGTCCAAGTCCGCTGCCTCCTGTTTCTCTTGATCTGGATTTTTCTGCTCTGTAGAATCTTTCAAATATTCTCTCCACATCTTCTTTAGATACATCATTACATTTATTTTCCACCTTAATAAAAACATAATCTTTTTCACTGGAAAGAGAAAGCTTTACTACTCCTGGCTTTATGCTGTATCTAATAGCATTTATAAGTAAATTTTCAAATACCCTTACCATTTTATCAGCATCTATATTTACATTTATTTTTTCTTTCTGAAGGTTTTTCTCTATGATTATTTTATTTTCTTCACAAATAGGCACCAGTTCATCAGTTAACTGCTGCAATAGTTCATTAATGTCTATTACTTTTTTATTCAAAGTAACGCCTTTACTTTGAACCTTTGTGTATTCAAAGAGATCATTTATCAATGACTGCAGTTTTTCGGATTTATTGTAGGCAATATTTACAAACTCCTCCAGCTGTGTGTCATCTTTATATTTTTTATCTTTTATAAGACCTAAATATCCTTTTATTGATGTGAGAGGGGTCCTTAAATCATGGGATACATTAGTAATAAGATCATTTTTAGTTTCTTCAATCTGTCTTTCCTTATCAATTTTATTCTTAAGCTTTTCAGCCATGTCATTAATATTGTCTGCCAGAGAAGCAATTTCATCATTTCCAACCTTTTTTATTCTATAATCCAGGTTTCCCTTTGATATTTCATATAGTCCTGAGGAAACACTTTCTATATACTGCATTTTTCTGCTGGTTATAAAATAAAAGCTTATAATAAAAGCAGCAAAGGCAAAAAGCACTGCCAGCAGTGAATTATCATATTTATCATATACTACTGTTCCATATGGAATTCCCTTTACAACTACATAACCGTAACCGTCTGTAAAGCTTATGGGATACAGGCTGTTATACTCCTTGTTCTCATAAACAATTACACCTTTACCATTCTTATAATGAACTTTATCATCCCTGTCCATGACATTTTTTAAAATGCTGTATACATCAATCTTTTTTTCTGCCGCATTACTGCTGTGGTAAAGTACATTGCCTTCTAAATCACAAATAAGCACCTTAATACTGCTGTCCTGGTCTTGTATCTTAACCACAGTATTGATTTTACTGCTGTCATTTTTACTTACCTTTTGTTCTTTAAAAAAGCTGGAGATTTCATAGGCAGTATCAGATATATGCTTAATCCCTGCGCTGTAATCAATTCTTGCATTTCTAGGGCTGTTGTTCATAAAGTTACCCACTATTTTCATAAAAAATACTGAAATGATTAAACATAATCCAAATACAAGTACAAGCTGCAGCCTTATGCTGTGATCAACATTCTTTTTTGACAATTCATATACCTTAACTGATGGGGAAAAAATCTTTTTAATAAACTTTTGAAGCTTTAATTTAATTTTCAACTTTGTATCCAACTCCCCATATGGTTTTTATATATTTAGGCTTTCTAGGGTCTTTTTCAATCTTCTCTCTTATTTTTCTTATATGAACCATAACTGTGTTGTCTGCTTCAAAATAATCTTCCTTCCACACTGCTTCATATATTTTTTCAATATTAAAAACCACACCTTTGTTTTTGCAAAGAAGAAGCAGAATATCAAATTCCCTTGGGGTAAGTTTAACTTCCTTATCATCCACTGTAACTTTATGTGTATTTTCATTAATTACCAGATCATCAATTTCAATTATCTCGCTTTCATTAAAATTATTATTATTTAGCTTTTTATATCTTCTAAGCTGTGATTTTACCCTTGCAATAAGCTCCAGAGGATTAAATGGCTTTGCCACATAGTCATCTGCACCTGTGGTAAGTCCCATTATTTTATCCATATCTTCACTTTTTGCAGATAGCATTATTATAGGTAAATTCCTCTTTTCTCTTATTTTAATGCAGGTTTCCATGCCATCCATTACAGGCATCATAACATCTAAAATAACTAAATCAACTTTTTTTGTATTTAATAAATTTAATGCCTCCGCACCATTATCGGCCTTAAAAACAGCATAGCCTTCATTTGTTAAGTAAATTTCTATTAAATCCCTGATTTCTTTTTCATCGTCAACCACAAGAATGGTTTCCTTATCCATAACATCCCCACCTTTATTATCCCCCGCGATTTTATAGTTTTAAACTGCCATCTCAACATACTTTTTACTGCATATTAGTTCTGTATATATTTTTTCTACTTCTCTTCCAAAAGTCTCCTTTGAATATTCATTTGATTTTTCAAGGCAGTTATACTTCATTTCATGCAGTAATTCTTTATTAATTAATTTTAATTTATTATTAAATTCTTCAGCATTATCATAAGTAAATCCAGTTTTATTATCTATTATAATTCCATCAATGCATTTATCATACTTACATAGCACAGGACATCCGCAGGCTAATGATTCAATATAGGTTAATCCCTGGGACTCGCTGGTTGAAGCTGTAACAAAAATGTCTGATGTTTTATAGTATTTATAAACCTTATCAGGTGAAACCATACCTGCAAAAGCCACTTTATTTTCAATATTAAGCTTATTTACCTTGTCTTTAAGTATATTAAGGTATGGGCCTCCTCCCACTATGAGAAACCTGTAGTTGTCATCTTCACAGCAGGATGTTTTAAACAAATCTATAATTTCTTCAATATTCTTTTCCTTTGCAATTCTCCCTAAATACATTATAACTTTATTTTCTTTATTAAATCCATATTTCTCTCTTAAATCATTTCTTTCCTGTTCACTAAATGGTTTCTGGAATTTACTTAAATCAATACCTGTAGGTACAATGCTAACCTGAGTTTCTACTCCATATTCCTTCAGTACATCTCCTACCTTTCCTGTTGGTGCAATAACTCTGTCCATACTGTTCAGCAGAAGCTTTATCAATTTAGCAGCTCTTGGTCTATTTATAATCTTGCCTTTTAGAAAATACTGAAGATAATCCTCATACATAGTGTGATAAGTATGTATTTGAGGAATCTTAAGCTTACTTGCTATGCTCTTTGCATCAATCATAGTTGTAAATTCCGTTTGAGAGTGAATAATATCAGGTGACCATTCAATAATTTCATTTATTAATTTACTGTTAAAGGGCCTTCTCACCCTTGCATCAGGATATATATGAAGTCTGAATGATTTCAAATAATATACATCCCCGTCTACATAATCGTATCCCTTCTGTGAAAGAGTTATTATTCTCACATCATGACCTAATTCTTTTAACTGCTTATACAAATTTGATATTGACGTAACAACACCATTAATCATGGGTAAATATGTATCTGTAGTAATTAATACTTTCATTTTGTTTATACCTCCCTCAGGTAATCTTGTTACAAATACAATTATAAAGAGAATACCTTAATAAAAAGTCATAACAAATCTTAAAGTTTCCTTAATAAAAATCACTCCTAGTACATTATTTATCTTTGTTTATATAATTATACATAATTTCCTTCATTTGTAGTCACATTTTTTTGTATTAAAAAAGAACTGCAGATTTTATGCAGTCCTTGCATTATTTTAAAGATAACTTTTTATTCTTTCTATAATATTATTTCTCAGCTCATCAACTGCTGCAAAATTCATTTGAGGTATATAGCTCTTTTCCATGTCATCATGCTTCATCTTAGCTGTATTGATTCTTTTAAAAGCCTCATTAAGCAGCATTTCTTTCATTTCCTCATCCCTGTTTATGAAACTTTTCTTAGGCTGCAGTTTATCAGCTATTATGGCTTTATCTAAATTAATAGTTTTATAGCATTTTCCTTTCATGCTGCTGTCTGTTGTAAGTGCTATGCCAAGCTCCTCAATTACTACTGTCTGAATTCTTTCTGGATTGAGAGGCTGGTGATAAATCTCCACGTCATAGCCCTTCAGCATATATTCTTTGGCCAGAATATTCAGCATTTCACTTGCACCTTTTGTATTAATTCCTTGTAATAAGCAGCATTTAAATGCATCAGTTATTATTGTTTCTATATAATCCACTATTCCATTTGGTGTTATGGCACTGTGAAACAAATGCCTCTCTTTACCATGTCTGAACTTGACTGCTGCATGATCGGTTAATTCATCTTTTAAATCTAACACCAATTTGTCAAACTCAGCTTTGTCAGAAACTTCCCATGCAGCTGTTTCTATATCATCCTGCAGCTCCTTTGCCCCCATAAGATAGTGATAGGAACTATTAAACATTTCCTTTATTTCTTTGCTTAAGGAAAGTATATTCTGCCTTTCCAGCTTAAAGCCTTTTTCATTCCAGAACTCTCCAAAATTCAGTATCTCATCAACAGCACCAGGATTTTTAGGGTCCACCACATGGGGTGCTGTTCCATCCAAAATTGCCACCTTAGCCTGTCTGATCACTATACCATCCAAAGAGTTGTTATCTGAAGAACAGTGATGCAGTTCTATATCACAGCCCATGCTTAGAAATTCCCTTGCTATTGCCTTCATAAAGCTGCTCTTGCCAACACCTGGGCCGCCCTTTATACAAAATATTCTATTTGCTTCATCATTAGGGATTATATAGTCATAAAATGAGTGAAATCCTTTGTAAGTATTACTTCCAGGAAATACTTCCTTAATGCTGCCTTGTTTTACCATATATTATCCTCCATAATATACTATTACATTTTATATTATGAAAATTAATAAAAATGGTTAATATTTTATTTCAGCTCAATTTCTATTTTGAACTTAAGTGTTTCCCCTGACTTTAATATTTGAATTTTATTTTCCCTGGAGGCAGTGTCTATGCTGTCATAAAATCCGTTAGTGGGCTCCATGGCACAGTTGTAATCTCCTCTGAATCCACCCTCAGTTACCCAGAAGCCCAAATATGGAAGCTTGTGATTATCAAAATATACATTATAAGTTACATCTTTAGCTGGATAATATGCACCGCATTTTCCATGCTTGATTTCCCCTAGAACATAATACTTTTCTTCATTAGCTGCCGAGGAATCAAGTATTGTGTCTAAATATATGTGTTTCCCATTGATGTCACTTGTTAATGGAAAATTATGCACCTTTGAAACTTCACCTAAATATCTGCTTTTATGCACATTTATCACTTTATCAGTTCCTTTAGGGAATAAAAGCTTCATATCTTTTTCACAGTTAATTAAGCAGTGCATTGCAAAGATGCATGGAAATTCAGCTTTACCCCTGTTTTCTATAGAATATTCAACTATTACTCTGTCACCCTGTAAATGTATATTTTTTTTATAGCTGTAATCTAAAATCTTGCTGTTATATTTAAGCATTACTGTTTCATCATTTATTTTATAGTCAAATTTTGCACTCCATATTTCACCATGATCAGGATATTCTATATTTTTGCCTGCAGCCATTACACTGCTTTTATCTATGGTTAGAAAGGCATCATCAAAACCTGCAGCATCATATTCATCGAATGGTGCATATATTTCGGGAGTTTTGTAAAACTCCTCCTTATTCTGAAACAGAAGTTCAAAGTTCTTATCCTTTCTGAATATTGAAGCTATTTTCCCTCCTAATTCAGGAATAATTACAACTTTTAGAGAGCTGTTTTCAATTTTTACAGCATCTCTTTGTTTGAATTTTACTTTTGAAATCATTTTAATCACCTTCAGTTTTATATTTCTCCAGTACCTTCACCAATTCCGCTGAGATAAAAGCTTGGCTCATATCCTATTATATTTTTATAATTTTCTCGTACTATATTCATAAAATTATCTACTTCTGTATTTTTAACAATTGCCAGAGCACATCCTCCAAAGCCTGCTCCTGTCATTCTTGCTCCCAGGCATCCTTTAACCTTTAAAGACTCACTGACAATTGTATCAAGTTCTTTTCCTGATACTTCATATAAATCTCTAAGTGAATCATGGGACTTAGTTAGAAGCTGCCCGAATTTCTCAATGTCACCTTCATTTAGATATCTATATGCATCCTTTGTTCTTTCATTTTCATATACTGCGTGTTTTGCTCTTTTTCTTACATTTTCTTTTTCAATTAAATGCTCCATATTGTTAAATTCATCCACAGTTAATTCACACAATGCATTTATTTTTTTCCATGTCTGTAGTATTTTAAGGGCCTCTTCACATTCTGCTCTTCTTTCATTGTATTTTGATTCATTTAAAGATCTTCTCTTATTAGTATTTAAAACAACTATACAATTATCCTTAAGATCCACATTACAATAACTGTATTTTAATGTATTGCAGTCCAGAAGTATGGCCTTATTTTTCTTACCCATTCCTATGGCAAACTGATCCATTATTCCGCAGTTTACCCCTACAAAATTGTTTTCTGCCTTCTGGCAAAGCTGTACAAGTTCAACTCTGTCTAATTTTCCTCCATTAAATAAATTATCAATAATCACTGCCATGAGCACTTCCAGTGATGCAGAGGATGAAAGACCTGCACCATTAGGAATATTTCCGCTTACCAGTATATCCATACCTGAAATACTATAGCCCTTTTTCATCATTTCCACTATAACGCCCTTAGGATAATTTGCCCAGTCATCTTCTTTGCTGAACTTTATATTGTCAACATCTATCTGCACCTTTAATGGAAAGTTTGTAGATGCAAAATTTATCTTCCTGTCCTTTCTTTCTCTCACACATCCATATGTTCCGAAGTCCAGCGCACAGGGAAGAACATATCCTCCATTGTAATCTATATGCTCTCCAATAAGATTAACTCTTCCAGGAGAATGAAATGTCCTTATTTCTCCCATTCCATAAAGTTTTATAAACTCTTCTCTTAACTCCTTGATTTCCATAGTGCTCCCCCCATATTAATTATTAAAAATTAACTTTATTTAAAAATTTTATGAATCCTTTAAATCCTTCTTCATTCCTCTTATAAACTCCGGCATCCATAAGAACCTGAAGAAATCTGCTTCCTACTTCCATTTTAATTACTTCACTGCTGTCACTGCTGCTTAGATTTGCACCATATTTTGCTATAAGCTCTTCTGTCCAGTGCAGATGCTTATATAAACAGTGTGTGCTGCAGTTTTTAATTTCATTAAGCAATTCCAGATTTCCCTGAAGTATGCTTTCAATATCCTTAAGCTCTGTATTTAGCCTTGCAGGAAGTATTGCAAGTCCCATTACCTCTATTAATCCTATATTCTCCTTTTTTATGTGATGAAGCTCTTTGTGAGGATGAAATATCCCATCAGGATACTGCTGTGTTGACCTGTTATTTCTCAGCACAATATCCATTTCAAATTCACCTGATTTATTTTTTCTGGCTATAGGTGTTACTGTGTTATGAGGTATTAATTTTCCATTTTCATCTGTAAAAGCCAGAATATCCAGTTTCTCATCACTATAGCACCTCCATGTATTAAGTATCTTTGAAGAATATTCCACAATTTTATCAGCATTCTTTGAAATAAGTCTTATAACAGACATAGGCCATTTTAAAATTCCAGCTTTAATTTCATTATCTCCAGTTGGAAAATAATACTGAACTTCTGCATTTTCCATTGGAAAGCTATGTCTTCCTCCCTGAAAATGCTCATGGCTTAATATTGATCCTCCTACAATAGGCAGATCAGCATTGGAGCCAATAAAATAGTGTGGAAACTGTTTTACAAAGTCCAGCAGTCTTTCGAAGGTTTTGTTTGAAATTTTCATAGGCACATGTTTTTCATAAAATACTATACAGTGTTCATTATAATAAACATAAGGTGAATACTGTAAAAACCACTGCTCATGGCTCAAGGTCACTGGTATGACCCTGTGATTCTGTCTTGCAGGGCGATTTATATTTCCCGAATACCCAACATTTTCAAGGCATAATAGACATTTTGGATAGCCGCTTTGGGGCATAAGTCTGCTGGCTTCTATGTCTTTAGGATCCTTTTCAGGCTTAGACAGGTTAATTGTGATTTCCAAATTGCCATAATCAGTTTGTGCCTGCCAATATAGATTTTTTGATATTCTGTCCATTCTTATATATTTAGATGATTTTGACAGCTTATAGTATTCATCTGTTGCCTGCTTTGGTCCTTTTTTGTTATATATATCATAAAAATTCTTAGCTACCTCGGACTGCCTTGGCATAAGTACACCCATAACCCTTGTATCAAATAAATCTCTGGCAGTTGTTGTATTGCTTGATAAAAGCCCATGGCTAAAGGCATAGTCAGTAATATTATTTAAAATTTCCTGGGGTCCTTTAATATCTTCATAAGCTGCCTTCTCCAAATTAGGCTCATTAACTTTTAACAAATCAAGCAGGGCATTCCTTGAAGGTATAATGTCCATTTCTTCAATAATTTTATTTTTTAGTGCAAATTGCAGCAATCTTTCAATTTCCATTGTTATATTTATTTCTCTCAAATTATCACCTCATGTTTTTATAGAAATCCTTTTCTATAAGTATAATATGCATTATTTGGCTTCACCACAGCTCTGACGAATAACCAGTCTTGTGTCAAGCACTACTTTTCTGTTTACATCAAATCCATATGATATAATATCTAACAGCTCCAGTGCTGCCTTATGTCCAATCTGCTTCATATTCAAATCCACAGAAGTTAATTTTGGATTGCTTATTTCAGCCAGCAGAGTATTATCAAATCCTATTACGGAAATATCACCTGGAACACTTATTCCAGCATTGCTGCAGGCATTCAGGATACCTACTGCCATCATGTCATTGCAGGCAAAAAATGCTGTAGGAATGTTATTGCCTGAAAACAGCTTTTCCACTGCCTTTTGTGTATCTAAAACTGCATTTATGCTGTTACCATTTCCAATATTAATGACTTTACTATATGATAGTTTATTCTCCTTTATCATATTCTTGTACATTTCTTCCTTAATATCATAGGAATAACTTTTATATCCTCTTACCAGGGCGATTTTACTATGTCCCAATTTCAAAAGATAATCAAACGCTTCCATAGTTCCTGTTTCCTCGTTATAGGATATGGAATTACATTTGTATCCCTTAGTACCTCCATTAACAACTAATAAAGGTATGGATTTTGAAATTTTTTCAAAATAGTGATTATGAAAATTATCCATAGTAGGATCTATAACTATTATGCCATCGGCCTGCCTTGATACAAGCTCATCTATAATCTCAGCTTCTTTTAAAGGGTCAGCAGATGTATTGCAAAGAGATATTATATATCCATTTCTCTTTAGATATTTTTCAATTGATTCAACCACTGTAGGAAAGAATAAATTTGTTAGTCCAGGCACTACAACTCCTATATTGGAAGTTTTTCTTGTAATTAAACTTCTGGCCATGCTGTTTGGCTTAAAATTTAACTTTTTAATTGCCTCTTCAACTTTTATTCTTGTTTCCAGTTTTACTGGATAATTATTATTTAATACTCTTGATACAGTAGATATTGAAACCTTGGCCTCTTTTGCCACATCAACTATAGTGGATCTCATATTATCACCCTTTAAAATTATTGTATTATGACCTTTTACTCATACTAATTATATTATGGCCTACTCATAATATAAGCTTTAAGAAAACCTTTTCTAAGATAAGTATAAAACTACTACAATTAATAAAATTTAAAAAGTAATTTGTAATAAAAACCTTACCACATGTTTTTATTATACCTTATTTCATGAATAATTCAATAATTTAATTAAAAAAGCAGAGATTTCGCATCTAAATTCCAGTAAAAGATTTACTTTTACTGGAATTGTATTTTATTGTACTTTCTTACATGGCTGGTAAATCAACAGACCGATATGTCGAAAAAATAGTTATAATTACCCTTACCCTAAGAAATTTTAATAATCGATTTCCAATTTTATTTTTATATTAAGTCTTTTTAAATATTGGATTATTCCAGTTGTCATCTATAGTAAATCTTTCATCTTTTATATCTTCAATAATATCTATTTGAAGCATCCGTTTCTTTCTAAAACCTCTGATACATCTAAAAAAATATAACTGCATCAGATTAAACGCTATAATTATAAACATCAGTACTCGGGTTTTCAACACTTACTCCAATACATAATGAACTTATATGGTCAGAAAATGCTTTAAATACAAGGCTTTCCTGATTTTTTTCTTGTCAAATTTTGCGTTTTATATGTTGTATGGTGTTGTATTATATGTTATAATAGAAGTGAGGTGTGATATTATATGAAATTGAATTACGATAAAAAATCTAAAGATCCTACTTACTTCATTCAGATGGGAATCAGAAATGGTAAGAAGACCACTACAAAAAATGTAAAACGAATTGGAAAATATTCTGAGCTGCTAGCAATTACCACTGATCCTCTTGAATATGCAAAAAAGCAGGTTGAGGAATTCAATAAAGAATATAAGGAAGGGAAAATCGACATAAACTTAAAGGTTGACTTTAGCGAAAAGCTTTCACCTACAAAAAATATCGCATCCAAATCCGCGCTACTTAATGTCGGTTATTTTATTCTGCAACATATATATCACGACCTCAAACTTTCAGATTTTTTTCATGATATCAACAGTAATTCAAAGATTACCTTTGATTGTAATACAATCAACCGTTTCCTTACCTTTGCAAGGATTTTAGAACCAACATCAAAACTAGGGACATTTGACAAACTTGATTCCTATTACGAAAAACCATACTTTGAATACCAGCATATTTTACGCTTCATGGATTTGTTAGAGGATAACTACGACGAATATTTGGAACATTTATTCATTAATAGTAATAACATCATAAAAAGAAACACTTCCATATGTTATTTCGACTGTACAAATTATTATTTTGAATCAGAAGATGAGGACGATGAATACGTAGATGAAGCCACTGGCGAGATTCTCAAAGGTCTTCGCAGATACGGCCTTTCAAAAGAACACCGTCCCAATCCAATTGTGCAGATGGGCCTATTTATGGACGGAGATGGAATCCCTATATCAATGTGCATTAACTCTGGTTCTGACAATGAGCAGAAATGTGCAGTTCCACTGGAACAGAAAATCACAAAAATGTTTAAAAATAAACAATTCATTTACTGTGCTGATGCAGGACTTGGCTCATTTAATATAAGAAAATTTAACTCCATGGGTGGAAGAGCCTTTATTGTAACCCAGTCTGTAAAAAAACTTTCAGACAAACTAAAGGAAGCTGTTTTTAATGATTTTGATTATCGTCGGATTTCTGATGATTCTCCTATTACTATCAGTTTTATGAAGGGATTCGATAGATTTGATAAAAAGAATTTACCCATTTATAACGATACTGTTTACAAAATCATAGATGCAGACAGCGCCATGGATGTTGGCCTATATGAAAAGAGAACATATAAAAACGGTAAGTCCAGAATTGTAAAATCAAAAGCATTTCTAAAGCAAAAAATCATAATTACATTTTCAAGAAAAATGATGGAATATCAAAGGCATATCAGAAATGCGCAGATTGAACGGGCTAAGAACTTACTCAACAATCAAAATATAGATAATATAAAAAAGGGACCTCATGATGTTACACGTTTCATCAAAAGGACATCAAAAGGTAATAATGGTGAAAAAGCCTCTGATCACTATGAAATTGATCAATCTATCATTGATAGAGAAGAAAAATATGATGGGTATTACGCAGTTGCCACAAATTTGGATGATGATGCTAAATCAATACTTACTATAAATTCAAACCGTTATAAAATCGAGGATTGTTTTCGGATACTAAAAAGCAATTTTAATGCAAGACCAGTTTATCACAGAAATCGCAACAGGATTATTGCACACTTCATGATTTGTTATACGTCTTTACTAATTTATCGTTTGCTTGAAAACAAGCTAGACCTGCAAGGAACACATTTTACAGCAGATGATATTCTTGAAACGCTACGTAATATGAATGTCATGAATACACAGGATGCTTTTTATACAGCAACATATACAGGAAGCCAAGTATGTACAGCGTTAAATGGCCTATTTAATTTAGGCTTAGATAAAAAATATTATCTTCCTAAAGAACTGAATAAGAAAATAAAAAAATTTCTAAGTTGATGTTTTCATACAACATTTTTAAAATAAGAAAAGAGAAGGAAAGCCTCTATTTACTGGGGTTCCTTCTCTAAATTTTTATTTAAGTGTTGAAAATGAGTATATATTATAAAAAGTCAAATAATTTGATCTTTGCATTAATCTTGGAGCACTCTTTTGTCATCAATTCTCTTTGTTAATTTGATGCTGTCAAAATTCTCTAACAGCGCTACTGCATACTTTCTTGAAGTATTTAATAAATCTCTCCACTGTGCAGCAGTTATGCTTCCATTTTTTTTAATATAATCATATATTAATTTCTTTGCTTCCTCATAACAGTTTTTCTCAAGTATGCACTCCTCTGAAACTTTAACAAGCTCACCGGATAGAATAAGAGAATCAAATACCTTTTTAAAAGTTTTTTTATCACTTTCTCCATTATCCAGTTCTTCATATTTAGGAGGTGCATATTTTGCAGAAGAATAACTATTTAAAATATATTCCTTAATATTTTGCTGTTCCTTACTGTAAATAATCTTAAAGTTAAATAAACATATATAATTATTATGGATATCAATTATTTCATCTTTTTTTAGTATTTCCAAAAGTTCATCATAAACCTTCTGCCTTAGATTTTTCCCAAATACCTTAGTTTTAATCTCTTCTTTTGATATTCCTGGCAATAACTCATTTTCATTATGAAACTTCTCTAAAATAGATTTTATCTGCTGAGCCTTTAAATTCAAAAAGTTCTTATGCACATAAACAGTTTTATCTGAATTGCCAAGAGCTATAATTTTACCTTTATTAACTAACTCATTAAGCTTTTCATCTATTGACTCTACATTTTTTCCAAGGGCTTTTAAAATATCAAGCCTTTCAGGATATAAACTGCTAAGCTTATCAACGGTACTTTCCAAGATATCTTCTATTTTACCGCTTTCTTTAACCATGAGATCTGCTAAATATTTTTTGTCAAACTGTTTTGCTTTTTTTGCTGCAGGTTCTATTATTGTTCCACCGCCAATGGTATGCATTGGTGAATAGCTTCTTATAACAAATCTGTCATTTCTCTGACTTGTTAAAGGTTTTTCCAGTCTAAGCTGCACAAAACCGCTTTCACCAGGGTTAATGATTTCCTTATCTAAAAGTATAATTCTGCATAATATTTCGCTGGTTCCATGATATAATCTTACTCTTTGTCTATTTTCTAAAGGCTTTGATGCACTTTTTAAATAGTAAATTCTGCAGTCCAGCATCATGGATGGTTCCATAAGCTTTTCTACTGAAATAACATCACCTCTTTTAACCTGGCTGCTTTTAATATTAGCTAAATTCAGTGCAGTTCTCTGACCTGCCTCAGCGAATTTTACAGATTTATCATGCACTTGTATTCCTCTGACTTTAACCACTGTCTTAGAAGGATATATTTCTACAGCATCACCCTCTTGAACTTTGCCGCTTATCACTGTTCCCGTAACTACAGTTCCAAATCCGCTTATAGAAAAGCTTCTGTCTACAGGTAATCTGAAATGTCCCTCTGTGTCCTTAGCTTCAACCTGTTCAGCTGCCTTATCAATTTCAGAAATCAGCTCCTTAATACCAGCTCCAGTCTTAGATGATACAGGTATTATTGGAGCATTTTCCAGAAATGTTCCTTTGAATTCTTCACTTACATCTTCCTTTACCATTGAAAGCCAGTCGTCATCAACCATATCTATTTTAGTTAATACTACAATTCCCTTTTTAATATTTAAAAGCTGCAATATTTCAAAGTGTTCTCTGGTTTGAGGCATAATTCCTTCATCTGCTGCAATTACAAGAAGAACCATATCTATGCCGCTTACACCAGCCAGCATATTCTTAATGAATTTCTCATGTCCCGGAACATCAATAATGCCTGCCCTTTTCCCAGAAGGAAGATCAAAAAAAGTAAATCCTAAATTTATGGATATTCCCCTTTCTTTCTCCTCCCTTAGGGTATCAGTTTCTTTACCAGTTAAAGCTTTTATCAGAGTTGTTTTACCATGGTCTATATGACCTGCAGTTCCTATAATAATATGCTTCATGTTAACCTCCATACAAGCTTTGTTTATATAAATTAATCTAAATTCATTATAGCTTCAGCAATTATCTGAAAATCCTTTTCTTCAATAGTCCTTAAGTCAAAAATCACTTCATCATTGCTTATTCTCACTATTATAGGGATCTTGTTCATTCTTAATTTTTCTTCTAATTCATCTGCTGAAAGAAATTTGTGTTTAACCTTAAGTGTAAATGTTTCTATTCTTTCTGTAGGCATTGATCCCCCGCCAACCATTGATGAATCAGGCTCTATTTTAAAAGAAAAATTACTGTTTTTATTTTGCAGTTTTCTCTTTAACCTTTGAGCCTTTTTCTTTATTTCTTCTTTTGAGCCAAGTATCATATTCAAAGTTGGTATATTTTTAACGGCCTCATTTTCATCCAAGTAATAGTATAATGTTCCTTCCAGTGCAGCTAATGTCATTTTATCTATTCTAAGAGCTCTTGTGAGCTGATTTTTTTTCATGGCATCAATGTATATCTTTTTGCCTATTATAATACCAGCCTGAGGACCACCAAGCATTTTATCGCCGCTAAAGGTAACCACATCTATACCTTTATTTATGCTTTCCTGTACTGTAGGCTCATGTGAAAATCCATATTTAGAAAAGTCCACAAGAGTGCCGCTTCCTATATCCTCAATTACAGGAATATTATATTTTTCACCTAATGCAACCATATCTTCAATGGTTACTTCTTCAGTAAATCCCATTATTTTAAAGTTAGATGTGTGTACTCTTAGGATAACTCCGGTATTTTCATTTATATTATTCTCATAGTCATATAAATGAGTCCTATTAGTAGTGCCTGCCTCTGTAAGCTTAGCTCCGCTGAATGACATTACATCAGGTATTCTGAAGGAGCCGCCAATCTCCACCAGCTGTCCTCTTGAAACTATGGCTTCTTTATTATTACATAATGTATTCAATACCAGCATAACAGCCGCAGCATTGTTATTAACTACCAATGCTGCTTCTGCTCCAGTAATCTTCTTAATAAGTTCTTCAACATGACTGTACCTTGATCCTCTTTTTCCAAGGTTAATATCATATTCCAGATTACTATAGTTCTGAGAGATATTTATAACATTGTCTATAGCCCTGGCTGATAATTTTGATCTGCCTAAATTGGTATGGATAATTACTCCTGTGGCATTTATCACTGTTTTTAAATTACTCTGTTTTTCAAATTGAACTTTATCAATTACTCTTTGAACTATATCTTCCATTGTTATATCTGTTAACTCATGTGAGATGATCTTTTTTCTGTAATAGTCAATGGATTCCCTTATGGCTTCAACTATAACTGGTCTTAAATTTTTTTTTAATAATGAACATATTTCCTTTTTATTTAAAATCTCATCTACTTTAGGTAGATTTCTTAAAAGTTCTTTTTCAGTCATATTAAACCTCACTCAACTATAATATATTTTTCTCCTTTTCTTATTATTTCGCCTACTACAGCAGATTGTAAATTCAGCTTAGATAAATCCTTCATAATATCCACTGATTCCTCAAAGCTGCATGAGAAAAGAAGTCCTCCAGAAGTCTGTGGATCAAATAAGATATCCTGGAACCATTCTGGAACATCCCTAAATTCATATTTTCCTTCCAGATAGCTTCTGTTTCTATATGATCCTGCAGGCACCAGTCCCATTTCAGCATATTCCTTTGCTTCATTAATAAAAGGTATTTTGTCCTTAAATAATTTTATTGTTTTATTTGAAGCTGATGCCATTTCGTAAGCATGTCCCATTATGCCAAACCCAGTTATGTCAGTACATGCGCTTATATTGTAGTTTGTTATTATTTCACCGGCATATTTATTCAATGTAGTCATAATTGTAACAGCTTTAATATAGGCTTCTTTTGAAGCTAACTGGCCTTTTATTGCTGTATTTATAATTCCTGTGCCTAAGGGTTTAGTTAAAATCAGTACATCTCCATCATTACATCCATGATTTTTTAGTATTTTTTTTGGATTCACAATTCCAGACACAGAAAGTCCATATTTAGGTTCATCATCAGATACAGAATGTCCCCCTATAACTACAGCTCCTGCTTCCAGAACTTTATCGGCTCCTCCTTTTAAAATATCCCCTAAGACTTCAATAGGCAGACAGTTAGGAAAACATACTATGTTCAATGCAACCATTGGTTTCCCGCCCATGGCATATATATCACTTAAAGAGTTGGCAGCAGCAATCTGACCAAAAGTATATGGATCATCTACTACAGGTGTAAAAAAGTCCAAAGTCTGTATTAATGCTTTGTCCTCATCTATTTTATACACTGCAGCATCGTCAGATGTTTCTATGCCAACCAGTAAATTAGGATCATACATTTTAGGCAGTTTATTTAATATTTTAGAAAGGGTCTCCGGCCCTATTTTAGCAGCTCAGCCTGATGTCTTTGAAAATTCTGTTAATCTATTATTCATGGCGAACCCTCCTTTTTCTTATGGTATAAACATTACAAAGACATTATATACTAATTTATTAGTTTACGTCTATTTTATCCTTTATTTTTTCAAATGTTTTTTCACCTATTCTGTCAATCTTTTTAATGTCTTCAATCCGTGAAAAGCCATTATTTGATTCTCTATAATCTATTATTTTCTGTGCAGTAACATCTCCAATACCTGGTATTGTTTTTAATTCATCCTTTGAAGCTTTATTTATATTTACTTTTCCACCTGGCTTCGCATTATTCACACCGCCTGATGTGCCATTTACAGCTCCATTTTCCATTATTGAATCAACAAAAATGTAATCTTCATCCTTAAGTTTCCTGGCTAAATTTAATCTTGATTTATCAGCCTTGTCACCTAAACCCCCGCTTGCTTTTATTAAGTCATTAACTCTGCTGTCTGATTTCAGATTATAAACCCCCGGGTTTTTTACTTCTCCATTTATATAAACCGTTATATATTTATCTCCAGTCTTTTCTCCTTTATCTTCCTCCACAAATATATCTTTATCATTATAATTTTTTGGCGTTTTATTTATAAAATACCCAGCCGTGAAGAATATTAAAATTATGATTATTAATGCAGCGGAACCAATTATCTTTTTATTTCCTTTCATTAAGCCCTCCAAATAACATAAATGAATACTTATTTATAAATTATTGACATATTTTTATAAAATAATGTCGCTAATATATATTTTTTTTGATATAATTAAATTTAGCGGAATAATAGGAGGTAATAATGAGAAAATTCGTAGTTGTACTATCAATTTGTTTATTAATTTTTTCAAGCTTTAATGGCTTGGTATATGCAAAGGATAATCCTCCAGCAGTATCAGCTGATAGTGCAGTATTAATGGACGCTACTACTGGTCAGGTTCTTTATGGAAAGAATATGGATACAGCATATCCACCTGCTTCTACTACAAAGATTATGACAGCCTTATTAACTTTAGAAAATTGTAATTTAGATGATGTAGTTACTGTAGGTAAAAATCCTCCACTTGCTGAGGGCAGTAAAATATACCTGTTTGAAGGCGAAAAAATAAAAGTTAGAGATTTATTATATGGTCTTATTTTAGTTTCAGCAAATGATTGTGCTGAAGCACTTGCTGAGTATATAAGCGGTTCCCTTGATAAATTTGCAGAGAAGATGAATGCAAGGGCACTAGAACTTGGATGTGAAGATACCAACTTTGTTAATCCCAGTGGTTTATTTGATCCAAAGCATAAAACTTCTGCTAAAGATTTAGCTCTTATTATGAGACGGCTTGTTATAAATAGTGAATATGAAAAGATAGCAACCACACAAAGCTATAAAATTGCTCCAACAAATAAAAGTGCTTTAGAAAGGCCCTTATGGAATGAAAATAAATTAATTCAAAAGGGATCAAAATATTATTATGAAGGATGTGAAGGCGGTAAAACAGGATATACTACTCAGTCTGATCATTCTTATGTTGCCAGTGCTACAAGAAATGGCCACAGATTAATTGTTGCTTTAGTACATGACAAAAATAAAACATTTTTTGCTGATGCACCTGCATTATTAAATTATGGTTTTAATAATTTTGATTTAGTAAAGCTTTACAATAAAGGTGATATAATTTCAGATTATAAAAAGAGCGGCATAGATATTCCTCTGCTTGCTAATGATGATATATATTATATAAATGAAAAGGACAGCACAGTAAAACCAAGTATTGATATAAGTACTGAAAGTGATTTAGCTTTAAAGAAAGTCCACAAGGGAGATATTGTTGGCAAGATAATCGTAGGTTCTTCCAAAAACTCTCAAAGTTATCCTTTAACCAGTTCTATTGACCACAATTTAACCACATCTATTGAAAATGTGGTTTCAAATAAAAATAATAATAATTTTTATATAGCTGCTTCTTTACTTTTAGTTGCAGGCATTGTAAGTTTTGCCTATATAAAATACAGAAGGGAAAAGCAATATAAATAAGCTTATGCAGTATACAAAGTGTATATGCAGCATTTCTCATACTGTATAAGCTATTTTGTATTTATTGATTTATCTTCTTTTAATAATTCAATTAAGTTTTTCATATCCTGGGGCAAATCTACCTCAATTTTCATTAATTTCCCTGTTCTTGGATGTGGGAAAGTGAGTTTATTTGCATGCAGAGCCTGCCTTAATATATAATTATCATCATTATAATTACAATACAGTG
This sequence comes from Clostridium sp. JN-9, assembly GCF_004103695.1. Classification (NCBI taxonomy): domain Bacteria; kingdom Bacillati; phylum Bacillota; class Clostridia; order Eubacteriales; family Clostridiaceae; genus Clostridium; species Clostridium sp. JN-9. Next base: position 972,811 of record NZ_CP035280.1, on the reverse strand, counting down.
AATCTCCAAATATGGGATGACCTAAGTATGTTAAATGTACTCTTATCTGATGAGTTCTGCCAGTTTCAAGTTTTAATCGTACAACATCACCATTTTTATAACTGTTTAATACTTCATAATGAGTTATGCTTTCTTGTCCTCTTTCATCTACAATTCTCTTTATACTGTCATGCAAAGGCCTGTATATTGGCTCATTAACAGTGCCAGCCCTTTTTAATAAATTTCCATGAACCACAGCTGTGTATTCCTTTTGAAAGCTGTCTAAATTCATATCTCTGGCTAGTGACATATGTGCAAATTGATTTTTAGCCAGAAGCAGTAATCCTGATGTGTCCCTATCCAGTCTGCTTACTAATCTGACTATACAATTTTCTCCCTTTTCCTTATAATAGTTTGCTAATCCATTTGATATGGTTCCTGTTGGATGACTTTTAGTTGGATGAACTACTATTCCAGGCTGTTTATTTAATACTATTATGTCTTCATCTTCATAAACCACATCTAAATCAATATCTTCAGGTTCAATATTCTGGCTTTCATCCCTGCTTATTAATATTTCAATTGAATCTCCAGAATTTAACACATAACTTAGATTAACTTTTTTATTGTTAACTGATATTCTTCCCTCCCTTGCAGCCAGCCTTATCATTCTTCCCGAAAGTTTCCTATTAAACTTTAAATACTCTTTTATTTTCATATCCTTTATCTGTTTATCTACAATAAAGTTTAATTTATTTTCCTTCATTAAAAAATCCCCTATCATAATAAAAATATAGTGAGCAGTAAAAACTGTTCACCAGGTATATAACTAATCTACTATTTATAATCCTCTCCAATCGTTACTATTATATCAAAACTTTTATTTTTCTGCTGATTATTTTCCACATTACTTAGTCCCATATCTTCCTTTACAGTATCTTCATAACTTTTGTCAATGCCATATAAAACAGCTTTAGACTTTTTAGCTTTTGTTCCATTACCTGTAACTATGTTTGTATATCCCTTTTGTTTTAATTTATCTGCATATTCCTTTGCTAAACCATTTTTATTTGTTCCATTTAAGACTTCAATTTTAAGTCCTTTTCTATATTCATTTGCACCAGAAGATGAATTTACTGAATTTGAATAGTTGCCATGTATTATGCCTAGTAGTTCAGCATTACTCTTTTCATTATATGCAAAGTATGACGCGCCATTTATATACACAGGATCTCCTTTTATGGTTGAAATTGCAATTTTTGATTTATCGGTTTTTGATATTATATATGCATACTTAAGCATTTCTTCCGGCTGCATATTTGCTTCACTGTATTTAGATACTGTAGATAAAATAGATGGCATTTTAGCAATAATTAAAGGACTTTTAAATTTATCTACCACTTTTCCTATAAATTCATGCTGATTTTCAATTCTTCCTAAATCTCCCTCAGCAAGTCCTGTACCATCATTATTTTTTCTCCACCTGAAAAATTCCTCTGCTTTTTTACCATCCAGGTGTACTTTCTCACCCTTATTAAAATGTATGTGCAGATTTTGGGATTCATCATCATAATTCATGTTCTGCTTAATAACTACGTCTATTCCGCCAATTGTGTCTATTATTTTATCAAACCCCGTATAATCAACCTTACCATAGTAATTAATATCAATATTAAAAAGCTGTTCAACTGCCTGTATCAGCATATCCTGACCACCTATAGCATTAGCAGCATTTATTTTTTCATTTTTGCCATTTATCCTTATAAGTGTATCCCTTGGTATAGATACCATATTTATCTCCTTGCTTTCAGGATTATAGTTCATCAAAATTATGGTATCAGTTCTTTTAGGTATATTACTGCCTTTTAAGGATGGATCTCCTATATCCACTCCTGAAACTAAAATATTCACAGGAGCTCCTTTTTCTACAGGGCTGGTTTTAGCACTGCTGCTGTTTTTACTGATTCCTAAAAGATAATAATAAAAGAAACCTCCAAAACATATAAGTAAAACAATTAATAGAGAAATTATTATATTCAACTTGATAGACTTTTTTCTTTTTGCCATTATATCACCTATTTTTTATTTATTAATAAAAAGTTTCTTCCCTCTATTGTATCTAAATGAATAAGCTGATTTTTTTCAATGACATATTTTATAGTTGAGTTAAAAGCCATAAGGAGTCCTTCATCTAAATTTTCAAAAGTAATTTTTCTAAGTTCATCAACTCCTGGAAAATCTCTGCCTGGTTCTATATAATCAGCAATGTATATAATTTTTTCAAGGAGACTCATATCTTTTTTACCAGTAGTATGGTATTTAACTGCACTGAGAATTTCATAATCATCAATACCCATAGTCCCTTTTGCAATTATAGCAGCAGCCCAGCCGTGAAGCAGCTGAGGACTATTCATGGAAACTGCATCTACTTTTATATTACTGCTCTTAAATATATCTAATAATTCTTGGTCAGATAGTTTTTTTGCACAGTCATGAATTAAACCCGCAATTTTAGCTTTATTAACATCAGCACCATTAAGTTCTGCTAACTTCATGGCTGTTTTACTTACATTCAGACTGTGTATATATCTATGATTATTTAAATTTTTTTCTAAATATTTAATTATTTCGTCTTCATTCCACATATTTTTACCCTCAATCCCAAAATAATATATATGTTATTTTACACTACTTTTCTATAATTATCCACGAATGCATATAATTAATAGCAAAGATTATATTTCTCTTTGCTATTAATCATTATACAATCCCAATTGTAATATGGTGTTATACACACCCGCCGGCATAAGATAGCTTATATTTTCATGATTTCTTATTGCTTCTTTTATACTTGTAGAAGAGATATCCAGTACAGGCATATCCAGGTATAAGACTTTAGAATTATACTGTTTTTCAACTCTGTGCTTCTGAGCCAGGAAATCTTGTATTTTATACCCCGGCCTATTAAAAACAACAAATTTGCAAAGAGAAAATATCTTATCTACACTTTTCCATGTATCTAATTCCATTAAGCAGTCAGACCCGGTTAAAAAGTACCATTCAGTATTGGGCTCTTTTTCTTTATAATATGCCAAAGTCTTATATGTATAGCTTAATTGTTTATTATTTATTTCGTAATCACTAATTGCAAATCTTTTTTCCTCTCTTATTGCCATTTTAATTAATTCATATCTAATGGAACTGTCTGTTATTTTCCTGCCAATTTTGTGAGGAGGATTCCCGCTTGGCATAAAAATTATCTCTTCCAGGTTTAAATTGTATAAAGCCTTAAAAGCAACATGAAGATGCCCATTGTGAATTGGATCAAAAGTTCCACCAAAAATAGCCTTTTTAATCATATGTTATGGTAATTCTATTTTTGGCTTTTTGGTAGATTTCCTATATAGGACTACCTTATTTCCAATAGTCTGAATGCCTTCACAATGTAATTCTTCACATATAGCATCAGATGCCTCTCTTGCATCATAGTCACAATTATTTAAAATAGATATTTTGATTAGCTCTCTTGATTCTAATGCTTCATCAATCTGCTTTAAAAAGTTTTTTTCTATACCTGCTTTACCAATGTTAAATATTGACTCCATATTATTGGCCATGGATCTTAAATAGCTTCTTTGTTTACTTGTAATCATTATATCTCTCCTTGCATTTTAAAGTAAATATTCAAATTCGAAATTATTCAGTCTTACATAGTCGCCGTCTTTTATACCCATTTCTCTAAGTTCAGCCATTATTCCTTTATTAGTAAGTACTTTGTGGAAATATCTTAATTCATCAGGATCATTTACATTTACGCTGGCTAATAATCTGTCTACAAAGCTTCCCTCAATAACAAAAACATTTCCCTCTTTTCTTATTTCATAGGTAAATCTCTTATCTTCCTCAACAAATTTATCTTCTTCACTTATTTCTAAGTCTGTTACAGGAATTGTAGATAATATTCTTGCTGCTTCTTTTATTAATTCTTCCAGGCCCTGGTTAGTTGCTGCAGATATTTTAAATACTTTTTTAAAGCCCAGTTTTCCAACCTTAGCCTTAAATTCCTCAAATACACTATCATCATATAACATATCACACTTATTAGCAGCAATTATCTGAGGTCTATCCCACAGCTTTACACTATAGTTTTTGAGTTCTGCATTAATTTTTATAAAATCTTCATAAGGATCTCTGCCTTCACTTTTGCTGATATCCACAACATGTATCAAAAGCCTTGTTCTTTCAATATGTCTTAAGAAATCTAATCCTAATCCTACTCCCTTTGATGCACCTTCTATTATTCCTGGTATATCAGCCATAACAAAGCTTTGAATTCCCGGCAGTGCTACAACGCCAAGATTAGGCTTTAATGTTGTAAAATGATAATTTGCTATTTTAGGTCTGGCTTTTGATACAACAGAAAGTATTGTAGATTTGCCTACATTAGGAAATCCTAAAAGTCCTACATCCGCCAGTATCTTTAATTCCAGCTTGATCCATCTTTCTTCGCCAGGCATTCCTGGTTCTGCAAAATCAGGTGCCTGTCTTGTAGGTGTTGTAAATTTTACATTACCCTTTCCGCCTTTTCCGCCATTAGCTACAATATATCTATCATCTGCATGAGATAAATCCGCCATTATTTTTCCGCTGTCAGCATCTTTAATTATAGTTCCCATAGGTACTTTAATTATTAAGTCTTCTCCATTTCTGCCATAACATTTAGATCCGGAACCATCTACACCTTTTTCTGCAACATACTTTCTCTTATATGTAAAATCCAGTAAAGTTGTTATATTAGGATCTGCAGCTAGTATTACACTAGCGCCTTTTCCTCCGTCACCGCCATCTGGTCCGCCAAAAGCAATGTACTTTTCTCTTCTGAAGGATATTGCACCATTACCGCCGTCACCAGATTTAACAAATATCTTAGCTGTATCAATAAACATCTTTTCCACCTCTTTTTTATAGATTACATTTGTTTTTTTATTTTAAAAAGGCACCCATTTTTCAGGGTGCCAACTCTAAACTTATTCAGCTGCAACTTCTTCTACATTTAAAGGATAAACGCTAGCTTTTTTCTTATCTTTTCCTACTCTTTCATATTTAACTGTGCCGTCTATCTTTGCATAAAGAGTATCGTCTGAGCCTATTCCAACATTTTCACCTGGATGGATTTTTGTTCCTCTTTGTCTAACAAGTATATTACCTGCTAAAACAAATTGTCCATCAGCGCTTTTAGCTCCTAATCTTTTTGATTCACTGTCTCTGCCGTTTCTTGAGCTACCTACTCCTTTTTTATGAGCAAATAACTGAAGGTTTATTAGTATCATTCTACTGCACCTCCTCTACCTTAATGTTTATATATTCACTATAACTTATTTCAATATTCTGCAAGCCTAATAACAAAGTTTTCATTAATACCTGGCACGCTGTGATTTCATCTAAAGTAAGTTTTTCAAGATTAATACTTAAAAAACCATCTTCCTGAATAGAATACCCAGGCTCTATATGTAACACTTCTATAATACCATTTAGTGTAGCTGTACATAAAGCTGACACAGCACTGCAAACAATATCCTTCCCGTATTCATCATATTCAGCATGACCTTTTGTTTCAATAAATACAATGTTATTATCTTTTTTTAGCACTTTTACATTAATCATAATTATGCATTAATTTTTTCGATAACTAATTTTGTGTATGGCTGTCTATGTCCTTGTTTCTTTCTGTAGTCTAATTTTCTCTTATACTTGAAAACAAGTACTTTTTTAGCTTTTCCCTGAGCTGCAACTTTAGCTACAACTTTAGCTCCTTCTACTACAGGCTTACCAACAACAACTTCACCGTTGTCTTTGCTTAATATAAGAACATTATCCATTTCTACTGTTGAATCAACTTCAGCGTTTAATTTTTCAACGTATATAACGTCTCCTTCTGAAACTCTGTATTGCTTTCCTCCAGTAACTACAACTGCGTACATAAAAACACCTCCTCAAACCAGTCTCGCCAATTAAGGTTCACAGCTAAATAAACAGCCATGATTATTCACCTTTTCTGCGCGGTCTACAAATGACATTTTAACACAATGAAAACTATTTGTAAAGAAATATAAACAAATAAGTTTGCCTATTGTTTTCATATGTTTATCCGTATATTTTCAACATACTGGCATCTTCAATCTGCTTTGCAAATAACAAAGGTTCAACTTTAAAGTTTTCAGGACTTCTTATAAAATTAACATATATAGTTTTATCAAGTGCATGTATATTCTTAATAAACTCTGGTATATCATCCTGTAATTCCTTTTTATATTTTTCATCTACTTCTATAAGTATATCCTTAATTTGATATTTATTGCTTATACTCAATACTTCATTTTTAATCAGAAGACATAAATATGAAAACTTAAGTTTTTTCCCTTTTCCGCTGCAGCAGCTGCAGTTCTCCTCAATATATTCACTTATTGATTTTCCAATCATTTTTCTTGTAATCTGAACCAGATTCAATTCAGTAAAATTATATATTCTTGTCTTATTTTTATCACTGCTAAACCCGTTTTTTAATTCGTTCATAACTTGTGCCTTGTGTTCTTCCATTGTCATATCAATAAAATCTACAATTATAATACCGCTTAAATTTCTAAGTCTCACCTGTCTTGCAATTTCTTTAGCCGCCTGCAGATTTGTTACCAATGCTGTCTTTTGTATATTGCTTCCTTTAATATTTTTCCCTGAGTTAACATCAATTGCATACAATGCCTCAGTTTTATTTATTACAATGTATCCTCCGCAATTTAAATATACCCTGTCATTTCGTAAATTTAATATTTCCTTTTCTATACCAAAATTATGGAATAGAGTTCTCTCCCCATCATAGTGTATGACCTCAATGTTCAATCCTGTAACATTATTAACAAAACTTTTTACACTTTCATAATCATCCAAACTGTTTATGTAGATTTTACTGGTGCTTTCATCAGCTTTATCCCTGAGGATCCTGCCAATAATGCCTCCATCGTTAAAAACCACACCTACATTAGATGAATACATAAATTTTTTATTAATATTAATGTATTGCTTATACAATTCATTATATTCCCTTTTAATGAGACTAATATCTGTATTTTCTGCAGAAGTCCTTATTTTAACAGCTATTTCAGGGTCTATTATAAGATTTGCTCTTATATATCTTTTAAACTCTTCATTTGATATTTTTCTGGAAAAGCTTAATCCTTTATTCAATAAATCAAGTACTATATTTCTTCCGGGAAGTGTTACCCAGTTAGTTACCTTGGGCCCTTTATTCTCCATATCTTCTTTGATAACCTGTACAAGCACTTCCTGACCCTTTTTTAATGCTTGGTTTTTCATTTTCGTATCCATATACATATAAGCATTTTTCTTATATCCAATGTCAATAAAAGCACATTTTATTGCAGGAACTATATTTTTTACTATTCCCTTATAAATTTGTCCTGGAAAAGGTTTATCATTTACTTCTTCCATAAGACATTCCATTAATACATTATTTTCTTTAACTGCAATTCTTAATATTTCTGAAGTTCTTTCAATGAAAATTTCTTTCATCTTTTCACCACCTTTTAACACTTAACCTTTAACTTTTAACTGCTAAATGATTTTAAATATTCATGTAAAGGAATATACTTCCCTTCAAGCTTACCATAAGTCTCTTCCCTTACTATATCAACAAATGCATCAAAATCAGCCCCTGTGGTATTATCCTTTATAAATGAAGCTATGAGCTCAGGAGAAAGATTTTCACGGCTTCCACAGCTTACTAATGCCTTAACTATTAGCTTATTGTCAGAAATGGAATACTTTAATTCTTTAAACATAGGCTTTATATCTACTTCATTTTCGCTGCTTTTACTCTTTTTTATAGTAACCCAATTGTTCCGCTTCACAAGCATCTTCATCTGATTTTCAAGTTCAGTTATATCTTTATATCTTATTTCTATTTTATAGGAAGCTCCCTCAACTCCTGCCATGGACTTAGAAACTTTCTTTCCACCATTCTGCACAAGCTTAACTGCTTTATGAAATTTAATACCAGCTGGAGCATTGCAGTTTAATGCATTAATGATGTACTGCTCATCTAATTCCTCATTTAAATTAATATCCATGTACTCTCCAAATGAGTATACACCTACAGCCAATGGCTGGGCAAATGACAGGCTCATATGGGGATTAAATCCCTTTGAGTATTCAATAGGCAGTGCTGACCTTTTAATAATTTTCTGTACTGTCCTCATTAAATCTAAATGTGAAATAAATTTAATTTCGCTTTCTTTGCTGAATTTAATAACATAACGCATTTTAGAAGCACTTCCCTTCAAGGTTAACATTAATTCCACAGTTTCTGCACCCAAGTCTGCAGTCAGGTGTAACCTGTGAACTCTTGGCTTTTTCATTTTCCTTAATTAAAAAGCTCTTTGTAACCCCTGTATCTATAAAATCCCAAGGCAGTTTCTCATCATAGCTTCTTTCTCTTAATGCATAGAAATCGCCATCTATTCCACACTGCTTAAATGCATCTTTCCATATATCATAGTTAAAATACTCTGACCATCCATCAAATTTTGCTCCATTTTCAAAAGCTTTTATAAGCACATCACAAAGCTTTCTGTCTCCTCTTGCAAATATGGCTTCAAGATAGCTCACAATAGATTCATGCCAGTTATAAGTAATCTGTCTGCTCTTTATTTCCCTTCTCAATGTATTTATTTTTTCTTTCATATTTTCCATGGTGTCCTGTGGTACCCATTGAAAAGGTGTAAATGGTTTTGGAACAAATAATGCTGTACTTACAGTTACAGTTAATCTCTTTTGTCTTTTATCTTTTGGTACAGAATAGTATTGCTTAACGACCTTTTCAGCTAAATCAGCTATACCCTTAACATCTTCCATAGTTTCGTATGGCAGTCCCAGCATAAAATATAATTTTATTGTAGACCAGCCTGCTTCAAAAGCACTTCTGGATGAATCCATAAGATTCTGCTCAGTTACTCCCTTATTAATTACATCTCTCATTCTTTGAGTACCAGCCTCTGGTGCAAAGGTTAATCCTGTTTTCCTAACCTTTTGGATTTCCTTTATTAAATCCACAGAAAATGAATCTACTCTAAGAGATGGTAATGAAATTCCTACCTTTTCATCCTTGTATTTTTCAATAAGCGTATTTATAAGATTTTGAATATCTGAATAATCACAAATGCTGAGTGATGTTAAAGAAACCTCATCATAGCCTGTATTTCTAATTAAATTTTCTGTCTGCTGCACTAGTTTTTCTGTAGTTTTTTCTCTTACAGGTCTATATATCATGCCAGCCTGGCAGAATCTGCATCCCCTTGTGCATCCCCTGAAGGTTTCCAGAACCACTCTGTCATGTACTATCTCTGTATAGGGCACTATGAACTTATCAGGATAAGGTGCATTATTTAAGTTTCTTATAATCCTTTTTTGAACCTTTTCAGGTACATCTTCAAATAATGGCTTAAATTCCTTTATGGTACCATCCTCATTATAAGTTGTTTCATAAAGAGAAGGAACATATACCCCCTTTATGGAAGCAATTCTTCTCAAATATTGTTTTTTCCCTTTTCCCTTATATTCTTTATATAAATCCAAAAGTTCATCTAATATTTCTTCTCCTTCGCCAATTACAAAGTAATCTGCAATATCATATAATGGTTCAGGATTATATGCGCATGGTCCTCCGCAGACAACTATTGGATAGTCTTCTCCTCTTTCAGATGCTCTTACGGGAATTCCAGCCATATCAAGCATATTCAATATATTAGTATAACTCATTTCATATTGAAGCGTGAATCCCAGAAAGTCAAATTCTCTTAATGAATCCTTAGTTTCTAATGCGTATAAGGGAATATTATTTTCTCTCATTAGGTTTTCCATATCAGGCCAGGGAGCAAATGCCCTTTCGCAATAGGTGTCTTTTCTTTCATTTAATGTATAATACAATATTCTTGTTCCAAGATGAGACATGCCCACTTCATAAACATCAGGAAAACAAAATGCATATCTTATATCTACTTTATTTTTATCTTTTATACAGGAGTTAAATTCTCCCCCTATATATCTTGCAGGTTTTTCAACTTTATATAATATATCATCAGATATTTTATTCATCCTTATTCCTCCTCAGTACTATCACATTTAATTATTCTAACATAAAAAATAAATAAATGAAAACATATTTTGTTAATTACCCATTAGAATCCAGTTTTAGGTATTCATCAATTTTTATATTTCCATAAAGCTTTAAAGCTTCTATTATATCATCTTCATAAAGGATATCTACTAGTTTCATATTTTCATCCATAATCATAAAGATATTATACTTATTTTTATCTATAAAGTTCATTAAGCTTATTAAATCCATTTTACAGTATATAGAAATACTCCTGTTTTCAATATAACCTCTTTTTATAAATTTATATCTTTTTTTTATTACATCACCCATAATTATATATGCAACCCTTTCTTTTTCCTTTAAGGCAGTTTCAATTATAAAAATTGCTACCAGACCTATACTAAAGCTGTTCTTCCCATTAATAAATAAAACCAGGTATGAAAACATCATTCCAATACCTAGTATTATACTTAAATTAACTGTTATTCTGTTTGCTCTCTTATAAAAGGTTCTATAATTTAATAAATTTCGAATTATTCTGCCGCCATCTAAAGGAAGTGCAGGAATAAGATTAAAAATTCCTATAGACAGGTTTCCATAAGTCAGCGTGTTGAATATTTCTATATGAAATTTATAATAAAGTATCATAAATATTATACCAATTATTATATTAGATAAAGGCCCTGAAATAGAAATAAGAAGATCCTCATAGGGTGATGCATCCTCTAAGTCCTTCATTTTTAATGCTGTACCCAATGGAAAAAATTCAATCTGAAGCCCATTAAATCCAAGTTTTTTGGCAGTTAAATAATGAACTCCTTCATGAAACAATGCAATGGTAAATGCTAAAAAAAACCTGCCTTTATATCCTAAAACAACTAACAAAAAGATATAAAAAATAAAATACTTATTTACTTTAAACAATGAATTACCTCATTCTAAACTGCTGTCGGTTTTTATCTTTTCCAAAAAATCAGCGGTTTTTATCCTTATTGCTGAAAAATTAATTTTTTTGATTTCATTAGCGGCAGCTTTATAATCAAAATTAGTACTTACCACTTTTTTCGAGTAATTATATACCGTCTGGGTTTCAGGTGTAATTATAGTTTTGCAGGTCAATATAAGTATCAATAATACTGATACTCCAATTAAGTCCCTAATGATTCTTTTTACAAAATAGTTCACATTATAAGTATTAAAATTATTGCTTCGTCTTTGTCTATTATTAAAGTTTGAGCTGCTTCTTAAATTTTTATAATACTTATCATATTGCTGATTAAAACTTCCCATACACTCACCTGACCTCTTATATAGTACTTTTATTAATATATATATTTAAAAATGGTTAATTCTATGACTATATACTTTGCTATAAATAAAAAACCCAGAAGCATTTTAAACTCCTGGATCTTTACTTTATTTTTTATTATGATTAATTAACGCTTGCACAAATACTTCTGCAGAACCTATATTGGTTGCAAGAGGCACACAATGTACATCACAGATCCTAAGCAGTGCAGTTACATCTGGTTCATGGGGCTGTGCAGTTAAAGGATCTCTGAGAAAAATCACAAAATCCATCTGGCCTTCTGCTACCTTTGCCCCAATCTGCTGATCACCACCTAATGGTCCTGATAAAAATCTATGTACTTTAAGTCCCACTAACTCTGTTAAAAGCCTGCCTGTTGTTCCTGTTGCATAAAGTTCATGTTCTTCAAAAACGTATTTATACCTTTTTACAAATTCAATAAGGTCATCTTTCTTTTTATCATGTGCTATAAAAGCAATCTTCATGGCATCTTCCCCCCTAAAAGTTAATTTTCTTCTTTCTCATACCAACATTTAAAACCAAACCAATTCCTATAAAACTTGTAATCATTGAACTACCGCCATAACTCATAAGCTGCAGTGTTATTCCTGTAATAGGTGTGAGCCCGATAGTCATGCCTATGTTTTCAAATATTGAGAACATATATAATGAAATTATACCTATGCAAAGCATTTTGCCAAAAATATCCTTTGAATTTTTTGCTATCTTAATAAATCTATACAATAATATACCATATAAAGTAAGAAGTGCAAGCCCGCCTATTAAACCCCATTCTTCTCCTACTACAGAGAATATGAAATCAGTCTGGTTTTCAGGAATAAATCCACCTGCAACCTGTGTACCCTTTAAAAAGCCCTTTCCAAAAAGTCCTCCGGAGCCTATTCCCTTTAAGGATTCCGATAGCTGAAGTCCACTGCCCAGTTCGTCAGCCTGAGGATTCAAAAAAGAAGTTAATCTGGACTTCCAATAAGCCGGCATTATAGATGTAGTCATAACCAATCCAACTAATGCTGAAGCTCCTGCTAGTCCACCCAAAATTATTCTTAAATCCAGTCCAGCCATAAAAAACATACCCAGCACAATAAAAAAGCAAACCATTGTCATACCCATATCTGGCTGGATAATTATTAATACCATTGGTATGGCAGCATATAAAACAAGTGTAAAAAAGTTTTTAGGTGTATTTATGTTACCTTCCATTTCATCTAACTTTTTTGAAATTATTAATATAATTCCAAGCTTAGCCAGTTCAGATGGCTGAAAGGTAAATCCCCCTATACTCATCCATGATGATGCACCATTAACGGTATGTTTAAAGAAAGGTGTGTCATTTAACACAAGAAGGAATACAGAAAACCAGTAAAATATATTTGCATAACCCTCTATAATCGAATAATCTATAGTAAGTATAAAATAGATTATTAATAGTCCTATTATAAGCCACATAAACTGTGATTTAGCAACATGTGTGCCGGATTTCAAATATGTAGCGCTGTATATATTCATTATTCCAAAAGAAGCAATTAATATGGCTACAATTATTATACTGAAATCAAGCTCTTTGAGAAGTTTTCTATTGATTTTTAATTTTTCCAGCATAGATTTAATACCTCCAGTACAACAATTATTATACCATATGAATTCTAAAAAGCTATGAACATTTAATAAAAAAGCTATTTTTCAGCAATTGTATATTATTACAATTAATCTAAAAAATAGCCTTATATTTTATGTAAGTATATTATCTGCAAGCTCTGCTGCTTTTTATTGGTATGCTGGCAACTAATGCAGGAGAACTGCCTTCGGATACATCTGTTTTAGTCATCCTTATATCTAATTCATCACAGTCAATTTCCACATACTTTGATATTACCTTTAAAATATCACCCTTTATAGCCTCCAGTAGCTCTGGTGAAAGATCAGCTCTGTCATGGATTAAAATAAGCTTTAATCTTTCTTTAGCCATGTCCTTTGGCGAAGGTTTGCTTGAAAAAAATTTAAATAAATCCATGTATTACCCTCCTATTCCTTTAATCCAAAAAACTTTCTAAATGCAGAAAATATGCCATTACCGCTTTGATGGAATTCCATTAGTGGAACTTCCTCCCCAGTTATTCTTTTTGCAATATTTCTAAAAGCCTGTCCAGATGAAGCCTTTTCCACTAATACTATGGGCTCCCCCTTATTTGTGGAAATTGTTATATTTCTATCATCTGGGACTACCCCTATAAGTTTAATGGCCAAACTATCTATTATGTCCTCAACTGCAAGCATATCACCATTCTGTGCCATTTCAAAATTAATTCTATTTACAATGAGTTCATGCCTTTCCAGACCTTTAGCATCTAATTTTCCAATTACTCTGTCTGCATCTCTTACAGAAGTCACCTCAGGATTTACAACAATTAGTGCCCTGTCTGCACCTGCTATGGCATTTTCAAATCCCTGCTCTATACCTGCCGGACAGTCAATTAAAACATAATCGAATTCATCTTTAAGTTCTTTAACCAGCTTTAACATTTCCTCAGTTGGTACATCGTTTTTATCCTTAGTCTGTGCTGTAGGCAGTAGAAATAAATTTTGGAATCTTTTATCTTTAATCAATGCCTGCTTCAGCTTACATCTTTTTTCTATAGCATCAACTAAAGTGAAAACAACTCTGTTTTCCAGACCCATCAAAACATCTAAATTTCTAAGGCCAGTATCGCCATCTACAACCACAGTTTTCTTTCCCATAGATGCTAATGCTGTTCCAATGTTTGCCGTTGTAGTAGTTTTTCCAACTCCACCTTTTCCAGACGTTACTACTATAGCTTCTCCCATAATTAATTCCTCCATTAAATATATTTGTTTGGTATATATGGTTCAACAATTATTGACTCACCCTTTACCCTTGCAACTTCGGGGTACTTAGGCTTTATATTTTCATCTGGAGAAATAGTTATTATATTTCCTATTCTTAATACCTCAGGCTGAAAATAAAAAGCAGCAACTATAGCTTTTGTATTTTCATCAAATCCAGCATGAACTCTTCCATGCAAAGTTCCCAGAACAATTACATTGCCCGCAGCAACTATCTCGGATCCGGAATTAACATCACCAATAATAACAATATTCCCAGTATAATTAATAACTTGTCCACTTCTTACGGTTTTTCTGATAAATTTAGTTCTTCCCTCATATATTCCTGTGAAATTTTTGTTTCCTTTCTCCTCCTTATCATCAAAGATTACATCTTTTATTAAAAATTCATCGAATAAAACATTTTTCATTTTATTAATGTCTCTGTCATTAATAAATTTCAATTGAGTAGTTATCTTTAGTGTAGCCCCCTTATAAAACATTTTACCCTTTGAAAGTCTTTCAATTAAAGTATCGAGCACATCTTGAAAATCTTTAAATTTATTCATATTTATTACAGCATTTATTCCATCTCTATTTCCTTTAATTATAATATTATTTTCTTCCATTATAGACCTCCATAAGTCATCATATGTTATATTTCAACATATTAAATATAATTCCTTCTAAATTTTTAATTTTATTTTATTTTAAATTTCAACTATATGCAAAAATCGCTTTATACTCAAATATAAAGCGATTTCTGCATATTTATTTAATTGTTATTAAAATTATATTGAGGAGTATATCCATCCTTTTTAAGTTCATCGCTGAAATATTGTTCATATATAGCCTTTGCAACTGGTGCAATAGTGCCTCCGTGTCCACCATCAAATACCATAACACATACTGCAATCTGAGGATTATCATAGGGTGCAAATCCAACATAAACTGCAGATGATGTTCTGCCAAAAGTATCCTGACTGTTACTCACAGTAGCTGAACCTGTTTTACCAGCAGTTTTAATAGGAAATCCAGAAAATGTATTTGCTGCAGTACCATCTTCACCAGAGTTATTAACAAGATACATACCTTGTTTAACGGCATTTAAATTGGCTTCACTGGCATTTGTCTTTTCTGCTATTTCAGGCTGTACCTGCTCTATTAATTTTCCATCTGCATCTGTAATTTTATCTAATAAATGAAGCTTATATCTTGTGCCTCCATTGGCAATTGTTGCAATATAATTAGCAAGCTGCAGAGGAGTAAAGCTGTCAATACCTTGTCCAATACATGCATCATACATATTGGAACCTGCAAAAGGTCTTACCTGCATATAAGCATCTGAGTAAGTTATATAAACTATTTCTTTTACCATTGTTGAAATATCAGAAGCTGATATATTTTTATCCTTATATGTGCTGTCAGCATTAACTAAACTGGTTAATAACTGGTTAAGCTTACTTTCACTGTATTTTCCAGTTTTAATTATATTCTTGCACTCGTCTTTAATTTGAGTTTTATAATTCTTAACTTCACTGCTGTCACTATCGCTGTCATATAAATTAACAGGAGTAAATTTTGCTCCATTATGTGTAGCACCGGACTTTAATGTTTCCATTACCTTCCAGGTATAGTTTCTGCCGAATATCTCCTTATTAGACCATGTATTATAAACCTGTCCAAAGTTCTCCGGTATTTCTATACCTGTTGATGGCTTGGCATTTGAAGTTGGATCAACACCTAATCCAAACTTCCATGCATACTTGGCAAGTATATCATCATTATTATTGTATGCTTCCCTTATCTTTTTTCCAACGGTCATAAAATAAGGATTGCTTGATACTGCCAGGGCTTTAGAAAGATCAACTGATCCATAGCCTCCAACAGCAAATCTTGTAATATTTCCCCCGCCCTTATCAAATGTTCCATCATCAACTATAGTGAACCCTGGAGTAATTGCTCCACTTTCAAGTCCTGCTATGGCAGTCATAGGTTTAAATGTAGAACCTGGGGGAACTAATGGTAATGTGGCATAATTATACATAGGTCTTGCATATATATCATATTGATCTTTTCTTATAGTTGTATTTCCCTTTATAGAAGTATCTATTGGAAATAAAATGTTAAGTACCTGATCCAGTGATTTACCTTGATAGTAGCTCATAAGTCCATTATTTTGTATGAAACTTTTTCCAAACTGTCCTAAATCCGGCTGAAAATACTGTTTATATAAATCTGATGTGAGCTTTCCGGGTGTGGCAAAAATATTAGGATCATAGCCTGGTCTGCTTGCAAGAGCTAAAACTGCACCGGTTTTTACATCCAAAACCACTGCTGCACCCCTGGTAGCATTACTTGTGTTAACATCTGAAATTTGATGAGCATTGGCCCTCAGGTTTGCCATAACTGAATCTAAAGCTTTTTCTGCCGTATTCTGAAGCTTTTCATCTATAGTAAGCTGAATGTTCTGACCTGGATATGGCTCCCTGCTTCCCAATTCCTCAATTATTCTTCCATCCTTATTAAGCTTAACGATTCTTCCTCCCTTGGAGCCTTTTAATCTGTTTTCATAGGTTGATTCAATACCTGCAGCTCCAATATAATCTGTGCTTGTATCATAGCCCTTCTCTTCATATTTAGTATCGTTTGCTGTAATTTTAGAAATATACCCAAGAAATGCTGACCCAACATCTCCATAAGGATAAGATCTAATTGGCTGGATACTTACATCAATACCAGGAAGTTCATATAACAGCTGATAGAATATGGATGCAGTCTGCGGTTTTATATTTGCAATTACTATTGGCTTGTATCCAGAAAAGCTCTGCATTTTCATCTTATCTTTTATAATCATAAATTTTCTTTGGGTGGCTGCATCATAGCTGCTTGGTATTTTATAATCAATTAAAAGCTTTTTATAAACTTCTTCAGGAGTAATCTTTAACAGCTCTTCATCCACTTTATTTTTTTGATCATCCGTTAAATCAGCAGGTTTTATCTTTGGGTACAGCTTCTTTTCAATGCTTTCATTAAAGCCTCTGTTCCTTAAAAATCTAATCTGCAGCGTTCTTTTCCCGGCCTCATCCTGGGCTGCAAACTCAAATCTATATGGATTAACCTTAAGCTCAAAATCATCCACCTGGGTTTCACCATTTTCATCCAGTAATTTAAAAACCTTTGTCATGGTAGTGAAAAAACTGCTTTTATTTTCAGGCGTTTCATTATATACCAGTTCATAACTCTGAACATTTGTGGCTAATACTGTTCCATTTTTATCTAAAATTTTTCCTCTTGGAGCAGCATCAGGAATTTCCCTGATTGAACCACTATTAGCCTTTTGAGTATATTCTGCTCCCTTTACTATTTGTAAATAAAACAGCCTGGAACCAATTCCAGAAAAAATTACAATCATTATTATTAGCAATGCTATATATCTGTTAAATGGTTTCTTTTTATCTCTCATAAAATCACCGTTTCTCTAAAATCTCCATCTTACCTGCATATATTCCTTCTGACACAATCTGTAAATCCATTTGTACATGAATATTGAAATAATCATATTATATACTGCAACATAAATTATGGCCATATTATCTGCATAAATGTGAGCTGCAAATAATATTCCAACAACAATAGCACCTCTAAGCATGGTCAGCACAAACACTGATATAACCGGGATTAAACTCTTTTCTTTAAAAATATTTGAACCTACTATACCTGCTAATACACATATAATCATATTAGCCAAAGAATTTATTCCAAATATATTAATAAAGAATATGTCCTGTATGAGTCCGCAGCCTACACCAACCCATAGTCCTTCCCAGCTTCCATTTACTATAGAATAACATATTATAAAGCAAACCGTAATACTTGGATAATAACCATATATACCAATAAAAGGCATAACTGTACTATCTAAAAAAAGGCATAGAAAAGAAAGTAAAAATAAAACTGAAAATTTTTTCATTTTAATCACCTAATATTTTATATCGTCAAGATTATTTTTAGGAGCAGACTTAGGCACTACCATAAAAACCTCTTGAAGTTTATTAACATCTACATATGGCTGAATAACAGCTACTTTCATGGCTTTGCTCTGATCATCCTGTACATCAGTTACATAGCCTATTCTAATGCCTTTTGGATATAATTGTCCAAGCCCTGAAGTTAAAATAACGTCGCCCTTCTTAATCTGTGAATTTAAAGGAAGATTAAAAATTTTAGCTAACAAACTATTGGTGCTGCTGTCCTTATATCCCTTTGCAATGCCATTGGTTTCATTTGTGCTCTCTACCATGGCATGAACAGCTAAATTATCACTGGCAAATGTCTGAACTACTGCCCAATTATTACTTACTGATATTACCTGACCAACCAGCCCCTGTGAAGTTATGGCAACCATTTGTTTTACAATTCCATCTTTACTTCCTTTATTTATGGTAAATTGATCTAAATAGCTGGCACCACTCTTGCCTATTATGTCACAGCCAATATATTTATATTCCGATCTCTGATTTTGAAAATTCACCTGTTTTCTAAGCTCATCATTTTGTTTTTTTAAAGAATCATATTCCTGCGACATAGATTCCAGCTGACTGTTTCTTTCCTTTAACTGTTCATTTTCCTGTTTAACTTTTGAAAAATTAAATACAAACCCCAATGTATTTTTTATTTTGTTATTAAAATTGTAAAAAACACCCTCTACTGAATTCAGCGTTACACCTATTCCATTTTCAACAAAAGAACTTTTTTCCCTATTGACACTATTCACAATTAGTACTAAAAATGTAACTGACAGTATTATTATTGTTACTGCCAGTTTATTTTTTAAAAATTTCATATTTTATTTTCTATTAGCAATTATTTTGTCAATAGTATCTAATGCTTTTCCAGCACCTAATGCAACGCAGTCAAGGGGTGATTCTGCTATATGAACAGGCATATGTGTTTCCTCATTTATTAATCTGTCCAGGCCTTTTAGCATAGCACCGCCACCAGCTAGCATTATACCTTTATCCATTATGTCTGAGGCAAGTTCAGGGGGTGTTTTTTCTAATGTTGTTTTTATGGAATCTATTATTAAAGCTACGGGTTCCTTTAGGGCTTCCCTTACTTCTGCTTCTGAAATATTTAATACTTTAGGAAGTCCGGTTATTAAATCTCTTCCTCTGATTTCCATAGTTGTATTCTCACCAATATCAAAAGCCGATCCAAGTTGTATTTTAACATTTTCTGCAGTTCTTTCGCCTATCATTAAATTGTATTCCTTTTTTATGTAAACTATTATAGCCTGATCTAATTCATCTCCTGCTATTCTCAAGGATTTACTTGTAACAATTCCTCCTAATGATATTATTGCAACCTCTGTAGTTCCGCCGCCAATATCAACAATCATACTTCCTGTTGGTTCATTAACTGGAAGCCCAGCACCTATTGCTGCTGCCATTGGCTCTTCCATTAATAATACGTCTCTTGCACCTGCTTGTTTTGTGGCTTCATCTATAGCTCTTTTTTCAACCTCAGTAACCCCTGATGGAAAGCAAATCACAATCCTAGGACTTGTAAAAGCACTTTTAGGGCTTACTTTTTCAATAAATTTTCTGAGCATAGTCTGAGTAACATCAAAATCTGCAATTACACCATCTTTAAGAGGCCTTATGGCAACAATATTTCCTGGTGTTCTTCCTATCATCTGCTTTGCTTCGTCACCAACGGCTAATACCCTCTTTGTATCACTGTTTATAGCAACAACTGATGGTTCACTTAATACAACACCTTTACCTTTTACATATATTAAAGTATTTG
Organism: Clostridium sp. JN-9; assembly: GCF_004103695.1. Taxonomy (NCBI): domain Bacteria; kingdom Bacillati; phylum Bacillota; class Clostridia; order Eubacteriales; family Clostridiaceae; genus Clostridium; species Clostridium sp. JN-9. The sequence continues at coordinate 952,679 of NZ_CP035280.1, read as the reverse complement.
CTGTTCCCAGATCAATACCCATATCTTTTGACATTCCAAATAATCCCATTTTATATCTCCTTTCGCATTACACTATACCTTTTTCTTTTAAGCTCACATAGTCACCATTTCCAATGATAATGTGATCTAATAATTCTATTCCTATGATTTTACTGCATTCCTTTATTCTATGTGTAATATTAATATCCTCACTGCTAGGGGTAGGATCCCCGGAAGGATGATTATGACAAATAATAATTGAATAACAGCTTCTTCGTATGGCCTCGCAGAATATTTCCCTTGGGTGAACTATTGAAGAATTTAAGCTACCCATAGATACATTTTTAGATGCAATAACAACATTTTTAACATTCAGCATAATTACCTTTAAAATTTCAACATTGTAATGACGCATTTCTTCCATGACATAATCTGATGCATCTTTGGGCCTTGAAATTTTATAGGCATTTCCCGATTTAAAGGCTCTGACTCTTTTAAACAATTCTCCTATTGCAGCAATTTGTGAAGCCTTAGAAATGCCTATACCGCTAATATCCATTAGCTCTTCAGCAGTCCTGTTAAAAATACCATCTATTCCATCACATATTGTAATAAGCCTGCTGCTTAAATTTAGTACATTTTCATTTTTAATGCCATTTCTTAAAATAACTGCAATTAATTCAGAGTTTGATAAGCTTTGAGCTCCATATCTTATAAGTCTCTCTCTAGGTCTTTCATTTTCAGGTAAATCCATAATTTTTATTGAGTCACTCATTATTCTACTCCTTAATAAAGATTTACCCCCATCTCTCTTAATATGTAATTTAATTTATTTAATGGCAGACCTACTACATTATAGTAGCAGCCATTAATTTTTTCAACAAATAATCCACCATATCCCTGAATACCATATGCACCTGCTTTGCCCATTGGTTCACCAGTTTTAATGTATGCTCTGATTTCACTGTCACTTAAATCTGAAAATTTTACATCAGTACATACAAAGTCCCTTTTCATCTCATTGTCTGCAGTATTGTATACTGTTATTCCTGAATATACCTGATGAGTATTTCCACTTAATTGTGTCAGCATCTGAAATGCTTCTGATTCACTTTTTGGTTTTCCCATGACCTGATTTTTAAAAGCTACAATTGTATCACATCCAATAATAACTGCATCATCTTTTAATTTATCTTTTACATCTGCAACTTTTCCTTCAGAAATATTCATTACGTACTGTGAAAAACTGCCATTAAAGATAACGGTGTCCTCATTAAAGCCACTGACTATAGCTTTAAAATTCGGCACCAATCTTTTAAGTAGTTCTTTTCTTCTTTCTGAAGCTGATGCCAGCACATAGTTCACACTTATCACTTCCTAAAATAATACCATTTTATAATTATAGCCATAATTATATCATTTATAGTCATGGATATTATTAAAATTTAATTACAAAAATAATTAATGTTTACATTAAAAAAATACAGCAGCTTTGCCTGAATACCTTACTCCAGTAAACATCTAATATAGTTTATCATTTAATCTTTTTATAAACAAGAGTTTAGTTCTATTATTAAGAAAAATTTAAAAAGGCCTTCTTTTTAGGAAAGCCATTTAATGTTTGAGTTAATATTTTCTATAAATTATAATTGCTGCTATAATAAATAAAATTGTCATTATATTGATATTGAAATTTATACCTAATGTAAGTGTCATAAACTTCAAATCCAGTACAAGTGGTTTTGATGTTCCCACTGAATAAAATTTACCTAGAAAGCTCATGGATTTTATACTGCTTCCCAAAATCTCCCCAACTATAGTACCTGAGATTGCACCTAATAAAATGATAAACCAAAATAAGCCCTTATTCCCCCTGCTTACACCCTTCATAATACATCCCTCATTTTTAATGTTTATAAGTTCATTAAATAAATTTATAATAATAGTTTATCATTTTTTTGAAAGATATGGCAACAATATATTAATTGTTAGTTTTAACTTTTTTTAGAATTGTATATATTTTTATATAATTTTCCTCAATCTTGTCCTTTTTAATTTCTTCAGGCATAGAATTAACATATGCTTTCAGCTCATTTAACACACTTATATTTTTACTATTCTTGTCTACAGCCTTCAATTGAGAACACCATTTTTTAAGTTCTTCTGTGTAATATCCCTTTACTTCTTTATCTGAAAATCTATTTATAATCTGTAAATCTGCATTTATTATTTCACTTATTTCTGCATCACAAAGGTCACTTACATTTAATTCAAAAATCATTTTTGAATTTGCAACATTATTAGTATTCAATGTTTTTATTATGCCTTCTGCACCGGTTTCATCATATATCCCAATAAAAACCCTTGTGTTATTTCCATCTGTTATTTCAAATGGCATTCCGAAACCCTGCAGAAGCTTCTTTTCATTTTCTACATTTTCTTTTTTTGCATACATTCCTCCCTGAACGGCAATATATTTAACATTTTTTTTAGTAACCTGCTGCTGGTTCTTACTTTCTATATTATTCTGCTTCAAATTTAAAATTGACTTTGGCCAGGCTTCCTTTGAAATAACCTTTGAAATTATGGTTCCTAATATAAATGCGGCTATTAATATGCATAGTACCCACCAGACAAATCTTCCTGAATTGCTCTTCTTCTTCAAATCAAATCTTGTGTATTTCATTTTACTCCCCCTTCATTCTTTATCAAAGAATATACTTCTCATTTAATTATATTTACCATTTAGCTTTTCTATTACAAAAAAAATTCCCTGGAATACTTTAATACATAAAAGTACTCCAGGGAGTATAACAAAATATTTAATTTAAAATTCTTTTTGCCCCTGCATATCTAGAAGTATAATAGCTTTCCCCTAAATCACTTACCGTAATTCTATGGCTGCCAGAAGAAGCATGGATAAATTGCCCTCCTCCTACATATATCCCAACATGAGATATTGAACCATAGGTATTAAAAAATACTAAATCCCCTGCTTTAAGGTTATCTCTTGAAACATACTGTCCCATTGAATATTGTGAACCAGTATAATGAGGAAGATTCACCCCAAATGCACTATATACATATGCTGTAAATCCAGAACAGTCAAAAGCAGACGGACCGGATGCACCCCATACGTAAGGCCTTCCCATAAAATTATAAGCGTAGGAAATAATATCTCCTCTACCATTTCCGGCAGGATTTCCGCCTCTACTAACAGCTACACTTCCGCCTCTGCTGGCAGATACTCTGCTGCTTGTAGGAACGCTCTTGCTTTTCGAAGCTTTCTCTGGTACTTGTATTACTTTATTACATTTTATATCTGCAGAGTCCATAACAACCTTCTGCTGGCTTGTATTAACTGCTGCATCAGCATATACCTTTACAGTATTTACTTTTTGTAATAAAGTAAACGTTAGCAAGAAAAGTACAAATGTTAAAAATTTGAATTTGAAGTTAAACATGATTACCCCCCTATTGCCTTCGGAGTTAGCTGACGGGCTCGAATGAAGGTTATTCTACTGAAATATGGTTATTTCAGATTAGCCCCATTTTCTTGGTTCCTCCGTACTCATTTCTGAGATTCAGCACAATTAATATTATAAAATAAAATTGTACAAGCTGTCAATGCAGTTAATATATGTTTGTTAATTTTTGTGAAAGTTTATTAAACTTACTTTTTTTGTAATAAAAGCATATCATATGCTCTATTATTAAAATTATAGTATTGTTTGTATCTGTTTATTACAAAAAAATTATTTTTTTCCCAGCTGTTTATATAATTGTTTACTCCATCAACTACATAACTATAAAAATTATTTATGCTGTATTCATTATAAAAATAATCAGTTAAAGCACTTATAATACTGCAGGCTGTCTCATCTGCAATATTATTTTGAAGCAGCATAAACAAAAATGTTATTTCATTAGATCTTTTAAATTCTGCCTTTCCCCTTAAAACTCCAATCAGCTTATTACAATTTTTAATTTTTAAAAAGAACTCGCATTCACTAAGATAGCATTCTAAATATCTATCGTAAAGCTCCTTTTCATTAAACTCAATAAATTTAACATCATTTTTATTATAGTTTTGAAGTTTAATCCAATGCCCAATTTCTTTAATGTCATCTTCCAATACATTAGTTATACATAAATTATCAATTGGGATAACAACGTCAAGCATAAATTCACCTCATTTCTTACCCTAAATAAAAATTCTACATTTCTTTTAAAAATCCTTTTATTTTATCTTCACTTTACATTAAAACTTTGCATTGTACCTGGCAAAGTATAGGACTTTCAGTTGCTTTAGCAGAAGCCGGATATAATATGTTTTTGCAGGGTATTATACAGTAAACTTTTTCATAAAAATATGCTATTATATACCCATAATACTTTGAGGAGGGATAGTTATGATAGGGATAAATGATAATAAGCTATATTCAAATATTCTTGTATTTAAGTTCAGTAATTTCAACTTGGATTACACAAAGGAAATTTCTGAAATTATGAAATTTTCAACAAACAATGGTGAATTTAAAGAGCTTGAAACCATAAACACTCTAGGTATGTGCAGCTACAAAAAATTGTTCGTTGTTGGACTTGGAACTACAGAAGAATTCAGTGAAATAAAATTATTCAAGGCTTTAGGTACAGCTATTGGAGCAATAAAAAACTCTATTGATGATCTGGATATTCTTGATAATCTTCCTGAAGATTTTGGTTATATATTGGGACAGTCTATTCAGATTTCAATTTATAAATATGCCGGAATAAAGAAGGAACACGAAAAAATAAAATTGCAAAATATCAATGTAATATCTAAATATAAAGAATCCATAAGTAAGGGTGTTATTATAGGTAACTGCATAAATTTCTCCAGACAGCTGGTGAATATGCCCTCTAATATTGTAACACCGAAATATCTGACTCAGCAGGCAGAAAATATTTCTACTGATGAGAAATTGGATATAGATATAATAGATAAATACAGGCTTGAGCAAATGGGAATGAACTCAATTCTATCAGTGTGCAGCGGAAGTTCACATAGCCCAAGACTTATAGTGCTTCAGTACTTTGGTGATGCTGAAAATAAAGAAATAATATCTCTTATTGGAAAAGGAGTAACCTTTGACAGCGGCGGAATATCATTAAAACCTGCAAAGGGCATGGAATCAATGTCAGGTGATATGGCTGGTGCCTCTTATGTACTTGGTATAATGAAAGCAGTTGGAAGTATCAGACCTAAAAAAAATATAATTGGCCTGATTCCAGTAGTAGAAAATATGCCATCTGGGAATTCTTACAGACCAGGAGATGTAATCACAACATATAGTGGTAAAACTGTTCAGGTTATTTCTACAGATGCAGAAGGAAGACTTATTTTATGTGATGCTATAACCTATGCCAAGGAATTGGGAGCCACTAAAATTATTGATATTGCCACACTGACAGGCTCCTGTGCAAACTTCCTGGGCGGCATAAATGCAGGACTTTTCAGCAATTCAGACAATCTCAGTTCTTCAATAATAAAAGCAGGAAATGCTGTAGGGGAAAATTTCTGGAGGCTTCCAAACAATGAAGAATACTTTGAGCAGCTGAAAACTGATAAGGCAGACTTAAAAAATACAGGTACTGATTCAGGAGCAGTTGTTGCAGGCATGTTTCTTGAAAGCTTTTCTGAGGGAGTTGATTTCGCTCATCTGGATATAGCCGGCTGCTCATCATATTCAAAACCACATGATGGCTATGACATTGGTGCCAACGGTATAACTATGAGAACAATTATTGAATATTTACTGAAATAAATAATATTATAAAAGTGCAGTTGATTTAACTGCACTTTTTAAATTTACGGGAAATATAGAAAAACCACACGTTTATAAGCATTTTTCTTTGCTAAACGTGTGGTATATTTTTAATATAAATTTTGTTTAAATCAGCTTAAAGCCTTTGAAATTGGTGCAGAAGACGGGACTTGAACCCGTATGCCTCTCGGCGTGCGCCCCTTAAACGCATGCGTCTGCCGATTCCGCCACTCCTGCTTAAGATTACAAATATTATTATACTACGTAATAAGTTTATGTCAATAAATAATTTATGTGGTGCAGCATTTATTTACTATCAGCACCATAAAGGTATTTATAGATGCTGTAATTTACTTTAACTTTCTTAACATATTTATCTGTTTCCTTGAAAGGTATATATTCAAGCGTTTTTCCATCTGAAGAGTGATTTTGGCTGTTTAACCACTTTTGTACATTTCCTCTGCCGCCGTTGTAAGCTGCCAAAACTAAGTCAATATTACCATTAAACTCCTTTGTAAGGTCAGAAACATACCAGCACCCCATATCTATATTAAACTTAGGTTCATATAACATCTTGTCATTATAATTTTCTATTTTCATCTTTTCTGAAGCCCACTGTGCTGTTTCTGATGTTATCTGCATAAGTCCGTGAGCGTTTTTGGCAGAAGTGGCATTTTCGTTAAAATTACTTTCTGCTTTAATAACAGCCAATATTAGATATGGATCTACATTATATTTTTTTGAGTATGTTAATATATCCTGTTTATATTTATAAGGATAAAAATGTTTTAATATATTTTTTGAATTAATTGCTACAATAATTACAAGTATAATTAAAAAAAATCTTTTTATTAATTTCATTCCCTATAATTGTACGCACCTTCCATACGTAGCAACCGCACCCCCTATCACTTCTGCAGATTAATTAAAATTTTTTCTAACTGTTTTACTGAACTATCTATTTCTTTTGAATTATCGATAACATAATTTACGTATTTCTTCTTTTCATCTAAACACATTTGAGAATTTATTCTTTGAATCACCTGTTCCATGGTGAAGTTATCTCTTTCCATAACCCTTCTGATTTGAGTTTCCCTGTCAACCCACACCAGAATATTTATATCCATAAGTTTATATAGCCCCTTCTCAATTAAAGTAGGTGCATCAACTATGCATATTTTTACTCCACTTTTACTATATGACGTAATTTTACTAAATATCTCTTTTTTTATAAAGGGGATAATAATACTTTCTAATTCTACTCTTTTTTCTTTGAACTGAAAAATATAATTCCCCAGTTTCCTCCTTATAATTTCTCCATCAGAATCAAAAAATTCATTACCAAACTTTTTGCGGATTTCTAAATTTATTTCAGGATATTTGCACTGTACCTCTCTGGAAATTAAATCTGCATCTATTACTGGAATGTTCTTCTCAGCTAATAATTTGGATATTGTACTTTTCCCGCTTCCAATACCACCAGTTAAACCAACTTTCAGCATTATAACACCACCAGTCACTATTTTGCATCATACCAGGTATTTCCTATATTTATATCAACTTCTAAGGGTACTCTGAGTTTTAAAACATTTTCCATAGCATCTTTAACTATATTCTTAACCACATCAAGCTCATCCTTATAAACATTAACAATTAATTCATCATGAACCTGCAAAATAAGTTTGCTTTTTAATTTTTTATCATTTAACTGTTTATATACCTTTACCATGGCCATTTTTATAATATCAGCAGCACTTCCCTGAATAGGTGTATTCATAGCTAATCTTTCACCAAAGGACCTTACCATTTTATTTGATGCTTGTATTTCAGGTATAAATCTTCTTCTATTCATAATTGTAGTAACATAAAGGCTTTCCCTTGCCTGTTTAATAATATCATCCATATATTTTTTAACATTTGGATATCTCTCAAAATATGTGTCAATATACTGCTTAGCTTCTTTTCTGGATATTTTTAAATCCTTTGCCAGACTGAATTCTCCAATTCCGTATACAATCCCAAAGTTAACAGCCTTTGCATTGCTTCTCATAATAGGTGTAACCTGATCAATTGGTACCTTAAAAACTTCGGAAGCAGTTTTTGTGTGAATATCACTATGGTTAATAAAAGCATTTATTAAATTTTCATCATTTGCAATATGTGCTAATACTCGCAGTTCTATTTGAGAATAATCTGCTGACAGTATAACACAGTTTTCATTTTCAGGTACAAAAACTTTTCTAATTTCTCTTCCAAGCTCATGTTTAATTGGTATATTCTGAAGATTAGGCTCCGTACTTGAAAGTCTTCCAGTAGTAGTAACCGCCTGATTAAAGCTTGAATGTATTTTTTCATCATCATCAATAACAGCCATAAGCCCTTCAACATAAGTAGAATAAAGCTTAGTTAATTGTCTGTAATAAATAATCTTTTCAATTATAGGATGCTTATCACTAAGCGCCTCAAGTACCTCTGCATTGGTTGAATAACCAGTTTTAGTCTTTTTTATTACTGGTAAATCCAATTTCTCAAATAAAACCTTTCCCAGCTGTTTAGGTGAATTTATATTAAACTCTTCATCAGCTAGTTCATAAATGACCTTCTGAGTGAGAAGAATCTCTCTTTTAAATTTCTCTCCCAGTTCTGAAAGCTTTTCTTTGTCAACTCTGAATCCTTCATTTTCCATTGAGGCTAATACCTCAGTAAGAGGCTGTTCAACTTCATATAATAAACTTTCCATATTTGATTCTTTAATATTTTTATTTAATTCATTGTAAAGCTGCTCTAAATAGTAAACTTCCTTTATTTTTACCTTTTCTCCTTCACCATCAATATTGATTCTTAACATTTCCTCTTCAATTTCGTTAAGATTATATTCCCCTTTTGAAGAATCCAAAAGATAAGCAGCTATTTTAGCATCAAATTTAACTCCATTAAACTCAATTCCCATTTTATGAAGTATGGTATGAGGTACTTTAACATCAAATCCAATCTTTAAAATAGAAGTGCTGTCAAAAACAGATTTTAAAATATTAACTGCATTTTCATCATCTTCATGGATAATTTGCTGCATATTAATAGAATAAAGCTCACTATTATATTTCATATAAATTTTACTAATAAAGCTTTTTGAATATACATTTCCATTTTCTATATCAAATATTATAAAGATCTCGGTAAAGCCTTCATTGCTGCATGAAAGTACAATACGGCTGAACAGCTCATCTAATTCACTGACAGTTTCTATATTAATAAAACTTAAATCTTTTTCTTCAGCTTTTACTGTTGTCTTATCACTGTCAGGGATTTCGTCCAGCAATGATTTAAATTGAAGCTTATAAAACATCTGCTTTACACCATCAGCATCATAATTGTCTTGAGATTTTATATCATCTAAGTCCATTTCCACGGGAACATCAGTTATAATTGTGGCAAGTCTTTTACTAAATACAGCCTGCTCACTGTATTCCGTTAGATTTTCCTTTATTTTCTTGCCATTTATACTATTTATATTTGAAAGTACATTTTCAATGCTTCCGTATTCCTTAATTAATTTAAATGCAGTCTTTTCCCCTATACCTGGAACTCCTGGTATATTATCCGATGCATCTCCCATAAGACCTTTTACATCTATAAACTGCTTTGGAGTTACTCCATAATCTTCAATCATTCTGTTTTTATCGTATATTTCCTTTTCAGTAATACCTTTTTTAGTTATTACAACTTTTATATTATCTGATGCCAGCTGAAGTGCATCTCTATCTCCTGTTACAATATAAACTTCAATATCATTTTTTTCTGCATACACTGCAAGGGTTCCAATTAAATCATCAGCTTCAAAGCCATCAATTTCAAATATATTTATTGATAATTTATTTAATAAGTCTTTTATAACTGGGAATTGCTCTGCCAGCTCTTCCGGCATTTTCTTTCTTCCTGCCTTATAATCCTTATATTCATTATGTCTGAAAGTAGGAGCTTTCCTATCAAATGCTGCTACAATGTAGTCAGGCTTAATTTCTTCTTTCATTTTCAAAAGCATAGTTGTAAATCCAAAAACTGCGTTAGTATGTAATCCTTCATTATTTGTTAACGGTGGTAATGCATAAAATGCCCTATTCATTAAACTATTTGAATCCAGCACAAGCATTCTCTCTTTTGTCATTTTCACACCTCCATATTTTTTACAGGCAGATTTCTGCAATAGGCTTTGTAATTTTCAATAAGCTGATTAAAATCATCATTTGGAAATTTATTCAATATTTCTTTAAGTAGTTCATATGCACATACATTTTCAAGCACAATGCCTGCAGGTACCACAGCACAGGTATCTGATCTTTCGTATCTGCTTGTGAGATTTTCCTTTTTTATCAAATCTATTGAGTCAACGCCCTTTTTCACACTTGAAATTGGCTTCATAAAAGCAGTGATATTAATATCTTCTCCATTGGATACTCCAGCTTCAATTCCTCCGCAATTATTACTGCTTCTTGTAATTCTGCCGTTTATATATTTAATTCCATCATTAAAGCTGCTGCCTTTTTCAGTTATATTGGTACCATTTCCAAATTCTACGGCTTTCATACCCTGAACTGATATTATTGCCTTTGACAAAATACCATCTAATTTCTTGTCCCATTGAGTATAGCTTCCAATACCAAGAGGCACTCCTTTTATGGAAATAAAAATACTTCCCCCTATGGTATCACCCTGTTCACTGCATTGGTCTATTATGTTTTTCCATTCTTTTCTTATATTCTTATCAAAACATCTTAAATTATTTCGTTCTATTATATCATAATCATTATGGTTAAATAAATCCACCTGTGTATCTTGTATTCCGCCAATGCTTTTAACCTTACTTCTGATAATAATTCCAAGACTTTCAAGAGCCTGTTTGCATACAGCTCCTACTGCAACTCTTATGGCTGTCTCCCTGGCTGAAGTTCTTTCTATGGTATCTCTTATATCCAGTGTATTATATTTATAGTATCCCACTAAATCACCATGGCCAGGCCTTGGAACTGTTATTCTTTCATTATCATCAGGCTTTTTAGAAAGCTTTTCAATCCAGTTTTTATAATCCTTATTGTATATAATTAAAGTTATAGGATTCCCTGTGGTATATTTTCCCCTTACACCTGACCAGATTTCAACTGAATCCCTTTCAATTTTCATTCTGTTTCCTCTGCCATAACCATTCTGTCTTCTTGAGAGTTCATTGTTTATGCTGTTTATATTAATTTCAAAGTTTGATGGAAAGCCTTCAATTATAGCAGTTAAAGCTTTCCCATGAGATTCTCCTGCATCTAAAAATCTTAACATATATTAAATTCCCTTCTTAATCTGTAATACTTTAAAAAATTATACAAATATAATTATATAATAAAACAGCATATTAATTACAATGATAATAAAAAAATTTCCTGCAAAAACAGCAACTTTAAATTTTGTTTGATATTTTTGGGAAATAATATTATAATAATTTTATACCCACTATGGGTATATATTACAATGGAGGTATAGAATTTGGATAATATTTCTTTAATCTTAGCTTTTTCTGCTGGGCTTCTATCTTTTTTATCACCCTGCGTACTTCCTCTTTTCCCGGCATATATTGGTTATATTACAGGTACTACCATAGGAGATACACATAATTCTAAAAATAAATTCAATGCACTTTATAAATCATTTGCCTTTGTTATTGGTTTTTCAATAATATTCATCCTACTAGGTGCCACGGCTACTTTTCTAGGCAGTCTTGTAACAAAGCATATGGATATATTGAGGAAAATTGGCGGAATTATCATAATACTATTTGGATTACATACCACTGGAATTTTTAAAATTAAATTTTTATATTATGAAAAAAAATTCATTCATTTTCAAAGCTTTAGTAATTTAAATTCACTTTTCATGGGTATGGCTTTTGCTACTGGATGGACACCATGTATCGGCCCAATACTTGCATCAATATTAATTTATGCTTCAAATATGAATACAGTACCCAAGGGAATTCTCCTGCTCATTATGTACTCATTGGGATTAGCTGTTCCTTTTATTTTAACGGCCCTGGCTGTTGAAAAACTCACTTTGTACTTTAAAAAAATCAGTAAATATCTGCCTGTGTTTTCTATTGTCAGCGGCATTTTAATGATTGCTATGGGAATACTTATTTTTACAAATAAACTTAGCATCTTAAGCAACTACTTTAATTTTTAAGAAAGCAATTTGGTAATATGTCAAGAACAAAATAAAAAGAAAATGAAATGATTCTTCAAAAAAAGGGTAACCCTAATAAACATACAGTCAAATCAGAATGTATGTTCGTGTGTCTTATATAATTAATCTACTCTATTTGAAGAGTAGAGTTGATTTTTAGCCAGCAATCCAAAAATCAAACGGATTAATTTACGAGAAGTTAGCGCGAGTGCTCGTTTATGCTGATGTGTAGTCACTTCAGCAAATTTCTTCTGGTAGAAAGCTTGATATTCAGGAACGTGTCTTATGACACTACCAGCGGCTTCTATCAGATAATAACGTAAATAACGGTTACCTGCTTTGTTCATTGGCGTATTTTCAGCCTTGAAATCACCAGATTGATTTTCTTTCCATACGATGCCAGCATATTTAGCAATAGCATCATTATTAGGGAATGCATGCACACTGCCTAATTCGGCAAGAATACCACTGGAATAAACAGGGCCAAAACCAGGGATTGACATGAGAATTTGATATTCCACAGGATTCATTCCCATAACCGCTTTCTCAATGGCTTTATTAATAGTACTCAGTTCTTTTTCAAAAGCCTGAATACAGTTAAAAGAGCATGCAATTGAAGTCGTTAATGGCTCATACAAACATTTATCAAGGCGATATGAATTACGAGCAGCTTGTTGAAGAATTTTAGCAGTCATCTGTGGATCAGAAATTCTCTTTCGACTCTTTGTATTGATGAATTCAACAAGTTCTTCTATGGAAGCATTTGCAATGTCTTCAGAAGATAAAAAATCCGTCAGGATAGAGGAAGCAGTGGCACCATATTTATTAGAAAAAGGATGTTCTTCACCATCTAACAAAGCAAATTCGCTAAACTTGAGAAATACATTTGATAGCATATATGTCTTCTCCCTGGTTAAGCATTCAACTATATGAAGCCTGTGTCTTGTAAGCCTTTGTAGGGCAAGGTATTGAGAACCACGCCAAGGCTCAGTATGAATCCTGCCGACTCTTGCAAAATCAGCAATAACAAAAGAGTCAATGCCATCATTTTTGTTAAGAGCATTAAAGGAATCTTTGTAGTTAGCAACTTCCTTAGGATTCAAACAGTAGACGTAGGGTTTATATGGCACAAGTTTTTCACTTGCAGATAAAAAATTAGCTATATGCACGCCATAAAATGAAGTAGACTCAAGACCAATAATAGTAACCTTAAATATATTATTTTCTAGTATCTTGACGAGCATGGATTCTAGTTGTTCTGCACCAGATTGTGTATTAGGAACAGGTTTCATTTTAATAAAAAATTCCTGTTCAAAGTTAATTGCAGAGACAACATTTTGTCTCGCACCAATATCGATACCAACAAATAGAGTTGATAAGTAATCTACTTTCTTCATGAAATCACCACCTTTCGAAAGTAATGAGGAAATTAGAAAAGGAATTATCCTAATCCAGAGTACTGACTGCAACCTCGCGTAATCAGCATTCAACCAAGCGAAATACCTTGCTGGTGGCTACGAATGGAGATGCAACATTTGTGTAAGCAGAATTTGATACTCTGGTCAGGCTGCAAGCTTTCTAGGCAATAACAATATGTTTTGCAGGAGAATACAGCAGTAACCTTCGCTAAAGTCCGTTAGGACTATTTTAGCATTAGGAAATTCCTTTATAAATAGTTAATGTAAGTTGTATAGATAGGAATGTAAAATAGATAGCAATAATGAATTGGGGGAATCCCCACAGAAAAACATAGATACTTTCTTATCTATACTAAAATATAAAAATAAATAAGTTTATAGCAGTCATTTAACTGACTATAAACTTATTATACGAGGAGATTAAACATATGAAAAAATATATTATTTTATCTGTAATAGCTGTCATCATATTTGGTGCAGTTTTTGAAGTTAATAATTATAATAATTCAAAAGATAAAGCACAAATTGAAAACAGTAAAAATAGTAATACGGCTTCAGTAAAAAGTAATGATTCTTCCGGAACTGATGTTAATAAAGAACAAGCAAATGATTTTAGGCTTCAGGACGTAAGCGGCAAAAATGTTTCATTAAGTGATTTTAAAGGAAAGAAAGTGTTCCTTAATTTCTGGGCAACCTGGTGTCCTCCATGCAAAGGTGAAATGCCGGACATTGAAAAATTATATGATGAAACTAAAAACAGTGACTTAGTTATACTTGCAGTAAATATTGGAGAAGACAGAGATACTGTACAATCATTTTTAAAATCAAATAATTATAATTTTAATGTATTATTAGATATTAGCCAGGGTACTGCAGGTAAATACAATATCAGAGGCATTCCAACTTCTTATTTTATAAATAAAGATGGCACTGTTTCTGCTAAAAAAACAGGTGCTATGTCACTATCAGAAATGAAATCCTATATAAATGCCTTAAAATAAAGAAACTGTAGTAATATAACATATTTATATTACTACAGCTTAATTTCTTTAAATATTTTTTTCGTTTTGAGTCAAGACTTCATTCATGCTTCCTGTTCTATATCCAAGCAAATCCAAAGTAACATATTTAAATCCTATTTTTTTTAGTTCCGCAGCTACTTTGTCCATTACATTAAGATTAAAAAATTTATTTCTCTCATCTGAGTTAACTTCAATTCTTGCAATTTCTCCATGATGTCTTACTCTAACCTGTGTAAATCCCATATCCAGTAAAAACTGCTCAGCCTTTTCCACCATTTTTAGTTTTGGCTCTGTAATCTCATTTCCATAGGGAAATCGAGATGAAAGACATGCAAATGAAGGTTTGTTCCAGGTTGGTATATTCATTTTTTTAGACAATTCTCTAATATCGCTTTTTGTCATACCTGCATCCTTAAGAGGACTTATGACATTTAATTCTTCAGCAGCTTTCATTCCAGGTCTGAAGTCACCTGTATCATCACAATTGGAGCCATCCAGTACAGCGTTGATATTTTTTTTATCTGCTACATCTCTAATCTTTGTAAATAGTTCTCTTTTACAAAAATAGCATCTGTTTACAGGGTTTTTTGCAAACCCTTCTATTTCTAGTTCCTCAGATATAATAACTATATGCTCAGCACCAATTCTGCTGGCATAATCTTTTGCTTCTTTAAATTCCCTTTCAGGATAAGTTGAAGACTTTGCAGTAACTGCAATTGCTTTATCTCCAAGCGTATCTTTTGCAACTTTTAATAAAAAGGTGCTGTCCACTCCGCCTGAATACGCAACTGCCACACTTCCCATATCTAGAAGAGACTTTTTTAAATTTTGTAATTTTAATTCCAGAGTCATTTATCTATCCCCTTTGCTATTTACAAATATATCTTTGTCCTTTGCTGTATAAAATATGTTTACTTAAACTTACTTAAATCTGGTTTTACATCAAAAATAAGATTATCACTATCCTCAGTAATTATAACAGGTATTCCTATCTTTCCTTCTTTTTTTATACTATCAAATTCTGCCCTTTTGTCCCTTAATGTTATAAAAGCTTTCAAGTTCTGAAGACTTTCCGTAATCTCAACAAAATCATAGTCTATATTATTTTTAGAAAAATATTCTTTAGTAGCCAAACAATCAGGGCATAAATCGCTTCCAATTATAGTTATCTTTTTCATATACATCCTCCTTTATTTTTTATGTTTATACCATTATATATTTAGATGTTAATATATTCAACATGAATTTATTAATTAAGTTTATATACTCTGCATTCATATGGTCTAAGCTTAAAGCCTTCTAAATTGTCATTTCCCCTGTTTTCATAATTGCATAAAGCAAGCTCTTTTCCAGAATACTTTATATCCTTTGGAAGCCTGAAAAATGGAGTTCTATATGTGAAATTACATATTATAAGCATAATTTCATTATTTAGAGTTCTCATATATGAAAAAATCTGTTTATCCTTTTCTAATATAAGCTTATAATCTCCATATATGGCAGCCTCGTTTTCTTTACGAAGTGTTAAAAGTTTTTTATAATAATTCAATACTGAATTTGGATTTGCTTTTTCTGCTTCCACATTAATGTTAATATAATTTGGATTTACCTTAATCCATGGCTCAGCTTCACTGAAACCAGCATTTACACTTTTATTCCACTGCATTGGAGTTCTTGAGTTATCCCTGCTCAAATGTTTCATAACATTAATTAAATGTTCATGAGTCATTCCTTTATTAACAAGTTCATTATAGCAGTTCAATGTATGTATATCCTTATAATCTGAAAGCTGATTAAAGTTAGCATTAGTCATGCCTATTTCTTCACCTTGATAAATAAATGGAGTTCCCTGCATTAAATACATACACGTAGCCAGCATTTTTGCAGATTCAATTCTGTATTCTCTGTCATTTCCAAAATTAGACACAGCCCTTGGCTTGTCATGATTATTCCAATATAGACTGTTCCAGCCTTTTCCCTGCAGATCTGTCTGCCATTTTGTTAATATTTCTTTCAATTTAATTACATCTACTGGTTTATCCTCCCACTTATCATAAGGCGCATCTCTTAATGCAATATGCTGAAACTGAAATATCATATTCATTTCTTCTCTGCTGTCTGCTATGTAATTAAGTGCTTCCTTTGTGTCCACATTTGAAGTTTCTCCAACAGTTACAGCATCATATTTAGAAATAACATTTTTATTCATTTCATGAAGAAATTCATGAACCTTTGGCTGATTCATAAAATATTTAGTTCCATCTGCATATTTATAGCCTTCTATTATAGTACCATCAGGCATATCATCATGTTTTCCTATAATGTTTATTGCATCCATTCTAAAGCCGTCTATTCCTTTATCAAGCCAGAATTTTATTACATTATAAACAGATTCTCTTACCTTAGGATTATCCCAGTTCAAATCGGGCTGCTTTTTACTAAAAATGTGGAGATAATATTCATCCCTGTTTTCTTCATATTCCCAGGCCGAGCCTCCAAAGAAAGATGCCCAGTTATTTGGCTCCTCATTGTGTTTACCCTGTCTCCAGATATAATAATCACTGTATGGATTATTCCTGGATTTTCTGCTTTCAATAAACCATTTATGCTCATCAGAAGTATGATTAACAACCAGATCCATCATAACCTTTATTCCTCTGTTATGACACTGTAAAAGCAGATTATCAAAATCCTCCATAGTCCCAAATTCGTCCATTATATCTTCATAATCACTTATATCATATCCATTATCATCATTTGGAGATTTATAAACTGGATTTAACCAAATCATATCCGCCCCCAGATCTTTTACATAATCCAGCTTTTCAATAATTCCATTTATATCTCCAATTCCGTCTCCATTGGAATCCTTAAAACTCCTTGGATATATTTGATAAACCACACATTCTTTCCACCATGTTTTATTCATATTATCAACTTCTCCTATTTATTAATTTACAGCTGTTTCAGCTATATTAGTAACCCATTTCTTAGAATAAACTATTCTTAAGCCAATGAGCAGTTTTACAATTTCCTCAGTAGATATTAAAAGATATACCCATTCTATTGACAGATTCAGCACAAAGGCACTAAATAATCCTAGCGGCACTCCAATACACCAGGTACCTATTAAATCAAGCATAAAAGCAAATTTAGTTTTTCCTCCAGCAGTTAAAATTCCTGATCCGCAAATCATGTTACATACCTTAACTGCAAATAGTATACCAAAAATTATAAGAAGCCTTTCTGAGTACATCTGCACATCATAGGAAACATTATAAATTGATACATATAATTTAGATAAAAGAATTATAACCATGCCAACAACAACTGAGCCAATAGCACCTATTGATATAAAACCTCTGGAATAATCCACAGCTTCATTAAATTTATTTGACCCAAGCCTGTTTCCAATGATTATTCCTGCAGCACTGCTTACTCCTGTAAATAGTCCAATAGTAAGCCCCTGTACAGGGAAAGTAATGGTCATAGCTGCAATTTGATTTGTTCCCATGTGACCATATATTGCAGAGTAAACTGTCTGTCCAAAAGACCATAAAAATTCATTACATATTATAGGCAGTGTTATTATAGAAAACTTTTTAATAAAGTCAATGTGCATATTAATCATTTCTTTGATATTTACAGCACAAGGCAAATGTTTAAAATAAACAGCTGAAATAAGAATTATGCACTCCGCATATCTTGAAACAGTAGTTGCTATTGCTGTGCCCTTAACCCCTAGCTGAGGCATTCCCAGATTGCCGAATATGAGTAAATAATTAAGTGTTGTGTTAAGTATTACTGAAAGCAGTCCTGTATACATAGGCAGCATTACATTACCGGTACTTCTTAATACTGCAGCAAAAACTGACACTATCATTAATGGAATATATCCATAGGCTGTAATCTTCATATATTCTGCTCCATATTTTATGACTTCGGTGTCCTTGGTAAATAAAGAAAGCATATTTGCTGACAGTAATATTGATATTATACTAAATACTGCTATTATAGGAAGGCCAAAAGCAAATGATGCACCTAAGGTCTGTCCAATGTTTCTTTTATCATTTTTTCCCCAAAATTGAGCTGTAAAAATTGCAGCGCCAGAAGTAACTCCAGTTATAGTCACAATAAATATCTGGGGTATTCTTGCCCCAAGGCCTACTGATGCTATAGCTCCAGCTCCCAGCCGGCCAATCATGAATTGATCTATCATGCTTAAGGATGACTGTATAAGGCTTTGAATGGCTACTGGAACTGCTATAGCCAGCATTAACTTTAAATAGTTTCTATTTATTATGGGAATATTATTCATTTTGAACCCCTTTATTTACGTTTTTCCAGCATTGAGTTAATAAGAATGTCCTTATCAATTAAATTTCTGCCATACTTTTTTTTAAGTCTTAATAAATAAATATCATTGTGAATATGTTCAGCAGCAATAGAAGCCATTAAAGAATTCTCAGTAAAAGTGCCTATGTAATTGTTCCCGCTTTTACCACAATCAGCAATAAGGCTTTTTTCACAATCCGCAACTAGCATAATCCTGGTGTGCTTCAAATAACAGTCTGCATCACAATGTTCATACAATTCCACAGGAAGTCCCTCACTATTAAGCTTTGAAAAAGAAAATATTATTATCCTTACTCCTTTTTTCCCTAAAGCTTTAAATTCATCTGCAAAATCCTGAAGATCAAAATCTGTATTTATATACACTTCCTTTGTTGCAGTCAAAAGGATTTCCTTTGCTTTTTCAATAATGTTTTCATAGCCCTCAATATTTATGTATCTCTCCTCTTTATCACTAACCTCTATACTGGATAACTGGGATTCAAGCATATCTATAGAGCTTATATATTCTTTTTTTAATTTTTTCATAAGTACCTTTGGACTTTCAGGCTGATAAATCTGAGATTCTCCCTTAAGAAGGAAAACATAACCTTTTTTATATAGGTTGTCTAAAGCGGAATAAACAGATGAACGTGAAGTATTCAGCTCCTTTGCTATTTGATAACCTGTGAGCTTGGAATTCTTAAGTAATGTAATATACACGGCTGCTTCAGTTTTCGAAAAATTCAGCATTTGCAGTAAATCTATTATATTTTTCATAGCCCCTCCTTAGTAGTACATTATGTACTACTAAAATAATATCAAATTTTTTTGCTTGTGTAAATATTAAAATAAAAAAATCTATATAAACTTTTTTATATAGATTTTTTTATTTTAATTATTAAATTTCTTACCCATATTGAATATTAGAAGGAAACCAAAGCATAAAGAAAACAATGCATATACCAAACTAATTCCCTCTGGAAGCCCAGGATATATTGGAAGTATTGAGCCCAATACAAAACCTAATATTAACATATATGTTTTACCAGGATGTTTATTTAACAATCTTTCTATAGTTTTTGTAGTGGCAATGGTACCTATTGCACACCCTATACCTAAAGGGATTAAAAAAGGTATATTTAATGTATTAATAGCATTTAATGTTACATCATAAAGTCCTAAAATTAAAAGCATAAATGATCCGCTTATTCCGGGAAGTATTAAGGCAATAGAAATAATAATACCTGCCAGTATAAGAAAAATAATGCTTTTGCTTCCTCCTGCTGCAGCCATGGCACTGGCAGCTTCTGGTTTTCCCGACATTGCCAAGGCTATTACAATTCCTATTATAAGGTATAAATAATCATAAACATTCTTTCCTTTTGAAGCAGCTCTTTTGTATAAAACAGGTACACCGCCTAAAACAACACCTATAAAGAAAAAGCCTGTTTCAATTGGATAATTATTAATTGTTCTTTCAATGAGTGGAGCAAATAACACAATCCCTGCTAATGCACCAAGTCCTAATTCTAAAAGCAAAAGGCCATGTTTCTTCCAGTCTTCAAAAAAAGACCCTATGGAATGTATTAAATCATCATAAACCCCCAAAATTATAGCCATAGTTCCCCCGCTGACACCTGGAACCAATGTAGAAACACTGATAGCAATTCCTTTGAAAAAATTAATTATACTTTTCACTTTCATCCTCCGGATCTTATATTTTTAAATGCATATATTCTATTATCCCAGAAAGTCCCACGAATGTCATCATCTTATTACTTTTAACAGCCTTGAAAGGTGAAATTGTTTCTGTCTGCTAAATTCAACTTATTTTCTTTAAACGCCATGTTATCCACAATTCTTTTTTCTGGATTTATACTTATCCACAAAAATATCCGGCACTACACCAATTTGTTTTTCTTGTGGATAAATTTTTTGTTCAAGTTAAATTTACTCTTGGCAGACATCACTTCCTTTGATATAATCATTTTAGGCGGTTGATATGCTATGCATATCAACTTGAAATATATCTTCCCTTGTTAGTTGCTGTCCAAAGCTTGCTAGCAGGTCAGAGGATATATTTTTTTGTTTCTTTTTTATATCATTGGCTTTCAAATAATACCATTCATACAGTTGCTTGATTGTATCAGATATCTGCAGCATCAGGTAATGATTCTTCATCGCTTGGACATTCCAGCTGCATACATGTGTGATATTTCCCTGCCAGTTTTTCTGACGATTGAAGCCTTCATTTTCTATTTTCCAGCGTTTTCTTCCCGCAGCCGCTAAATTTTCCGCATTTTTGTCTGTAATCCTAAGACTGGTCAGCCACTGGAATTCTGTCCATACATTTTTCCCTTTTATTACTTTTTCCTCCCAGTATCTAAGCATATTTACGGGTTTTTCTTTGTAATCTATTTCATTCACATATTCCGCATGACCTGATGTTCCCTTCTCTGGTATTGCTTCATATTCTGCGGCAATACTTGGGATACTCCCGGTTTTATACCTGATAATAAAATCCCAGTGATTTTTTCTGCATATCTCCATAACTTTTTCTGATGCATACAGGCTATCCGCCAACAATATTATTGGAAGGCGCGGAAATCTTTTTTTCAGCTTAGCTGCAAGTCTTTGAAACGCCTTAGTTTCACAGTCCTGTTTACGCTCTTCCTCACTCATACTTTTTTGACGCAGAGCGTCTTCTCCATTATTCTCCACAAACTCACTTGCTATACTTACAATCAGTTTTTCTCCCAAAACGATTTTTGCTTCTAGAACATCGCTGTGATAACTGACTTTTTCATCCACTGTTCCTTTATTGTGATGTCTTTCAAGGCATTGCTCATTGATCTGGCGACTTCCGGAATATAACTGTGACCCATCAACAATCAAAAGCCATTTCTTCTGATACCTGGCATCATCAAATGTCTTTCTTCGTATCAGACTATACACCATGGACTGCTGGATTTCCTGCAATTGAGACGTAGCCAACTTCTCCAGATATTCATTTACGGTTACTCCGTGTGGGAGATATGACCTATCACTTTCTCCAAGAAAGTTCATAATGTTTTTTACCACCTTGTCATCATTAAACTCATATGTCATAGATTGCATGCTTACAAGCCCAGCTATTCCTTTGTAATACACAGTTCCAAGCATTACTTTATTGGAATAATCAATATAGCTTTGATGCCTAGGATCCAGCGTCCCTGCAAACTTCTGAAACAACTCAGGAAAATACTTCTTTTGGATTTTATTACATTCTGCCGCTGGATTTTTTTCTATTCTCCGATTTATACGATCCTGTTCTCTTCCCATTTTTACCTCACTGCGAATAAGTTTTTATATTATTTTACTACACTTATTGCAGATTGGCATGAAATCAGATTAATTTGTGCGAATTTTTTTACCTTTCATAGCTGTACTTTTAAATGGACGCCCTTGTTGTAATCAAAAAATAATTTAGTACAAAGTAAAAGAAAGGAATGAAAAGCCGCTATTTCACTTAATATTTATTTAATGTATAATATAGACGTGAACTTGTAAAATAGTTTTATGGAGGTAGATGTAGGAAATGAAAAATTCTATAAGAGATGTGTTTTATACAGAAGATGAGTTTGAAGATATTCAGGCTAATTTTAACGGAAAGCAATTTGGTAATATGTCAAGAACAAAATAAAAAGAAAATGAAATGTATGATTGATTTATGATAATGTCTTAATATACCACATATGATTATGTCCCAAATGCAAAAAATATAGTATAATGATACCTCAAGAGAATTGAGGTGGACATAATGAGAAAGGTAAATTTAACTATGAAAGAAAATGATAAATATACAACTATAAAGAAATTGGTCGAAACAAATGGAAACAAGAAGAGGGCATCCCTTTATCTAAGCTGCTCTATTAGACATATTAATAGAATGATCAAAGGATATCAGGAACAGGGAAAGGCTTATTTTATTCATGGTAATCATGGGAGAAAACCAGTCCATACACTTGATGATGAGACAAGACAATTAATTATTGACCTTTATCGTACCAAATACTCTGATGCTAATCTCACCCACTATTCTGAGTTATTAGAGAAGCATGAGCATATCAAAGTATCCATTAGCACCATCCGTTCAATCCTTATGCAGGAATTCATCCTGTCTCCTAAGGCTAAGCGTGCTACAAGGAAAAAGGTTAAAGCTCAATTAGAGGAATTGAAGAATGTAGCCAAATCTCCAAAAGAGGTTTCTAACATTCAGAATGCAATTATTGCAGCTGAAGATGCACACCCGAGGCGCCCTAGATGTGCTTACATAGGTGAGATGCTCCAGATGGATGCTTCACAGCATCTTTGGTTCGGTAAGAATAAAACCCAATTACACATTGCTGTAGATGATGCTACAGGTGCTATTATGGGAGCTTATTTTGACTCACAAGAGACCCTAAACGGGTATTACCATGTGTTACACCAGGTACTCACGGAACACGGTATCCCTTATATGTTATTTACAGATAGACGTACTGTATTTGAATACAAAAAGAAAAAGTCCCCTTCAGTTGAAGAGGATACTTTCACTCAGTTTAGCTATGCCTGTAAACAGTTAGGCATAGGAATTAAGACAAGCAGTGTTGCCCAAGCTAAAGGGCGCGTAGAAAGAATGTTTCAGACGTTACAATCACGCCTCCCTTTAGAAATGAGGCTAGCTTGTATCAGCACAATTGAGCAAGCAAATGAATTCTTAAACTCATACATAAAAGAATTCAATGCCCAGTTTGCTTTACCAGTTGATAATATCAAATCTGTCTTTGAAAAACAACTAGATATTGAAAAAATAAATTTAACACTTGCCGTATTAACCAGTAGGAAGGTTGATAACGGAAGCTGCATCAAATTCAAGAAAAGTTATTACCTCCCTATGGATTGTAATGGATATGCTGTACATTACCGAAAAGGTACTTCAGGTATGGTAATTCAAGCCTTTGATGGTGGAATGTTCTTTTGTGTTGATGAAAAGGTATATGCTCTAGATCTATTACCAGAACATGAACTTACATCAAAAAGCTTTGACCTTGCAGCTCCTGCGGGGCAACCAAAAAAACGTTATATTCCTCCAATGAGTCATCCTTGGAAACAAGCTTCTTTTGAACGTTATCTTAAAAAGCAGAAACATAGGCAGGAAAATATAGCATAAAAGTAAATGCCATAATATTACTATTCCTCCTTTTAAGTATAAAACTCAGAAGGCTTATTAAGCATACCCAAAATCCAGGAAAGCCTCATTATTTATTTTAGAAGTAAAACCTAACTAAAAAGCACCAGAAAACTGGTGCTAATGTTTTAAATATTTTGGGACATTTTCAAAAATGCTTGACAGAACAAAATAAAAAGAAAATGAAATGATTCTTCAAAAAAAGGGTAACCCTAATAAACATACAGTCAAATCAGAATGTATGTTCGTGTGTCTTATATAATTAATCTACTCTATTTGAAGAGTAGAGTTGATTTTTAGCCAGCAATCCAAAAATCAAACGGATTAATTTACGAGAAGTTAGCGCGAGTGCTCGTTTATGCTGATGTGTAGTCACTTCAGCAAATTTCTTCTGGTAGAAAGCTTGATATTCAGGAACGTGTCTTATGACACTACCAGCGGCTTCTATCAGATAATAACGTAAATAACGGTTACCTGCTTTGTTCATTGGCGTATTTTCAGCCTTGAAATCACCAGATTGATTTTCTTTCCATACGATGCCAGCATATTTAGCAATAGCATCATTATTAGGGAATGCATGCACACTGCCTAATTCGGCAAGAATACCACTGGAATAAACAGGGCCAAAACCAGGGATTGACATGAGAATTTGATATTCCACAGGATTCATTCCCATAACCGCTTTCTCAATGGCTTTATTAATAGTACTCAGTTCTTTTTCAAAAGCCTGAATACAGTTAAAAGAGCATGCAATTGAAGTCGTTAATGGCTCATACAAACATTTATCAAGGCGATATGAATTACGAGCAGCTTGTTGAAGAATTTTAGCAGTCATCTGTGGATCAGAAATTCTCTTTCGACTCTTTGTATTGATGAATTCAACAAGTTCTTCTATGGAAGCATTTGCAATGTCTTCAGAAGATAAAAAATCCGTCAGGATAGAGGAAGCAGTGGCACCATATTTATTAGAAAAAGGATGTTCTTCACCATCTAACAAAGCAAATTCGCTAAACTTGAGAAATACATTTGATAGCATATATGTCTTCTCCCTGGTTAAGCATTCAACTATATGAAGCCTGTGTCTTGTAAGCCTTTGTAGGGCAAGGTATTGAGAACCACGCCAAGGCTCAGTATGAATCCTGCCGACTCTTGCAAAATCAGCAATAACAAAAGAGTCAATGCCATCATTTTTGTTAAGAGCATTAAAGGAATCTTTGTAGTTAGCAACTTCCTTAGGATTCAAACAGTAGACGTAGGGTTTATATGGCACAAGTTTTTCACTTGCAGATAAAAAATTAGCTATATGCACGCCATAAAATGAAGTAGACTCAAGACCAATAATAGTAACCTTAAATATATTATTTTCTAGTATCTTGACGAGCATGGATTCTAGTTGTTCTGCACCAGATTGTGTATTAGGAACAGGTTTCATTTTAATAAAAAATTCCTGTTCAAAGTTAATTGCAGAGACAACATTTTGTCTCGCACCAATATCGATACCAACAAATAGAGTTGATAAGTAATCTACTTTCTTCATGAAATCACCACCTTTCGAAAGTAATGAGGAAATTAGAAAAGGAATTATCCTAATCCAGAGTACTGACTGCAACCTCGCGTAATCAGCATTCAACCAAGCGAAATACCTTGCTGGTGGCTACGAATGGAGATGCAACATTTGTGTAAGCAGAATTTGATACTCTGGTCAGGCTGCAAGCTTTCTAGGCAATAACAATATGTTTTGCAGGAGAATACAGCAGTAACCTTCGCTAAAGTCCGTTAGGACTATTTTAGCATTAGGAAATTCCTTTATAAATAGTTAATGTAAGTTGTATAGATAGGAATGTAAAATAGATAGCAATAATGAATTGGGGGAATCCCCACAGAAAAACATAGATACTTTCTTATCTATACTAAAATATAAAAATAAATAAGTTTATAGCAGTCATTTAACTGACTATAAACTTATTATACGAGGTAGAATATGATAATGGGGCTATTTATTTAAGTTCTAATACCTCTCAAAAACATAATATTATATTAAATAATATTAATTCTTACTTAGTACTATATTTTAGGGGAAAAGATTGCAGATCATATACTGAACAAATAGAAGTTATCTTTAAAAGTGAAAATGATATAAAAAAATATAAACCAGATATATTTGTCATGTGCGGTAATGCTGTAAAAAAAGGAGAAAGCTTTTTAACTGCACCAAAAATAATTTTTGAAATACTTTCAAAATCTACATCTATAATAGATAAGGGAACAAAATACTATTCTTATGAAAAATATGGAGTTCAGGAATATAATATGGTAGATCAAAATGGATTTATTATACAGCACACATTAATAGATGGTTCATATGAAATAACTAATACTTTCAAAAAAGGGGATAAATATACCAGTTCAATATTTACAGATTTGATTATTGATGTTGATTTAATTTTCAGCGAATAACCAATAAAAAGTAAGGGAATCTCCTCATTTCGAGGAGACTTTTTGTTTAAGAAAACCACACGTTAGATGTGGCTAGTAGTAAAGGCAAAACCATCGGCTATGCCGGTGAATATTTATTATTCTAACCCTAACTTCCTAATGACTTTCTAAACATTTTAGCATCTGTTACTGGTGCTTGACAAGAAAAATCTTCACATACATAAGCAGTTGGCTTACCATTAACAGATTTATAGTCTGCTATGAATGGAGCAATTTCAGTAATATTCTTATTTTCACTGGAATACAGCATTGAAATTGTAAATGGCATGAATTCCTCATTAATTATATCAATGATCTTTTCTGTTTCAGCATCGCTGTTTTCCCACACTAAAACAACTTCTCTGCTTTTTTGATGTATAAACAAAAGTGATATTAAGGAAAATGAATAAGCTCTTGGATAATCATTAATACTGCCTGCAAAGGCTTTAAGTAATTCATCAGCTTTATCTTCTAAATCAAAATCGCCAGTTAATCTTGCTAATCTTAAAAAGTTTAACGCAGACACTGAATTTCCTGATGGAGCTGCTCCATCGTATATTTCTTTTGGCCTTGATATTAACTGTTCACTATCACTGCCATATACAAACAATCCTCCATTTTGGCTGTCCCAGAAATATTTTAAAAGATCTTTATTTAAATTTAAAGCCTTTTCAAGATACTCCGGTTTAAATGTGGTCTCATAAAGCTCTATTAATCCCCATATTAAAAAGGCATAATCATCTACATATGCAGGAAATGCTGATTCTCCGTCACGGTATCTGGCAAGCAGTCTTCCATCTTCACGAATAAGCTTATTGAATATAAATGCTGCTGCATTTTCGGCTGCTGCAGTATACTCCTTGTTTTTTAAGACTCTTCCTCCAATAGCCAAGGCAGCAATCACTAATCCATTCCATGAGGTTAATATTTTATCATCCTTATGGGGATGAATTCTTTTTTCTCTGATTTTGAAAAGTTTTTCCCTATTTTTGTTTATAAATTCCTTGTCTATTACAGAATAAGGTGACTCTATTAAATTAGGAATATTTTTACCTTCAAAATTTCCTTTAGATGTTATATCAAAATACTGGCAGAACTTATTTCCATCCTCCACGCCAAGCGCACTTTTAATTTCATCTACTGTCCACAGATAAAATTTACCCTCCTCACCTTCTGAATCAGCATCTTCAGCAGAGTAAAAGCCCCCTTCCGGTGAGGTTATATCCCTCAAAATATAAGTAAAAATTTCTTTAGCTGTATCTGCATATTTTGATTTTTTTGCAGCCTGATAAGTCTCCAGATATGCAATGGCTAAAAGTGCATTGTCATATAGCATCTTTTCAAAATGAGGGGCCAGCCATTTTCTGTCCGTTGAATATCTGCTGAATCCAAATCCAATATGATCATATATTCCCCCACGATACATGGAATTTAATGTTTTTTCAACCATGTTAAGTGCAGATTCATCTTTGGTGCTGTACCAGTACCTTAAAAGAAAATATAAATTATGAGGCGCAGGAAATTTAGGCGCACCGCCGAATCCTCCATAAATATTGTCAAAATCATATTTATACTGTGTAAAAGCTTCTTGTATCAAGTTAGTCCTGAATTCTTCATATACTGCAGGTTTTGAACTGTTAACAGCATTTAAAATTCCTTTGCTTGAATCCAAAAGATACTCTCTGCTATTAATCCATGCCTTACCATAGCTGTCAAGAATGGATAGCAGACCTTTCATTCCCATTCTATTGTGCTTTGGAAAATATGTACCTGCAAAAAATGGCTTTTTATCCGGAGTCATAATAATTGTAAGAGGCCATCCTCCGCTGCCTGTAAGTGCCTGGCACACATTCATATATATATGATCTATATCAGGTCTTTCCTCTCTGTCCACCTTTATAGCCACAAAATATTTATTTAAAAGCTCTGCCACTTCATTATCTTCAAAGGATTCCCTCCCCATCACATGGCACCAATGACAGGTACTATAGCCTATACTCAGGAAAATGGGTTTATCTTCAGTTTTAGCTTTTTCAAAAGCTTCATTACCCCATGGATACCAATCTACTGGGTTGTATGCATGTTGTAACAGGTATGGAGATTTTTCATTTACCAATCTATTAGCTTTATCATGCATCTTATGACTTGGCATAATATCACGCTCCCGTATATTTTAATATTATTAATATATCCAAAAAAGCTATCAAATATAAATGATAGCTTTATCTTACAAAAAATTTAATTTAATTTTAATGTTATCTTCTAATAAGTTATAGACTTAATACCCAAGCCAGAATCTTCTGTAAGGCTTATTTTATATTCATTGAATACAGCTCCTCCAGTTATTGGATCTTCACTGCATAAAACAGGACCATCTAAGTCAATTTTAGTTATAATGCTTTTAGCACAGGCTAAATGTACTGCTGCAGTTACACTGACCTTTGCTTCCAGCATACAGCCAATCATGCATTCAACGCCATACATCTCTGCTAGAGAGCATATTTTCAGTGCATTATATATTCCACCGGTTTTCATAAGCTTTATATTTATTAGATCCGCTGCTCTTTTCTGCAGAATATTTAAGGCATCCATAGGTGAAAATACACTTTCATCAGCTAAAACAGGTATGGATACATTATCTGTTACAAATTTTAATCCATCTATATCATGGGCTGCAACTGGCTGCTCTGCAAATTCAATCTGAAGGCCTTCATTATACATCTTATCTAATATTCTTACTGCCTCTTTAGGTTTCCAGCCTTGATTAGCATCAATCCTAAGCTTTACATCATAACCTACAGCCTTTCTTATTGCCTTCATTCTTTCCATGTCCTTTGCAGAATCTTTTCCTACTTTTATTTTTAAGGTAGTGTAACCTCTTTTAATTGCATCTAAGCTGTCTTTTGCCATTTCTTCCAGGTCATTTACACTTATGGTTATATCCGTAATTATTTCCTTTCTGTAGCCGCCTAATAACTTGTATAATGGTGCATTATATAGCTGACCATACAAATCATATAAGGCTATATCTACTGCAGCCTTTGCACTGGTATTTTTTACAATACAATTATTTAACTTCAGCATTAATTCTTCAAAGTTATCTATAGACATGCCTATTATACTTTTTTTTATATGATCTTCTATAGCGCCTATTATAGCTCCAGTAGTGTCTCCAGTTATAACTCCAGTAGGCGGCGCCTCACCAAATCCTATATTGCCAGTATCTGTATAAACTTCTACTATAGTATCCTCCACACTATTTACTGTTCTTAAGGCAGTTTTAAAAGGTGTCCTGAGAGGAACAGATATGTGTTTTATTTTTATGTCTGTTATTTTCATATTAATTGCCTCCAAAATGAATGTAGAAAAGACAAAATTTGTTGATTTATAATACTTTATGCCTGCTCATATTTGTCTTTATTCATATATTTATAAACTTCCAGCGAAACTCTGCCTATAATCTCTTTTCCATCTTTGTTTGATAATAAATTCTTAGTTAATACACAAAGTATATAATCATTGGGATAATTATATACTATACCTGCATCATGTTCTAGTTTATCTAAGTCTCCAGTTTTATGAGCAATTATAACACCTTCTGGAAGATATAAATTTAATCTTCCGCCTAATTGCTGTTTAAGTAATACTCCCAGTATGATTTCACTATATTCTTTATTTATCACTTTCCCATTATATAAAAGCTCTAAAAAATGACATAAATCCTTTGCTGTTGTTACATTCTCTTTTCCATATTTAACAGCTTCTGAATCCATCATTTTTCTATTAAGTTTTGTATTTGCCATGCCTAATTTTTCAGCCATTTGATTAATATTTCCCATACCTAACAGCTTTATTAATATATTTGCCGCAGTGTTGTCACTTATAATAATCATAAGTTTTGCAATTTCATATAATGTAAATTTGTGACCTTCCTTTAGTTCTTTTAGTATTCCATCTCCGCCGCACTTATGAATATCTGACAGAGTTATAGTCTGCTCAAGTTTCATTGTACCTTTATTAATCTCATTCATTAAAGCAGCTATAATTACTAATTTTATAGTACTAGCTGAAGGGAATATTACATCTTCATTTATCATTATGGAAGAATTGGTTTTTAAATTTTTAAAAGCTACTGCTATATCTCCCTTATTTTCATCAATTAGTCTTTTAATATTTTCCATAAGCTTCCCCTTATTTTCAAAATTTTAAAAAACTATAGTTTCTGCTATATTATTAATATTTCTTCTTAGTTTTATTAATTCCTTATTCTCCCTGGTAGGATGTATTCTGTTTGTAAGCAATATAAAAGCCATTTGATTTTTAAAATCAATTAGTATTGAAGTTCCAGAAAAACCAGTATGGTAAATACTGCATTCTGATGCCAAATCCCCCATTGAACTTAAATTATCTTTAAGCTGCCATCCTAGTCCTCTTCTTTCATTAAGTCCCGTAGTATAGCACTTGCTCATTAGCATTATTGAATTTTTACTTAAAATTCTTTCATGGGTTACGCCATCTGGCATTCCCTCATTTAAAATCATTCTACAGAACCTTCCAAGATCACCTACAGTAGAAAATAAGCCAGCATGACCGCTTACCCCATTAAGCATATATGCTTTTCCATCATGGACTATTCCCTTGATACAGCCCCTTGCTTTTGTAATTTCAGTTGCTGCACATTTGCTTCTAACTTCTTTAACTGGATTATAAAAAGTATTTTCCATGTTCAGGGGCTTAGCTATATTATTTTTAAAAAACTCATCAAGCTTTCCAATAGTTTTTTCTGCAATTAATCCCAGAAGAATATAGCCTATATCTGAGTACATAACTTTTTTGCCAGTTTCGTATTCTAATTCTGTGTTATAAACACTGTTAATTAAATCTTCCCTTGTGCTGCAGAATTTTTTATAATCCTGTATGTCTGAAGGCAGCCCAGAAGTGTGAGTGAGTAAATTTAAAATAGTAACATCTTTATGTTTAAAACTGCTTAAAATATCACTTACCTTTGTTTGAAGAGTAATTCTGCCTTGTTCTATAAGCATTAAAATAATAGTTGTTGTAGAAACAACTTTGCTTAAAGAAGCTAAGTCATAAATAGTATTAATACCTGCGCTTTCTCTTTCAGGCATAAGCTGAGAATAGCCTACAGAATCAAACATGCAGTCTTCTTTAGTTACTATGCCAAAGGAAGCGCCTGGAAATGCTCCTCCCTTTGCACATTCTTCAAGGTACTTTTTTAAATACATAAATCTATTTTTATCTATCATAATTATAAGTCCTTTATTAAGTTCATGAAATTTGTCTCCGGTTCATCGGGAATCATTTTTGCAGTAATTTTCAGACCGGAAGAGTTTATTTTTCTAAATGCCTCAACATCTTCCTTAGATACATTAACTGATCTTTTTATATTTGTGGTTCCTTCTTTTGCGGACATATTTCCAACATTAAGTGAAGGAAGTTTTATTCCATTTTCTATAAGCTTTAAGCAGTCCTTAGGATTTTTAAAGATTACGAACACCTTGTCGTTGTCATATCTGCCTTCTTTTATTCTTGTTACTGCCTTTTCTATAGTTAGAACAGATAAGCTTACGCTGACAGGGCAGGCCAGTTTTAACACATATTTTTGCGTTTCACTGTTGCAGGCCTCATCATTTACTACCATTATTCTATTGCAGCCTAAGCTATTAGTCCAAACAGTAGCAACCTGACCATGTATTAATCTTTCATCTATTCTTGCATGTATAATTGCCATTATTATACCTTCTTTCATTTTTATAAATTAACATATACAGTAAGTGTACATATCATTATGCTAATATTCTAACATTTTTATATTAAACAGCATATACAGTATTGGTAAATAATACTGTATATGCATTTGTTATTATGCTAATATTTGAAGATTATACAAAACTATTCCTAAAATAATTAAAACAACTATAAGTCTTGTTGAGTTCATCTTTTTCTTACCAAGAAGCCAATAAGAAAAGAAGACTATTGCAAGTGGTACCATGCCTGGTAATATTTTATCAAGCATATCCTGAACTACAAGTTTTACACTTCCGGATTGAAATACATAGGGAACCTTTACATTGATAATTGAAGGTGCCAGACCGCCTATAACAAATAATCCTAATATAGAAGCACCCTCAGTTAATTGCTTAAGTCTGCCTCCCATTCCAACTGCTATTTTCTTACCTTGACTATAGCCTATCTGTGTAAACTTATATCTTACCCACCACATTATAATTGCAGTAATGATTGGAATTACAACTCCTACAACACTTCCCTGCATTGCCATATAAGCTGCTATACTAAATACTACTGTTCTATAAATAGCTACAAATACTGTATCTCCGATTCCAGCAAATGGTGCCATAAGTGAAGTTTTAAATGAACTTATAGCCTCTTCATCAAGCCCATATTCCTCTTCCATAGCAATATCTGCACCTAATATAAGATGTGACATAGCAGGAGTAGTATTGAAAAATTGCAGATGCACTTTTAAAGCCCTTTTCATTTCTTCTTTGGTCTTATATAGCTTTTTTAATATAGGTATCATGGCAAAACAATAGCCAAGACCCTGCATTCTTTCATAGTTAAAACCTATTTGTAATCCAAAAAGTGCTCTCCAGAATACCTTTTTTAAATCCTTGTTAGTTATCTTTTCCTTTCCATTTGAAGCAGCCTTTTTTTCAGCTTCATTTACAGTAACCTTTTTTTCTTCAGTCATCTATATCACCTCCGCCAACACTGGGTTTAAGATCATTTTTAATCATAAGATAAATAGCTGCAATTGCAAAGCCTGCTAAAGCAATACCTATCATGCTTACTTTTCCAAAGGCAACTAAAAGAAATCCTATTATATAGAATGGATAATACTTTTTAAGAGGTAGATATCTCATAAGTATTGCAATACCTAATGCTGGGAGAATTTTACCTGATACCTTAAGTCCACCCATAAGCCACTGTGGAATATATTTATTTATTGCATTTACTACTGCAGTACCAAAGAAAAGTCCCACAAATACTGGCAAGCCTCTGCTTATCATCCAAGTAGACATGCTTGCAAGGTTCATTCTTGCAACTCCGTCTGCATCTCCATTTTCTGCATATCTATCAGCTTTATGCTGGAATATGGAGTTGGAAATTCTCGCTAAAACATCCATCTGGGTTAATAATAAACCAATTGGAACCCCTACTCCTATAGCATACTCAACCTTTTGACCAGATATTATTGCAAAAGCCGTTCCTATAATGGCTGCTGACATAAAATCTGGTACAGAAGCACCTCCATATGTTGCGACGCCTAATACCATCAATTGTAATGTGGCGCCTACCACAAGCCCCATGGGAACGTTTCCTAAAATAAGTCCTGTAAAAAAGCCTGCAAACAAAGGGTTAGCTATTGATGTTGATAAGCCTAAACTATCAATAATTGAAATAGCCGCATATACTGTCAGAATTATAATCTGCCACATAGCCAAATGTTGCATTAAATCACTCCCTTTTTTATTTAGTTAATTGTTTTTTTAGATCTGCCAGGACGTCTAAAATTCCATTTCTGCCTACCTCAATAAGATGTTCCTTCAATTTTTCGCAGTCATCGTATTGAGACATAGCAAATTCAATTACCATTGTCAGATTTAGTCCGCTGATTAAAGTAACATTTTCCATAGCGGCCAGCTTTTGCACAGCTACATTGCAAGGTGTTCCGCCTAATAGATCCGCAATTACAAAAACATGCTTTATATTTTTACCAATGCCTTCAAAGCAGTTATCTAATTTAAGTCCTATTCCATTCATACCATCATCAACGTCCATAGAGAGAGCATAAGCATTTTCAATTTTGCCTACTATCATCTCTGCACTCTTTAAAGTTTCTTTAGCCATATTGCCATGACTTAAAAGTATTAATGCTATGTCTTTCAAAATTGCACCCCCTTTCATACTTACACTAATTATTAAAGCAATATCCATGCCAACTTATTTTAATATTATGAATAAGTTCTAAGCACTGAGTTTCAATGGACAAAATAAATAGAGATACACTTTATCTAAAAAGATAAAATAGTATCTCTAAAATTAAAACACTATGAAACACTAGATTTTAATTCCTCATTTATAATCATGTTTAAATTATCCATTTCTGACTTAGTAAATATAATTCCGAAATCTTTATTAATTTCATTAGCCAGCTTACTTTCTAAGATATCCTCAGTGGAAACTTCAATATCCTTATCAAATTTAAGCCTTTCTAATGCATAACCTAAATGAATTGCTAAAAGAGTATATGTCTGATTGCTAAAAACTGCAGCTTTTTCATCTTCTAAACTTTTTATATATTTATCAATATATGGCATTATTTTATTACCAGATAAAAATCTTAAATTTTCGTCTAATGCATTTCCTATAGCCCCATAAGCAATTGTCCTGTCATTGTCTATTGCTTCTAAATTAATGACCTGATTATCAGCTACATAGCTCATAACCTTCTTTAAACCGCTTCCTGTAACAAATTCCATTAAATTAATAAATGGTACATCAGTAATTCCAGGATTTATACTTCCTGCTATAGCTGCAATTTTCTTTTCACCCGCAAGTCTTTTTATTTTTTCCGCATCTTCTTTTTTGTCACTAATATTCACTTCAAATATTTCTACACCCCTTATACAATTAACACTAAGTGCCTTTGAAATCAGCTTCTTTAGAAAAGCTGCAGTACCTTTTCCTGTACTGCAGGTGGTAAATATAACTTTTTTCTTGTTCTTAGAATCTAATATTTCATTTGTATTATTTATTAAAGAAGTTTTATATACCTCCAGCACGGATAAGGCCACATCCTTTAAATTTGAATAAGGCAGCATGGATTTATGTGAAGCTTCTAAAAGTGCCGGCATGCTAAGATTATCAATAGTAATTACCTGTATACCTGTCCTTTTTGTAATTTCACTGCCAAAGGTCTTCAAAGATCCCATATCTACCATTAAAAGAATACCCTTGCCTTCATCTATTTTCTTACACAAATCTATTGCTACTTCCAATATATCACTTGGCTTGTCCTCAAGGTTCATGTCTATACTTACAATATGATCTACATCCAGCAGGGTAGTGGCTACTTTGGCCATATTTGTAGCAACATTTTCTCCATGTGCTATAACTAAAATAGGAATTTTTTTATGCTTATCTTCTTCATGTTCTGAAGTATGTAATATTATACTAATAAATTCTATCTCATTTCTAGGGATCTTATAGCCTAAAAGTGAGTTAAGCCTTTCATAAATGTAAACTGCTATATCATATTCAATAGGATTCTTATCCTTTACATTAATAATTTCTACAGAATTGCTTTGAATTCTCCTGTCAAACATAGAATTTATATGAAAAGCTAATGCAACAAAGGTATTTTCTTTTATATAATAATTGAACCTTTTTTCTATTTCGCTTCTTATTATTTTTAAAATACTTATTATTTTATTGTCCACAAATTTAGAAAGCTCAGATTCATTATATGCTTTAGACATTAGCCCTCTGTTATAAGTTACGAAGTAATCCTCCAAATCCTTGTAAAGCTTATCTTTTAATTTTTCTTTTTCCATACCTATATTTTTATATTCATCAAATTTACGGTCCAGATAAAAATATACGTCATTAGAGAACTTATTGTTTTTATATTCATTGCTGCTTATAAGGTTAACACTTCCTGAAAATACCCTATCCTCATAGCCTATAATTTCTGAAATCTGCTGGCGGGTGTTTTTATCATACAGGAGGGAATTTTTAACACTGTCAGGCAGGTAGGCCAATACTATTCGAATACTATCCTGCTCAATTAGATAATCCATATATCCTCTTGAAACTACCAGCTCAATATTTGATTTAAGCTCTCCTATATTGGCTGAAGGTAAATATGAAGAAAGTGCAAGAAGCACATCATTGCTTACCTTTATCGGCATTTTAATTCTCATGGCTTCCTTGTTGAAGAAGTAATATATCAGCATCAGTCTTTCCTTTATAGACCTGTCCTTTAAGCTTGGCATCTTAATTACAATTGGAAACCTTCTATAAAATGTCTTTAAAAATGCTGACTCCGGCAGCTCAGTGGTTGCAGCTAAAATCAGCACATCCACACTTTTGAAAACTGTATCTCCAAGCCTTCTAAACTTTCCCTTATCCATGAGAGTAAACAGCATTTCCTGCCCCTCAGGTGGAAGCCTGTGAACTTCATCCAGAAACAATATACCTCCATCAGCCATTTCAACAAGTCCAGGTTTACTAGCATCGCTTCCTGTGTATGCTCCTTTTATACTTCCAAATAAAATTGACATAAGAAGCTCATGATTATTAGCATAATCGGCACAGTTAAAGGATACAAATGGTGCATTTTTCTTTAAGGCATTATTATCTACAGAAAATTTATACATATACTCTGCAAACATAGTCTTACCGGTACCTGTATCCCCTAATATTAAAGCAGGCAATCCATGAGGAGGGTACAGCAAAGCTGCCTGCGCCTGCTTTATTTGAGAATTTAAAGAGTCTTCATATCCAATCAAAGATGTAAAGCAATCTTTAATTTCCCTTTTAGGCTTATTATTTTCATCATTATTTTTACCATAATAGTCATTATTTAATGCCCATTCTTTATCTATGTATAGAGTAGGCCTTCCTTCTACTTTATAAATGCTGCCTTCCTTGTATAATTTATTTAAATCAGAGGACACATTACTTCTTTCTATGTTAAGATCATTTGCTATTTTTACTGCAGAAAATCCCACATTATACTTAAGTTCTTTTGGGTTCTGTATGCAATTACACAGCTCTTTTAAGTGCTCATATACTTTATCTTTTCTAAGCAAACATATTCCCCCTTATTCTAGTACTCTGCATGGTCTTATACCCTTTTCTTAATAAATTTATTATATATCTTGAACTTAGGTATTACAACTTTTGGATACCACTACAAACGCAAAGCGTTAAGGTAAAGATATTAATTCCAAAAAAATTATGTTGACAAACCATAGTAAATATACTAAAATGAACATAGTTCATATGAATATTACAGGAGGGGATGCATTGTCTAGAATAATTGAAAATCCAAAACAGCTTATATTAAAAAAAGCTGAAGAAATTCTATATAATGATGGCTATTCAAAGCTAAGTATGAGAGCTGTATCAAAGGCATGTAATATAGCTTTAGGTACAATATACAACTATTATCCCACAAAAAAAGATCTGGTTATTGAAATGATGACTGACTATTGGAAGGATTATTTATATTCAGTTCGGAAAATAGCAGATTCAAATGATGATATTTATATTAAATTAAAAAATATCTTCGATAAATTGAAAATATTTTTTAAAAGCTTTAGACAGTATTGGCTGACCCCAGACCTTTATGACAGACCCGATTATGTTGAGGGTGGACTAAAGAAAGAGTATTCTTTCTTAGAAAACATTATAACTATAGTTGAAGACATTTTAATAAAAGAACAGTGTGATAATAATATTAAAATCAAACTGGGTACACATGAAACAGCAAATTTTATAATTATGAATTTCGTAACAATGGTTCAGATGCCGCTTTTTAAGTATTCATCCTTTGAATTATTTCTTAAAGAACTTTTTAAATAAATCATATCTTTATTGATATGATTTTAAAAGGCCTCGATATGAACATTGTTCATGGCATTCATTCAAATATATCTTAAATTTATATATAAACGAGGAGGTATTCTTATGTTAATTTATGCAATTATAACAATTACATTGGCTCTCATATTTTACACTATAGGTGTATGGAGCGAGAAAGCTCAAGGTGAACTTAAGAAATGGCACTTAGCTGTTTTTTATATTGGACTAGCATTTGACACTACAGGAACAACAATTATGAGCAAAATTGCTTCTGGCGGCTTTAAACTTAATTTCCATGGCATTACAGGCTTACTTGCAATTCTTTTGATGCTTTTCCATGCAATTTGGGCAACTGTAGTATTAGTTAAAAATGATGAAAAAGCTAAAGCAAACTTCCATAAATTCAGTATTTTTGTTTGGCTTATCTGGCTTATACCTTTTATTTCAGGTGCTATATTTGGTATGACAAGATAACAAAACTAAAAGCAGAGGGTATATTAAAAAAATACTCTCTGCTTCTTAAATTATTTATTCATTGCTTCCTGAACAGCAACTGCTACTGCAACAGAAGCTCCAACCATTGGGTTGTTACCCATTCCGATTAGTCCCATCATTTCAACGTGAGCTGGAACTGATGAAGAACCTGCAAACTGAGCATCTGAGTGCATTCTTCCCATAGTATCTGTCATACCATAAGAAGCTGGGCCTGCTGCCATGTTATCTGGATGAAGAGTTCTTCCTGTACCACCGCCCGATGCAACTGAGAAATACTTCTTACCTTGCTCTATGCATTCCTTCTTATATGTACCTGCAACTGGATGTTGGAATCTTGTTGGATTTGTTGAGTTTCCTGTTATTGAAACATCAACACCTTCATGGTGCATTATAGCTACACCTTCTCTAACATCATCTGCTCCAAAGCATCTGACTTCTGCTCTTTCGCCCTTTGAGTAAGCTGTTTCTTTAACTATGGTTAATTTTGATGTGTAATAATCAAATTTAGTCTGAACATATGTAAAACCATTTATTCTTGAGATAATATATGCTGCATCTTTTCCAAGACCATTTAATATAACCCTTAATGGCTCTTTTCTTACTTTATTTGCTGATCTGGCAAGTCCTATAGCACCTTCAGCAGCAGCAAAGGATTCATGTCCTGCAAGGAATGCAAAGCATTTAGTATCTTCTCTTAATAGCATAGCTGCTAAATTTCCGTGACCTAAGCCAACTTTTCTGTCATCGGCAACTGAACCAGGAATACAAAATGACTGTAAGCCTTCTCCTATAGCCTTTGCAGCATCTTCAGCCTTCCTGCAGCCTTTTTTAATAGCTATAGCAGCACCAACTGTATAAGCCCAGCATGCATTTTCAAAGCATATTGGCTGAATGCCCTTTACTATATTATAAACATCTATACCTTTTTCATCACATACTTTTTTAGCTTCTTCAACAGAGCTTATTCCGTATTTATTTAATACTGGTAATATCTGATCTATTCTTCTTTCATAACTTTCAAATAATGCCATGTCAGTTCATCCTCCTTCTCTTATTCATGCCTTGGATCTATAAGTTTTGCAGCTTCTGCAAATCTTCCATAAGTACCTGTAGCTTTTTTCATAGCTTCATTTGCATCTATGCCTTT
Organism: Clostridium sp. JN-9; assembly: GCF_004103695.1. NCBI lineage: Bacteria > Bacillati > Bacillota > Clostridia > Eubacteriales > Clostridiaceae > Clostridium > Clostridium sp. JN-9. Next base: position 912,936 of record NZ_CP035280.1, on the reverse strand, counting down.
TTTAATCATATCCATCATTTTTCCAAGGCTGACAAATTCATAACCAATTACTTCATTGTTTTCGTCTAAAGCTATTCTATTTATGTAACCTTCAGCCATTTCCAGGTATCTTGTTCCCTTAGCACTAGTGCCGTACATTGTACCAACCTGGCTTCTTAATCCTTTTCCTAGATCTTCAAGGCCTGCACCTATTGGTAGTCCGCCTTCTGAGAAAGCAGTCTGAGTTCTTCCATAAACTATCTGTAAAAATAATTCTCTCATAGCTGTATTTATTGCATCACAAACCAAGTCTGTATTTAAAGCTTCAAGTATTGTCTTTCCTGGGAGAATTTCAGATGCCATAGCAGCTGAATGTGTCATTCCAGAGCATCCTATAGTTTCAACTAATGCTTCCTGAATAACTCCATCTTTTACGTTTAAAGTTAATTTGCAGGCACCCTGCTGAGGAGCACACCAGCCAATTCCATGAGTTAAACCTGATATATCCTTTATTTCTTTAGCTTGTACCCATTTTCCTTCTTCTGGTATTGGAGCTGGGCCATGATTAGGTCCTTTTGCAACACAAATCATGTTTTCAACTTCTGTTGAATAAATCATTTTATTATCTCCTTCCTACTATAGATCATTGATTTTCAAATTTATTAATGTGGCTATGTAATTATTTAGCCCACTGGGTATATTTACGTCCCACATCAGTTATAAAATAATTGACATACGTACTTTTTTATTTTAACAAATTTCTCAGTTGGTAACAATAGCTTTAATAAATAAATTGAATCAGAACTAAATTACACAAAATTCTGATAACATACACTATTTTTATTTATTATACTATTGCGTTTATTGTATGCTGTAATGTATAATATCTTCCATAAACTATTATGGGAGGTATTTTATGTCTGAAAGAACTTTAGTACTTATAAAACCTGACGGAGTTGAGAGAAAATTAATAGGAAAAATTATAAATTTCTACGAGGAAAAAAATTTAAATATTATTGCAATGAAAATGATTAAGCCAGATCTTGCTACAGTGGAAGAACATTATATTGAGCATACGAAAAAGGATTATTTTAAAGATTTAATAAGTTACATAACTGAAGAAAGACTGGTTGCCATGGTTGTTCAGGGTGAGCACGCTGTTGAATTGGTAAGAAAGATTAATGGCTCAACAGATCCTTTGAATTCTGATATGGGGAGTATCAGGGGCAGATTTGCCTGTGATAAGCAAAGAAATCTGGTTCATGCCTCTGATAGTGCTGATAGCGCTAAACGTGAAATCAATATATGGTTCCCTGAGGTAAAATAATACTGTTGACATAATTATTATCATATGATATCATAATTCTGTTACTTGCCGCTGTGGCGGAATTGGCAGACGCACGGGACTCAAAATCCCGGATAAATTGTCGATTGTAAAATTTCATAATTATACAATATAATCGTATATTTTTTCTCTTTTATTGTGCCGCTGTGATGGAACTGGCAGACTTGACAGACTCAAAATCTGTTGTCCGTAAGGGCGTATCGGTTCGAATCCGATCAGCGGCACCATCAAAATTTTTATCTCTTGTATAAGAGTGTATTTTTATACAATCCAATAAGTTATCAGAAATCGCACGTCTTATGCGATTTTTTTTGCTCTGAAATAAATAATCCGACGTATAAATCTATTATATCATAATAAAAAATAAAGCCTACCTTTTTTAGGTAGGTTGAATTAATTATATTATTTTTTAAACAGTTACGGATGATAATGATGATGTTATTGGCTTTGCGTTAGTAGTATTATTATTCTCTTTTTCTATTGTTGCTACTACATTTGCCCAATAATTTTCTGCGTCCTCTGCAAGTGTTGTCTTTTTTGTTTTATCTACTTTTACATCTTTTAATTCTTCTATTTCCATTAGTTCTTCTTTTATCTCAATACTATTTTTCTGTGCCTTCTCTACATAATCTTTTATTGTTAAATCAGTATATATTAAAGGAAAAATATAATTGCTTGTTATATAATTCTCTTGGTCTTTTCGCCAATACATTTCTCCGGCATCTTTAAATCTATCGTCCTTATAATTTCCAAAAACTATATTTTTAAATCCTGCGGCTTTAAGTTTTTTGTATGCCCTTATGCTTCCGTTTATTCCGGCTGTATCATTATCGTAACTAATTACGATTTTAAGTTCGCTTTGGCTTAATTTCTTAAAATCTTTTATAAGTTGTATCTGTCCACTTGTTAATTTACAACCATAGCTTGCCACAACAGCAGTCTTTGCAAAATTTTTACTTGCTATCCTTAAAGCATCTTTTTCGCCTTCTGTTATTACCAGCTTATTGTATTCCCGTGGAGCATCCGAATACCTACTTAATAAAAACAGGGAATTATCTGTTTTTGTACCTATTAAATTTATTTTAAGTTTGCTTACGAGGTCACTTTTTTGTGTGCTAAACCATTCATCCCCTTTTATAATTTCTAATATATCTTCTTCTGTATCTTTAAAGCCACGTTTGTTAAATTTCCCTGTTCTACGTCCCTTGAGTCCTATAATCTTACCATAGGTATCTTTTATTACATAAATTACAGAGCCACGGAACATATTACTCCAGTATTTAACATCTTTATCTTCTGCGGATGATATAGTAAAATCTCTATAATAAACATCTGTGCCAAAATCCTTTTTTGTAAAGTGCATTTTTTGTAGATACCAATTATTTTGTGTACATTCTTCCAAAATGCCTTCTGCTATCTGCCCTGTTTTCTCTATCTGCTCTTCTTCTTTTCTTATTCTCTCGGCTTTGGCTTTCTCAATTTCGTTTATGTTCTTTTTTTCGAATTTTGTTATGATAACTTCTTTACCGCTACCGTACAGGATATTGTATATATAATCTATAGGATTAACTCCATCAAGCAATTTTTTTAAGGCTGTAAAAATGGTACCTCTTTTGCCACACTTTTGACAATAAAAATTCGGTACATTTTCTGTTATAATCCATCCGCAATGTCTTGTGTTTTTATCTTTATCTGTATCGCAGAGCGGACATTTTGTTTCAGCAATTTCATTTCCTTTTACATATTTTGTTTTGTAGTCCTCTGTATCTCTAACTACTCCGGTGGATTTTAATACTAACATTAATTTATTTATGTTCCAGCCGTTATTATCTATTTCCACTTTTCTTAATAATCTTTTCCATTCTGCTATGTCTTCATCATCATCCTTGTCTTTCCAGGCATCTATTATCTGTTTTCTTAACTTCCACTTTAAATCTATAGCTTTATATAATGCTGTATTTACTACGTTATCTAATTTATCTTCCTGCGCATTTTTAAGATAGCTTTTTAAGTTTAATTTGTCTGCTAACTGTTTGTACAAATTATAATCTAACTTCACGTATTTATATTCCCATCTGTTTTCATCTTTAGTATAGTAATTGTAATTTTTTAGGTTTTTAAGATCGTAATTTGATTTTAATAAATTTGCTACCGCACTATTTATAACGGTAGCCCAATCCAGTTGGTTATCCCCGTTAAAAATGGTATTATATTTATTTATTATTTTATTATAATTTTCAGTTTGATCTTTAAATATTCTCATTACATACCACGCTCCTTTATGTTCATCTGTATTTATAATCCATTTGGTCATTTTTGGATTATGTACTGCAATTTAATGCTTGAGCGGTGGTTTATAAAATTTTATGTAATGGGCTTTGATAAGCCCCTAATATCTAATTATTTTTTATTTATTAAGAACTCTTGTTCCCTCTATGATTATATATTAGGACATCATTTTCGGTATTTGCAAGTTTTTTTATAAACTTTTTAAAATTTTTTATTAAGATTATGATAGCATCAGCATTTCCAGAAGTCTAATTCTACCATATACTTCCTTAACTCACCTTGTCAGGCATCCACCTTTTAACATATCAGTACAAATCACACGTCTTATAAATTCTCCAGTTTTTAGCTGCCTATTCGCAGCTATATCTTTAATAGTTTTATATTCATCATCGTTTAAGCTGAATAACATTTTTTGGAGGTCTTTTGAATTATATTCTGTATCCTCGTAAATATTTGTATTATCTTCTAAACTTCTTATTAAATTTAAAGTATATTTTGTGGCTGGTAAGTTATGATGCTTTGCCACGGTTTTTAAAGCTGTATAACAGCTTGGAGATAAACAAGCCCAGATTTTATTTTTTCTTTTCATATGGCATCACCATCCTATCCTTTGTTCTTTATAAATATATAGTAGAACATCATTTTTGATAGTTGCAAGTATTTTTATTAAAAATATTGATAATCTTCTAAATTGTGATATAATATTATTATAATTTACAAATTAGTAAAAACATGATAATCCAAACATAATAATATGAAAACCTATGGATAAAAAAGGGAGAGGATGAAAAATTGATGAATCCTATGGATAAGATAAAAAATGAAATGATAGATACTAAATTGGTAGTATGTCAGGATGGATTTACGTACCAGTTGAATAGAACCAGACAGGGATTTTTAGATACAATAAATTTAAGCTATGCTACGAAAAGTGGTATGAAGACTATTAGTAGACGGATGCCTTCCGTTTTGGGATGGGCTACACAAACAGCTTTGGAATTTGCTATTCCACTAATATAATAAGAATAAAATAAGTATAGTAAGAGGTCATTAAGGCCTCTTTTTCTATTGACAACGTAACGTTGACGTAGAAAATAAATGACAGGATGATTAATATTTAGATAAATAAATAGCTAAAAACACGTTTAATAAGCTAAAAAACAAAAAATGAAACGATGGCAGTAAATTAAGTGGCTTATAATACATATTCCTGCTTCTTTTGTATATATCTATTTTCTATCTTCTAAAGACTGTTCCGAATTTAAAAACGATTTACGATTTTGGACTACGTTTTCTGTAGTTTAGATTTTTAATATGTGTTAATATGTACTAATACAAGTTAATTGATATTAGTTTATATTAATACGAATTAATAACAGTTAATGTGTATTATCAAAAAGAGAGAGGTTTTATATGTATGAAGCAAACTAAATTAGATATTACGCTAGAAACAGATTTATCTGCAGATGAATTTAACAAAAAATTATTAGAATGGTTTAGTGCGAGTGGATGGGAATATGGATGTATAATGCGACGTGTAAACGAAAATGGTAATAAAATTATTATAAAAATAGAATCTAATGCAAAATAAAAAAAATCCACGCCCCTTGAAAGGACGTGGATATGATTGCAATACATTACTTGTTTTCTGCTGTAGATGTATCTGCTACAGCGGGAGCATCTGCTTTATTTTCTATAATCTGAACTGGTCTTACCACAAAATCGTAAGTGCCTGTTGAAGTAAAAGTTACTACAATTGCATTTATAAACATTAAATAAATGCCATTAAATGCAAAAGTACCATTAGCAATGGCTACGGCTAGGATATTAATAAAAGCGACTATAAAAGTAAAATATTTTGTCGGAACTGCCTTGATAAACGGAACTTCTTTTAAAAATTGTGTAACCAACATAGTTACAATTACAGTTCCCATAAAACCACCTAAAAAACTCCAAGTTAAAAAATTATCTAATACCATATTATCACCTTCAGCTTCTAAAATTTTTAAGAGAGATGAGACTTGATAGCCTTTTTATTCAACATAACGTTGACGAAAAATATAATTGATAAAATTTAAGAGAGCATTGCCCCCCAAGTATTATTTCCAACTTTGCCATCTGGATATAAGCCGTGGTTACTTTGCCATGTTTTAATAAGCCTATCTGTACGCCAGCCCCAGATTCCATCTATTACTGTTCCAGCTCTATATTGTAAATATCTTACGATTATAGCATTTGTGCTATAATATGCATAAGGCTTTGTAAATATTGTATTTATTGCATTCCATGTATTTTGTCCGGCTATTCCATCGGATGAAATACCTACAATCTGTTGAAACTTTTTTACTGCACTTACTGTCCTAGCCCCTGTAAAACCATCTTCTACTAAAGCCCTACCTTGATAGTCTGGAATTTTTAATACATTTAATGTATGCTGTAAGTTTCTTATATTATTATCTCCGGTCTGTGGCTGCTGAACAGGTTTTATTGTTATAACTGGAGCATTGAAATCTAATAATATATTATCTGCAAAAGTATCCATATCGCAATTTCCTAAAATTCCGGGGACTTGTCCGTTTTCTGAATATTGCCAACCAGTATGAGGCACACTAGGCTCTGTATTGGAATAATTAGCAATCCAGAGCGGATAATTTTTAACTACATCTGTTAGATTATTATTATAAAAATTGCTGTAGGTATATAAGCATACACCTTTATTTTGCTGTTTTAGATATTCTGCAAATTTAACAACATTGTCTGAAATTTGTTCTGCAGTCTGCCCTAGTGTAATTTCTACATCTATAGCATATTTACAATCAGCGTCGAAATTTTTAGTAGCATCTAAAAAATGTTGAGCTTCGTTTATCGGATTATTCGCCCTTAAAAAATGATAAAATCCAACTTTTAATCTCGCATTTTTGGCATTTTGATAATTCTGCGTTAAACATGGATCTGTCCAGGTAACGCCCTCTGTTGCTTTTATATATACAATTTCTATACCACTATTTTTAACCGCTTTAAAATCTATATTGCTTTGATAGCTTGATACGTCTATACCTTTCATTTTATCGCCCTCCTTTATTTTATAAATTTAATACCTGCTATTATTAATGCAATAATAATGCCGCCAGCGGCACTGTATAATAATGCAACTGGTCTCTGGTTATTCTGTTCTATCTTATCTGCTATTTTTTCTATACTTTTTTCTATTCTACTTATACTGGAGCAAATAGAATCTATTTTTTCTCTACTTACCGCATTTTCTGTTTCTATAGTATTTACCTTTACTTCTAATTCTGTTACATCTTGTTCTAGTTTTTCAATTTTTTCTTGCATATTTGTAATATACATACAATCTTTACATTTTTCATTTTCCATACTGCATCACCTCAATTACTTTTTATTTTTTTGTTTTAAGCATGAGAGATAAAGTAACTAGGTTTAGATTATGTATATTATATATGTAGAAAAAAGAGAATACTTACTACTTATAACTATGAAAAAAAGAGATATGATAACTACTTTTAACGAGGAAGGAAAGGTTAGGTTGTTTAGCTTTATGATGTGTACCTAACTAACCATCTTAATTGGCTTCCCGTTATTAGTAGTATTTATCTCTTTTTTTGTTACAAGTAGTAGTAATACTCTCTTTTTATTATTATATAAGCCGTAATTTTATTGTCTAATCTATATCTATAATCTTATTATCTATCCTTCTATACATTATAGTGCGCCCATTTTTAAAAACCGATCATGTTTTTAGCGATTTTTACGAAATATTTTTAAAAACTTTATGACAAATATCGACAATATTTATATCTATTGAGCGGTTATGCTTCTTTTTATTTTGTTTATATCTTTTACTTGATTCTGCATAAATTCTACTAGTTCCGTCTGCTTTTCTCCTAATGTTATCTGTGGATCTTTCCACGGGAAGAATGGATTATAAGTTAACTCTACAACTTTTTGTTGGATTTTGCTTGTGCTAAAATAAGGATTAAATATATTTACTGTGTCTGCCACATTAAAAATTTCGTTTATTTGCATATCTGGATTAACTTCTATAAAATTAGTATCTAATTCGTAAGTTAAAATCGGAGTTTTATATTTTTCTAATTCTTCTTTGCTTTTTCTTAATAATTCTGCTGAATTATCCTGCTCTGTTTCTTCGTATATCCCGAAATTATCATTTATCGAGAATCCATCTTCTACATAATCCTTATTATTATTAACGTTGGCAAAATTTGCATTACTTTTTCCTTTGCCTACTACTCTTTTTATTATTTTACTTTTATCTATTTTCTGCTTTATATTTCTAAAATTAAGTCCATAAATATAATTTACATCTGCTTCTTTTCCTATATTTTTATGAAAATTTATATAACCATCGTCTGATATTATAAGATATCGGCTATATATTTTTTGTAAATCGTCGAGGACTTCCAATAACGGTGTATCTGTATAGTCCTTTGCCTCCACAAGCCCTATTGTGGCATCCTGTTCCACTACTCCGATGTTGCCTCTAAAATCGAAAAATCCGCTCCTGAAAAGAACTGATGATAAAGCATTTTGTAGAGTTGTGCCTGCTGCTAGCTTAACTTTAACGTATTCATTATTATACATAGCATAATTAGTGCTTTCCGTCTCTACCGTTTCTAAAAACTTTTTGGCCTTCATCTCTTTTTCTATACTATTTATCTTGAATCTTCTCTGTTTTTGTATCCTCTCATCATAAAATTCTACATATTCAGCACTGGCTATTGTATCGTTCTTAAAAAATGGAGGAAGGTCTTTGGCAAAGGTTATATTAAAATAAGAGTGGTTTCCCACTCTCTCCTCTATTTTGGCTTCTTTTATAGCCCCAGCAATAAAAAGAATCTTATTATTAATATCTCTAAATACTGCACTTTTAATATTCATATTTCCACCTCCTATTAAAATGTTCTGGCTGTCCAATCGAATTTAACGACTACTGCAACTGGATTTTCTATATTGGCATCATTTCCACTTTCATCTACATAACGGAGATACATTCTATCTGTATCCAATATCTGCTTTTGCAATCTATTATAAATATATACAAATACGGAATCCAATATATTTACTTTTGTTCCGTCTTCTTTTATCACATAAGCTTGATACTTTTCTGTATCCATTACTATTTTTTCTGTGTTTAAAAATTTACCTTTCCACGCAAAGAATAATGTCCCGTCCTGCCTATATATTTTTGGATTAGTAATATAAACAGGTTTTAAAACGCTGTGCTGAATTGCAGGCTTTACAGTAAAAGTATAATTATCTGCCCATGCTGTCATAACCGAACTCGAATCTGCAACTTCTTCGACTTGTACTAGGGCAAAATCTATATATCCTCTATCTTGTACTGTACTTAAATTAGTAACGCACAAAGATATTACACAACTTACAGCACCAGTTGGGGCTGGTTTATTTATAGACATAAAATCTAATTGGTATCTGCCCCACAAATCTGTACTGGCTGTTATACCAGCAACTTTTGTTGTGGTATCTATTATTACGCCATTTGTATCCAAAAATTCGATTTTGACGGCTTGAGCCGTAAAAATATAATCTACTGGAACAGCGGATTGTATTATATCTTTGCCCCTGGCATATAAAGAGACTGCATAATATCTTTCTGCATTTACGGCAAATGGTTTACTCTTTAACCATATTTTTATGTTATCATTATCTTCTTTTTGTAAATTAAATCTTACATAATCTTTCTTTTCTCCTGCTATCGTATCTGTTTTAATTTCTGTAATTGTATTAGCTAATCCAGTAGGGCTTTCTATTTCTTTAATCCAACCATCCGGTAGATTTTTCCCTGATACTACTCCGAGGGCGGGATTATAAATAAGGTTTTTGCTTGCGACTACGTAGCTTGTATTCCAATTATCATCCTCCCATTTTGTTGGGAGGCTGTTCTGCTCGAATTGTACTGCACCAACTTTTATTGTGCCCGGCCCTGATAATCCGATAGAACCTTTTTTAAATTCTATACGAATTTCTATGAATACTGCCCCGGCTACTGTAGTAATACCAAAGCTGTATAATTTCCAATCTGTTCCTAAATAAAAATCCTGTGTTTTACTATCTAAAATTGCACTATTTGCATCTTTTTGTATTATTGTAAAACCAGCATTAACATTTAAATCTCCGACCAGTTTTAAATATGCAGATAAAGTATAAGTAGTAAGTTCCTTTATATTTGTGACTGTTTGATTTAAATATGATGTGTAAGAATTTCCCGAGCCATCTTGACAGCTAACTTCTATTACACCATATCCAAGGCTACTTCCACTGTTTTGTGGTAAATCAGATGATGAATAAACTTTAGTAAACATTCCAGCAGATCCATCCTGCCATCCCCATCTATCCATTACGCCATTATCACTGAATTTAAAACCGGCATTGTTTATTAAATTCTTACTGGTTACTAAATCTAAATTATACAAAGCACTATTTTCTGTAAAAGCGGTTAGCGGAGAAATCTCTAATTGTGGTAAACAAACATATGCATTATTTGCCATGTCTGAATGACTTACATTTATTGCTTCTATAAAAACAACTATTTTCACATCTGCAGCACTTAAATGTTCTGCAAAAAACTGTCTTGTCCAATCTTGTAAATTTCCAAAACCGTCTACATGAAGGCATTTAAATACTTCCGAGTTATCTAATACAATAATTCCAAACCTTACTTGGCTTGTTTTTCCTTTAAAATAGGCACTTAATACATAATCCTTATCCAAATTTAGAGCGTCGTTTATAGTAATAATATTACTATAAATATATCTATATCTTATTAATGCGTCTGAATAATAAGGAGAAAATGTAAAGCTTATATGATTATTAGGTATATTTAAATATGTCTGTCTAGGAAAGTCTATATTTATTGTATTCCCAGTTATTACATTTGTTTCTCCAGTACTTGCAAACATTCCAATTTCGCTTTGTATATATTGTAATTTAGGACTTATGTCGTACCAGCTATATGTGTTATTCGGTTGGCTTCCGGTATCTGCTGTAGGAGTCTGAATAGTATTATTATTAATAGTAAACTGGAAATGCGCTGGAATGTCTCCGATTCCTGCGATTTGAGGTTGAATGTCTGCTTTAGTTAAACTATTTATTATCCCCCTTGCGTCCGTAAATTTTTTAATAAGTGCTAAAATTGTGTTGTATTGAGTATCTATAAAATCTCCGTTATTTTCTGCTCCTACATATGCAAATCCAGCTATTATATTATTAACGAATAGTATTGCGTAGTAATTTACATAACTGTCTGTTTTAACCGGATAGAATACCATCTTTATAGTATTATTATCTATAGTTCCAATATCTCCAGTTAGTACATTCTTTTTCTGTATTATTTTATCTGTTTTAATTGTCCAAAATTGACTCCATCCAGTATCTTCTGCAAGATTGTCTATGGCATTTCCGGAACTTGCAAAATTAGCTTCTATAAAATCAGCATTGAAGCTATCTAATCCAAAATCGTGTAAAATGGAATAGCACCAGCCCGGATTCGATGATGAGCGTGATAATATAAATTGTAAATCGTTTGTAAAACTTGGAACTAAATCTTGGGCTTGACTAATAACATTTCTTCTAATTCTTTCTACTAGAACGCCATTTAATAATACATCGTAAATTTTATAAGTTTTGTTGCTTTTAAAGTATTCCTTTACTCCGAGTTCCTTTAGTTGAATGTTATGCTCTTTATAATTGCAGTAAAAATCGTTTAGGATTAGTACATTATTTTCTATTTTTAATGTTTTTTCTATCTTATTATTTAAAAACCATGTGTTATCCTTGTCTCCATAATTAAAGCTATCTAAAAGTTTAAATGCAAAATATGGACTTTGTTGTGTAAGATAAGAACTTATTGCAATTTTATTTGCGAAAATAATCTTAAATACATAAACTATATCTTTTACAACAGTATATTCGTAATACTCTTTTGCTCCAAGCCAGTTTGTGTCTATTATATTATCTGTAGTTTTATACACTTCATAACCGTTTATTAAGTAATGGTAATTTCTTACTAAATAACCGCTGGCATCTGCATTATAATCTATTTTTATTGTAAAATCTGTGGCGGTATAACTTCCATCTTTGATTTTATTTATAAAGTCTGTTTGATTATCTTCATAGGTTGGATAAGCCTTTTTAAATCCAAATAATTTATAAAAATCTTCTTCTGAATTATATTCTTTGCTTTTTGTCCATTTTACTACGTCCCCATTGGTATTTTTCTGGAATCTAGGATTAGGAAGTATATTCTTGCTGTCTCCCTTTGCGTCCCAAAAATCGGTAGGTTTAATATTTACATCTCCTCCTATTTCCATTGTGAATGGTACATCTGCGTCTGTTTTTGTATCTAATAACATTTCTATTCCATCCATTCCGTTTCCGGAAAAACTCGCACTCGTACCAGATTTATATGCGTAAGGCTGTGCGTTAAGACTAATAGTAAAATAAGAGAGGCCTTTATTTTGTATAAAATCCTGTTGCATAGCAGAATTAACTTTTACCATGTAATATACATTAGGGCGGTCCCCAAAAATTATTTTTTGGAATCCATTTTTAGGATTTAGCAGTCTTGCTATTTCTGCGACTTTGGCTATTCTATTATCTATACTGTCTGCTTTAACAACTACATCTAGCTCTATTATTGCATTCTCAAATTCGCTTCCGAAGTCGTATAATCCATCTGCTCCCAACATCTTCTCTTGATTCTCTATTATATCTGCAAAAATTGGTATCTTCTTTTCTACTACTATTACATTGTTATCCCAACTATTCCATTGCGCGCCGTTACTTAATACTAAAATAAACGCATTATTTTGTTTTGCTAATCTAGTTTCCATTTTTAACACCACCTTTTTTGTTTATGATATATATGTAAATAAAAAAAAGAAAATAGCTGGCGCACTATTTCTAACGGATAGAGAATGTTTTGTTGTTTGATGATTGGTTTCCCGTTATGTATAGTCCCGCATGAGCGGGGCTTATTTTTATCTTTTATGTTGATATAATTATCCTCGATTTATTGCCCGCATAAGTTTATTATTAAAAGCACTAAATCCATAATTACTGCTTATAGTATTTTTTTGGTTTATAGTCACATTTTTATTACTTCCACTACTATTTTCCGAACCTCCAACTTTGCCTACTAACGGTATATTTATCTGTGGTAAAGAAAAATTATTTTTGAAACTATTCCATTTATCTGCTATATTTTGTATCCATTGGGCTATAGCTTTAAACGGGGATAATACTTTTTCTTTTAAGTTATCTACTAAATCTACAAAGCTTTTCCATCCACTCTTGATAGCTTCTATATTTTTCTTTATTACTTTATCTATTAGATAGGTAAATGGATTTAATGTCCAAACTATTTTTTGTCCCCATCCTGCGTTGGCAAAATCTGTTCTGACTGTTTTTATCATGGATTTTGCTTCATTTTTTACACTGTTTAATATTTTGGATGCTCCACTTTTTATTTTGCTCCAGTTTTTAATAATTAACGTTGGTATCGGCAGCATGATTGCAAGTATATATTCCCCGTGCTTCTTGAACGTATTTTTTATGCCCATAAATAAATTTTTAAAGAAACCAGATATAGGCTTCCAATATTTTATTATCAAGCCAGCCCCTAGGGCGATTCCAGTAATTGCAAGTCCAACCGGCCCAGTTAAAAATGGGATTATTTTTAAAGCGGTATTCACACCTTTTATAGCTGTGGTTATTTTTTTAATAGTGCCTACTATGCCAATAAGTTTGCTTGCTCCATTTAGGATTAAGCCCCCTGTAAGTAATACTTTTCCGAGGTTAAATACCAAATCTGTAATATTTTTCTTTTGGCTGTCTGACATGCCATCAAATTTTTTAAGCACTGCTTGAACCTTCTCTAACCAAGCATTAACTTTAGGAAGTACAATATTTCCTATTTCTATTCCTATATTTTTTAATAGGTTTAGCGTTCTAGTAAGGCTTTCTCCTTGTTGCATTTTTTTAAATGCACTTTCCGTGGCTCCGCCTGCATTATTCATACCTTTTTCAAATTCTTTTAGTTTATCATTGCCTTTTCCAGTAAGTACCAGCATACCATTCAAGGCTCTAACATTTCCGAACAATGATGCCATCTGTGTTGTATTTCCGTGTGTTTTATCTTTTATTTCATCCAAAAATTTTGTCCATCCTACGGCTTTTAAGTGCGATTCTGAAAAATCTATCCCGAGTTGTTTTGCCATTTTACTTGCCTCTGCTGATTGGCTTAAAATACTTGTATAAGCACCTTTTAGAGCGGTAACTGCTTCGTCGGTCTTTATACCATATGATGTTAATGTCGCCACAGATGCAAACAATTCCTTTGTACTTACGTTTAGCGTACTGGCTATGGGAATAACATTCCCCATACTCTGTGCCATTTCTCCAAATGTGGTTTTACCTAAATTTTGCGCAACCAGCATTTCGTCGGAAATCTCTTGCATGGCGGCTTTCCCTTTTAAGTTATAAGCATTCATAACCGTGGTTAAACCATCTATAGCAGTCGCCGAATCTGTAAATCCGCCTTTTGCTGCTTTTGTAGCTATAGTTACGTAATCCATGGAATTTGCTGTATCGTTATTTGCAGAAATAGCTTCGTACAATGTATTGGATATGTCGCCTACGGCTACGCCAGTATCATTTGATAAACTTAAAATTTCTTTTCTAAATTTATTGAGCGGTACTACATTTGTATCCGCTATTGTTCCAACCTTATTTAATCCTCTATTGAAATTTTGAGCGGTTGTAGAAAGTGCAGATAGACCGCCGACTATACCTGCCCCTGCTACAGACATTCCTTTCCCAATCTGCCCTGCGATAGCGACACCTGCTTGAACTCCTAATCCGTTATTTTTTATATCTCCAATTAGTTTTTTAACAGAGTTGGAAAATTGGTCCGTTTTCGCCATTATATTTATTACGCCTGTACCAATAAGAAAGCTTTTGCCATCCATCTGCATCACCTCTTTTATAATGGTCTAAATAATTTCATAATTTCATCATCATTATCATCATTTTTTTCGCCTGTATCTAGCCAGTTACTTAATATTTTTACATTTAATTGTAAAGCGGAAACTGGTATATTGTATGCTGTAGTATAATCAATTCCGCCGAATTTAACCAAAAATAAAATAGCAGAGAGATAAGCCTCCCTGCCACTTAAATTTTTATCTATCCCTTTTCTGTTTTTTTTAAATCTTCTGTGCTATCCTCTGCATCATCTTTTATATTTTCGAAAATCTCCATCTTTACGGAAATAGATAGTTGATTATATACATTTTCTGGCACTCCATTAGCTTTACAGAGTACTAGATTTACCATTTTATCTACTAATTGTGTTTGTTCCCTGGTTCCATATGTGGATTTTTGTATCTCATCAACCATATTAAACATTTCATCGGCAAATTTTCCATACAATTCTTTTATTATATATTCCTTTCCTCCTAAATTAAGGGAAAGAAGAGATTTTCTATACTGACTTTCTGGTATTACTAATCTTTTCATATTGGCATCACCTCATTTTTTTATTTAAACTATTTTTTCGTATCTTAAGCCTAGTCTGCCTTCTGGATCATTTTCGTCGGCATATACCGTGTACTCCAGTGGCATATGCATCTCTTTATCGTTATAATCAAATATAAACTTTCCAGATAAAACGCAAGGATAAAATATCCAACGCAATCTTTCTCCATTTGTATTTACTTCTTTTTCTTCCACTACTAATAGATACTGTGTATTTGGATTTTGTAAAGCATATTTACCTGTATCTATTGTTACAGCAGCAGTATAGGTTATATTTACAGTTTGTCCATCTTGTAAAGTTAATAAATTAAGCGATTTTGATCCATCTGGTTGTGTAATAATAGAATAATCTGTATCTAATACATATGTTTGTTTTACATTGTTTATTTTAAAAATAAAGTTAGTTTGATCTGTTCCAGTTAAAAGCAAAGATATTGGCAATCCTGCCTGTTTAGTAACGTCTGCACTTAAATCCTGCTGGCTTGTCTCTGTTTCTTCCGAAAATAATCCTGTTTTTGCAATATTAGCGGCATTAATTTCTATTAAATCAGTCGAAGCCTTGGCCGTTTCTAGTTCGTTTTTTTCAAAAACTTTTGCAGTAAATCCATATGGTTTTACATCTTTTGTTTTTATATCGCCTTCAAGCTTAATTCCGCCCGCTAGTAATCCTATTTTAGTAGCATTATTAATATCTGTTTTTACATTTCCTGTATATGGAGCTATTTTAAAATCTGCATATGTGAATTTTATTTTTGTCATTTTATATCACCTCTTTAAAATTTTCTTTTTTGTTTATAGTAAATAAAAAATACCGCCCAAGCGGTACAATTATTAACGGAGTATCATTGCTTTATTTATTACTCCGTTACAAATAGTATTCTTATATCTATTTGTCCATTAACTCTATTTAATTCCGTGTTCCTTTCTTCCCCAAAGTCATTAAATCCAACCTTATCAATTAATATGAAAATATTCATATTTTCATATTGCCAATGTCTTAATGCTAAATATAAAGCATTTTCTGCATCAGCAATATCATTCATATTTTTTGCCCAAATATCTACATAGATGCTTCCAAAAATCGCATCTGTATTATATCCCTCGACTGTGTTTAACTTTGTATAATAAGTTATCACCTTATTATTAACTACATTTTTCTCCGAATTCCAATATTTCAAATCGAAATTAGGGCACGTATTTTGTATAATATCAAGAAGTGGTTTTATATAATTAAGCATCTAAACCACCTCCTAAATACTTTTTATAAAAGCATCTTGTACTTTTTCTGTAATTTTTTCTATACCTTTATCTACAGCAGGTCTTAAATATGGTTGTGGTCTTTGTTTGCTTGTACCAAATTCTACGTCTGCCCAATAGTCTTCTAATTTTTCTACGTTCAGATTTATTCCTACGCTATCATTTCCGCTTTTCTCTACTTTAAAATCTATACTTGTTTTTAACGCTCCAGTATCGACGGGGACTTTATCTTCCGCTTCTGCCTGCATAGCGTCTCTCACCTCTTTAAAATTATCTGCTAGGTTATCTGTGAATGTATCTGCTAATTTTTCTAAATTTCTTATCAGTTCATTATTTGCGTCCATATTACTTCACCTCCCTTAAATATAAAAGAATGAAGTCTTTTTTATTAAATATGTTAACAACTTCTAATTTTCTATTAGTATTTTCTAAAATGTCTTCTTCCTTTATATCTACTGTTGGGGCGGTATATCCTAAAATATACTTAACGACATAAATGCCAGCTTCAGATTGCTGTTTTCCTTCTGCATTAGTTATCTTTGTTTTTTCTTGTATATCTACATCTACTGTACCTATTACATTATCTATTTCAACATCGAATCGAAGGCCGTTATCAATTTCAACTGATTTTCTATGGACATTAAACGTTTCATAATCATCATTAAAAAATAAATTATACATATTATGAAACATAAGAATCGCCCCCAGAAATTAGGCCATCTGTTGTATTGTTTATATCTGCAACTCCTAAACCGTCCCCCCTAGGTATAACATAAAATCTGAATTTATTTTCTTTTTCTTGCCTGGAGCGGTAATACTGTGCAAGTTCCAAAATAGTTGTCTTTACCATAGAAATTTCGCCTCTGGCATAATTTTTAATTAATCCCTCTGGCAGCATTGCCATTATTTCAAGAGCTTTTGCTGTTGCCCCGTTTATGTCACCTTCGTCTGCAATGAATGCTGTTATTTCATCATCTGTAAAAATCTCGGAATCCTTATCCTGTATATTTAGTCTAACTTTTTCTATATCTGTCAACTTGCATCACCATCCTTTTACATAAAAAATAAGCACGGGCGGAAATAATTATTTTAGGGGGATGATGCCAAATAACCGCAAGTGCCTATGTATTCATATATTAATATGTATGAGCGGGAAAATCCCGCCCAGGACTATGCGTGTAAGTCTGTTACAGTTATTTCGTAAAAAGCTTTCGGATTTCTATTTAGAACTGTATATTCCAGGCCTATCATATAATCTGTGGTCCTTCCTGTCTTACTTAAAGCTGTCTGCTTTAAAGGATTTAAAGCATAAAACTCTAACAATCCCTTATTTCCTAATACAACGCTATCTGTTAAATTTTCTTCCAACACAACATTAAGGACCTGTCCACCGATTGTTAATTTGTTAATGTCCAGGGAAACACTTCCATCATTTTGGATTCTTGTCTCGGATGCTTTTAACAATCCTGCTATATACTGTATAGCATCGTAACTTCCAAATATTGTGTTTAGTGCTGCGTATTTCTTTGCAGTATTAACAGCATTAACAATAATATTCTTTGTCATTTCAGCTTTCAGATGTGAAATTTTCTGTCCTGATGGAGTATCTTTTAAGATATTGCCCATCTTTCTTGGATCGGCAATTGAATAAGAACCGCCCCAAATATGGAGGTTAATATCCTGCTTTGCTTCCAAAATAGCATCAGAAACTTCTGTAGCAAGTCTATTTCCTTCTATAACTGTCTCTGTATCAGATAAGCTTACAAATTTATCTACGACTTCGCATACATTGCTAACTGTTGCTCTGGCACTTTTCCTAGTGTTACTTCCGTCTGTTGCAATCCTGTCCTTTTCTATGGCTGTAGCTGAAGATGGAGCGTTTAGCTCTCTTGTTCCTTTTGTAACAATTGTGCTTTTTGCTGCATATATTCCATTCTGTAAAACTAAATCTAAAGTGTTTGTTAAATTACTATTTATAACAGGTAAAAATTCCTGTAGTACGGTTTCCTGTGTAATTATATCTGCCATATTATATCGCCTCTTTCATTAAAAAATTATTTTTGTAGTTTTAAAGCTAAAGCCTCTCCGACTTTACCTTCTTTAATTAATTGTTGGATTTTATCTTCTGTTCCAGCTTTTGTAGTGTCTGTCTTTAAAAATACAGCACTATCTTTAGTATCCTTATTATCTTTTACGCCAGCAATTTTATTAAATTTTTCTATCTTGCTTGTTATATCCTCTTCCTTTGTATCTGCTGTTATCCCAAGTAAATCACATACATCATCGGTTAGATTGTGTTTCTGCTTAATGTTCTCAAATTTCAACTGTTTCTTTTCTGTCTGTTCTGTTTTTAACATTTTTTCTATATCTGCTATTTTTACTACCTTTTCCATTAAAGCATCTAAATCCGCTTTTTTAACACTTACAACATCATCATCTTTTTCTTTATCTGTTTTATTTCCCGCTTCATTATCTTCTGTATCCTTATCTGTATTTTTAATATCCTTGTCTTTTTCGTCTGTAGTCTCTTTTATATCTTTATCTTTATCTGTATCCATTTTGGCATCACCTCTCATTTTTTTTAATAATCTTGTCCTTTATCTCTCTCATAATCATAAGCAAAACCTAAAGTTATTTTGTTCAATTTTTTTAAAGAGATTTTTTTTATTATATATATTATCAAATTTTACTAATTAACTTCAAGACAAAAAAAGGAGTGAAGCGGTACTATTTCCCGGCCCCAAAGAATCCTTTTATTTTATTTATTATTTTTTGTATAAATCCCTGCTGCATATTAATCTTATCCATAGGATTTGTATTTGTGCTTGAAGTAGTAGTACTATTTTTAGCTCCGTTATTTGTAGCCTGCGTAGCGGTCTTGTTCTCCGTTCCGCTCCAATCTATTCCTAATTTCTGTCTTGCAATATTTGTTGTTATTAATCCCATACTCAATTCTTGGTTTACCTCCGCGATTAAATCCGCTCTTGCAAAATCAAACACCTCATCAAATTTTATTTCGCAAAAATTTTCTGTCCCTTGAGGTATTTTGCCCCAACTTACCAATACTTTATATATATCTGTATTTACCACTCCAAGTTCTCTTTTTATATTTTCTCTAGCCCCTTCTATTTTTGTTATCAGGCCCAGCAATAGCATCGTTAACGCTTTGCCAGAAAGATTCTTGTCCACTATTTTTGTTAATAATAATTCTGGTAAATTCTGCTCTATATTCTGCTGTATTTTATCTAAAAATGCTAAAGCCTTTTCTGTATTTTCCATGCCTCCGCTTACAACTTCTATTCCACCGTCCGGAGTGGTAGTTAATACATTTATACCTTCAAATATATTTTTTGCAAATTCTGTGGTTATAGATTTTCTATCTTTAGGGCTAAAATCTCCTTTTATTAAATAAATGGGATCCATCATTTTGTTTCCAATCTGGTATATTACATTAGCATAAGCATTTATAATATCCTGTTGTATTGCAATGTGGTCAAAACTATTTGCCCCAAACTTTTCTCCAATATCTGTAAACATAAAATGATAGAGCGGTACAAATCCGAATTTATTTTCTTTTTCTTCTACTATTTTACCATCTACATATTTTTGTATAAGAGTAGCGGTATATACCTCTTTTACGCTTGTACTATTACCTTTTTCATCTTTTTGTAAATAACTATAGGTTGCTTGTAGTATATTACCATCAGTATCTTTAACAAAATCTGTATTGGGACTTTGTAGAACCTTTAATGTTATTTTCTGTTCTGCTTCGTCAAGCTCCATTTTTAGATATGCGTTTCCATATACTGCTAAATACATACTAAATAAATCTTTCCTTATATTTTTATAGATTGCATTAAGCATCTCTACATAATTAGAATTAGCGTCTGTTCCAACAGACTTTAATCCTTTAATTAATAAATTAACATCCACGTTTACAGCTTGTGTAATAAAGTTAAAGATGTTCTGTAATCTGTATTTTTTATCTGTTTTCTGCAGATACATTACATTTGTATTTCTAAAATATCCCCATTCTTTATTATAATCTAATTTACTATCTGTACTTAAGCTTGTTAGAGTTGGTAGTTGTTCAATCATGTTACATCACCTCTTTTTTTACATTTTGTTGAATTAAAAAAGTATAGCCAATCGCTATGCTATCTGTTAAATGGTCTGCCAAATCTTCTGTTATTTTAAATCTGTTTTTTACTACATCCGCTACTTCTTCTTTTTTAGCCCTCCCATTTCCTGTAACTATCTTCTTTACTGTACTGGGCTGTAATTTTATCGGTTCTATGTGTAAGACTTTCCAGGAAACCATCTGTATTATACCAATGGCAGAGGATACATAACTATATCCTCTGGCCTCCCTAGGATTCCAAAATGTGCCTTCTACTACTACTGCATCAGGCTTTTCATCTTCAAATATTTTCTCCAAGAATTTTTCTATATTTATCAACTTTGCCCCGGGAGCCAGAGTTTTCTTATTTTCTAATAATTTATAGCATTGTAAATCTGTATTATTAAAAACACTAATGGCTAAATTGTTAGTGCCAACATCTATACCTACTGTTTTCATGGTATCACCTTCTATTGTCGAATATTGTCGTAAAATTTTTATAAAACTTTTTAAAAACATGATCGGTTTTAAAATCCTAATGAACTATAATGTATAGAAGAGTAAATAATAGAATTACGGATACAGATTAGACAATAAAATTACAGCTTATACAATAATAAAAAAAGAGTATTACTACTACTTATAACGGAAAGCCAATCGAGCTAGTTGGTTAGGTACATATCACAAAGCAAAACGATCTAACCTTCTTGCCCCGTTAAAAGTAGTTATCATATATCTTTTTTGCATAGTTGCAAGTAGTACATAGTCTCCTTTACTTATAATGCATAATATAAGTCGTTCTAAATTTCCGAACAAGTTATATATTTAATACCTTCCAAATCCAAATCCAAAATTTTCGTCTTTCTGTCCTTGTTTCCAAGCCCTAACTGCAAGCGACATAGCCATAACTGCATCTCCGTGTCCGCTTTCATTTCTTTCTATAACGATTTGTGGCTTCCCATTCCTAGCCTGTTTTAATTTTACAGAATACATTTGCAGCATAAAGTCTCTATCCTCAATTAATTTTAAAGTCTTTTCTTCAAGCATCTTTTTTATTAGTGCAAAATCCCCTGTCTTTGTTTTCTGTGTAGTTGTATGTTTAAAAATAAAGGAGAACTCGTCTTCCAGGTCCTCTGCTAATTCCATGCCTATTCCGTTTTGTTCTATATAAAAACTCTCTAAATCAATAGTCTCAAACATTTCTCTTAAAATTTTCTTCTGTTGCCTAAATTTTAGTTTATATTCTTTCTTATAAACCGGTATTAATATTCCATTCACATCTGCAATAATAAATACAGCAGATTTATCAGCTCCGCTAACCGACGCGATATCATAACCACCATAAAGAGAATAATTTTCATACTTTTCTTTTATCTCTTCTAAAGTTTCACAATACTGTCCATTTTTTAAATAGTATTCATCCATAGCCCCAAAATAACAAGCGATATCGTTATCTAAAAATTCAGCTTCAAAATCTTGTTTGAATGCATCTAAACTCATATCGTTATAATAATCAGCCAAAGACTCATTTCCAAATCTTTTTACTCTCTCTTCTGTAGGAAGAAGCGGAGCTTCTATCTGTGCTTTCTTCCATAATCCTTCTTTAACAAGACCAGTATAATTCCACCATCTTATCAAATATCTTCGATAATTTTTGTATTTTTTTGTATCATCCCATATATCAAAAAAAATCCCTTTCTTAAAGAGGGGATTACTTAATATAACAAAACTGCTTCCATATTTACTTCGTACCAGATTGCCATTTAAACTATTAACAGTGGCTTTGTCATCACTTCCATAAAGTGCTAGTTCATCAATTAATACAATTACAAATTTATTAGAGTTTCCTCCTTTTATATCGCCTTTACTAAATACCTCTATCATTGCCCCATTTTTAAATTCTATTTTTCCTTTTGCATTACCTACGATTGGAACTCTATACTCTTCTGGAATTAATTTATACAGTTCTTTTATATCAGTAATAGTTTTTTGTGTCTGTTGCCTTACATAACTTACTATTATTCCGTAGGTATCTCCTCTTATTTGGCACATTATAAGCATGTATAAAGCCATAAGCCAAGTCATGCCGACTTGTCTACTTTTAAGGCTTATAATTCTGTTCAATTTCTTTAAAGATAAATTTAAAAAGATTTCCAATTGATACGGTTCCAATTTTATTTCCATCAAACTCAACCAAAAGAGCGGATCCGCTACCGCAGAATCCAATGTTGTAATCGTCTGTGTCTGTGCGACTATACATTTCGCCGTCTTACTCATCTGCCTCACCTTCTTCTATCTCATCATCTGCTATTTTTTTTGTATCTGTTACTTCGTAACTGTTAATCCTTTTCAATACTTCTGCATTTTCTTTTCTATATTTTTCGTATCTGGAAATTATTTCTGTTTCCGGTACTTTTACTCCTTTTCCATTATCAGCGGTTAAATCCGTATAGAGTTTTACATATTCTCTAAATTCTCCCGTGTAATTTCTTATCATATCCGATTCTGTTCTGCCGCTGGCTTTCCCTTTATCCATTATCCTCTTATGGAAGTTGATGTTTATAACATATAAATAGCTTATAATTTCGTAGACCAGGTCCGCTACTTTCATTTTTTTTTCTAATACTTCCTGCCTTAATTTTTCGGATGCTTCATCTTTTTGCTCTTTCTTTTCAGCTTTATTTAAACACAAACTGAAATGACGCAATAAAGATTGAGCCGTAATACTATATCCATATTTATCCTTTAAATATTTAGAAATAAACGGAGCGGATTTACCTTGTTTTAAATACATTTCTTCTACTTCCTCCCTGTAATTGGAATTGCAGGTCTTACATCTTTTTCTAGTTGTATCTACTATTTTATCTATTTTCTTATCCATAGTATCATCTCCTTTCTTTCAGTGATGGATAATTTATCTATAGTTTTATACCTGTTTTATTATCTATTTGCATAATCTAATGTATAAAAAAAGGCTAACGCCTCTATAAACTATTTATAACGGGAAACCATCAATAAAGTCAATAAAGCGGTTATGTCTCCGTAAAAAATAGTTATGTATCTCTTTTATTTATTTTTATTTATGCTATAATATAAATACAGGTGTATTAACTAACTAAAGATTTATCGGTCTTCTCGGATTGTGTACAAAATAGTAGAAAGAGTGTGACCGTTGGTGGTTAGGTTTTAGAGGTCATTATGAAATGATGAGTGAGCGTCGGAAAATTAACTCATCATTTTCATTTTTTTATATAAAAATAACACCGCCAGAGCGGTGCATCTATTTCATCATCTATTCTTTTATTCTGTTTTACATATCTTATCTATCTGTTCCTGTATTGCTTTCTTTTCTGCTGTCGTAGGCTGTTTTAATGGTTGTTCCTTATTTTTCTTTACCATTTCTAATTCCCCCTTTTATATCTATATGTATTCTATCCTTTTTTCTTTTTTTCCTCTTTTAAGCAAATCTGAATATTATTCTTCTGTTAAGTAGTGTTTTTTGGTTGCCATAATGTTACTATACTTATAGTATTTTAAAACTAGATAATATAGTAAAAATAATGCAATCTGGATTATAAATGCCAACACTAAAAATACTGTATATATATCTGTAACGGTCATCTAAAAAAACATCTCCTTTACATTTTAAGGATTTCATTTTAATATGTAGTCCCTGCCCAAAATGTAACTTGCTTCTACTTTATGTAAGTGTTCAAGATGGCGTGGGAGAAAAAAGATTTTTAACAAAAAGCGCCTAAAAAAATAACCTAATTACCGTTACCTTCCATAATGCCATCCCACCTTTTTTAAATATGTAGCCCCACCTTAAAGTTTGAACGCTTTTAAGTAGGAAGGCAGTATAAAACAACCTTATCTAATGCTGTATTACTAATTTTGCTTATGGTTCCAATGCTTCTATTTAACTTTTTTGCTGTTTGCCTAACATTATAGCCATATACATATAGGTTGTATAGTACCTGTGTTTCTATAGTTGTTAAACCTTTTATAGCTTTTTCTATATCTATTTTATCCAAAACGATTTCCGGATTATTTTCTGTTATAGCAGCTTCATAAAAATCATTCAAATATTTAAAATACATATTATTAGTTTTTTTTGGTAATATTTCTGTGCTTCTATATCTAGCGTATAGCGACGCTGCTCTATATCTAACATACAGTAACACCGCCTAAATTAACCAATACCTCTTCACTTACATAAGCAAGTCTGCGTTCGTTTTTGTTCAGCCGCTTTACGGCATTTATAACGTGACCTTTAACAGGCATATAAGTATTCCTAACTTTACGCATACTATAAAAAAGACTTATTGCAACATCCTGCCATATATCATCAACCTCATCAAAATTTTTTGTATATTTATATATTTTTTTATATATTAACGCTTTGTGCTTTAATATTAATTCCCAGATTTCTTTATCGGACATATACATCACCTCTATTTTAAAAAAACAAAAAATAAAAAAAGAGCATAAGCTCTACTGTTTTATATTGCAGTTTTATGTAACGGGGCTATGCCCCAAAAGGAGATGGTATGTATATGGAGGCGACCAAACCTCCGATAAAAAAAAGGAGCATGAATAAATATATATTAATTTTCTATATTTATATATTAATAAAAAATAGGTATCATTGTCAAGTTTTTTATGCAATTTTCTTTAATATTTGTGGATTTTTTACAAAACTTTTTAATAATCCCCATTGTTTTATTTTTATATCGTCTAAATTCCATACGTTATGCAACCATAAAATCCACTTTTTGCCTCCGCTACCTTGTATCTGCTGTATTATCTTATAATTATCCTTTTCAACTGCCCATATTTTATTTTCTTTTATCATGTTATTCCAATCTCTTCCATATTCGTGTTTTAGGATATTTATTACATTCTGTCTGTATAGATTCCAATTAAAAAAGTAAAAATGCTCTACTTTCTTACTATCATTCAAGCTTGTAAGCCCTATTACATAATATTGTACACACACAGGAACATGGAAGAAGCTTCCTAGTCCATCTGCGGTAAGTCCGGTTAATTCTGCTGCCATTAGCTGGTTTTGGTAAAACTTATCTCCATACTTGACGCCCATCACATTCTTTAATTTTTGGCATTTTAGTTCTGCAAAGGGCTGTCCATTCGACTCTAAATCCCAATTTTTTTTGCCCTGTGTTACAGTAGTATTTATATTATATTTATCTGCCAGCACCTCTTTTAGTTGTGGCTCCCAAAATTTTTTAGCCATTAAAAGGTCCCTGTCAAAGTTATCATCATTATTATTATTATTAAAATTATTACTACATATTTGCATTACGCACCACCTCCAAGTTGTCATTCCCTTTATTTATAGGGAGATGCTATGTAGGGATGTATTTGGGATATGAGGTTATCCCGTATGTAGTCCGCCGAATGGCGGTATTGAATATTCTATATTAAAGATATGGTTCTATTTCTTCTTTCCAGGTTTGTCTAAATTGTTCCAATAACTTTCTTTTTCTTCTTCTAACTGTTATTTCAGACACGCCACATAGTTTTGATATTCTCTGTTCTGTTAATTTTTCTACTACGTATTTTTCATACTTTGCACTCGCCATTATATAGTTTAGAAATATGGTAGTATCCAGCTTATTTTTATCTATTAAAAAATTATCTATTACATTATTTATTAGCTTATTAAGTTCTTTTCCCATTATTTTATTTTCCACAGTAGATTTTATTTCTATTGCTTTATTTATTGTTTCTGCAAGTACTTCATTGTCCATACATACCACCTTCTTTCTTAAATAAGTTTTATAGCCTATTTTTAAATTAGATATGCCCAATGTTTTATATATATCCGCTGTAGCGTTATTCCTAACCATTACGGCTAGTATTTTTTTTATGCTATTAAGGCTTTTATTATAAATATCTATTTTATTAAAGTAATCGCAATACTTCTGGTCTCGTTCTCTTACACGTTTTGCTACTTTGTATAATGCGAATATAATGCAATCTTCAACATCATTCATTTCATCTAGGCTATCATACATATATTTTAGCCCGCCTCTTTCATCCTTGCTTTTTATAAAAATTGGATAATTTACTATTTGTTTTAAATTATTTAATAAGAATGCTACTATACGCTTTACAGCATAACTACTTCTATTTATTTTTATAAGGTCTTTTTCAATATCATGCCAATTAATGTAATTTATTTTAATCCCGGAAACCATTCGTTCTAGTACGCTTTCTATTTTTTCTTCCTGTTTATCTTCGATTCCATCTTCTGGATTTAATAATATATATTCCATGTCGCCCCACTCCTTTTTTTGTTAGTGCCATTGGTCAAATGGCTATGTAAAGGAGCACTTTTTTTGTATGTAAAAAGAGAGGTATAAACCTCTCTTGACGACACTTATATTCTACTAAATCCATTTACAAAAGTCTAATTTTACTATAATTTGTTTAACTTTTCTTCCATTTTTCTTAATTCTTTTCTATGCATTAGTTCGCAGAAATAATATTTAAGTTTCCCTAAATAAGTAGGCATACCATCTACATAAAATACCATATTGGTTATATCAGCATCGTCATTTTTTTTATTTTTTATGTTGAACATAATAACAACTCCTTCGCTTTCTTGTAATCTAACTATCTCTTATCTATATTTATATAGTAATAAAAGACTTTTTATAATTTCAAGTTTTTTTGAGAATAAAAGTATCATTTTTCATAAAAAGTTTTCGACATTTATTTGTAGAAATTTGTCGATAAGTTTTTAAAAATATTTTACGAAAATTACTAAAAACATGATCGGTTTTAGAAAATGAACGCACTATAATGTATAGAACAGATAATAAGATTATAGAACAGATTAGACAATAAAATTACAACTTATACAATAATAAAAAAAGAGAAGTTATACCACTACCTATAACACTAAAGTAAAAAAATTACACACTACTTATAACAAAAAGAAATAAATACTATTTTTAACGGGAAGCCAATTAAGATGGTTAGTTAGGTACACATCATAAAGCTAAACAACCTAACCTTTCCTGCCTCGTTAAAAGTAGTTATCATATCTCTTTTTTACATATACATAGTTGCAAGTAGTTTTAAATGCCTAGCTTCACACAAGAAATAGTATAAGGCACCGTACCAAAACAAGTGCCTTATATACATTATCTTTTTATTTTTATAGCCTTCCTTCCAATAGATTTTATTGTAGCTAAAGAATCTAGCGGACTATATTCTGCAAATTTCTTTTTAACATCAGCATTAAGTAGATTTACATACCGCCTAGTCATTTCCAAGGTTTTATGCCCGAGCAATTTTTGGAGCGTAAGTATATCCCCGCCATTTCTTATAAACTGTATAGCAAAAAAGTGCCTAAAATCATGGGGACTACAACGTAGCCCCTCTGCCTCTTTTCCTAGACAGTTATAGCAGTACAATTTTATTCTATCTTGTATGGTTCTGTCTTTAATCATTTCCCCATAACTATTACAAAATAAGTAATCTTCGGCTTCACCTCCTCTGATTTTTAAATATTCCTGAAGAATTTTTGCAAGGCTGTTTGATAATGGTATTACATATTCTGTTCTGTTTTTTGTATGGTTAAGTCTTATTTCTCTTGTTACAAAGTCTACGTCTCTCACTTTAATCTCTTTAAGTGTTCCGAGTCGCACTCCTGTTCCTGCTAAAAATGCTATTAATGTATAATCCCGAAATGTTGCGAAGCTCATATTTTTATCAATTTTTGGTTTTTCTATTAGCCTTTTCATTTGTTCCTCTGAAAAAGTTTTTATTATGGGCTTATCTTGTTTTACTAGTTTTACTTTAACATTCTGTTCTATATATTCTTCTTCCTTTAGGTAATTGATAAATGTTCTCAATGCCCTCAATCTAACATTTATTGTGCCGACCTTCAATTTTTTCTTGCGCATCATCATTGCATACAATTCAACATCGGTATTTGCAATTTGATTTGGGGCGGATATTTTTTGTGGAACTATAAAATCCCTGTAAAAATAATTTTCTAAATTATCTTTATACCATTCTACGGTTACCTCTTTTAGATTTTTTGCAATGCAGTGATTTATAAAACTTTCTATTGCTAGATTCCAATTTTGCCCGATCCGATTACGGCTATTCCTTTTTATTGCAAAATCTGTTATTGTCTGCATTTTAAGCTATACCAGCTACTATATCTCTTACAGCCTTATCTATTAATCCGTCTCTTTCTAGTATGTATGCAACATTTACGCCAAAGTCTGCTGGATTATTTAAATTATTAGCCATATCTATTATGTCCTGTAATGTCCCATTCATTTTTTTAGCCGTAATCAGATTCTTTTCAATTTCATCAAAACTTTTTCTCTCTTTTTCGTTAATCATTTTTTATCTACTCCAATAATTAATTTTATTTACATCGTATTATTCATTATCAAGCCGTTAAAAAATTCTCCTTTCTTCTTTAAAAAATATCCGATTTATCCTAAAAAAGAGTCCGACGCTTATCTATTAAAAAATAGATAGTCTACCGCAGAATATTGTGTGGAAAGATAAGGCAGATTATCAGACCGCCCATTTTCTGCTATATCCGGCGGAATTGGCAGACGCACGGGACTCAAAATCCCGCGGTAGCAATATCGTATCGGTTCGACTCCGATCAGCGGCACCAAATTATATGAATGAATAAAAGCACTTTGAAATAATTTTTCAAAGTGCTTTTATTTTTATATTTAATTATATATAAGACTGTAAAATTTGATTTAAATCACATAAAACAATAACCTTGGGTAGTAAAATCAAAGCATAAATTAAATAAGCTTAGAAAATACAAGGAGGTATTATTTATGCAATTAATTGATGAAGAAAGAATTAATAAGCTGACAACTGTTCTTAGGAAACTTAATGAAGGTGTAACGGAAGAATCAAGAAAAGAAGCTTTGAATATAGTAGCAGACATAGATCCCGTAGAATTATCTGTGGCAGAGCAGCGTCTAATTGAACAGGGTATGAATCCTCAGGATTTGAGAAACCTTTGTGACATCCATATGGAAGTTCTAAGTGATGAATTAGTAAAACTTAAAAGGAAGATTGAGCCTGGGCACATGCTGGATACTCTATTAATTGAACATGAGAAGATAAAAGAATTTTTAACTGAACTTGAATCAGTAAATCTTCAAATTCAAAATCTAAAAAACCGCAATGAAAACACTGACTTATTTATAAAATTAGAGCATTTGGCAAACAATATCTTAAATGCTGAAAAACATCATAAACGTGAAGAGGATGTGCTATTCCCAGAACTTGAAAAAAGAAACATCACTGGTCCTACACGAATCATGAGAATGGAACATGATGATTTAAGAAAAAGAAAGAGACTTCTTAAAGAAACAGCAAATAATGTTGAAATAATGGATTTCAATGAGTATAAAACAAAGGTAGATGAATTATCTAAGTATATCGTATTTCATCTCAGGGACCACATTTATAAAGAAAACTATATTTTATACCCTACAGCTATTGATACATTAGATGATAAAGAACTGTGGGCAGAGATGAAAAGTAAATGTGACAAAATAGGATATTGTCCTTTCACTCCCGGTAAATAGGGAAAATAATAGAACGAAAAATTATGGAGGTAAAAAATTATGAATAATAAAATAGAAATTGCTAAGAATTCTTTCTGGGTTGGTAAAGTAGATGATAGGCCTGTCCCATTTCATAGATTAATATTACAAAGGGGAACAACCTATAATTCATATCTTTTAGAAACTGAAAAGCCTACATTAATCGATACTGTAGATATTTCTTTTGGAGTTGAATTTGTAAAAAAACTTTCAGAAGTATTTGACTTAAATACTTTACGATATATAGTAGTAAATCATGTAGAGCCTGACCATTCAGGTGCACTTCCTGCACTTTTAAATAAGGCAAAAAATGCTGTGATTGTTACTACTGAAAAAGCAAGAAAACTTCTTAATGGCATGTATAAACTTCAAGGAAGGGATTATCATATAATCAAAGATGGAGAAACTTTGGATATTGGCGGGAAGACTTTAAAATTCTTTGAAACTCCATATCTTCATACAGAGGAAACAATGATAACCTATTGTGTAGAAGATAAGATACTTTATCCCTGCGATATATTTAGTACTCATATAGCTACTCAGCAATTATTTAATGATCTTGCACCGGAGGATATAACTGAAGACTTCAAAGTTTACTATGATCTTATTATGGCACCTCACAGACCTTATGTAAGAAAAATGCTTGATAAGATAAAGGATATAGAAATAAATACTATAGCACCATCCCATGGATATATATTAAGAGACAATGCTAAAAAGTTCATTGATCTATATGATAAGATGAGTTTAAAAGATACTTCAGATAAAAAAGCCCTTATTATTTTCAGCTCCATGACTGGCAATACAGGAAAGGCAGCAAATGATATTTATAAAGGACTTACTGATTCAGGCATAACAGCTACAATTGTAAATGTAAAGAGTTCCTCCATTGATACTGTAAAAGAAATGGTGGCTGAAAGTAATATGATTATCATAGGAAGTTCCACTAAGTTTGGTGACATGGTAGGAAATATTGAAGATTATATAAAGGAAATAGTTAAAATGGATCTTTCAGATAAATATGGTTTTGCTTTTGGATCCTATGGCTGGAGCGGTGAATCCATAGAGTTAATAAATGATTACTTAAAAAGAAGTAATATAAAGCTTTTGGATTCTGCTAAAATCATTAATTCTACAGGTACAAATAGCATACGCCTTCCTCTTAGAGTTAACTTCTATGGAGAAGCAGAAAAAACTGCTGCAGTGAATGCAGGAAAAATAGCAGCAGAATTTATTTCCTAAAATGCGGCTGTCTTAATTTATTTTAAGGCAGCCTTTAACTGTTTATATCTTTTAAATACGTTTTATCTTTTATAATAATTTTCTTATTTCCTACTAATTCAATTACATTTTCATCCTGAAGGGAAGTAAGTTTCCTGCTCATAGTTTCCCTGGTGACCCCTACATAGTTAGCCATCTCTTCTCTATTTAAAGGAAGATTAATAATTATTCCATGTTCACTTTCTACTCCAAAATCTTTAGCAAGGTTTAAAAGCATAGAAGCAATTCTAACTTCTACATCCTTTGTACTTAGATTTTGAATAAGATCCTCAAGACTAATAAGCCTGTCATGAAGAACTTCGAGAATTTTTAAAGTTATTTCAGGATTCCTGGTAATTATTTTATCAAAATCATCCTTGGCAATAGTACATATCAAAGTATCTTCAAGAGCTTCAGCATTAAACTGAAAATTTTCCTTTTTTAATAAGCTCATATCTCCAATGAATTGACCCTCGGATAATATATATAAAATCTGTTCACGTCCATCTTTGTTATACTTGTAAATTTTTATTTTTCCCACATTCACTATATATAGTTTATCTTCAACATCACCTTCAAAAAATATAACCTGCCCTTTTCTATATCTTTTTGTAACAATTATTTCTGATATCTTCTGAAAAGCCTCAGGTTTTAATGTTGAAAATATATAAACCTTGGATACGCAGTACTTTCCTGTACATTTAAAACAGTCTTTCCCACATTGTGACATTACCATTCACCTCCAGCTCATATATTCTCTATTATCTCCAATTATTTAAGTTACACATTAAAATATCTGCAGATTTATTTTCCTATTTGCTTGTCCATAATTAAAATGTGATTACTTATCCAGTTAATAATAAAGTCCAAAAGTTCTAATAATGCTTTGTCTTGATTTGAATCAATATCATTTAAATTTATTTCATTAATCTTTTTTATAAAACTTTCATGCTGTATTTTCTGTGGGAAGAATTTCTTGTATTTTATCTT
Organism: Clostridium sp. JN-9; assembly: GCF_004103695.1. Taxonomy (NCBI): domain Bacteria; kingdom Bacillati; phylum Bacillota; class Clostridia; order Eubacteriales; family Clostridiaceae; genus Clostridium; species Clostridium sp. JN-9. The sequence continues at coordinate 880,469 of NZ_CP035280.1, read as the reverse complement.
CATCATATATTCTTCTTCAAATGTGAAATGAAATACTGTATAATCCTTTAGCTCCTCAATAATAGAAATTATTTTGTCATACTTGTCTACATAAAAGTCGTTATTTAACAGTTCATAGGCCTCATTGGCAATAGAAAATAGTTTCTTATGCTGTTTATCTATTTCATCTATACCAACTAAAAAATCATCTTTCCATGCAATCATACAAATTCACTCCTGTTTTCTACATTTAGAATTATTATATCATAAGGACAATTTTTGGTAAACAATATATACAAAAGTGTCGATAAATGATAATTATCCAATTAATATCTTCCAGGTTTTTGGGCCTGCTACTCCATCCATTATAAGAGAATTTCTTCTCTGAAATCTATATAAGCCTTGAGTAGTTATACTTCCAAAGCTTCCATCAATGTGAACCCCAATTCTCCACTGCAGATACCTGACTGGTATTGGATTATAAGTACCTGCTTCTAATAGTGGTTTATTTAAAATTGCATGGAATGCATTTAATGTTGATTTGTCCGCTGCTTCAGTTTTGTTTATGCCGGCTATACCTTGAAAAAGCTTTAATGCTGACATTGTATTTATGCCTAAAATTCCATCCTCTATTAAACTTCTGCCATTAGAATCTCTTATTTGTAATCTGTTTAAAGTGTTCTGAACCTTTATTATATTGTTACTGGGTGCCACCTTTGTTTTTGTGCTGACTTTTTCTGCATCTGTCCTTGATTTCAAAGTATTACCGTGATATAAGTTTTGTTCAGTGAGTCCTTTTACAATGGCAGAAGCAATATTTTCACTATTAAAGATATTCATATCATGCTTTGAGTCTACAAAAGCACATTCAATTAATACAGCAGGGGCATTGGTGTTCCTGATGACATAAAGGCTGCTGCCATCCTTAACTCCCCTATTATTATATCCCAGAGAGGATATTTCTCTTACAACTCCTTCTGCAATTTCTGCTCCAGCTGAAGAAACTGCATAAGCCTCTGTACCGGTTCCTCCACCGGCATTAAAGTGAATTGACACAAATACATCCACACTATTTTCATTAGCGGTTTTAACTCTTTGAAAAAGTGAATCATTTAGACTCACTGCACTTTTAGGACAGCAGTTTATTGTTATATACCCTAAAGCGGTAAGTTTGCTTATAACTTTTTCACCAACATCCTTAGAAAGGCAGTCCTCATTTTTATATCCAAAAGCACCTATGTCAAATTGATTATTATGTCCAATATCTATCCCATATTTCAATTTCATCATCTCCTTAATTTTTATCCTTAATAAGTATATATGCTGAATAAAAAGTTTTAGGCACAAAAAATGTCCCATGTTTCAGGGACACCTTTTACTAATCGCCCTCCTGTTGTATTTACAGCCTTGTTAAAAATGTTCTGCAATTTCTTGTCTTATTCTTTTTAAATCTTTCTCTCTTAGCTTGGTTCTTTCCATAATTACATCAAAGGGTTCTCCATCCAGTATCATTTTTCTTGCAATTTCAATATTATCATCACTTTTACTTATCATAATGTATTTCTCCTTCTTTTTTATTCTTTAAATTTTTCTTTTCCACTTTTTTCTTCAGATTTGTGAATTGCCTTATATTCAGCACTTCTGGATTGAAGCTTTTCGGAATTAGGATTTTTGCTTTGTTTACTCTCATTTCTAACTCTAATATACATTTAATCACCTTTCCTCTATTTATAAACTTTTGTATTATCTATTTTAGAATAAGCTATGTCTTTTTCACTGTGTATACCTTTTCTTACAAACTCTTCCTTCCCCAGATTTATAAGGTAATTACTTGGCAGATCACCAAAATCAACATCTTCATGTTTTGATTTTTTACCCATAAAAAACACTCCTTTCTCATGAATAGTTTTCCCTGAGAAAGATGTGTTATTCTGAAAAATTAATTAATCCATACTGCTGTACCAATTGGGATATAATCATAAATATATTTTGCGTCCTGAATGGATAATCGTACACATCCATGAGAAAGTCTTGTTCCAAGTGTTCCTGCCTTTATGTTTCCATTATTGTCTAATAAAACACTGTGAAACAAATAGTTGCCATAAAATTGAGTATAATATTTGCAGATTGTATTTTTATCAACTCTAAACATATTTCCTTTTCCCTGTACAGCAAAATACCCTTTTACTGTAGGTGTAGATTCTTTGCCTGATGCACACTGTACAGATTTTATAAGCTTCCAGCTTTTATTATAGCCAGCAAATATATTTACCCTTTGATTGTTTATATCAACCCATATATAATAATCAGTATTACTGTTAAAGTTTTTACTGTTAAAAAAATTTTCCAGGGAGCTTTTCATATTTGATACAGGTACTGCGTTTTCGTCTATGCTGGGCTTTACGTACATAGTTTTTGAAGTAGGTTCTAGTTCTAATTTTTTTAAAGTTTCATCTCCCACTGCACCATCTGCCATTATTCTATTTCTATTCTGAAAATCAATAACTGCATAATAGGTTTTTTCGCCAAATTCTCCATCACAATAAAGATCATAGCCAAATTTATTCAGTTTTTGCTGTATTGTTTTAATATTATCTCCTTTGTCTCCTTTTTTATAAATTTCAATTTTCTTTTCTTCTTCAATACCTGAATTATTGCTAATGTTATTTGTATCAGTATTATTGATTATATTCTGATCCAAGACTGGACTATTATTACTGCCTTTATCAGATGTAATTATTTTGCTCTCCTTATTTACATCCTTAATATTGCAGCCTAATGCATATAAAGGAATTAAAAATAAAATAGCACATAAAAAAACTACTAATTTTCTATTCAAACCATCACCCTTTAAAATTTCTATAATACATTTTATTAAAATTTGTATAATATGATACTAAATACTTTTTGTAACATTTCCATATATTTTTTGTATTGGTAAATATTCAAAATAAAATATATAATATAAGGTGTATATGATTGGGGGGTGCGCTAATGAATAAAATCAGATCTTTATTTAAATACACCAATAAATATAGGAAAAGATACTTAATTGGGCTTATCTTTTTAATTTCTGTTGATCTTTTACAGCTTGTCCCGGCAAAATTAATAGGTTTCATTACAGATAACATTTCAAGGGGAACTGCTACTCCAAAGCTATTGATGAAATACATAATCTTGATAATAGTAGTAGCTGTTCTTATGGCAGTTGGAAGATTTGTCTGGAGAATATTTATAGTTGGCACATCCAGATATGTTGAATATGACATGAGAAATATCTTTTTTACTCACCTGCAGAAGCTTTCATTAAATTTCTTTAATAAAAATAAAACCGGCGATTTAATGGCTCTTGCTACTAATGATTTAAATGCAGTGAGGATGGCTCTTGGTCCCGGGGTAATAATGATGACAGATTCTATTGTACTTTCCATAGCTACTCTTATAATAATGCTTACTATAAATGTAAAATTAACTTTGCTGTCTCTTATTCCTCTGCCATTTATTTCTCTTATAGCTCTTAAATTCGGCGGCAGCATTCATAAAAAATTTATGAGAGTTCAGGAGAATTTTTCAAAGCTCACAGATATGGTTCAGGAAAATTTTTCAGGCATAAGAGTAATTAAATCCTTTGTTCAGGAAGCCGAGGAATGTAAAAGGTTTACAAAAGAAAATCAAAAATACTTTGATGCAAATATGGACTTTATAAAAGTATGGGGGTTGTTTTCTCCATTAATCGAATTTGTTGCATCACTAAGCTTTGTTCTCTTAATTGGAATAGGAGGGATATCCGTAATTTATGGACAAATATCTCTTGGTGATTTTATTTCATTTAATATGTATCTTGGTAATTTAGTTTGGCCAATGATGGCAATTGGCTGGGTAATTAATATTATTCAAAGGGGCTTTGCTTCACTTGAAAGAATTGAAAAGGTGCTTTCCGAAAAACCGGAAATTCTTGATTGTGATGCTTACAATTTCGCTTCTCTTCAGGGTGATATAGAAATAAAAGATTTAACATTTTATTACGAAAAAAGCAGTGTACCTGCATTAAAAAATATAAATCTAAAAATACCCAAGGGAAGTACTCTTGGTATTATAGGCAGGACTGGAAGCGGAAAAACCACCTTGGTAAACTTACTGCTCAGGCTTTATAATGTGGAGCCTGGCAAAATTAGCTTTAATGGACTGGATATAAATAAGATTCCATTAAAAACACTTAGAGAAAATATAGGTTTTGTTTCCCAGGATGCTTTTTTATTTTCTACTTCAATTGCAGAAAATATAAATTTACCCTGCGAAGATTTCAATATGGACAAAATAGAAGAAGCTTCAAAAAATGCCGACATTTATGATGACATTATAGAATTCCCTGAAGGTTATAATCAGGTTGTTGGCGAAAGAGGCGTAACTTTATCAGGAGGGCAGAAGCAGCGTATTTCTATTGCAAGAGCACTTATTAAAGATCCTGAAATACTTATATTTGATGATTGTCTTTCTGCTGTTGATGCTAAAACTGAAGTCAAAATACTAGGAAACCTGAAAAGAATTATGAGTGAAAAAACTTCTTTGATAATTTCTCATAGAATTTCTGCAGTAAAGGACAGTAATTTAATAGCAGTACTGGACGAAGGTGAAATTAAAGAACTTGGAACCCATGAAGAATTATTGGATCTAAAGGGACTGTATTACGACATATATGAAAAACAGCTATTAGAAGAGAAAATAGCAGAAGAAGGTGATATAGTATGAGTGAAAATTTTAATGAAGAGGAAGCCCTGGTTAAAGAATATGATTCAAAATTAATGAGAAGGCTTCTAAAATTTGCAAAACCTTTTTCCATGTATATTTTACTGGTTATTTTTCTAATGTTGATTACAACATGCTTTGATCTAACAAGACCTTATTTAATAAAAAATGCCATTGATAATAATATTAACGGGTACAAGAGACCATATACATTGTTTGAAAAGCCTCAGGAAAACAGCATAAAAATTGGAGATAAATATTTAGCTGAAGGATCAGTTTCCAGTGGAATGCCTGCATCAATAGTATATTATGATAAGGGCTATTATGTAATTCAAGGTAAAAATATTGATAACAAGCCATTTTCTATTGTTAACGGTATTTACACTCAGCAAAATACAACTTCAAATGCATACAAGCTCAGCATAAATGAGTTAAAAATTATAAGAAAAGATGATGCATCAGGAGTAATTAGAACTGCTGTATATATTTTGATTTTGTCATGTCTTACATTTATATTAAATTACATTCAAATATATATTTTACAGTATACAGGGCAGAAAATTATTTATGAAATCAGGCAGAAGCTTTTTAATCATATTGAAAGTTTATCATTATCATTCTTTGATAAAAACCCAGTTGGCAGATTAGTAACAAGGGTAACTAATGATACTGAAACCTTAAATGATATGTATACAGGTGTACTGGTAAATTTATTTAAAGATGTGTTTTTACTTAGTGGTATTTTAATAGTAATGTTCTTACTTAATGTAAAATTGGCCTTAATTGTTCTCTGCTCTCTTCCTTTTGTAATTGCTGCTGCAGTTATATTTAAAAAATATGACAGAGATGCATACAGACAGGTAAGAACAAAGCTTGCAAAAATTAATTCCTCTTTATCAGAAAATATTTCTGGTATAAAGACAGTTCAGATATACAACAAGGAAAACAAAAAATTCAGGGAGTTCGACAATATAAATAAATCATATTTTAAGGCCTCTATGAGTCAGTTAACTGTATTTGCTGTATTTAGACCTGCTATTGATTTAATTTCTACTTTAACCCTTTCATGCCTTCTATGGTTTGGAGGATTAAAAGTTTTTGAGGGAACATTATCCATTGGGGTTTTATTTGCATTTATAAGCTATCTCATGCAATTTTTTCAGCCTATATTCGACTTAACAGAAAAGTACGATATACTTCAGTCTTCCATGGCAGCTTCTGAAAGAATATTTATGCTTATGGATAATAATGAAACTATAGTTAATAACCCAAAGGTGCACGTGAATAAACGTTTCAAAGGAGAAATTGAATTTAAACATGTTTGGTTTGCATACATTCCTGGAGAATGGGTACTAAAAGATGTAAGCTTCAAGATTGCACCTGGAGAAAAGGCAGCCTTTGTTGGAGCAACTGGAGCAGGTAAAACCTCAATAATAAGCCTACTGGGGAGATTGTATGATATTCAAAAAGGTGAAATATTAATTGACGGAATTAATATAAAGGATATTGATAAATATGTACTTAGAAGTAATTTATCCTCTGTTTTACAGGATGTGTTCCTATTTACAGGAGACATCAAAAGCAATGTAAGATTAAATAATAAAAACATATCAGATGAAGATATAATCAAAGCTTGTAAATATGTAAATGCAGACAGCTTCATTGAAAAGCTTCCATATAAATATGATTCACATGTTAATGAAAGAGGGTCTACATTTTCTCAGGGAGAGAGGCAGCTTATTGCCTTTGCCAGAGCAATTGCATTTAATCCTCCAATACTTGTGCTTGACGAGGCAACAGCTAATATAGATACAGAAACTGAGAGTTTAATACAAAATGCCCTTGAAAAAATAACTAAAGGAAGAACCACATTAGTAGTAGCTCATAGATTGTCCACAATAAAAAATTCTGATAAAATAATTGTTCTTCATAAGGGCAGAATAAGAGAGATAGGCAGCCACAATGAGCTTATTAAAAAAAGAGGTTTATATTACGATCTTTATCAGCTGCAATACAAAGAAAATTAATAAAAAGCCGGTATCACTTTATTAAATGATACCGGTGTGTTTTATTGTTCAAAGGTTCCACGTACTTGAACCTTATAATCTTTAACCATTAATTTACCTTTTGCAATGACTGTATTAATATTCAGCTTGTCATCTAATAATAGTATATCTGCATCATAATTTTCTTTAAGCTTTCCCTTATTTTTAAATTTTAGTAGTTCAGCAGGAGATTCTGTTAAAGGTATAATAGCCTGCTCCAATGCTATGCCACTGTTTACACAATCTTTAATACACTGAAGATCTGTTTCTGGAGAACCCACTGTAAGTTTTGTTAAGTTCCCTTTTTCATCAAATATAGGCATACTTCCCCCGGAATCTGAACTCATAGTTATATGATATGGAGAAATTCCATTGCTCAGCATAGTTTTATATGCCTCATTAGGGTCTACAGCATCATCGCCTTCATTTCTGATACCTGTAGTTATATCAATAAATCCTCCATTTTTAGCATACTCAATGGACTGCTTATATACCCTTTGATTTCTATTTATATGAGTTGGCAGTAAATTTGACATTGGCATATCATATGTTTCAACTAAATCAGTTATAGGGGTAAGTCCTTTTTTCCCATCTCCTAAATGCATATGCAGTATTCCGCATTTGCCTGAAAGCATTCCCCCAACTCTTGCTTCACTGGCAAGATGAATTAAGTCCTGCTCTGATGGATGGCTTCCTCTATGGTCAGATACTGCTACTTCACCTACTCCAATTATTTTATCCACTAATACAATATCGTTTCGTGCACTATCTGTTATTGTTCTTGTGGGCACAGAATAGCAGCCGGTCCATGAATAAGTAGTAATTCCCTCAATTTCCAGTGCTCTGCATTTTGCAATTAAATTAGCCATATTTCTGGTTGTACCATCTGTTCCAAGCAAGCCTACACAAGTAGTAATACCGCTGCTTGTTAACTGTGAAAGCATTAATTCAGGAGCTCTTGTATTATATCCTCCTTCACCGCCGCCTCCTATTATATGTACATGAAGATCTATTAATCCTGGAATGGCTTTAAGACCGCTTCCATCCACCACTTGTACTTCTGGGAAATTCTTTTCAGGTATATCTATTTCAGAAGATATATAGCATATTTTTCCGCTTGCAATTAAAATGCTTTTAATACCTTCATACTTTGGTGCATATACTTCCACATTTTTAATTAAAATCATAAAATTACCCCCATGATTCTAAATATTATTTTCATTTTTTATTTTCTCATCTAACTCACTTAAGTATTCCCATCTTTCCATTAATTCAGTCATTTTTTTATCCAGCTGATTTTTTTCATTTATACATTTCTCTAAAAGCTCATAATCACTGCCGCTATTATTAATTTTTTCTTCAATTTCATTTATTTTTATTTCCAGCTCACCAATATCATCCTCAATGGTTTCATACTCTTTCTGCTCTTTATAGGTAAATTTTAATGGCTTATCTTTCTTTTTATCTTCTTTGGTAATAGTCTTTTTTATATTTTTTTCTTTATTTTCAGTGTCACTATAGTTTTTTTCTTTATAATCCATGTATTCAAAATAATTTCCTACAAATTGAACAAGTCTTCCATTTTCCTCAAATGAAATGATCTTGTCTGTAATTTTATCCAAAAAGTATCTGTCATGAGAAACTGTAATAACAGTACCATTAAAATGTTCAATATAATCTTCTAATATATTTAAGGTCTCAATGTCTAAATCATTTGTTGGTTCATCCAGTAGTAATACATTTGGTGCTTCCATTAATATTTTCAAAAGATAAAGTCTCCTCTTTTCACCTCCAGAAAGTTTATTAATAGGAGTCCACTGCATTTCATCATTAAACAAAAATTTTTCAAGCATTTTTGAAGCACTTATAAGCTCACCCTGAGAATCTTTTATAAATTCTGCAGTTTCCTTTATATATTCTATAACTCTTAGTTCTGAATTTAATTCTTTCCCTTCCTGAGAAAAATAACCCATTTTAACAGTCTGGCCAATAATTACTTCTCCCTTATCAGGCTTAATGTTTCCTGTAATTATGTTTAGCAGTGTAGATTTCCCGCAGCCATTTGGCCCTATAATTCCTATATTATCTCCATTAGAAATAATTGTGCTGAAATTATCAATTAATAATTCTCCATTATATGATTTGGATATTCCATTAATTTCTATTACCTTTTTGCCAAGTCTGCTGCCTGCAACAGAAATCTCTATTTTTTCTGCAGCTGTTTCAATATGTTCATCATTTATCTTTTCAAATCTTTCAATTCTTGCCTTTTGTTTAGTTGATCTGGCTTTTGCGCCTCTCCTTATCCAGTCCAGTTCCCTCTTAAGTAAACTTTCTCTTTTTCTTTCAAGAGTGTTTTCCATCTGTTCTCTTTCAAACTTTTTTTCAAGAAAAATACTGTAGTTTCCGCTATAGCTGTATAGATTGCCATGGCTAAGCTCCAAAATCCTGTTAGTAACTCTGTCAAGAAAATACCTGTCATGGGTTATCATTAACAGAGCTCCTTTTCTTTTATTTAAATACTGTTCAAGCCAGTCTACTGTTTCATTATCTATATGGTTAGTTGGCTCATCTAATATGAGCAGATCGCAGGGTGTTATTAAGGCTTCACAAAGAGCTATCCTTTTTTTCTGACCTCCTGATAAGCTTCCAATTGGGGCATTAAAATCTGTTATTCCAAGCTTTGTTAAAATAGTTTTTGCTTCACTTTCAATAGTCCATGCATTCAAAGCATCCATTTTATTGTTTAAATTAAATATCTTCCTTTGGATATTTTTGTCCTCTGGGGACTTTTGAATCTTATATACTGCCTTTTCATATTCCCTTAATAAGCTCATAACTTCTGAACTGCCATTGAATATCTGCTCAATAACAGTAAACTCATCATTATAATCTGAGTTTTGTGGTAAATACTTTATTGTTAAATTGCTAAGCTTATTTATATTTCCTGAGTCATAGGGTTCAACACCGGCAATAATCTTTAATAGTGTAGATTTACCTGTGCCGTTTATGCCTATGAGCCCTATTTTTTCCCCTTCATTTATACCTAATGATACCCCATTTAACAGTATTTTATCGCTGTAGCTTTTATATATATTTTCCAGTGTTATTAAATTCATATATTACTATCCTTTCAAATTGCGTTATATTCATTATAACAAATAAAACTACATTTTCTTATGTTTTTTGTTTATTTGCTTTTATATAACTTATATAATAAAATAAATATAAATGTATTCATGGCTGTTTGCAGGAGGTGGCTGTATGTTAAAAAGAAATCTGGTTAATGAGCTTATAAAACAATTTACTCTTTCCCTAGAGGAAATTGACAAATTTATTGGTTTACAGTTATACGATGATGCTTTGCTGGTTATTGATAATTGCTTTAAATCTATTTTTAGATTAAGTGCAAAATTTATTAATTCACTTTCTGATGAAAACATTTTGGACTTAATAAGAGTAAATAATATTCTTGATGTAGAAAGATGTATAATGGCTGCTAAGCTTTTAAATGAGGAAGCAGACATATACTTAAGAAATGGTGATGAAAATGAAAGCTTTTATCTACATTGTAAATCATTATATTTATATCTTACAGCATCACAGCACTGGGATAACACATCAGAATTAGATATATACCTTAATGAGATTGAAGACTTATATTCTAAGGTAAAAGATTATAAACTTCCAAATAAAATTCAGGAGAACATGATGCTTTATTATGAGGACAAGTGCTGTTTTGATAAGGCAGAGGATATACTTTATGAAATGCTTAATTATAATGATGATGAATATAAAGATTCCATAATTAATTTTGGCATTGAGTTTTATGAAAGATTACTTAAAAAGGATAATATTACTCTGGAAAATGGTAATCTTCCAAGATCTGAAGTTTTGGATGGACTTTCAAATCTCAAAAATGAAAAATAAAAGCTATGGATGCCATAAATGATTCATTTATGTTATCCACAGCATATTTATTTAATAAATATTGGCGAACTTATGGCCTGATTGGAATTGCTTTCAATTACTTTTACCACATACCACTTTTTACTCATATCATTTTTTAAATCTATATTCCATTTAACCTTGTGTTCTTCGCTGCATTTCAGTGATTTAACTATTTGGCTGTTACAGCTGATTATTTGTATTTCACTAATTTTGTTAACCCTGTCAGAAGCCCTGATTTCAAAATTTAATGATTTATCATTGTGTAAATCAAGTGTACTTCCCATCCAGTTATTGTTGCATTTAAAGCTTAATTTTAATGTTCTGCTCTCTGTAGAATAAGTTCTCATGCTCTTTAATGCTTCAATTATATCCTTCTTTTTTAAACTATAAGAAACAATAACAGTTAAATTATCACTATCTCCCCAATTTCTTATATGATTGTCCTGTCCATTTATTGCTCCAATCTTCCATCCCTTGTCCAGCAAATTAAAATAATATTTATCTTTTCTATTATATTTATAAGGTGCACATCCATTTCCAACCTCAATTAAATTAACAACACTTTTAAGTGAATCATTATCCTCAAAATTCTTAATACTGTCATCAGGATGATTAATTGAAGCTATTGCAGCCTTTTGATTCCTTAGCCATGAATAAAATTCATTAATATTATTTACTTTCCTATTAATCATTTGTTGTGTATTTATAACGTTAAAATCTCCGCATTTTTTAATGGATATTTCAAAGCCAGCCAAAGCTAAAAAACTTTTATGTCTTTTATTTATTTCTTCAACTTCTTTTATTGTTTTATTCCACCTTATAATATGATCTTTACTGCTGCTTTTGTTTAATCTGCTGCAGTGATCAGTAACTATTAAGAAGTCTAATTTTTTACCTCTTGCGTATTCATAGGCATCTGTTGGAGTTCCATGCCCTGTGGAATAGCAGGTATGGGCATGCGGTATTCCAAAATAGTAATTATATTTTTTACCATGTTTACTCATTTCTCCCCCTTATTTAAAGCATATTTATCTAATAACCATTGTATAGCTTTACAAAATAAAGGGTTACAAAGTAAAATTCCCACCATGCCGCTTTGTGAGTTATTATCGATCCCGCTTTAGCAGGGGGGCATCGCCTTCTTGCTTCTTTGCCATAAGCAGTGCTTAAGTATCATTCCACAAGAAGAGTAAGATTCCCATTAATTTAAATGTTGGGTCAAGATTAACTCATTACACGAACACAGTAGGAAATTTATTCTTTATTTTATTATACTACTTTTTAACAGGTTTGTATTGTATTTATTTTGGTAAAAGTTCATGGTTTTCCATGTAAATCTATTTAATAGCTTGTTTTTTTGTACTTATGCCTAAATCCCTCAGCTGAGCTTCATCTACAGCATTTGGAGCCTCTGTTAAAGGACAAAATGCATTTTGATTCTTAGGAAAGGCAATAACATCCTTAATGTTTTCTGTACCTGCCAGGAACATAATCATTCTGTCAAAGCCATAAGCCAAACCGCCATGTGGTGGTGGTCCAAATTTAAAGGCTTCCATGAGGAATCCAAATCTTTCCCAGGCGCTTTCCTTTGTAAATCCTAATACATTAAACATTTTCTCCTGCAATTTTGTATCGTGGATTCTTATACTTCCTCCGCCTAATTCCTCTCCATTTAAAACTATATCATATGCCTTAGCTCTCACTCTTCCTGGATCACTATCCAGATACTGAATGTCCTCATCCATAGGCATTGTAAAAGGATGATGTTCTGCCTGATATCTTCCTTCTTCTTCATTATAGGATAATAGTGGAAACTCAGTTACCCAGACAAATCTGAAATCTTTATTATTTTCAAGTAGATTTAATTCCTTTGCCATGTGAATTCTAAGTGCACCAAGGCTTTGGAATACAACTGAATTTTTACCAGCTGCAATAAGTATTAAATCTCCTTTTTTTGCATTTAATTTATTAATTATAGCTTTAGTCTGGTCCTCATTAACAAATTTTGAAACAGATGATTTAATTTCATTGTCTCTGCAGGCTATCCAAACAAGTCCCTTTGCTTTAAATGTTTTTACAAACTCCACTAGCTTATCTATCTGTTTTCTGCCCATGGCTGCGCAATTTGGAGCCACAATAGCTCTTACTGAGCCTCCATTATCTATAGCTGATTTGAAAACATTAAAGTCTATGTCTTTTACCACATCACTAATATCATTTATTTCCATACCAAATCTCAGATCAGGTTTGTCTGAACCATATTTCTCCATGGCTGTTTTGTATGGCATTCTTTCTATAGGAAGCTTTACATCCACGTCGGCAATTTCCTTAAATACTTTCTTTATTAATTTCTCATTTATAGACATAACATCTTCTGCATCCACAAAAGACAATTCCATATCTATCTGGGTAAATTCCGGCTGTCTGTTTGCTCTTAAATCTTCATCTCTAAAGCATCTTACAATCTGAAAATATTTATCAAAACCAGATACCATAAGCAGCTGCTTAAATAATTGAGGTGACTGAGGCAGTGCATAAAACATTCCTGGATAATTTCTGCTTGGTACAAGGTAGTCTCTTGCACCTTCTGGTGTACTCTTTGTAAGCATAGGAGTTTCTATCTCTAAAAACCCATTTTCATCTAAGAAGTTTCTTACAACCTTTGCAGTTTTATGTCTTATCATAAATATTCTCTGCATATCCGGTCTTCTTAAATCCAGATATCTGTATTTTAATCTTATATTTTCTGATGCATCTAAATTTTCTTTTATGTATATAGGTGGTGTTTCACTTTCCGAAAGTATTTTAATACTTTCTCCTTTTAATTCCACCATACCTGTTGGTAAATCCTTATTTGGTGATTCTCTCTTTACAATAACTCCAGTAGCTGCAATACAGTATTCAGATCTTATATCATCTGCTTTTTTAAATGCTTCACTGTTAATTTTATCGCCAAATACAACCTGCAAAATGCCTGTTCTATCTCTTAAATCAACAAATATCAAACCTCCAAGATTTCTTTTTCTTTGAACCCATCCCATAACAGTAACTTTGGAATCAATATTTTCTTCTCTAAGTTCACCGCACATGTTGGTTCTTTTCAATCCGCCTAATGCTTCTCCCATTTTTTTATCCTCCAAACTTATTTCTTAATTAAATTAGCTATTTCATCATCTAAATTTATATCTATCTGCTTTCCATCACTCATATCTTTAAGCTTGGCTTTTCTAGTAGTCAGCTCATCTTCACCTAAAATAATGGTATATGCAGCGCCTATTTTATTTGCATATTTCATTTGAGCTTTAACGCTTCTTCCCATGTGATCGCATTCACAGCTTATGGATTTCTGACGCAGTTTATATATAAGTTTAACTGCTTCAGCTTTTGACTCCTGTCCCATGGAACCAACATATAAATCAATATAACCTGGTTTTGCTATTTCTATTCCATTTTCCTCTAGTGTCAGTAATGCTCTTTCAATTCCCATTCCAAAGCCAACTGCCGGCATAGATGGTCCTCCTACTTCTTCTATGAGGTAATCATACCTTCCTCCGCCGCACAATGTTATGCCTTTATTAATTATTTCAAAGACTGTTTTGCTGTAATAATCAAGCCCTCTCACTATTAAGGGATCAACTTTATAATCAATATTCATTATCTTTAGGTACTTTTGAAGCTCTTCAAAATGTTCTTTGCAGTCATCACAAATATAATCTAATATAACTGGAGCATCTTTAACAATTTCTTTATCATGTTGTACTTTGCAGTCAAGAATTCTCATTGGGTTTTTGTCAAATCTTGTTTTACAAGTACTGCATAATTCATCATAATACTTCTCCAGATATTTCTTTAATGCTTCATTATATTTTTTTCTGCACTTTGGGCATCCAATACTGTTAATGTTTAACTGCAGGTCATTAATGCCAAGCCTCTTATATACTCCCATAGCAATGCTGATAACTTCAGCATCCAATGAAGCTTCACTGGAGCCAAATACTTCAACTCCAAACTGATGATGCTGTCTAAGCCTGCCCTTTTGAACATTTTCATATCTCATAACAGGTGTAAAATAGTACATCTTTGTTGGCTGTACCTCATTATATAAACTATTTTCCACAAAGGCTCTCACTGCTGGTGATGTGCCCTCTGGCTTCAATGTTATACTTCTTCCACCCTTATCATTAAATGTATACATTTCCTTTTGAACTACATCGGTGGTTTCTCCTACACCTCTTTGAAATAATTCTGTATATTCAAATACCGGGGTTCTGATTTCTCTGCAGCCATATGCTTCAGCTAAGTTTCTGCAGATATTCTCAATATAATGCCATTTGTAAGAATTCTCCGGCAGTAAATCTTTTGTCCCTTTTGGCGCTTGTACAAGCATGATTTTACCTCCTAAAACTAATATATATTATTTAATAACTCTATTTTTTTGTTTATCATTTCTTCTACTCTTTTTATGTATTCTCTTAAATCTTTAACATTAGTAGTCCTTTCTATTTTACCGCTGCTGCTATATACAGCCTTAGTTACTGCATCAGCTCCACAGGCAATTATTGTCTGTTTATCCTCAATCATCTGTATATTGTAAATTCCCTCTTTGCCTTCTTTGCAGTATCCTATATTCTCCATATTTCCAACCATATTTTTTTGCCTGTACATATAGTAAGGCTTCATTTTAAGGTCCCTGGCAAGAAGTGTAGTTCTATTATACATCTTAATAAGATCTTCATGTTCTGCAATGCTGTAATTTTTTTTATTAATTATTTCTTCATATAATCTTGATGCTCTTTTAATTGATAATCCATGTATTGTAATATTATCGGGATTTAATTCATATACACTGCTGCATGTTCTCTCTATTTCATCTATACCTTCACCAGGCAGTCCTACGATTATATCCATATTTATATTATCAAATCCAAGTTTTCTTGCCAGATTAAATTTATCAATTGTGTCTCCTGCAGTATGATTCCTGCCAATAAGTTTTAAAGTTTTATCATTCATGCTTTGAGGGTTAATGCTTATTCTGTGCACATTATACTTTTTCATGGTAATAAGCTTATCTTCAGTTATACTGTCAGGTCTCCCGCATTCAACAGTAAATTCCAAAACATTGTTATCTTTTATGAAGCTGTTATAAATGTGATTCATAATAATTTTAAACTGCTGATCCGAAACTGATGTAGGTGTTCCACCTCCAAAATAAACACATTGTATTTTAAGTCCTTTTTCAGAAATATAATGTGATACTTTATCTATTTCAAGCATTAAAGCTTCCAGATATTCTGGTACTAATCTGCTGCATGAGGCTATTGAGTTGGATGCAAAGGAACAGTATAAACATCTGGTTGGACAAAATGGCATACCAATATATATACTTATAAGCTTATTATCTAAGGTTACCTTTTCCCTTTCAACTTTAGCTACATCAATACAAAGTTTTGCTTTATTTTCTGCTGTTTTATAGTTAGAATAAAAATAATCTATTATCTCCCTGTCACTTTTTCCTGAACTTATAAGATTTAATGCTATTTTACTTGGTCTTATACCTACAAGCGTTCCCCATGGCATAGACTTTTTTGTTATTTTTGTAAGGAATGTAAATACAGCAAGTTTAATTTCTTCCTTAATTTTATTTTGATTATTTATTTTATAATCTTCTTCCATTGATCCAAATTTACATTTAACCATTTCATTTGATATATCAATAGAGAAGTCAAAATCTTCATGAGAAAACTCTATGTGTTTAAATCCATAAAATATGTTAAACATCTGGAAAATATCATATCTATACTTATCTTCATTTAATTTTATTGTTATTTTCATTATAAAATTTATTTTTCTCCCCTATGTGTATTATTATAAATATGGATTATTTACCAATTCATATTTTATTGTAGTTTCTGGTCCATGTCCAGGATAAACTATTGTATTTTCAGGCAGAGTTAAAAGCTTTGTCTTTATGCTTCTAATTATTGCATCATGATCTCCCCCTTTAAAATCAGTTCTTCCTATGGAGCCCTGGAAAAGGGTATCGCCTGTAAATGCTGTATTTCCCACAATAAATGAAACGCCTCCAGGGGTGTGACCAGGAGTTTCTACGCAGTTTATCTCTAAACTGCCTACAGTAAATCTGTCTCCATCTTTAATATCCTTTTCTATTTCGTAATTTATGCTGCCATACATAAATTCATGATTCATCATCATTTCCTTATCTTTACTGTTAAGTGCTGCAGGAACATTATATTTTTTCTTTAACTTATCTACAGCACCTGTATGATCAGCATGACCATGAGTTAAAAGTATTATGTCTACTTTTGCTCCTAACTTTCGTATTTCATTTATAATATGATCCTCATCACCGCCTGGATCAATTACTGCACTTTCTTTAGAAGCCTCATCCATAATTATATAACAATTTGCAGCATAGACACCTGCAGGTATTCTTTTTAAAATCATATTCTCAACTCCTTAAAATATTTAAAAATTCTTTTTACTATCAATAAGCAGAGTTACAGGTCCGTCATTATCTATATTTACCATCATATCTGCCCCAAACTTACCTGTCTGAATTTTTCCAAGGTCTTTTCTGCAGATCTTTACAAAATAATTATACAGATCTTCTGCTTCATTGCCTCCCAAAGCTTCAATAAAACTAGGCCTTCTTCCTTTTCTGCAGTCTCCATACAAAGTAAATTGGGAAACTACAAGAAGTTCCCCACCTACCTCTAAAAGCGATTTATTAAGCTTTCCTTCTGTATCTTCAAAAACTCTCAGGTTTAAAATCTTATCTTTTAAATATACTGCATCTTCTCTGGTGTCTTCTTTTGAAATTCCAAGCAAAACATTGAACCCTTTTCCTATACTTCCAATTTCTTTATTGTCTACTTTAACTGTTGAACTTTTAACTCTCTGAACAACTGCTCTCAAAAAACACACCTCTTTAATTTTTCTTTCTGTATACATCAGTTACGCCCTTAAGCCTTTTAATCTTCTTCATTACATCTTTTAAGTCATCTATATTAGAAATTTTAAGTTTAATATCCATATTAGCTATTCCATCTTTGCTTGGATGAGCATTTACAGCATATAAAAATGTTTTGCTTTCGGATATTATCTGCATTGATTCAGATAATAGTCCCTCTCTATCCACAGCAATAATAGCTATTTCCGCTAAATATTCAGCACCTTTTGGAATACCCCATGAAACCTCCACTATTTTGTTATTTTCATTTTGGAGAAGTGCTTCTGCATTTTTACAATCCTTTCTATGAATTGACACTCCTCTTCCTCTTGTAATGTAGCCTATAATTTCATCACCAGGTACAGGATTACAGCACTTTGAGAATCTAACCAGAACATTACTTTCACCCTTTACAATTACTCCGGGAGACTTAACTTTCTCCTTACTGTGCTTAGCAGTATTCTTTGTTATTTGATCCTCAATATCCTTCCACTCATCTTCATTGGTTTTATTTCCATTTACAAACTGTTCTTTTAACTTTGAAACAATATTAGGACTAAGTATAATTCCTGTACCAACAGCTGCATATAAGTCATCCATTGTATTGAGATTATACTTTTTAAATATCTGATTTAATGCATCACCCTTTGCAATTTCGCCAAAGTTATAGCCCTGTCTTTTTGTTTCCTTTTCTAATATTTCCTTACCTTTTGCAATATTTTCTTCTCTTTTTGCCTTTTTGAACCAGGATCTGATTTTGCTCTTTGCCTGATTGCTTTTAGCCATATTCATCCAGTCTATACTTGGCCCCTTTGGTGCCTGTGATGTCAATATCTCAACGATCTCTCCTGTCTGCAGGTGATAATCTAAAGGTACCATCTTTCCATTTACCTTTGCACCTACACATCTATTACCAATGTCCGTATGAATTCTATATGCAAAATCAATTGGTGTGGCTTCAGCAGGTAAATTTATAACTTTACCTTTAGGAGTAAACACAAAAACTTCATCAGAAAATAAGTCTATTTTAAGTCCTTCCATAAATTCAGATGCATCTGAGGTTTCCCCCTGCCAATCCAAAATCTCCCTAAGCCAGGACAGCTTTGAATCCAAATTTGAATTATCATTTTCATTGGGAATTCCTTCTTTATACTTCCAGTGGGCTGCAATTCCATATTCTGCAGTCTTATGCATTTCAAATGTTCTTATTTGAATCTCAAAAGGTTTTCCCTGAGGCCCAATTACTGTTGAATGCAGTGACTGGTACATATTAGGCTTTGGCATTGCAATATAGTCTTTAAATCTTCCTGGTATAGGCTTATATATGGTATGCACAATACCTAATACTGCATAGCAGTCCTTAACAGTTTCAACTAATATTCTTATAGCAGTTAAATCAAATATCTGCTCAAGGCTTTTATTTTTATTTACCATTTTACGATAAATGCTGAAAAAATGTTTTGGTCTGCCGTCTATCTCAGAATTTATGCCTGATTTCTCCAGGTTTTCCTTAAGTTGTGCAATTATTTGAGAAATATACTGCTCTCTTTCTGTCCTTTTTTCTGCTATTTTTCTCACTAAATCATAATATTCATTTGGATTTATATATCTGAATGCTAAATCTTCTAATTCCCATTTAATCTTTGACATTCCCAATCTATGAGCTAATGGAGCATAAATATCAAGTGTTTCTTTTGACTTTTCCTTTTGTTTTTCAATTGGCATATACTTTAATGTTCTCATATTATGAAGTCTGTCTGCCAGTTTAATTAAAATAACTCTAATGTCCTTAGCCATAGCTACCAGCATTTTTCTTACGTTATCCGCCTGCTGTTCTTCTTTTGTTTTATACTGTATCTTACCAAGTTTTGTAACCCCTTCAACTAAATTTGCAACCTCTACGCCGAATTCTCTGGATATATCCTCATATGTATAATCCGTATCCTCTATTACATCATGAAGTAAACCAGCTACAATGACACTTGTATCCATGCCCATTTCTGCCAGAATGCATGCCACCTCTACGGGGTGCATAATATATGGTTCTCCAGATTCTCTCTTTTGCTCCTTATGCGCATTATAGGCAAAATTATAAGCCTTGGTTATCAGCTGTTTATCCACATTGTTGCAATTCATATCAATTTTTTTCATCAATTTGGTAAGCATAAAGGTTCTCTCCTAAAATCAAAGGCTGGTTTAGAAAACCAGCCAATATTTTTTAATAACATTATATTATATTTTGTTGAAACATGCAATTTATCTGTGAATAAATTGTAAAGTAAAATACTAGTTTTTATATATTGTACTGTATTAGGGACAAAACATCATATTTACCTAATTTATCCCTTCCTTTTAAATCTGTAAGTTCTATTACAAAATCAAAACTAACAACCTTACCGCCAACTTGTTCTACAAGCTTTGCCACGGTGCTTATAGTTCCTCCAGTAGCCAGTAAATCGTCTATTATTGCAACTCTTTGGCCTGGTTTAACTGCATCCTTGTGGATTTCCAATTCATCACTGCCATATTCAAGATCGTAATTACTGTTTATAGTATCATAAGGCAGTTTACCTTTTTTTCTGACAGGTGCAAAACCAGCCCCAATAGCATATGCTACAGGTGCTCCAAATAGAAATCCTCTTGCTTCTGGTCCAACCACAATATCAATATTTTTATCCTTAAGATGTTCTGCTAATTTATCTATTGTATATTTAAGGGCATCTTTATCCTGCAATAAAGTTGTCACATCCTTAAAGCTGATACCCTCCTTTGGAAAACCTTCAATTATTCTGATTTTATCTTTTAAATTCAATTTAATACCCCCTACCTCTACGTATCCAGCATTTACTATATATTGTTATTTTTAGCCTACATTTTATTATATAATAAAATAGCAAAACAATTCAAGTGATAAAGTTAGCAGGCGCATATTTTATTTGTCTTAAGTTCATTTTTTAAATACTTAGCTATCTGCTCTGCTCTATCCATATTACTGGTTGTAAAAAGTTCCACAGTGATCCTTGCATTGTCGGTCTTTTTGAAATAAGTTTCACTAACAATACTTTTCGTTAACTGTTCAACTGAATTATAATCTATTTTTGAAATATGATTTACTTTCATTAAAGCTCTAAGTCCATAATTATTAGTATAATTTAAATGATATATGCACTCATCTACAATTATTTTATTTTCTCCAATTGGAAGGATTCCCGTTGAAATGGTTCCAAGCATAACCAAATCAAGATACTTTGATATACATTTCATCTGATAGTATACAGCTGTAGCCTGAACAACCTTAAATGCAACTCCAGCACCTGTTAAATCCTTAAAAGGATAGTTACATCCACTCTGACCTGGATTAATAACAATGGTATCAGGAATTTTACCTATGCACTTATGGTTATCTGTAATTATTATATCCATTCCAAATTTTTTGCATAGCTCTACCTCTTCAAAGCTATTAATTCCACATGCCACAGTAATAATGAGTTTTGTCCCAATAAATTTAATATGATTTTTGATTACATCTCCATTAATACCGCTGTTTTCATTTAAAGCATCAGAAATATAATATTCTACATCTGCATTTAGATATCTTAATACAAGTATTAAAAGAGATACTGCTGTAACGCCATCCACATTATTAGGCCCGTAAATCACTATTTTTTCCCGTTCATTAACAGCCTTGGCAATTCTTCTTAAGGCATCATTCATGCCTTTTAAAGAAAATGGATTATGCATACCATTTAATTTGGAAAATTGTAAACTATCCTCATGTTTTTCCATAATAAAAATCCTCCAATTTTATCGAAAGCATATATATTATAATTGATATTGTCGTATAATACAAACACTTTATTAGGGATTTTCTTTTAAATAATAAAATCCAGAACTTAGTATGCTCTGGATTTTATTATTTATTTGCTAATAGCTAATTTTTTCTTTGCAGCATGATTTTTAAAAATTACCCAGAATGGGCTGGCTATAAATATTGATGAATAACATCCAGATATAATACCAACCAAAAGAGGCTTTGCAAAGTTATCAAGTGAAGGTACGAATATATACACAGAAATCAATGTTATTAATACTGTTAATACAGTATTAATGGATCTTGTCATAGTTTGTGTAATACTAGCATCAGCAAGTTCTGTCACATTTGATTTTCTCATATACTTTTGGTTTTCTCTTATTCTGTCAAAAACAACTATAGTATCGTTAATGGAATATCCTATAACTGTAAGAATAGCTGCTATAAACATTGAATCCACAGGTATTTGGAACACTGAGTAAACTGTCAGCATTATAAGAACATCATGAACCAATGACAAAATTGCTGCAACTCCAAATTTGAATTCAAATCTTATTCCTACATATATCAGCATGGCTACAGCAGCTATGATAACTGCCTGAAAAGCCTTATTTCTTGTTTCTTTTCCAATGGAAGCACCTATATTTTCCTGATTGGTAACAGCACTTCCTTTAAATGTTGTAGTTATTTCCTTTACCATGCTGTTAATTCCTTCATTTGTCAAATTAGCACTTTTGATCTCAATAGAAGTGTTATTTACTTTATTAGACTGATAGTCAGGAGCATATTTCTTAACTATTTCATCAACCTGATCTTTATCAAAGCTCTTATTCATATTGATTTCTATAACTGTACCGCCCTTAAAATCAAGTCCATAATCAAGTCCTTTGGTAGCAAGGCTTACCATGCCAATTAAAATTATAATTCCGGAAATAGCAAACCAGATTTTTGTTTTTTCTATAATCTTTAACATTATGCCTGCCTCCTTCTCATGTCATGGACACCAAATGTACCAATAGTCCATTTAGCATTAAACATTCCAAAGTTGGATGCGAGTTTTATTAACGTTCTGGTAATTGTAATTGCTGTAAACATACTTAAAGCAACACCAATCATAAGTGTTAATGCAAACCCTTTAACAGATCCCGATCCCAGATAGTATAAAACTATTCCGGCAATAATTGTTGTAATGTTAGAGTCTAAAATTGAAGACATAGCTCTGTGGAATCCTGCATCAATGGAAGATTTTATGGATTTACCGCTCTTTAACTCTTCCTTCATTCTCTCAAAGATTAATATATTAGCATCAACAGCCATACCAACTGTTAATAGGAAACCTGCTATGCCTGATAAAGTTAATGTTGCACCTATGGCATCAAAAGTTCCAAGTACTAAAACAACATATAACACCAATGCAATATCTGCAATTAATCCCGGCACTCTGTAGTATAAAATCATAAACAATAATACTATGCCTATACCAACTTTTCCAGCCAATATACTTAGCGGCAGGGCATTTGCTCCTAATGTTGCTCCAACTAATTTGGATTCAACTGGTTTTACTGTTACTGGAAGTGCTCCGGACTTTATCATATCAGCATTTTTCTTTGCTTCATCAAGGTTCTTGCTGCCCTCAATTATTGCCTTTCCATCTGGGATAACACTGTTAACAGTTGGATTTGTAAGCAGATCATTATCCATATATATTGAAATGGGCTTACCTAAAAACTTTTGCGTAGCTTCTGCAAATTTTGTCTTACCGGTATCATTAAATTCAAGTGATATTATAGGTTTATTAGTTTGATCAACATATGCTGTAGCATCTTTAACATCTTTTCCTGTTAAAATTATAGACTGATCCGGTCCCACAAATTTAAGTTCTCCTGTTTTTGCAATACTGTCAATTACACTTTTAGTATCATATTTTCCGGGAACCTCAATTCTGATTCTTTTTTTACCCTCTTGTGTTACAACTGTTTCGCTTACTCCTAATTTGTTTACCCTGGAGGATAACAGCTGTATAGTTCTGTCTATTGTCTTTTGATCCACATTATTTCCCTGAATTTCTTCAAGAACAGAAACTCCGCCCTGAAGGTCTAATCCCTTTTTCAAAGTCTCCGAGAAAGGCTTGAATCTATAATCACCTAGTGTTACACCATAGGCTCCAGCATAAGCTAAGAATCCGATAAGTAGTACCATGATTACGAAAAATATAAGACTTTTTCCAGAATTCCTATTTTTCATCTTTATCCGTTTACCCCCTTAATCATTATGTCATCACATAAAGAAATTATATTCCTTTTGTTAAATTTAGTCAATAATACCATTCTATTCACTCATAATCTTGGATTTTAAAGCTATAGCGCATTCAATTCTCTTTTTCTGCATTTTACATCCCAATTCGTATGGTATGTGCATATCTCCGTTAAAATTATAATTATTAGCCTGACAGCCTCCACTACAGTAAAATCTTGCCCAGCACTTTTTACATTGTGGTTTATTATAAACGTTAGCGTTCTTAAACTCATTAATTATAGTTTTATCTAATTTATCAGGGTCATTTAAGTTACCAAGGATAAAATCTTTATTTCCTACAAACTGATGACATGGATAAATATCTCCTGAGGGTGTAATGGCCACATATTCGTGTCCTGCTCCACATCCGCTGATTCTTTTATAAACGCAGGGTCCTCCCTGCAGGTCTATGTTAAAATGATAAAACTTAAAGCTGTTGCCTTCCCTGTGTCTCTTTAACATTTCTTCATATAATTTGTCATATTGCTTAAATATTTTTGGTAAGTCTTCTTCCCTCAGGGATAATGGATTATCCTCTGGAAGCACAACAGGCTCCACAGAGATTTCATCAAATCCATTGTCTGCCAGATGCATAATATCTTCAAAGAAATCCGTATTTTCTCTTGTAAAGGTTCCTCTGGCATAATACTGCTTTGATTTGTCTCTCATATTAACCATTTTTTTAATTTTAGGTAAAATAGCATCATAGCTTCCGCTGCCGTCACGTCTTACTCTTACATTATCATTTACGCTTTTTCTGCCATCAATGCTTAATACTATATTGCCCATGTTTTTGTCTAAATATTCCATAATCTCATCATTTAACAGCGTTGCATTTGTAGTCATGGTAAATCTTATATTCTTATTATACTTAACCTGCTGCACCTTAGCGTATTCCACGATTTCTTTTACTGTATCAAATGCCAAAAGTGGTTCCCCGCCAAAAAGATCTATTTCTATATTTTTTCTTGGTCCTGATTTTTCAAGTACAAAATCAATAGCCTTCTTGCCGATTTCAGCAGTCATAATTTCTCTTTTCCCCTTGTATTCACCCTCATCAGCAAAACAATATTTGCATCTTAGATTGCAATCGTGTGCAATATTCAAGCATAAAGCCTTTATATAATCAGGCTCCTTATTTTCTCTTATTCCTATTGGTTCATATAAATCTTTGGAATAAAGAATTCCCTCATTTATTAATTGTTGAACTTCATCATAAGCCTCTATAATATCAGAAGTGGAGTATTTATTATTTAATCTTTTTATTACAGCATCTTTTTCTTCAATGCCTTCTTCATTTAAAATGTCATAAACTAATTCATCGATAGCATGTACACTACCTGAATTTACATCTATTACATAGTATTCTCCACCTTGATTAAATTTATGTATATCTGCCAAAATCTTTTCCTCCTAATTAAGATTAAAGCAGTAACAAAAGTTACTGCCCATGAATAAATTAGTTTTCGCAAGCCAGGTTAGCTACAGTGCAGGATGTTTTACAAGCTGATTGGCATGAATTTGCACATTCCTTGCATCCTGGTTTTTTTAAACTTTCTTTTATGTTAGCACTATTTATTGTTTTTATATGTTTCATAAAAATTCCTCCATTCATAAAGTTTTCCGTTTGATTATAACATACAGCAGTAATAAAATAAAGTATTTTATAGATTTATTCCTAACATGCCAGACAGTGTTCCCACCACTAAAGCAAGTATGGTTCTTATTATTCTGCTTGAATCCATGCCTGTTGAATTATTTGACGCAATAGAAACAGCATATAGTATAATCATATACATAATTGCCATTGCTAATCCAACAAGCCATCCTTTTCTTTGAATTTTTTTAGCTGAATATACAGCTCCATACATAATACTGACTAAAGTAGTGAGAAGATAAAATACTGATGTAAAACTATTATTTACCTCTGTAAATGTCATTATGGAAGCCAAAACCAAAAAAAGAATAGTGGTCAGGATAATTCCTCTTAAAACTCCTTCAGCAATAAAAATAAATTTATTTTTTTCCAACATAAACACCTCCAATACTATCTATGTAGATTGGAGATGTTTTATGAATATAAACTTATTTAAAATTACTTTTCTTCTTTAGCCTCTTCTTTTTTAACTTCTTCTTTCTTAACTTCTTCTTTTTTAACTTCTTCTCTGCCTTCAGCAGATACACTTAAGACACCATATTTATCAATTTTAAGTCTTGTTCTGTCTGGTCCTGACTGCAAAATAATAAATTTATCCTGAATATTTACTATTTTTCCAATGACTCCGCCTTTAGTTACAATTTCATCATTTACCTTTAAGGCATTTATCATGGCATTATATTTTTTCTTTCTTTTGTTTTCAGGAACAAAGATAATTAAGTAAAATATACCTATCATTACTACTAATGATATTAGTGTTGCATATTGACCCTGCATGTTCTCACCTCCTTATTTAATTTTGTATGTGATTCAATGTTTAACATCTATTATGCTCTTCCCCCCCACTGCTGCAGCTTGTTTTTTTTGTACTCAGGGAAGTAATCACCATCAATAGCTTCTCTTATTTCTGCCATTAGATTATTATAAAAATACAAATTATGTAAAACGCATAATCTCATAGCCAGCATTTCTTTTGCTTTAAATAAATGTCTTATATATGCCCTGGAATAGTTTCTGCAGGTTGGACATTGGCAGCCTTCATCTATAGGTCTTCCATCCAGTTCAAACTTAGCATTAAATAAATTAATTTTTCCTTCCTTTGTAAATACATGGCCATGCCTTCCATTTCTGGCTGGCAGCACACAATCAAAGAAGTCCACTCCTCTATCCACTGCTTCCAGTATGTTGCTTGGAATTCCAACTCCCATTAAATAAATTGGTTTATCTTCAGGAAGATGAGGAACTACAGCATCTATTATTCTATACATTTCTTCATGACTTTCACCAACAGCCAGGCCTCCAATGGCATACCCATCCAAATTCATGGCTGCTATGGTTTTTGCATGTTCTATTCTGATATCTTCATAAGTTCCACCCTGGTTTATGCCAAACAGCATTTGATTCTTATTTATAGTATCATCCATAGAGTTTAACTTATCAAGTTCTATTTTACATCTTTCAAGCCATCTTGTTGTTCTTGCAACTGACTTTTCCACATATTCTCTTGGAGAAGGATTTTTTATACATTCATCAAAAGCCATGGCTATAGTTGAACCAATATTGCTTTGAATCCTCATACTTTCCTCTGGTCCCATAAATATCTTTCTTCCATCTATATGAGAATTAAAATATACTCCTTCTTCTTTTATCTTTCTTATATGAGCTAGGGAAAAGACCTGAAATCCTCCTGAATCCGTTAATATTGGTCTATCCCAATTCATAAACTTATGTAATCCGCCCATTTTTTTTATTACATCATCCCCGGGTCTTAAATGAAGGTGATATGTATTGGATAACTCCACCTGGCAGTTAATTTCCTTTAAATCCATGCTGGATACTGCACCTTTAATTGCACCTAGTGTGCCTACATTCATAAATACAGGAGTCTGTATAACACCATGGGGTGTTGTAAACTCTCCTCTGCGTGCCTTTCCGCATTTTTTAAGTAATTTGTACATGTTAACGCTCCTTTATTTTATAAACATTGCATCTCCAAAGCTGAAAAATTTATAATTGTTTTCTACTGCAGTTTTATATGCATTTAAAATGTGTTCTCTGCCTGCTAATGCACTTACCAGCATTAAAAGTGTGGACTGAGGTAAATGGAAATTAGTTATAAGGGCATCTACCACTTTATAAGTATACCCAGGATAAATAAATATATCAGTCCAGCCGCTGGAAGCTTTAACTTTTCCATCTGAATCTCCTATTGTTTCAAGTGTTCTGCAGGAAGTTGTACCTACAGCTATTACCCTTTTTCCATTTTCCCTTGCTTTATTTATTAAATCTGCAGTTTTTTCATCAATTCTATAGTATTCTGAATGCATATGATGCTCTTCAATGTTTTCTACTTTCACTGGTCTGAATGTTCCAAGTCCTACATGAAGTGTGAGAAAAGCCAGGCTTACTCCTTTATCTTCAATTTTATGTAATAATTCCTTTGTAAAATGTAATCCTGCTGTTGGTGCTGCAGCTGAACCCTGCTCTTTTGAATAAACAGTCTGATACATTTCCTTATCTTTAAGCTTTTCCTTTATATATGGGGGCAGAGGCATTTGCCCAAGCTTATCCAGTACTTCTTCAAAAATACCCTCATACTGAAATTTTACTATTCTGCTTCCATCATCACTTAAATCTGTTACTTCAGCATTTAATTCTCCATTTCCAAAGGTGAACTTTGTTCCAATCTGAGCTCTCCTTCCAGGCTTCACTAGTGTCTGCCAGCAGTCCTTATCTACTCTTTTCAGAAGTAAGAACTCCATTTTGCCGCCAGTACCTTGTTTTTCTCCAATCAGTCTTGCAGGTATAACTCTTGTATCATTTAATACAAGGCAGTCTCCAGGATTTAAATAATCAATAATATCCTTAAACACCTTATGCTGTATATTACCATCTTTCTTATCCAATATCATAAGTCTTGCTTCATCTCTTTTTTCATAAGGGCTTTGAGCTATAAGCCTCTTTGGTAAATCAAAATCAAAATCAGTAACCTTCAAATTTATTCCTCTCCTTTGTTATAACAAGCAATGTCTATTCATTAAGAAATGTACATTGTGTGGTATTATCATTATTTTTTTTAATTTTTCTTCCAAGGTGAGCATACGCTTTATCTGATGCTACTCTTCCCCTTGGAGTTCTTATTATAAATCCCTTTTGCAACAAATATGGTTCATAAACATCCTGAATTGTATCCAGCTCCTCACCTATAAAATAAGCAAGGGTTTCAAGACCTACAGGGCCGCCATTAAAGTTATCTACTATTGCAGTTAGTATTTTATTATCTATTCCATCAAAGCCTTCTTTATCAATATCCAATAATTTCAAGGCTTCCTTTGCTGTGTCAATGGTAATTTCTCCGTTGCCCTTTACCTCTGAAAAATCTCTTACTCTTTTTAAAAGTCTGTTTGCAACTCTTGGAGTTCCTCTTGATCTTCTTCCAATTTCATAGGCAGCTTCATCGGTAATTTTTACATTTAAAATTTTAGCTGACCTTACTATAATCTCCTTGAGCTGTTTTTCATCATAAAACTCCATAGGACATAGTATACCAAATCTGTCTCTTAATGGAGAAGTAAGCAGTCCCACCCTTGTGGTAGCACCTATTAACGTAAACTTTGGCAGATCCAGTCTTATGGATTTTGCAGCTGCACCTTTTCCTATTACTATATCAAGAGCATAATCTTCCATTGCTGGATATAGTATTTCCTCAATACTCCTGTTTAATCTATGTATTTCATCAATAAACAAAACATCAAAATCATTGAGGCCCGTTAAAATTGCAGCTAAATCCCCTGCTCTTTCAATGGCAGGCCCAGATGTGATCTTAAGGCTTCCTCCCATTTCCCGGGCAATGATATTTGCAAGAGTAGTTTTTCCAAGTCCAGGAGGACCATATAACAATACATGATCCAATGCTTCCTGCCTTTTTGCTGCAGCTTTAATAAATATATCTAATTTATTTTTTACTTTTGTTTGTCCAATATATTCTTTTAATTTTTGAGGTCTTAAACTATATTCAGTACTTTCATCTTCATTTATACTTAAAGGGGTAATTATTCTATCATCCATTATTTACTCCTTTCAATTCATTAAATACTTTAAACAATACTTGATTATATTTTCCAGAGAATCATTTAAATTAACCTTATTTAATGCATTTATAGATTCTTTTTCACTATAACCCAAGGCTATTAATGCTTCCTTAGCTTCATTTGCAGTGTTGCCATTTATCAAATCAATATTATCATCATTAATCTGCTTAGACAATTCTTCAGGCTTTATTTTATCTTTTAATTCCAATATTATTCTTTGAGCAGTTTTTTTACCTATTCCCTGAGCCTTAACTATAGTTTTTTCATCTTCAGAAATAATTGCATATTTTAATTTATCTACATTACTTATGGACAAAAGTGACAATGCTGCCTTTGCTCCAACACCATTAATAGTCAGCAAAAGCTTAAACATATTCAATTCATCTCTGGTTAAGAATCCATAAAGTCCTATGAAATCTTCTCTTACTATCTGCTCTAAATAAAGCTGTATTTCATCGTTGATTTTTGGCATTTTTGCAATAGTACTTCCAGAGGTAAAAATTCTATAGCCGATTCCATTGTTTTCAATAATAATATAATCCTTATTCATACCCTTATAGATACCAGTTATATATTCGTACAAACTTTCACCCCCGCATCCATTTCAAATTAACATATATACTTTAACATTTTAAAAAACATAATTCAACATAAAAGGGATTTTGCACTGCAAAATCCCTTTTATGTTGAAAAGTAAAAAGATTAAAGAACAAAAAACTAAATTTAAAGATTAAAGAATAAAGAACAAAGAATAAATAAGGTAGTTTTTCTTTACAGAAAAACCAAAAATTCAATTAATTAAGTGAATCATATGTTTTAATAATTAAAAATGATTCCAATTGCAGTTTTATTAGGTGCTAAAAAAGGATTTGTAAAAATCCTAGGCCGACAGGCAGCCAATTAACATAAAGTACGTAAACTAACAAATACCGATAACATAAATAAGTTGTAAGGGGCTGTGGTATTATTAAGACCTTTGCGTACTATTTGTGATTCCCTAATAATATATATTAAGGGAACAAGTCAGCACCACCCGTCCAACGGATGATGCTGACCTAATCAATTGTATTTTAAGATTTTCTGCAAAGCAGAAAATCCTCAATATTTAATCTTTGTTCTTTAATCTTTGTTCTTTAATACAGATGGCTGCCTGCCAGCTATCTGTATTCCGAGCTGGCATCCAAAGCATTTTCTTTTGTATCATACTGGAATTCAGGTCCTCCTATTTCTAGTCTTTTAGAGTCTGTGCTGTCAATCTTTATATTTGTAATCTCATCAACCTGAAGTACTGAATCCTCATCAGTTTTATAAATTACAATTGTATTATCCTTTACGCCTAGTACATATTTATTTGGTGAATACTTATACTTCTCAAGTTCACGAAGAAATGTAACATCATCTCCAGAAATACTGCTGAATTTATATCCATCTTTTTCAAATACTTTTTCCAGCTGTGAAGTGGTTTTCCCGCTGTAAATATTACTTGTATCAACTTTGTCTGTTTTAACCAAATCGCTGTTTAAATATTTGGTTAAAAAAACAATTCTGGAATTTGGCTTAATTTTTTCATCTTTTTTACCCTGAACTGAAACAGCATTATTCTTATTATTTACCTGCTGTCTGTTGTTAATGTCTGTATTTTTATATCTATTTAAACTCCAGTAATAGCTGATTCCAAATGTAGTACCAGCCAATAAAACTATAATTGCAATAATAATAATTTTTTTGTATTTCATAATATCCCTCCTGTGGAATATTATGGTCAAAAGCATAAAAAATTATACATAAATAAAAAATAAAAAATCACTCATTTAGCTGATTTCTCACAACTTTTAGAGTGATTTTATATATATCATTATCCATAGGATCTAATTTTCTATATTTATATTAATCCATTTGATAATTTATATGTATTTATAATAAATTAAGTATTAAATCCAGCCATTTTAAAGTCTTGGTACTGCTTAGCCTTCCCAATCCTCAGGGAAATCACCATTATGGTATACATCCTGAACGTCATCGTCGTCTTCTAGTTTGTCTATAAGCTTTTGTACCTTTTCAGCAGATTCATTGTCAAGTGATACTGTTGTGTCAGGAATCATTGTAATTTCTGCAGATAAGAACTCATATCCTTCACTTTCAAGCTTTTCTCTTACTGAACCAAAATCCTCCACAGTAGTAGAGATTTCGAATACTTCATCAGAAGCTTCAAAGTCATCAGCACCAGCGTCTAGTGCCACCATCATTAATTCATCCTCGTCCATTCCGTCTTTTCTTTCAATGATTAACTGGCCCTTTTTCTGGAACATCCATCCTACACATCCGTTGGCGCCAAGATTACCACCACATCTTGTGAAGTAGGACCTAACATTTCCTGCTGATCTGTTTTTATTATCAGTTAAAACGCTGACTACTACAGCCACGCTGCATGGTCCATAGCCTTCATAAACTATTTCTTCATAGTTTACTCCTTCCATTTCACCGGCACCTTTTTTAATTGCTCTTGTAATAGTATCCTGAGGCATATTACTAGCTTTGGCTTTAGCAATTACATCTCTCAATTTACTGTTACCATCTACATTAGAGCCGCCCATTTTTGCAGCTATAGCTAATTCTTTACCTATTTTAGTAAAAATCTTACCTCTTTTTGCATCTAACTTACCTTTTTTTGCCTGAATATTATGCCATTTTGAATGACCTGACATGATATATCTCCTCCTTTTTGAAAAACACCTAAATAATTATATCACACATGTAAAATGGTATCAAACTCAATACTATTTAGAGTTTCCCCAAAATTAATATCTTGAATTAAGGTTATCCTACTAATTCTAGTACCTGAGCCATAATTAGTTGTTGTGTAGTCTTGGTTTTGGAAACCGGTTTAATAAAATTTTTAATACCAGTATGCGTTTTCTTTAATACTGCATAAATACCATCAGCTAATGCATAATAATTAAAATCAGGTATATCATAAATACGCTTAGATATGTTTTGAATGCATATGATTAATGCACTTTCTCCTCTTTTTTCTGAAAGTGTTGCAGCAAAACCTATAATTAAGGTTAGAAATAAATTCATAGTTCTTATTGAATTTAAACTTCTTACTCTTATATTTTCAAAATCAAACTGCTGTTTTTTAAATCTGAAATATTCTTCTATCTTCCAACGTTTAATGTAAACCTTAATTATAGCTAAGGTTAATTTCTTATCATTAGGCTTAATATTGCTGATAAGCATCATAGGTATTTTGCCAAAGCCTCTTATTACTACAAGTGTAAGAGGCTTATCAGGTATATCTGGCAATGTTATTTGTATAAAGCTAAATTTGCATTTTTTAGCCCTACCAGCTTTATTGGTGACTATAGTCGAAAACTTTCCTTTATACTTGTTTGCAAGTTTAAGTATATTCATAACTTTACCATTATGAATAACATTTCTATTGCCTTTTGCTCGAATAACAAAGTTTTCTTTATTATCTATAAAGTATTCATAAAACTTTCTGCTATCATAACCCCTATCAAGAGCTTTAATGCCCTTATTATTAAAACTTTGTCTAATAAAATTTAATCCTTTAAAAGTTTCTTCATTCTCACTTACAAAGCCTTTTTCAATGTTTGAATACATTTTTGAGTACACAGATATAGGCATACTATACTTACTTGTAAGTGCAGCAATTTCAAGACAATTATATCCATTGACATTGGTTTCACCTGTGCTGCCATCACGTACCTTGCCCATAGCTTCTAAAACTTTACTATTACGTTTTGTGATTTCAGAACCATCAACGCAAAATACTGTATTGTCATTAATGTATGGTTTTATTTCAGAAATGTAGTTGTTTATTACAACACTTTGTTTATCAAACGTTCTAAGGTTATTAGAAAGTCTTTCAATGGTTTTCTTTAAAGAGATATCCTCTTTAAGAGCTCTTGATATGCCACTTAAAAGCACAGTCTGGCTTTCTGAAATTCCATAAATCATCTGTGCAATAAATTTATAATTAGGTCTTGATAAATTTATTGAGATTTTTTTTGAAAAAGTTAATAATTTTCTTTTTATTTGGTACGATAATTTGCTATAATTAATCATGAATAAAACATCTCCATCTGCTATTGATTTTTGTTTTGTCGCAAATTCATTATATCAAAACAATGGACTGTTTTATTCATTTTTTATGCAATTTTATAAATCTGTGGATAGTTTTAAATCTTAAATTTACTTATCCACAGGTTTTATTTAAATAGTCTTTTAAAAAAAGGGGAAACTCTAACAATACTATAGGAAAAATGTTTATATATGCTGTTCTTTATATAATCTGTTACCTAATTTAAAATAGTATTCTTTTTCGCTTTTTACAATATTGCATCTTCCATTTGTAATATTGTAAACCTCATTTTCTACAGATGGAATATTGTTTTCCTCACAATATATGTTTAACATGACTTTATCGGTGTATTCAATATTTTCAATGAACCACTGCTTTTGCTGAAAGCTATACTGCAATTTGCCAAGTAAATCATAATCAATGGTAATTTCTATGCTGCACCCCAGTACTTTTTCAACAATTTCACCTTTTTTCACTGCCATAGCTGCAGCTTTTGAATATGCTCTTACCAAACCGCCCTTACCTAATAAAATACCCCCAAAATATCTTGTCACAACTACTACTGTATCTGTAATATTGTTTTTCTTTATTACTTCCAGCACAGGAATTCCACCGGTACCCTGAGGCTCTCCATCATCACTGTATCTTTGAATACCCTTGTTTTCACCTATTATGTAAGCATATACATTGTGTCTTGCTTCCTTTTCACTCTGCCTTACAGAATCAATAAATTCCCTGGCTTCATCTTCGCTGTAAATTCTTTTTGCCTGTCCAATAAATATTGATTTCTTTTCCTCAAATTCATCCCTTGATTGATTTCTTAAAGTAAAATAACTCAAATGGTCTCACTGCTTTCTTTAATAATTCATAAGTCCTCAGCATTAAAATTTCTACTGCTGATTTCTATATATCTTTTAGCTTTTTCCTTAACATATTCCTTTGAATCTGGAGAATTTAATATTTCTTCTATTTTTGTCTTTGCATTATAACTTTTTATATTTATAAGAGCCTTTATAGCATAAGTGATTACCTGGGGATTACTATCATCAAGTGCCCTTATTAATGCAGCCTCTGACCGCATATCTCCTATTTTACCCATAGCTGAAACTGCCATTCTTCTAATGTTTACGAACTTATGTACACTGGCACGATCTAAAATACTTAAACATGAATCAGCTTTTAACTCTCCTATTATCCACACAGCAGCTTCTTTTTCCTTTGGTCCCATATCTGCATAACCTGTTTTTATATATTCAATTAGTTTTAACTTATTATCTGGCTGGAGTGTGTCCAGAATCTCCCTTTTTTCTTCCTTAGCTTTTAAAGAAATATTCTTAATTAATTCTTTTTCATTTTTACTTTTAACTATGGTACCGTATTTGATCTTACCATATAATATGTGTGATTTTACAGTTTCAATATCCAGTCCTCTTATTTTACAAATAGCCTCAATAGGTTTATTTTCAAGAAATAAATAATAAGTTATATCCTCTTCTGTAATATCATTGATTTTATCCCAGTGTATGTGAAAAAGGTTCATAAATCTTTACTCCTTAATTAACATCTTGTAATATTTTATTGATTATTTCAATGCCCTCTTTAATCTTTTCATTGTCAGTCTGAGTAAATCCCATTCTATA
Source organism: Clostridium sp. JN-9 (assembly GCF_004103695.1). Lineage (NCBI taxonomy): Bacteria > Bacillati > Bacillota > Clostridia > Eubacteriales > Clostridiaceae > Clostridium > Clostridium sp. JN-9. The sequence continues at coordinate 845,176 of NZ_CP035280.1, read as the reverse complement.
ATATTTTTTTCCTTCATTGCTGTTTTTATAAAATAGTACTCCCGGTGAAATTAATACTTTATTTTCTCTGCATTTATAAAATAATTCTATAGAATCCATATTGATTTCATCTGAAATTTTAATATAAAAATGCAATCCTCCTCTTGGCGGTATGAAACTGATTTTATCTTTTAAAATATTTATAAGACAATTATAAGTATAGTTATATTTACTTTTATAGAATGTATTTAATCTGCTGATATATTCCTTCCAGAATCCTTTTTCTATATACAGATCCAGTGCTCTCTGCATAAGACTTGAAGTGGAAATATCAGTATTTATTTTAGAATTCTGAATGCTTTCATTAAATATTGAAGGTGAAATTAAATAGCCTATCCTAATACCTGGAAGAAATATCTTGGAAAAGCTTTTTATGTATATTACTCTATCGTATTTATCCAGACTTTTAAAGCTTCTGTATTCTAAAAATTTGTCATATATAAGTTCTGATAGATAATCATCTTCAATTATATAAAAATCATATATATTTGAAAGTTCTATAATTCTCTTTTTTTTCTCAAGGCTGCAGCTGATACCTGTTGGATTTTGGAAGTAACTCATTGTATAAAAACATTTAATATTATTTTTCATTGCAATTCTTTCAAGCTGATCCACATCTATACCGTCGCTCTCCATATTGACTTCAAAAATATTAGCTCTTCTCCATTTAAATACATTTAATGCTCCGCTGTAAGTGGGTTTTTCAACAACTATATTATCATTTGTATTTAATAATGCCTTTGATACAATATCAATTCCCTGCTGAGCCCCTGATACAATTAATATATTATCCATGTTTAAAGTATTATTCCAGAAAAACTTATTTATATTTTTTCTAAGGCCTTTGTATCCTAATGCTTCCTGATAGCTTAATGCATCTATTCCATCTCTGTCTAAAACTTTATTTAAAACCTCTTTAAATGTTGATACGGGAAAAAAATCACCACAGGCTGTTTCACCTGTAAAATCTATATACTTTTTTATTTCGTCTCCATTAATAGATTTAAATGTTTCTGAGTATTCCCTTTTAAAGCTTTTAGCACTATCTTTCCTTTTTGCAAAAGTTCCGCTTCCCATTTTCTGAGCAGCATAACCTTCACTTTGCAGCTTTTTATATGCGCTTACTATGGTAACATTATTTACTTTCAGCAATTTAGATAAATCTCTTATAGATGGCAGCTTTTCTCCATCTTCAATGTTATTTAAATCAATCTGCTTTTTTATATATTTGTATATTTGTATATATTTTGGAGTTTCACTATCATATATTCTAAAACTATACTTATCCATGCTTCCCCCCGGTATCATCAAAAATAAAAGAACTTAAATATTGAATTTAAGTTCATAATTATTCATGTTGATATTCATTATTTAAATAAAGTATACATTTTCTTTAAATATTGATTTTCCATCTGATGTCTTGTAATCTCTTGTATCCTTTTTAATTATATTTCTTTCCCATAATCTATTTAAAACTTCTTCCATTTCAATGTCATAACTTTTAAATAATTTATCATTATTAACATCCTCTGCACTTAAGAAACAGTCTTTTTCTCTCATAAAGTTAATTAACAGATTGCTTATGTTTCTAATGTTATCATCAATAAATTCCTGAATATAATCAATTGTACTTAATATTGCTTTGCTGATATCAATTTTGTTGAAGAACAGTTCATCAACACATTTTCTGAAGCTGTCATTAAGATTCATTGCCATGGTCATTGCATCTTTACTTATCATGTATCCAGATGAATTAACATATAGCTTTGAAAACTCTTCAATGAATTTTACAGCAGAAGTATATGCAGTATAAACACCATCATTACTGAGATATTTTTTACACACCCCAATCTGCTTTAAAACGTTTCCTAAATATACTATGTTCCATCTTTCTCTGTCTATATCAGGATAATATCTGCCATTATCATATCTCATGGTAATTTCCATATCTTTTGAAAAAACTAATCTTGAAGCTGCAAAAATCCTATGAATAAATCCTCCTCTTAAATCTTCTTCATACAATTGAAGAAATCTGTTTTTACTCATTAATTTAACATGAACAGGTATATTTTTTTCCTCTGTATAAATATTCTTAATTTCAATAAGTTTACAATCAATTACTACAAATAAATCTATATCAGACTCTTCCCATAAATCTCCTGTAACCATACTTCCAAATACCATAGCTGCTAATACACAATCATTGTTTTTCATTCTATCAATAATACTGTTAAAAGCCCTTTGATATTGCATAATAGTTTTTTCCATTTCAGTACCCCCCACAAAACTTGAAATGATAAACTCAAGGATAAATAAAGTAAATCATTTACTATATTTTATACTATTATATATAGTATTTGACTTAAAAACAATAGTTAATGTAAAATTGTGAATATTTCCTTTCAAATATTACAATTATACAATTGTACTGCACAGCTTATTACATTCATATTTTATTTTTTCTTCATCGATTTTAACAAAATTGCCTTTTTCCATTATAATTTTACCATTAATAATAACATATTCTACCTCACTGCCATTAGCAGAAAATACAATATTTGAGTAAATATCATATAGTGGTATCATATTGGGCTTGTTTAAATTTATTAATATCATATCTGCCTTATAACCTTTTTTTATACTTCCTAAATTTTTAATATTAAGTGCTTTAGCCCCATTAACAGTAGAAACTTTAAGCATGGTTTTTCCGCCGAATTTTGTTGCATCTCTATAATAAAGTTTCTGCAGCATAGCTCCTGTTTCCATTTCTTCAAACATATTTAAATTATTATTGCTTGAAGTACCATCTGTGCCCAAGCATAAATTTATTCCCATTTCAAGCATCTCACCTGCTTTTGCCACACCACTTGCTAGTTTCATATTACTTTGCGGATTATATACAGGGCTGACTTTGTAATTTGATAAAATATCCATGTCATTTTTGCTTAAATGAACACAATGAGCAGCAACTGTTTTGTTTTGAAAAATACCGCATTTTTCAAGTAATTCACATGGGGTCATATTGTACTTATTGCTTATAATATTGTTTTCATCCTGCGTTTCTGATATGTGAATATGAATCCCCTTGTTATATCTTTTAGCTTCAGAAGAAATTTCTTTTAAAGCTTCTTCATTTAACGTATATGGAGAATGAGGTGAAAACATTGTATCAACAAGATCGTTTTTTTCATTAATCACAGTATCAGCCAGATTGCATGCATCTTTCAGCTGACTTTCCCATTTGTCACCAATAAGCGCTATGCCTAAAACAGCTCTCATTCCCGATTCAATGGCAGCCTCTTTAACTATATTCTGCAAGAAATACATATCATTAAATGTAGTTGTTCCGCTTCTTAACATTTCTATCACAGCAAGTTCAGTGCCTAGTTTAATATGTTTTTCCTTAAATTTAGCTTCCATTGGCCATATTTTCTCATTGAGCCATCTCATTAAAGGAAGCCCTTCCCCGTATCCTCTTAAAAGAGTCATTGCAGCATGAGTATGGCAATTAATAAGCCCAGGCATTACACAATAACCTTTTCCGTCTATAATGGTAAAATCACTGGTTTGACCCTGGAAGTCCCCTGAAGAAACCTGTTCTATTACATTATCATTAATCAGTACATATCCTCTGTTAATTATATTTTCATTTTCATCCATAGTTAATATCATTGCATTTTTAATTAGAATTTTCATACTTACCCCCGCTATTTCTCAAATATCCATTTTGAATATTTGTTATATACCTCTTCGTCCACTAAAGCTGTAATTAAGGTCCCCTGCTCAGCATATTCCTCACTTTCAACCTTTGCATTTCTATGCAGAAAGGCTACAGCTGACTGGTCGGAGTATGGTATGAGATATGTTGTTTTTCTAATAGTATTAGGAATAACCTTACATAAAACATTTAAAAGTCCATCTAAATTTATTTTTTTCTTAGCAGAAATTTCAACCATGGTCATTTCAGGATATTTTTCTTTTATCATTTTTATATTTTGTTCATCAGCTTTATCAATTTTATTTAATACTAATATAATAGGTTTATTTACAGCACCCAGCTGATCTAGCACATCATCCACTGCCTCTATCTGCTCCATACAATATTCTGAGGATACATCCACAACATGCAGAAGTAAATCTGAATAGATAACCTCTTCCAATGTAGATTTAAATGCTTCAACCAGATCATGAGGCAGTTTTCTGATAAAGCCCACTGTATCAGTAACAGTTATTGGTCTATTATCTGGAAGTACTATAGCTCTGGTGGTGGTATCTAATGTGGCAAATAACATGTCTGCTTCAAAAACCTTTTCTTTAGCTGCTGCTTCCCTGCTTAAGCAGGTTTCACAAAGTGCATTTCTCAAGGTGGATTTTCCTGCATTTGTGTAGCCTACTAAGGAAACCTTGGTTAATTCATTTCTCCTTATCCTTTGAGTTTCTCTTGTCCTTTTTACTTTTTCAAGCTCACTGTTTAAATCATATATTCTATCCCTTATATGCCTTTTATCTATTTCTAATTTCTTTTCTCCAGGGCCTCTTGTTCCAATTCCTGCTCCTGTTCTTGACAATACAGTTCCAAGCCCCGACAGCCTTGGCAGTCTATACTTTAGCTGAGCCAGTTCAACCTGTATTTTTGCTTCTTTGCTCCTTGCTCTTCTTGCAAAGATCTCCAATATTAATGTTGTTCTGTCTATAACCTTTAACCCTATATTTTCTTCCAGATTTCTAACCTGTGAAGCTGTAAGCTCATCATCAAAAATTATCAGATTTGCATTTAACATCTGTGCATTTAATGCAAGCTCATCGACTTTACCACTTCCTATATAAAAGGCTTTATCAATCTTGCTTCTATTTTGCAAAAGGCTTCCTACAACCTTTACATTACAAGTTTTGGCAAGCTCTGCAAGTTCATCAATGCTTTCCTGATTTTCAATTCCAACTAAAACAGCTCTTTCAGTTTCATCATCAATATAATTGTATTCCTTAAACTTATCTTCTACTTCAGAAATCTTACTAATAATATTATAATTTATTCCTTGTTCTATGGTTAATATAGCCGTAGTTTCATAGGATAGAATATTTTCTTCCACATCACAAAATCCCATAACAATTGACTCAGGCTTATTATCATTAACACCCACTGCTGCCATGCAGTCTAATTTCAGCTTTGTAAGAGCAGATAAATCTACTGCAGAAAGCCTGGGATTACCATTTGGATGTGTGTGGACAATCCTTATACCGCAGAGTTTCTTTTCTTTAGCTGTGATTACAGGGACCTCAACTGTACTGCTGTCTCCTATGGATATTGAAACAATGTTGCCTCTCCTGTCTATAGCTACACTTATTTCTTTATTAAGTTCCCCGCTAATTAAGCTTATAATATTAATTACTTCCTCAGAGCATATAGTATCCTTTGGAACTTGTATATTATATAGATCTTCCAGTTTATCTAAAATGGTATTTCTAATTCCACTTGTATTTCCACTTATCATAAATTCTCTCTCACTTTCATTTATAGGTTTTTTAACTAAAAGTTCATATGTTTATATAAATGTAGAATTTTCAATATACTTGACAACTTTCATATTATTTTATACTATTATAACAATATTGTAAATATAAATACGTGGAGGCATATTAATGGAGGATAAGAAAGAAAATATACTTATTACTAAAGAACGGATTCAGGCAAGAGTTTCAGAATTAGGTGCAGAAATTTCAAAAGACTATAATGGAAAAAATTTATATGTTCTATCACTGCTAAGAGGAAGTTTTATTTATGCAGCTGATTTAGTAAGAAGCATAAATATTCCAGTTAAAATTGGTTTTATGACAACTTCAAGTTATGGTGACAACGAAACATCTTCTGGAAAAGTTAAAATTATAAATGATATACCAGATGATATTGAAGGTTACGATGTACTTGTTGTTGATGATATAGTGGATACAGGCATAACAATGAATTTTGTAATAAATCATGTAAAATCTCTTAAAGCCGGATCAGTAAAGTCCTGCGTCTTATTGGATAAGCCTGAAAGAAGAAAACTAGATCTAACACCAGATTATTGCTGCTTCCACATTCCTGATGTTTTTGTAGTTGGGTATGGTTTAAATTATGGTGATTATTATAGAAATGTACCATATGTATTTAATTGGGAAGAAAAATAGCTTTTATACATTGCTGATAACTTATTTTTAAGTTATCAGCATTAATTTTTTAACTTAAATCCATTACTATCTTCACCAAATTGTATTGCAGTCTGAGGCACCTTTCCTACAATAATGGTTTCTGAAATTGGGACTTCATTTATCACTTCTATATCTCTATTCCTAAAGGGCAGAAATATTCTTATATTAGTCTTAACCTGCACATAAATCTTGTGTCTGCATTGGTTTATCCCTGCACTTTCAAACTTTGATAAATATTTGGTTTCAGTATATCCCACAGGCTGAACTTTCATTGTAATCTTAGGGCCGTATTGTGCCAGAATATTGTTTTTTGAAATGTACCCTATTGGTATCTTTACTCCCATTGATCCCATCTTTCTTATTTCTTCTCCTGCATCCAAAGATACATCGCAGGCAATTTTATTCATTTTTAATGTATCAGCTTTTAATAAATTTATATTCCCCTCATTGTCCTTTTCAACTTTAATTATTTCATCATAATTGAACTGCTTAGAATACTCTTTTAAAATTACATTATTTACTATGTTGTTTACTTTTCCTTTTGCCTCTTTTTCTGCTACATCTAACACATTTGATATAATAATTTTATCAAAGGCATAGATGAAAATATTAAACACTATTATAATTAAAAAAAATAATAATAGCAGCTTTAATCCAAAACCTATTTTATTAGCCTTGCTTTTTTTGTATTTTAATTTATTATATGAAATAAAATATCACTTCCTCATATTGTTATATATTATTTATATGACTATTCGTAAAATAAAATAATAAAATGCCATAATATTAATGTATATTATGGTAATTAATGGTACAATATTATTTATAAGTATTGTATTATTACATGATACATTCTTTGCTAAGTATTGGCATTATCAATTTATTTTATATATAAAAGATAATATGATATAATATTTTAAAGTTGACAATTTTTTTGTGTCAAGGAGGAAAGATAATGGCTAAAGCTAAAACCAGAAAGAAAAAACATCGTTTTAGATTTTTAAAGATATTTTTAGTTATCATTATTATTTTAATATCATTTTGTGCTGTAGCAGGCGTTGGAATTGGTCTGGCAATTATTAAAACAGCTCCGCCGCTTGATGTAAACCAGATATTATCCCTAAATGAACCTTCTGTACTTTATGCTGCAAATGGAAAGTTTATGGATATAGTTTCTACAGATCAAAACAGAACTGTAATTCCTTATAAGGATATGCCTCAGGATTTAAAAAATGCATTTGTATCCATAGAAGATGAAAGATTCTATAAACATAACGGAATAGACATAAAGCGTATTACTGGAGTTATTTATATAGATATAAAAAATAAGATAACAAAACAGACTGGTGTTCAGGGTGCTTCTACTATTACACAGCAGTTATTAAAAAATACTGTGCTTTCAAATGAAGTGACAATTAAAAGAAAGCTTCAGGAAATGTATCTCGCAGTACAATTGGAGAAGCATTTATCCAAAGATCAGATTTTAGAAGCTTATATGAATACTATTAATGTTGGTGGAAATGCATATGGAGTTGAGTCAGCAGCAAATCAATATTTCAATAAAAGTGCAAAAGACTTAAATTTATTACAATGCGCTTTCATTGCCGGAGTTGCTCAAAGTCCTTCTTCATTCTATTCATCTGCGGTATCAAAAAAGAATGCTGACGATATGGCAGCACATAAGAATACTTCTTCTATTTATTACGTTAACAGGACCAAAACTGTTTTACATAAGATGTATGAAAATGGCAACATCTCAAAACAGCAGTATGATCAATGTATTAATGATTTAATAAATAATAAGCTGGGATTGTCCATTACTTCATTAAATAAAAACAGATTAAATTATGAATGGTATTCAATTCCCGCAATAAACCAGGTTAAAAATGATTTAAAAAGTCAATACCACTATACAGATAGTGAAATAGACAAATTATTAATGTACGGCGGTTTAAAGATTAACACAGCAATGGATATGGATATTCAAAATAGTACCCAGTCAACCATAGATAATATTGTAACCAGAACAAACAAGAACAACCTAGTGCAGCCTCAGGCAGCTGCTGTAATTATGGATTATCATACAGGTGAAGTAAAGGCAATTATAGGTGGAAGGGGTCAGCAGCCTGCCCGTTCATATAACAGAGCTGCTTCTAATGATTTCCTGAGGGCACCAGGTTCAAGCATTAAGCCTCTTACAGTTTACAGCCCTGCATTGGATTCAAAAAAGGCTACTCCTGGCACTGTATTGGACGATGCCCCATTGACTCCTGAACTTGGACGAAAAATGAATAATGGTGCAAACTATGACCCCCAAAACAGCCCAGCAGGCTTTACTGGTTATATAACCATGAGAGAAGCTATAATGAGATCAGTAAATATATATGCTTTAAAACTGGAAAATGAAATCGGCATTAATACTGGAGTAGAATATGGTAAAAAATATGGCCTTCAAATTGATAAAACAGATGAAGGAAGTATATCAGCCATTGCTTTAGGACAGTTGGATAATGGCGAATACAAAGGTACAAATCCTTTAACAATGGCTCAGGCATATGGTGTTTTCGGTAATAACGGTACTTATACTTATGCAAGAATGTATACAAAGGTTGTTGATAAAAGCGGTAAAGTTATTCTTGAGAGCAAGCCTCAGACAAAATCAGTAATATCCCCTCAGGCTGCATATTTAGTTTATGATTTATTAAAAGGTCCAGTTAGTCCTGGAGGAACAGGTCCAGGTGCAAACTTTGGAACTATGCCTGTAAGAGGAAAAACCGGTACATCTACTGATTCAAAAAATTTATGGTTCTGTGGATTAACTCCTTATTATTCAGCTGCAGTGTGGATAGGTAATGATGACTATTCTGACACTGGAATTACAAGTTCCTATGCTGCAGACATATGGGGTAAAATTATGAAATCTGCACACAAGGACTTAAGTCCAAAAGATGTAGCAATGCCTAATGGAATTGTTACTGCAACCATATGTAAAGAATCAGGAAAAGTTCCTACAGATTTATGTGCCAGAGATCCTAGGGGATCACAGGATATTTCAGAAATGTTTATAGCTGGTACAGTCCCAACTTCATTATGTGATATACATGTGGAAGCAAAGGTAAATAAACTAAATGGTAAACTTGCTACTGAAGCAACACCATCGGGTTTAATTGAATCCAGAGTATTTATAAAGCGTGATTATACACCAATTCATCCAGTTTCTGATCAGCAGTATGTAGTGCCATCCTTAACTGATGATACAGTGTCAGCATTACCAGAAGTGCCTGCGCCACCAGCTAAAACCGGTGAAACTTCACCAGGTACAACTCCTGGAAATCCTCCGGTGAACCCTCCAGTTGACCATCCGGTGAATCCTCCTGGAGATCAAAATAACGGCAATAACACTGGTGATGCCACAGGTGTTATAAATAATAAGAAAAAATAATATGCAAAAATAAGCCAAAATGTACAATGCATTTTGGTTTATTTTATTTCTTGGTTTTAGGGTTAAATAAGATAGCCATTAAATAACCAAATATTATAGCTGCAGTAATCCCTCCGGCAGCTCCTTTTATACCACCAGTAAAGGCACCCATTATTCCTTTACTGTTTACCTCCTTTATTGCAGCTTTTGCAAGGGTGTACCCAAACCCCGGAAGTGGTACTGTAGCACCAGCCTTACCGTACTTTACCACCACATCATATATGTTCAAAGCTCCAAGGAATACTCCAATTGTTACAAAGTTTACTAATATCCTTGCAGGAGTAAATTTTGTTTTATCCATAAGTATTTGTGCAATAACGCATATTATTCCTCCAACAATAAATGACATAATGTAATCTGTCATAAATAAGCATCTCCTTGTGTTATTAATTTAAAATTCAATACTTACTGCATGAGCAATTCCTGGTATACTTTCTCCCTGTAATGATGATATGGTACTAAGTAGTGCGCCAGTAGAAATCAATAGCACCTTTTTAAATTTACCATTTAACATATTTTTATAAATATATCCGCAATCAACTGCTGCAGAGCATCCGCATCCGCTTCCCCCGGAATTTGTTCCCTGCCTTTCATTATCAAATATTTCTTCACCGCAATCTATATAAACTTTTGAAACATCTATGCCCTTTTCCATAAGCAGTTTTTGTGTAATTTCCCTGCCAACCTTGCCTAGATCTCCAGATGCAATTAAATCATAATCCGAAGGTGATCTTCCAGTATCATGAAAATGAGCTAAAATAGTATCCACTGCAGCTGGAGCCATTGCACCTCCCATATTATTTGCATCAGTTACGCCATAATCCTTTACCTTGCCAATGGTAACATATGTTATACCTGGAAAGTTACCTTGTTTCCCTAGAAGCATAGCACCTGCTCCAGTTACAGTCCATTGTGCTGAAGGCGTTCTCTGGCTTCCAAATTCTAATGGAAATCTAAACTGTCTCTCTGCTGAAGAAAAATGAGATGATGTTGCAGCTATAACATAATTAGCAAAGCCTCCATCCATTAGTATGGATGCTATACTTAATGATTCTGTCATGGTTGAACAGGCACCATACAATCCTATAAAGGGAATATCCATATCTCTTGCAGCAAAGCTGGAGGAAGCAATCTGGTTGAGTAAATCTCCTGCCAGTAAAAAATCAATATCACTTTCCTTTAAATTAGCTTTATTTATACTATCTTTAACTGCATTATAAAGCATATTGCTTTCTGCTTTCTCAAAGGAATCTTTACCATTTAAATCATCCTGCAATATAGTGTCAAAATAATTTTTTAATGGTCCGTCTCCTTCCTTTGGACCAACAATACTTGAAGTGGCTATAATCTTAGGATTACTGTCAAGCCTTAAAGTTTGTTTTCCTACTCTTTTATTCATATTTTCACATCCTTAACTGATCAATATACAAGCTTGCTTTATAATTTAGTAATTAAAAAATAAATTATTCCTACAACTACTGATGAGCTTATTCCATATACAAGTACAGGACCGGCTATAGTAAACATTTTTGCACCAACTCCAAATACAAATCCTTCTTTTTTAAATTCCATGGCTGGTGATACTATTGAATTGGAAAACCCTGTTATGGGTACTACTGTACCTGCTCCTGCAAAATCTGCAATTTTATCATAGATTCCCATTCCTGTTAAAAGTGCCCCTAAAAATACCATGGTAATAGACACATATGTGCCAACATCATCTTTTGGTACACCGAAATTTAAATAAATATTATTGAAAAACTGCCCTATATCACAAATGAGGCCCCCAACTATAAAAGCATTAAAGCAATTTTTTACTGTTTTTGTTTTTGGCTCTGCTTCCTTTGAAATTTTCTTAAATTTCTTTTTTATCTTGTACTCATCGCTATCCATTAACCCACCTCTTTTTATTTTCTAAATATAGTGTATACATAATTTTATTTTTTAAACAAAAAAACAGAGTACATCATTTTGAGTACTCTATCCCTCTAATTTTTGTTTCATTGTCTTAAGCACTTTTTTTTCTATTCTTGATACCTGCACCTGACTTATTCCAAGCATTTTTGCTACCTGAACCTGGGTTTTGTCTTTAAAATATCTCAGCATTATTATTTTTCTTGATTTTCCATCAAGATTATTTAATACCTCTTTTAAGGCTAGTTTGTCTATCATGTCCCCGCTTTCTTCAGTGTTTTCGCTTAACTTATCTATAAGTAGCACAGGAGCACCGTCATCCTGATGTATAGTGTCATATAGATACTGAAGATTATTTATGGATTCCGATGCAAATACAATGTCCTCAGCTGATATTCCAGAAAAACCTGACAGCTCTTCTATTGTTGGTTCTCTATTTAATTCTTTGGTAAGCTGCTCCCTATCATAATGAAGCTTTTTAGCTGTGTTTTTAATACTTCTGCTTACCTTTATCATACCATCGTCCCTTAGAAATCTTTTAATTTCACCCATAATCATTGGTACAGCATAAGTTGAAAACTTTACATTAAATTCTGAATTAAAATTATTAATTGCCTTGATTAATCCCATAGATCCTATCTGAAATATGTCCTCATATTCATAACCTCTGTTAAGAAATTTTTTACTTATTGCTGACACTAAGGGCAAATTAACTTCAACCAGCCTATTAAGTGCATGTTTATCACCATTTTGTGCAGAAAATATTAATTTAATATTTTCATCATAGTTATAAACATCTTTTTTTACAGCTTCTTCCCTCATATTTTTCACCTAACTTAAGGACTTAAAAATCTTTTTCATTGTGATTTTAGTTCCTTTTCCCTTTTCAGATTCTATAATAAGATTATCCATAAAAGTTTCCATCACAGTAAAACCCATTCCAGACCTTTCAAGATCCGGTCTGGAAGTATATAAAGGCTGTCTGGCAACCTCCACATTCTCTATTCCCACACCATTGTCTTCAATAATAATTGTTGTTTCATTATTTTCTATAAATGCTTCAATTTTAACTATACCTTTTTCATCATTTCCATATCCATGAATTATACAGTTTGTAACAGCCTCGGAAACTGCTGTCTTAACATCAGTAAGTTCCTCTATTGTCGGATCAAGCTGCGAAACAAATGCAGCCACAGCAACTCTTGCAAATCCTTCATTTTGAGATTTGCTCATAAACTCTAATTTCATCATGTTATCGTACATTTTTATCCCCCCACTAAATTTTATCTATGGCATCTTTAACACTATCATACAATTTAATAATCTTAAACATACCGGATAACTCAAATACTCTTTTCACGCCGTCACCTACATTAGTAATACAAAATTTTCCCCCATTAGAATTTATCTTTTTATATCTCCCGATAACCACACCTATTCCAGAACTATCCATAAAGCTTACACCGCTAAAATCCAGAATAAGATTCTTTATTCCATTCCTATCCAGTCTGTCATCTATTTTGTTTCTAACCTCTTCAGCACTGTGATGGTCTAGTTCTCCCATCATATAAACTATAAGCTTGTCAGAACTATTCTCAAATTGTAAATACATCCTTTTCCCCCGCTTTCACTTAAATATAAAGGTATATTACTTATAATTCTACATATACCATATATTCCCTCCTTTTTATTTTACCCAATTTATATTTTTTTATACAAAACTTATTCAATTGGAAATTTAAAGTTGAAAGTTATGAGCTTGTATTCAATTTAAAGTTATGAGTTGATGAGCTAAGAGGTAAGAACTAAGGGTTAAGGTAGTTTCTTTACAGAGAAACAATAAAGTAAATAAAAAAATGTTGATAACTGATGAAATATTATACTAGACAAAACACAAAAGTGAAATTATACTTTAATTAAGTAAAAAAGTAGAAAAAATTCCATATAAAGTTTTAATGTTTACAATATTTATAGGAAAATACAGGAGAAAACTATGAGAATAATAAAAATTATTAACTCTTCCCCACTATTCAAGAGTTCATTAAAGAAAAATATAAATTTATTTATGTGGTTACTTTTGATTTTTGTTTTAGGATCATTTTTAAGTGTATATCCCACTAAATTATTAGGGGATATAATAAACTTATTGAGTACAGAAGAAAGTATTAATTCTGTAAAAAAAGTGATTCTTATGTATGTTTTTATTAGAATAATAAGCTTATCCATAACCATTTTAGGGAAATATCTTCAGGAGTATATTTCAAGTAATTTAGAGTGTGAACTTAGAGTTAAATCTGTGGATGAGACTATTAAAATGGATATGGCGGAGTTCGAAAAGATTCAATCAACTCAATTTGTTTCCAGAATATTTGAAGCTATAAGTCAATTAGTATCAGCAATTATAAATATAATTACATGGCTTGGCAAGTCATTAACCACATTAATATTCACCTTTTACTTTTTATTTAAGATTGATGCTGAAATTACCTTAGCCTTTATACCATTAATTCCTTGTATGGCTATTCTCACAAAAATAATATCCTCTAAGAAAAAAGCTCTCTCAAAAAAGGAAGCCGAAAAGTCTGGTTTTGTTAAGGATTTTATACAGGAGATTGTGTCAAGCTTTAAAGAAATCAAAGTATATAATTGCAGTAAATGGATTTTAGGTAAATATGATGATTTAGAAAACCAATGGAAAAACGCAAGAATAAAGTCCAATTTTCTAAGTTCAGCTGTATTTTGGCTTTTAAGTTTTTTTGGCATAGTGGTGGTTTCAGTGATCCTGGTACTAGCTATTAACAAAACTCTTTCACATGAATTAAACCCTGGTGATATAACAGCAATGATATTATATTCGGGTACGGTATTTAATGGTGTTATGGAAGTATTTAATCAGATAATAGTATTTAAAAACCTTGAGGTAGTTATTGAAAGATATAATGAAATTATGAAAAATGCATACTCTGATAAAGCTTATAATGGGAATTTGTTATGTGGCAGCAGCACTTATGATATAGAGGTTTCTAATGTTAATTTTGCTTTTGATAAAACTAAAAATATATTGGAGGATATAAATTTTAAGATTCCATTTGGAAGTTCAGTTGCAATTATTGGACAAAGCGGCCCAGGTAAAACTACCCTTTTAAAATTATTGCTTGGATTATATGTACCAACTAAGGGTAAAGTTAAAATAGGTGATATGGATATTAGTGATATGAGAAATGAAGATCGCTGCAGACTAATAACCTGCGCATTTCAAGATACCTTTATATATAACTCTTCCATATATGACAATATAGTATTAGGCAAAAGTGTAACCGATGAACTATTTACAAGCTCATTAGCTATGAGCGATTTATTAAATTTTATTTGTGAGCTGCCAAATGGTTCATATACTCAGCTGAAAGAGCGAGGCTCAAATTTATCCGGCGGTCAGAAACAACGTGTTGGTATAGCCCGCTGTTTTATAAGCTCAAGTAAAATCATCCTTTTAGATGAAATTTCTTCAGCCCTTGATAATATCACTGAAAGAAATATTATAGAAAATCTAAAAAAGCTAAAAAACAAAACACGCATAGTTGTATCTCACAAACCAGATATGATTTTGTGGACAGACTATGTAATTGTTATTGCTAATGGAAGAATTATAGATATGGGAACTCATGCTGAGCTTCAGAAGCGCTGTAAAACATATTTAGATGCAATAAATAGTTAACTGGAAATCATTAATAACTAATTTAGGGGGGATTAAGATGGTGTATCCAATAATATGTCTAATCATATTAATAGTAAGTTCAATATTATACATAAGCACAAGCAAAGATAAAAAAATAAAAACAATTTTGTTAATTGACTTATTAACAATACTAATTCTAGGGATACTATTTATTGTATTTTGGGCAAGTACATCATATAGTAATGAATCTAAAATAATGACATTTTGGCTATATACTTTATTCATTGGCATTTTAGTAAACATCTTAGTAAAAACATTTATGTTTTTTCACTCCAGAAAAATAATATAAAAAAATAATAAAGGGTTTTGGCCATGGTCAAAACCCTTTACTATTAACTATTATCTCTTAGTTCTTAGCTCTTAGTTCTATGAGCTCTTAACTCTTAACTGTAGTATTATTCTTTAACACTTCCAAGTGTTAATCCGCCAACTAAATATTTAGACAAGCATACAAATAATATCATAACAGGTACTGCAGTCATAAGAGCAGCTGCTGAGTAAATTCCCCAATCTGTAGAAAATTGTCCCTGCATATTTACAAGTCCTATTGGCAGTGTTAACAAAGAATTATCTGTAAGTATAACCCTTGCAACAATATATTCTGACCATGCACCCATAAATGCAAATAATGCAGTTAATGCTATTGCTGGTGTAGCCAGCGGAAGTATTATTTTATAAAAAGATTTAAAAATACCTGCTCCATCAACATAAGCACTTTCCTCCAGGGACTTTGGAATGGTATCAAAATATCCTTTCATCATCCATATATTAAATGGAATAGCAGTGGAAACATATACTATAGCCAGCCCTAAAATATTGTTTGACAAGCCTGCTTTTGTAAGCATTATATATAATGGTAAAAGCATCATTGGTGCTGGGAACATCTGAGTTACCAGAAGCATTGTCATTCCTACATCCTTACCAAAGAAATCAAATCTTGAAAATGCATAGCCTGCACCAATGGATAATGCAACTGCTATTACAGTAGTTAAAATAGATACTATTAAGCTGTTTGACATCCATCTTACTAGATCATATTTTGCAAATGCATCTCTGAAATTTGCAAAAGTGGCTCCATGTGGAATTGGATTAATTGTTTTAACATAAACTGCATCTGCTGGTCTTAAGGCAATTGAGAGAGTATTTAAAATTGGGAACACAGCCAAAATACAGAAAAATATTAAAATTATATATATTAATATGATTTTAGAAGGTTTATCTTTAAAATCAAATCTTTCACTTATCTTCATTTTTACCCCTCCTAATTCTCAAGCTTCTGTGCTTTAATAAATGCTGAGCTAAATGATAAAAGAATTAAGAATATAATAACTGAGAATGCTGCTGCATAACCATATCTCATATACTCGAAAGCCTTTTTATATACAAGTGTTACAAGAATCTGAGCATCTTCAGATGCTGCTCCGGAGGTGATGATATATATAACGTTAACCTGGTTAAATGTCCATACTGTTCCAAGCACAATAGCAGGCGTCATTATAGGTTTTAACAGAGGAAGAATAATACTTTTAAATTTCTGCCATCCTGTGGCACCATCCATATCGGCAGCTTCATATAATTCCTGAGGTATGCTTTGAAGTCCTCCCAAAGCAATCATCATCATAAATGGTATACCTAACCAGATGTTTGTAATTATGGATGCCACAAAAGACCATTTTGGATTTGACAGCCATGGAATAGCTGCTCCGCTTCCAAATAATTTAGTTAAAATTATGTTAACTGCACCATACTCTACATTGAACATTCCCTTCCAGGTTAATGCTGCAATATACTGAGGTATTGCCCAAGGTAGAATTAATAATATCCTTATTATGGATTTACCAGGTAATTTTCTATTTAATAATACCGCTAGGAATAATCCTATAGTTACATGACATACCACATTAACAACAGTCCAAATCACTGTTCTTAGCAAGGTGGAATAAAATAAAGTATCTGTAAGTATCTGTTTGTAGTTGCTTAAACCTACAAATGGCCATTTACCGCTTTTTAAATTTACAATGGTAACATTTTCAAAAGACATTTTGAATTCATAAATAAGCGGATACAGGACAACTGCAGCAATAACAATAATTGCAGGTAACAGAAACCAAACTGGTGTCCATTTTGTCTGTGCTAAGTTATAACTTCGTTCATTTTTGCTTTTCTTTTTACGTTTTGCTACTGATTCCATTTTAATCTCCTTTCTAAAAAAGGGGGAAGAACTCCCCCATAATAACCAAATTCCAATTTATTAATTTTATAAACCTAAAGCTTTAATTCCTTCTTCGGCTTTCTTCTGCATCTTAGCACCTGCATCTGCTGGTGTGGTTTTTCCTGAAAGTACTTCCTGCTGTACAGGTTTAGCTGCATCCCAAATAGCTCTCATTTGTGGAACTATTGGCATTGGAATAGCCTTTGCAAGTGGATCTTTTTGTCCGCTTATTAATGGGTTGCCAGTTACTTTTGAATCCTTCATAGCATCTAAGTTAGTAGGTAACTGCTGATGAGCATCAACCATCTTTAACTGAGCATCCTTGGTGTTAACAAATTCTAAGAATTTCTTGACTGCATCTTTCTTAGCCTGATCTTTAACTGAAGCTGAAATTACATAGCCCTTAACTGCTGAGTATGGGGCAGGGTTAACTCCATTAATGCTTGGAATAGCTGCTATACCAAAATCTACATTAGCCTTTTTATAATCTGCAAATCCCCATGGTCCATCAATTATAAAAGCAGCTTTTCCTTGTTTGAATAAATTTGTTGCAACAGTTCCATCTGCTTCTCTTGGTATTAATCCTTCATCATGTATTTTCTTCATGAATGTCATCCAGTCTGTTACAGACTTTGTATTTAAAGTTGCTTTTGGACTTGATGAATTGGCATTATCAAATACTTCTCCACCAAATGCTTTTAAGTATGGAATTGAGAAGAATGGTTCTACTTCGTTAAATACTAAACCATATTCAACTTTTCCCTCCTGCTTTAACTGTAATCCTGTTTTCTCAAGATCTTCAAATGTCTTTGGTGCTTCAGGAACCAGTTTCTTATTATATGTCAATAATATTTCATTTCCGTTTCTGTCTGGAATCATATACTGTTTTCCATCATATTGAGCTGCTTTTAATGAATTTGGATCTAATGTCTTAAAGAAATCTTCTCCCATTATGTCTGTAGCTGGTTGTACTAAATTTCCTGGAACAAATACACCCAGGTTATCATTTGGTCCTAAAATTACGTCTGGTCCTTTACCGCTTACAGCAGCTGAAGTAAAGTTCTTTCTTAAATCTTCTGTTTCATAATGAGTTCTCTTAACTGTTATGTTTGGATTTTTAGTCTGGAAATCTTTAATAAGTCCGTCAAGTATCTTTTGAGCATTGGCATCGTCCTGATCCCAGAATGTTAATTCTACCTTTGTATTAGTTTTTGCTTTATCAGATGTGTCCGTTGTACTTCCGCAGCCAGCTAACAAACCTGTTGACAATGCAACAGTACAAGCTAAAGCTACTATTCTTTTAACATTTTTCATATTAATCCCCCCGTCTTTAATTAGGTTGTTAATTTGTTGTGCAATCGTTTGCTCAATTCAATAGTAAACCATTCCATAGATATTGTCAACATATTTATTTCATTTTTTTGAAATAATGTTTACATTTTGTTTCAATATATGGAAAAATCATGGGTTTAACAACCATGATTTCATTAATGATATTCTATTATTTCTATTTCCTCTTTAGTAAAGTCAAAATATTTATATAATATATTATCAAAATCTGAAGAATTTATTTTGGTGTAGTCATCTATTATATCCATAGTTGGAATGCATAACTTAATAAGATTATTGGGATAGTACTCATATAAATCCATTCCTAACTTTTTGCCATAAGTCTTAAAATAAAATTCATATATCTTACTATTTAAAATACCCAGAAGATATTTATATGTAAAAGGTACTGCTTCTTTTAGGATAAGACAATACACGTCAGCACTGAAGTAATTTCCTTTATCTAATGCAAATCTGTTACTGCTGGATTTATACGGAAAAACAATTTTCTCTCCTTCAAATATATCTGATGTTCTTCCCCACTGCAGCCTATACCATTCCCTTTTGCCCTTTGAACATTCTCTTCTATTAAGCAGTCTTTCTTTATATGGCATAATGTGCTTATAAACATGGGGGTACTCACTAATATCTTTAATTAAATCAGTATCTATTAAATATTTATTTTCAAAGGTAACCCCATTCTTTTTTATATTGCTGCTCTTTATCCAGGGCCTTATTAAATCCTTTTCCAGTTTCTCATTTTCAATTGTACTGTTATCGACAATAAAGGCCTTATCACATCCAGTAATAATTCCCTGATGACTGCTGCATATTTTATCAAGATTAGTAAAACTTTTTGTTTCTATTTTCTTTATTATATTTCTTTCCTGCTCATTTCTTAATATCCAGCCATTACTGTTTAAATATGCTTTATCAATATAAAACTGGCTGAAATCATCACCATTATTTAAAAATACAGATTTATAAAAGCTTCCTTTATTTTTTTCTTTGTTATTTAAAGGCTTTATAATATTAATTTTAGATTTATGGTTTATATTGTTTTTTAAAAAAATAATAACTGGATCAATGCCAGTATTCTTAAAAGGTCTTATGCCATAAAAGTCAACTATTTTATATATTGTACAAAAATCCTTTAATACCTTTCTCAATCCCTCTCCGCTGGGTGATTCCAAAAAATATCTGGAAACAATAAAGCCAAGCTTTCCATTATGGGTCATGTTATTAATAGCACATTGAAAAAAGCAATAGGAAATGTCACCCTTGTCTTTAAAAATATTTCTATATTTTTTCTTTAAAATTAATGAGTAATTTCTGTCCAATGCCTTATGTCCTATATATGGTGGATTACCAATATAAATATCAAACTTTTCATCAATGTTATCAATGATGAAATCTTTTTCAGTAAAATTATATTCAGCTTCAACTCCAGTTATACTAAAAAAATCTATAACTAATATTTTTAATGCTGTTTTGTCTATATCAAAGCCATATAAGTTATTTTTTAGAATATGCTGATTAATGTTTAAATCATTTAAGTTTAAATTCCACCTGCTGTTGATTTCATTTAAGTTTTTAATGTATATGTATTTTAGGTATTTGTAGCATTCCTTTAATAAATTCCCCGTTCCGCAAGCTGGATCTACTATCTTAATAAATGGGTTATTTACTATATCTTCTTCACAAATTGTGTTTTTCACAATAAATTCTGAAATTTCTTTTGGTGTATAAATGGCGCCTTTTGACTTTTCCTTGCACACCCTTTTAAGGTATTGCGCTCCAAATGAGGATGTGTCATCAATCTTTAACATATATTTATAATTATTAATTGCTGTAAATTTGTACATACTATCTATAGGTTCAACTATTATTTTATATAATTCGTCCACTTTTTCTATAAAAAATTCATCCATATGTTAGCTCTCCATCGTATAATACTATTATAAACAAGTAAAATTATATCATATGAGTTTTTTAATTCAACTGCAGTTTTTATGTTAAAAGAATCGTAATTGGAGGGATAAATAATGATTAAGAAATTAATTTTACCACTTATTATATTTACCTTAATTTTATCAGCTTGTTCAGGGTCCCCTAAAAGTATAAACACTTCTACTAATATTACTGCTCCTTTGGAAATTGATAAGGATAATAATACTGCTCCTCCTGTTAAAAAAGCAGAAGAAAACAACTCCATAAAAGACAATACTTCCTCCATGGATACTAAGGAGCTTGACTGGTTTTTTCAGCCAAGAAATGACGGCACACCTTCCGGAGAGCCAAAGGAAGTCTTAGATTTAATTAATAAATATTCTGCGTATTATCTGGGAGATACATCAAAAAAATATATGTATTTAACCTTTGATGAAGGCTATGAAAATGGCTATACTTCCAAGATATTGGATATATTAAAAGAAAATAATGTTAAAGCAGCATTTTTCGTAACTACACCTTATATTAATTCCAACAAAGATTTGATAAAAAGAATGGTTAATGAAGGACACCTTGTATGCAATCACTCGACACATCATCCTTCAATGGCTGCTGTTGCAAAAAAGGATAAATCAAAATTTGTAAATGAATTTGCTGTTAATGAAAAAGCTTTCGAAGAGGTTACAGGTAAAAAAATGGTTAAATTCTTCAGACCCCCTATGGGAAAATACAGTGAATTGTCCTTAGCCTATACTAAGGAACTTGGATATAAATCAATATTCTGGAGCTTTGCATATGGTGATTGGGATATAAAGAAACAACCCAGTGAAGATTATGCAAAAAAGGTAATAATGCAGAGAACTCATAATGGATCCATTGTACTTTTGCATGCTGTATCAAAAACCAATACAAATATATTAGACAGTATATTGAAGTACTGGAAGTCATCAGGATATGAATTAAAGTCTCTTACAGATTTACCAGATAGATAAATTTTTATAAAATGTGATGGAGCTTGAATTTCATCACATTTTTTTATGATTATAATAATAATTTTACTTGTTGCAAATAGTTCGCATTTAGATGTATAATTAATTTACAGATATTCTTTGTTATAAACAACTGGAGGTAATTAGTTAATAATGTTACAAATTAACAACCTAATATTTTCTTACACAGGAAAAAAGCCCTATATACTGAATAATTTAAATTTACATATTAATGAAGGAGAGTATGTATCCATTTTAGGGGAAAACGGCAGTGCAAAAAGTACTCTTATTAAACTTATACTGTCATTGCTTAAACCTATCTCAGGAAGCATTAAAATTAACACAGATAAAATTGGATATGTTGCTCAAAGAGTTGAAAACTTTAATACGCAGTTTCCAATTACAGTATATGAAATGTTAAAAATTCATTTAAAATCTTTAAAGATAAAAGATATGAAATGTATAGATAAGGCTTTAGACGATATAGGTATGCTTAATTATAAATATTCTTTAATGGGTGATATGTCAGGTGGACAGATTCAAAAGATATTTATTGCAAGAGCTCTTTTAGGAAATCCAAAGCTGCTTATTTTAGATGAACCATCTACTGGAATTGATATTGCAAGTCAGGATGAAATATACAGCTATATAAAGCACTTAAATGTTCATTTTGGAATAACAGTTATTTCTGTAGAACATAACTTAAATGCTGCACTTAATAATTCAACTAAAATATGTGTTATTAAAAATGGGAAAGCCAATGTTTATACGGTAGATGAATACAGTCGTTTTTTGGAGGTTGCAAATGTTTGAATACAGCTTTATGCAAAATGCCCTCATTGCTGGATTAATTATTTCTATTTTATGCCCGGCAGTTGGAGCATTTTTAGTTTTGAAAAGATATTCTATGATGGGAGACACACTTTCTCATGCTTCTTTTGCAGGAGTGGCAATAGGACTTGTTTTTGGATATAATCCCATAATAACTGCCTTTATTTTTACTTCTCTTTGTGCTTTACTTATTGAATTTTTAAGGGATTATTTTAAAAAATATGCTGAACTTATTTTAGTTATAATTATGACGCTTTCCATTGGTATTGCCATTACTCTTATAAGCAGCGGCAAAACAAATGCTAATATTAATTCTTTTCTTTTTGGAAGCATTCTTACTGTTACTAAAAATGATTTAGTAACTGTGCTTGTATTAGGCGTTATTTCATTAATTGTTCTGGCTTTATTATATAATAAGCTGATTTATGTCACCTTTGATGAAGATGGTGCTAAGGTTTCAGGAATAAAAATTAAACTTATCAATTATATTTTTGCATTGCTGGTTGGTACCACAGTATCTGTTTCCATAAGAATTATGGGTATCCTGGTTGTATCATCAATGATTGCAATGCCTGTAGCTGCTGCGCTGCAGCTTCATAAAGGTTTTAATACAACATTTATTTTTTCTATTATATTTGGATTTATTGCTATTATGACAGGTCTTTTTTCCTCATATTATATTAACAGTGCACCAGGAGGAACTATTGCCCTTGCATCTGTTGCAGTTTTATTAGTGGTAATATTAATAAAAAAGATAAGGAAAGCATATTGAATTTATTTCGTATGCCTTCCTTTAAAATATTTAACTTTCAATTCCCTTTCTTGCCTGTACTCCCTGTGTATAATAATGTTTTATTTCCTTCATTTCAGTAACTAAATCTGCTCTGTCAATAATTCTATCTGTAGCATATCTTCCAGTTAAAATTACTTCAACATTATCAGCCTTTTTATTTAACACTTTAATTACATCTTCATCAGAAAATAATTCGAAGAAAATAGCTATATTTACTTCATCCATAATAACTACATCATATTCACCGGAAATTAAGATCTGCTCAATTGTCTTAAGTCCACTGTTTGCAGCATCTATGTCTGCCTTTGTTGGTTTATCAAATATAAAAGTGTTTCTTCCAAACTGCTGCATTTTAAAATTTGGCAGGAATTTAACAGCCTCCAGTTCGCTGTATTTCATGCCCTTTACAAACTGACCAAAAAAAACTTTTTTTCCTGAGCATACAGCTCTTACAGATAACCCCAAAGCTGCAGTTGTCTTTCCCTTGCCATTTCCTGTATATACCTGAATATATCCTTTTTCATTGCTCATAACTTTTACCTCCATTAGTTTAAATCTTTATAAGCTTAAAATGCCTTAATATTAAAAAACAGTTCTAAACTATCCATTGGTTTTATATAATAAAGATCATTTTTAGTATTCATAGAATTACCAAGTGCCGTCCATGGTTCCACACATACAAAATCCTTTCCCTCTACAGACCATAACACTATATATTTAAATTCCTTACTATATTCTAAAAATATGTTTTTACCATTATTAATAGGTGCAAAGCTTATGTTATTTTGTTTACTGTCTAAAAATATTGGAGAATCCACCAAGCCATATAAGCTTAATTTTCCATTATAGCATTTTATTTTTCCATCGTTTTCATCTAAGTATTTTGTAGCATCAGTATTAAATTTAATATTTTTATTATCAGCCTTAAAATATGGATGAAATCCTACATAAACCGGCATCTGTTTGTTAGATTTATTAAAATACTGCTGATTGATCTTTAAGCATTTATTTTCCAATGTATATGTAAATATAACCTGGAAATCAAAAGGGTAACTTTTCATTGTTATATCATCACTGTCTAACTGAATTTTTATGAAAGCACTATTTTTATCCACATGTTTATCTATAACCTGCCAGTTTCTTGTTCTTGCAATACCGTGGTTTTTCATGGCATATTCATTTCCTTCCAATGAATATCTGCCATTTTCTAATTTGCCGCATATAGGAAAAAGTATTGGAATTCCTCCTCTTATATTAGCATTTTCATCATAAAAAGTATCTTTATCCAGATACAGTTTTTCTACTCCTTCCACGCCATATCCAATTATTATGCCTCCCCTTTCAGGGGCAATTTTAACCCATGAGTCTGAGTCATTATCCCTTATTTCATATATTTTATATTTATCCTCTAAAACGTTTATTTCATACATATACTATTTTCTTCCTTTCATTTGATAATACATTTTAATTTTTTCAGTGCACATTGAGCCATAAGTTTATGCCCATATTCAGTTGGATGAATTCCATCTATATATATAAATGAGTTTTTATTATTTTCAGCTGCATCTTTAATTATAGGAAAGAAATCTATAACTTCCATTTTATTTTCATGTGCATATTCTATAAGAAAGCTTCTGTAATTATAAATCTCTTCATTTATCTGTTTATAATCTAGATGTTCTGCCCACATAGTATCTGCCATTGAAGAACATATTGGAATAGGTGTTGCAGGAATTGAGGTAATATTATGTTCAGTTAATTCTTTTATAAGCAGCTGTATATTATCCTCTATGCTGTTTAAACTTCTACCTAAAAGCAAATCATTAGTACCTGCCAATATTACTGTATAGTTAGGATAATTACTGATTATATCCTTATAAGATCTTGATAAAATACCAGCTGTAGTATCACCATTTACCCCTTTATTGATTATTTCAATGTCTGAATTTAAATTCAGTAAATTTGTCCATCTTCTTTCTTTACACACCCCATACCCAAAAGTAATACTATCTCCTATAAATACTATTTTACTTCTATCATTCATTTTTTCAGGACCCTTCGCAAAATGAAATGCTGTTTTTACATTATGTATATTTATTTCTTGTGTGCAATTTGATTATAATATATAATTCTTTTTATAACAACATAATGTATAATTGTATAATAACTATAATTTTACAAATATAAAATGCCGGGGGGTATTTACTTGAAATATTTAACCTTGTTTAGAGCTGATTTCTACAACTTATTTTTCTATTGGATTGTTTATTCTTTTTTAGGATGGGCATTGGAAACAATATATGCAAGTATAAAAAATAAGAAATTTATTAATAGAGGATTTCTATTTGGACCTCTTTGTCCAGTATATGGATTTGGCGCATTAATATTAATAGTATTTTCAAATCCAATTAAAAATAATATATTTTCATTGTTTTTATTTGCAACAGTAGCTGCCTCTGCCCTGGAGTACTTCACAGGATACATTCTTGAAACTGCTTTTAAAACTACCTGGTGGGATTACAGCCATGATTTTTTAAATATAAAGGGTAGGATCTGCATTACCTTTTCAATACTTTGGGGAATTGGATCAGTTATTTTCATGAAATATATTCATCCAATTATAATAAATGTATCAAACATTATATCCACAAATACGGGCTATATAATCTTACAAATTATATTTATTGTAATAATTATTGATTTTCTTTTTACATTAAAATCTCTAACCAACTTAAATAATCTGCTTAGTCAGTTAAACAATGTTTATATTGAATCAAAGTTTGCCTTAGAACATCTAAAAGACTTTAAGGATAATAAATTAAGCTCTCAGGAGTATATATTTCACCAGGTAAAAGACCGATATGAAAATATATTGAAAAAGATTAAATGCAGATATTCAAGGCTTACAAATGCTTTCCCGCAATTTACTGAAATGAAGATTAATCAAATTGCTTTAGATATAAAAAACAAATTTAAATCTAATGGAGATAATTAAAATGAAAATACCTCATCTTATAAAAGTAATGAATTACATGTATCACCTTAGCAGCAGAAATTTTAAATTGTATTTCAAACCAGCTGAATTTCCTGAACATGATACAATTATGGAAAACTCAGTTCACTGGGTGGGACATTCAACTACAGTTATAAATTTATATAACAATATAATAGTTACAGATCCAGTATTAAGTAATTATCTGGGATATATCAAACGTATGGTTAAACCATCCACCTGTTTAAACAACTTAAATACCAATTATATATTAATTTCACACGGACACATGGATCACCTTGATATTAATACCTTGCTGAAACTGGATAAGAATTCAACTGTAATTGTACCACCTCAATACAGCAGGTTATTTAAACTAATTGGCTTTGCAAAGGTAATTCCATTAAGACATGGTGAAACATATTCCAATGAAGATGTTTCAATCACATGTATTAAGGCACTTCATGATGGAAGAAGATATTATATTGGTAAAAATACCTGCAGCAATTCTTATTTAATTAAATGTAATGATAAAAGTGTGTTATACGCTGGTGATACAGCATTTACTGATGCTTATAAAAATATTTCTGTTGATGCAGCTATAATGCCTGTAGGCTGCTATAAGCCTGTAGAATATGAAAAAATGCACTGCACTCCCATGCAGAGTTTTGAAATGTTTAAAATGATGAAAAGCAGAATTATGATTCCTGTGCATTATAAAACCTTTATATTAGCACAAGATGAAGATTATGAAACTGAAAATATATTAAGTAAAATAAATGATGGCACTATAAAAATAATTAATATTGGCCAAACGGTCACACTATAATAAATAACAAAGATTTTATCCAAATAACAAAGATTAAAGAATAAAGAACAAATTAGGTAAGAGCTAAAAGGTAAGAAGTAAGAAGTAAGAAGTAAGAAGTAAGAGAACATCCACAGATTTGTGTAAATTGGATTGGATATGACTAAATTAAAATTGGAAATATCCTATGCTGAGCAATAATATGGAAGTTATAAAGGCAGCCTTGATGGGTTGCCTTTATTGTGTCCTATAAGAATAATGCGACAGATTAACTGCGTTAATACTAAATTCCAAAGGTTTTTATATTTGCTTAATCACATTTAATGTTTAAACCAACAGAGGCAAGCACTATACTTGCCTCTGTATATAATATTTTTTGCAGAAATATTACAAGCAACCTCTATTAATTTGAAGTTGCATATATATCTGCAGTTATACAAAGGTAGTAGGAAAGACCTAGTTGCTGATTTTCAAGCATATTCCTGTGGAAATCATCCTCTAAAAAGAACTTTGCTTGAGCCGCGAATGATTTTGCATCGGTATTATGTCCATGGTTATTTAAAAACGTAATATGATTTTTCAATATCTGCTGAAGCCTCTCATCGTTCGCTTTCCAGCCATCTTTTAGGGCATCTGATACACTAATAATAAACTGTTTTGCTTCTGTTGCTTGTTCATTTAAATTATCAACTTGAGTATCCTCTACTTCTGGCATATCATATCCATATTTATCCTTAAGATATTCACTCTGTTCCGAAAGTGCATTTTTCCATTCCTCTTTGTTAAAACCATTAAACATCGCTGATTTATCCATAATTACTCCTTTCTTGGAGAGGATAATAGAATCTCCAATAGTCTTTATTAAACAATCAAGTCTCTGCTTGCGCGCAATGAGCAGTTCCTGTTGTTTAGTCAAGCATACTAATCGATTCGGTTCATCCTCAAGTGCTTTTTTGATATCGTTGAGGGAAAAATCAAGTTCACGATAGAATAATATCTGCTGCAAACGCTCAAGTTCTTTTCCCCCATAGAGACGGTAACCGGCATCTGTTATCTCACAGGGCTGTAATAAACCAATTTTGTGGTAATAATGTAGTGCTTTTATAGTAACTCCTGTTAATTCTGCAACTTCTTTGACCGTGTATAACATAATTCTTCACCTCAAATAAATCATAAGCCCTCCTCCAAGGTAAGGGTCAAGTTTATTTTAAAACTTTTTTATCTATGTTTCACAATTAATTACCTCTGTAACACAGTATGAGAGGAATGCAAGATATCCCAGCTAAACATTATGCTCATTTTGTGTGTTAATTATCTATATCTCTTTTATCACAATATGTTCAATTTGGTGTGGCATATTTATTAATTTTTCTACAAAAAAAGTTGGATAGATGGTGTGATTTTTCAATTCTTTAATTGGTATCCAATTCATGTATTCTCTGCCCTCTGCACAAATGCTATCGCTGTTTAATAACTGTGAGCCCTTTGATTTCATCAAAAAATAGAAAGCCACCTCGTGACATTTTAAGCCTGCAGTTATTCCATCCCCGTTAAAAAAGTTCTCGTGTATAAAGGCTAATCGGTCTATTTCATAGTTTACACCAGTTTCCTCTAAAACTTCTCTTACAACACATTCTTCTGCCGTTTCACCTAAGTGAACACCGCCCCCTACTGAGTAGTAATAGTGAGATACATCATTGCTTGCCATTAGGATGCAATCATCTTCAACAATAATTGCTGCAGCACGGTATCTAAACCAATTTCTGTCATTAGTAATGCAGCAGTCTTTATTGTAATCTGTTTCCATATTCAACCTCCTATTTCTACTTGACATAATTTTCCTCTAATATTACTGAACAATAAATTGCTCTTGTATCAATAAGATAAGAAAATTACTGGGAAGTATTATTTTACAATTATTTTAATATACCGGAAATAAAAAAAGCATTTATATTATTATTCTACCATTGTTATTATTAGGAGCTTTAATTGAAACTTTTGTTACACCAGGGCTAATACATATTTTTATTAAACTGTAAATTTGTTTTATAGAAATTAAATAGCATATTTATCCCCCATATTTCATTAAATAATAAGGTTCATTTTCTATAACTTCTTTTTCCATTGTCCACCCTTGAGATAAATAAAAATGCAAAGCATTTACATTTGCCTTTACACACTTCAATGTTAACGGTAATCCAACTACTTTTGCAGACTGATTTATCATTGCTTTTCCTACTCCACACTTTTTAAAATTTGAGGCAACAAATAAATTGTGAATAAATTTATCTTCTTCCCAAATTGAAGCAAATCCAACAATTTCATTGTCTATTTTTGCTGTTAATATTAATTCGCCTTCCGTGCTACTATCAAAATCTTCTAATTTTATACTACCATGTTTCACCCAAGTAAAACTTTCCTGTCTTGTGTTAAAAAAAATCTTGCGTAGTTCATCATAGTCTTTTTTTTGAGCTTTTTGTACAGAAATATTATTTTTATTCATTATATCTCCTCCCCTTATGTTGTAAGACAAGTCACACTAAATTAACCTTGTGCCACAAAGAAAGAATTATGCGTATTACATTCCATCTTTAAAGGTTGTAATCCATAACCAGAAAGAGTTTATTATTATCAATAATATATTTAATAACAGTAACCATGAATCTAAAGCATTCAAAATTTTATTATCATTTTTCCAAATTCTTATTATCTGTACTATTCCAATAATAGCAATTAACACTGATAAAACAAGAACAAAGCGGCACATAATAACAGTATCGAAACCATTTTTTAATATTGCAAATGCTAATAAAATAAAAGAGGTTATCGTATAAATATATGTCTTCCCCCCCATAACTGCTCTCCTTCCTATTAAAACCTTGTTACACATTTGTCTTACGACTGCTATACAGTAATTAGAAGCAATAAATTAAGTTCCATATTAGCTTATAAAAAATATATTAGCCAGAGGGTCTTTGCGCTTTATGATTATTAAAATATGACCAGCCAATTATTGTGGCACTATCTCTGCCCTTTTGTTTGTGAACTTCTTTAAAAACTTTTAATATATTTTGAGATGCATCAATATCCTCTGTCAAAATCTTATATAGATACCTTGCATCTTCAAATGGTCTGTCCCCACATTCTAATACTCCGTCAGTAAGTAAGTATATATAATTCTGGCCTTCTCGTAATAATCTTGTACCTATTGTATAACAAGGATCATCTAATTCAAAAGTGTTAACCTTGCCAATCCATTCATAGAATTGCCTTTAATTTAATGTAAACTGATTTAATTTTTCAAGTTCTGGGTGCAGTAAATAAAACTATTATTGTAACTATTCAGCTATTAAAATAATTTAAATTTACTGTTATTATTAATTTATTGAAAAAAAGCCTTCCATTTATCATTATTTTTTGGTATCATAAAGCCTGTCTTGCAAAAACTAATGATAAGGTGGTAACACATCGTGAGTGAAAGCCAAATCATCGAGATTTACAATCAAGGTGTATCTCAAATTATAGGTGTTATTAAAGAATTATCAAATCAAATTAAAGAACTACAATCTCAAGTAGAAACACTTTCTAAAGAGAATAAGGCTCTAAACGAGCGTGTAAAATTATTAGAAAGCCAAGTCAACAAAAACAGTAGTAATAGCAGTAAACCTCCATCGTCAGATGGCTTTAAAAAAAAGACTAAAAGTTTAAGAACAAAATCAGGTAAAAAACCTGGCGGTCAAGAAGGTCATGAAGGAATAACATTGTGTTTACATGATACTCCTGATGAAATTAAAATTCACAATGTAGAACATTGCACTGAATGTGGAGCATCTCTAAAGGATGTACCTCCTGAAAGATATATTGTTCGTCAAATTATAGATATACCAGATGTAAGAGTTAAAATTGTAGAGCATAGAGCAGAAGTTAAAATATGTCCTCATTGTAAAAGTAAAAATACAGCTACTTTCCCAGGGGAAATAAAGAATACAGTTCAATATGGAGAACGCCTGAAAGCGATAGCTGTTTACTTAACTCAATATCAATTGATTCCGTATAAACGTGCTGTTGAACTCATTGAGGATTTATTTAACCATCATTTAAGTCAAGGTAGTATGGTAACCTTTAATCAAGACTGTCATGATAATTTACAAGCTATAACAAATAGGATTAGAAATAGCCTTACCTCATCTACAGGAGCAGTTCATTTTGATGAAACTGGTATTTATATAGATAAAAAACGCCAGTGGCTTCATGTTGCTTCTAATGAAAATCTTACATATTATGAATGCCATGAAAAGCGTGGTAAAAAGGCTATTGATGATATTACGATACTTCCAAACTTTACTGGGACGGCAGTCCATGATGGTTTTAAAACTTATTTTAAGTATACTAACTGCAATCATGCTCTATGTAATGCTCATATATTAAGAGAATTGAATGGTATAACTGAATTACAAGGTCAAAATTGGGCAAAGCCAATGAAAAATCTATTGTTAGAAATAAAAAAAGGGGTAGATTTAGCTAAAGACAAACAAAATGCTTTACCTTTAGATAAAATTCAGGATTTTGAAACTAAGTATGATAAAATACTTAAAGCTGGCATTGATGAAGACTATGCTAAAAACATTGAATTATATTCTAAAAAGAAGGTAAAGAAAAGTGCCAGTCTTAATTTACTCAATAGATTAAATGGCTATAAGGAACAAATACTTGCTTTCATGTATGACTTTGATATACCTTTTGATAATAATTTAGCAGAACGTGATTTACGTATGGCTAAAGTTAAGCAAAAGATTTCAGGCACCTTTAGAAGTTCTGCTGGAGCTAACGCTTTTACTAGAATCCGTGGATATGTATCTACTGTAAGAAAACAAGGCAAAAATGCTTTGGATTGCATAAAATCAACATTTACAGTGAATCAATTTGATCCAACTTTGACGTAAAAGCTCCGCTTAAAGAGGGACGAAGTACCTCTTTTTGGTGAACCTAAAATTAATATTAACACCTTACTGTCAGATGCATAAGAATTTGACAGTAAGGTGCTTTTTTATATACTTTTTAGGGTAGCTGAATAGTTACCTATTATTAAATATTAGCATTTTTTAACATACAAGTAAATATAAAATTCGCAAATACATATCTATGGTTAATTATCTAGAACATTAAAGCGTCATAGAATTTATTGTTTATGATGCTTAGCTTAAACTAATGCAACAGCCCCTCATAACTTATTTTTTTGTTATCGGTATTTGTTAATTTACGTTCTTTATGCTAATTGACTGCCTACCGACTTAGGATTTTTACAAATCCTTTTTTTATCACCTAATAAAACTGTAATTGAAATCATTCCTAGTTATTAAACCCTATGATCCACTTAATGAATTAAGTTTTTGGTTTTTCTGTAAAGAAAAACTACCTTATTTGTTCTTTGTTCTTTATTCTTTAATCTTTAAATTTAGTTAATTGTTCTTTAACCTTTGTTATTTTTTGTCGAATGTAACCAGGCAGCACCCGAAATATGTCTATAATTTAACTTGTCCTATTTTCCCTATTGATGCATATATGATAATTAGAAGTAAGAAGTAAAATTCTATACTAATTAACTTTGAACTTCCAACTTTTAACTTATAACTGAATTCGGGGGTGTATAAAATGATCAATTTTACAATGATTCCAAATGAAATTATATCTAATAAAAACATCAGCCAGGGGGCATTTAAATTGTATTGTATTTTAAACAGATATTGTTATGGAAATAAGGATACCTGTTTTCCATCTCAGAAAACCTTAGCTGATCAAATGAAAAAGTGCATCAGAACAATT
Organism: Clostridium sp. JN-9; assembly: GCF_004103695.1. Lineage (NCBI taxonomy): Bacteria > Bacillati > Bacillota > Clostridia > Eubacteriales > Clostridiaceae > Clostridium > Clostridium sp. JN-9. The sequence continues at coordinate 812,090 of NZ_CP035280.1, read as the reverse complement.
CAAAGGTATATGAAGGAATTAATAGAAAATGGAATAATTATAATAAAGAGGAGAGGCTCCGTAAGCAATTTATATCAGATTTTAACAAGGACAGCAGAAAAATCAAAACAAACTGCTGCTTCTTTATTTGGAAAATCTCCAAAGAAAAATCCTAAGTCAAAAAATAAAACAGCACCTGCCTATTTTGAAACTGAAGAAGAAGATGATGAATTTAAAGACTGCTTCTACAGCGAAGAGGAAAAGGAGTATTTCAGGAAAATAAAAAAGAAAAGTTAATCGTATCTAAAATTCTATAAATTTTCAGCACTTTTACGGAAGTGCTTTTTGTGTTTCCCTAAATTACTTGATTTGATTATAAATTTTTGATGCCAGCAAAAAGTATCCTTATTTGATCTTTGTTCTTTAATCTTTAATCTTTGCTGCTATAAATATGTCGCATTAAAAGTGACATGTTTTTATCAGCTTAGCGACATGGGGTAGCTGCGAATAAATACAAAAAAATAATATTTATTTAAACAAAAAAGCAAACAGATCATTGCTTCCAACTTTAACCAAGTCACAGGTACCTTACAAAAAAAACGTAAATAGATTTAATTTTACACAAATCTATTTACGTTCCCGCGTCTTTTTTATCACCTGACAAAACTGTAATTGAAATCATTTTTAGTTATTAAAACCTATGACCCACTTAATCAATTGAGTTTTAAGTTTTTCTGTAAAGAAAAACTACCTTATTTGTTCTTTGTTCTTTAATCTTTAATCTTTAGTTTCTACCAGCCTCCAGAGGACCCGCCGCCGCCGGAAGATCCTCCTCCGAATCCACCAAAGCCTCCTGAGGAATCTCCTCCTCCAAAGCCGCCAAAACCTCCACCGCCTCTTCCGCCTCGTCCTCCTCTTCTTCCTCCAAAGAATGAAGACCAGAATATCAGTTGAATTAGTGTTTTTGTGACTCTGGCTCTGTTAAACAATAAGTCTATAAGAAACAGTCCTCCAATAATATAAGCAATAATGGGAGTACTTTTATTAGAATCTTCAGCATTAGTATCTGGTGCTGTAACTTTAATATTCTTATCTAATTTAACGTTATACTCTTTAGCAATATCATCTGCAAAAATAGAAAATACCTGTTTAATCCCATCGCCATACTTACCCTGCTTAAAAAGAGGGGCAGCTACACTGTCCATAACTCTGGCAGAATAAATATCTGTTATAGCTCCTTCAAGTCCTTTTCCTACTTCTACTCTCCATTTTCTGTCTTTCATAGATAAAAGTATTAATAATCCATTATCTTTATTTTTCTGACCAATGCCCCATTCATTAAATAGCTGGTTTGAATAGGACTCTATATCACTGCCATTTAATGAGTTTATAATAACAACAGTGATTTGAGCTCCTGTTTTATCTTCAACTTCTTTTCCTACTGACACAAGATAATTAGATGTATCATTATCAATTACACCAGCATAATCATTAACATATTTTAGTGATGTTGGCTTTGGAATATCTGCTGCTGAAACTATGTTAAAGTTAAAAGCTAAGTATAATACAGTAAAAATTAAAATTAATATTTTATTATTTACTATTTTTTTATTCATATTAATATGCCTACTTTGTAAAGTTTACTTTGGGGACTTCCTTAGCTCCATTGCTGGCTTTATAATAAGGTTTTTCATTAAATCTAAATATCCCAGCTATAATGGAATTTGGGAACTTTCTTATGCTGGTATTATATTCATTTACTGCATTGTTATACTGCTGCCTTGCAACGGATATTCTATTTTCTGTTCCTTCCAGTGCCACAGACAGATCTCTGAAATTCTGACTGGACTTAAGATCTGGGTAATTTTCTACCACCACTAGTAATCGTGATAAAGCTGAAGACAATTGGCTGTCAGCATTGGCCTTATCAGTTACAGTCTGTGCACCTGCAAGTTTTGCCCTGGCATTGGCAATGTCAGTATAAATACCCTTTTCCTGTGCTGCATATCCCTTTACTGTTTCAACCAGATTTGGTATTAAGTCAGATCTTCTTTGAAGCTGAGTATCTATATTTGATTCTGATGTATTAACCTGTTGTTCTAAGCTTATCATGCTGTTATATGTTCCAGCTATAGGAAGTATAATAACTGCAAGAACTGCTATGATAATTAATATGGTTTTTAAAGTTTTATTCAATTTTAACACCATCCTTATTCTATTATAAGAGCAATTTATAAAAAATATTCTAATTTATTTTTATAAATTAGTCAAACATGTTTTATATTTACACGCCTCTTCTCCAATGATTTTAATACCCTTTTCTATTTCAGCATCGCTTAATCTTGCAAAGCCTAATCTAAAGGTATCTTTGCCTTGTCCGTCTGTATAAAAAATATCCCCTGGAGTAAAAATAACTCCATTTTTCATACATGAATTTAAAAGTTTTCTTGAATCCAATCCTTTTATCCTAATAAAGATATGCAGTCCTCCTTCACCAAATATTTCAGCTGAAGGGATGTATTTTTCAACACACTTTATTGCAATTTCGTACTTCTCTTTATACACTTTTCTAACCTTTTTTATATACTTTTCAAAATTTCCTTCAATAAGGTACTCATATAAAATTCCCTGATCTATAAATGAAGTGTGGATATTCCTGCTTCTTTTTACACTTTCAAGATAACTTATAAGCTTTTTATCTGCCAGAATCCATCCTATCCTCATTCCTGGGAAAAGCACCTTAGAAAAGCTGCCGATATAAATAACACTGTTGCCATGGGCTGATAAAGCTGCTAATGGTGACAAATGAGCTCCTGAATATCTTAATTCCTCATTAAAACCATCTTCAATAATTGGTACATTGAACTTCTTAAGAATTTTGTATACATTAATTCTCTTATCTGAACTCATTACTGTTCCCGTTGGATTATGATAAGAGGGAATTAAATAAGAAAGTTTAACCTTTTCCTTTGAAAGCAGCTTTTCAAGCTCTTCTTCATTAATTCCAGTACTGTCCATAGAAATTCCGCATATATCAAGCTTATGGAGCTTCATTATTTTAATTGCAGTATTATGAGTTGGATTTTCGCAGACTATTTTGTCACCTTTCTCAGTTAAGCATGATAAAACTATATCAAATCCTTCAGTAAACCCATTGGTAATTAAAATATCCTTATTTTCTATATTAATACCTTTATTTTTCAAATATTTAAGCAGATATTCAATTAATGGTTTATATCCTTTGGCATATCCGTAATTTAGAAGCTTTTCCCCCTCATAACTAATCCTGTTAAGAAATGCTTTTTTAAAATCACCTATATTGAATAGTTTTTCATCAGGAGAAATACTCTTAAATGATATCATTCCTTTAACCCATTTTGCTTCATGCTTTATAATATCAAGTTCTTCTGCCATAGTGCAGTACTGATTTATTTTATCTTTCCAGTCAACATTCCAGTTTTCCTCAGATGCTATATGAAGATCCTCCACATATGCTCCTTTACCTTTTATCATGTAAATAAAGCCTTCATCCTGTAAAAATTCATATGAGGTAACTACTGTATTTCTGCTTACATTTAATGCAGCAGCTAAATCCCTTGTAGATGGAAGTTTTTCATTTTTTTGAAGCATTCCTCTTAATATCATATCTTTAATATAATCTTTAATTTGAATGTAAACAGGTGCTTTACCATTAGGTTTAAAATCTACAAACAATTTTTTCACCTCTGATTCCTAAAAAAGTTATACTAATACTATAACCTTATAAATAATAAAGTGCAAAATAAAAAGTAAGAAACCACAGTAAAAACCTAAAATGATTTTATTTCAGATTTAACCATGAATTTTCTTACTTTATTTACGCTTTTCTATCTATATAGAAAGTAATAAATATCTTCACCGTAGCTGTCACAAAATATCCAATCCTCAAGGATTTTTGGGACTGCTAAAGGTGATTAGATATTTACTTTCTATTCTCTTTAAGTGATTGTTCAATAATCATATTTAACAGCTCACCGAAGGATATACCTTTGGATGCTGCACTTTTTGGAAACAAGCTGTTTTTTGTCATACCTGGAAGTGTATTTAATTCCAATACATATGGGACTCCTTCCCTGACTATCATGTCAACTCTGGCATATACACTGCACTTTAATGAGTCCCAGCATTTTATAGACATATCTCTGACTTTGCTTTGTAATTTTTCTTCAAGTTCAACAATGATTTCATCTGATCCGCCATCAGCATATTTTGCTGTATAATCGAAGAATTCTGCCTTAGGCTTTATGGCTAAGATTGGATACATTTCACCGTTGAACATGCAGCAGGTTATTTCGTCTCCCTTTATATATTCCTCAATCATAACCTCATTGTCATATTTTAAGGCTTCAATTACTGCAGCTTTAACATGTTCTTTTTTCTTTATTATTGATGTTGCCACACTGGAACCTCCATTGTTTGGCTTTACTACTACTGGATAACCTAATTCTTCAATTCTGCTATAGTCAATTTCTTCAGCTGATTTTAAGTTTATCCATTTTCCAGTTAATATGCCTTGAGACTTAAGAACCTTCTTTGTCATATCCTTGTCCATACAAATTCCGCTTGTCAATGGTCCGCATCCTGAATATGGAATATTAAGTGTCTGCAATACAGCCTGAACAGTTCCATCTTCTCCGAACTTACCATGTAGTGCTATAAATGCAAAATCAATTCCTTTAACTTTATTAAATATATCCTGTTTTTCATCTATAATAATTGGAACTGCTTCATATTTAGAGTTATTTATATTTCTTATTACTTCTTCTCCGCTTTTTAATGATACTTCTCTTTCTGAAGAGATTCCACCCATTATTACTCCAACCTTCATAAAATTATGCCTCCACTTTTTTTATTTGATTATATTTTCTCATACAGCCCATAATAATTAAAGTACCACCTTTATTGCAGTTTAAATTACATGTGGTTCTCTATTATTAACATTTATTTACACTTTTATGGCAAATTTCTGCTCATTGGTTTATAATAATATTACTCACTTTCAAAGGGGTGGTAAATATGAAAAAAACTACTATTATCTCTGGGCAATTTAAAATACAGGATAAGGTGAAAAGCGGATACTTAGCTGTGGATAGTTCTACAGGAATAATTAAAGATTTTATCTTATCATGTGATATTCCTAAAAATAAAGAGTTTGATATTTTGTCCTATGGACCTGAATATTTAATTGAATGTGGTGATTTTAACTGTCACAGCCATCCAGAACAGTCACTGTACAAAAATATTGTAAATAAAGACTGGGATTTATCCACTTGGTGTAAAAATACAATTTACAAATATAGTGCTTTACTTGAACCTTCACATATTTATTATGGATGTGTAAGTGCATTTAGAACAATGCTTTTAAATGGAATAACCTCTGTAATTGTTTCATTTTACTGTCATAATAATGCAGACAATCTTTATGATCAGCAGGTGATAAAAGCTGCAGAGGATACTGGTATAAGATTATATTTTGGAAGAGTAAACTATGATGTTATTAATAAGGATTCTTATGAAGGTAAAATTTTATCACAAAGAAGTTATTTTGAATCAGTAGAGGAATATACCAGTAATTTTACATCTTTATTGGATGGTATAAAAAGCAATAATATAGTTATTGCACCTGCAGTACATAGTCTGCATGGGTCATCTATGGAGTCAATTATCAATGCTGTAAATTTAGGAAACAAATATAACAGATTAGTACAAATTCATCTTTCTGAAGATAAAAATGATGTTTCATTATGCCTTAAAAAATATGGTTTAAGGCCTGTTGAATTTTTAGTGGATTTATATAAAAAAAATTATATAAGCAGTTTAAAAAATTTATTGTTGTCAGACTGTATCTGGCTGAATGAAAAGGAAATAGAGCTTATAGCTAAATACAATATGAAGATAGTTATCAATGCCAGAATGAATAAAAAAATGGGGGTTGGTACTGCTGATATTCCTTGTTTTTTAAAGCATGGAATAGTAACTTATCTGGGAACAGACGGCGAAGCAAGCAACTATTCACTTTCAATTGAGGATGAAAAAACATTTCTAAAAGATAACTATAAAGATATTCCTGAAGATATCATTGATATGCTTGGAAGTGAAGCTGTTGAGTTTAACAATGGCTGTATTGAAGACATTGGTATTGGGGCTTTCTGTGACTTAAAGATAATGAAAAATAACAAAGTCAAGGATGTTTTTGTAAGTGGTAAAAAAGTAGTTGAAGATGGTAAACTATTAAATACAGCTCTGGAAAACAGTATTGATGAAAACCTTAAGAAAAGTTTACAAGAGCTGAATTTGAAAATTAAATAGTATAAAATGCCGATCTCTTTTTTATATGAGAGACCGGCATTTTTGATTTAGATTACTTTTAAGTCCTTTGAAGTTTTATTAAGTATATCACAGCCGTCTTTTGTTGCTATAACAATATCTTCAATTCTAACTCCAAACTTGCCTGGCAGATAAATTCCAGGTTCAATAGAAAATGCCATTCCTTCTCTTACAATTGTCTCATCAGTAGAACTTACTGATGGATTTTCGTGGTCTTCTATACCAATGGAATGTCCAGTTCTATGTGTAAAGTACTTGCCATAGCCTGCATCTTCTATTACCTTTCTTGCTGCTTTATCTATATCACAGAATCTTACTCCAGGTTTCACTGCAGCAATTCCTGCTAAATTTGCAGCTTTTACAGTATTATATACTTTTTCTTCTTCATCTGAGCAGTGATCATAGAAAACTGTTCTTGTAGTATCAGAACAGTAAACATTAGTTCTTCCTCCAATGTCTATTACAATGGAATCTCCTTTTTTAAGTGTAGAAACTGAATCTGTTGTATGATGAGGATCAGCTCCATTTTCACCATATGCAATAATTGGATCAAAGGAGTACTCGTTAGTTCCATATGAAGCAAAAATCTCCTTTAACTTTTCTGCAGCTTTATTTTCAGTAACATGTGGATTTTTCTTTAAATAATCAATTAAATCTGTTACAGCCTTATCAACTACATCTGCAGCTTCCAGAAGCAGTTTTCTTTCTTCAGCATCCTTTTCCATTCTTACGGCATCAACAGCTTTTGAATTAATAGGTTTTAATTCAGGCATCTTTTCCATAAGTTCAATTAAAAAATGTGCATGCCAGAATTTATCTATAGCTAAAGGCTCCTTTGGATTAATTACATTGCTTAATATTTCTACTGGATTGCCGTCATCATTATAGGCTAAAATCTCTACTCCTGATAAAGCTTTCAAATTTGTTACTATTTCATTAATAATTAATTTTTTCTCTCCATTGGTGTTTAAATATAAGGCTATCATTCTCTCACCAGATTCTATCCATTTTCCAAGAAGATAAAATAAATCCGGAGTTGAAGTAACTATTGTCTGAGTGACATTTAATTCCTTCATTCTTTCTATAACTCTTTGTATCCTTTGTTCATTCATAATACAACCCTCCAAAATTTAGTTATTTATTTTTTAACTTAAAGTAAATTTTATATATTAATATTAAATAATATTAATCTTCTGGTTTGTAAACCTTCCTCTGAAGTGTCCATACTTTATCGCTGAAACAGCCTTTTTCAGTACTCTTAAGTGCTTTGTTCATATCAAACATAACGGCATCCATTTCATCCAGATGGTGCAGTATCTCTCCTTCAGGAATCATTGGTTTCTTAGGGCTTCCATACTCAGGCTCATAATGATGAGTTAAAATTAAATGCTGTAAAAGCATGGATTTTTCCTTATCTACACCTAATGCATCAGCAGCAATTTCAACCTGCTTAATGCCTTGAATTATATGCCCTAAAAGCTGACCCTCTACTGTATAACCATTAACAATGCCAAGTTCACTGGCATCCATTTCTTCTATTTTGGCAATATCATGAAGAATTATACCACCGAACAGCAGATCTTTATTTAGTGATGTATAAACTTCACATATTTTTTCTCCAACTTTCAGCATTGTAGTAACATGGTATAGAAGTCCCCCCCTTATAGAGTGGTGATTTTTCATGGCAGCCGGGTAATGCTTCAGCTTTTCTTCCTTTTCTTCAATAATGTACATTACTATATTTTTTATATCTTCATCTTTCATATTATTTATATAACCAAGTAATGTGCTATACATATCTTCAGATGAATATGGAGCAACTGGAACAAAATCCTCAATATTTACATTGTCCTCAGGAACTGATAATCTTATTCTTTCTAATTTTAATTGTAATCTGCTTTGCCAGTCTGCTACTACTGCTCTGACTTTTACAAGAGTATTAGCTTTATAGGTATCTAAATCCTCATCTGAACAGTCCCATAGCTTTGCATTTATTTCTCCAGTCTTATCTCCTAAAGTAAAATCCAGATATTTTTTATTTGTGGAGGAAGTCTTTACTTCCACAGATTTGATTATATAAAATCCATCAATTTTTGTACCTGCCTCAAGCTGACTAATAGTTTTATATTCCATAAATTTACTCGATTTTAAAAAGATTTAAAATCAAATGCCTCCTTTATTGATTAGTGATTAATATAAAAATTACTTTTATCATAGACAATTATACCATTATTCACAGATTAATTTCATTACAATAAAAAAATATTATGTCTTATCAATTTAGTGCTTTACAACTTTAGTGTAATAAATTATAATTATATAAAATAAATGCAGGAGGCAAATTAAATGAAAAAATTAATTACAGCAATAATCTTAACTACTTTTGTATTAACACTTTTTACTGGATGCAGCAAAAAACAATCAGCAGATAACTCTCTAAACTATATTAAATCAAAGGGTCAGTTGGTAGTTGGACTGGACGACAGTTTTCCCCCAATGGGTTTTAAAGATGACAAAGGACAAATAGCGGGGTTTGATATAGATTTAGCAAAAGAAGCTGCAAAAAGAATGGGAGTAAAGGCAGTTTTTAAACCTGTAGACTGGGATGGGGTGCTGATGAGTCTTAATAATAAGGACATTGATTTAATATGGAATGGTCTCACAATAACTGATGAAAGGAAACAAAAGATAGACTTCTCTAAGCCTTATTTAAATAACAGCCAGGTAATAGTTGTTAATGCTTCTTCTTCATATAATTCCAAAAATGATTTTTCTAATAAAACCATTGGTGTTCAGCTGGGAAGCAGTTCAGAAGAAGCTTTGAATAAAGATTCAGGCTTTACTAAATCATTAAAAGAAATTAGAAAATACTCTAATAATACTGAAGCTCTAATGGATTTATCAGCTGGAAGAATAGATGCTGTAGTAATAGATGAAGTAGTTGCAAGGTACTATATGCAGAAGAAGCCAGATACCTATAAAATATTAAATGATAACTTTGGAAAAGAATCCTATGGAGTGGGAATCAGGAAATCCGATACATCCTTTAAAACAGAATTGGACAAGGTTCTGGATGATATGAAAAAGGACGGCACAGCAGATAAAATATCTGAAAAATGGTTTGGCAAAAGTATTATCGTAAAATAAAGAATTATTTGTGAGGTGTTCAAAATTAATACTATAGATATTTTTATATATATACTAAAAGGAAGCGGAATAACTTTAAAACTTTCCTTAATAACAATAATCTTTTCCATTCCTTTAGGTGTGCTTATTGCCTTAGGTAAAGTTTCCACATTGAAAATTTTAAATTACATTTTAAGTGCATATACATGGTGCTTTAGAGGAACACCTCTGCTGCTGCAAATTTTCTTTGTATATTTTGGTCTTCCAGTCTTCGGTATAAAATTTAAGCCTCTAACAGCGGCTTCAATAGCTTTTGTACTAAATTATTCTGCTTATCTTGCAGAGATTTTCAGAAGCGGCATAAATTCAATTGACATTGGTCAATTTGAAGCTGCAAAAGTATTGGGAATGAATTATTATCAGACCATGTCATTAATTATATTGCCTCAGGCCGTTATAAGGGTATTCCCGCCAGTCTGCAGTGAAGCAATAAATTTAATAAAGGACACAGCCCTGGTATCTGTAATTGGTATTGGAGAGCTGTCCAGAGCTGCAAAGGAAATTGTAACAAGAGATTTTACTATTACACCATTTGCAGCTGCTGCAGCAATATATTTAACAATAACCATGTTTATTGTACTGATTTTTAGACAGCTGGAGAAAAAATATGCTATAAGAAGCTGATTACAATAAAAAAAGAAGCTGTAGCACTAATAAATTTACATACAATATATTTTAGTATTTATTTTTAATTTTTATTTTAGCTCTATCCCTTTCCGATACTGTTAACTATATAGAAAGTAATAAATATCTTCACTGTAGCTGTCATAAAATATCCAATCCTCAAAGATTTTTGGGACTGCTACGGTGATTAGATATTTATTTTCTAACAGACACTTATGGCTCTTTTAAATAATAATGTTGATGTGAATAGGACTTCATTAAAAGAACAAAGATTAAAGAACAAAGATTAAATAAGGTAGTTTTTCTTTACAGAAAAACCAAAAACTCAATTGATTAAGTGAATCATAGGTTTTAATAACTAAAAATGGTTAAACAAATAAAATGCAGGGAAAGTTTGAACTTGAAAATTTCTTCTTAAAATTTTCCCGGAAGGGACAGAAAAGCATTGAACATGATGAAAAGAGAGTTCATGATCAAAGCGTAAGTTACATTAATATCGGCAATAATAAAGTTTGCGTTATTACAGCACTGGATTCACATAAAAATATTTATTCCATGGCAGTGGGCACAGGACGTATGAATGCAATTGATATGGAAAATTATATTGGAAAAATATTAAATAAAAATAAGCAGGCAGTCTCAAGACCAAAAAGCTTTTTTGCCATGTTCTTTAAGAGAAAGAAAATAAGAGAGATCAATAAATATCTTGATAATAGCTCTGAAGCAGTAAAATATAGACGTGACTGCATGGAATGGATGTACCGTTTTAGAGGTGTAGCAACGAAGTATTTAAATAATTATTTAAGCTTATTCAAATTTTTAAAGAACGTTAATTTTAATAATATTTTATCTGCGATAAATAAATTTATAAAAGAAATAAGTAAAATTAATATCCAAAATACATATATAAATATGAGAAATGCTGAAGTCAGTTTTAATTGACTTGTCCCTAATGGGAATCTGTTACTTTATCAACACTATTGAATAAAAGAGCCATATACCTAAAGAAGGAAAGATTAAAGAACAGAGAACAAAGATTGTTGTTTTGCCTACCGGCTTTGGATTTTTCAAATCCTTTTTTAACCATACTAAATAAAATTATATAGTTAAAAACCATAATTAGCACCATTCTTGGTTCTTAAAATGCATGATTCACTCAACCAATTGAATTTTAAGATTTTCTGCCAAAGCAGAAAATCTACATTATTTGTTCTTTGTTCTCTAATCTTTAATTTAAATAAAAAAAGTTCAAAGTTAATCTTTGAACTTTTTTTATTTAAATTCTTGCTTTATCTAAGTATTCCTTAAGAACTGAAGCAGAACTTTTTAATTCCTTTAGTTCTCCATCATCAAGAGGAACCTCAAGCCTTCTCTTGGCTCCGGAAGCACCTACTACAGTTGGCATTCCCATATATACTCCTTCAATACCATACTCACCAGTTAGCAGGCTTGAAACTGTTAATATAGCATTCTCATCTCTTAAAATAGCTTCTACGATTCTTCTAATAGCCAGAGCTACTGCATAATTAGTGTATCCTTTCTTATTTAATATTTCATATGCAGCATTTTTAACATCTTCTGCTATGTTATATTTGAATTTATCATCACAATTGCTGCACATCTTAGAACAATATTGATCAACACTCATACCTGCTATACTTGTTATACTCCATGCAGCAATCTCTGAATCACCATGCTCACCCATAATATAAGTGTGGATGTTCCTTGCATCTACTTCAAAATGTTTTCCTAACATATATCTGAATCTGGATGTATCCAGTACTGTACCGGAGCCAATAACTCTGGATGCAGGAAATCCTGATAGTTTATATGTTATATATGTTAATACATCAACAGGATTTGAAACCACTAATAAAATACTATTAGGGCTGTACTTTACAACTTCGGGCACTATTGATTTAAATACACCTAAATTCTTATTTATAATATCTAACCTTGTTTCACCAGGTTTTGGTCCAACTCCAGCAGTTATAATAACTATATCAGAATCAGAAGTATCGCTGTAATCACCAGCTTTTATTTCTACAGGTTTTACAAATGATGCTCCATGTGATAGATCCATTGATTCTGCAAAAGCTTTATCTTTGTTTATATCTACTATTACAATTTCAGAAGCAAGACCCTCCATCATCAATGCATAAGCTGTTGTTGACCCTACAAATCCAGCTCCTATAATTGATATTTTTGTACCTTTCTTTTCCATACAATCACCTTCATTAATATTATTATGTCAAAATTTAAAATATCTCATGCATTTATTATATACTAATATACAATAATTTTCAACTAATAATTATTATCACACCTTAAAAACTTATTAAATTTCCATTATAAAATAAATATATATATTTTTCCTTAACAGTTTTGCCGGTTATCACCTCCAGTGCTTTTGCATAGTACTGAATCTGAATTTTATATTTTTCAATTATCTGCTGCTCATCTTCAACATAATCGGTTTTATAATCAAGCAGAACAAGGCCGTCATTTTCTTCAAAGTAGCAGTCAATTATACCTTGTATTAAAATTTCCTCATCCTTATATGTTTCCATATCTAAGTCATTATATAAACTTGTACTGGGAACCTTTATATAAAATGGCTGTTCCCTATATATCTTATGTGCTTTCTTTATTCTTTTTCCTATATCTGACTGATAAAATTTAAAGATATTATTAATATTTACGATTTTGCTTTGCTCCTCTGTAATAAACTGTTTATTTATAAGATGAATCAATTGCTGCTGTATTTCTTCCTTAGATGAAACCTTATTAATATCTAAATGCTGCATTACCAGATGCAGTATAGTTCCTCTTTCTGACGCTGTAAATTTTTTTGTATTCTCTAAGAAACCTGGTTTTCTAAATTCAATGGGAGAGATCAGGCTGCTGCTGTCTGTGTCATCAATAACCTGAAATCTTCTCTTTATTTCTGATACTGAAAGCTTTGCAGGAATATTAGAGGATTTAACATATTTATATTCCCATTTTAATCTTCTGTTTACTTCTTCAAAGTATACTTCATTTTTTACTTTAAGAAGATTCTCAAGTTGATTTTCAACATGTTCTTCTTCAGCAGGAGATTCTGCTGTATTTAAAAACTGTTCCTTATTCCAGATTTTTATTTTCCATTTTGATTTATCATCAATTAAATGCTTAAAATCTTTTTTACCGCCTTTACTTCTTAAAACAGTTCCATCAGTATGCCTTACAAGAGCTAAGCCTATCCAGTCCAAATAGCACTTGGAATTTAATATGTCATATTCAGAAATCTTTTCTTCTGTGCTATTGCTTATTGATGCCCACTGTCTGCATTTTCCTTCTACATTACTTACCATTCCAGTTATTATTAGCTTTTCCTTTGCCCTGGTAAAAGCAACGTATAATATTCTCATTTCTTCAGCAATTAGTTCCAGTTTAATTTTTTTTCTCATTATTGACTTATATATTGTGGGATAGCTCACTCTTCTTTTTATATCAATAAAATCAGGTCCATATCCAAGATCCTGGTGAAGCAGCAGACTGCTGTTTAAATCCATAAAATTAAATCTTTTTCCGCATGCTGAAAGTATTACCACAGGAAATTCCAGCCCCTTACTTTTATGAATACTCATAATTCTTACAACATTTTCATTTTCTCCAAGTATCTTTGCGCTTCCCATATCTCCACTATTTTTCTTTAGTTTGTCAATAAAATTTACAAAATTAAATAATCCCTTAAGACTGGTTTTTTCAAACTCCTTTGCTCTCTGAAATAAAATCCTTAGATTTGCCTGCCTCTGCATTCCTCCTGGCAGAGCACCTATAAAGCCATAATATCCAGTTTCAGTATACAACTTCCATATGAATTCATCTAAGGCCGTATGCAGTGAATCATTTCTCCACTGCTTAAGTTTTGCAATAAATGATTGAACCTTATCTTTTAATTCATCACTGCAGAGATTTTCTTCATTACATATTGCCAGCATATTTTCATATATGGATTTATCAAAGTCTACATTCCTTATATCAATTAATTCTTCTGCAGATAAAAATGAAATTGGAGAACGCAGAACTGAAAGCAGAGGTATATCCTGATAAGGATTATCTATTATCTGCAGCAATGATATCATGGTTTTAACTTCTACTGTTTCAAAATAGCCGCTGTTTGTATCAGCAAATACAGGTATATTTTTCTTAGTTAATTCTTCAGTAAATGTCTTTGAATAATCTTTAGTTGAACGCATTAATATTACTATATCTTTGTACTTAGCAAATCTGTATTTTCCTGTGCTTTTATCATAGACTTTCATTGGCATTCCATTTGAGCCATTTATAATATCATTTATCCTATCTGCCGCAAGCCTTGCTTCCAGCTGAATATTATCCAGAGTTTCTTCATCTTCCATATCATCTTTTTGTTCTTCATCAGTGTCCTGGTTTGAAATATCTGTTTTATTTTTTTCAATGATATCAACCTGAATTTCACCGCCATATACAGAATCCTTTTCTGCTTCTTTATCAATAGGATAATCTGCTGAAGGAATCAATTCTTCTTCACTGTTATAATTTAATTCTCCAATGTTTTCAGACATAATCTGTTTGAAAATAAAGTTTACACCATTGATTATTTCTTCTCTGCTTCTAAAATTCCTAAACAGCTTGATTCTTCTATTCTCTGCACCTCTCTCTTCACTATAATTATTATACTTTTCAAGGAAAAGCTCTGGTTTTGCCTGCCTGAATTTATATATGCTCTGCTTAACATCCCCAACCATAAACATATTTTGAGCTGCATTTTCTGTTACACTTATGTCATCATGATTACAAGTACTTTTATATTCTTCATCCAATAGCCATTTACCGGAAACATCTATTCTGGCTACCATATTCAGCAGTACTTCCTGCACTAAATTACTGTCCTGATATTCATCCACAAAGATCTCTTCAAATTTCTTTCTGTATTCTAATGCTGCACTTGAAGGCTTTATGTATCCATGGCTATCCAACTCAGTTAAAATGTTTAATGCAAAATGTTCTATGTCATTAAAGTCTATTATAAGTCTTTCCCTTTTCTTTACTGAGTACCTTCTTTTAAATTCTGATACAAGATATGATAAACATTTCATCATTGGGTACATATACTTTAAATCCTTATTATTGTTACTTAAATTTAAAAAAATACTCTCTTTAAGTTCAGTAATTTTCTTTTTAACTTCATCCCTCTGCTTTTTTACATATTCCTTAACGCTTGTATCCACATCCTTACTCTTTTTACCTGGAAGCTTTGAAAACTCAATATTAGTAAATTTATAAGTCAGCTCATCAAAATCTTTTGCATGTATTAAATCATTTATATTTCCAAGGTCCTCTATAAATACAGGCATGTAGTATTCTAATCCAGGAGAATCTTTTATCATTTCTATGCTTTTTTCAAGTTTATCTTTACAGCCCTGAAGTTCTATATTTACATCTTCCATTAATATCTCTGCCCATTTTGTTTCTCCAAAATTATAGTTTTCATCCAAATTAAACTGCTCAGCAGAATCACGCAGCCATTTCTCCGGCCATGGTGAACTTTCAGCAAATCTATATACATTGAGTATCATATCCTGAACCTTTTTATCATCTTTTCCACCGAAGGCATCAACTAATTGAAGAAAATCATCTGTTACATTGTCCTCTTTATACATATCATCAAAAAGTTCTTCCAGCACTTCACTTTTTAATAGGATTCCCTCAGTTTCATCAGCAATTCTAAAATTGGGGTCTAAATCAATACAGTGAAAATTATTTCTGATAACCTGGAGACAGAAAGAGTGGATAGTCATAATATTGGACTTGTTTAACAATGTGAGCTGTGTCTGAAGTCTTCTGTTTTCAGGGTTTTTATCCAACTCTTTTGAAATAGCCTCTCCTATCCTTTCACGCATTTCTGATGCTGCGGCATTGGTAAATGTCACTACAAGCAGGTTATCTATATCAACTGGATCATTTTCATCCATTATTCTTCTAATTATTCTCTCTACCAGTACTGCAGTTTTCCCAGCACCTGCCCCTGCGGCTACCAGAAGATTGCAGTTCCTTGAATTTATTGCTTCACTTTGTTCTTTTGTCCATTTAGTACCTGGCACAATATCACCTTCTTCAATAATATTTTATCATATATATATTAGAAATCTCATAATTTGTATAGTATGAATCCATTTCTTCAATTTATTTTACTTTTTTGTGCCATTTTATTATAAAATAATGTAAAATAAAATTAAGGTATATTTTATATTGATTCAATTTTATTTTTACAAAAGGGGGTTGTAAATATGCAAAAAAAAGAAATTATTGCCATGATTCTCGCCGGCGGGCAAGGCAGCAGGCTTGGAGCTCTCACCAAAGGAAATGCAAAACCAGCTGTACCTTTTGGAGGCAAATACAGGATTATTGATTTTACCTTAAGTAATTGTTCTAATTCTGGTATTGATACCGTTGGTGTGCTTACTCAATACAGACCTCAGATATTAAACACTCATATAGGCATAGGGAGTCCCTGGGATTTAGATAGAAATACAGGCGGTGTAAGTATCCTTCAGCCATATATGAAAGAATCAGGTGGAAAGTGGTACAAAGGAACAGCAGATGCCATTTTTCAAAACAGACATTATATTGATTCATTTAATCCTGATTATGTTCTTATTTTATCAGGTGATCATATTTATAAAATGAATTATGCAAAAATGCTTGAATATCATAAAGAAAAAAATTCTGATGCTACAATAGCTGTATTTCAGGTCCCTATATCTGAAGCCAGCCGATTTGGAATAATGAATACTGATGAAAATAATAAGATATATGAATTTGAAGAAAAGCCAAAGAAACCAAAAAACAATCTGGCTTCTATGGGTATATATATTTTTAATTGGAAATTGCTGAAAAAGTATATGCATGAAGATGAAAATGATGAAAAATCAAGCAACGATTTTGGCAGGAATATAATACCAAGGCTTCTTGAAGGTTCAAAAAATGTTTATGCTTATCCATTTGAGGGCTATTGGAAAGACGTTGGCACAATAGAAAGCTACTGGGAGGCCAACATGGATCTGCTCCACGATGAGAATGGCTTAGATATGCATGACCAAAGCTGGAAAATATATTCTGTAAATCCAACAAGACCTCCTCAATATATAGGCCCTGGCTCTGATATAAAGGACTCATTTATAGCTGAAGGCTGTATTGTGCTTGGTAAAGTATATAATTCTGTGCTTTTCCCTGGAGTTTATGTTAGTGAAGATTCTACTATAAAGGATTCAGTAATAATGCAGAATACAAGAATAGGTAAGGGCTCTTTAATTAGTAAGGCTATTATAGGAACCAATGCAGATATTGCTGCTGAATGTACAATAGGAAATAATAACGAAATTGTAGTAATACCTGATAATGGTAAAGTAAAGAGAATCTAAATTAATATATTTAAGAAGAGAGGTTTTATTATGCTGTCAGACTATATGTCCATAGTTAGCTTAACTGAAAATGAAGATCAAATTAAAAGTATTACAAAAAACAGACCGCTGGCTTCTATACCAATTGGAGGAAGATACAGAATAATAGATTTTACTTTGTCAAACCTGGTTAATTCAGGAATAAGAAATGTTGGAATACTTACTCAAAGCAAATCAAGATCATTAATTGATCATTTGGGATCAGGAAAGCCCTGGGATTTAGACAGAAAACTTAATGGACTGTTTATTTTTAATTATGGCATGGGCTCTTCATACTTTAATGATATAGAAATGTTAAAAAACAACCTGGAATACTTATACAGAAGTAAAGAAGATAAAGTAATACTTACCTGTTCTTACATGATTGCTAATTTAAGCTATATAGATGCTGCAAAATTTCATGAAAAGTCAGGAAAAGATATTACAATTATATATAAAAAAATTAATGATGGTAAATTAAATTTTAAAGATAGAAATGTATTAAATCTGGATAATAATAATAATGTGCTTGGAGTAGGTAAAAATATCGGCACAAAGAATGAACTTAATATATCCATGGACATGTTTATTATGAGTAAAAAGCTTCTTATAGATATATTAAATAAATGTATTGAAACTGGTTACTTTGGATCTATAAGGGAATGGATCTATAAGAACATCGAAAAATTAAATGTAAATGCATTTGAATTTAATGGATATCTTCAATGTGTCAGCTCCATTAATTCATATTACAAAGCAAATATGGACATGCTCAATCTGGATATAAACAAAGAGTTATTCTTTAAAAATGGCTTGATTTATACAAAAGTTAAAGATGAAGCACCTACTAAATATGTAAATGGCTCATCTGTTTCAAATGGATTGATTGCCAATGGCTGTATTATTAAGGGCAGCATTAAAAATAGTGTAATAAGCAGACGCGTAGTAGTGGAAGAAAATGCTGAAATAGAAAATTGTATAATAATGCAGAATTCTATAGTAAAAAAAGGTTCCAGACTAAAAAATGTAATTATAGATAAAAATATTATTATTGAGGAAAACTCAGAATTAAAAGGTGACTTGGAATTCCCTCTTGTCATAGAAAAAAGGACCTTAGTATAATTCAAAACTTAATAAAAATATACTATAAGGAGTAATGAGATTATGAAAATACTTTTTGCAGCATCCGAATGTTACCCTTTTTTAAAAACCGGGGGTTTAGCAGATGTAGCCTATGCTCTGCCAAAGGCACTTAGGAAACTCGGCATAGATGCAAGAGTTATTCTTCCAAAATATAATGATATAAAAGAAGAATTTAAAAATTCAATGATCCATAAGGGCAGTTTTAATGTACCAGTTGGCTGGCGCAATAAATTCGGCGGGCTGGAGTATCTTGAATATGACTCAGTTCCATTCTATTTTATAGACAACGAATATTACTTTAAACGAGGGGGTGCTTATGGATATTACGATGATGGAGAAAGATTTTCTTATTTTTCAAAGGCAATACTTCAATCCATCTACTATATGGATGACTTTACTCCTGATATTATACACTGTAATGATTGGCAGACAGCCATAGTTCCTGTTTTATTAAAAGACCTGTATAAAGATTCTCAAAGCCATAGAAATATTAAAACGGTTTATACTATTCATAACCTGAAATATCAGGGAGTTTTTGGAGAAAGTGTTCTTTCGGAACTGTTATGTTTAAATTCCGGTTATTATAATGAAAGTGCATTAAAATTTTATGATGGGGTATCATTTATGAAAGGCGGCATAAATTATTCCGATAGAATAACTACGGTAAGCTGCAGTTATGCCAGTGAAATTCAAACCCCGGAATATGGTGAAAAGCTTGATGGTCTGCTGCGTTCTCAAAATTCAAAGTTACAGGGAATCGTAAATGGTATAGACTATGATTTATACAATCCTGTAGTTGACAAGGATATTTATGTAAACTATGATTCTTCAAGCATAGACAAAAAAAATATTAATAAGACGCGTCTTCAAAAAGATCTTGGACTTCCTGAAGATGCTGATATTCCTATGATAGGCATTGTATCAAGATTAGTCAGTCAAAAGGGCTTTGATTTAATTAAGTGTGTCATTGAAGAAATACTGCAGGAAAATCTGCAATTGGTGGTACTGGGCACAGGTGAGCAGCAATATGAGGACATGTTTAAATTTTTCAAATGGAAATATCCATCTAAAGTTTCAGCTAATATATTATTTGATAATAACTTAGCTCAAAAAATTTATGCAGCTTCAGATTTATTTTTAATGCCATCCTTGTTCGAGCCCTGCGGTATTGGTCAGCTTATAGCATTAAGATATGGCAGCCTGCCTATTGTACGTGAAACAGGCGGATTAAAAGATACTGTGCATTCCTATAATGAAAATACCTGTGGGGGAAATGGATTTTCATTTACTAACTACAATGCTCATGATATGCTATACACAATTAGAAGAGCACTTAACTTTTATAAAAATAAAGATATTTGGAACAAGTTGGTTATAACAGCAATGAATGAAGATAATAGCTGGAATAATTCTGCCGACAAATACTTAAAACTTTATAGTGAAATATTGTAACTTAAGCAGCCCCCATGTTTTTATCACATGGGGGCTTTTATATTCTATTCTTTATATGACATTAGCCACTGTTCCATTCTGTCACAGCATACCTTTAACTGATCCATGCTGTATGCATAAGAAATTCTGAAATAGCCCTCTCCCCCTTTTCCAAATGCAGAGCCTGGTACTGCTGCCACAAGGGCTTCCTGAAGCATTTTTTCGCAAAACTCTTCACTGCTTTTAAATTTACTGCTGATCCTTGGAAACATATAAAAAGCACCCTGGGGCAGATTAACTTCAATTCCCATTTTAATTAATCTGTCATACATATAATCTCTTCTATTTTTGAATTCTCTGCACATTTGCTCTGCATCCTGAAGGCAGTATTTTAATCCCGCCAAAGCTCCCCACTGAACAATGGATGGAGCGCAGGAAACATTATACTGATGAACTTTCATAATTCCTTTCATTAAATTTTCATCTGCACATACATACCCAAGTCTTAATCCAGTCATTGAAAACATTTTAGAAAATCCGCTTACTAATATTACTTTGTCTCTTATTTCATTGTTTTGTGCTATGGAATAATACTTGCTGTCAAATATCATAGAGCCATACATTTCATCAGTTACTACAATTATATCCTTTTGTTTCAAAAGCTCTGCTATTTTATCTCTTTTTTCTTTTGATAAAATTGTACCTGTTGGATTACATGGATAGGAAATAACCAGTACTTTAGGCTTTTCAGAATCCATTAGCTGTGATAAACTTTTTGCATCTATTGTAAAGTCTTTTTCCAAATCATAATTAATAACTTTTCCTCCAAATAACTTTACGCAGCTTTCATAAGCCGGATATGCTATGGTTGGAATAAGTACTTTATCTCCGCTGTTAATTAGTGCTGCAAATACATCCATGAGACCTTCACTGCCCCCAACGGTGACACATATTTCATCTGCTTTATACTCAATGGAGTTACTTTTTAAATATCTGCTTATTTCTACTCTCAGCTCTTCAATGCCTGCATTTGAAGTATATGTAGTTTTGTTTTCATTTATGGCCCCAATCATTGCCTCTTTTATCTTTGCAGGCACAGGAAAATCAGGCTGCCCCAGAGTAAGAGAAACAGCATTTTTATATTTATACACCTTATTAAAGAATTTTCTTATACCTGAAATTTCAATATTATTCACATTGCTTGACATGATTTGTTCAAATTTGTTTTTATCCATATATAATATGCCCCCTCATTTATAATGTATATATTATAACCTATCAGTAAAAAAAGTGGTATTACCCCTTTAAATTACTAAATTTATTTATTATAATAATATTATTCATTATAAGCAGATTTTGTTATAATATGTTGGAATATATTATGTTGGAGGTAATATTATGGAATTGAATTTAACAGATCCTTATGAAATAGCTAAGTTCATAAAAGAATCTAAAAAAGCAACACCTGTTAAAGTTTATATAAGCGGAAACTTATCTTCCTGTGACTTTGGGAATATAGAAAGCTACAGCTCTGAAAACTTTAATATACTTTTTGGTGAAAGTAATGAGGTTTCAGATTTTTTATTAAAGAATAAAGATAAAATTAAAAAATACAGGATAGAGCAGGATAGAAGAAATTCTGCAATTCCCCTTTTAAATCTACTAAGTGTTGATGCAAGAATTGAACCAGGTGCAATTATAAGGGATAGAGTAACCATAGGAAAAAATGCCGTAATTATGATGGGTGCTGTAATAAACATAGGTGCTGAAATAGGTGAAGAAACTATGGTGGATATGAATGCTGTAGTTGGTGCCAGAGGAAAGCTTGGTAAAAGAGTTCATTTAGGTGCAGGAGCAGTTGTGGCAGGTGTTCTTGAGCCGCCAAGCAAGTCACCATGTGAAATAGGCGATGATGTTTTAATAGGAGCAAATTCAGTTATACTTGAAGGAGTAAAAATTGGCAATGGCTCTGTGGTTGCAGCAGGATCTGTAGTAATAGAGGATGTTCCCTGCGGAGTTGTAGTTGCAGGTACACCAGCTAAAATAATTAAATCTGTAGATGTTAAGACCAAGGATAAAACCAAGATTTTAAATGATTTAAGAAAGTAAAAAACTCCAGTAAAGTATCAGTTGCGATATTTTACTGGAATTTCATTATACTATGTCATATACCTTTTCTTTTTCTGCATCATCCAAAGTACTGTCATTTTCACTGACATCTTCAGTTGTACTTTGCTGATCTTTTACTTCTTCACTTTCCTCATTGTCTTCTTTGCTTACCTTTTCCATTTTAGAAATAGATACCTCATAAGCTACCTTTTTTATTACTTCAGTATCATTAATTTTCTTTTGATATTCTCTGCTCTGCAGTCTTCCCCATATTCTTATATTGTCACCAACTGTTAAGTCATTACAGAACCTGGAATTTCTCCCCCAAGCTATGGTTGGTATATAATCTGATTTATTATATGCACGGTTAACTGCTATAAGCATATCTGCAATTTCCCTTCCAAAGGGAGTTGTCCTATACACTGGCTCCTTACAAATATATCCATCAAGGAATATCTGATTTGGATTTTTACTTTTTTCAATACAATATTGAATGTTTCTTGCAAATACTGTTAATATGAGCCTGTTAGCTCCATCTACAAACTTATTATAAGACCTTAACTGACCATCAATAGCTAATTCTGAGCCTATGCTTATGTTCATTCCCCCTATTAATCTTTCAGAAACAGTTATCAGTAAAATGTCCTTTGCATCACTAAGCCTTGGAACCTCAAAGTAAAATGTATAAAATCCTTCTCCATACATTTCGTGACTAAAAGTCAGCTCTGATTGAACCTGTCCCTCTAAATAAATTTTATTGTTTAGCATTAAATTGTCCATTGTACCCCCTCTTTCCCTTGGTTTCTTAAAACTTTTATACAACATATATCTATTCCCATGGAATTAAAAATATACTATGTAAATTATTTTTCTATTATTTTTTTTCTTAAGTAATCTATATCTATTCCTTCTATTAAAGAAATTGTAATTAATGAAATAACAGCATATATTTCATCTTCATTGTGATATTCCCCATGAATTGGAATCTCTATGGGTTCCAGCATTCCAAAAGAATTATTATTTAAATTTCTCTGGAGGCAGTAAATTAAATGACCCTCTTCATCTCCCACACTGGAAACGGTAACAGTGTTTTTATTGCCATAGCCGTAAGTTATAATATTCCCATATATACTGGTACTTATTTCTTTTTCACTTAGGTTATCTACATTTACCAGGCAGTAGCTGCAATTTAAATTTTTAGCTTTTGTTTTTAAATTATTATTTACAATAATATAATTATAGACTCCATTGTCTTTTACAAGATTGCATGGAATTATCTCTAAATTTAATTTTAATTTATCTATTAAAAGGCTAATGCTCCTGGTAAAATCAGGACTGTCCTCTAATATAACCACAGTGTTCATATTAACAACTCCCATTAACATATACTTAATGTTAGTTTTAACTGCAGTTAATTTTTTATACCTAATAAATTATACATATACTGTCCTCTTCCATTATAATACAAATGGATTACTATTTTCAATATTTTACAGTATAAAATTCCAAATTTATATACTTTGTAAAAAAATGCTGCACAATTTGCAGAAAACATATAGATTACCTTTGTTTAAATTGTTTTCCCTCACTATTAAAATAATAATTATCCTTATAAATTAGATCTCCAGCCTTTACAAAAGTATATCCTGAACTTTTAAGTTTTTCTATTATCCTTGGCAGTGTTTTAGTAGTATGATTACCATAATTATGAAAAAGGAAAATGGATCCATTTTGGGTTTTCTTCATAATTCTTTCATATTCTATTTCTTCTCCCTGCTGCATCCAGTCAATACTGTCTGCATCCCACTGAATACAGTAATGATTAGTTGATTCAATTATATTTATTACAGAATCATTATAGTTTCCTTCAGGACATCTTACCAATGTAGGTTTCTCGCCGGTTATTTTTTCAATAAGATTATCGTTTTTATTTATTTCCTGAATTATTCTATCCTTTGATACCCTTGTAAAGTCAGGGTGATTATAGGAGTGATTTCCTATTTCATGGCCTCTTTCATATATCTGTCGTACAAGCTCTTTATTGTCCTCTGCCCAGGCACCTACAATAAAAAATGTGCATTTTATATTGTATTTGTCCAGTATATCAAGAATCTCTTTAGTATGATCCTGTCCCCAGCTCACATCAAAGGTTATTGATACTTTTTTATCTGCAGTGTCTACACTGTAAATGGGCAATTTCCTTTTTACTGGCATAAATGCTCCAGTATTCTTATAATTAAATAATATTGATGATGCTGCACCAAAAAACAACAGTATTAAAACCATAATTATTTTTTTATTTCTTTATTAATCAAATTTTACACCCCTAAACTGATTTATATTGCCCTGGTTTCATTAATATTCCACTTTATTTAATATTTTCAGTGGGATGAATGCTTATACCGCTTGAATAAAATATGGAATATGTGTATATAATATTATTAAAATCAAACGTCTTGAAACGGGCGTTATGCTATCGTTAATGAATTGGTTGCAATTCTTGATAGTGAAAGTCTTAAAGAATATAACTCAGTTTTATTAATTTTCGAGTTAATAAAGAAAGTTATTAGTATTTAAGAGCCCCACGCCTTTAGGCATGGGAGTTTCAGATAAAGGAGGCTTTTATTATGGCACTTGGAGAATCTGGTAACGGTAGAACACAATTGATTCCTGATGTACATCCAATACTTGATAATATGAAATATGAAATTGCTGAGGGTTTTAATTTAGGAGTTCATCAGGGCTCTGAAGATTACTGGGGTAAAGTAACTTCTAGAAACTGCGGAAGAGTTGGAGGAGAAATGGTTAAACGTCTCATTTCCAAAGCTGAAAATGATTTAACTCATGGTAAGTAACAAAAATTGCACCTAACCAGGTGCAATTTTTTATTTTATTTCATAATATCATTTGTATATGTTATAATAATTAAAGAAAAAACTTATGAAACATTTTCTGTGGAGGTTGAATAATGTGTAAAGATACCTTAGAATTAGCTGAAAACAAGCTTTTGCTTTTGTATATATTTAGTAAAATGAAATTTTCTGTATCCAATACTCAGATTACTCAAATAATTCTTGAAAATAACTTTATAAACTATTTTACTCTGCAGCAATATCTGACGGAAT
This sequence comes from Clostridium sp. JN-9, assembly GCF_004103695.1. Taxonomy (NCBI): domain Bacteria; kingdom Bacillati; phylum Bacillota; class Clostridia; order Eubacteriales; family Clostridiaceae; genus Clostridium; species Clostridium sp. JN-9. The sequence continues at coordinate 786,661 of NZ_CP035280.1, read as the reverse complement.
TGGTATCTGCTAATTTTATAATAAATATTAAGGAAGGTAATAGACACAAATATTCAATTACCAATAAAGGTAAAAAGGTTCTTTCCTTATTTCAAGAGAGAATATCTAAAAATAAAATAGATAAAATAGACGACTATTTAAAAAAACATATGGAAAATATTAAAAAAGAGGTAACTTGTACTGCAGACTATACCATTGATAATAAAAACAATTTTATAGTTGATTTAAGGGCTTTGGAAAATGACTTATTATTAATAGATTTAAAATTATCAGTAGGCTCCAATAAACAGGCAAGAGAGCTTTGCACAAAGTGGAAAAATAATTCTTCAAAGCTTTACAATGAAATAATTAATATTCTAATTAATAATTAGATAGTATCATACCTGTAGGCTCTCCACCTATAGGTATAATTTTTTTATCTTCACTAAAAATGTTTACCTTAATAAGCAGATTATTATAATTGTCTCCAACAAATACAAATTGATTATATTTAATTATTCCACGAGGCATACCACCAATATTTATTTTTTTCATTACCTCATAATAATTAATATCCACCACACTTATAAATCCCTCTCCAAAGTTTGAAACAAAGCAGTATCTTTCATCACAAACCATATCCACAGGGCAGTTTCCAACAGGAATCCTATATATCATTTTGAAGTTTTTCATAGAAATTATTCCAATACTTCCTCTGTAATCTGAACCAATGTTGCTTTCACAAACAAGTATATATTTATTGTCCACAGTAAATATGGCCTTTGTAGGATATGAACCCACCTTAATACTTTTAGTTTCATCCTTATTATGACAGTCAATAAGTGTTATGCTATCGTTTTCCATATTAGAAACAACTAAAATTCCTGTCTCTTTATTAATTGCAATGCTGTGCGGTAAATTGCCGCATGGAATTTCCTCGGATATTTTATTTTTTATTAAATCAAATACTACTACATTGTTTGATTCTCCGCATATGATGTAAGCATTATTATCATATACAATTACATCGTTACAGTGCATACCTATGAAGTGCTTCGATTCCTCTCTCCCCTGCTTTGTATCTATAACAGAAATATTATTACTATAACTATTTGCAGTTATTATTTTATCATGGTATTCACATATTCCATGAGGCCCAATTCTGTCGGATAAGCCGGTATTCAAGGTTATCTTGCTTTCCTCTCTAAACTCTTCAACATTAACTTTTGATATGCAATCCGATGAAGTATTACAAACATATATATAACTCATATGAATCTAACCTCCTCTAAAATATACTATGAAAATTACATAATAAAGTTAATAGAAATCGCTAAAAATTTTAGTTATATATACTCTGAACTATAAATAATATTGAAAAACATGCCCATGTAGGGTATAATTTATTTGTTTATACACGCATATAACTTTACGGTGAGGTGATATTATGTACAGCCATAATCCTACTGGAGTTTGCTCAAGAACTGTTAATTTTGATATAGTTGACAACAAAGTGGTAAAGGTTAATTTTTCAGGGGGCTGTGAAGGAAATTTACAGGGAATAGCTTCTTTAATAGAAGGTATGGACGTAAATGAAGCAATTAAAAGATTAAAGGGAATCAGATGTGGTTCAAAGGTAACTTCCTGCCCAGATCAATTGGCTAAAGCCTTAGAACTTTATAACAAAGAATAAAGATTAAAGATTAAAGAACAAATAATGTGGATTTTCGGCTTTGGCCGAAAATCTTTAATTTGAGTTTTGCTGTAAGCAAAACAGCAATATTTGTTCCCTGTTCTTTAATCTTTTATGCTTTGGGTATAAGGCTCTTTTATTCAATAGTGTTGATGGAGTAACAAATTCCCGTTAGGGACATGTCAATTAAAACTGATTTCAGCATTTCTCATATTTATATATGTATTTTGAATATTAATTTTACTTATTTCTTCTATAAATATATTTATTGCAAATGAAATATTATTAAAATTAGAACTCTTTAAGAATTTGAATAAGCTCAAATAATTATTTAAATACTTTGTTGCTACTCCTCTAAAACGGTACATCCATTCCATGCAGTCACGTCTATATTTTACTGCTTCAGAGCTATTATCAAGAGGTTTATTGATCTCCCTTATTTTCTTTCTTTTAAAGAACAGAGCAAAAAATTGCTTTGGCCTTGAACATGCCTTTTTATTATTATTGAGTATTTTGCCAATAAAATTGTCAATATCATTTGCATACATTCTGCCTGTACCCACAGCTCTGGAATAAATATTATTATGCAAATCCAGAGCTGTAAGTACACAAACCTTTTTATTTGTAATATTTATATGGCTTACACTTTTGTCATGTACTCTTTTTTCATCATGTTCAATATTTTTCTGTCCCTTCCGGGAAAATTTTAAGAAGAAATTTTCAAGTTCAAACTCTCCATGCATTTTATTTTGTTTAATCGTTTTTAAAGCAGAGAGCAACTTGTGTCTCCAGTAAAATAGTGTTACATAAGAAATGCCAATTTCCCTGGCTGCCGCCTTAAGGGACAAGCCATCAAGGGTACACCTAATGAATGCTTCCCACTTTTCAGGAAAGTGAGTCCTTGCAATTGGTGTATTTGTAAAGTCATTAAAAGTTTTTTTGCAGCCTCTGCATATATATCTTTGTTTACCATAGTATTTCCCATATAATACAGTGTGGGTGCAGTCACAGTACGGGCATTTTCTCTCAGGTGTCTGCCTTAATGCAGCAAAATAAGATAACATATTTATATCAGCACATTTTTTTATCTCCATAATAATTTTATATCCCTTCAGTAATATATACTTAACTTAATTATTGCCAGTATAGGTTTGTCCTAATCACATCAACACTATTATTTAAAAGAGCTATATGTGTCTATAGAAAGTAAATATCTAATCACCTTTAGCAGTCCCAAAAATCCTTGAGGATTGGATATTTTATGACAGCTACGGTGAAGATATTTATTACTTTCTATATAGCTAACAGTATCGGAGAAGGATAGAGCTAAAACTAAAAAATAAAAATAAATACTATACAATATATTGTATGTAAATTCGTTAGTGCCACAGCTCCCTAAATTTAAGTTTTGCCCAAAGGCAAAACAACATTATTTGTTATTTAATCTTTGTTATTTAAAAAGGAGTATTTCAGAACTACTTTTAAAGTAGTTCTGAAATACTCCTTTTTATTGTTTTCCTCATATCACCTATCATGTATAATGAACCGCTTATAAGGAGCAAATCACCTTTTTGCATATATGAAACTGCCTTTTTCAGTGCCTTTTCATAATCATCAATGTTCTCACAATTTCTGTTATAATTCAAAATTGCATTCTTAAGCTTATCTGAGCTCTCTGCCCTTGAACTGTGAGGGCTCACTGTTATTATTTTATCTGCCATGGGAGCAATTTGACTAATCATGGCATCAATTTGTTTATCCGCCAATATTCCTAAAATCAAAATCATTTTATTATATTTGAAATATGTTTTAACGCTGTCTGTGAGCTTTGTGATTCCATCAATATTATGTGCCCCATCAATTACTATAAATGGCTCTTTACTCATTACTTCCAGTCTTCCAGGCCATTTTACTTTGCTCAAAGCAGTTTCTATGCTGCCTTTCTTAAGCTTTACTGCTCCTGCCTGAATTAACTGCTCTGCTGCATATATTGCAGTAGCACAGTTAAGAAGCTGGTGCTGTCCCAGAAGTGATAACTTAATATGATAAGTATCTTTATTGGATTTTACCACTATGGATTGTGTAAAGTCACTATTCATAGGATTTAATTCATCTTCATAAGCCACAGAGTTTTTATTTACATTAATTATTTTACTGTTCATTTTTAAGGCAGTGTCTTCTATGACCTGCTGTGCCTCAGGCTCCTGAGGATAAAGCACCAAAGGTATATTCTTTTTAATTATACCTGCCTTTTCATGTGCTATTTCACCTAATGTATTTCCCAGAATATTCATATGATCATAGCTTATGGAAGCTATTACACTAACCAGTGTTCCAAATCCGTTTCCTGCTGTAAGTACATTGGTGGAATCAAGTCTCCCCCCTAATCCAACCTCCATAACGGCATAATCAACCTTCATTTTATAAAAGTAATAGAACATGGCACAGGTTATAATTTCAAATTCCGTTGGATTGTCATAGCCTTCCTTAAGTACCTTGTCTACAGCCTCTGCCACCTGAGTTACTGCTTCAGCTAAATCAGATTTTGGTATATTAACTCCATTAATTTGAATTCTCTCTTCAAATTCCTCAAGGTATGGTGATGTATACATACCAACTTTATACCCTGCTTCTCTCAGCATTGTGCTGAGCATAACAGTAATAGAGCCTTTCCCGTTAGTTCCGGCAATGTGTACACATTTTAACTTTTTATGGGGATTCCCCAGGTGTTCCAGAAGTTTTTCAGTTCTGGAAAGTCCAAGGTTGCTCCCAAATTTAGCTGTATCATTTATATACTCCATGGCTTCATGATAATTCATTTGTAATGCGCCCCCAATTACATATTTACTTTAAGCCCTGTAATCTTTGAAGAACAGCTTTCAGCATTTCATTATATTTATCGCCCTTTGCTCTTTCTTCATTGACTACTGATTCAGGAGCTCTGGATACAAACTTCTCATTTGAAAGTTTATTTTCAACTCTTTTAATTTCACTTTCCAGTTTTTCTTTTTCCTTATTTAATCTTTCCAGCTCTTTTTCCTTATCTATTAAGTCAAATAGAGGAATAAATATTTCACCTGCCGAGGTAACTACTGAAACTGCATTATCAGGTACCTGTTCCTTGGAATTTAAAAATTCAACGGAGCTTGCAGAAGCCAGTTTTTCAAAGTAAACTTTTCCTTCTTCAAAGGCAGGCTTAGATTCATTTTCTGTAATGAATGCCATTATCTTAGCCTTTCTGGAAGGTGGTACATTCATTTCTGTTCTCACATTTCTTATGGATTTAATGGCTTCAATTATATATTCCATTTCTTTCTCAGCTTTTTCATTGTGCAGTGCTTCCTCATATTCAGGCCATTTTGATATTGTTATGGATTCATATTGTCTTTCCAGATGAAGATAAATTTCCTCTGTAATAAATGGCATTACTGGGTGAAGGAGCTGCAGTCCAATGGTTAATACTTTGTTTAATACATTATAAGCAACACCCTTTGCCTCTTCATCATCACCATACATAACCGGCTTTACAAGTTCAATGTACCAGTCACAGAATTCTCCCCACATAAAGTCATAAACCTTCTGTGAAGCTATTCCCAGTTCATATTTATCAATATTGGAAGTAACCTCTTCTACTATAGTATTTGTTCTTGATAATATCCATTTATCTGCCAGTGAGTAATTATGGCAGTTTTTATATTTTTCCATAAGATCTCTGTCTAAGTTCATTAGTACAAACCTTGATGCATTCCAGATCTTGTTTGCAAAATTTCTTGCTGATTCTACCTTTTCCTCATAGAATCTTATATCACTGCCTGCTGCATTACCTGTAATCAGCATAAATCTTAATGCATCAGCACCATATTTATCAATTACATCCAGTGGATCCACGCCATTACCAAGAGATTTTGACATTTTTCTGCCCTGAGAATCTCTTACTATGCCATGAATCAGCACAGTTTCAAAAGGTACCTCTCCCATATTATGAATACCTGAGAATATCATTCTGGCCACCCAGAAGAATATAATATCATAGCCTGTTACCAAAGTTGATGTTGGATAAAAATATTTTAAGTCCTCAGTTTCATCAGGCCAGCCTAATGTTGAAAATGGCCACAGTGCCGATGAGAACCAGGTATCAAGTACATCCTTATCCTGCTGTAAATTACTGCTTCCACAGCCATCACATTTCTTCGGTGCATCTACTGAAACTATAACCTTTCCGCAGTCTTTACAGTACCATACAGGTATTCTGTGTCCCCACCACAGCTGTCTTGAAATACACCAGTCCTGAATATTTTCCATCCAGTTAAAATATATTTTATCAAATCTTTCAGGCACAAACTTTGTTTCCTTGTTTCTTACAGCTTCAATAGCCGGCTTTGCAAGGCCTTCCATTTTTACAAACCACTGTTTTGAAACCATTGGCTCCACAACTGTACCGCATCTGTCGTGACAGCCTACATTATGACTGTGTTCTTTTACTTTAACCAGCAGTCCAAGCTTTTCTAAGTCTGAAACAATTAATTTTCTCCCCTCATATCTGTCCAGGCCGTCATATTTTGTACCAGGCTGTCTTATAGTGCCATCCTCATTCATTATTATGATTTCATCAAGGTTATGTCTCTTTCCAACCTGATAATCATTTGGATCATGAGCAGGAGTTATTTTAACTGCACCTGTTCCAAATTCCATGTCCACGTAGTCATCAGCTATTATTGGTATTTCTCTGTTAACCAGTGGAAGTATTAATTTATTTCCAACTAAATGAGTATATCTTGAATCCCTTGGATTTACTGCTACTGCAGAATCTCCAAGCATGGTTTCAGGCCTTGTGGTAGCTATCTCTAAGAATTCATCGCTTCCTACTACTGGATATTTAATATGCCAGAAGTGCCCTTCCTGCTCACTGTATTCAATTTCAGCATCTGACAATGCTGTTTTACATTTTGGACACCAGTTTATTAATCTGTTTCCCTGATAAATTAACCCTTCATTATATAATTTTACAAACACCGTCTTAACAGCTTTATCAAGCTTTTCATCCATAGTAAAGCTTTCTCTTGTAAAATCTGCGGAACATCCCATTTTCTTAAGCTGTTTTCTGATTCTTTCCCTGTATTCATCAGTCCACTGCCACACTTTTTCAAGGAAAGCTTCCCTTCCCATTTCTTTTTTCTTAAGTCCTTTTTTAAGAAGCTCATTTTCTACCTTGACCTCAGTTGCAATGCTGGCATGATCCTCACCTGGAAGCCACAAAGTGCTGTATCCCTGCATTCTTTTTACCCTTATTAAGAAATCCTGCATGGCATTATCCAGTGCATGACCTAAATGCAGTTTTCCTGTAATATTAGGAGGAGGCATCATAATTGTGTATGGCTTTTTACTTTTATCCACTTTAGGTGTAAATAACTTTTTTTCCTGCCACCATTCATATATTTTGTCTTCGAATTCTTTTGGATCATATGTTTTGCTGATATTTTTTGAATCTTCCACTTTATACACCCCGCTAAATATGTTTATATATTTAAATAATAATTTTTACCAATAAAAAAAGCCTTCATCCATAAAAGGACGAAAACTCGCGGTACCACCTTTTTTCCTGCTTTAAGATAAACTATGCATGTTTACGTATTGTTTATCATACCAGGCTCTTAATTAATAACGGTTAAGAAAACCGTCTTTACTTACTGTACAGCACACAGCCGTGGTTCTGTAAAGATGCTCCAAAGCTACCTTCAAGGCTTTACATATAGAAAGTTTTTCATCCACAGAACTTTCCTCTCTTAATATTTACATCCTCTACTCCTCTTCTTCTCAGCATCACAACTATTACATTTTAAGTATATTATAACCTTATTAAAAAAACTGTCAAGAAAAATTATCTAAAAAAGTCAAGGCTTTTTTCTGATCATTAATTGAGAAAGTAATAAAGTTATTATATATATCATAATTGAATATGTATAATATAAAATATACTTGTCTATATTATTCACAGGATTTTGTAAATTAATCACTTTAATAAAACTTTGTGCCCTAAGCACAGCGAAAGGAATGAACGTTATTATTATGGAAAATAAAAATTATAAATTTTTAAAAGAGTGGTCAGTTAAAAGAAAAAGAGGTAAGCTTTTATATATATTGATTAATAATTTTACTGTTGCATTAGTAGTACTAATACTTTATATATTTTTTATACTTTTAGCATTTGGTATAAATCGCCTTACAAATAAAACATTTTTGGTGAAAACCTTTTGTCAAATAACTTTGCTTTTTATTCCTATAACATTATGTAGTTTAAGACAATGGAAAAAATATGAACAAAAATATATTGAACTAACAGAAAAACTTAAATTTATAGAAACATAAGTAAAATTAATATGGAAAATACATATATAAATATGAGAAATGCTGAAATATATTTAATTAGCTTGTCCCTAACGGGAATTTGTTACTTTATCAACACTATTGAATAAAAGAGCCATATATCTAAAGCAGGAAAGATTAAAGAACATTCTTTAATCTTTGTTCTTTGATCTTTAATCTTTATTCTTTTAAATAAGTCTGCATTCATTTGCACATTGCCTGCAGGTGTCTGCACAGGTTTTGCAGTGCTGATCCTGAAACATATCACATTCAGTTGCACATCTTTCACAAATTTCAGCACATAAGCTGCAGACTTCCTTTATGCTTGTGCTTACCCTTGACATAAAACAATATGCTGCTGTACATATTTCAGAGCAGTCCTGAAGTGTTTTAATACAGTTTGTTCTTTCCTTAACATCATTTTCTGACAAGCACAGATGAAAACACTCCTGGCATATCTGAACACATTTAACACATGCATCTATACATATCTGATGGGGATTATCATTTTTCATAAGGGATAAGGGCAGAAGATCCATTGTTGTATTCATATTATTTTCCTCCAATTTAAGTTATTAAACTTAAATTTATCTTTTACTCATCATTTAGAAAATATTCATTGTATAAATAAAAATGCCCTGATGTGAGGACATTTTTTATAAAATTTCAATGTTATATTATAACCTTTAAGTTCTTGGATCCGCAACTACCATAACATCCACATATTTTGTGCCTCTCATTATTTTTCTCACAATGGATCCCTTTAAAATTTCATGTGTCCTGGTTCTGGCAGACTGACCTATTATTACCTGAGTTATGGCATTTTCTTTAGCAAATTCAATAATAGCCTCTGCGGGATCTCGTGCAGCAGCAACCTTAAATTCTGCTCCAAGCTTCATGCATAGTGCACTTAAATCATCTAATTTTTTAAGTGTTTCCCTATCTGTGGTATATTTCTCACTTTTTATATTTAAAATAAAAAGAGGAGCCTTTAGCATTTTTGACAATCTGTAGCCACGTCTTATAAGGTATTCTGCATTAAAATTTAAATTCACGCATACTAGTATTTTTTCCTGTGCCCCAATAAGTCCATCAACGCTTTTTTCATTCTTATATTCCATAAGGTGCTCATCAACTTCGTTTGCCACTTCTCTTAATGTTAATTCTCTTAATGCATTAAGGTTGCCTACCCTAAAGAAGTTATTTAAGGCAGTTTCCACTTTGTCACTGCTGTATATTTTCCCCTGTCTCAGCCTATCCCTTAAGGCATCTATGGAAATATCAATAACTTCAACCTCATCAGCATAGTCCATTATAGTGTCTGGAATGGTTTCCCTTACCTTTACTCCAGTCATCCTGTTTACATAATCATTTAGGCTCTCGAAATGCTGTATATTTACTGCTGTCATTACACTAATACCATTATCTATTATTTCCAGTACGTCCTCATATCTCTTTTCATTTTTACTGTAAGGTACATTGGTATGAGCAAGTTCATCTACAATTACAATCTGAGGTTTTCTTTTTAGTATAGACTCAAGATCCATTTCTTTTAGTGTAACATTCTTATAAACTACCTGTTTTAAAGGAACCACTTCAAGATCACCTATCTGGTCTATGGTGCCCTTTCTTCCATAGGTTTCAATGAGACCTATAACAATGTCTATTCCATTTTCCTTCATTTCATGGGCATCCCTCAGCATCTGATAGGTTTTTCCCACTCCCGGTGCAGCGCCTATATATATTTTTAGTCTGCCCTTGCTTGCTCTTTCAATTTCTTTTAAGAATTGATCCGGCGACTTATTGTTCATAACACACCTCGAAAAGTTGTTTATTTATTTAATAGTTTTAAATTAAGTGTTAATACATTAACTCTTTCCTGCCCGAATAATCCTAAAAATTTACCACTCTTAGTACTGTCTATTAATTTATTTACATCATTAACAGACATTCCATTTGCCTTAGCAACTCTTTCTGCCTGGAGTCTGGCTGATTGCACAGATATTTCCGGGTCTAGTCCTGAGGCAGAAGCTGTTATCATATCTGCAGGCACATCCTGTTTTTTAACAGTTGGATTCTTGGCTAAAAAATCCTGAAGATTTTTTTCAAGATTCTTTTTAAATTCAGGATTTGACATTGCAGTATTAGTACCTCCTGATTTGGAAGCATCATAATTAACAGCTGAAGGTCTTCCCTGAAACCATTTGTTATCAGTAAAGCTTTCCCCTATTAATGAAGAACCAACAAGTACATTTTTATTATATACTAAACTTCCTTTTGCCTGCTTAGGGAAAAACAGATTTGAAATTCCGGTGACAACAAGCGGATATATTACACCTAATATTATAACAAAAATTAAAGTAAGCCTTAACCCTTTTTTAACTTCATTCATATAAATTCCCTCTTTTCACTTTACGAAAGATATATCAAGATCTAAACGAATAACCTGACTATCATATCTATTAACTTTATACCTATAAATGGAGTTATGACTCCTCCCACACCATACAACAGCATATTCTTTGCAAGTATTGCATTTGCAGATGCAGGTTTATACTTAATGCCTCTCATGGCAATTGGTATTAATGCTGGTATTACAACTGCATTAAAAATCAAAGCTGAAAGTATGGCACTATTAGAAGATGCTAATCCCATTATATTCAATACTCCTATAGATGGCAGAGTAGCTGACATAATAGCAGGCAGTATTGCAAAGTATTTTGCAACATCATTTGCTATGCTGAATGTTGTAAGGGATCCTCTTGTCATAAGAAGCTGCTTCCCTATTTCAACTACCTCAATAATTTTTGTAGGGTCTGAATCCAAATCTATCATATTGGCAGCTTCCTTGGCAGCCATAGTCCCGCTGTTCATGGCAAGTCCCACATCTGCCTGGGCAAGTGCAGGAGCATCATTGGTTCCGTCTCCTGTCATAGCAACAAGCCTTCCCTGAGACTGCTCTTTTTTTATTGCAGTTATTTTATCTTCAGGCTTGGCCTGTGCTATAAAATCATCAACTCCAGCTTCTCTTGCTATGGTTTGTGCTGTAAGAGGATTGTCTCCTGTTACCATTATGGTTTTTATTCCCATGGCTCTCAGCTGCTTAAACCTTTCCTGCATTCCGGGTTTAATTATATCCTTAAGGTAAATAACTCCCATTATATCATTTTCTTTTACTACTACTAAAGGTGTTCCCCCTAATTTTGATATTCTTTCAACTTCACTATCCAAATCAGCTGGAATAACCCCATTATTTGATTTTACATATTCCTCCACTGAAGCTGAGGCTCCTTTTCTCACAGCCATACCATTTTTAAAATTCATACCGCTCATCCTTGTTTCAGCTGTAAAATCTATTACTTCAGCATCTTCCTCTATGCCTGCTTCAGCCTTTACTCCCAGCTTATGTGCCAGCTCTACAACTGAACGCCCTTCAGGTGTATTATCTTTAAGTGAAGAAAGAAGAGCATAATATGTTACCTCCTTTGAAGTGTGTCCTCCAACAGGAATAAATTCATCTGCCATTCTGTTACCAAATGTAATAGTTCCTGTTTTGTCCAAAAGCATAGCGCTTATATCACCTGTTACTTCAACTGCACGGCCGGACATGGCAATAACATTAAACTTAGTTACCCTGTCCATTCCTGCAATACCAATGGCTGATAAAAGTCCTCCTATGGTGGTAGGAATTAAGCATACCAAAAGTGCTATAAGAGTAGATATATCTATATTTATTTTTACAAATCCAGCAATAGGAATAATTGTCCATACTACCACTAGAAAAATAATGGTGAGGCTTATTAAAAGAGTGCTTAATGCAAGCTCATTGGGTGTCTTCTGCCTGGCAGCTCCCTCCACAAGACTTATCATCTTATCCAGAAAGGATTCGCCGGCACTTACAGATATTCTTATTTTAAGGCTGTTTGTCATAACCTTTGTACCGCCTGTAACTGAATTGAAATCACCATCAGCCTCTTTTATTACGGGAGCTGATTCACCGGTAATGGCAGATTCATCTACAGATGCAATACCTTCAATAATCTCACCATCGCTTGGTATTATTTCTCCTGCAGAAACCTGAACAACATCACCCTTTTTAAGCTCAGATGAACTTACTATTTTTATATTTCCATTCTTATCTATTAATTTTGCCTGTGTATCCTTTTTAGTTTTCTTAAGTGTATCTGCCTGTGCCTTTCCTCTTCCTTCTGCTATAGATTCTGCAAAATTTGCAAAGAACACTGTAATAAACAATACCAAAGATATGGTTAAATTATATCCAAAGCTTTGGGTGGATTTAAAGACTCCTGGAAAAATAGTAACAAGCAGAGTAAGTAACGCACCTAGTTCAACAATAAACATAATAGGATTTTTTATCATAAATTTGGGATTCATTTTCTTAAATGAACTAATTATAGAATTTTTCATTATGCCTTTACTCATAGTATTAATCCTCCTTAAACTAAGCTGAGAAATTCTGATATTGGCCCCAGAATTAAAGCTGGGAAAAATGTCAGTGCACCGACAATTATAATAATTGAAACAAATAAAACTCCAAAGAGAGCATTGTCCGTTCTGAAGGTTCCTTTAGATGGTTCAAGCTTAGTCTTTTTAGCCATTGATCCTGCTATGGCCATAAGCAAAATTATAGTTGCATATCTTCCTATAAACATAACTACACCTGTAAGCATATTCATATAAGCTGTATTGCCAGCAAATCCTGCAAATTCCGAACCATTATTTGCTGAAGCTGTAGTAAACTCATAAATCATCTGGGTAAGTCCATGAAAACCTGGATTTGTTATGGAAGATACTGCATTACCCGAAACTATAGTTATAGCAGATGCAAATAATATTAACAAAGGATGAATAAGTATAGCCAGAGCTGCAAATTTTATTTCCCTTGTTTCAATCTTATTGCCCAGATATTCCGGTGTTCTTCCTACCATAAGTCCTGTTATAAAAACTGTTAATATGGCATAGAGTATAATGTTTTGAATACCTGATCCGTCTCCTCCAAATATGGTGTTAAGCATCATAAATATTAATGGTACTCCGCCTCCTAATGGAGTGTATGAATCATGCATAGAATTTACTGATCCTGTAGTAAAGGCTGTAGTCACCCCGGCAAAAATTGCAGAATCACCTGAGCCAAACCTGGTTTCCTTTCCCTCCATATTTCCAAGAGAATTATTTATGGACATCTGTGTAAATGGCTTTCCTGCATGTGCTTCAGAATAAATTCCTACAGAAGTCAATGTTACAAAAATAATCATAAGGGAAATAAATAACACCCTTGAGTGTTTCTTACTTCCTGTCATAAGTCCGAAGGTATACACCAAAGCCGCAGGAATCATCATCATAGATAACATTTCTATTAAATTAGTAAATGGATTTGGATTCTCAAAAGGATGAGCTGAATTGGCTGCAAAAAATCCTCCTCCATTTGTGCCAATGTGCTTTATAGATTCCAATACTGCCACAGGTCCTGTTATTATAGTTTGTACTCCTCCCTGCAAAGTGCTGGCTTTATGAACTGCACTGAAAGTATCAGGCACACCCTGAGATACCAGAATCAAAGTTATTACTATTGAAAATGGAAGCAGCAGCCTTGTAATTATTCTTGTAAAATCCACATAAAAGTTTCCAAGGTTATCTCTCTTCTGTGCAATACCTCTCATTATGGCAAATGCAGTTGCTATACCTGAAGCTGCTGAAGCAAACATTAAAAATACAATGACCAGCATCTGAGATAAAAATGTTATCCCATTTTCTCCTGCATAATGCTGCAGATTTGTATTTGTCATAAAGCTTACTGCGGTATTAAATGCTAATGCCACATTCATTCCCTTGGCACCTGTTGGGTTAAAGGGAAGTAATGCCTGTACAAATAAAATAATAAAAGCTATAAAAATCATAATAATGTTTGTAATAAAAAAAGCCTTTGAATACTTCTTCCAGTCCATTACAGACATTTTATCAATACCAATAGCTTTGTAAATAAAATTATCAATGGAATTAAATATTCCTTTTTTTGATATATCATCACATCCTGCTATTTTATAAAGATATGTTCCCAGTGGTTTAGTCACTGCTATTAAAATTAAAATTATTATTGCCAGTTCCAAATAAGTCATATAAAATCCTCCTTGCTGCTATAATCAGCTAAAACTTTTCAGGCTCTAACAGAGCATAAAACAAATAAATTATCAATGCTAAAAAAATAATATTTAAAAATATCATGATGTGTCACCTCAATATCTATGGATTTAGTATTAAATCAGCCTTATCATCTGTGCATAACATATAATATACCCCTATATATAAATAGACAATTTTACTATCCATAACTTCATTCTTCAAAAAACCTTGATTTATATCATGTAATTGATTGCATTACTTGTTATCTCTCCCAATATTTAAGTTAATAGGTTTTAAACATTGTTTTAAAAAATAAAACAGCGGTGATTTTTATTCACCGCTGTCAAATAAATTACTTATATTTTTAAATCTTTCAGCTTCTTTATTGTCTCCTCTAAGCTCATATATATTGCCAAGAAGCTCATATACAGCCTTACTGTTTACATTTATGCACAAGGCCTTTTTCAGAATGTCAAAGGCATCATCCAGTTCACCCATTTTCATTAATTCCTTAGCTCTCATAATATATCCATCTATGCTTAAGGAGTTTTCATTTATATATGGCTCAATTTCCTTCAGCACACTTTTAACCTTATCTGTGGTAAAAGGTTTTTGAAGATATGTAACAGCACCCAGCTTAGTGCACTCCACTGCGTTTTTTACTGTGGCAAAGGCTGTCATAATTATTACAGGAGTATCTATTCCCATAGCTCTGATTCTCTTTAAAACCTCTGTTCCGCTTAGCTCAGGCATTTTTATATCTAAAAATACCAGGTTAACTTTGTTCTTTTTTAATATTTCCATAGCATCAAAACCATTACTGGCAGTTAAAACACTATATCCATTTAAAGTTAAACAGGTAGTCAAAAGATTTTTTATGTTTTTTGTGTCATCTACCACAAGCACTGTTTTCATTATATCTATTCCTCCATATTTAAATACTACTTTGCTATTGGCAGTGTAAATAAAAATTCACTTCCAGATGCCAGCTTACTTTCACACCATATTTCACCGCCGTGAGCTTCAACTATTTCCTTAGCAATTGACAATCCAAGGCCTGTTCCAGTGGAAGTATCATCCCCCTGCTTTACCTGTACAAATTTATCAAATATCTTTTCTCTGTATTCCTCTGGTATGCCTATACCTGTATCCTTAACTGAAACACAAAGTTTATCCTGATTTCTAAAAGCCGAAATAAAAATTGAATCTCCTGATTTAGTAAATTTTAACGCATTGGAAATAAGATTATTTATAACCCAGGTAACTTTTTCAAAATCTGCTTTTACCATAGGAATGTCATTATCTAATTTACAGCTTAGCTTAACACCGGAGTTTTTTGCCTGCTCCATAAATCCTTTCATACTTTCCTGAATAATTTCATTAATGGAGTTAGGCTCCATGTTAAATATTGAGTTATTTGATTCAATTTTTGAAAGGGTCAGCAAATTATTTACAAGACTCAGCAGTTTTTCACTATCCTCTTTAATTGCTGCTATAATATCCTTCTGCTGATGATTGAGTGTTCCTATGCTCTCTTCATTTATTAAGCTTGTTCCCATCATTAATGAGGTTAATGGAGTTTTAAACTCATGAGAAACAGTTGCAATAAAGTCACTCTTTATTTTTTCTACCTGTTTAATGCCGGTAATATTCTGAAATAAAACCACCATTCCTGCTGAGTTTTTTTCTGAATCATTTAAAACTGTAACAACTACATTAAAATAAAAATCCTTATCATTAAATTTGAAATACATTATTTTATTTTCAGGTACTTCATAATGTGTTTTATAAGCGCTTTGAATATAATCATACAGTTCTCCGCTTCTTATTACCTCCAAAAAATATTTATTTAATGCATCTTCTTCTTTTATTTCAAACAAATCCTCTAAGGCATTATTTATAAGAAGCACCTTATAGTTTGTATCCAAAACTATTATGGGGTCAGATATACTCTTTACAATGGCAAGAGATTTATTTTTTTCAGCTATGACTCTGCCTAACGTGCTTTGTTCAAACTGCGTAAGTCTATTGGTCATGTTGTTAAATTCCATTGAAAGCTCTCCTATCTCATCCTGTGTTTCAATGGGTATCTGCTGATTTATATTTCCTTCCTTAACAGCCTTCATATTTTCTCTTAATGCATAAAGGGGGCTTAGAAATCTCTTTAAAGAATAGGATGATAAAATAAAAGCCATAACTATGCCAATTCCACTTAAAATAAGTATGGCATACATGGAATCCTGAGCATCCTGAGTTACCCTGTTTTTACTGCTGGACATGCTTTTTTCATTTAACACTATTAATTTTTTTAAAAGATCTCTTAAATGATTAAATTCTGGTGTTATTTCCTTATTATAAAACTGTTCCATAGCTGCATCGTTTTTATCTGCTGATATCTCCTGAAATTTTGAAAACAGCTGCAGATAATTAATATAGGATGCATGAATATCAGATACAAGCTCCTTTTCACCTTTTTCAGTAATATTATTAGATTCTATATAAAATTCATTAAAAAATACACTGCTGTAATTATGAAAATCCACAATACCTTTATCTCTGCTTATGTTTATGTATGTTAAAATAGAACTATTTTCATTTTCCAGGGCCTCCAGCATTTTATTAGCCACACTTATGCTCTTATAATTATCTACCATAAGGCCATCAATAGACTTGCCCAGGCTGTATACATTAACGGCAGATACAATACCTACTATTAATGTTATTACCACCATAAAAAGATAAACTATAGAAAACTTAGCTTTTAAAGTCCTAATCATGATACACCTCCAATTTATGTATATGCTAAAAATATTATACTACAAATTACTGCATATTCTACATTAGTAGCAAGTTTAATGTTTCTTACATATTATAAATAGAAAATAAATTAGGCGGAGGTGCCCATGAATAAAAAATTTATTTCACCACTGTGTATAATGTTTTCTTTTTTATTAATTGTAACATTGTCCACAGGCTGCGGTAAAAAAGCAAGCACAACTGTAGATAACAATACCACTGTGAAAACAGTAAAGATAAAGCTTAATGAAGTGGCACGTTCAGTTTTTTATGCTCCAATGTATGCAGCAATAAAACAGGGATTTTTTAAAGAACAGGGAATAGAAATTGATTTAAGTACAGGACAGGGCGCAGATAAGACTATGCAGCAGGTATTAAGCGGAAGCGATGACATTGGCTTCTGCGGTCCAGAGCAGGTAATCTATATTTACAATCAAAATAAGGAGAATTACCCTGTAATTTTTGCACAGCTTACCCAAACTGACGGATCATTCCTTGTAGGAAGAAAGAGTGAGCCTGATTTTAACTGGGAGGATGTTAAAGGAAAAACTATTATAGGAGCAAGACCCGGCGGAGTTCCTGAAATGAGCCTGGAATATGTACTTAGAAATCATGGCATTCAACCGGGCAAGGATGTAAATATTGTAACCAACATAGCCTACACCGCCACTGCAGGTGCATTCAAGGCCGGTACAGGTGACTATGTTGCTCTCTTTGAGCCTACAGGAAGTATGCTTCAAAAAGATAAGTCTGGATATATAGTAGCTTCTGTTGGAAAATCAGCCGGTGTAATTCCTTATACCTGTTACTTTGCAACTAAGTCTTACATTGAAAAAAATCCGGATATAATCGAAAGATTTACAAAGGCAATTTACAAAGGTCAGATATGGGTGGCTAATCACAATGACCAAGAAGTTGCAGCTTCCATAAAATCATTTTTCCCAGGCACAGATGAAGACATAATTATGTCAGTAGTTAAAAATTACAGAGATATAAATGCATTTGCAGCAAACCCAATATTAAAAGAGGATGATTTAAGCAGATTAATGGACATAATTCAATCCTATAATTCATCACTTATTCCTCAAAGACCAGCCTTTTCAAAGATTGTAAACACAAGCTTTGCTACAAAAGTAGTTAATGCTAAATAACAAAGAACTAAATTTAAAGATTAAAGAATAAAGAACAATAAAAATCCACCAGCTTAGCTGGTGGTATTTCCTCAGCCCTATAAGGGCACCTTTCCAGCGTTGTGCCTTAAGGCACGTGATAGTTCCGCCAGCCGCATTTCATGTTACTTGCTACCCTTAAAAGGGTCAGTATATTCTTTAATACTTATTTGGTCAGCGATCATATCTTCATTTTGCTGATTTTTTATATACTCTTCTATTGCCTTTTTATTTCTTCCAACTGTATCAACATAAAAGCCTCTACACCAAAAATGTCTATTTCCATATTTATATTTCAGATTTGCATATTTCTCAAATATCACCAGACTACTTTTCCCTTTTAAAAATCCTACAAATCCTGATACACTCATCTTAGGCGGTATTGATACAAGCATATGTATGTGATCTTCACAAGCATTCGCTTCTATTATATCTACCCCCTTCCAATCACATAATTTTCTCGGTATCTTTCCTATTTCTTTTTTCTTTTCTCCATATATTTCTTTCCTTCTGTATTTTGGTGCAAAAACTATATGATATTTACAATTCCACTTTGTGTGTGCTAAACTATTACTGTCCATTTGGGCAGACCTCCTTTAGTTTTAGATTGGCTAGCGAAACCATATCTATTATACCAAAGTGAGGTCTTTTTTGCTCATCGCTTAAGCTTTTCTGAACACACCTGCATAGCAGGTGGTTTTCTTAAGACAATAAGGTAGTTTTTCTTTACAGAAAAACCAAAAACTAAATTGATTAAGTGGATCATAGGTTTTAATAACTAAAAATGATTTCAATTACAGTTTTGTTAGGTAATAAGAAAAGGATTTGTAAAAATCCTGTGCCGGTAGGCAGCCAATTAGCATAAAGAACGTAAATAGATTGTGTAAAATTAAATCTATTTACGTTCTTTTTGTATATGTAGATGGAAGTATTCTTTAAGTACCTGTTACTTGGTTAAGACTGGGAGTAATGATTTGATTTTTTTTAATAAAATATTATTTTTTTGTATTTATTCGCGGCTAACCCATGTCGTTAAGCTGATATAAAAATGCCGCTTTTAATACGACATTTTTTATCAGCAAAGATTAAAGATTAAAGAACAAAGATTAAATAAGGTGGATTTTTGCCTATGGCAGAAATCTTCTATGGAATAATCTTTTTTTAGGAAGCACAAAAAGCACTTCGTTGAAAGTGCTGAAAATTTATAGAATTTTAGATATGATTAACTTTTCTTTTTTATTTTCCTGAAATATTCCTTTTCCTTTTCGCTGTAGAAGCAGTCTTTAAATTCATCATCATCTTCTTCTTCTATTTCGAAATAGGCGGGTGCTGTTTTATTTTTTGATTTTGTATTTTTATTTGGAGATTTTCCAAATAGAGAGTCAGCAGTTTGTTTTGCCTTTTCTGCTGTCTTTGTTAAGATCTGATATAAATTGCTTATGGAGCCTCTTCTTTTTATTATAATTATTCCATTTTCTATTAATTCTTTTATATACCTTTGAATTGTTCTCATGCACTTTTTCATTTGATCAGCTAAGGTTCTCTGAGATGGAAAACAGGTATCCTTATTTCCATAACAGTAGTTGTTTAAAATACAATACAATTTAAATGCCCCCTGGCTGATGTTTTTATTAGATATAATTTCATTTGGAATCATTGTAAAATCGGTCATTATATACACACCCCCGAAATCCAGTTATAAGTTAAAGGTTAGAAGTTGAAAGTTGATTAGCATAAAATTTTACTTTTTACCTCTTACCTCTTACCTCTTACTTCTTACTTATCATATATGCATCAATAGGGAAAATAGATCAAGGTAAATTACCGACATATTTCGGGTGCTTCCCTTTGAATAAAATAACAAAGATTAAAGAATAAAGAACGTAAATTAACAAATATCGATAACAAAAAATAAGTTATAAGGGGCTGCCGTATTAGTAGGAAATTGCGAGAAAGATTATTCTGGGGGAATAATCTGTAATGCAATATGATAAAAGATGCAATGATAATTCAGAAATTGAATTTGATGATATTAAAACTCTTATTTCAGGCAAATATAAAACAGTACATTAATAATTAATATAATAAAAAGGCCTACAGTTAAAATCACTATAAGCCTTTGTATATCAATGCTTTATATACCTTCTATAAATGTAATCCTTTTATTAAAATCATACATTAACGATTATGCCTATTTTAATGGTTTGTTAAAGTAATCCACATAATTCATAGAACCTGCATAATTAAATTTTTTAGAAACGGTATCATAATCAAATACTAATACAGTTCCTCTAGTTCCAGAATTATTAATATTATCTATAACAGCAATCCTGTTAGGTGCTAGTTGTATAACTGTTTCACTTTTACTAATGTTAATATTAGGACTAGGTGAGATATATTGTTTATTAGTTGTTTTTAATGCAATAATTATTAGGCATATCAATATTCCTGATAATAAAATTTTATTAACTTTATCATTCATTATAATTTCCCTCCTATTATTTATATCTTAATTATACATATATTACCACAAGTTGAGCTTAAATAATAGCTTTTCATATATAATTATTGGCAATTCCATACATATAATAAAGAAGTTATAAAGTTTCATAAAATTTGGAGGAATAATGAGTATCATATAGAATATAGTAATTAAGTATTTTTATGGAGGTGTTATTTTGAAAACAAAAAAGTTTTTATCAAAAATTGCTTTGGTGCTTATATTTTTGATTCCATTTACTTTTAGTGGAAAATTTAATGGAAAAGTGCATGCTGCGGCAGTAAAAAGTAGTATTATTTCTCCTCAAGTTGTTCTACATCCAGAAGCCTTCACATACACTTATTGGACTGGTTCGACTTCAAATATATATGCATACCCACTTGGCAGATCTTTTTATCTTGGTAAACTGATAATAAATGCACAAGTTAGTACAACAGAACTTTGGAATGTTGATGAATATGGTAATAAATATAGCATGATATCATCCAAGAATAAAGTTATTCGGGCAAATTACTCTCTAGATTCAACTGCCAATAGTGTTACCGAAATAAGTGAAGGAATATCAGCTGATGGTTCATATTATAGTGTAAAATTAAACTTTAGCTACAATTATAAATCTGCTAATTACACTCATATACAAACTTTTTATTTTTACGCTTAATAGCCCTATCGTTGGCTTGGTAATTTTTAATGGCATAAGAAAAGTTTTTTGTAAATTCTCCATTAAAACAGCAATTAATATTTCTTCTAATGATAACCTAGTAATTAAATTAGAACCTTGTCTATATATTGTGATTGCGATTATATGTGCTTTTTTAGATAAGCAAAAAGATAAAAACAGCGTTAATGCATGTGAATATTAACGCTGTTTTTGTGTTATTATTTACGGTATTTTTTTGCTTTGTACCTTAAAACAGGATGCTTTTATAAAGTGTATATCATTAGCTTCCTGAGATAAAGGTTTCCTGAAAACATAAGTCCCTCCGATTTCCAATACTCTACTATTATGTATATAGATGATAAAATAATTTTATGGTGATACTACCCAGTAATTTTCTTATCCTGTGACGTATTAGTAGAAAATTGCGTACTATCTATGATTCCCGAATAATATATATTAAAGTAATATCAATAACGGAAGTGATTAGTGTGTGGTCAATAAGTATATTTGAGTTCATTTTTCATGTGTTTTTATTTTGTTTACCTGTTTACTTTATCATATGGTGCATTTATGAAATTAAAGAAGTAATTATCAAAAGAAAAGTTTAGTTCACAATCTTCTTATAGGACACAATAAAGGTAGCCCATTATTAACATCATCCTCGGTTATTAAAACGCATGATTCACTCAATCAATTGATTTTAAGATTTTCTGTAAGAAAATCTACATTCTTTGTTCTTTAATCTTTAATCTTTGTTCTTTGATTTAAGTCTTTGTTCTTTTAATAAAACATCAAAAAAGAGGCCATCTGGCCTCTTTTATGATGTTTTATTACTGTCTGTTGCCGCAACCTGGTTTTGTGCTTCCTCCAGGTCAAATTTATCATCCTTTTCCAGTGCTTTAAATGCCACTGATAGCATTAATTTAATCCTGTTTAATTGATTTACCTCAGATGCTCCTGGATCATAATCAATTGCAGCAATATTGGATCCTGGATATTTTCTCTTTAGTTCTTTTATCATGCCTTTACCTGTGACATGGTTTGGAAGGCAGGCAAAGGGCTGTACACATAGTATATTTTTTGTACCGCTTTCAATAAGCTCTATCATCTCTGCTGTGAGGAACCAGCCCTCTCCAGTCTGATTGCCTATTGATACAATTTTAGAAGCCTTATCTACCAGTTCTTCAATAGGTTTAGATGGTTCGAATCTTTTACTCTTGCTTAATGCACTGTTCATTTCTCTGGTATAATACTCAATAAATTTAATCACCATGTTACCAATTACTTTTGCTTTTCTGGAACCTGACAAATATTTATATTTAAAGTTATAATTATAGGCACTATACAGAACAAATCCCAGAAGATCCGGTAATACAGCTTCAGCGCCTTCATTTTCAATTACTGAAACTATATCGTTATTAGCTGTAGGGTGATATTTCACAAGTATTTCTCCAACTACTCCCACCCTTGGCTTTTCTACATTGTTAATCTCAAGATCATCGAATTCTTGAATTATACTTCTTATATTGCTTATGAACTCTTTATGATTTTCATTTCTTATATTTTCTTTACATTTTTCGATCCATTTTTCATATAGTAAATTTGCAGATCCCTTAATTTTCTCATAAGGTCTGACTTTGTAAAGCACTTTCATAAATAGATCACCATAAATCACAGCCATTAAGCTTTTTATTCCAAGACCAATTGTTAACTTGAATCCTGGATTTTTCTCCATTCCTACTGTATTTACAGATATAACAGGAACATTTCCAAAACCTGCATCCTTTAAGGCCTTTCTTAAAAATCCAATGTAGTTTGTAGCCCTGCATCCGCCGCCGGTCTGAGACATTAACACAGAAGTGTTATTTAAGTCGTACTTTCCGCTTTTCAAAGCTGCAATCATCTGACCCACAACAATAATTGAAGGATAGCATGCATCATTGTTTACATATTTCAAGCCTTCATTTACAGCATTCTTATCCACAGAAGGAAGAACTACTACATTATAGCCACAGGACTTCAATGCCTCCTCAATAAATTGAAAATGAATAGGAGACATTTGAGGCACCAGTATTGTGTGTTGTTTTCTCATTTCTTCTGTAAAAAGAATCCTCTTAGGTGCATTAATTACTTTAGTTGGCACAAAGCCATTTTTATCCCTTTCATCCATAGCTGCCAGAAGAGATCTTATTCTTATTTTTATTGCACCTAAATTGCTGCCTTCATCTATTTTTAGAACAGTATAAACTTTATC
The DNA here is from genome assembly GCF_004103695.1 of Clostridium sp. JN-9. NCBI lineage: Bacteria > Bacillati > Bacillota > Clostridia > Eubacteriales > Clostridiaceae > Clostridium > Clostridium sp. JN-9. The sequence goes on along the minus strand of NZ_CP035280.1, from coordinate 763,105 downwards.
GTATGCCTTAAGTATTTCCTGAACCTGATCCGTTGTAACTGCATCCAAACCGCAGCCAAAGGAATTAAGCTGAATCAATTCAAGGTTTTTTTGTTTAGCTACAAAGCTTGCAGCTGCATACAGCCTGGAATGATAAGCCCATTGATCCACTACTCTTAATGGTCTTTCCACATCACCTAAATGTGCCACAGAATCCTCTGTTAAAACCGCTAAACCAAATGAAGTAATTAAATTTGGTATGCCGTGGTTTATTTCCGGATCAATATGATATGGTCTTCCAGCTAAAACAATACCCTTTTTATTATTATCCTTTAGATACTTAACTACCTCTTCGCCTTTTCTCCTTATGTCATTTTTCATATTTGCAAGCTCAGCAAAGGCAAGATCAACTGCATTATTAATTTCCTTTTTAGTTATATTAAATTCACTAAATTCCTCATATAGTCTCTTTTTTAGCCTTCCTGGATCATCTAAAGACAGAAATGGATTCATGAACTTTATATTTTTTTCTCTTATTATATCCATGTTATTTTTAATAACTTCAGGATATGAAGTTACAATTGGGCAGTTATAATGGTTGTCTGCCTTCTCCTGTTCCTTTTGTTCATAAGGAATACATGGATAAAATATTATATCTACATTTCTGTTTATTAAGCTCATTATATGTCCATGTGACAGTTTAGCAGGATAACAAGCTGATTCAGATGGAATTGTTTCAATTCCAAGGTTATATATATTCTTTGATGATCTTGGTGAAATTTCCACCCTAAAGCCCAAATTAGTGAAGAAGGTAAACCAGAAAGGATAATTGTCATAAATGTTTAAAACCCTTGGTATTCCTACTACTCCTCTTTTTGCTTCCTGTTTTTTTAATGGTATATAATTAAATACTCTTTTATATTTGTAATCATATAAATTAGGAATATCTGAATTTGTTATTTCCTTTCCAAGACCTCTTTCACATCTGTTTCCTGATATAAATTCCCTGCCGTCAGAAAATTTATTAATTGTCATTAAACAGTTGTTCCCGCACTTGCCGCATCTTTTCATGGTAACAGTGGTACTAAATTTGCCAAGTTTCTCCAAGGTAGCAATGGAACTTCTGCTTTCCTGATTAGAAGCCTCTTTTGCAATTATTGCAGCTCCAAAGGCACCCATAAGTCCTGCTATATCAGGTCTTACAACTTCTCTTTCAGATATAAGCTCAAAGGCTCTTAAAATGGCATCATTATAAAAAGTGCCTCCCTGAACTATTATCTTTTTCCCCATATCCTTTGGGTTTCTGATTTTAATAACCTTTTGCAGTGCATTTCTTATTACTGAGTATGATAGTCCTGCAGATATATCTCCTACAGTTGCCCCTTCTTTTTGGGCCTGTTTAACTTTTGAGTTCATAAATACTGTACATCTGGAGCCTAAATCCACGGGTTTTTTTGCAAACAATGCTTCTTTTGCAAACTGCTGCACAGGCATGTTCATTGAATTTGCAAAGTTTTCTATAAATGAGCCACAGCCTGCAGAACATGCTTCATTTAACATTATGCTGTCAATTACACCGTCTTTTATCTTAAGATATTTCATATCCTGTCCGCCTATGTCTAGGATAGAATCCACACCAGGCTGGAAAAATTCTGCTGCCTTGAAGTGAGCTACTGTCTCCACTTCTCCTATATCTACATTGAGGGCGGCTTTTACCAGTGCTTCACCATAGCCTGTTACTGCCGAATTTGCCAGATAAGCTTCCTTAGGCATCAATTTATAAACTTCCTTCAATATTTTTACAGTAGCTTTTAAAGGACTTCCCTCATTGCTTCCATAGTATGAATAAAGCAAAGTGCCTTCCTTATCTACTATAACTGCCTTTGTAGTAGTAGAACCCACATCTATTCCTAAGTAGCATCCTCCTTTTGCAGAAGATAATTGTCCCTTTTTAACCTTATATTTATCATGTCTTTTGGTAAACTCCGAAAATTCCTGTTCATTTTCAAATAATGCTCTTACGCTTTGAATATCATCGCTATGAGCATCTCTCAGAGTTGGTATCTTATCAATTAATGATTTAAATTCAATTACCTGTTCTTTTTTAGATGCCAAAGCAGCTCCCATAGCCACAAAAAGCTGTGAATTTTCAGGAAAAATAACCTGCTCAGGTGTAAGCTTTAATGTTTCTATAAATCTGTTTCTAAGCTCTGACATGAAATACAACGGTCCTCCTAAGAATGCCACGTTACCCTTAATGGTTTTTCCGCAGGCAAGTCCGCTGATAGTCTGATTAACTACAGACTGAAACACTGAAGCTGCAATATCTTCTCTGGCTGCACCTTCATTTAATAAAGGCTGAATATCCGTTTTTGCAAATACTCCGCATCTTGCAGCAATAGGATAAATCATTTTATGACTTTTAGCCAGTTCATTAACTCCCTGAGCATCTGTCTGCAGCAGTGCAGCCATTTGATCTATGAAGGCACCTGTACCACCAGCACAGCTTCCATTCATTCTTTGATCTACACCGCCATCGCCATCAAAAAATGTTATTTTTGCATCCTCACCACCAAGTTCAATAGCCACATCTGTTTCAGGTATATATTTTTCTATAGTAGTTGTGCAGGCTATTACTTCCTGTATAAATGAGATATTCATCCACTTGGATACAGACAATCCGCCTGATCCTGTTACCATGATGGTTACATACTGATCTTTAATTATATTATATGCTTCTGATATAAGCTGGATTATAGTGTTTTTTATATCAGCAAAATGCCTTTGATACTTACTGTAAATTGTTTTATCATTTTTATCATTTATAACTATTTTTACAGTAGTTGACCCTACATCCAGTCCCACGTGAAATAAATTTTTCATAATTTCTCACCCTTAACCCCAAAATCTCAATACAAATAATTAATATTACTTACTATATAATAATACAACAAAATAAAAAAAATAACCATAATATTATAATGTAAAATAAATTATGGTTACTATATTATATAATTTATGTTACTACAAATCAACTTTAGTTTTAGCTGACTTTTACAAGATATTTTATCCTATGGGCTAAATTAATAGTTTTATGTTATTTCCTGTTCTTTTTCTTCTTAACCACTTTTAATCTGAAGAAGTCTTCTCTTTCCTTTTCTTCAAGGACTTCCCCTATTCCCTTCACTATTACCTTAAATTTAGGTATTTGTATATTTTCCAGCGCATTAGCCCTTTTCTGCGTTTTCTTAACCTCCACGGCTAATTTATATACTGCATTTTCAACCTCAGCCAGCTCATATATGAGGTACTTTACTTCATTAAATTTTTTAAAAGCCAGGTCCATGGTGGCATTGCTTCTGTAAAAGCTGTATTTTGGCTCAATATCCTTTTTTTCAAAGTTAACATGAGATACCTCTACCCCCATTACACTTTTAAATAATACAGAATAATCTGAAGCTTCAGGAACTGACATGGCAATATCTTCAACAGTATTAATTCCTATGGAAATATTAGCCTGTCTTAAAGCATCATAAGCATCTTTAAATGTAACATTTATTCTGCTTTGTAATTTCTCTGCCCTTCCCATATATGACATCATTTCTCTAATGAGCACATTTCTCTTTTTATCTAATAATTCAAAACCTTTTACAGAAAACTCCAATGAATTTTGTGCACTCATTAAATTTGATTTTGTAGGGGCGATATTTTCCATTACTTATCACCTCTGTAATGCTTCTCCAGACTTTCAGGGCTTACTCTGTCAAGTTCAGATTTTGGCAGAATAGATAGCATCTCCCATGCTAAATCCAAAGTTTCATCAATGCTCCTGTCCTCGTCATAACCCTGTTTTAAAAATCTCTCTTCAAACTGCCTTCCAAATTCCATATATTCTCTATCCACATCAGAAAGCTCATCTTCTCCTATTACCTGTGCTAAAGCTATAACATCCTGCACATGGGAATATGAAGCAAAAATCTGGTTTGATACCTCTGCATGGTCTTCTCTTGTATAACCTTCACCTATGCCATCTTTCATAAGTCTTGATAATGAAGGCAGTATACTTACAGGAGGATATATGTTCCTCTGATAAACTCCTCTGCTTAAAACAATCTGTCCCTCTGTTATATATCCTGTTAAATCAGGTACAGGATGAGTTATATCGTCATTTGGCATTGTTAAAATTGGGATTTGAGTTATAGATCCGTTTACTCCCTGAAGCATTCCTGCCCTTTCATATAATGATGCCAAATCTGAATATAAATATCCTGGATATCCTTTTCTGCTTGGAACTTCCTCTCTTGATGATGACAATTCTCTTAAGGCTTCGCAGTAGCTTGTCATATCCGTCATAATAACAAGTATATGCATATTTTCCTCAAAAGCTAAATATTCCGCAGCAGTAAGAGCACACCTTGGAGTAATTATCCTTTCAACTATTGGGTCATCTGCCAGGTTTACATACATTACAACTCTCTCAAGAACACCTGCTTCCTGAAAACTTCTTCTAAAGAAATCAGCGTCATCGTGTTTTATACCCATTGCAGCAAATACCACTGCAAATTTACTGTTCTCATCATCGCTTATCTTAGCCTGTCTTACTATCTGAGCTGCCAGTTCATTATGAGGCATACCATTGCCTGAGAAAATAGGCAGCTTTTGTCCCCTGATTAATGTAGTTAAACAATCTATGGATGAAATACCTGTTTGAATAAAATTCCTAGGGTATTTTCTTGCCACAGGATTCATAGGTCTTCCATTGACATTATATTTTTTTGAGCTATATATTTCTCCTCCGCCATCTATTGGCTCTCCGATACCATTAAACTCTCTTCCTAAAACATCCTTTGAAAGTCCTATTTCCAAGGGTTTACCAGAAAAAGAAACTGCTGCATTTTTAACTGAAATACCCGAAGTAGGTTCGAATACCTGAATTATTGCTTTATCGCCCTGAATTTGAACTACTTTTCCTTTTTTACTTTCTTTACCATCTATTACTATATCAACAATTTCATCATAAGATACATCGCTTACATCAGATAAAATTATTAAAGGACCCTGAACTTTATCTAAAGTTAAATATTGCTTTTTCATGATAACACCCCCTATGCATACTTTTCACAAAGTTTACTATAAAATTCCACTATATTCTTTTGAAGCTCGTCTAGTCCAGATAAATCATCATTTGGGATATTATACTTCATTTTATACAGCTGGTCAAAAATATCTTTGTCTTTAATTGTAGATATAGGAGCACCTAATTTTACTGCTTTATATGCATTATCATTAAATATTTCAATGGTTTTAAGCATTTTATACTGCTTTTCCAGCGGTACAAATGTATCTTCCTTGTGATAAGCATTTTGCTGCAAAAATCCAACTTTAAGAATTTTGGCAACCTCTAATATAAGTCTCTGATCATCAGGCAGAACATCTTCACCAACCAGCTTGACTATTTCCTGGAGTTTGTTTTCTTCAAATAATATTTTAAGCATTTTTCCTCTAAGTTCAAAAAAGTCTGGAGCTACGTTTTCCTCAAACCAGTCTCTAAGCATAGTAGTGTATCCACTGTAACTGGACAGCCAGTTAATTGCAGGGTAATGCCTTGCATAGGCAAGTTTTTTATCAAGGCTCAAAAATGCACTGACAAATCTTTTAGTATTTTGTGTTACTGGTTCAGAAAAATCTCCTCCTGCTGGCGATACTGCTCCTATAACTGTAACAGATCCATCTGTACCATTTAGATTTTCTACATAACCTGCTCTTTCATAAAATTCAGCAATTCTTGAAGGCAGATAAGCTGGATAGCCCTCTTCTGCAGGCATCTCTTCAAGTCTTCCTGAAATTTCTCTTAAGGCTTCTGCCCATCTTGAAGTTGAATCAGCCATTATTGCTACATGGTAACCCATATCTCTAAAATACTCTCCAAGGGTAATACCTGTGTATATACTTGCCTCTCTGGCTGCCACAGGCATATTGGAAGTATTGGCAATTAAAACTGTTCTATTCATTAAAGTCATTCCCGTTTTAGGATCTGACAGCTTTGGAAAGTCCTCCAGAACCTCTGTCATTTCATTTCCTCTTTCACCACAGCCTATATAAATAATTATATCTGCATCAGACCATTTTGCCAGCTGATGCTGAGTCATGGTTTTTCCTGTACCAAATCCACCTGGAATAGCAACGGTTCCACCCTTAGCTATAGGGAAAAAGGTATCTAATACTCTCTGCCCTGTAATAAGAGGTGTCTCAATCCTCTTTCTTTTCTTAACAGGTCTGGGCTTTCTTACAGGCCACATCTGATAAAGAGGCAGACTATATTTTTCACCGGAGTTTTCCAGCTCTACCACTACATCATCAATGGTATATTTGCCATTTTCCTTTGCCTTCACAACTGTGCCCTGTACATCAGGTGGTATCATAAGTTTATGCTTTATCAAAGGAGTTTCCTGAATCTCAGCGTAAAAATCTCCAGCCTTTAGAAACTGTCCCTGTTTAACAATTATGTCCACATCCCATTGCTTCTTCTCATCCAGAGAAATCAATCCAACACCTTCAGGTATATATCCAAAGTTTTCTTCATTAATCTTCACAAGAGGTCTTTCAATACCATCAAATATATTTCCTATAATTCCTGGTCCTAATTTAAGTGATAATGGTCTTCCGGTGGAAATTATCTTTTCTCCAACCTTAAGTCCTGAGGTTTCCTCATAAACCTGTATTGTAGCATGATCATCCTGAAGGATAATTATTTCACCAATGAGCTTTTTGTTTCCAACCATGACCATCTCTCTCATTTTAAAGCTGCTCATTCCGTCTGCTTCAATTACGGGACCATTTATTCCTATTATAGTTCCAATCTTGTCTGACATGTTATCACTCCCCTACGCCACTGTCTCCATTACTTTAACTCCAACACTTTCTTTATTTTCCTCTAGTTTTTCTAAAATGCTGTTATCTATTCTTACCTTTCCATTGCTGTTTTCAATTATAAATCCTCCGATTAAATCCACGGAGCTTGTTTTAATTAAAACATTAAATCCATTATAATCTGATAAGATCGGATTTAAGGAGTCCTTGTATTTATTTACATCTCTTTCAGTTAAGAATAAATAGTATTCACCAGGCTGAAGAGTATTCAGTATATTTAGTATTTCTTTTTTTAAATAGTCAAAATACTGCTGAGTTTTTGTATATTCAGCTAATTGATCCTTTATTTCGGTCATTATATTTTCAATAATATTTTCCTTTAAATTAATTAATTCCTGCTGCTTAATAAGTTTTTCCTTAGCAACAATTTCATTTGCTTTAAGTTCTGCCTTTTTTTCTATTTCCTTTATTACCTTATCTTCTTCATTTTGAATTTTAGCTTTTTCATTTTTAATAGTGATTTCTTTTTCTTTAATAAATTTATCGATCTCTCCCTGTTCTTCTTTTTGAATTTTATCGTATACTATTTTAGAAAACAGTTTTATTTTATCTTCAATTGTAGTCATAAAAATCACCTCATATCTTTAAACCAATTGATTCCTTAACATACCTCACTATTGAATCATCACCCTTCATTGAGCCATGCCTATCGGGTATTTCTACAATTAATGGTGCATGCTTTTTCAGCTTCATTTCTTTAACCTCATCTGGAACAAGCATGGATATCTTCTCAGTCAATATAATAATTCCAATTGAATTGTCCATTTTTATTTCTTCTAATTTTTCTAAAACCTGTTTTCTTTCGTGTAATACAATACCTCTGATTCCTGCTATTTTTAAGCCTACAAAGCTGTCATTGTTATCACTTATAAAATATGCTTTCATTTTAATCTCTCCCATTCAAAGGGCTAATTATTAAAGTTTTGATAAAATCATAATTGAAATTATTAAGCCATATATGGCAATACCTTCACCAAGTCCTACATATATAAGTGTTTTACCAAGTAACTTAGGATCCTCTGAAATTGCTCCAAGTGCTGATGAGCCAACGGCTCCAACAGCATATCCGGCACCAACTGTAGCAAGTCCTGTAGATAATGCTGCACCTATATATCCAAGGCCTGCAGCAGATGAATTTGCAGTACCTGCACCAGCTGCATGAACGATTCCTGGTGCAATGAAGAATATTATCATAGTTCCAATTACAGGAATAAAGGAAGCTAAGTTTATTTTTAAGGCTTTTCTTATTTTGGATTTACCATTTAAATCCCCCTTGGCTCTAACAACAAATCCATAAGTAATAGTACTGATCACAACTGCTAAAGTAATTAATAAAATAATATACATCATATTAACATCCTCCTATTATTCGTTTACTAATTTACTTGTAATAATTTTTTTATAAACTTTTACTTCCACATCGGAAGTTTCGTCAAACAGCTTTACAGGATTAAATGCTACTCCAGCTCCTTCATAATATTTGCTGAACAACTCGTAGTACTCTAACCTTAACCCTTGTATAAATACTATCAGACCCTCAAGCCCAATAATTATTAAATTACCAAGCACATACATAAATGCGCTTCCAGCACTGTTACTCATCATATTTGCCAGTGCTGCAAAAGCCACGAACAATCCCACATGGTTAAGAGCAAATGCACCAACTCTTATAAAAGACACAGTGTTTGAAAACATACTGAGCAAAGTTTCTATAACTCCAAAACCTTCCTCAATAAAATAATCCTGTTTACTTTCAGAATATAATGGTTCTTTTTTCAGAATAATATTTGTTAATGGCTCTTTAAGCAATATTAAAGCTAGAAGAACAATGAAAATTGTAATCCAAACTGAGTTTGGCATTGTGTTAATGCCCATGACTTTAGTTATAGTAAAAATAAGCGCAGACACATAAAATATTAAGCCTGCCAGTCCATTTTTACCAAACACTCCATTTTCAATGTCTTTTCTCTTTGCGCTATTTATTAAGTTGTAAATGTAACCAATTATTAAAAGGCCGCAGCCAAAGGCTACTGCATAAAGAAGCATATCCTTAATATCTTCCATTGGCCTTACCACAAGAGCTGGTATCACATTTTCAAATCCAAAGAAGCTTCCATACATAACTCCAAAGAAACTTGATGCTACACCAAGCCTTGAAAGTACCCCTCCAAAATTAGGCCTTCTTCCTTTATACTTCAATAAAAGCCCTGCAATTACAAAAACAAGTCCTTGTCCAAGATCTCCAAACATTGCTCCAAACATAATCATATAGCTTATACCTAAAAATGTAGTTGGATCAAGTTCATTATAGGATGGAATACCATACATTCCAACCATTGATTCAAAAGGCCTGACCAAAGCATTATTTTTCATTTTTGTTGGAGGCACCATACTTTTATCTTGAATTTCATCTACACTTTTTTCAATTATTATAGTCCTGTCTGCAATTTCTCCAAGACTGTCTTTAAACCTCTGCAATGTATCTTCCGGTATCCATCCGCAAAGATAAAAAAATTCATTTGTACATGCCATATTTGATTTTATTTCTGATGCTTTCAGCTCAAGTTCCAGGCTCTTATCAAGAATTTTTATTTTCTTCATATTTTCTTTTTCCAAAGAATCTAATTTTTCATTTAAGCTGGATATTTCTTTATTGATATCTATAAGCTTTTCCTTTAAATTGCTGACTATGGATTTTGGAGTTCCCTTAAAATCACTGTCAATGTCCAGTACCTCACAATTCAGAGATCTGAATATTCTATCTGCCTCTGCTTTTAATAATACTGGAGTAAATGCCATTATTATATTACATTCGTTTTCTTCATATATTTTATATATAATGGAAGGGATATTTTCATAATTCTCCTTAATCTTTACCATGTTTTCCTTTGATACCCTGTATATACTAAAATTGAAATTTTTAAGATTGATGAATTCATCAATTGGAAAATCTAATCTGCTTAAGTAACTAAAATATTCAATATACTTTTCTGTATCATTTTTTTCAGCTGTTTTAGCATTTAAGGCATCATGAAGATTTATTACGGAACTTCCAACTTCATTAATATCTTTTTCTAATTCATCGTTATCTAATATGAGCTCATCTGTACTTACACCCTTGTTAAAATTATAACTGCTGCTTTTTATTATTTTTAGTGTGCTGCTTAATGCTGTATAGTCTTTTTCTTCAACATATGGTCTTATATAGCATACATCCACTAAAGCATCTAAATTATTCTCCGTAGTAGATATAGTAAAGTTTGTGGCTTCAATTTCCTGAAGTGCACTTACAGGGTGAAGGCATCCTGAAATTACAACTTTCTTAGCCATAATATCCAAATCATCAATGTGCCCCACCATATCTACCATGAGCATTCTTTCTATTGACACATAACCACCTCGCAATACATATGGGGTTCCCCCAGCCATCTAAATAGTAACTGTCAAATGTTTTACTGCTTCATCAAAATTTATATTATATCTCTTGTTTTCCACTATGGAAATTAAGTCCCGTATTTCAATTTGAAATAATTCCAAATATGCAATTAAACAGGAAATATTCATTTCACCTCTTATTCTCAGCTTATTAAGATCATCTCTTAAATATGTGAGCATTTTTCTTTCTGTCAGGCAATCTTCTTCTGTATTAAATACTTTTCTATAAGGAGTTCCTTTTATAATTTCAAAAAACTCTTCATTAGTCTTGGCATAACATAATTGTTTTATTTCTTCTTTATTTAAGTATTTACCGTCATGAATGGTGTAGTTAAAAAGCACTTCCGGAATTAAATTGTAATATTTCCTTCCCCTTACAATCCACTGTATATTCAGCAGATCACAGTAAATGCCATTTACTCTTTTAAGTATTTCTCTGTCTTCTTTGTTAATTCTTTTAACAAACTTTCTAAATGTAGAGAAATATGAAAAATCCAGTGAAGTTTCCATTCTGAATAATCCTTCTTTATCAACACTTTGGACTAAAGGTTTCATATATTTATAATATTTTGTATCAGCTAGCTTATCCACTAAATCCTCAATATTTTTAGCATTTATCAGATTGTCATAGTTAATATAATTTAGCGGGCTCTCATAGGTTATAAGAGAATATATCTGTTCCTTATCATTTTCAATATATTTCCCTCTTAATATTACCTTTAGATCTTCAATTTCATATCTCATAAAAAGTATATTAAACAATTTCATATAGTCACCATCGAAATAGTGCCTAAGAGTTCCAAATTTCTTTACATAATATTTTTTTAATATTATTTCAAGCTTTCCTCTGTTTATTTCTGATACATTATATGGCTTCAAAGCTTCGCCATAGCTTGTTTCTTCTTTTAGAAATCTTAATGCTTCACCATAGCTTTTACACTGGAGTAATTTAGTATACTGCTCTGAAGTTAAGAACTTCCCCTCCAGTGATTTTATCTTTGTATTTACTGCAGCAAACTTTACAACGCTTCCCAAGGTATCCCTCCTATCTGGAGCTTAGTATATTATTCATGGTATCACTTATTATTTTTCCCTTTATGTCATTGATTTTTTTATTTATATTCTCCATTTCTATAGCCTTTTCATTTCTAATCTGCTCTGCCATTTTATCTGATTCACCTAATTTCTTTTCTATTACTTCCTTCTTTAATTTTTCTAAATTTTTTTTAGAATCATTCCTCATATCCGCCAGGGTATTCTCTAAATCCTTTTTTTCATTGGTAAGTCTCTGATTTAGCGATTTTCTATAATTTTCTGCATCTTTATCAATGGATATAATTTTCTTAATTGTATACTCCATACAACCTACCCTCCTTAATCACTAAACTATATAATATAAATATTACAACTTTTTAATATATTTTAAAAATTGCAAATTACATAGTTTTTCAAAGATAAATCAACAAAACTGATTATAAACCAGAAGAAAAGCCATTTTACTCTAGATTGTAACAATAAACAATGTTATTTGTAATATTCAGTACACATATGTTATATGCTGGATGAAATACTTTTAACACTATATTATTTACTTTCATATACTAAAATATAAATCCTAGGAGATGATTTTTATGAATAAAGTGGCAGTAAATAATATTGTTATGAACTACCATTCAATAGATAATTTAACCACTGCAATTGAGAATATCACTTTTAATGTTGAGGATGGTGAATTTTTAAGCATTGTAGGCCCTTCAGGCTGTGGTAAATCCACTCTTTTGAACATAATTGCAGGACTTCTTAAGCCTTCCCATGGTGAAGTGTATATAGATCAGGAATTAAGCACCAGCTTTTCTCCAAAAATAGGCTATATGTTTCAAAAAGATCAGTTATTTGACTGGCTTAGCGTATTGGATAATGTGCTTTTAGGCCTTAAAATTCAACATAAAATAAATGATGAAACAAAAGGAAAAGTTACAGAAATGCTTAAATCCTATGGCCTTTCAGACTTTATAAGTCATTATCCTAATGAATTATCAGGGGGCATGAGGCAGAAGGTTGCACTAATTCGAACTTTGGCATTAAACCCTGAGGTACTGCTTTTAGATGAACCTTTTTCTGCCCTGGATTACCAGACAAGACTTAATATAAGCGATGAGATATTTAATATTATAAAAAAAGAAAAAAAGACAGTTATAATGGTAACACATGATATTTCAGAGGCAATCAGTATGTCCAACAGAGTAATCGTTCTTACAAGGCGTCCTTCTCATATAAGTAAAATATTTGATATTACTTTTTCAGAGCAGTATAACTCTCCATTAAAATCCAGAAAAGCTAAGGAATTCAAAGACTACTTTAACGATATATGGAAGGAGTTGAATAATTAGTGATAAATGAATTTGAGGAACATAATAAATATTTAAAAAATGTAAGGTCAAGAAAAAGGAAAATAGTATTTGTCAGAATACTGATTCTGATAGTTTTCTTTGCTCTATGGGAACTTCTTGGAGACTTAAAAATTATAGATCCCTTTCTTACAAGTACCCCAAGCAGAATGGTTAAAAGCTTAGTGAAAGTCTACAATGAAGGTACTTTATTCAGGCACATTTTCATAACATGTTATGAAACCATTATTGGATTTGTCCTAGGTACATTACTTGGTACATTAATAGCTGTATTACTATGGTGGTCAGATTTTTTAAACAAAGTTCTGGAACCATATTTAGTAGTTTTAAATGCACTTCCAAAAGTTGCATTAGCACCTATTATTATATTCTGGGTTGGTAATGGTATAACTGCAATAATTGTTATAGCTCTTTTAATATCAGTTGTTGTCACTATAATATCAGTTCTCAATGGCTTTAATGAAGTAGATGAGGATAAAATTAAATTATTAAAAACTTTTGGCGCCAAAAAAATTCAAATCCTTACGAATTTAATTCTGCCTGCATCAATACCTACTTTTATGTCTGCACTTAAAATCAATGTGGGATTGTCCTGGGTAGGTGTTATAATGGGTGAATTCCTGGTTGCCAAGGAGGGTCTGGGTTTCCTGATAATTTTCGGAGGTCAGATTTCTCAGCTGGATATGGTTATGTTCAGCATAATAATTTTATCTATACTTGCTTATTTAATGTATGAAGGTGTGGCATTTTTAGAAAAAATAATTAAATATAGTTATAAAAACTGAATATAAAAGCATAAACTGGACAGTACTTTATGTGTAATATTTAAAAAGTAATAAGAATATATTAGAATATATATACCAAGGAGGTTGCACATGAACTATTTTGACAAAGCTAATGACCTGTATAATGTTAAAGATTACAGAAAAGCAATTGATATGTATAATTTAGCTGTAATTAACAATGACAATGAACCATCTTCACTTTATAATGCATCAGTGTGTTATATAAAGCTGAAAGAATACGAGAAAGCTATTCCATTATTAAAATTGGCTATATCAAAAAAAATGGAGAGCAAATACTTTTTTAATTTAGGATATAGTTATACAATGCTGGAAAACTTTAAAAAAGCATTGATTTATTTTAATATGGCCTGGTCTTTGGATAATCATGATAGTGACTGTGAAAAAGCAATTAACCTCATTATAAAAAAGATAAAGAAATAAAATATGGAATAAGTAAAAAATCACCAGCAGGCTGGTGATTTTTTATTAAATCATAAAAGGTATAAATACCATTTGTGTCAGAATAGTATCTATAATTAAAATCTTTGATAAACTAAATACAAGCACATTAGAACTGGTATCATCAGTGTATTTCTTAAATCCATAAGAAATACATAATATACTTATTATTAAGGCAATTATAATACCTTCTATGGGCTTAAACCACTTTGGAATAACGTAAGAATACTTTCTAAATGAAACTGCGTAAACCACAAAAATCTTAATAAGTACTGCAATTAAATAACCGATAATATAAATAATTTTTCTCTTGTTCAGTTTTAACCTAAATTCAAATAAACTTATTATACTTACAATGCAGATTGTTGGAAGTATCCAGAGAGAACCATATACAATAATATCAAATACGCTATATACGAAGCTTTGAAAAGTATCATTTAATGCCTGAATAATTTCACCTTTTTTTATTCCATTGTATTCCTTCTTAAAATTTTCTCTTGTGGAAGTCATATATAACTTGTATCTGTCTGGCTGATAGCTGTCACAGAATAAAGCTGTATCACCGCAGACTGCCGGGTATATTGTGGCCTCATTTGTTCTTGATACCAGATTACTCTCCACAAGTTGAGAATCTTTTATCATATATTCCATAATGTCTTCATGCAGATATTTATTTCTAAAAAGAGTCTGCACATTTGACATAAAAACCGGCTTATCAGGTATCTCCCCCGGAACTGTGTTTAGCGCTGTAAATTGTCTTAGCTCTTTGGTAGAATAACCGCTGCCGTCTAAATTAAACTTTACCATTCTGTTGTTTCCTTGTATGTTTTCATAGCTGTATCCTATAATTAAATACCCAGACTTTTCATCTGTAACCAATGCAGCACTATAAAATGATATTCTGGACATTCCCTCTATGGCTGCAGCTTTTATAGGTTTAGTTATTCCGTTGGAATTAATATTTAAGCAATATACTTTGTTATTCAAATCCACATAGGTAAGCACAGCTTTGTCCTTAGCCATAGTTCCAGCCAGCATTGATGGCTCCCTAACATTAAGTTTGTAATTTTTGTTCAAATAAGCATCATATATGTTGATTACGTTGTCACCAATCCATGCAAAATAGGAACTTCCTATTTGAATTATTTCCTTGATACTATCGTCTTCTGATTTATCAATAATGTTTAATTGATTATTCAGCTTAACAAAAAATGCTTTTACGCTATTGCTTGTATAATTAAGCCAGCTCACATAGACATTATCTCCATCTGTTATTAAGCATAGATTATTTATATTTTTATATTGCGATTTTATTTCAGTAACTTTTTTTGTAATTCCTAAGTCATTTGTCTCTCTTATCTCTACATTGCTGCCATTATTATATGCCATTAAATAATTATTTTTATATTTAATTATTTTAGGAGGAGTTGTAATATTGCTTTCTGTTATAAGAACTTCTTTGGACCATTTATCTGAAGGTGGTTTTATTCTATTATTTATGTTTATATAAGTATGAAATGAAAACAATATGACAACAATTAAAATGCAGATTACCATGAAAACATTTTTTTTCACTAATACCACCCCATTCTAAAGGATCCTTGGATCCAGTGCATCTCTTAAACAATCCCCCAGCACATTCAAGCTTATTAGTAAAATTATAATAACTAATGAAGGCAAAATCATTTGATATGGGTGAAACATAGACATGCCTATATAATCTCTTGCAATTGTTCCTATGCTTAAATTAGGAGGTTGAACTCCCATACCTATATAACTTAATATTGATTCATTTAAAATCACATTTGGTATCTCTAATGAAAATGTAACTATAATTGTAGGTATCGCATTAATCAGCATATGTTTTACTATTATTCTGGATGCTTCTGCTCCTAAAGCCTCCGAAGCCAAAATGTATTCCTGCTCTTTTATTGGTAAGAGCTGTCCCCTGATTATCCGTGTCACATTACACCAGCCTATAATGCACATAGATGCTATTATGGTTATTATTCCAGGCTGAAGAAACAGTGATAATAAAACTATCAGTAGTAAATTTGGTATGTTGGCTACGATTTCCACAATGCGCATTATAATATCATCTACCAGGCCTCCATAATAAACACAAATGGCACCATAGGTTGTACCAATTATTACATTAAAAGCTGCCACAATTATTCCAATGAGAAGGGATACTTTTACTGCAACACACACTCTTGTAAAAATATCTCTACCGTATTCATCTGTTCCGAATATATGAAGTTTTGAAGGTGCCGTATTTCTCAGCATAACATTTGTGGTATTATATCCATATCTACTTACTTTAGGTCCTATATAAACTACAGCTAATACCACTATAAATATTATTAAAACACAAATAGCAGCTTTATTGCTTTTTAATTTTATAATCACGCTATCAGTGTAGGAAATATTAGGAATATCAATTGGATCATCTACATGATTTATATCAATGCCCTGTATTTTAAATTTATCTTTATCAAGTTTCATATCACACCTCTACAGCAGACTTAATATCATAATTATACATCATTTACAAACATTAGTAAAAGATATTCAGATAATAAATAAAATAAATGACAGGTAACAAAAATAGTTATTACCTGTCATTTATTTTTATCTCAGAGTTCTAAAAGTATATCCCTGAGATTTTAAATATTCAATTATCTGAGGCAGCGCTTCAATAGTTGTATGTTTCCCAGGAGCGTCATGCATCAATACTACTATATGCTGTTTTCCTGCTGATGTCTGTCTTAAATTTGTAACTAATTTATCCTGGGGGACACTTACAGCTTCTGCATCACCATTTAATGCATTCCAATCAACATAATAATATCCTTTAGCTTTCACAGCATTTCTAAATGGCTGAAGTCTGCTGCCAAAGGATCCTCCTGGGAATCTGATGAGTTTTGTATCAAAATCATTTCCCAAAATGCCTTTCATCACAGAATTATTCTTATCTAAGTCAGCTATTAAGTTTCCTGGTGAAGCATAGATATATTTATAATTATGACTGTATGTATGATTCCCTATTGAGTGTCCATTATTCTTTTCTCTTATTAAAAGATCTTTATTCTGTTCTGCCATAACCCCAACAACGAAAAATGTAGCTTTTATATTATATTTATCTAATATCTGCAGAACACTTGGGGTAATATCTCTGGATGGTCCATCATCAAATGTTAAATATGCAACTTTATGCCCATCAGGATTATATGGATTAAAGTTAACCATACTGTCAGATCCATGTACCTCAGTTTCTCTTTTGGCTTCATAATCAGTAGATGTTTTTTTAGCATCCGCAAGCTTACTCTGGTTTTTTTTGTCAAGTGAACTGGCTTTAATATTATCATCTTTCTCTTCAGCGGAACTAGTACGTTTTGCACTAGCAGCAGCTTTTGCAGCTGAATTATCCTTATATTTTACTATTCCTCCTCCTATAAAAAAACCTATAATAAAAATTAATACCATAAAACCTAGGAAAATAACTCTTCTTCTATAAATTCTTCTTTTTCTCTTTACTCTTTTCAATGATCTCATCCCCCAAACCTGTTGTATATTTATATTATAGTATCCCTACAGGCTAAAAAGGTTACTAAATATTTACTTTTACCACTGCCCGGCAATTTTTGCATCCCTATGGTCTAAATCAAATCGCTTATTGTCGAAATAGTTCCCTCCTTTATAAAAAGTTGTATCAACATTAATCCATCTTGACTCTTCAGGAATGTATACCTGATTCCATGCATGGCTTACCCAGCTTACACCATTAAATCCTTCACCTGTTATGAGCCTTACCTTAATATTATCTGCTCTGCTCATGGCTACATATAAACAGGAATAATCAAAACATATACCTTTACCGCTGTTAAAGGTTGGAATGGCACCAGATTGTACATTAAAGTCATTTTGTAAAACCCTGTCTGCCTTATTATAATCGTAGTCTATATTGCTGCCTATCCAGTTGTAAATTAATTTAGCCTTTCCTCTTGTAGTATCGCTGTTATTTCCAAGCCTTCTTGCCAGTGAATCTATAGATGCATTAGAACGGACTCCTTCATCCAGTGTAACTCCATTATAGTAAACAATGGCCTTGTTTGAAGGGATAGTCTGATCACCATTTCCCGGGTTGTTTTCCCTTACTACAATTTTAAAGGAATTGTTTAATATATTAGGAAGCTGTTTTGCGATTTTAGAGTTAGTTACTGGTATAATTATTTCCTTACATATTGTTTTATATGGAACAGATGCTTCAGCATACTGATTAAACTTATTGTTAATCTTAAAAATAGAAATAAAGTTGAATAAAAATGATAGAATCAATATATAGCTTACTGACTTTGGAAATTGAAATAAACTTCCGGCAACTCTTTTAAATATTTTGCTTTTATCCCTAAGGGAATCTTCAATTCCATCGAGCAAAGGATAAAAAGTTAAATTATTTAAAATTTCCAGTATATAATAAACAATATTGTATATTACATAAATAAGCATTGGAATTATAATAAAATAAATTATATACTTATTGCTGTTTATATATGCAGCTATATTGTCAGGTATTGCATTGTAAATCTGCCTGTAAATACCTCTCTCATGTTGTATAAAAATATTTTTTCCAAAATATGTCCCTGCAAAAAGTGATATTACAAAAGAAACATTTTTATTAACATCCTGTATGTCAAGTTTTAAGCTATGTGAGGAAAATGCAAACAAAAAGCCTTTTAACATAGGATAAAGAAACACTACTAATAAAGCTGCAGTTACTGGATTAAGCTTCATTTCCTCCACCACCTTAAATTTCCATTTGTTTTAAAACAGTCTTTATATCTTCAAATGAATACCCGCGTCTAAGCAGATATTCTGCTAATTTTCTATATAACTTTACCGAATCACTTTCTGATTTTGAAATAACATTATATCTTTTTTCTGCCAGCTTCTTAATTTCTTCAAGCTTATTACTATCATCAGTTACTGATGCCTTTTTAAAATCATCTGCATTATATATTTTTTTTATTGCTTCTTTTACCACTTCACTGCCAAAGCCGCATCCGTATAAGTAAGCACCCAGTTTACTATAGGCTTTTTTACTATCAGTACAGCTGCTGCAGATGGATTTATACTTTTTTTCACCAAGTTTAAAAGCAGTATTTTCTTCTATACCACTATGAATGTATGACAATTTTTCATCTATGAGCTCAGCTTTTATACCTTTTCTGATTAATAGGTATTTTATCTTTTTTTTACTGGTGCTTGCACATTTTTCCTTTATATATAGAGCTGCATATTTCTCATCATCAACAAAAGAATATTCCCTTAAAAAATCCATTGCCTTCTTAATTATATTTTCACTGTAGCCCTTAGTTCTTAGTTTATCCATTACTTCCTTTTCAGATTTATAGGATTTTTCAATGATCCTAAGGGCTGTATTCTTAGCCCTTATATATTCATCTGCATCAATTATAGAAGCTAGTTCATTAATATCAATTTCTGTATTCTTTTTCAGGCTATTTGAATATACTACCTCCATACTGCATGAAGTGGAATATTCATTATCAATGTAAATGTTAACTCTGTCCTTATTATTTTTTTGAACTTCTATATTTGTAATTTTCATTAACTCACCTTTTTATATAACTTTATTGATTTTTTAATATATGTATAGTTGGATTATTAAACACCCTTCTGGCCACATCATACATATTTTTATCCTTAATATTTTCTAAGTTGTCCATATCTTTTATAAACTGAAATATATCATCTCCATCAATAGTCTGATGAAGTACATAATTTCCTAAATCTGTAGCATCTTCAATGGTAAATGCCACAGCAGTTTTTAAAACCTTTTTCATAAGGTCAATAGTATTTTCATCAAATTTAATGGTTCCATCTTTTATACCCTTTATACACCAGTTAATAGCCTCCATGGTCTCCTTTATATCATCTTTGCCAACTGCAGTATAAATAATCAAAGTCTTCACATCATTTGTAAGGTCTAAATCAGTATAAATATCATAGGCTAAGCCTCTTTTTTCCCTTATCTCCCTAAATAGTATTGAATTAGAACTTTCACCAAACTTATGGTTTAAAATTTTTAAAGCCAGTTCATCATCCTTACTTAAATCATAAAATGTATATAGATACAAAATAGTGCACTGCTCTATATTTTCCTTATAGCTTGTTTTAATTATAGGAATGTTTTTTTCA
This sequence comes from Clostridium sp. JN-9, assembly GCF_004103695.1. Lineage (NCBI taxonomy): Bacteria > Bacillati > Bacillota > Clostridia > Eubacteriales > Clostridiaceae > Clostridium > Clostridium sp. JN-9. Next base: position 742,890 of record NZ_CP035280.1, on the reverse strand, counting down.
ATTATTACATTTTCTCTGGTAAAATCTACAGGTTTCCAGTGTCCAAAATACTTTTCTACAATTCTAACCACATCTTCATGTTCATATGGAGATACAATTGTAATAAAACAATTATTTGGTACATAGTATTTTTTATAATAACTCAGTAATTGCTGCCTATCAATTGCTTTAACAACCTGTTCATCACCTATTGTATTATATTTTAAAGGGCTGTTGGTAAAGGCTGTTTCATGAACCTTGTCATAGCTGTACTCTTCAATATCATCCCGTCCGCTCCTGATTTCAGCTAAAATTACCCCTCTTTCCTTTTCTATTTCATCTTCAGGGAATACAGCATTCTGAAGCATGTCCGATATTAAATCTATATCCCTTTCAAGCTCGCTTTTTAATGAAGTAATACTATATACAGTACAGTTTGAGTCCGTATATGCATTGTATTCCCCAGCCCTTTCCTCAAGTTCATTATTCAATGCTTCATTTGACCTTGTTTTGGTTCCCTTAAAAAGCATATGCTCCATAAAGTGAGAAATTCCCTTCTCATTTAACTTTTCATATATTGCACCGATCTTAATGCCAGCATGCAGTGCAGTTAATTCCGTTTCTTTTTTTATTGTAACTAATTTTATACCATTATTTAAGGTAATTTGTTTTGCATTAAACATTAAATAGTTCGTTTCCTTTCATTTTATACATAAGTTTATTTCCACATATCCTTTGTTAAATTTTCAATAATCTTTTTTCTTTTTGATGTTTCTTCATGATCAATAATGATTTTATCATTTTTTATTATAAGTACATCACCCTCTTTTGCATTTTCAGGTAATTTTGATTTTTCTATATTTATCATAGTTCTGTCTTCTTTTTCGCATACAGCATAATTATTTTCAAATCTGTCAATGATTAATTTCACAAAATCACTTCCCCATCTTTTACTTTGTATTTCAAAGTATACATTATGATTATAAATGTTTTTTAAAGATTAATAACTTCAATTCGTAATTTGGGCGTAGCCCTCCAACCCTGCTATACTAAAGCCAAGGTTGGATCAAGAAGTTTCCTTACCTCTGCGGAGCAGCCAGCATACAATTGAATAAATTCAATAAAGGAAAATACGCCAAAATATTGACCAGAATATATTATAACTGACTTTTGCTTATCTTCTTTATAATTCTTAATAATTACAGGGAGGGACTTGCCTGAATACTTATTTCCCTCCTCCATGTTTTTGAATAGTTGAAAATACATGTAGCCAATGAGTGTCATAACTATATGAAAAGTTATAAAATTATATTTTGTACTCTTAAAATCTTCTAATTTCCAAAAGTCTTTTATTTGTCTATAGTCTTCTTCAATTTCTGGTCTTAGTTCATAAGTATTTATTATTTGTTTTGCAGTTTTATTTGTGTCTGTGGTTAAAAATACATAGTATTCATTATCTTTTTTATCATGAACGACACAGGCACACAAGTCAACATCTTTATCTGGTGTATTACTTTGCCACATCATACCTAGATCCTTAACCAGGTGTATTTCTTGAGTTTTCCTTTTCCTGTTAGGGTGTTTTTGCCACTTGTCTTCGGAGATTGCTATTTTTACAGCTTCTTGGTATATTGTCATGTTCTTTTTTGCAGGTACATATGTATCCACTTGCTTTTCAACCTTCAAAAAATTAATAACATCACGAGAAATAAATCCCCTGTCATTTATGAGAATATCTCCACCTTTTAAACATTTACTTTTTAAAATCATATTTCTACAAAGTTCTAAATCATGAGGCTTTATAGAATCAAAAACTATCTCTTCTATAATTCCGGAATCATCCATAAGACCTCTTAATGTTCCCATTTTATAACCACGAAGCACCTTTCCATCATCTTTTATAGTTTCAGAATTCTCATAATTTACATTATCTAAATTCACATGTATTTTAGTGCAATCAAGAATATGTATAGATGGAGCTATGTTAAGAGATGGCATAACTACATTTTGGACATAATTGTTATAAGACTCTATAAATTCCTCAGCATCATATTTTTGAATTAAATTTCTCATAACGCCTTCGGCGAATAACCCTTCTTCAAGGTTTTTATTGGTATCCCACATATTCCATCCTAGTTCAGATAATAACTCACCATCAGTCACAGCAAAGGCGACATCTGTCAGGCTGGTTTTAAGTTTCATCTTTGCTGTAATTGCTAACGCAATAAGTATATGAAATGGAATATGCTTATTTTGTTTTCTTTTATCTTTAAAACTTTCAGCCAATTTATCTATAAGTCCTATATTTTTCATTTTTAATACTATTGTATCTATAAGATTAGGGAAACTTACGTCAGCAGCATCAATCCTACCTTCTTTTATAGCTTCCAACACCTTATCTTTATCGTTTTTGCTTAATTGTAACATACAAACTATCTCCTTTTAATTATCATTAGTCTATATATATAATTCTATAAAAGATCTTAAAATCATTTTTAAAAGCTAAATATTATAGTACTTATTTTTAGAAATTTTCATATTACTTATTGAAGATTAATAAACATTTATTTGACTTATTAAAAAATATAGTTTAAACTAAATTGTGGCTTTATTGAATATTATTCATTATGGTCACAAGACAGTTCGTAACCATCCTGTCTTAAAGCAAAACTATGGAGGTCTAATTTATGGAAAATTTAGCAAGAAAAAAAATTAATCATCTCGTATTTGCAGCTCTAATAGGCTCTATTTATGCAACCCTGACCGTTTTACTAGCACCTATTAGTTATGGACAAATTCAGGTGAGAGTTGCTGAAGCTTTAACAGTACTTCCCTTTTTCTCATCTTATTCAATTTGGGGATTATTTGTTGGATGCATAGTGGCAAATATCTTTGGAGGTAATGGTCCAATAGATATAATCTTCGGTTCCTTAGCAACTTTAATAGCTGCCATTATAACTTATTATATTGGTAAAAGCAATATAAAATTTAAAAAGTATTTAGCCCCGCTTCCTCCTGTTATTATCAATGCTGTAGTAATTGGATTTGTATTAAATTATACCCTTCACTACCCATTATTAATAACCATGCTGTGGATTGGTCTTGGTGAGGCTGTATCATGTTATGTAATTGGTCTGGCAGTGTTAACTGTTTTTGAAAAGAATTCTGCACTTATGAAATATTTAAAAGCATGAAACAAAAGGCAGTGGGATACTGCCTTTAATTTTTGATAAATTTTCTTAATTTAAGTATAAAATTATGCTTAAAAATCAAAAACTATTAAAAAACGAAAGAGGTAGATTTATGGAAAATATTAATTTTAGTGATCTAGGTTTAAATGAAAAAGTTTTACAGGCAATAGATGCTCTTGGCTTTGAAGAACCATCACAAATTCAGGCTGAAGCAATTCCTCAGGTATTAAATGGAATTGACATAATAGGCCAGGCTCAGACAGGTACAGGAAAAACTCTGGCTTTTGGTGCACCTGTAATAAGTATGTTACAGGATAGAAACAGGGGAAAGAAAATAAATGCATTGATTCTGACTCCAACTAGAGAATTGGCAATTCAGATAAATGATGAGTTAATCAGATTAAGTAAATTTACAAATGTAAAAAGTATGCCTATTTATGGAGGGCAGCCCATTGACAGACAGATAAAATCACTTCATAGAGGTGTTGATATTGTAGTTGGTACTCCAGGAAGAATCATTGACCATCTAAATCGTGGAAGCCTTAATGTAAAAGATATTGACTTTTTAGTTATAGATGAAGCAGACGAAATGCTTAACATGGGTTTTATTGATGACATAGAAGACATTATAAGAAACACTAATGATAAAAGACAAACCCTTTTATTTTCTGCAACCATGCCTGATACAATAAAAAAGCTTGCATCAAAATACTTAAAGAAGAATGTTAAGCATATAATTATTGCAAAGAATTCAATGACTGTATCTAAAATTTCTCAATACTACTATGAAATTAAAAATAAGGACAGATTTGAAGCTTTATGCAGAATTTTGGATGTGGATGAACCTTCAAGTGCTATAATATTTTGTAAAACAAAAAAAGGGGTTGATGAACTGGTGGAAAACCTTCAGTCCAGAGCCTACAATGTAGAAGGTATGCATGGTGACATGGGTCAAAGTCAAAGATTAAATACCTTAAGGAAGTTTAAAGAAGGTAATTTAGATTTTCTTGTAGCTACTGATGTTGCTGCAAGAGGAATAGATGTGGATGATATCTCTCATGTTATTAATTATGATCTTCCTCAGGACTCAGACTCCTATGTACACAGAATAGGAAGAACAGGCCGTGCAAATAAAGAAGGTATCGCCTATACTCTTGTAACTCCAAGAGAATATATGTCACTTAAAGCTATTGAAAAAGCAACAAGAAGTAAAATTCTAAGAAAAGAAGTACCCACTATTGATGAAATATTTGAAACAAAATATAAAAACATCATAGAAGAAACAAAAGAAGTCATTAACAGTGAAAGTCATAAAAACTTCATTCCTATTGCCACAAAAATGGATGAGGATTTCAATCTTATTGAGGTTGCAGCTGCACTTATGAAAATGTTATTTGATAAAGAAGTTAGCTATGAATATGTGGAGCAGACTTTAAAGCCGCGTGACAGTGTGAGATTATTTTTATCCTGCGGAAGAATGGATAATATAAATCCTAAGACTTTAGTATTATTCCTTGCAGACAATGCCGGAATAAATAAATCAGAAATTGGGGATATAGATATATTAAATAAATTCTCCTTTGTAAATATTCCAGAACGTTATGCAGATTTAATAATAAAAAAATGTGCAGGTAAAAAGATTAATGGACGTAGAGTTGGCATTGAAATAGCAAAAAGCAGGGATTAAAGCTAAAGATTAAAGAACAAATAATGTAAGCCTCTATTACCGGCCAGCGCCTAAAGACGCTGGCTTTTATATATTCTAAAATTAATTTTTGGAAATATATTATCTATGTTTTCAACATTCAAAAGCCAATTAATATCCACAGTGTTATTAATTATTTCATTATAAATTTTCTCAAATCTTTCTACATGGCAATTGACCCTTTTGGATGCATATTCAGAAGCAGTGTTATTTTTTATTATAAATGGCCAGTCTGAGCTCTCAGCCAATAATAGTTCCCTTGCTGCCTGATTTAAAGCTCTCTCTTCAATTTCGCTTGGATTAGTATATTTGTTTGATAAATTAATCATTTTATCAGCACAGCTGTGAATTTTTTTATAAATCCAGCTATTTGATGCATTTAGCCACACTGAATAATCCCCATTTTCTCCCCAGCTTGATGGATCTGGACTGCAGCACTGAATTTTTTTACATTTTGATATAAATTCAGATGGAGTTGTAAGTTTATATACATTTTCTTTTTTAACACTATTTCTTAAAAAGCTTTCAATAAATTCCGGTCCTTCATACCACCAATGCCCAAATAACTCAGTATCATATGGACATGTTATAATTGGCATACCATCCATATGTGGTTTTATTTTTGTAAATTCATTATTTCTCTCATTAATAAAGTGCTGTACATGCTCCTTAACCTTTTCCATAGCTTTTTCTTTGTCATAATAAAGTTTTTCTTCTGTTTTTGATGTTATTTTATAATACTTTATTCCTGTATCGATTCTAATTCCATTTCTATTTATATATGGCGCAATATACTCCATAGGAAGGTCGTAGCCAATGTCCCTGTAAAACTCCCTGTAATTATAGTCCCCAGGATACCCCTGTGTGCTGCTCCATAGCTGTCTGGATGATTTTATATCACGTCCTAATGCAATTACACCGTTTTGGGTAATAATAGGTGCAAATGTACCATATAACGGCTTTGGAGAAGCATTAAGCACACCTGTGCTTTCTGTAATAAAATATTTTAAATTGTTTTCTTTTAAAATTGAATCCAGGCTGTAACTGTATGCACACTCCGGTAACCATATTCCATTGGGTTCATGACCCATTTCATCTGTGTAAGTTTCAACTCCAAGTCTTACCTGAGCTGATACACTTTCTTTATGAATACTTAAAAGAGGCAGAATCCCATGTGTTGCTGCAGAGGTAATAAATTCTATATATCCCAGTCTGTCAAACTTTCTAAATGCATTCATTAAATTTCCATTATATTTATAATATGTTTTTGATATTTCCTGGAACCTTTTTTCATAAAAATAAGCCAGCTTATTTTCTTCTTTATTATATTTTGTTCTTACAATTTCTTCTCTGGAAAGTTTAATGCTGCTTTCTAAATATTTAATAAATCTTTCATTTAAATATTGGTCCTCTAACATATTCATTAATGGAGGAGTTAAGGATAATGTTATTTTATAATTTATTTTATCCTGTATAAGCCTGTCAAAAACCTGTATCAGCGGTATGTAGCTTTCACTCATGGCCTGAAAAAGCCACCTTTCCTCCAGTGCATCCTCCATATCAGGATGCCTTACGAAGGGTATATGACTATGGAGTATCATAGCTATGTATCCTTTTATCCTTTCGCTATCTTCCATAATTGCCCCATGATGTAACTGTTTCATTATTTTTATTTAATTCATAAAAATAGCTGTCAAAAAAATCGGCAGATGAAGGATGAATATTCTTATCAGTATTAAGCTCCATGATTTTATTAGGTATATTTAAATAATAAACATTCCTATCTGATGATGGATAATTTCTTGGAGTTGTTACTACATTTGAAATACCAATTGTGTGATATGTATTATCTGAATTTTTTTCTAATAACCTAACGAATACATCCATGTCATCCAAATCCAGATTTATATACCAGTTATCTGCATTATCTTTAATTTCTATTGTTTTTATTTCTTTTTCTATTCCATTTTCAACTGAATAGACCTTTAAAAATAAATTAAAATTACTGCCTGGCATAACCTTATCCTTTTTATGTGTATTAGCATTGAAATAACAAAATAAGGTGTGTGCACTTTGAACCATTAAAGTAATTTTATCTTCCATATACATACCCCATTTCTAAACTTTATAATTAATATTATACCTTTTCTTAGATTTAATGTCACTTTATACATATGTATAATTTACTGTTTTCTGTTCATAAGCAATCATATGCTGTATAATAATTTTTATAAATAATAATACTTTGCAAAAAACATATTAAATAAATTTCATTTAGGAGGCATCTATGAATAAGTTAAATTTTAAAGGAAGTGTAATGTTAAATCCCACTCCTGTAGTACTTGTTACTTCAAAAAATAAAAATAATAAAATAAATATCTTTACAGTTGGGTGGGTGAGCACAGTCTGCACCAATGAACCTATTATTGCCATGGGTATTAGACCAGAAAGACTTTCTTATGAATTTATTAAAGAAAGTGAAGAATGTGTTATTAATCTTCCTACAAAAAATATGGTTAAAATCGTTGATTACTGTGGAGTTGTTTCAGGAAGAAAAGAAGATAAAATAAAGCATTTTAATTTGCAGCTTAATGAAGGTGTAAAAATTTCTACTCCGTCATTACAAATTTCGCCTATTGCTTTAGAATGTAAGGTAAAATCAATAACTCCACTTGGAACCCATCATTTGTTTTTACTTAAAGTTTTAAATGTTAAAGTTGATGAGACTATGCTGGATTCTAATAGTAAAATATGTTTTAATAAGGCAAATCTTATATGCTATAACCATGGAGAATATTATAATCTATCTAAAAATCCTCTTGGATCTTTTGGATTTTCGGTAAAAAAGAAAAATAAAAAAAAGAAATAATTTTAAAGCGTTGGATTTAAATATCTTTCGCTTTTATTTCATATGGGTAATTTTACTTGTCCACTCCTCATAAATTTATAATATGGGGGCGATGTGGTGAGTAAATTTGGAAAATTACTACTGGTTTTATTATTTATACTAATAATTGAAATACTACTTATAATAATTGAAGTTCAAGGTTAATTTTTAGATATCCAGGTTTTAGTGTTGAAATCTCTTCCTCTTATAACTACATTATTCCCCTGCACTTCAACATAAAGTCCCTGGCTGTCATCAGTTCTATTAACTCCACCCTTATTATTAAGCTCCAGTCCAAATGATACAGCACCTGTATTCATTATTTTAAAGGGCTGATTTATAATTTCATTATATGATTGCAGAAGAAGATGAGTATGGGAAGTAAATAATATAACCTGAGGATATTCTTTCAATATGTTGTATACTTCACTGCTTTGCTGAACTCCTATCCACCATTTAATTTCACCCACCAGATGATGATGGAGGAATACAAATACAGGTCTGTCAGGATCATAGTTCTCCTGAAGTTTTTCCTTTAGCCATTTTTGCTGTTTATCTGAAATATAGGCTTTAGTTGACCCCAGCTGCTTTGTATTGCAAGCTTCAGTACCCAATGATATAAAATGATATCCTTTTATCCATGTATCATGGTAAACTGAATTTTCACCTGCAAATTTTAGATATCTGTTAACAAATTCATTGTTTTTTTCACTGCTGTTATATCCTTTACCATATTCATAAAATTCATGATTCCCTATATTTTTAATTATCTGCTTTGGCAAAATTGATTTATTTTTATTTAAGCATTTTGAAATCGCATCATATTGACTGTTTAAACCTTCATCAACAATGTCACCATTTAATATCATGGCATCCATTGAGGGATTTATACTGTGTAAATCCTGAATTGCTTTATTGAATTTATAAACATTCCCATGTACATCTCCTAATACAGAAAATGATAAATCTGTTTTTGTGGATGCTTCAACACCAGCACTGCTTCCCTGCACTTGCACACTGTGCTTTTTATACGTAAATAGTGAAGTAATGGTTATAACTACTAAAATGCACATTACTGATACCGGTTTTTTCATATAGCCACTCTCCTCGTATAGAATAACATTGTTTATATTTATTATGGTCAGAATTCTACATAAAATCCATTAAAAATAAAAAAATAAGAAGCCTATTTAAGGAAATGCTTTAAACATGCTTCTTATCTTCTTTACAAATTTTTAGAACTCAGCTGATCCAGTGGTTCTTGGGAATGGTATTACATCTCTTATGTTGCTCATTCCTGTAATGTACATTATCATTCTTTCAAATCCAAGTCCAAAACCTGAATGTTTGGTTTCACCATATTTTCTAAGCTCCAAATACCACCAGTAGTCTTCTTTTTTAAGGCCTAGTTCTTCCATCCTTTTTTCTAATTTTTCAAGTCTTTCTTCCCTTTGACTTCCCCCAATAATTTCTCCTATACCAGGTACAAGAAGATCTGCTGCAGCAACAGTTTTATTGTCCTCATTCATTCTCATATAAAATGCCTTTATATCCTTAGGATAGTCAGTTACAAATATTGGTTTCTTAAATACCTTTTCAGTTAAATATCTTTCATGTTCTGTCTGAAGATCTATACCCCATTCTACAGGATACTCAAATTTCTCTCCGCTGTTTTTTAATATTTCAACTGCTTTTGTATATGTAATTCTTCCAAAATCATTTGATACAACATTTTTAAGTTTTTCAAACAATCCCTTGCCTATGAAGTTATTGAAGAATTCCATTTCTTCTGGTGCATTTTCCATAACATAATTTATTATATATTTCACCATAGCTTCAGCAACTTCCATATCATAATCCAAATCTGCAAATGCCATTTCTGGTTCTATCATCCAAAACTCAGCTGCATGTCTTGAAGTATTTGAATCTTCAGCTCTGAATGTAGGTCCAAAGGTATATACATTCCTAAATGCCAAAGCAAAGGTTTCTGCAGAAAGCTGTCCACTCACAGTAAGACCAGCAGATCTTGAGAAAAAGTCCTTTGTATAATCAACTTTTCCTTCTGCATTTTTAGGTAAATTTTCAAGATCCAGTGTAGTTACCTTAAACATTTCCCCTGCACCTTCAGCATCGCTGCAGGTTATAATTGGAGTATGTGCATATACAAAATTCTGTTCCTGAAAGAATTTATGAATTGCATAGGCTGCTAATGATCTCACTCTGAATACTGCTGAAAATGTATTACTTCTTGGCCTCAAATGTGCAATAGTTCTTAAGTATTCCAAGCTATGTCTTTTCTTTTGCAGAGGATAATCAGAATTTGACATTCCTTCGATAATAACTTTATCTGCTTTTATTTCGAGGGGCTGCTTAGCCTCAGGAGTTAAAGAAACTGTTCCCTGCACACTTATGGATGAACTAATTGGCAGCTTTGATACTTCCTTAAAGTTATCCAGGCTATCTTCAAATACTATTTGAACATTTTTAAAGAAACTACCATCATTCATCTCTATAAATCCAAAGTTCTTAGATGCCCTGACAGTTCTTATCCACCCTGAAATATTTACCTTAGTGTTACTGTACTTTTCTTTGTTTCTGAATATTTCTTTTACTAATGTATTTTCCATTTTTATACCTCCCTGATAATTATAAAAAATAAAAACCTTCCATCCCAAAGAAAGGGACGAAAGGTAAAATTTCGCGGTACCACCCAAATTGTCATAATGACCACTTAAAATAAATCGAACTATAGTTCAATCTATTCCAAATATAAGGTTTTGGAAACCTCTAAGCCTACTGTATCTGTGATTTCGGTTAGAAACTCCGGGATGTTCTTCAATAAAGATTCGTTATTGGCATTACACCACAAGCCAACTCTCTGTGAACTCATTCATTATCTACTCTTCCCATCATAGTTGTATGTTATTAATCAAAATTATATTATTAACTATATAATATGTCAATATTTTATGTGAAATTTATATGTTTATAGTGTTTTTTGTGTTTATAAATTGACATATCATTTTAAATTAATTATTATTAGAATGCTGATGTTTTTTAATAATCCATAAAAAAAAAGGGGCTGTCGCATTAGCATAAAAAAATATGCTAACGCGGCAGCATTTTTTTTGTGTTTTATAGAAAATTTAATGATATTTTAGTCCCCAATGAGCTTGATAATTAAAAAAAGACGCACTTTAATAAGCCTTTCATATTAAGGCTTTTTTTGATTTGCAGAGTTTTTAAAATTTTAAAGTTTGATAATTATGCACCTTTTTTAAGTGGAAAAAGATGCGTTTCAGTTCTATCTAACTGAATTTTATTATGTAGCTTATTTATATTATGTGCCATTGCTAACAAAATACTTTCTGCCAAAACATTCTTTTTACCTTTGCATAGATATCTACGAAATCCCATATCCTGTTTTATCTCTCCAAAAGAGCCTTCGGCTTGAATACTTCGATTCATTCTCAACTCGCAACCATCATCACTTATAATTCTTTCAAGATCCTCTTTGCGAAGCATGTTGAATAGTTTTGAAGTCTCAAGATTTTTAACCCTTTCTTCTAATGGCGTTTTACAGTTATGTCCTCTTATGCATTTACTCTTGTAAACACAGTTACTGCAGTCCTCACAAGTATAGATTGTTTTTTCACTTATATAGCCAGTCTTACTTTTCCTTTTTACTATTTTATTTACTGTTAGTTTCTTATTATTTTTGCAAGTATAATAATCGCCCAATTCAGTATAATCCATGTTTTCTATTCTGCTTATATCATGTTTATATTTTCTTGTTTTTGATATTTCATAATTTGCTGGTTTAATATATGATAGCTGTCCATTTTCTTTGATATAAAGATAATTTTCTTCACTCTCGTAACCTGAATCCGCATCAATTTTAAAATACTTAAAGTACAAGGAATCCTCCATGCTTTTTATAAATGGAATCAATGTTGTTGTGTCCCCAGGCTTATCGCAAACAGTAACCCATACTATATATTGGGAATCTACTCCATTCTGAACATTGTAACCTGGTTTTAACTGACCATTTTTCATAGCATCCTCTTTCATCCTCATAAAGGTTGCATCTTTATCTGTCTTGGAATAGCTATTACGTTTACCGCAGGTATGGATTTTCTGTGTATATTCTTTTAACTTTCTAAGGTATTCCTCAAGTTTTTCAATAGAACGTTGAATAGGAGTTTTCCTTTTACCACATCCATGTACAAATTCAATATTTTCTTCCTTTTTCAAGGCGTAAAGCTTTTTGCGTAGCTTTTTTACATGTTTCATTTTTACTTTGTTTTCGTATACAAGCTTTATTCCATACAATTCCTCACATTCGGCTACAAAATCAGCTAATTTAGAAAGTAATCTCTCCAGGTTTTTTGAAACTGCTTTTTTCCAGACGAAAGTATACTTGTTAGCACATGCCTCTATCTTTGTACCATCAATAAATATAGTATCTCCTGATATTTCTCCAATCTCATAAAGAAAATTTGACATTTCAGCCATTATTGTTTCTGAGCACGGGGCAAAATGAATACTACGAAATCTTGCAAAAGTAGAATGATCTGGTGCTGGTGAACCTTCTAAAAGGTACATGAAATTTACATCTCTTTTGCAGGATAGCTCCATTGCTCTTGATGAATAATTATGATTCATATAGGAGTAAAGTACAATCTTCAGCATCTGACGTGGCGTAGCCTGATTTTCCCTTATTCGGGAATAAGTCGAATATAAATCTGTTAAATCCATCTCCTCTACAAATTGACTTAGCAAACGCACTGAATCATTATTGGGAATCATGTACTCAATATTTAATGGAAGTTTTAATTGATAATTTCCACGATATAAAGTATAATTTTTGTGTGAATTAATGTATTTTCTCATATGTTAATTTTACTATAAATCTTTCACTCTTTCGAGTGGAAGATTTATTTTTATGTAAAAAAGCTGCCGCACCAATTATTTTAGTGCAACAGCCCCTTAAAAAATAAATTGAGAAATGAACATGAACAATTGTTAATTTCTTAACACTTACAATATTAATATTATCATACTTTTTAAAAAAATCAATGTTTTTTTAAATGAATTCATATTATAAGCTTAAAATAATATGTTATTTGTGTAAATTTATTAACAAAATGTACATTTTCTAATATTTTCTTTTGACAAAAGATAATTCTTATTATATAATTAATTATATCAATTAATAGGATGGTGCTTATGGATACAATTACAGGAATTTTCAAGGAAAAGAAACTTAAATTGACTCCGCAGCGTATTGCAGTATATAAATACCTAAAGTCTACAACTGAACATCCTTCTGCTGAGACAATCTACAAAGCTTTACAAAAAGATTATCCTACTATGAGTTTAGCTACAGTGTACAAAGCATTAAAAACTCTTGTTGAAGTAAAGCTGATTCAGGAAATAAATGTTGGCGAAGGAAATTTCAGATATGATGGAAATGTGTACCCACACCCTCATATTCAATGTTTAAATTGTGGTAAGGTAGACGATATTCAGGGCATTTGCTTTAGTGATCTAAATGATAAGGTTAAAAACTACACTAATTATGATGTAGTTGCAAATCAGTTATATTTCTATGGCTTATGCGAAGATTGCAAAAATAGTAAAGAATAAAGGAATGGTATATCCATTCCTTTATTCTTTATATGCCTGATCAACAATTGTGTTCCACTCTCTGCCTTTTTCACTGCTTCCTGAAATGATATTATTAATTTGAGAAGAAACACCCTGCCTAATTGATTTTGGTAAATTATCAAGATAAATAACACTGTTCTCATTGGAAAGCTGTAAATGCTTTATAGTGCTTTTTCCTATTACATTCTTATTTGCTTCATTAGCTTTTTTATTTCCCGTAATAAATCCCTTTTTCAATACAGCCTTTTGTGCATCATCACTTTCCATAAACTTTATAAAATCATTTGCTTCCTGTCCATTTTTAATATTTACAGGCATACAGGCTAATGCGTTTACAATAACTGGTATGCTTTCCTTTCCAGTTGTTAAATTATAATGGTAATCTATTGCTTCAACATCTTTGCTTTCGATAGCATAATCATAATAAGATATAAATATTGCCAGCGGTATATCTCCTCTGGATAATTTACTTAATGTACTTTCATTTCCAATCTCAAACAGATTTTTATTTATAACTGACTTTGAGACAAGACTATCCAAAGTATCAAATGCCTGCTGCATTTCAGTAACACTTTTATATGCATTGCTGCTGCTGTCATAAATGCTTTCAAGTTTGGATTCATTCACCATATTATTTATTACTATGGATGATAATCCCTCATATATATCCAGTTCATCAGTTAGTATTACTGGTATTCTTACTCCTTTGCTGTTAATTGCATGTATCAAACTGCTGAGTTCATTTGCATTTTTGGGTACTGGAATCTTAAGCTTTGATAATTCATTTGTATTACATGCTGCCTCTATAGTATATGGAATCAATGGTATTCCATAAGATTTATCATTAAACCTTCCATAGCAGCTTATTACTGTATAGTTTTTTTCATTTATTTTTTCCTTATCATACTGCAGTGATAAATCAGATAATACTCCCTTTCTGGCAAGCTCAATCATATTATTTCTGGAAGTAAATATTATATCCATCTTATCCGGCTTTTTATTTATATCTTCACTTATATTACTCCCAAGAGCATTTGTAAGATTTACTTTAATCTTAGGGTTTTTCTCTTCAAACTGCTCAACTATTATTTTAAGAATATTTGTTGAGTGCTTATCTTTAACATCAACATATATATTTAATTCCTTTTGCTTTTCTTTATCTTTATTACTATTACAAGAAGTAAGATTTAAGCAGGCTGTTGTGATTAATAACAAGGCAATTGCTTTTTTAAATTTCATATTCAATCTCCTTCTATATATTATTTGCTTATATATTTATTTTGCACACATTAATTAAATATATAATACATACATATAAAATAGTGGAGGTGTTTATATGAAATTTAAAGTATTATTTCTAAAGAAAAAATATATTTACTGTTTTTTATTATTTTTACTTCTCATAATTCTTTTTATTATATTTACTGCTACAAAAAATACATCTGCTGCACTTAATACAGTAAATGAAAATAAGGTTATTAAAGCAGACCTGAATGGTGATGGAACAGAGGATAATTTAATAATAACCGTAGATAAAATGAATTATAATATTACAGCTTCAATTGGAAATAAAAATTATAACTTAGTGCCATCTTCTCAAATAAATACATTAGGAGAATACAATAGTCACTGGCCATTGAAGGTTACAATAATGGATGCTTCCAGGGATAAAACGCCTGAAATCTTTATACAGTCATCATATAAAAATCAGGCTATTGTACAGGTCTTTAATTGGACAAACAATGGCTTTAATAATGTTTATTTTGGGAAAAACGATATTATCGGTTTCGTAGATTATAAAAATAACAGAACTCCAAAATTGATATTTACTAACAGTACTTCAGATAAATTTAACTTTAATAATTTTATATTTTTAAATAAAAATCTTCAAAAATTTAATTATTCCTATAATGACAATTTCATGGGAAAAGACACCGTATATTATTTTATAAAATACATTGAAAGTCTGCCTCATGGAGAAAGTGTAAAGCCATTAAATATATATTATCCAGGACTTAGCGGGAAAGATCTATCAGTTATAGGAAAACTCTCAGGTGAAAATAATCTATATAATTTTCAAGATGGAATATTTATGGATACTCAATGGAACAAAGATGGTGAAGTATCTCAGATTAAATGGGTATTAAATTTCAAAGGTGTTTCGAAGGTTAATAATGAAAATGTAAAAAACTATACATTAACTATATTATTAAAACCTGATGGAAATAAAGATGCTGCCTGCTATTATAAAATATATTCAATATCTTTGAAATAGACTTTTATAAAAGCCCACTTAAGATTAATTATTGTACAATACATTTGTTGAATTTATGTACTGCCTGTAATAAAAGGGACCGTATTTATTACGGTCCCAAGGGGGATGGGGGGTTCTTGCAGAAAATAATTAAATTAATTTTCTGCTTCAAGAGATAACATTAATATAATAATTATCTCTTAATTACATTATTATAATTGCCATTTATACTTTTTTTATACATACTTAAAAAAATTTTTTTTATAAATTTGAATATTTTTTATTCAGCTCCTGTATTTCATATTTTATTTCATTTCTAAGTGTGTCTGGAGCTATAACCTCTGCATGACTTCCAAAACCCATTACCCAATTTTTTATTTCATCAAGTTCATTTACAAATATTCTAAAAATTATTGAGCCATCCAGATTATCACTTATCTGTTGATTTGCACTCCATTTTGATTGTTTTATAAAATCCGCAGCAGCTTTGTCAAATCTAATAACAACTTGCTGTTCTCCTGCAGTAAATACTTCCCAGTTATTTTTAAGATATTCTTTAAGTGAAAAATTAATTGGTTTCATGTAAATATCACTGGTATTATCTATAGATTTTATTCTTGATATTTTAAATGTCCTTACTTCATCTTTAACATTACAGTACCCTATTACATACCAGTCTCCTTCTTTAAATATAATTGTATAGGGTCCAACTTTCCTGACAGTTAATTTATTTTTATTAATAGAATAATATGAAATTATTATTGCTCTTCCTTTTGAAATTGAATAATTAATTTTAGAAATTTTATCATTTAGTTTTTCCATTGAACCAATATTATCTATTTTGAAATCTGCACTATTTTCTAAATCATCAAAATCCATATTATTGTCAATACATGTTCTTTTAATTTTTTCTACTGCACTCATCAGCTGATTTTCATATATAAATCCATTACTTTTTGTCAATATCTTACTAGACATTAATAATGCCTGCATTTCTTCCTTAGTTAAACTTGGAAGTTTCATATAAAATCCTTCATCTATATAAAATCCGCCATATCTGCCTTTTTTAGTATGTATAGGTACATTTGCTGAAGCAAGGGTCTTAATATATCTGTATATAGTTTTTTTATCTACTTCCAGTATATCTGATAATTCAGAAGCTGTAGTAAGTTTCTTATGCTGCAAAGTTATTACCATTTCAATTAAATGTGACAATTTTGACATTTCTATAATTACCTCCAAAATTTAACTTCTTTTAATTATCGTTATAGTATAGTAAACTTTTACACTTTTTAAATTAAATTTTATCTAAATTATAATTTTAATTCAAATTCAGTATTATATATTATTCTATATACCTTTATAAATTTCCTTTAAAGAGGATATTTTTTTATAACACTTCATATATTATATTAACAATAATCAAGTAAAGGAGAATTTATGTTTAACGAGAAAGAGAAAAGCACAAATAAAATCGATTCATTGTTAGGCGAGCACTGTAATATTACCGGCGACCTGACAGGTGACGGAATTTTAAAAATCGATGGAGAAATAAATGGAAATATAAATTGGAATGATGATATTATTTTAGGCTTTTCATCCTACTGCAAAGGAAATATAAGCTGTAGAAATGCTGTTGTAAATGGAAAAGTTGATGGAAATATTATATGTGAAAATACGCTGACTATTGAAGGTTCCGGTAATGTTAAGGGTGATGTTACAATGAAAAATATTGTTATACATGAAGGTGGGTCCTTTGAAGGGAAATGTACTATGGTTACCTCCAAAAATGCTAATGACTTAATAGAATAAAAAAGAAAGACCATATGCCTTTCTTTTTTACTGCTGGGTGTTTAATGATTCACCCATTGAATATAATTGAATTATTTTATCTATTATAAAAGCCCTGTCTGGAGGGAATAGTGGTTTGATGGCATTTAATAACTGCAGTGTTTTATCATCACTATTCCTATATTTTGTGCTGTTATCACTTTCAGTGGAATCTTCACTTAAATTCTTGTTTATATCTGAATTCTCTATTACATTAGATTTATCTTCTTTCCTTTGATTTATACTTTCGTTTAGGCTTGACAGCATGGATGACAGCTTTTCTGAGTCCATTTCATTTAATAACTGCATTATGCTGTCCATATTTAAATTATTATTTAAATTGCTGGTATTGCTGCTATTATTGTTTATATTAGTATAGTCTTTTTTTCTATGTTTTCTATGCTTAGACATATTTATATATACCCCTCTCAGCATTTCTATATGTTAAGGAGGGCAGTATGCCCCCCTCATTAGTTAACTATATAATTTCATTTAGTAAATCGCTATTTAAGCGAGCAAAAATACTGATGCTTCTACAGTTTTTTGAGAAGCTTAAATAGCTGATTTACTTTGAAATCTATCTAGTTTCCGCAGCATAAACTTATATTACAGCCGCAGCATATAATAAACCAGAATACTATAATAAATAGGATACTATTGTCTATTACGCCGCCTCTTTCACAACTATGCTCATCTTCATGTGAGTGGTTTTTAAACTGTAATACTATTAATATTAATAGTAATAAACCGGAACCACTTGATCCATTATTACAACCATGTTTTGACATGCTAAACCCCCCTTTCCAAGGCATTGGTTTTATTGTTTCTTATTCCTCAGCATCAGTATCTAAATTAACTACGCTATCTGCTCTATAAGAATCTGTTCTGCAAGAATCTCCTCCAAAAGTACCTTTGCATAAAAATAATAATACAACGAAGATTATTATTATCCACAAGCTGCCGTTACCACCAAAGCTTCCACTTTCAAATCCTGTGCAGCAGCAGTTTTCACGGCTTCTGCAGCGTTTGTGATGGTGCCTACGGCGGCTGGTGCAGCAATTATCACTGCAGCAGTTATTAGATCCCTGGCCTCCGCATCCGCAGATGAATAAAAGTGCAATAATAATTATCCAAATAAGAAAGTTGTTGTTCTTTTCTTTACTTTTGCCATCCAATCCTACCCCATTCAAGCTTTGAAACAAGCTATCGAAATCCAATTTTCTTCCCCCTCTCAGGTAGTTTTCTATTCTTAAGTTCTATCACTTTATCTTCTTTTGTTTTATAATATATACTATTCTGCTTTTTATATTTTGACACATAAAAAGGTTCAAAAAAATAGAGATGGATTGTCCAAAATGTACAATCCATCTTTATTTCTATATATTAAAATTTTAGTTTGTCAGCTAGTAAAATAAATGTAGTTACTGAATTAAAAAAGCAATGGTTAAAAACAGAGTACCAATATCCCTTCTTTTCTATTAAATAGCAGTTATATACACCTATCCATATAAGTATTGGTATGGATTTTAAATTAAAATGTGCAATGGCAAAAATAGAGCTGCTAAGTATAACAGCCATAACAGTGCCCAGTCTCTTTTTAAATGTATTTTCAAAAAGAAACCACCTGAATATAAACTCTTCTAACACAGGTGCAAATATAACCGTTATAGGAATCATTAACAAAAACTTTTTAAGAGGCATATTTGCCATAATATCAATTACTTCCTGATTCTTAGGCACTAAATTAAAAAAACTATATACAGCAGCTTCTGCTGCAGATATAAGTATAGTGATTAAATATGAAAATAAGGTTAGCTTTAAACCTTCTGTAATTTTAAAATTCTTAATGTTAAAGGAGTATCTAGTGTACTCATATCCATAATTAATTGAATTATAGTTTCCATAAAATAAATCATCGCTGTAACTCTTCTTCATATATAGTATTGTTAATACCACAAGTATAAATGGAAGTAAATTCTGAGTAAACAATGACAATGCAATATAAAATGGAGTTAAAATATATACTATGAGATTTTTCTTCCCTCTTATCTTACGTATATTAAGAAAGATAAGAAGAGGTAATATATATATAAACATATATATAAATACATTCTTGATAATATTCACTACTTCCATTCATCTACTCTCCTCGCTTTGCTAAAAGCAGCTGTCTAGCTCACTGAGCACATCTTCCATACCAGTTTTTTTAAGAGATGATATATATATTATTCTTTCATTTTCCTTAAGATTAAAGGTCTCTCTTATTACCTTTTTACTTTTGCTTAATTCATTGTTTGTTAATTTATCACTTTTAGTTGCAACTATAACACATTCATAATTATAATGTTTTATCCAATTATACATATTTAGATCATCTTCTGTTGGTTTATGCCTGGAATCAACAAGTAAAATTATCTTCTTTAACTGCTGCCTGTTTACTAAGTAGGCTTCCACTATTCCTCCCCATTTTGCCTTCTCTTCTTTGGATACTTTTGCATACCCATATCCAGGAAGATCCACAAAATAAAAGGTATTGTTTATTAAAAAAAAGTTGATTAATCTTGTTTTTCCTGGAGTACTACTGACTTTTACCAGTTTTCTTCTATTTGTCAATGAGTTGATCAAAGAGGATTTCCCTACATTGGATCTTCCAACAAAGGCTATCTCCACTCTGTTATCATTGGGATACTGTGATGGTTTCACAGCAGAAATAATAAATTCAGATTGTTTTATTATCATTTTTTTCTCTCTCTTTAAGTTATTTATTTTCCACTAAGGCATTGGACAATACTGTATCTATATTATCAGCTAATATAAATTTAATCTTGCTTTTTATGATACTAGGAAGTTCCTTAATATCCTTTTCGTTATCTTTGGGTATAATAATAGTATCAATTCCAGCCCTGTATGAAGCTAACGTTTTTTCCTTTAAGCCTCCTATTGGAAGTACTCTTCCTGTTAAAGTTATTTCACCAGTCATGGCTACATTATGTTTAACAGCTCTGCCGCTAAGTGCAGATACCAATGCTGTGATCATAGTGACACCTGCAGATGGGCCATCTTTTGGAACTGCTCCCTCAGGTACATGGATATGGATATCTTTACTTTTATAAAAATCAGCATCAATATTATATTTACCTGCATTTGCACGTACATAACTATATGCGGCTTTTGCGGATTCCTTCATTACATCACCAAGCTGCCCTGTTAATTCAAGTTTACCAGACCCAGGCATAATGCTGGCTTCAATTGCTAAAGTATCACCGCCATAACCTGTCCAAGCCATTCCTGTAACCACACCAACTTTATCTTCTTTGTCAACCTTTTCGTAGCTGAATATTTCAGGCCCCAAATATCTTTTTACATGGTTTACAGTAATATTTACTTTTTTTCTTTCCTTTTCCACCATTTCGGCAATACATTTCCTAATTACAGCTGCTATCTTTCTCTCTAAACTTCTTACACCAGATTCCCTGGTATATCCGTCAATTATATATTTAATTGATGCATCGGAAAAAACAATTTTACCTTCCTCAATATTAAGTTCTTTCAGCTTTTTAGGAACAAGATGGTCCTTAGCTATATGAAATTTTTCCTCGCTGGTATATCCTGAAACTTCAATTATCTCCATTCTGTCAAGTAGAGGTCTTGGAATTGTATCCAGTGTATTTGCTGTAGTAATAAATAATACCTGTGAAAGATCAAAATCTAATTCCATGTAATGATCTCTAAATGTACTGTTTTGCTCAGAATCCAATACCTCTAAAAGGGCATCTGCAGGATCTCCCCTGAAGTCATTACTCATTTTATCAATCTCATCTAAAAGGAAGAGAGGGTTCTTTGACTTTGCCTGCTTCATTCCATAAATGATTCTTCCAGGAATAGATCCAACATATGTTTTTCTGTGTCCTCTTATTTCTGCTTCATCTCTCACTCCGCCTAATGACATCCTTACGAAATTTCTATTTAATGCATTTGCAATGGATTTGGCAATAGAAGTTTTTCCTACACCAGGAGGACCTACTAAGCATAAAATAGGGCCTTTTAATGTTGAGCTCATCTTTTTTACCGCAAGATATTCAATTATCCTATCCTTAACATCTTTTAGTCCATAATGATCCCTCTCCAAAATAGCTCTGGCCTTTTTAATATCTAAACTGTCCTTAGTTGTTACATTCCACGGCAGGGCAAGTATCCAGTCCAAATAGGTTCTGATTACCCCGCCTTCAGCAGAATATACCCCGCTTGTTCTTAACCTGTCTAGTTCATATAAAGCCTTATCCTTAGCTGGCTTTGGTAACTTTGCCTTATTTATCTTAGCTTTATAACTGTTTATTTCTTTCTTGTCTTCATCTTCTTCTCCAAGTTCCTCCTGAATAGCCTTCAATTGCTCTCTTAAAAAATATTCCTTTTGAACTTTTTCTATGTTATTTTTGACTTTGCTTCCTATCTTTCTCTCAATTCTAAGAATATCAAGCTCATTTTTAAGAAGTTCAAATAATTTTTCTAATCTTTCATCAATTTTATAAGCTTCTAATAACTGCTGCTTTTCTTCTTCCTTTAAGGTAAGATATGAGCTCACTACATCTGCAAATCTTCCAAAGTCATCTATATTTTCTATGTTCAGCAATGCATCAGGTGTTACATTTGAAGAAAGACTTGCATAATCATTAAACTTTCTTTTTATCATTCTTACTAATGCCTTACATCTTTTAACATCAGCACATTGTTCATCCTTTAAGTCCCTTACTTCTACCTTAAAAAAGTCTTCTTTTGATACATACTGCTGTATTTTAGCCCTGCTTATTCCTTCCACCAGTACCCTTACAGTATCTCCTGGAAGCTTCAGTATTTGTTTTATATTACAAATCGTACCTATGTTATATATATCCTTTTCTTCTGGTTCTTCAACAACAGCTTTCTTTTGGGAAGCCAAAAAGATTTCCTGATTATTTAACATAGCTTCTTCTAAAGCTAAAATTGATTTTTCTCTACCCACATCAAAATGTAAAACCATATATGGAAAAACCGATATACCTCTAAGTGGTATTAAAGGGAGAACTTTTTTCTCTTCATCCATACTTTCCCCTCCATATCTATGAACTATAAAAGTTATTATTTGTATTACTTTGCATACTATGATTAGACTAGTATATTATACATATAAAATCTATCTTTTTCAATTATACGCAATTAAAAATATCTTTAGCAAATTAAATTCACAAAAAGATAATTTTCTTATTGTGAATTTAACCTAAAAATTATGCATTTGCCTTTAAAGATTTTGCACTTAATGCATCAATATTTGATTCAATTGTAAGTGGGATGCTGTCTTTATAATCCTTTACCAGAGCCAGCTCAATTACTTCTTTTATATCTTTTACAGGAATTATTTTTACACCTTTAAATTGTTTAAAGCTATCCTGCCAATTATCTTCAGGTATTATTATAGTTTTAGCACCTGCCTTTATAGCAGCCTGTATTTTTGCATTAACTCCGCCTATAGGTTTCACTTCTCCATGAATTGACAGCTCCCCTGTCATTGCTACTTCATTGTCTACTGCTATATTAAGTATAGCACTGTAAACAGCTGAGGCAATGCTTATTCCTGCTGATGGGCCATCAACAGGTGCCCCTCCTGGGAAATTAATATGTATATCATAGTTATCGCAGTCAATATTAAATACTCTTTCGATTACTGTGATTACATTTTCAACAGAACACTTAGCGGTGCTCTTTCTTATGCTTTTACCAGTGGAATTATCCATTTCCTCTTCTTCAACTATACCTGTAATCCTTATTCTTCCCCTTCTTAAATTAACTTTTTTTGCACTGGCTTCAACTTCCATAACAGTTCCCAGGTTTGCGCCATATACTGCAAGTGCATTTACAAACCCAACCTCTGGCTTACCTTTTATCTTTTTTTCAGGTCTTGGTGTATATTGTCCATTTTCTATTACCCATTCCACATCGCTTACTTTAATAGTATTTCTATCATCATTAAGAGCTATGCCAGATGCCAGTTGTATTAAATTAACGCACTCCCTTCCATTACTGCAGTACTTTCCTACAAGCTTACATGCTTTTTCATCTAGTGCAAAACCTGTTTTCATCACTGCATTTTCAGCTATTTTTTCTATTTCATCAGGTAAAAGTGATCTAAAAAATATTTCCACGCATCTTGATCTTAGTGCTGGTGATATTTCACTTGGATTTCTGGTAGTTGCACCAACCAATCTAAAATCTGCGGGAAGACCATTATCGAATATATCCTTAATATAAGCCGGCATATTGCTGTCACTAACACTGTAATAAGCACTGTCAAAAAATACTCTTCTATCTTCTAATACCTTTAATAATTTATTCATCTCTATGGGATGGAGTTCACCAATCTCATCAATGAATAAAATGCCTCCATGGGCTTTTGTAACAGCCCCTGGCTTTGGCTGAGGTATACCTGCCACACCTAAATGTCCTGCTCCCTGATAGATTGGATCATGAACGGAACCTATTAGTGGATCTGCAATTCCTCTGTCATCAAATCTTACAGTGGTTGCATCTATTTCTGTAAATTTAGCGTATTCCTTAAATGGTGAATATTCCTTCTTTTTTGCATACTCCAATACAAGTCTTGCTGCAGCTGTTTTTCCAACTCCCGGTGGGCCGTAAATTATAACATGCTGAGGATTAGGTCCGCATAATGCTGCCTGCAAAGCTTTTATGCCTTTTTCCTGACCAATTATTTCTTCAAAGCAGCCAGGTCTGCTTTTTTCAGTTAATGGCTCTGTTAAATGAATACTTCTCAGCTTTTTTAATTGTTCACTTTCCTTTCTATTATCTTTATCTATCACTACTTTAGCACTTTGCTGTCCTTTTAAAGCGTTAAAAAAATATAATCCCATTACCATTGTAAAAAACATCTGTATAATCACTAAAATTTCTGTCATAGCCTTTTATTATCCTCCTCACAATATTAATATATACTCTTTTTTATTATGCACATTCTCACTGTCTATATTCAAATATACATAAATTTTCATGAGGATAAAAAAGCTCACGATTTCTCGTGAGCTTAAAATCAGGCTGTTTCAGAACCTTTTCTTGACCTGGATTTTTTTATTTTTAATGGTGTTCTCTTTTCACCTTCTGGTAGTAAAACTATCTCAGGCTTTTTATCTTTTAAAGTATTTTCGTTTATTATTATTTTAGAAATTGCTTCATTGGATGGCATTTCGTACATTACATCCGTCATAGTATCTTCAATAATGGATCTTAAGCCTCTTGCCCCGGTATTTCTCTTTATTGCTTCCTGTGCAATGGCCTTTAAGGAGCCTTCTGTAAATTCCAATTCCACATTATCCATTTCAAATAGCTTTTTGTATTGTTTTACCAGTGCATTTTTAGGTTCCTTTAAAATGTTTATTAAAGCCTGCTCATCAAGTGCATCCAGTGTGACAACTATTGGAAGCCTGCCGACAAACTCTGGAATGAGACCGAATTTAAGCAGATCTCCAGGCATAATATTCTTTAAAATCTTGCCAATATCCTTTTCCTGCTTAGATTGAATTTCTGCACCAAATCCAAGAGAACTTGTTCTTGTTCTCCTCTCAATGATTTTGTCAATTCCATCAAAAGCTCCTCCGCATATAAACAGAATATTAGTTGTATTGATTTGAATAAATTCCTGATGAGGGTGTTTTCTTCCTCCCTGAGGCGGAACTGAAGCTACTGTACCCTCTAATATTTTCAGCAGTGCCTGCTGAACTCCCTCACCGGATACATCTCTGGTTATTGAAGGATTTTCAGATTTTCTGGCAATTTTATCAATTTCATCAATATATACTATACCCTTTTCAGCTCTTTCTATATCATAGTCAGCACTTTGAATAAGCTTTAGTAAGATATTCTCTACATCTTCACCTACGTATCCTGCTTCTGTTAAAGTGGTTGCATCTGCAATTGCAAAAGGTACATTTAAAAACTTTGCCATGGTCTGAGCAAGTAATGTCTTACCTGAACCAGTTGGCCCAAGTAGTAATATATTACTTTTCTGAAGCTCAACTTCATCATCATTTATGTTGGAATTAATTCTCTTATAATGATTATATACTGCCACAGCTAATGACTTCTTTGCATCATCCTGACCAATTACATATTGATCCAGATAGCTTTTAATTTCAGCAGGTTTAGGCAGTGTGCCCATATCCATTTGAACATCTTCTTCAAATTCATCTGTAATAATTTCAGAACAAAGTTCTATACACTCATCACAAATATAAACACCCGGCCCTGCTATAAGTCTTCTAACCTGATCTTGAGTCTTACCACAAAACGAACATTTCAATTGCTTTTTTTCTTCAATTTTGGCCATATCTGCACCTCTCTAAAGGTTATTTCTTTTTTTCAATTACTTGATCTATTAAACCATATTCCTTTGCCTCTTCAGCAGATAGGAAATGATCCCTTTCAGTATCCTGTTGAATCTTTTCTAATGGCTGCCCAGTTCTTTCACTTAATATTTTATTTAATTTATTCTTTATATACAATATTCTTTCAGCATGTATTCCTATGTCTGTTGCCTGACCCTGGAATCCTCCTAATGGCTGATGTATCATTATTTCACTATTTGGCAGAGCAAATCTCTTTCCTTTTGCACCTGCTGTAAGTAAGAATGCTCCCATTGATGCTGCCATTCCAATACAAATAGTAGAAACATCTGGTTTAATGTACTGCATTGTATCATATATTGCCATTCCTGCAGTTACAGAGCCACCTGGACTATTTATATATAAATAAATATCTTTATCTGGATCATCTGCCTCTAAAAATAACAGCTGAGCTACTGCTAAACTTGCTGTAGTGTCATTTACTTCTTCGCCTAACATAACTATTCTATCCTTTAACAGTCTAGAATATATATCGTATGACCTTTCACCTCTATTAGTCTGTTCAACTACAACTGGAACTAAACTCATAAACCTCTCCTCCTCTTTTAAACAAAAATTTATTAAAATTAATTGCCAGAAAACCATCTGGCAATTAATTATACGCTATGCTATTGCTTTACTGCTCTCTACTAGCATTTTAATAAGTTTTTCATTAATTGCATCAGTTTTTAAATAACTTCCCTGTGCACTAACAATTAATTTAGCAGTTTTTTCAATATCTTTGTCTCCATATTGTTTAGCCATTTCTGTTGCTTTTGCTAAAATCTCTTCTTCAGTTACATCAACTTTTTCTAATTCAGATATTTTTTCTAATACTAATTCTGTCTTAACTCTCTTTTCAGCAGTTTCTCTCATATATTCTCTTACTTTATCTTCACTGCTGTTAGTATATTTATAATATGTAGGTAAATCAAGACCCTGATATTTTAATCTCATTTCTAAATCTTTTATCATACCATCTATTTCTTTGTCTATCATAACCTTTGGAATTTCAACTTTTGCATTTGCGCATACTGCATCAATTACAGCTTCTTCATATTCATTTTTAGATTTTTGTGTATTAGACTCTTCCATTTTAGTTCTTATATCAGCTCTTAATTCGTCCATTGTGTCAAATTCTGATACTTCCTTTGCAAATTCATCATCAATAGCTGGAAGTTCTTTTATTTTTATATCCTTTACTGTAACTTTGAATAATGCAGGCTTACCATTTAATTCTTCTCTTCCGTACTCTGCTGGGAAAGTTACGTTAACATCTCTTTCCTCGCCTTTGGCAGCTCCTACTAGCTGATCTTCGAAAGTATCAATAAATGAACCAGAACCTATTTCTAAATCATAGTCCTTTCCTTCTCCACCTTCAAATGCATTGCCATCAATAAATCCCTTAAAATCTATTACAGCAATATTACCCTTTTCTACAGTTCCCTGTTCTTTTGATTCTACTCTGGCATTTTTCTCCTGCATAGTTTTAATTTGATTTTCTACTTCTTCATCTTTTACTTCATATTTTACTTCTTTTACTTCAAGTCCTTTGTACTCACCAACTTCAACTTCTGGTTTAATTGTTACAGTAGCTGAATATACAAATTCTTTTCCTTCTCCAATAGAAACTATATCAATTTTTGGATAATCAACTGGATTTACATCATTATCTTTTAGTGCTTGTGGATATGTATCATCACAGCAGAAGTTTATAGCATCTTCATAAAAAACGCCTTCACCATAATATTTTTTAATTATGCTCATTGGTGCTTTTCCCTTTCTAAAACCAGGAACATTAAACTTCTTTGCGTTCTTTGCATATGCTTTTTTCATAGCTTCATTGAACTTCTCTGCTTCAACTGTTATTTCTAGTTTTACAACATTAGTTTCTATTTTTTCTACTTTAGAATTCATTACTTTTCCTCCTAATCACCATAAGTGCTTATATTAACCATACTATTATATCATATATTTATAATTATTAACACATATTGATAAATTATAATTAAAATTCTCCAAAACACATTTATTGTATTATGGATTTATCGCCTTTTAAATATACAGTTTTATCATCAGCTATTACAGTAAGGCCTTTATCTGTTATCTTATCCAGCTTCACATTTTCACCGCTGATTCCCTGTACCTGTACACTCTGCTTATTTTTTGTATTTACCATCCATATATACTTTGTAGATTTTTGCAGCCATGGAAGCTGTGAAATAAACGCAATATTTTCCTCATCAACAAATTCAGGGGATGAGCACCAAATAAAATCAGGCTTGCCTTGGAGCACCTGTTCTCTTGTGAAAGTACCTGAAGAAGATGCATATTGATTATATGATATATCTGTTTTATTCCCATTTATATCAATGTAAGTCATAGTTTGTGCTGATTTATCAAGTACGACCATGGATTTTCCTGAGGGGCTTATAGTAAACTCCGCATTGGCATCAGCAGGGTCTATATATTTAAATTTTTTGTCATTATTATTATTTTCATATATTGCCTTTATCTGCTTACCGCCGCTTAGCGTTAAATCATATCCTTCTTCTTTAACATCCTTTGCTGCTGGTTTTTTTTCAGTGGTCTGGGTCTTGCTTGAAGCATTGGTATTTTTATTTACTGCAGCCTTATTCACATTATTTTTGTTACTGGATTTAAATAACTTTCCCTTCATGTATAAACTGCCTAAAGAAGAAATTACAACTATAACTATAATAACTATGACTATGCTGAAACGTCTTTTTCTCATTCTTCTCTCATAATCTTTACTAAAAATACTTGGTTTGCCCAATGACATTCCCTCCTAAAAATTCCTAATGAATAATTGTATTTATATTAACAGAGAAACTCATCACTAATTATAACTCAATTCAGATAAAATTAATAATGTTTTTTTAAATTTAAAAAATCCCGCAATACTTGTCTAAATAAGTTTACCTATTGACAAGTATTACAGGCTTTTCTACAGAGGTGTATATTCAATGTTTAGCTTTTTATTTTTTACCATAATTGCTTTTGTATATAAGCTTGCTGTATCTAAGCATGTGAATAGAGGAATTTTATACTCTGATGCCATTCTTCTAAGCTTAAAACCAAATGTAGTGTCATCATTGCCTTTAGAAGGAGTGTTTATTATTATATTTAGTTTACCCTTTTTTATGCTTTTTATCCACTTTTCATTTTTCATTTCATTACTTTTTATACCATATTCATTTAAGAATTCATTTGTTTCATGAGATGCATAAATTTCAAATCCTAAATTTATATATTTTTTTATTATATCAGCTGCTTCATAATTCCTGTCATTTTCCTTTAAACTTACAAATACATTGCCCTTATCCTCTACCTTCACTCCGCTTGCGGTAAACCCTTTAAATACACTTATGTCAAAGTCCTTATCCACCCCAAGCACTTCTCCTGTAGATTTCATCTCAGGTCCAAGATAAATATCAGCATTAATAAGTTTTTCATTTGAGAACACAGGTACCTTTACTGCATAAAAATCTTTGTTTTTCAAAAGCCCTGTACCATAATTCATTTCTTTAAGCTTCTTTCCCATCATTATATCCACTGCAATCTTTACCATTGGAATAGATGTTACCTTGCTAAGTATAGGTACTGTTCTTGATGCCCTTGGATTTACTTCTATTACATATACCTTTTCCCCATCATATGCATATTGTATATTTACTAATCCTTTTATTTTTAATGCTAAGGCCATCTTTTTAGTATGCTTTTCCAGAGTCTTCACTGTATTTTCATTTAATGTTATATATGGATATACAGTAATGCTGTCCCCTGAATGCACTCCTGTTCTCTCAATGTGCTCCATTATTCCTGGTATTAGTATATCCTGTCCATCGCATATTGCATCCACTTCAATTTCTGTGCCTTTTATATATTTATCTATTAAAATTGGATGTTCGCTGGATATATTCACTGCTTCCTTCATATATTTTGAAAGAGACTGCAGATCATAAACTACTTCCATGCCTCTTCCGCCAATTACATAGGATGGACGTACCACAACTGGATACCCAATACTTTTCACAGCTTCATAGGCTTGATTTTCACTGGTTACAGCAACTCCTAATGGGCTTTGAATATCCAGGTTAAGAAGAAGTTCTCTGAATTTATCTCTATCCTCTGCTAAATCTATAGCATCAAAAGAGCTTCCAAAAATTTTTACTCCTCTTTTCTCTAATTCTTCAGCCAGGTTAATGGCTGTCTGCCCTCCAAACTGAACTATTACACCTTCCGGCTTTTCTTTTCTTATAACATTCATAACATCTTCAATATAAAGTGACTCAAAATATAATTTATCTGCCGTATCAAAATCTGTACTTACAGTTTCAGGATTGTTATTTATTATTATTGATTTATATCCTGCCTCTTTAATTGCCCATACTCCATGCACACTGCAGTAATCAAACTCTACTCCCTGGCCTATTCTGATTGGTCCTGAACCAATTACTAATATCTTTTTTTCATTATCAGCCTTTACCTCATCTTCACCATCATAACATGAATAATAATAAGGGGTTGCAGCATCAAATTCACCGCCGCAGGTATCTACCATTTTATATACTGGATAAATATTGTTATCCTCTCTTATCTTTGTAATGGCAGCCATACTCATACCTGTTAAACTGCATATATGTACATCTGTAAGCCCAATTGCCTTTGCATCATATATTTCCTTTACTGTAGGCTTTTTATTCTCCAGGCTTTTCTCCTTTTGTACTATATTATTAATGCAGTTTAAAAACCATTTATCAATTTTTGTTATATTGTGAATTTGATCTATATCGATTCCCTTTCTAAAGCCCTCTGCAATAGCAAATAATCTTTCATCATCACTTATGCCGATCTTGTTTAGTAATTCATCTTTATCTAGTTCACTTAATTTATCCATTTTCAAAGCTGTAAACTTGCCGTCCAATGATGTTACAGCTTTCATAAGTGCACTTTCAAAGCTCCTGCTTATAGCCATTACCTCTCCAGTTGCCTTCATTTGAGTGCCAAGGAGCCTTTCTGCAGATTTAAATTTATCAAAAGGCAGTTTTGGAATTTTTATTACTACATAATCAAGGGCTGGTTCAAAGCAGGCACTGGAACTTCCAGTAACATAATTTTTTAATTCATCTAAAGTATATCCCAAAGCAATTTTTGAAGCTATTTTAGCTATTGGATATCCTGTGGCCTTTGATGCCAGAGCACTGGAACGGCTCACTCTTGGATTAACTTCTATTACAATGTAACTGCTGCTTTTTGGATCCAATGCAAATTGAACATTGCATCCTCCCTGTATTTTTAAACTGCGGATTATATCCACAGATGCCTGTCTCAGCATCTGATATTCTCTGTCTCTCAGGGTCTGAGATGGAGCTACAACTATACTGTCTCCTGTATGTATTCCAACAGGGTCAATATTTTCCATGTTACATATTACAATACAGTTATCCTTTGAATCCCTTATAACTTCGTACTCTATTTCCTTCCATCCAGCCACACTTTGCTCCAGTAATATTTGTCCTATTGGGCTTCTATCAATACCTCTTGCACATATTTCCATTAACTGTTCTCTGGTATTAGCAATACCGCCTCCGCTGCCCCCTAATGTATACGCAGGTCTTATTATAACAGGAAACCCATTTTCCACCACGAAAGCAGAACATTGTTCAACATTTGTGGCTATTATGCTCTTTGGTATAGGCTGGCCGATTTCCTTCATTATGCATTTAAATTCTTCCCTATCCTCAGCTTTTCTTATGGATTCACTGTTTATTCCCAAAAGTCTTACATTATATTTTTTAAGAACACCTGCTTTTTCCAACCTTATGGCTAAATTCAGAGCAGTCTGTCCTCCAAATCCCGCCAATATTCCATCAGGTCTTTCCTTTTCTATAATCTTTTCCAAAGCTTCCACTGTTAATGGCTCCATATATATTTTATCAGCTATATGCCTGTCTGTCATAATTGTGGCAGGATTGCTGTTTACAAGTATTGTTTCAATACCTTCTTCTCTAATGGATTTACAGGCCTGTGTACCTGAATAATCAAATTCAGCTGCCTGCCCAATTACTATTGGGCCAGAGCCTATAATAATAACTTTTCTTATAGATTTATCCAGACTCATTGTACCCCTCCTTACTGTGCATTTTTCATGTTTCGTATGAATTTGTCAAACAAATAAGATGCATCTGTTGGTCCCGGAGCACCTTCAGGATGAAATTGAACTGAGAAAACCGGAAGTGAGCTGTGGCTGATTCCTTCCACAGTATTATCATTTAAATTGATATGTGTTATTTTAACATCTTTGTTTTTGAGGCTTTCAGCTGATACTGCATAGCCATGATTTTGTGATGTTATAAAGGCCTTTTGAATTTCTTTATCGTAAACTCCATGATTTGCGCCTCTGTGTCCGAACTTCATTTTATAAGTATCGCCGCCTAAAGCCAGAGCCAGTATCTGATGCCCAAGACATATTCCAAACACAGGAATATGATTAATAAGATTCTTAGCTAAATTTATTCCTTCAATTGCGGTCTTTGGATCTCCAGGTCCATTGCTCAGCAGTACTCCCTGAGGATTAACGCTCATTACATGTTCATAGGAAGTATTGTATGGGAATATTACAATTTCACATTTTCTTTCTTTAAGGTTTCTTATGATATTGGCTTTAGCTCCAAAATCTATTAATGCTACCCTAGGGCCTGTTCCTTCTATTTTAATAACTTCTTTTGTACTAACCTCATGCATAAAATTATTTTTCAGCTGTGTTTTATTAAGAAGCTTTTTAATTTCATCCATGCTGGTATCATCGTTTGAGATAACACATTTCATTGCACCTGAATTTCTTATTTTCTTTGTAATGCTTCTGGTGTCCACGTCATATATGCCCACAACTCCCATTGAACTAAGCATTTTATGTAATGTTCCTTCGCATCTGTAATTTGATGGATTTTCGCATATATTTTTTACTATGAAGCCCTTGGCATATACTTTAGATGATTCCTTTTCCATTGAATTTACCCCATAGTTGCCAATTAGAGGATAAGTCATGTTTATAATCTGTCCCGCATAAGATGGGTCTGTCAATATTTCCTCATATCCTGTCATAGATGTATTAAAAACAAGCTCTCCCACTGATATACCTGTTTTTCCGAAACCTTTGCCCTCATAAACTGATCCGTCTTCTAAATATAATAATCCCATCATTTATCCACCCCTGTTATTTTATGTTTCTGCTGCCTGGCTTTACGTATGGCCTGCCTTCTTTACACATAGGACAGTTTTCCTTTTCAAAACTTTTTATCTCCAGTTTTAAGGCACTGTATATTGGATATTCCAGTTCTACACCGCTGGCTCTTCTGTCTACAATGCAGCAGATACCTACAACTTCTCCTCCTAAAGCCTTTATGACCTCAGCAGTTTCCAATGTTGATTTTCCTGTTGTAATTACGTCCTCTGAAATTATTACCTTGTCACCTGGTTTTATTTCAAAGCCTCTTCGAAGTGTCATTTTACCATCCTGTCTTTCTGTAAAGATTCCTGGTTTTCCAGTCTGCCTTGCCACTTCATAGGAAACTATAACTCCTCCCATAGCCGGCCCCACAACTATATCAAAGTCTACATTTTTTAATTTATCTGAAACCACCTTAAGAACCTTTTCTGCTTTATCTGGATATTGAAGCAGCTTTGCACACTGGCAGTATCTATCACTGTGTCTTCCTGATGATAGTAAAAAATGCCCCTCTAAAAGTGCACCAGCCTGTTTAAGTATTTCTATAACATTTTTATCTGTGTTTGACAACTTAAATCACTCCTCTTTAATTAAACTTCCATTTTTAGTTCTCTTAGTTCTTTTATTCCTTCATTTTTCATAAACTTTTCTATTCCATTTATAATATCTATGCATATATCAGGTTTTATAAAATTAGCAGTTCCTACCTGAACTGCTGAAGCTCCACACATAATAAATTCCACTGCATCCTTCCAGTTCATTATTCCTCCAAGTCCTATTACCGGTACATTTACGGCTTTGCACACCTCATACACCATCCTTAGTGCTATTGGCTTTATTGCCGGCCCTGAAAGACCTGCAGTAATATTTTCAAACACTGGCTTTCTTTTATAAATATCCACTGCCATTCCTTTAAATGTATTTACCAGTGAAATAGCATCTGCTCCTGCATCACAGCATTGATATGCCATATCCACTATATCCTCTGCATTAGGTGATAATTTTACCATTAAAGGTTTTTTGCATACACTCTTAACCTGCGCTACAGCTTCCCTGGCAACAGAAGACTTTATTCCAAGTGCCATACCTCCCTGTTTTACATTAGGACATGATATATTAAGCTCAATCATGTGTGCATCTGTTTTATTCAGCTTTTCTATAACCTGAATATATTCGTCTATGGATGCCCCTCCCACATTAACTATGATATTTGTGTCATAATTAAGCATTTTAGGCAGCTCATTATGTATAAAATAGTCAACTCCCGGATTTTGAAGACCAACACTATTTAAAATTCCTGCTTTTGTTTCAAATATTCTGCTTCCGCTGTTTCCATCTCTCTTATTCAAAGTTATGCCCTTTGAGCATATGCCCCCTAATTTTGAAACATCATAAAATTCATTATATTCAGAGCCAAAACCAAAGGTACCAGATGCAGTAATCACCGGATTTTTAAATTCTATGCCGCATATATTAACATTCATTTTTTATTCTCCATTCAAAATAATAATGTATATTATAAAATTTGATCTCCCAGAAAAACAGGTCCGTCCTTACAGCTTCTTTTGTTTCCAGATTTAGTCTTGCATGTACATACCAGACATGCCCCAACTCCGCAGGCCATTTTATTTTCCATGGACACATAAACTGGAACATTTACTTCTCTGCACATTTTCATTACTGATTTCATCATTATTTCTGGCCCGCAGCATAAAACCACATCATACTTTATGGGATTAAATATTTCTGTTATATATCCCTTATGGCCATGTTTACCAGTTTCCGTGGTAATATAAACATTTTTAACTACCTCATCAAGGTCATGAAGTGCATATACTTCATTCCTAAATCCTGCGTAAAAATCAACTTCTGCATTTTTTATTCTTTTAGCTGCAAATATCATAGGTGCTATTCCTATTCCCCCTGTTATAACTGCAACTCTTTTATTATTTAAATCTAAATCAAAGCCATTGCCAAGGGGACCTGTAATGTTAATTTCATCATTATTTTTTAACTTACTTAATATTTGAGTCCCCTCACCAACTACTGCATACATAAACTCTATTTTTTCATCATCTGCATAATGTATGCTTATTGGTCTTGACAGCAGCGGTTCCTGCTGCCATGCCCTAAGCATGTAAAATTGTCCGGGTATTCCTTTAAAGCTTCCTTTAATGGTTAATTTAAAGATTCCTTTGCTTATTTCTATGTTTTCATATACTTTTTCCGTTAAATATTCAGCCTTGCCCTTAACCATTTATTAAGCTCCCTTTTCTATTTTTTCTTCTCTGCTTTTTAAAACTGAGTCTTTTATTTCTTTTCTCATTTTTATTGCTTCTTCTCTGGCATATTCATCAAATTTCTTCCAGCCGTCCTCATGTTTCTTATATGCTAAGAGTATACCTCTTGAGGAATTTACTACTCCCCCGTTACCATTATTTAAATATACTGATACGTCCTTTGCTTTTCCTCCCTGGGCCCCATAACCAGGTATAAGTAAAAAGGTTTTATTAAGTGACTGTCTTATTTCTGCCCCCTCTTCCTGATGGGTGCAGCCCACAACTCCTCCTATGGAACTATATCCACACTTACCCATATAGTTTTCACCTATTTTTTGTATTTTATCCCCAACCTCATTGTAAACTTTCTTTCCTTCTCCACAGTTTAGATACTGTATATCTGCTGCTCCAGGATTTGATGTTCTTACAAGGAGGAAAATTCCCTTTTCATTATTTTTTACATATGGCAGATAGGGCTCTACACTGTCTAATCCCATATAAGGGTTTAATGTTACAAAATCACTTTCAAATTCTCCCTGAAAATGTGCCTTTGCATACATTTTAGCTGTATCTGATATGTCTCCCCTTTTAATATCAGCTATAGCTAAAGCACCCTTGCTTCTTATATATTCCAATGTTTTTTTATACACTCTTATACCTTTAATTCCAAGGGCTTCATAATATGCTATCTGCACTTTATAACAAGCTGCAACATCCAATGTGGAGGCTATTATTTTTTGATTAAATCTATACAATGCATCTTCCAGATATTCATATTTATTCAGAAATTCCTTTGGCAGGTAATCAACTGCAGTGTCTAACCCTACGCAGACATTTCCCTTTTCCATTACATTGTCATATAATTTATCAATTATCATATACTAATTTTCCTCCTTATATTTCACTTATTAGTTTTCACTATATACAATTTCTCCGCTCTTTATGGTTTTAATTATTTTTCCCCATACTGTAACTCCATTAAATGGTGAATTCTTCCCTTTTGAATAAAATTCTTTATTATTTATTTCATACTTTTTTTCTAAATCTACTAACACAAGATCTCCGTCATATCCTATTTTTATCTGTCCTTTATTGCACCCAATGATTTCACCAGGTCTTTTACTCATTATTTCTGATAGTTTTTCTAAATTAATGTGTCCTTCTTTAACAAGCTTTGTATAGCAGATGGGAAATGCTGTTTCAATTCCTGAAATGCCTGGTGCTCCTTTTTCCTTATCTAAGCTGCTGTGAGGAGCATGATCCGTACTTATGGCATCCACATATCCATTCTTTATGCCTTTTATCAGATAGTCCACATCTTCTTTAACTCTTATAGGAGGATTTACAGTGTAACAATTTTCTTTATTAAGAGCCAGGTGATGAGGCGTAACTTCACATGTAACCTTGGCGCCGCTTTGCTTTGCATCTATGACATATTTTAGTGCTTCCTTTGTACTTACATGTGCAATATGGGCTTTACATCCTGTATACTGAGCCAGAGTAATATTTCTCCAGGTCATGGTGTTTTCAGCAAGTCTTGTATCAATACCTGAAAGCTCTTTATTTTCACAATGACACATAACTATAATATCCTTTTGCTTTGCTTTAATCATTGCCTCCATCATAACCCTGCTATCTGATACATCACTACCATCTTCAGATATGATTTTCACTGAATCGTCCAGATTATCAAGATGATCTAATGTTTTTCCATCGAAATTTTTAGTTATGGATACCACCTGATGTACATCTACTAGTCCAATGGCTTTTGCTTTTTCGCTTATATATTTTACAGTTTTTATATCACTGCACACGGGATTGGTATTTGCCATTAAATTTACCATGGTATATCCACCCTTTACTGCAGCCTTACTTCCGCTTTCAATATCTTCTTTATATGTGTAACCCGGTTCTCTAAAGTGAACATGCAGATCAATAAAGGAAGGCATCAGCACCATACCGTTCCCTTCAATGGTGCTGCAGGATTTTTTAAGTCCTCTTCCTATTTCAGTGATTTTCCCATTATTTATATATACATCTCCAGTTAAATCCTGAGACCAGTCAACTATCCTTACATTTTTTATGAGCAGCTGCATAATCTTTCACTCCTTTTTGTAACTCTATATAATGATATAAGTCTTATGCCAGCTTATGGATTTCATCACAGTATTTGCACCTGTATTCTCCCTTTTCACTATCCACCAGGTAAAATGTGTGAACTATATTTCTTTCAACAGAAGTTATACATCTTGGATTTTTACACTTAATAACATTTTCAACCTTTTTAGGAAGTTCTAGTTTTATTTTGTTTTTTATTTTTTCATTTTCAATTACATCTATTGTTATATCTGGATCTATCAGTCCTAATACAGTTACATCCAGATCCATTTTATTTTCAATTTTAATAATATCTTTCCTATTCAGTTTTTCACTTTCTGCATTCTTAATTAATGCTACTTGGAAATCTGCTTTATCCAATCCTAAATAGTTAAATATTTTTATACCAAGTCCTGCCTTTATGTGATCAATGACAATTCCATTTTTTATGCTGTTAATTGTTAACATATTAATTCCTCCCTATCTTACTCCTAAAAGTTTAGCCATAAGCGCCATTCTTACATACATTCCATATTTAGCTTGTCTAAAGTAACATCCTCTTGGATCATTATCCACTTCATAGGATATTTCATTTACTCTTGGAAGAGGGTGCAGAACAATCATGTCCTTCTTTGCTTTTTTCATCTTTTCTCCGTCTAATATATAGCTGTCCTTTAATCTTATATAATCTTCTTCATTGAAGAATCTTTCTCTTTGAACTCTGGTCATGTATAGTATATCTAATTCACCCATTACATCTTCCATTTTTTCCACTTGTTTGAATTCTATATTATTCTTTTCTAATATTTCTTTTCTTATATAATCCGGAATTGATAATTCTTCTGGTGAGATTAGAACAAACTTGTTATTCTTGTATCTTGACATTGCCTTTATAAGTGAATGAACCGTTCTTCCAAACTTTAAATCACCGCAGCAGCCTATAGTTAGATTTGATAAGGTGCCTTTTATTGACATGGTAGTTAATAAATCTGTGAGAGTTTGCGTAGGATGCTGATGTCCTCCATCCCCTGCATTAATAACTGGAATTGGTGAATACTCTGCAGCTATTCTTGGTGCACCTTCTTTAGGATGCCTCATAGCTACTATATCTGCATAACATGCTACAGTCCTTATGGTATCTGCAACACTTTCACCTTTTGAAACAGAACTGGAATTAGGCTCTGAGAAACCAATTACCCTTCCGCCTAGTCGAAGCATAGCAGCTTCAAAACTAAATCTTGTTCTGGTACTTGGTTCATAGAATAGTGTGGCTAAAATTTTGCCATCACAGACATGTAAAAATTCTTCTGGATTTTCCTCAATTTCATGAGCAAGCTTAAATATTTCATTCAGCTCCTTTAAAGTAAAATCCATTGGGTCTAGTAAACTTCTTCCTTTTAACATTACGACTCCTCCTTCTTAACCTCTCCGGGTTAAATTTAAAGGTATAAAAAATGCCTTCCCTTTTAAAGGGAAGGCATGCTAAAAACGCACTTATACCACATAAACTATTGGTCTTCCCTTTTCGCCTCTCTGGGCCGATATTAAAGGTTCAATATTTGCTTTATTGGTATAATATCATAGATTATATTAAAAAGTCAACAATTTTTTTAAGCTTATTATCTATCTTCTCTGAAATATGGATTGCCAAGTGATTGCGGTGATGCATTTTTTCTGCTCTTTTTCATGGATACCACAACTAACACAATTATTGTTACAAGATATGGCAGCATATCAATTAAATACTGAGATATAGCTAAATGTGTTCCCTGCAGCCTGAATCCAATAATATCCAACCCTCCAAATAAATAAGAACCAAGCAGTGCTTTATAAGGATTCCAGGCTGCAAATATTACTAAAGCTACTGCAATCCATCCACGTCCTGCAGTAACATTTTCCTGCCATGCAGGTACATATACAAGTGATAAATATGCTCCTCCCAGTCCGCATAAAGCTCCTCCAATAAGGATATTAACATATTTATATAAATTTATATTAACACTGGCAGCATCAGCGGCTCCGGGATTTTCTCCTATAGCTCTTAAATTCAGACCTGCAGAGGTATTATAAAAATATATTCCAGCTGCAATTGCTATAATGTATCCAAAGTACACAAATGCATCATGGTTGAAAAATACTGGCCCTATGAAAGGTATATCCCCAAGTATAGGAACTTTAATCTGATAAAAGAAATTCTTTATTCCCTGAGGTGCTACCTTTCCAACAAGGGTTTTTCCAACTAAACTTGAAAATCCTGTTCCGAATATGGTTAATGTTAAACCTGTGACTACCTGATTTGTCCTAAGGCTTACAGTTAAAAAAGCATATATAAAAGCTCCAAAAGCTCCAGCAAGCATTGCTGCAATCATTGCTGCAACAGGATTTCCTGTCTTAAAACCTACCATAAATCCCATAACAGCACCCATTAACATCATGCCTTCTACTCCTAAATTCAGGTTTCCAGCTCTTTCAGTAATTATTTCACCTACAGTTGCAAATAGAAGAGGTGTGCCGGCTACAATGGCTGCTTGTAAAAATGATATAATCATTTAATTCCCCTCCTTTATAGAGGCATTATTACTAATCAATATTTTGTATTTTATAAAAAATTCACTGCCAAGAACAAAGAACAATATCATTGACTGTAGTATGGAAGCTGCTGCACTTGGAATTCCAAAGGCAGTTTGTATAAATGAGCCCCCCTGTTCTAAAGCTGCAAACAGCACTCCAACAATTAATATAATAGGAGCACTGAGAGATGACAGCCAGGCTACAATTATAGCTGTAAAGCCAACTCCTCCAGATACTTCCACAGATAAAGTATTGCTTATGGCAGAAGCCTGTATCATTCCTGTAAGCCCGCAAAGCCCCCCGCTTAGCATCATTGCAATAATAATTGTTTTGTTTATATTAATTCCAGCATATAATGCTGTATTTTCACTTTCTCCCAAAACAGCAATTTCATAACCTTTTTTTGTTCTATTCATAAATATATATACTGCAGCTACTAATATAACTGCAAAAACAGCACCTATGTGCACTCCAAAAATATCAGGGAGAATTGCATTATCTGAAAAGTTAGGTATCTTTGGAAAGCCCTGAGCTGTTTTATCCTTCCATGGTCCATACTGCAAAAATGTTACCCATTTTAACGCTATGTAATTCATCATTAAAGTAACTATGGTTTCATTAGTTTTCCATTTTGATTTAAAAACAGCAGGTATTAATGCCCATAAGCCCCCACCTATAATTCCTGCAATTATCATAATGGTTAATAAAACAGGTTTGGGTAAATCAGGAAACTTCAAAGCAAAAAACGAACTGGCAAAGGCTCCCATTATAATCTGGCCTTCTCCTCCAATGTTCCAAAACTGCATTTTAAAAGCTATGGATATTCCAAGTGCTGTAATTATGAGGGGTACAGCCAGCTTAATGGTTTCCCTTATGCTGTATGGTGAGCCAAAGGATCCTTTTAACATGCTGGCATAAACCTGAAGAGGATTTAATTTAATAGCATATATAAATATGCCTGAAACTACTAAAGCCAGAAGCACTGAAGCTGCTCTGATTGCTATGCTTTCTCTCCTTGAAACTTCATTCCTTTTTACAACTCTAAACATATTATGCCCCCTCCTCTAATCTGGTTTTCCCGGCCATGAGCAGCCCAAGATTGTATTTAGAGGTTTCCTCTGCATTTTCAATACCTGTTACTTTTCCATCGCAAAGCACCATAATCCTGTCACAAAGTTCAGTTAACACATCCAGATCCTCACCGATATATAAAACAGCAACTCCTTTTTTCTTCTGTTCATTAATTAAATCATATATTGTATAACATGTATTAATGTCAAGACCTCTTACAGGGTAAGCCATAATTAATACTTTAGGATTTATATCAAGTTCCCTTCCAAGTAGTATCTTTTGAATGTTTCCTCCAGATAAATTTCTTATAGGATAGTGAATGCCAGGGGTTTGTATAGATAATTTCTCCTTTATTTCCTTTGCTTTAACTGCTGCTTCTTTTTTACTTAAAAGCACACCTTTCTGGTTGTGATAAGATTTAAGCAATAGATTGTCTACCATGTCCATAGATCCAACCAAGCCCATTCCTAATCTATCCTCTGGTACAAAGCTCATGCTTATTCCCTTTTTAATTATCTCTCTTGGATTATTTCCTACTATATTTTCTCCCTGAAAAAGTATTTCCCCGGAATTAACCTTAGAAATTCCTGCAAGGGCTTCACATAATTCCTTTTGTCCACTATTTGCAATTCCGGCAACTCCCAGTACTTCTCCGCTATACAATTTAAAACTAACATCCTTAAGCACTTTTATTCCTGAGCTGTCAGCTGCACTTATATTTTTAACTTCAAGTATCAATTTTTTATTACTATATTCAGCTTTATTTATGGATAAATCTACTTTATGACCCACCATAAGCTCTGCCAGTTCCTTTGGTGATGTATCACGCTTATCAATGGTCTTAACCGTTTCACCTTTTCTTAAAACTGTTATTCTATCTGAAATGGTCATAACTTCGTCCATTTTATGTGTAATAAAAATAACTGCACAACCATTACTTTTCATCTTCAGCATTATTTTAAAAAGTTTTTTGCTCTCCTGTGGTGTAAAAACTGTAGTTGGTTCATCTAAAATTAATATATCTGCTCCTCTATATAAAACCTTTATAATTTCCAAAACCTGTTTTTCTCCAACAGACATGTTGTATACCATTTTACCTGGTTCAAATTCCAAATCATATTTACTGCATATTTCATTAATCCTTTTTAAAGCATTTTTTTTATTTATAAAAAAACTATTTTTCTGTCCAAGTAAAATATTATCAAGTGCTGATAGATTTTCTACTAACTTAAAATGCTGATATATCATTCCTATTTTTGCATTAATTGCATCCTTAGGTGAAGAAAATTTAACTTCTTTATTGTGTATGAAAATAGAACCGCTATCAGGAGTATATACTCCTGACAGTATGTTCATTAGTGTACTCTTACCGGCTCCATTTTCACCCAGCAAAGCATGAATTTCTCCACTGTTTACTGTTAAATTAACATCATTGTTTGCAACTACACTTCCAAAGGTTTTTCTAATATTTTTCATGCATAAAAATGGAGATTTATTTTCCATAAGATTTACCACCTTTATTTGCTTATTTTGCCCTCTACACCTTGAACGAACCAGTCAAAGTTTAATAATTCCTTATCTGTCATAACTTTTCCATCTGGAACTTTTACAGCTCCTGTCTGATCCTTTAAAGGTCCTGCAAATATTTTATTCTTTCCGCTTTCTATATCTGCCTTAGCCTTGTCAACAGCTGCCTGAGCACCTGCAGGTGCATTTGATGTAAGAGGTGTAAGCTGAACTATACCATCATTAATTGTGCCAAAATACTGATCACTTTTCCATGTTCCGTCCTGAATTGCTTTTATTGTTTTTACATAGTAAGGTCCCCAGTTCCAAACTGCTGATGTCATAACAGCTTTAGGTGCTTTATCTTTCATATCTGTGTCATATCCAATAGAAAAAGCTCCTGCTTCTTCTGCTGCCTGCTGAGGCCCTGCTGTATCCTGGTGCTGTGAAATTATATCTGCTCCCTGAGCAAGTAAAGCCTTAGCTGCTTCCTTTTCCTTAGCTGGATCATACCATGTATTTGTCCACACAACTTTTACTGCTGCGTCTTTGTTAACTGACTGAACTCCTAATGTAAAAGCATTAATATCCCTTATTACTTCTGGAATCGGGAAAGCTCCTACATAACCTATTTTATTTGTCTTGGTTTTCATGCCTGCAATTATACCTGTTAAATATCTTACCTGATACATTCTGCCATAATATGTTCCTAAGTTATCTGCTGTTTTATATCCTGAGCAGTGCATAAATGTAACTTCTGGGTGTTTCTTAGCTTCAGCTGCCATTCCATCCATAAAGCCGAAACTTGTTCCGAAAATTACATTACATCCTTGATTTATCATATCCTCAGCTGCTTTTTGAACTTCTGCTGAATCTTCTTTAACTGATTCCTTGTAAACAGTAGGAACTCCAAGCTGCTTTTCTAAGTATTTTCTTCCCTGATCATGTGCATATGTATAACCGCCATCACCTATAGGTCCAACATATAGAAAACCTACCTTTATATTTTTCTTTCCAGTGCCTGCAGCTTTTTTAGCTGTATCTCCTGTATTGCTGGAACATCCTGTGAATACAATTCCTACCAGCATTATCAGTGCTACAGCCAAACTAAGTATTTTTTTCATTAATAAAATCCTCCTTATTTTTTATTTATTATTATTTGAAAATTATTTTCCCATTATTCATGGATTCAATTATAGCCATGGACTCTACATGAGCTCCCCTTTTTTCTACAGCTTTTCTTCCATTTTGAAAACTTTTTTCTATTACTATTCCAACACCAGCAGTTTCTGCCTTGGCCTGTTCTATTAAGTCCATAAGTCCTAATACTGCACTGCCGCTGGCTAAAAAATCATCAATTATTAATACT
This sequence comes from Clostridium sp. JN-9, assembly GCF_004103695.1. Classification (NCBI taxonomy): domain Bacteria; kingdom Bacillati; phylum Bacillota; class Clostridia; order Eubacteriales; family Clostridiaceae; genus Clostridium; species Clostridium sp. JN-9. The sequence continues at coordinate 698,803 of NZ_CP035280.1, read as the reverse complement.
TTGTCACCTGGATTTAAGAATTTCTTTGATACCTTAATGCTGTATTCTTTTCCCTTAGTAAATGAAAAAACCTTTGATTCATAATTATCAGTGTCCATATTGACTCCTGCATGCTTCTTGGCAAACACAACCGGTACATTAAAATATTGGGCTGTTATGCATGCAATACCTATGCCAGATGTCTCAATGGTTAGTATTTTAGTTACTTCCTTATTTTTAAATTTATTTTTAAACTCTTTACCTATTTCATTAAATAAATTCACATCAAGCTGATGGTTTAAAAAGCTATCCACCTTTAAAATTTCATTGCCTATGACTTTTCCATCTTTTATAATACGTTCTTCAAGTAATTTCATTTTTATCCCCCTACACAATATGTTTAATATTTATATAAAATAAAAAAACCCCCATTTTCGGGAGTTTAAAAAGGTATATAACTATCTTACATGTTATAGTATTAAACACCCATAGCCCAGCAATTTACGGCTGCCTGGTAGAAACACTTGAACCACATTATCAAGCATATATGAGTACGAACATTATTCATTTTTATTGTTCTATAATTCGTTAATTCATTGTATCTTTATAATAACTTAATTTTAGACAAAAATCAAGCTATTTTGACTAAAACATTTCAAACTGCATATTATAAAGTCTGGCGTATATCCCATTTTTATTTATTAGTTCCTCATGGGTTCCCTTTTCTTTAATTCCTTCTTCTGTGAGAACTAATATATTATCTGCATTTCTGATAGTACTTAATCTATGTGCTATGATAATGGTAGTCCTGTCTTTTGAAAGAAGATTTAGTGATTTTTGTATAAGTCTTTCACTCTCATTATCAAGAGCAGATGTAGCTTCGTCTAATATTAGAATAGGAGGATTCTTTAAAAATACTCTGGAAATTGATATTCTCTGCTTTTGTCCTCCTGAAAGCTTTACTCCTCTTTCTCCTACATAGGTATTATACCCATTTTCAAGTCCCATAATAAACTCATGAGCATTTGCCATTTTAGCTGCTTCAATTATTTCTTCATCTGTGGCATTTGGTTTTCCATAAGAAATATTATCTTTTATAGTTCCTGCAAACATATAAACATCCTGCTGGACAATTCCTATATTATCTCTTAAGGATTTAATTTTAATATTTTTTATATTAATATTATCTATGCTTACTGACCCTTTATCAACTTCATAAAATCTTGGAATAACACTGCAGAATGTAGTTTTACCTCCACCGGAAGGCCCCACAATGGCAAGGGTTTTCCCAGGTTCTATTTTTACATTTATATTATCAAGTATTGTGTTTCTATTGTCATAGCTGAAAGATACATTTTCAAACTTTATTTCACCTTTTACATTCTTAAGCTCTATGGCATCCTTGCTATCCACAATGTCCGGATGAGTATTTATAACTTCAAGGAATCTTTCAAAGCCTGTTATTCCTCTTTGATATTGTTCCGTAAAATTCACAAGCTTATCTATAGGATTTAAAAATATATTTATATATAAAATGTATACTACTAAATCATTCACATTTAACTTATCCTGGCTTATAAATATCCCTCCAAACAGTACCACAGAAAGATATAGTATTCCCTGGAAGAATCCATTCATGCTGTAGAATCTGCCCATAATGGTATAGCTGTCCTCTTTAGTCTCCAAAAATTCATTATTTCCAATCTGAAACTTTTTACTTTCCATATTTTCATTAGAAAATGATTTTACAACTCTTATACCAGAAAGACTATCCTGAATCTGCGCATTTACATTAGCAATTTTCTCTCTGTTTTTAGCAAAAATAGCTTTCATTTTTTTATTATAAAAATATGAAAAGTATATCATAAATAAAGTTATGAAAAATAATATAGCTGTTATTTTAACATTAATACTCATAAGTATTGCAAAGGATCCTATTATTTTTAAAAGCGATATAAATAAATCTTCAGGTCCATGGTGAGCAAGCTCAGATATGTCAAAAAGATCTGTTACAATCCTTGACATTAGTTTTCCTGTGTTAGTATTGTCATAATAAGAAAATGATAATCTTTGAAGATGATTAAAAATGTCGCTTCTCATATCGGATTCCATTCTGGCCCCCATAATATGCCCCTTTGAGGTTATATAGTACTGACAGAAATATCTTAATATATACATAATAAAAAGTGCCGATCCTATTATAGCTACATATTTAATTATCTTTGCTTCATCCTGTGTATATACATCATCCAGCAAAAACCTTACAATCATAGGGAAAACCAGGTCTATTACAGATAAAACAAATGCACAGAACATATCCATAAAAAACATTCCCTTATAAGGTTTATAATAACTTATAAATTTCCTTATAGTATTCATTATTGCCCCCCTATTCTTTATAAAAATTTCTAAGTATATAAGTAAAATTTTATTGTTATTATATATATTTTGTCAAGGATAAATTAATTTTCAATTTTTCTCTTTACATGGGAACATAAGTTCGTTATAATTAACATATAATACTTACATATAGAATTATATAGAAAGAAGTAATTTGTATGGGCAGTAATAGACTGATATTTCATGTTGACGTAAACTCTGCATATTTATCATGGACAGCAGTGGATAGAATACAGCATGGATCCACCATGGATATTAGGGAAATTCCTTCAGTAGTGGCTGGAGATCCTAAAAACAGGCATGGCATTATTTTAGCAAAATCTATTCCTGCAAAAAAATATAAAATTCAAACAGGAGAGCCATTATATTCTGCACTTGAAAAGTGCCCGCAGCTGTTTATAGTTTCACCATGCTATGATTTATTCGTAAGATGCAGCAATGCAATGATGAACTTATTAAAGGAGTATACTCCATGCATACAGCGTTTTTCCGTAGATGAATGTTTTCTGGATTTTACCGGCATGGAAAATCTTTATCCAGATTACATGGCTCTTGCAAATGAAATTAAAGATAGAATTAAAACAGAGCTTGGATTTACTGTTTCCATTGGGGTATCCTGCAATAAATTACTAGCCAAAGTGGCTTCTGATATAAAAAAGCCTGATGCTGTTACATCACTGTTTCCATCTGAAATAAAGGAGAAAATGTGGCCTCTGGATGTTGGTGACCTTTTTATGGTAGGCAGGGCTACCGTTCCCAAACTTAACAGGCTTAATATATTTACAATAGGAGACTTAGCAAATTACAATTTAGATATATTAAAATCTCAGCTGAAAAGTCATGGAGCTGTTATTTGGAATTATGCAAATGGAATTGAAAATTCTCCGGTTAGGACATCCAATCACATAAGCATTAAGGGCATTGGAAACTCCACCACTATACCCTTTAATATTGAAAATAGAGAAGAAGCTCATAAAGTAATTTTATCTCTTTGTGAGACTATAGGAATGAGGTTAAGAGATTCCAAAAACTTTTGCAGTTTAGTTTCCATTAGCTTTAGGACCAGCGATTTCTATGGCTATGGCAGGCAAAAAAAACTGCACTATTACACGGATTCTACAATGAAAATTGCAGAAGAAGCATACAAACTATTTGATGAGCTCTGGCAGAATGAACCTTTAAGGCATATTGGGGTTCAGGTTTCAGAGCTTTGTACTAATGAATTTTACCAAATTACATTATTTGACGAAAAAAATATGGATAAAAACAGAACTATAGATAAGACCATAGACAGTATTAGATTAAGATTTGGATCCAAATCTATTTACAGATGCACATTTTTGCAATCAGGATTAAAACCATTAACCGGTGGTACTAATGAAAATGATTTTCCTATGATGGGAAGCACTTTATAATAAATAACAAAGATTAAAGAACAAAGAATAAATAATGTTGTTATTTAATCTTTAATCTTTAAATAAAGGGGGTTGTATTTACTATGAAAGTTATAGCTAAACCTGTGCAGATGATATGCTGGTTTGAGGAAAATGGTGTGCCTCACCCTTTAAGGTTTAGAATAAAAGCAGATGATGAAAGCTTTGTGGTAATAAAGGTTCATAAGGTACTTCAAAAGGATAAAGAAAAACTGGCTGGTAATAATATGCTGTTATTTAGATGCCAGAGCATAGTAGATGATACTGAAAAAATTTACGAGCTTAAATATGAAATAAATACATGTAAATGGATACTGTTTAAAATGTAAATGTACCATCATTATTTTCAATAAAAAAGCCTGCTAACTCATTTGAATCAGCAGAACTTTTTATTATAATTTATTGAGGAACTGTTTTAACTTTTCTTATATATATTCTAAAAGCAAGCTCTTCAAAAAAACTAAATGCACTTGTGGTTATTAAATATATACCAACAGCAATTGGAACTGCTTTAGCAAAAAACAATCCCATTAAAGCCATTATTATAATATTTCTTTTACTCATTGATGCCTGTCCTTCAATTTTTAAAAAAGTAACATATGAAAGCAGACTTGGGGTTAAGGATACAAGCATATATATAAGAGGAACTATAAAGTAGCTGTCAGATACCTTTATGCTTGATACCCATGGTATAAGGTACGTTCCCACATTCACAGGTATTTTATTAATTACATTCCATAAAATGAAAAGCACTGGAAGCTGAAGTAAAGTTACAAGACATCCAAGCATACTTTTGGCATTTTCAGCAGATTGTTTATTCATTTCCTCCCGAAGTTTATTTTCATTATTTTTATATTTTTCCTTAATCTTCTGCATTTTTATATTAAGTTTTTGCTGCTGCTGCATGGATTTCTTTTGTTTAAAAGACATTGGTGAAAGTATTATTCTCACTCCAACAGTAAGTAAAACTATGGCCAGTCCCCAGTCTCCTGTGAAACTAAAAAATAAATTTAATAAATTATTTAATAAATTAAAAATGATGTTCATTTTTATCCTCCCTAAAATAATTTTAGCTTAAAACATCATTTCTATTTCAGAGTGTTCTATATATCTCCATATACCATACTTTTCGAAAGCAATATAATCTTCCGGCAGTATTTTCTTTATACACTGAAACCATAAAATTAAAATATCTTTTGTGATATTTACCTGAACTTTATGCTTTATGTTTTCATATGAGCACACAGTATAAGAGAATATACCAATGAAACATATTATAAGCAGCATTATCTGAATTAAATTTATAGTATTGGAATTCAACTTACACCCTCCTCATATACTATTTTCAATAATCATAGCATTATAAATTTATTTGTCAATAATATATAAATAAAAACCAGGCATAAAACCTGGTTTTTTTAATTATTTAATTAATGTTTTACCGCCCATATATGGCTGCAGTGCTTTTGGAATATTTACAGAGCCATCCTTATTTAAATTATTCTCTAAGAAAGCTATAAGCATTCTTGGAGGTGCCACAACAGTGTTATTTAATGTATGTGCATAGTATTTTCCTTTTTCGCCGTTTACACGGATTTTTAAACGTCGTGCCTGTGCATCACCTAAGTTAGAGCAGCTTCCAACTTCAAAGTATTTTTTCTGTCTGGGAGACCATGCTTCTACATCCAGTGATTTTACCTTAAGATCTGCAAGGTCGCCTGAGCAGCACTCCAAAGTTCTAACAGGTATATCTAATGAGCGGAATAAATCTACAGTGTTTTTCCACAGTTTGTCATACCACATCATACTATCCTCTGGTTTACATACAACGATCATCTCCTGCTTTTCAAATTGATGAATACGATACACTCCTCTTTCTTCTATACCATGAGCTCCCTTTTCCTTTCTAAAGCAGGGAGAATAACTGGTAAATGTTTGAGGTAAACTTTCCTCAGGCAGTATTGTATCAATAAATTTACCAATCATTGAGTGTTCACTGGTTCCAATAAGATATAAATCTTCACCTTCAATTTTATACATCATGGCATCCATTTCTGCAAAGCTCATAACACCAGTTACAACATCACTTCTAATCATAAAAGGCGGAATACAATATGTAAAGCCTCTATCTATCATAAAATCTCTGGCATAGGAAATCACTGCTGACTGAAGTCTTGCTATATCACCCATAAGATAATAAAAGCCATTACCTGCAACCTTTCTGGCACTATCTAAATCTATGCCATTAAATCTTTCCATTATTTCAGTATGATATGGAATTTCAAAATCAGGTACAACGGGTTCTCCAAAACGCTGAAGTTCTACATTTTCGCTGTCATCCTTACCTATAGGAACACTTGGATCTATTATGTTTGGAATAACCATCATAATTTTTTTAATTTTTTCTTGTAAATCATTTTCTTTTACTTCCAGCTCAGATAAATGGTCTGAATCAGCAGTAACCTTTTTCTTCATTTCCTTTGCTTCTTCCCTTTTACCCTGAGCCATTAATCCGCCAATCTGCTTTGAAATTTTATTTCTTCCAGCTCTTAAAGCATCTGCCTCCTGCCTTACATTTCTTAAATCAGCATCTAAAGCAATTACTTCGTCTACTAATCCAAGCTTATTGTCCTGAAACTTATTTTTTATGTTTTGTTTTACTATTTCAGGATTTTCTCTTACAAATTTTAGATCTAACATATTTTACCTCCTAATTTATATGAATAATATGTATTTAAAATAAAAAACCCCGTCCCATATATAACTGGGACGGAGGTAATCCGCGTTGCCACCCAAATTGCTGACTTAAAATAAAAATCAGCCTCTCGACAATAGTAAAATAAAGGATACCAGCCTTCTGGTTCATCACCAACAGCTCCAAAAGTGGAAAGATTCAGCATTTCACCGATTCTCACCAACCATCGGCTCTCTGAAGAAATTCATAAATCGCAGCTTTTATAATCACTGTGTTTTCAATATGTTATTATTTATTAATTATATATATATTTATAACTATTTGCAAGTAAATATACAATTAATTTTTTGAATAAGCTTTTATAAACAAGACTAGATTTTATTAAATTGTAACATTTTATATTGAAGTGAATAAAATAATAATATGAGTAATTAATGAGGTGGATTATGGATGTCTTACTCTAATAGAGAGTTACTGGCGAGGCTTATAAAATGCGAAGCCGGTGGTGAAGGCGAAAATGGTATGAAGGGCGTTGCCACTGTAATTATGAACAGGGTAAGAGTTCCTGATGGTGAATATCATACCATTGGTCAAGGTGATATAAGAAAAGTAATTTATCAAAACGGGCAGTTTGATTGTATGCGTTCAGTTCTTGGAGGTGTTGCTAATCCTCAGACAATATGGGCAAATCCCCCGGAGCAGATACACTATGACATTGCTGATTGGGCATTAGCAGGCAATAGATTATATACCATTGGCTATTCCTTATGGTACTTTAATCCCTTTGCTCCATGTCCATACACGTTCCCCTATAACGGTACCGGTAGTTTTCAGGTTAAAATTATAAACCATTGTTTTTATAATCCAACAGCACTTTATTTTCAGACTTAAAAAAATCATTTTGTCAAATTATTTATTACCAGGAGGTAAAGAATGTTTCCTCAGTGTTATTTTAATTATATGAATCAATTTTACAGAACACCAGTAGTGCCCGGAGGTTTAATGCCGCCCGGCAGTTACATTATGCCTGGTTCCATTATGCCTGGTACACCTATTCCCGGCACTCCAATGATGCCTGGAACTCCACAGATGCCTTCAGCAGGTACTAAGCCGCCTACAACTACTCCTTCCCCAGAAAATTTTGAAGTTGCACCAGGTTCCCCAACTCAATTAGACACTCAATATACTCAGGGGTATTTAAAAACTCAAATAGGTAAAAGGGTAAATGTGACCTTCTTAATTGGAACTAACCAGACTCAGGACAGAAATGGTATATTAGAAGCTGTGGGTATTAGTTATATTATTATAAGGGATACTGCAACCAACGTAAAAGTTTTAGGCGATTTATATGCAGTTAAATTTGTTAATATTATTGATTAATATGGTACTTACTTTAAAGGATCAGATAATTTACAGCTTACCTGATCCTTTATAATCCACCTATAATTATTCTATAGTAAGCCTTTTAAAATAATACTTTTTATCCTCATCTGTAATCTCTCTTAATACTTTACATGGGTTTCCAGCAGCCACAACATTAGCTGGAATGTCTTTTGTAACAACACTTCCTGCACCTATTACCACATTGTCTCCTATAGTAATATCCGGTGTAACAATTACTCCGCCGCCAAGCCATACATTGTTTCCTATTGTTATTGGAAATGCATATTCCATTCCGGTATTTCTTATCTCATAATGAATAGGATGGCCTGCAGTATACAAGCCTACATTTGGTGCAAAAAATACATTATCGCCAATAGTAACTTTTGCACAGTCTAAAATAATACAATTGTAATTTGAATAAAAATTTTCCCCTATGGAAATATTGTATCCATAATCACATCGAAATGGAGGTTCAATATAAAAGCTGCCTTTTGTTTTTCCAAAAAGCTTCCTGATTATATCATTTCTTTTTTCATATTCCTTTGGATGTGAAGAATTAAAATCAAATATAAATTCCTTAGCACGCTCACGTTCTCCTGCAAGTTGTTTACCTGAATCCATATATGGCTTCCCTGCTATCATTTTTTCTTTATCAGTCATATTTTTTACCTCACTTTTTAATTAAAAATTAAAGCTTTGTTAAGTCTAATTGATAAAAAGCCAGATCAAGCCATTTATCAAATTTAAACCCAGCCTTTTTAATTATACCTGAAAATTCAAATCCCAGTTTCTGGTGCATTTTTATACTAGCCTCATTTTCAGCATCAATTCCTGCTACAAGAGTTACATATCCTCTCTCACGAGCAATCCTTATTATCTCTTTCATTAATTTCATTCCCATTCCTCTTTTTCTATAATTTTTATTAACATATACAGAATGTTCAATTGTATATTTATAGGCTGGCCATGCCCTAAATTCACCAAAAGTAGCAAAAGCAACGGCTTTACCATGTTCCTCAATCACTAATAATGGATATCCATCCTGATTCTTTTTATCATACCATTTTGTTATATCATCAAGAGTATGGGGTTTATAATCATATACAGCTGTTGTATTCAATATGGCATCATTATAAATTTCTAAAATATTTTCTAAATCATTTCTATCTGCTTTTCTAATCATTTTTTCTCCTTGTAAAATCAATTAATTAATTAGGTTCTATTCCTTATTTTCCACAAGGCATTTACTTTTCCTTTAATATTTGTAAATTTAATTTAAGAATATTTAGCCTCTGTTTTTATTCACACTTTTTTTATGTCGGAATATATTATTATTGTGTAATATTAAATGGAGGATTCCCATTGGAAGACAATATACAAAGTTTCGGTAAAAAATATCAAATGTGCCCTCACTATATGCAAGGGACATGTCCTTACATGATGTATCAACAACCCATGATGTATCAACAGCCTATGTGGCAGCAACCCATGCATCAGCAGCCTATGTGTCAGCAGCCTATGTACCAGCAGCCCATGTATCAGCAGCCCCCCGTAATGCCTCAACAGCCCATGATGCAGCGGCCAATAATAGAAGAAGATGATCTAAACACCATGGAGCCTTATGATAGGGCTGATGATGAAACAGATGATTTGCCAGAGGATGATTATAGAGTTAGACGTAGACATCATCATGGTTATTATCTATACCCATTTTATCCATTTATGTATGGAAATTATCCACACTATCATAATTATGGCAGTTTTCATCACTATCGCTAAATTAAACAGGCAGCCTCAAATGAGACTGCCAATTATTTTAATCTTATACTACTGTTATTTTACCAGTTATCATTAAATACAATGTTATAACTCCAAGAATAAGTATAATTGATGCCACTACCCTCTCTGTCTTTGTAAAAGCCACTAATTTTGCCTCATTCTTAGCTTTACGATAAACTATTATTCCTGCTGAAAATAATATAGTGAGAAGAAGCAGGTAATTTAATCCTGCTGCATATATAAGCCAAATTGAATATATAACAGATATACCTGATATAGCCATATCTCTTAATCTAATATTTTCTTCTCCAGCAGTATATGTTTCCTTAGTTACAGCTAATTTAAGACAATACATGGCGCTGAAAAAATATGGTACTAATACAGCTGAACTTGCAATAGAATATAGTACCTGATATGTACTTTTTGAAAAAAAGGCACATATTAAGAAAAATTGAATTAATAAACTTGTAACCAAAAGAGAATTCTCTGGTGAACCATTTGCATTTTCCTTTAAAAAGAACTTTGGAAATGCTTTGCCCTTTGATGCGGAGAAAGCCAATTCTGCACATATTAAAGTCCATCCAAGATATGCACCTAACAGAGATATTACCAGTCCCACATTGACAATAACTGCACCCCATTTACCAACCATAAGTTCCAGTGCATATGCCATAGAAGGACTTTTTAAATTAGCTAATTGAGCTTGTTTCATTGCACCAAGTGCTAATAAGGATATTAAAACATAAATAATGAGCACACCCAGTAACCCAATTATGGTAGCTTTTCCTACATCCTTTCTTACCTTAGCCCTTGCTGAAAGTACTACTGCACTTTCTATACCGATAAATGCCCATAATGTTATAAGCATTGTGCTTCTTACCTGCTGTACTACTCCACTAATGCTTGTATTCATTCCACCCCAGAAATCTGCTGTAAATATGTTTACATTAAATACAATTATTGACACTATTATAAACACAATTATTGGTATAAGCTTCCCAATAGTTGTAACAACGTTTACAAAAGCAGCTGTTTTAACGCCTTTCAATATAAGACCGTTAACAATCCATATCACCACAGAAGCGGCTATGATTGAAACAAGATTATTACCATCCCCAAATGCCGGTATAAAATATCCTAGTGTGCAAAAAAGCATGACTAAGTAAGAAACATTCCCTAATGCAGAGCTTACCCAATGCCCCCATGCACAATTAAATCCCGTATAATCTCCGAAACCTTCTTTAGCATAACTATATATGCCGCAGTTTAAATCCGGTCTTCTATTAGATAAGTTCTGGAATACAAATCCAAGTGTCAGCATCCCAATTCCTGTAATGACCCATGCTATAATAATAGCTCCGGCGCTTGCTTTTTTAGCCATATCTCCTGGAAAGGAAAATGCTCCGCTCCCAATTATAGAGCCAATTACTAATCCAACTAATGGTATAAGTCCTAATTTACCTTCTTCTCTTTTTTCCATGGGAAAAATCCTCCTTTTAATCTAATTCAAAATATTTAAAAGAGATTTGGCTTATGCAAATAAGTCAAATCTCTTCTTTATTTACATTTTCTAATATTAAAAATCTTATATCCAAAATATAATACTAAAATTGTAGGAACTCCTGAAATAATTACAATTCTCTCTCCGGGATCAAATAACATGGTCATAGCTATTCCCACACAAACTATTATAGATAAAATTGGGCTTATTGGATAAAACGGAGTCTTGTATTTTAAGTCTTCCACTTTATTGCCTTCTTTTACATAACGTCTTCTAAAACGCATCTCACATATACAGTCCACAACATAAACAAATAAATCAATACAGGAAAGAAGTGATATAAGAAAAAGATAAACCGTATCAGCTGCTATAAAACTGGTTACTATTGCAAATAATGCAAATGCTATGGATATAGCAAGTGAATACACGGGTACCTTTTTACTATTTGTTTTCCCCAATATCTGAGGAGCTTGTTTATGCTTTGCAAGTGACCATAATGTTCTTGTGCTGGCATAAAGAAATCCATTGGCAGAAGATAGTGCTGATGTAAGAACTATTATATTAACCAATAGTGCCGCAGAATTAATCCCTATGCTTTTAAACATATACGCAAAAGGGCTGCCAAGAAGATTAGCTTGTCTCCAGGGAAGTATACAGCCAATAATGAAAATACATACCGAATAACACAATGTTATCTTAATTACAAATCCGTTTATGGCCTTCGGCATTTCAATACCGGGGTTCTTGCTTTCTCCAGCAGCAGTAGCAATAAGATCTGAACCACCAAAAGCAAATATTGCTGATGGCATGGATATTAATACCGCCTTAACACCGTTGGGAAATGCCCCATGATCATTAACAAAATTGTTAAATCCTATAGGTTCCCCTCCTATAATACCAGTTATCATTCCTATGCCTGCAATTACAAATATTATAACTGCAATTACTTTAATGCTTGCAAACCAAAATTCTGTCTCTCCATAGCTTTTAGATGGAAGTATATTTAATGCTGTTAATAATATTACAAATAGAACTATCCAAAACGTAGAACCTACATTGGGAAATATATTTTTCATTATAATAGATGAAGCAACTACTTGTGCTGTAACAGTAACTGCACAGCTTATCCATTTCATCCATCCTGCTGTAAATCCCATTTCATCGCTGATAAATTCTGTTGCATAGGCTTGTACATTGCCAGATACCGGCATCGCCACTGAAAGCTCCCCCAGACAGCTCATCATTAAATACATAATCACAGCTGCAATTATGTACGCAACAACTGCACCGCCCGGGCCTGCCTTATGCAATACATTTCCAGAGGCTAGGAATATGCCTGTCCCAATAGTTGAACCTATGGTATACATCTGAATATGTCTGCTCGAAAGACTACGATCCAAACCCTTTGATTTACCGAGAACTTCTTTTATATCCTTTTGATTTGATTCCATTTTCATTTCCCCATTTAATTAAAGTATATTACCTTGTTATAGTTGTACCTGCCAAACCCTTTATAGCTTCTTTAGCCTTTTGAAGTGATGTTATCACCGCTTTTCTATCTGGTTTTGTTTCAACAAACTTTACAGCTGCTTTAACTTTTGGGAGCATTGAGCCAGGCGCAAAATGGCCTTCCTCAATATATCTATTTACATCATCCACTGTCATTTTGGAAATATTCTTTTGATTTGGCTTTCCAAAATTAATTGCTACCTGCTCTACTGCAGTTAAAATGATTAAAGTATCTGCATCCATTAACTCTGCAATCTTTTCTGAAGCAAAATCCTTGTCTATTACTGCTGGAACACCTTCAAGCTTACCATTTTCTTTTTCAACTACAGGAATTCCGCCTCCGCCTACAGTTATAACCACATGACCGGCATTTACCAGTGTCTTAATTATAGGTTCCTCAACTACAGTTTTAGGGAGAGGTGATGGAACTACCCTTCTCCATCCCCTATTTGCATCCTCTTTCATAATATATCCTTTTTCTGACATTAACTTTTTAGCTTGTTCTTCAGTAAAAAATGATCCTACAGGCTTAGTTGGATTTTTAAATGCAGGGTCATTCTCATCTACTACAACCTGAGTAATAACAGTAGCAACTTCCTTATTTATTCCCCTTTTTTTAATTTCTTCTCTTATTGCCTGCTGCAGCTGATATCCTATATAGCCCTGACTCATAGCACCACATTCAGGAAATGGCATAATTGTATTTTTCCCATTTACTGAAGCTGCTGTCTCATATGCACCAACTATCTGACCAATCTGGGGCCCATTTCCATGGGCTATTATAACTTCATGTCCATCTTCAATAAGATCAACAATTGGTCTTGAAGTCTCAATGCATGTTTTAAGCTGTGATTCCGCTGATTTATCATTAGGATTAGCCTGAAGAGCATTTCCTCCAAGAGCTACTACTATTCTTGCCATATCTAATTTCCCCTTTCTGCTTAATTTCCAAGTGTGGCAACCATTACGGCTTTTATTGTATGCATCCTGTTTTCAGCTTCATCAAATACTACTGAATGTTTTCCTTCAAATACTTCATCTGTTACTTCCATAGCTGTTAAACCGAATTTTTCATGTATTTCTCTGCCAATCTTTGTGTTTAAATCATGAAATGATGGTAAACAGTGTTCAAATATAACCTTTGGATTTGATGTTAATTTAATCATTTCATCATTAACCTGATATGGCTTTAATAATTTTATCCTTGATTCCCAAACTTCAGGAGCCTCTCCCATGGATACCCATACATCAGTATAAAGAACATCAGTATTTTTTACACCTTCAGCAACATTTTCAGTTATTGTAATCTTTGCACCTGTTTCCTCTGCAACTTTTTTGCATTTTGCAACTAATTTTTCATCTGGAAATAATTCCTTTGGAGAAACTATTCTAAAGTCCATTCCCATCTTTGATGCACCAATCATAAGGGCATTAGCCATATTGTTTCTTCCATCTCCGCAATAGGCAAATACTATCTTATTTAATGGCTTATCAATATGTTCCTGAATTGTTAAAAAGTCAGCTAATATTTGTGTTGGATGATCCTGTGTTGTAAGGCCATTCCATACTGGTACTCCAGAATATTTAGCAAGATCTTCAACCACTGACTGGTCAAATCCTCTATACTCAATGCCATCGTACATTCTGCCTAAAACCCTTGCTGTATCAGCAATTGACTCTTTCTTTCCCATCTGTGAACCTGTTGGTCCAAGATATGTAACATGAGCTCCCTGATCCAGTGCACCAACTTCAAAAGAGCATCTTGTTCTTGTGGAATCCTTTTCAAATAAAAGTACAATATTTTTCCCTTTAAGTTTCTGCTGCTCTGTACCAGCATATTTTGCTTTTTTTAGATTTGCTGCAAGCTCCAGCATATAGTTTATCTCCTTTGGTGTAAAATCCATTAAAGTTAAAAAACTTCTGTTCCTCAAATTGTACATTTTATTACCTCCTGTATTTTGAATATACCTAATTTTAAAATTACAGTTTCAAAATAAATCATTTTAAATCAAAAAAAGTTCTTAAAATCCAAATAATTTTAAGAACTTTTAATTTATATTAATTCTAATTATCCTGACAGGTAAATATGAGGCCTTCAATAAATTTATTTATTGAAACCTTTCCTCCCACTTTCTTCTTACCGTTTATATAATCCATTTCGGCCTTTACACTGGAGAAATCAAAAAGTACATTTGCGTAAATATTAAAAGTGTCATTAGCATAATCCTCAATACCAAGATTAGCTATATTGGTAAGTCCATTCTTTATTGCTCTTCTTATTCTTTGTTTTACAATCTGAGGATTATCACCTAAATAACTCTCTAACTCATTCAAATTACACTCATCTATACTTTTATTGTTATCTATCATATATGAACATATTTTAATTATATCATTGGTCCCCTTTTCGCCAAGCATTCCAAGCATCCCTAAAACATGTTTTATTTTAATTACATCCCTATTTTTATCATCGTCATTTTTATCCGAAGTATTCAGCATTTTCTTTATATCAGACAGCATATTTTTCATTTCTATCTTTTCAGCCACCTTTGAAATAACATTTTTTACCTCAATCTTATTTATGGGCTTATTTATAAAAAATTCTATTCCCGCTTCATATGAATCTGATCTTAATTTAGTATCCTGCACCTGAGATATCATAATGAAGCAGATATCTGGTTTTATGTCCTTAATCTTCTTTACCAAAGTATTTCCATCTATTACGGGCATAAGTAAATCAACAAGTACAATATCCGGCTTAATTAAAAGTATTTCATCTAAGGCAGATTCAGCATCGCAGGAACTGCCCACCACATCATAAGAATCATCTTCTCCTTCTATTATCATAGTAAGTATTTTTACTATATTTATATCATCATCCAAAATATAAAATCTCAATTTGCATCACCCTCTAGTTTGTCTTTATTTATTTTTATTATAAACTCCGCTCCCTTTCCCTCTTGAGAATTAACTGATATGGATCCCAAAAACACATCATTAATGATGCCCTTAACATGTGAAAGGCCAATGCCTCTGCAAATATCACCGGTTTCTTCATTAAATTTTGTTGTAAACCCCGGATTAAAAATGTAATCTATATTTTCACTTTTTATGCCTTGTCCATTGTCTGACACTGTGAAAACATAATCATCTTTGCTTTTATTGATTACAACTCTTATATAACCGTTTTTTCTCTTTCCTATAGCCTCTATACTATTGTAAATTAGATTCCTCAGTACAGATACCAGATAATAATGTTTTTCTACCATAAAATCATCATATATTTTAAAGTCCAGGAATATCTCCAGCTTATTTCTTCTTATATATTCTTTTGCATCAGCTTCTATAATAATTGTTATATCCTTAATATCCATTTTAACATTGTCATTTTTTTCATCAAAAGTATCTTCCAATCCCCTTATGACACTTATATAATCCTTTTTAATCTCATGAACATCTTTTGCTATTGCCAAAGATGTATTTTTGAATTCAACGGGATAATTATTGTCAGATAGTGCTTTATAAAGATAATAAGCTTTTTTCATAACTTCTTCTATACCTGTTATATTTTTATTCATAAAATATACTTCACTTTTTAACTTTGAAGTAATAAAAATAAGCTTTCTATATCTCTCTTCATGTTCCTCTCTTATGAGAAGAGAACTATAGTATTTAAACAACATTATTACACATACTGCAATTGTACTTCTTACAAAAGCAATAATTGCTAAATCCTGAAATATATAATACTTATCTTTGAAATCTAGAAGTACGCTTACCTCTAAAACATTGGAAAGAAAATCACATGTGAAAATTGATGCAAAAAAATTAGTCAGATTTGCATTTGTTTTCTGCCAATATAAAAAATAATATATTATTCCATATATAAAATAAAATAACATATCAGTAGCAACTAAATTTACTACCTGATTAAAACCAGTATTGCTGATATACAGCATAATTCCTCTATAAACAGGAGATACTATTCCAACTATACAAGTCAATTTTATAGGATTGAACTCTCTATTAAAGTATAAAAGAACTGGTAAAATAATTACAGATAATGCTACTATAAAACCGTTAGCAAATAAATTAATGCTTACCTGCGAAGCAAGAGCAATGCATGTAGCAACAATAAAAATAGTTCTTACTTTTTTCATATCATATTCCTTCTTTTGTTCACATTGGTACTATATCAAGAAAAAGTACCAGCATATATATATTTAATATAAAAAGACCTATCTGCAGATTTTCTCTGCAGATAAGTCTCATTATTTAAAATAAAGCCAGATAAATTCTATCAGTATGTTGACTTTATTACACAACATTATATTGTGTTAATTACTTCCTTACTTAGTTATAAGTATATAAAATAATATTTATACTGTCAATGTTATATTCGATTAGAGTTTCCCCAAAATTAATATCTTGAATTAAGGTTATCCTACTAATTCTAGTACCTGAGCCATAATTAGTTGTTGTGTAGTCTTGGTTTTGGAAACCGGTTTAATAAAATTTTTAATACCAGTATGCGTTTTCTTTAATACTGCATAAATACCATCAGCTAATGCATAATAATTAAAATCAGGTATATCATAAATACGCTTAGATATGTTTTGAATGCATATGATTAATGCACTTTCTCCTCTTTTTTCTGAAAGTGTTGCAGCAAAACCTATAATTAAGGTTAGAAATAAATTCATAGTTCTTATTGAATTTAAACTTCTTACTCTTATATTTTCAAAATCAAACTGCTGTTTTTTAAATCTGAAATATTCTTCTATCTTCCAACGTTTAATGTAAACCTTAATTATAGCTAAGGTTAATTTCTTATCATTAGGCTTAATATTGCTGATAAGCATCATAGGTATTTTGCCAAAGCCTCTTATTACTACAAGTGTAAGAGGCTTATCAGGTATATCTGGCAATGTTATTTGTATAAAGCTAAATTTGCATTTTTTAGCCCTACCAGCTTTATTGGTGACTATAGTCGAAAACTTTCCTTTATACTTGTTTGCAAGTTTAAGTATATTCATAACTTTACCATTATGAATAACATTTCTATTGCCTTTTGCTCGAATAACAAAGTTTTCTTTATTATCTATAAAGTATTCATAAAACTTTCTGCTATCATAACCCCTATCAAGAGCTTTAATGCCCTTATTATTAAAACTTTGTCTAATAAAATTTAATCCTTTAAAAGTTTCTTCATTCTCACTTACAAAGCCTTTTTCAATGTTTGAATACATTTTTGAGTACACAGATATAGGCATACTATACTTACTTGTAAGTGCAGCAATTTCAAGACAATTATATCCATTGACATTGGTTTCACCTGTGCTGCCATCACGTACCTTGCCCATAGCTTCTAAAACTTTACTATTACGTTTTGTGATTTCAGAACCATCAACGCAAAATACTGTATTGTCATTAATGTATGGTTTTATTTCAGAAATGTAGTTGTTTATTACAACACTTTGTTTATCAAACGTTCTAAGGTTATTAGAAAGTCTTTCAATGGTTTTCTTTAAAGAGATATCCTCTTTAAGAGCTCTTGATATGCCACTTAAAAGCACAGTCTGGCTTTCTGAAATTCCATAAATCATCTGTGCAATAAATTTATAATTAGGTCTTGATAAATTTATTGAGATTTTTTTTGAAAAAGTTAATAATTTTCTTTTTATTTGGTACGATAATTTGCTATAATTAATCATGAATAAAACATCTCCATCTGCTATTGATTTTTGTTTTGTCGCAAATTCATTATATCAAAACAATGGACTGTTTTATTCATTTTTTATGCAATTTTATAAATCTGTGGATAGTTTTAAATCTTAAATTTACTTATCCACAGGTTTTATTTAAATAGTCTTTTAAAAAAAGGGGAAACTCTAATATATTCGATGTTTATTTTCCTTATCTCCTGCTTCTTTTCCAATTCTAGATTCAGTTGCACCATCTGCAATTATATTTAATCCCAAACCTGTATATCCATAAGCTAGCACTGTATTTTCTAAAGTCTTTGATGAACTTTGTAAATTATTCTTTTCTTTATCATTACTCCCCACAATTACCAATCTCCTTTCTGTATTATATTTCCCAATACAAGGCATTTTTATGCATAAAAAAAAGAGCACTGTTAAAAGGCTCTTAAGTCTATTAAGAATATTCACTTTACTCCAAAATGAGATCTAATAAAATTAACTTTTTTATATTTACAAAATTCATTTTTATATCTTTTAAAGATATATCACTATCAAATTCAATACTAATAAACCTTTCTTTATATTAATTATTTTTTATTTTATAATATGTATCAATTAGTTTAATTGAGTTCTTTATTAAAGTCTGAGCTTCCTCTGTAGTTCTTAAAATTCCAGTTGTATCAATTGATGCCGTAGGGTCATCCCAATGGAATAATGTATGTCTATTTTCTCTAAGAAATGTATAGCATTCACTTATATAATGTAGTAACTCTTTTGAGTGCCTTTCTTTTTTATATTCGTCTTTCAAGACATATCTATTCCCCTGTCTTTCAAATACAAAAAAGCTATCATAATCATTTCCATCTTTACGTATAGGTATTCCATTATCTTTTAAAGCAATTTTTAATACAGGTTCTAATGATCTTATTGCTGGTTCTGCTAAAAAGTCTGCTGCATACACATTACCCATTATATGTAAGTTATATACAGCTTGGTGCAAATAATTATTTAGCTCACATGGTATCAAGTTATATGAATTAGGAAAATAACTTTCAAACTCACTTTCTATTATGTCCTTGTCAACATCTAAATTATGAACAGTATTTAAAAATTTAGGGATTTCATCAACTTCTAATAACTCAATTATGTATGATGATAATCTATTAAATAAATCTTCTTTTTTCCCTTGTATCCATAACTTATTTTTACTTTGATAGTAGCTGATTTTTAATTTTTGCTTAGTAGGATTTTGTATGGATATCTCGAATTGTATCCCATAAGGTATTTCTGTTTCTTTACCCCTCTTAAAATCCTTAAAATCTTCCTGTAATAATTCTAATATAGATACCAAATTATCATATTTTATTTTATTAGCTGCAATCCCATTATCATACATACAAATATTCTCCGTGGTATTTAGCCCTAATGCGCCTTTTGCTAAAGCATCTGCCAAATCATTATATTTATTTCCACTGTGTGCTTTTATCTTAACAAAATTAACAGCTACTGACTTTGCTATAACATTATAAAATTTCTTATATTCTTTAGTACCTTCTTCTTTAGTTTTCCATGCCCCAGTACACCATTTTTCTATTCCTTCATAATCGTATGCTATATCTATGCTTTTAATTTTATTTTCAAAACAAAACCTCATTGCGCGCTTTGCACCTTCGATTTCTCCTGCTACATTTCTCATTTTAACCATTTTTTCATCTGAAAACTTTTCTGCAAATTGCATTTGACCACCATCAAAAAATATAACAGCACCATATGCATACTCTTTTTTACGATCATCATAGCTTCCATCTACATATGCAATAGCCTCTGATTTTGAATAAACACGTTCTATTTTTTCATCTTCAATTATATTAAATTTAGTTCCTGCCTTCATGAATTCCTCGGCTTCTTCTTTAGTTGAAAACTTTTTATAAACGGCGCCAGAAAAGCCATTAATGTTTTGCTGACATTCTCCCCAAGTTGCATATATGCCCGGAACTACTCCTTTTTTTACTGCATAAAATTTATTACTTGCCATCAAATCGCCTCAAGTTATTTACAGATTTCTCATTATTATAATAATAATTTGCTTACATAATTAAGCAATTCCTCTATTTGGTAAATAACAACACTTTCTTATAGTAATTATATCATAACATATGAGATGGCATCATCAATTATTGTGTTTAAATCAAGAGAAAAGTGTGGGAAAAAATAAAAGTAGCAAGTTTTACATTTCTGTAAAGCTTGCTATATCAACGACTCTGGTGCGCCCAACAGGAGTCGAACCTGCGACCTCCGGATTCGAAGTCCGTAACTCTATCCAACTGAGCTATGGGCGCTTATTAAATATTATCATGCGCCATACTAAAACTGGAGCGGAAGACGGGATTCGAACCCGCGACGTTCACCTTGGCAAGGTGACGCTCTACCACTGAGCCACTCCCGCACAACTAAAAACAAATATTAAAGAATAAATAACAAAGAACAAATTATGTTGTTTTTCTGCTAAGCATAAAAACTTTAATTGCTCTTAACCTACAACTTTTAACTCTTAACTTTCAACTCTTAACTTTCAACTCTTAACTGAAATACTGGTGGCTTACCGGGGAATCGAACCCCGGACACCATGATTAAAAGTCATGTGCTCTACCAACTGAGCTAGTAAACCATTAAAAGTGAATAAATTTATATTCACTTTACTGGTGCACCATCAGGGACTCGAACCCTGGGCACCCTGATTAAGAGTCAGGTGCTCTACCAACTGAGCTAATGGTGCATATGGTGCGTCTTAAGGGATTCGAACCCCCGGCCCACGGCTTAGAAGGCCGTTGCTCTATCCAACTGAGCTAAAGACGCAAACAGCTTATTACTAAGTTATATGGAGCGGGTGAAGGGAATCGAACCCTCGTAACTAGCTTGGAAGGCTAGCGCTCTACCATTGAGCTACACCCGCACATTTAAAATAAAGATTAAAGAATAAATAACAAAGAACAATTTATGTTGTTTTTCTGCTAAGCAGAAAAACTTCAATAACTATTAACTCTTAACTTCCAACTGTTAACTCTTAACTCTTAACTGTATAAGTTGGTCGGGGTGACAGGGATTGAACCTGCGACCTCATGGTCCCAAACCACGCGCGCTCCCATCTGCGCTACACCCCGAAAAAAGATAAAAAAATGGTGCACCATCAGGGACTCGAACCCTGGGCACCCTGATTAAGAGTCAGGTGCTCTACCAACTGAGCTAATGGTGCATATGGTGCGTCTTAAGGGATTCGAACCCCCGGCCCACGGCTTAGAAGGCCGTTGCTCTATCCAACTGAGCTAAAGACGCAAACAGCTTATTATTAAGTTATCTGGAGCGGGTGAAGGGAATCGAACCCTCGTAACTAGCTTGGAAGGCTAGCGCTCTACCATTGAGCTACACCCGCAAAACACGGTATATTGGAGCGGAAGACGGGATTCGAACCCGCGACGTTCACCTTGGCAAGGTGACGCTCTACCACTGAGCCACTCCCGCACAATTAAAAACAAAGATTAAAGATTAAATAACAAAGAACAAATTATGTTGTTTTTCTGCTATGCAGAAAAACCTCAATTACTTTCAACTATCAACCTTTAACTGTTAAATATCCACTCTTAACTATAAGCTTTTAACTTTTAACTTACCACTCTTAACTTTTAACTGTATTAGTTGGTGCAGGTGACAGGAGTTGAACCTGCACGCCGTAGGCGCTAGATCCTAAGTCTAGTGCGTCTGCCAATTCCGCCACACCTGCATACTTTAATTAAATAACAATCTATGTTATTTTTCTGCTAAGCAGAAAATTTAAATTACCCTTAACTTTTAACTTCCAACTCATAACTGAAATATTTGGTGGCTTACCGGGGAATCGAACCCCGGACACCATGATTAAAAGTCATGTGCTCTACCAACTGAGCTAGTAAACCATTGGCTGGGGTGGCAGGATTCGAACCTACGAATACGGGAGTCAAAGTCCCGTGCCTTACCGCTTGGCGACATCCCAAAATGGGGTGAATGAAGGGACTCGAACCCTCGACAACCAGAACCACAATCTGGCGCTCTACCAGCTGAACTACATTCACCATAATGGTGCGTCTTAAGGGATTCGAACCCCCGGCCCACGGCTTAGAAGGCCGTTGCTCTATCCAACTGAGCTAAAGACGCAGATAACTTATTACTAAGTTATTTGGAGCGGGTGAAGGGAATCGAACCCTCGTAACTAGCTTGGAAGGCTAGCGCTCTACCATTGAGCTACACCCGCACAATTAAAATAAAGATTAAAGATTAAATAACAAATTATGTTGTTTTTCTGCTAAGCAGAAAAACTTTATTAACTGTCAAATAACTTTTAACTCATAACTCTTAACTGTCGGCTTCCAACTATTAACTCTTAACTTCCAACTCTTAACTGTTAACTCTTAACTGTATAAGTTGGTCGGGGTGACAGGGATTGAACCTGCGACCTCATGGTCCCAAACCACGCGCGCTCCCATCTGCGCTACACCCCGATGAATCAGAAGCTTTGTTAACTCCCGACAACATAGATTATTCTACACGATATATTTAAATTCGTCAATACTTAATTTAAACTTTTTTGATTTTCTGCCTATATTGCTTTAATACTGGCATTGATTTTTCCATCTGTAATATCTATTAAAGCCACACTATTAAAGCCATCCCGAGAAATAGCCGGACTTCCTGGATTTATAAACCAGATGCCATTTTCATATGCAATTTGTGATATATGAGTATGTCCATAAAGAACCACATCTGCTTGTACTTCCAGTGCTTTATACTTTAACCTTGACATATCAGACTTAACATCATATCTGTGACCATGAGTTATAAAAAATCTCTTTCCTGCAATTTCTTCAATTATTTCCCCAGGAGTATCTACAGAAAAGTCACAATTCCCCTTTACATTTAATATTGGTCCTGTGTAATATTTGGCTATTTCTTTCACATCCTGAACATTGTCTCCTAAATGAATTAGCAAGTCTATATTTCCTAGTTTTTTAACAGCATTCTCTATTATCCATACATATCTGTGAGTATCACTAATAACCCCGATTAACAAATTTTATTCCTCCTGTATTATACCCTTAATTTCCTTATCTAATTTTTCCAATGCTTTCCTTCTATGACTTATTTTATTTTTAAATGAGGCATCCATCTCTGCAAATGTGAGACCATATTCAGGAACATAGAATAATGGATCATACCCAAAACCACTATGTCCCTTTTCCTCTTCTATTATATATCCATTTATACTTCCATGTACCTTAATTATTTGTTTTTTACCTGCTATTAACACCATAGCACATACAAACTGAGCCTTTCTCTCCTCCTTTGGTTTCCCAAGCATTAAAGCTTTTAATTTTTCATTATTCTTTTTATAATTTCCATGTTCTCCGCTGAATCTGGCTGAATATATTCCAGGCGCTCCTCCTAATGCATCCACCATTAATCCTGAATCATCTGCTAATATCATGTCATCTTTTAGTATTTTTGATATTTCAAAGGCCTTTTTATATGCATTTTCCATGAATGTATTTCCATCTTCCTCTACATCAATATCTAATCCTGCTTCCTTTAATGAAATTATAGATATATTGTACTTACTAAGCATTGCCTTAATTTCCTCAATTTTATGCTGATTATTGCTGGCTACTACTAATCTCTTCATTTTTCATCACCTGTCCCTATCCATAATGAATCCATTTTTAAACTGTTCTTTTGAACATCAATAATATGTTTTGCTCCTTTTTCTGCCAAATCAAGCAGTTCATTAAGCTCATGTCTTGAAAAAGGCCTTTGTTCTCCTGTTCCCTGTATTTCAATAAACTCATTTTTATCAGTTAATACTACATTCATATCCACCATAGCATTTGAATCCTCTGCATAACAAAGATCCAAAAGCTTCTCATTATTAACAATACCAACACTGACAGCGCTTACAAAATTTCTTACAGGATAAATATTAAATGGAGATTTTTTATGCATTTTGTTTACTGCATCCACAAGTGCTACGAAGGCCCCCGATATTGAAGCAGTTCTTGTCCCTCCATCTGCCTGAATTACATCGCAGTCAATCCATATGGTTTTTTCGCCAAGTGCTTTTAAATCCACTACAGACCTTAATGCTCTTCCTATGAGTCTTTGGATCTCCATGGTTCTTCCATCTATTTTCCCTCTGCTGATATCACGTGGTTTTCTTACTTGTGTTGCTCTTGGAAGCATATTGTATTCACATGTAATCCAGCCTTCTCCCTTTCCCTTTAAAAATACAGGCACCTTTTCCTCAATAGATGCAGTACAGATGACTTTTGTATCTCCGCTTTCTACTAAAACTGAACCTTCTGCATATTTTGTGTAATTTCTTGTAATCTTAACATTTCTTATTTGATCATTCTTTCTTCCATCAATTCTCATAACTTTCCTGATACTTATTGTTTATAAGTATTTCTCCTTTCATTATGTTTAGCAGATTGCTTATTTATATCTTTCCTTGAAAATAAATAATTCATCTCTTTCTGGCGGGGAAACTTCAACTTTTTTATCTGAATTAACTAATATACCTTTATCCTTTGTAATTTTTCCAATAATAGTGGCTTTAATTCCATTTTCTCTTAAAATTTTAATCAGCTTTTCTCCATGTGCTGCAGTAATAAGCATACTTCCTGAGGAAATAAATCTAAGAGGATCAATATTAAACCTATTGCATATCTTACTGCTTACTGCTGTTAGTGGAATTGAGTCTGTAAAAATTTCAAATCCTGTTTTACTGGCTTCTGCAACCTCCCAGATGGCTCCTAATATTCCACCCTCAGTAATATCATGCATGGAGTGAACTCCAAATTCACCGCATAATTTGCCTTCTTTTAAAACACTTATATTATCCATATATTTCTTTGCTTCATTTATTTCATTTTCAGTTAAAAAATCTTTTAATAGATGTGTATAATCATTTGCAATTATACTTGTTCCCTCCAGGCATAGGTCTTTTGTAACAATAATATCATCATCACACTCAGCCCCGCTGGTAGCCACAGCTTTTCCGCTAAGTGTTCTGCCTATTACCGTACATGATATTATCATTTTATTAACGGCAGCAGTTACCTCAGTATGACCCCCAAGTATCTCCACATTTAACTTTTTTGCTTCACTGCTTATTTCAGTCATTAAATCTTTTATCTGCTTTAGTTCTGTTTTCTCAGGAGCCAATATTGTTACAAGGATACCTAAAGGCTCAACCCCGCAAGAGGCTACATCATTACAATTTATATTAACTGCTAATTTTCCAGAATTTAATTGAGCTCCAGTTATTGGATCTGTAGATAAAACACATTCATACTGACCAAACTTTACCACACTGCAGTCTTCACCAATACCGCTTCTGATTCTAACCTCTTCTCGTGCAGCTCCTCTTGAATTGTCAATTATATTCTTTAAAATATCCCAATCTAATTTTCCGCTTTTCATAAAAATCTTCCTTTCATAGAATTGTACAAGCACTATTTTAATTTTTTTGTCATATTATTTATATAAGGATTAATTTATGGTAGGTGGATATTTTGAAATATATTGGTCCATTTTTAAGGATGAATTCTTTAAAAAGAGAAAATATTGAAAATCAACTTTTCTACTTTTCAAAAGAATCATTAAAATATCTTGTACTAAATTCAAAATGTGGACTAACAATTCCCACAAAAGATTTACTAAAAAGTACATCCAAATTTGATATTAACATATTTAAATCAAATTCTCCACTTTTATGTGTGTATAAAAAGGGGAATTGCAAACTTGATTTAGAAAACAATGTGCTTTCATTAAACTATAAAAAATTTAAAAAAGAATTTAATATTTTTTCTAATAGTTTAATGACATTGTCAATACTGGAAATGGCTGAATACTATGATGGCTTTAAGGGTATAGATTCCGAAAAATACAATTTAGGTAGATTATACAAAGGTTTAGCCAGAAAACAACTGGAATTTTATGCTGCTAACTTAAGAACACCAGAAGGTGTTTTCACCGATAAGGTAGATTCAAGTGATGAATTATTTGATGAAACCAAATTGGAAAATAAAAATGAAAAATTTAGGTTTTCAGACCATATTCTTATGATGGATGCCTATTATAGGTATTCAATTATGCTAAATGATAGCATTAGTCAAAGTTATAGAGTATTTTCTAAAGATATACTTAATATGATTATGAATTTTAAGGAGGAAATATATACAGTTTCTACAGATGAGCTTTCTAAAATATGCCTGGGATTAAATATATATTTTAATTACTGCAATGATACAGAAAACAGAGCATTGATTTTAGATGTTATGGATTTATTATTAAGCAGATACAATCCATTAGTCCTTGATTCAAAAAATATGGAATCTGATTTATTAACTTATATAAACTGCAGGCTGTTTTATAAGAACTTTGGTATATTGAAATTTGATAATTTTGCTAATAATATGGCTTCTAAAATTTTAGATATTTACGATGATGAGCACAGCATTTTTGTTAAGAATCCCAATAAGAACGATATGGAATATTACTGTACAGAAGTAATTTTATATATTTTATCTTTGTGTTTTTATTTCTCAGATGGGGAAAACAAAGCAGACAATGATAATATTATTATGGATGTATATAAAAACATGGTAGTAAATTCAGGATTAGCTCCAAGCTGGCCTGAAGCACCAACTGCCAGCATGGCTGAAAGATATTTAAATCTTTCATTAAATTCAAAAGACCTATTAGATGAAATAAATTATAGGATGGCTACTATTCCTACTCCGGAAAGTGCTGAAGCTGCCCCTATTTTACTAAAATCCATTGTATATAATTCTAAAAAGCAGATTTTTAAACAGGGAAAGCTTACCTTTGATACAAATAGATACTTATTGTGTGTATTTTTAATTTTATTCTGTTTAAAGCCTAAGGGAAATATACGAAAGGATAATGATGAATTGAATAAAATTACTTAGCATTTATGCATCAAGTATGTTTTTAAAATTCATATTTGATGCTGTTTCTTTCTATTTACAACTTTAGAAACAATTAATAGACATATCATAGCAGAACTTAGGTTAAGATAGTAGATATACTCTTAAATATTTGTATTTGTAATTTGGGAGGTATTTATTATGATGAACATCAATTGCTCAAATAAATGTGAATTTGAGGAAAACGGCAAATGCACCTTAAATCACATTATCCCTGGATCATTGATTTGTGGTATAAGTAATGATTGTGCATATTTTTCTCCTAAAAGGCAATACAAAAATAAAGAAAACAGCCAATAAAAGCAGCTGTTTTCTTTTTATTTCGTAATATAGGCTCCTTCAAAAATTAAGTTTTCATTTTTATTAATAAATAAACCATTTATATTATTCTTACTACACAAAATATTTCTTTTAATACCTACAGGTATAAATGGGAGTTCATTCATTAGTATATCTTCTCCATCATGAATATACTGACTTTTTATATTATCATTTTTTTCAAAATTCAATTTTACCATAATATTATTAAACTTTTCATTATTATATCCAAAGCTGTTAAATGGCGAATTCTTTTCCCACTTTTTTAATAATGATATTGGAGAATCAAAATCCTTATGAATTTCTATAAGTGCCATATCATATTTCCCAGTAGTTATTCTTTGTTTGTATTCTTCCTCATTGCAGGCTGCTGCATGTATATTTAAATTCAGCTTGTCATTATTAATTTGAGAAATCACAGTATCACATAATAATTTATTTTCTATAGAGTCCACATATATTAAATCAAATGTATGCCCCTTAGGTAATTTAATTTTTTCAATTAATTCATCTGCCTTATCACTAGAACTTTTCTTTTGAAAATATGCTTTATTTAGTGAGGCATTATCGTTATAGTTTAGATAATTAACTGAGGGATCATATTTATTTTTTAATATGTCACTGCATATTGTACCTCTGTCTAAATATAAGGATACAGCACTTCTGAAATCATTATTCAATGTATATATATTACTGCTGTCACTAGGTTTTCTGTTTAAATTAAATGCTAAAGCTGCTATAGTGTTTCCCTTTAAAAAGTTTATACTGTCATTTGATTTTAAATCTCCAATTTGATTTATTGGAGGATCCCTTAAGACATTTATTTTCCCGGTAATGAGATTTGCAAAGGCAGCTTCATCATTATCTATTGTAGAAAAAACCAAATTGCTGTTTATTACATTATCCTTATGCCAGTAGCAGTTATTTTTATCTAAATTTATATTGCCCTTAGAATCAATAGATTTAATTATATATGGGCCTGAATATTTTATCTGCTTATAATTATCCTTCCATTTATCCAGATTAGTGTCAATATTCCTTAAAGTATATTCTGGTAAAGTAAGCATACTTAACAGATAATCACAAGGATAATTTAATCTTATCTGAAATGTATTTTCATCCACTGCATTAATTGCAGCATTACTAAAGCTGTTTTGGGATGTTCTATATTCCTTTACTCCAAAGATACAATCTAAATTATCATTATTATCAATATTTCTTTTTATATATTCCTTAAAAAAGTTAACAAAATCATTTGCTGTTATTTTGCTTCCATCGCTCCATTTAGCATCACTTCTAATGATAAATTTATAAGTTAATTTATCATCACTAATAATATATTTCTCAGCCAGAGCCCCTTCTATATTATTATTACTATCATATTTAACAAGCCCCTGAAAAAGAGCAGGCAGAATACTGCTGTCCGTTTTATTATCTAAAGAGAAAAGGCTATCTGGTATTTTACCAATATTATAAATTATGGAATTGTCATAATTATCATTGCTTATTACTGCTTTCTTTTTTTCAACACATCCATTTAAGCCGCAAAGACATAAAATTAATAAAATACATAAAAGCTTTTTCATAAATGTTATCTCCATAAATGCAATATAGTTTATCTTTTATGTTTAATTATTGACATTTATGACTAAAATAAACATAATAAATAATATTTTAATTCGGCAGATAAGAATAAAAATTTAGCTTTCCATATTTAAATACTTCCTCACATTTTTTACAATATCCAAGCTGTTCCTTTATAAATTTAACGTTATCTATTAACCTTACATCATTTAAGAAAATATGGT
The DNA here is from genome assembly GCF_004103695.1 of Clostridium sp. JN-9. Classification (NCBI taxonomy): domain Bacteria; kingdom Bacillati; phylum Bacillota; class Clostridia; order Eubacteriales; family Clostridiaceae; genus Clostridium; species Clostridium sp. JN-9. The sequence continues at coordinate 669,258 of NZ_CP035280.1, read as the reverse complement.
GGCAGCTTTTTATTATTTTTGGTTCAAAAACACCTATTGTAATGTAAATGCCATTTTCAGCTTTATAGATATCCATGTAATTTAAAAATCTATCAAATTCATCATAAAAGATCATGGCTTTTTTATCATATTTCAGTAACCATACTTTACCTCTTCCTTCCAGCCTGATTAAAAGTTCCTCTGAATTTTTTAAAATAATATCATATTGAATATTGTTTTTCCAGCAACTTTTAGTAATACTGTCGGTAATAGTGTTAACCGTTAATTTCTTTAGCTTACTTTTTGCTTTTACAATTTCCTTACTTCTTATTTTTAAATATAGAGTGTCAATAAAATTCACTTAATTACCTCCAAAAATGTGTCTACTATAGTATATGTGGGAAAACCTTTATATAACTTATTTCAATATATAAAATAAAAGCTTAAAATTAAACATATAATAATTTAAATTAATATCATTTTACCAGTAAATTATGTGTTATAATATTTAATGAAATAATTGTAAATGTTTTGGAGGTTAGTTTACATGCTGTTAGCTATTGAAATTTTAGGTATAATTACAATGTGCACCATTATCCTTGTTTTAATTTGGGGTTTTATATCCTTAAATCAGATATTAAATCAATTAAAATACAAAAATTACCTAATGGAGAAACTTACTCAGAATGTTTATATGTTAGGAAAGAAAAATGATGATAAAAAAGATGATGATAATAATAAAGATATTTAAAAAGAAGACCATAAGGCCTTCTTTTTATCTTTTATTTATCTCTTCATTAACTAATTTATTAACTATTTTAGGGTTAGCTTTTCCTTTTGTTTCCTTCATTACAAGTCCAATAACAAAGCCAACAGCTCTTTTCTTGCCGTTTTTATAATCCTCTACAGATTGAGTATTCTCATCTAATACCTTTTTTACTACTTCTAATATAGCACCCTCATCGCTATTTTGAATAAGTCCCTTTTCTTTAACAATTTTATCTGGATCTTCACCAGTTTCGAACATATATTGAAGGACTTTTTTACCTATATTGTTAGATATAGTTGATGAATTAATAAGTTTAATTAACTGTGCAAGTTGTTTTGGAGTAAACTTCAAATCATTAACGCTCATTAACTTCTCATTCATTAGTCTGGAAATGTCACCCATGAGCCAGTTTGATGCAGCCTTAGGATCCCCGCTCAGCTTAGCTGTATCTTCAAAGTAATTTGCCATGTCCATTGTTAATGTAAGCACAGAAGCATCATATTTAGGTATACCAAACTCCTTTATAAATCTTTCTTTCTTTTCATGTGGAAGTTCAGGTATAGTCTTTCTTACATTTTCAATCCATTCATCACTTATATTTATGGTAACTAAATCACCTTCAGGGAAGTATCTATAATCATTTGCGGCCTCTTTGCTTCTCATAATTGATGTAATTCCAGCTGCTTCATCCCACCTTCTGGTTTCAGTGGTTAACTTTTCTCCATTTTCTATTGCTTTTGTCTGTCTTTCAAATTCATATTGGAATGCTTTCTCCAATGACTTAAATGAGTTAACGTTCTTTATTTCACTTCTTACACCAAATACACTGCTCCCTTTTGGCATAACAGATATATTTCCGTCGCATCTTAAAGATCCTTCTTCCATTTTGCAGTCAGAAACACCTACTGATGATAAAATGCTTTTAAGTTTCTGCAGATATAAAGTAGCTTCCTCAGCAGACCTTATATCAGGCTTAGAAACTATTTCTATAAGTGGTACTCCAGCTCTGTTAAAATCCACAAGAGTTCCAGCTGGTGTATGAAGAAGTTTTCCTGCATCCTCCTCCATATGTATCCTTTCAATACCTATTTTTTTAACACTGCCATTTTCTAATTCTATCTCAATAAATCCATTTCTGCATATAGGAAATTCATCCTGAGTAATTTGGTAATTTTTAGGGCAGTCTGGATAAAAGTAATTTTTTCTATCCATTCTGCATACCTTGGTTATTTCACAATTTAAAGCAAGTCCTGCCTTAATGGCATAGGAAACTACTTCTTTATTTAACTGAGGTAATGCGCCTGGCAGGCCTAAGCAGATTGGGCACACATGGCTGTTAGGCTTTCCTCCAAATTCAGTACTGCATCCACAGTAGATTTTAGTTTTTGTTGAAAGTTCAACGTGAACTTCTAATCCTATAACTGGTTCAAATTCCATGTAAGTATTCCACTCCCTTCTATAAATCCGCTAGCATGTTATGCCATTTAGTTGACTGTTCATAGCTGTATGCCACATTAAAAAGTGTGTCCTCTTTGAAATAATCTCCTATAATTTGAAGACCCACAGGCAATCCATTTGAAAAACCACATGGTACTGAAATTGCAGGAACTCCGGCAACATTAACAGGCACTGTATATATATCTGATAAATACATAGCCAAAATATCTTCTTTTCTTTCTCCAATTTTAAATGCTGTAGTTGGAGATGTAGGAGACACTATTGCATCAAACTCTTTAAATACCCTTTGGAAATCCTGTTTAATTAAATTTCTAACCTTTAATGCCTTTTTATAATATGCATCATAATATCCTGCTGAAAGCACATATGTTCCAAGCATTATCCTTCTCTTTACTTCGTCTCCAAAGCCTTCACTTCTTGACTTAAAGTATATATCTATAGAATCCTTTGGATCTTTGGTCCTATGTCCATATCTGATTCCGTCAAATCTTGCAAGATTAGATGAAGCTTCAGCACAGGCAATAACATAATATGCTGACAAGCCATATTCAGCTAATGGCAGAGAACATGGCTTTACCTCTGCACCATTTTCCTCTAATACCTTTATAGCTTCTTCTACGGCCTTTCTAACTCCATCATCTAGTCCTTCTTTGAAAAATTCCTTTGGTATACCTATTTTTTTCCCTTTTAAATCCTTCTGCAGGCTGTCTTTATAATTATCAACAGGTATATCTGTAGTTGTAAAATCCTTAGAATCCATTCCAGCAATGCACTGCGTTAAAAGTGCACAATCCTCTACATCCTTACCAAAGGTACCTACCTGATCCAAAGTTGATCCGAAGGCAACTACTCCGCTTCTGGAAACTCTTCCATAGGTAGGCTTTAATCCAACAACTCCGCAAAGTGAAGCAGGCTGCCTGACAGATCCGCCTGTATCTGTTCCAAGTGATAAAGGTGCTTCACATGCAGCTACTGCTGCTGCAGATCCCCCTGAAGATCCTCCAGGTACTGTTTCTAAGTTCCATGGGTTCCTTGCTAATTTAAAGGCACTGTTTTCAGTAGATGATCCCATTGCAAACTCATCCATATTAAGCTTTCCTATTATTATTCCATCTGCCTTTTTTATTTTTTCAATAACATGAGCATCATAAGGCGACTTATACCCCAAAAGAATTTTTGAAGCACAGGTATTCTGCATACCTGTAACACTTATATTATCCTTTATTCCAACGGGAATTCCGCTTAATGCATTTAAATTTTCATTTTTTGATATTTTTTCATCCAGTAATTTTGAATGATTTATTGCTTCTTCTTCAGCCAGATACAAAAATGCTCCTGTTTTATCATCTATACTTTTTACTCTATCAATATAAGCCTTGGTTACTTCTTCAACTTTAACTTCCTTTTTGGCAATTAAATCTTTCAATTGGTGGGCTGTTAGCTTATTTAATTCCATATGTAATCTTGACCTCCATTTCTTATCTATTCAATTATCTTAGGAACTACTATATATTCTTCAAGATTTTGTGGTGCATTTTCTATAACACTCTTAAGATCCATAGATTCCTGCACTTCATCTTCTCTGAATTTGTTTTCAATATAGTAAGGATTTACAATAATATCTACATTATCTGTATTAAGTTCATTTAGTTTATCCATATAATTTAATATCTGATTTAAATCTCCAACTAAGCTTTCTTTTTCCTTTTCAGAAAAGTTCAGTCTGGAAAGCTCTGCAACATATTCCACATCTTTTTTTGAAACTGACATAATATCCCTCTTTTCCATATATATTTTATAATTATCCGAGAAATTAACATTTCTATTTTACCACAAAAAAACTTAATATACATATAATAAAAACGAAAAGTACCTGACAACTCAAATTAAGAAGTCAAATACTTTAGTTTGTAAATCTAATAAACTTTCATAAAAATAAAAAACAATGCTCCTGCAGCTATTATTGTACATACTATTGGATAAAATTTGCCATTAAAATTACTCTTAAAATCAAATAATTTAATTGCCCATACAATCATTGTGAAAAACATACTCCATTGAAGAGTGTAATATCCATTAAAATATTTAACATATGTAAACTGATAAGTGGTAAGCAATGTTAATACAATACTTACTATTGTGAAGAATACACAAACCCACCCTAATAAATTTATTGTTTTTCTCATATTAACCTCCAAAAGTGCACAAAACTTTATTATAATTATCTTGTAAAAAGATTAACAAAATAAAGCTAATATTATATTATACTTTATAATATTACTTGTAAAGTCATATAATATTTTTAGAGTTTCCCCTTTTTTTAAAAGACTATTTAAATAAAACCTGTGGATAAGTAAATTTAAGATTTAAAACTATCCACAGATTTATAAAATTGCATAAAAAATGAATAAAACAGTCCATTGTTTTGATATAATGAATTTGCGACAAAACAAAAATCAATAGCAGATGGAGATGTTTTATTCATGATTAATTATAGCAAATTATCGTACCAAATAAAAAGAAAATTATTAACTTTTTCAAAAAAAATCTCAATAAATTTATCAAGACCTAATTATAAATTTATTGCACAGATGATTTATGGAATTTCAGAAAGCCAGACTGTGCTTTTAAGTGGCATATCAAGAGCTCTTAAAGAGGATATCTCTTTAAAGAAAACCATTGAAAGACTTTCTAATAACCTTAGAACGTTTGATAAACAAAGTGTTGTAATAAACAACTACATTTCTGAAATAAAACCATACATTAATGACAATACAGTATTTTGCGTTGATGGTTCTGAAATCACAAAACGTAATAGTAAAGTTTTAGAAGCTATGGGCAAGGTACGTGATGGCAGCACAGGTGAAACCAATGTCAATGGATATAATTGTCTTGAAATTGCTGCACTTACAAGTAAGTATAGTATGCCTATATCTGTGTACTCAAAAATGTATTCAAACATTGAAAAAGGCTTTGTAAGTGAGAATGAAGAAACTTTTAAAGGATTAAATTTTATTAGACAAAGTTTTAATAATAAGGGCATTAAAGCTCTTGATAGGGGTTATGATAGCAGAAAGTTTTATGAATACTTTATAGATAATAAAGAAAACTTTGTTATTCGAGCAAAAGGCAATAGAAATGTTATTCATAATGGTAAAGTTATGAATATACTTAAACTTGCAAACAAGTATAAAGGAAAGTTTTCGACTATAGTCACCAATAAAGCTGGTAGGGCTAAAAAATGCAAATTTAGCTTTATACAAATAACATTGCCAGATATACCTGATAAGCCTCTTACACTTGTAGTAATAAGAGGCTTTGGCAAAATACCTATGATGCTTATCAGCAATATTAAGCCTAATGATAAGAAATTAACCTTAGCTATAATTAAGGTTTACATTAAACGTTGGAAGATAGAAGAATATTTCAGATTTAAAAAACAGCAGTTTGATTTTGAAAATATAAGAGTAAGAAGTTTAAATTCAATAAGAACTATGAATTTATTTCTAACCTTAATTATAGGTTTTGCTGCAACACTTTCAGAAAAAAGAGGAGAAAGTGCATTAATCATATGCATTCAAAACATATCTAAGCGTATTTATGATATACCTGATTTTAATTATTATGCATTAGCTGATGGTATTTATGCAGTATTAAAGAAAACGCATACTGGTATTAAAAATTTTATTAAACCGGTTTCCAAAACCAAGACTACACAACAACTAATTATGGCTCAGGTACTAGAATTAGTAGGATAACCTTAATTCAAGATATTAATTTTGGGGAAACTCTAAATATAATATTAATTATTAATTAACTTTTCAAACTGCTGCTCATCTATAATAGTTACTCCAAGCTGTTCTGCTTTTGTTAATTTTGAACCTGCTTCTGCGCCTGCTAAAACATAATCAGTTTTTTTGCTGACACTTCCAGAAACATTAGCACCAAGTGACTCAAGTTTTTCCTTAATTTCAGTTCTGCTATAGTTATTTAAGGTGCCGGTTACAACTACGGTTTTACCGCTAAAGGCGCTTTCTTTAACTTTTTCATTAATATAATATGGTTTTACTCCAAGAATTAGTAACTCATTTATACTTTTTATTATTTTCTCCTGTTTAAAAAAATCTACTACACTTTCAGCAACTATTTCTCCAACGTCCTGTACAGTAGTTAATTCCTCTTTAGTTGCCTTCATTAAATCATGTAATGTTTTAAATTTATTTACTATGTCCTTTGCTGTCTTTTTACCTACATTTGGTATACCTAATGCATACACAAATGAAGCTAATTCACATTTTTTACTTTTTTCAATAGATTGAATCAGATTTTCAGCTTTTTTGTCTGCAAATTTATCTAAAGTGAGGAGCTGTTCTTTCTTGATTCTATATAAATCTGCAATTGACTTTATATCCAGTTTTTCAAACAGCTGTTCTGCGGTTTTCTCGCTAAATCCCTCTATATTCATTGCCTCTCTGCTGCCAAAATGTACAATGCTTTTTACCATTTGAGGCTTGCAGGACAGAGTATTTTCACAGTAATAGTGCACACCATCCTGTACAACTGCACTTTTGCAATATGGGCAGACCTTGGGAGGTTCTATGGCAATAGTATTATCCAGATTTTCATCAACAATACCCATGATTTCGGGTATTACATCATTTGACCTTCTTATAAAAACCTCACAGCCAATTCTCACACCTTTTCTATTTATATCATCCATATTATTGAGAGTTGCCCTTTTTACAGTTACTCCTCCCAGTTCTACAGGTTCTAAAAGTGCTGTAGGTGTAACTCTTCCGCTTCTTCCAACATTCCATTCAACATCAAGAAGTTTAGTAGTAGTTTCCAATGCCTCAAATTTAAAGGCCAGAGCCCACTTTGGAAATTTAATGGTATAACCAAGCATGTCTCTTGTTTTTAAATCATCTATTACCATTACAACTCCATCAATATCGTAATTCAATGAACTTCTAATAGATCCAATATATTCTATTTCCTTCTTAATTTCCTCTAAAGTACTGCATTTTTTTATGTATTTGTCCACTGGAAGTCCAAGTCTTTTGATAAAATTCATCATTTCCATGTAACTTTTAAATGGCTTTCCCTCATTATATCCTACATCATAAAAAAATGCGGATAAATTTCTTCTAGCTGTTTCCTTTACATTTAAATTTCTTAAAGCTCCTGCTGCACCGTTTCTTAAGTTTTTAAGAGGCACCTGTGCATTTTTGTTGTACTCTTCAAATGCTTCTGTTGTCATAACAGCTTCCCCATGAATTTCAACAACAGAATTATTATCTACTTTTAAAGGAATGGATTTAATAGTCTTGGCCTGAGCTGTAACATCCTCTCCTATTTCTCCAGTGCCTCTTGTAGCAGCCTTTACCAGAATGCCATTTTCATCATAAGTTATGTTAATGGTTAAGCCATCAAATTTTTTCGTAAGTATATATTTTATTTCAGGAAGTTTATCCACATGGGAAGAATTATATGACTCCCAGGCTTTTAAATTCTTATAAAACCAGTCATCAAGCTCATCATATCCCTGAGCCTTATCAAGGCTCCATAATTTTGCTTTATGAGTATACTTTTGAAAATCAGTGAGCACCGTATCTCCTATCCTCTGAGTAGGAGAATATGGCAGCACTATTCCGCTTTCTTTTTCCAGCTTAACCAGTTCATCATATTTTTTATCATATTCTTTATCAGACACAGTTGGATTATCTAATGCATAATATTCATAGGCATATTTATTTAATTCGCTTATTATATCATTTAATCTTTTTTCAATATCATTATTATTCAACCTATTTCACTCCTATACAGCTTCCAGGGGAGCAACTCCCAGCATTAAGTTCTTTATCCCCATTTTATCAAAGGCTATAGTTAATTTAGTATTACTGCCATCTTTAGTTATGCTGACAATAGTTCCAACTCCAAATTTGCTATGCTTTACTTTAATGCCAGGTGATATGTCTTCAGGTTTTAAAGAGCTGACAGTGCTTTCCATGGCTCGTTCATTTGATGCCGCAGGGGTATTTACAAATGATTCCCTATGTTTGAATCTTTCTTCATTCTTATAAGTGTTAAAGCTGTTTGTAAAACTTCCTGAATTTGAAAATGTATTCTTAATGCTGGCATATTCCTTCAGATTCTGGGCAATTTCATCTATAAACATAGATTGAGAATATGATACCATTCTGCCAAATATCCTTCTGGACTCTGCTGAAGTCATATACAGCTTTTCCTTTGCCCTTGTAATTCCAACATAACATAATCTCCTGGACTCTTCCATTTCTTCAAAATCAGAAAGAGACTGCGTACCAGGGAAGATACCATTTTCCATACCAGCCATAAAAACTATAGGAAACTCCAGACCTTTTGCACTGTGGACAGTCATAAGAACAACTGTATCAGCTTCTTCATCAAAATTATCTATATCTGAAACCAATGCAACCTTTTCTAAAAATGCTGACAGTGTTTTATCATCTGATGTATTTTCAAATTCCACAGCAGCTGAAACAAGTTCTTTTAAATTTTCTACTCTGCTTATGTCTTCTGCATTTTTTGAATTTTTAAGATCATTTAAATAAGATGTACTTTCCAATATCTCCTCAATGAGCTTTGATACAGGTATTTCATCTCTTCTTCTAATAAAGCTATTAATTAAGCTTACAAATTTATTAATAGAAGACACTGCCCTTGAAGTCAATGATGGTACCATTTCAACATCCAACAGCACACTATATATGCATTCTTCCATGGAATTAGCAACACTCTGAAGCTTTTCCACAGTGGTTTCTCCAATACTCCTTTTAGGAACATTAATTATTCTTTTTAAACTTACATCATCCATGGGGTTATTTATAAGCTTAAGATAACTCATAATATCCTTTATTTCTTTTCTGTCATAGAACTTCAATCCACCTATTATTCTGTATGGTATATCAGTTTTAATGAAAGTATCTTCAAAAATACGAGATTGAGCATTAGTTCTATATAGTATTGCAAAATCTTTAAATTGTCTTTGTTCTTCCTTCACAAGTCTTTTTATTTCCGCGGCAATAAACATTCCTTCATCTATATCAGAATATGCACGATAAATTTTTATCTTTTCACCATTATCGCTTTCTGTCCTCAAAGATTTCCTTTTCCTATTTTGATTATTTCTAATTACATTATTTGCAGCATTTAAAATATTTGCCTTTGACCTGTAATTTTCTTCAAGCTTTATGACTTTTGCACTTGGATAATCTTTTTCAAACTCCAGAATATTTCTTATGTCTGCCCCTCTCCATTCATAAATGCACTGGTCATCATCCCCAACTACACATATGTTTTTGTTCTTCTTTGCCAAAAGCTTTACAAATTCATATTGGGATTTGTTTGTATCCTGATACTCATCTACCATTATGTATTTAAATTTTTTTTGATAAAATTCCAATACATCAGGATTCTTGTTAAATAATTCTACAGCTTTATATATTAAATCATCAAAATCCAGAGCATTGCTGTTTTTCAGCTTTTTCTGATATAGCATATATACATCTGCAATCTTATTTAATCTATAATTGCCTTCACTTTCCTTTTTGTATTTTTCAGGGGATATTAAATTATCCTTTTGTTCACTAATTTTATTTATTATTTCCCTGTCTGTTATATCCCTTTCATTTACATTAAGCTCACTCATGCATTGTTTTATAAGTGACTTCTGATCATAGCTGTCATATATTGCAAAGTTTTTATTATAGCCTAATTTTTCAATTTCCCTTCTTAGTATTCTTACGCAGCTGGAATGAAATGTGGATACCCACATATTATCTACCTCATTTCCTACCAGTGCTCTTACTCTGTCTCTCATTTCTCCAGCAGCCTTATTGGTAAAGGTTATAGCCAGTATAGTAGAAGGATATATTTTTAAATCATTTATCATATGAGCAATTCTATATGTAAGTACTCGTGTTTTACCTGAACCAGCGCCTGCAAGTATCAGTAGCGCACCTTCTACATTTATTACGGCCTCATACTGCTCTTTGTTTAGCAGCTTTTTTAAATCCATTCAATCACCCCGCAAAAACTATCTGTTTAATATTATAACATTTTATAAAACCTTTAATCATTAAAATTTTATTTTCTGAAATTTCATTGTGTAATGTTTTATGCAAAGTATAAAAAAGGATTATGCATCTTTCATTTTTTAGCTGCATAATCCTTTTATAACAAATTATTTACATGTATAACTTAAAGAAAGATTAAAAACTACTTTTTCTTCACGCCCAGTCTTTCAAGTACAATGTTATATCCATCGCTGCCGTAATTCAGGCATCTGTTAACCCTGCTTATAGTGGCAGTACTTGCCCCTGTGGTTGAAGCAATATCCAGATATGTCCTTTTTTCCTTAAGCATCTTTGCAACCTGAAGTCTTTGCTCTAATGCCTTTATTTCAGTAATTGTACATATATCATCGAAAAATCTATAACACTCTTCATTATTTTGTAAGCTCAATATTGCTTGGCATAAAAAATCCATTTCTTTACTGTCTAATTTGGATTTATAGCTATCCATATGTATTCACCCCTCACAAATAATATCAGTATTATCTATTATCTTATCATTTCTTCAAAGTACTTTCCATACTAAATATAAATTTTCAGAGATTTCGCATCTAAATTCCAGTAAAAGATTTACTTTTACTGGAATTGTATTTTATTGTACTTTCTTACATGGCTGGTAAATCAACAGACCGATATGTCGAAAAAATAGTTATAATTACCCTTACCCTAAGAAATTTTAATAATCGATTTCCAATTTTATTTTTATATTAAGTCTTTTTAAATATTGGATTATTCCAGTTGTCATCTATAGTAAATCTTTCATCTTTTATATCTTCAATAATATCTATTTGAAGCATCCGTTTCTTTCTAAAACCTCTGATACATCTAAAAAAATATAACTGCATCAGATTAAACGCTATAATTATAAACATCAGTACTGTCTCTACGCCCGTAGGGCTATGAAGAAAGCAATGATCTAAATGCCATTCTGTTTTAAGCTGATGAAAGGCATTATTTTCTATATCCCACCTCTTGTGCATTATCTTCCACAAGGTTTCTACTGAGGCAAATTTGTCTGTTGTTATAATCCAGCCTTCTTTAATTTCTACCTTATCTCCAGTATGAATTTCTTCTATAAACCTTATAAATCTAACTTTGATAGTCGGATCTGATATTTCAAAATTATCTTCATCCCAAGCTTTAATTTTGGTATAGTCTTTACTTCCCTGCTTTACAATCCATTTCTTATCAGCCTCACGGCGCTTAAATAGAGCTAATGCATCCTTTACAATGAGAAGACGCTCATCTTTAACTCTTACTACTGCATTCATTCCTATTGAAAGGACTTCTTTTATCCAAGTAGATTTACAATATAAAGCATCAGCTACTATAATATCGGCAAAATGGTGATATTTACGATATAATTTTTTTATTAATCTTATACCTCCGGTGATTTCACCTTCATCTTTATTCGAACTATCTTTCTTAGGTTCAAGCATTTCTTGTCCTAAAATAACATGGGGATCCGAACCTACGGTAGTACAAACTACAGATCTGTGGAAATGACGAGTAGTGCCATCCTTATTCTTTCGTGAAAGACATTTGTCACAAAATTTTTTAGCACTTTCAAATAATTCTACACCATCTACAGCAACTACCTTTAAGCCATCTATGGTACCATTTCTAAATATCTTATTTTTTATCGTAGTTCTAATTATACTATCATGAATATTTTTCAAACCATTCAAATCAAAATCACTTAAGCAGCGCCTAACGGCATCAATGTGAATCATTTTAGTGTTTTTAGGTAATACTTTTTTAAATTTACCTTTTTTAAGCCAATGCTCTAACCTGTTGAAACTTCTTATTTGAAGCATAAATCCAAACAAAACTACAAAGGTGATTGTTGAAATTTTTACTAGAGATTTTATCTTTTTATCCTCTAAGGTATTGATTTTTTCACCTATATCGTATACTTTATTAATATAGGTGAGCATTTGTTTTAAATAACTTTTATTCATCTTAAGGCATCCTTTCTATTGTGTTGTGCAAAACTATTATAAAAAGGATGCTTTTATTATGCAAATTTTTTTTATAATTTCCAGTAGAAATCGGATTTTACAATGTTTTTATTAAATACTAGCAAATCAATATAAATCAGCGGGCTGCGCCCTAAAACTTTTTTAGGTGCTAAACTTCTGATAAATTTTACAAAAAACGCAAAACGATCCATTGGGGCATGGACCGTTTATTCATAAATAAAAAGGGGGCTATTTATTCCTTTTATTTATCCTTGCAAGATTATTATAGTAAAATTAAAATAGTAAATCAAGCTTTTTTGCAAAATAAATTGTAAACAAATTATTAAATGAATGTATAAATTCATTTAAACATAATATATGTCAATTTAACTACCAATATTATTTCAATTAAATATCTTTTAAAATTGATACTTCTTCCTGCGACAATTCTCGATAACTACCCTCTTTAAGTGCAGAGTCCAACTCTAAAGGTCCAAAATTCATCCTTTTTAAAAATACAACTTCTTTCCCCAAACTTTCAAACATTCTCTTTACCTGATGAAACTTACCCTCATGTATGATAACTTCAACTTCTGATCCATTTTCAGCAGATTTTATAATATTAAGTTTTCCAGGAAGACATTTATATCCGTCATCTAAAACAATCCCTTGACTAAATGCGTTCACATCATCATCAGATACAGGCTTATTTATTTCGGCATAATATTTTTTATCCACATGCCATTTAGGGGAAATCAGTCTGTGGTTCAATTCTCCATCATTGGTAATCAGAAGAAGCCCCTCTGTATCTTTATCAAGCCTTCCTACAGGAAAAGGGTCAAATATTCTATATTCCTCATCTAATAAATCTATCACAGTTTTATCATAATTATCAAAGGTTGCGGAGATAACGCCGCTGGGTTTATTCATCATAATATAAATGTACTTTCTATAGTTTACTTCCTCACCATTAACTTTTATTTTACATTTTTCAGGTTCAATGGCTAATCCACTATCTTTAACAACTACATCGTTTACTTCAATCATGGACTTTTTTACCATATATTTTACTTCTTTTCTAGTTCCATAACCTAAGTTAGATAATACCTTATCTAATCTTTCCATAAATTGTCCTCCGTTAAATTGTAAGCTTTATTTTCCATAATATTTCATTACTTTATTAACATAGTTTCTTGTCTCCGATGGCAGCTTTGTCATATTCTGCACATTATTAACGCCCCTGTTTGCTAAAGTACCAGGCCCTGCATTATATGCTGCCAAAGCAAGTTCTTTCACATTGCCATACTTACTTAGAAGCTCACTTAAATATTTTGTTCCACCATCCACATTCTGCTGTATATCATAGGCATTGCTTACCCCAAGTTCCCTTGCGGTGTCAGGCATTAACTGCATTAATCCTTCAGCACCAGCACCAGAAGTTGCATTTGGGTTAAAGGATGATTCCTGTTTAATAACTGCCATAATTAAGTTTTTGTCCACTCCATATTTTTTTGATGCAGCATCTACTGCCTTATCAACAGTAGTGTTCCCACTATTCACGCCATTATTTATATCACTCACAACATTATATAATCTTTCGCCGGCACCATATCCCAGTTTGCTTAAATCACTTTCATTTAATCCTAAGCTGGATAAGTCAAAAGTCCCATTACCATTTGAAATAGCTTCTGTAAGGCTTTGAAGCATTAACTGAAATGAACCGGAATCTCCAGAAGCTTCAGCAGTCTGTTTAAGCATATCAGTCAATAATTGTACCTGAAGGATCTGCTGAACGCTTTTATCGCTATTTATCTCCATACTTTTCACCAACCTAACAAAATTATTTACTGTACCATAAATTCCATTATAGCATAATCTTCATAGCTTGTCTTTTTATTGGAACTTTTGGCAAGAGCAAGCACCTTACATAATCCTTTGGAAAAAGGTATAAAAGTATAATAATTTTTTACGCTGTATTTTTGTACTAATATCCAGTCATTGTTTTCCATAACATAAAATTCATATAAAACATTTCTGCCTCCCTCACACTCTGCAGTAAGGGTAATACCTTCATTAATCTGAATTTTTGCTTTATCTATTTTTAATCTGCAGTTTGTAATTGGGATAGCATCATTTACAGCTATGGTCACTTCCCTTTTACAATCAAATTCCTTATTGCTTTTTATATTTTTTGCAAATATTTCAACTGAATAAATTCCAGGTACCTTTGGCACAAATGAATATTTCATATCTTTTACGAATTCACTTTCTTCTACATTATGCCCATTTATTTTTAGTAAATATTTTACTAAAATATTTGATGTATTTTCACAGATAATTAATAAGCATATAACGTCACCGCAGACATAATATTCTTTTGGTGGTTTTAAAACATAATCAATATTTGCAGGCAGATAATCATAAGCTTCAAAAAAAACTGTGCTGTGGCTGTCAAATTCCCTTTCAGAATATTTATCTTTAACCCGTACTTCAAGTTCATAGTTTCCACATTGTTCAGGGGTAAAATTTACCCAGTTACAGTCACCATACTGTATTTTTTCTATATCCATGCCATCCTTTTTAACAATAAATGAGTATTTTAATTTACTTCCTCCTTCAGCATCTGCTGTTATTTTTACAGTGCTGTTTGTTAAAAGTCTGGTAATATTTCCATCAATTATTACATTTTTTATAGTTACAGGTTCATGACTTTTTTCATCTATAATAAATTCAAAATTAGATTCATCCTCACTTAATCCCTGAAATTGCTTGTCCTTTACTAAAAGTTTTACATTATAAGTTCCATAATGATCTGCCTTCCACTTATAGGTATCATTTCTTATATAACCTGAGTCCTCTCCATAATTTCCATCAATTATATATCTATAAAGTAATTCATTTCCTCCCTTTACAACTGCCTTTAATTCTATTTCACTGCCGCTTATCTGAGGTGAATTTAAATCACTTGTAAAGCTTTGAATTTCGACTTTATTATATGATTTAATTTCATAGTTAATTATGGCTCTGTCATCAAATTCACTTTGGGAATACATGTCCTTTGCCAAACACAATAATCTATATATGCCAGGTTCCTTCTCGTAAAAGCTTACCATTTTTTTTGTTGAATAATCCTGCACACATACAGCTTTTCCCTTTGAATTTAATTTTATAAATTTATATAAAGTAGTCCTGCTGTCATCTGCTGAAGCATTTACCTGAAATATTATTTCAGAACCAACTAAAAGATCATGGCTTAAACATTTAAAATCCGTTATTTCAAGAGGTTTAATTTCGCTTACCTGAAATTTAACACTTTTAAAGTCATCAAAATTATTTTTAGATTCTGCTCTTTTACATTCTACAAGTATTTCTTCTTCTCCTGAAGACTTTATTGCCCAGGTTAATGTATTATCTGGTGAATATTCCTTAATTAATTCCCAATTTTCATTCTGCCTTAGCCAATACCTGAACATTAATGGAGAATAACTTGAAATTACATCTAAAAGCAGCTTGTCCCCAATTTTAAAAGTATCTTTGTTCACATCAATGGAATCTATAAGATTTTCCTCAATGTTGCCTATTATAAAATCCAGCCTTGTTACATATTGAAAAGGTTTTGTGCTTTTCTCCTCTTTTGCCTGTGCCATAATTATGTATTTGCCCTCAGCATCAGGAATCCATTGGACAGAATTGCAAGCTTCAAAATCTCTAAGAGTTTTCCATGTTCCATTACACCCTACCATAAACTTATATAAAAGTACTTCCTGAACATTATTTTCTGCTTCAACACATATTGATGTATTTACACTTTGCGGGCTTTGCAGATTACAGTGTATGGTGATCTCATTCATTAATATCATCCCCTAAGCAATGTATATAAATATTATAACTCATTACCAATTTTTACAATAGAGGTAATTAATAAATTAGTTTTCATTTAATACAATTGCAAATAAATCATTATTCTAATATTATAGTATATGGTATTTAATAATTATTTTTCTAAAGGAGTTTTATTATGAATGGTTTATATGCAGAAGCCATAAGCTTTAATAAAATACAATTAAAATATAATCATATTGATAACCTGGAAATAGATAAAATTGCTGTATTTAATAATGGTAAGCAAGTTTCCATTGCTTCATGCAGATTGGATAATGATGTAATAATCATAGAACTTAAAGAACAGATAAATATAAAAGCTCAGTATTTAATTAGTTACTATGACATAAAAACCCCAATAGAATTTTTTACTCTATTCGGAACGGAGGAATTTTACCAAAAATATAACTGTGAAAAAGCTCTTGGTATTGTATATACAAATAATTATACTGAATTTAATTTATGGTCCCCAGCAGCATCTTCTGTATATGTAAGAATCTATGAAAACTATTGCAGCAATAATAATGAATCATTTATTGAAATTTCCATGGCTGAAGATAATGGATATTGGACTGCAGCAATAATGGGAGATCTCAATGGAAAGTATTATACTTATTCATTAAATGTATATAATCACATAAGAGAAATTGTAGACCCATATGCCTATGCAGTTGGAGCAAATGGTTTAAGAGGAGCTATAATAGACCTGAAGCAGAGTAATCCTGAAAATTTTGAATCTGACATGTCACCTGAATTAAATAACTATACTGATGCTGTTATTTATGAAATGAGTATTAGAGATATATCTTCTAATGAGCACAGTGGTGTAATAAATAAAAGAAAATTCTTAGGCTTAGCAGAAGAAAATACTGTTAATAAAGATGGACTTCCTACTGCCCTTAATCATATAAAAGATTTGGGAGTCACTCATATTCAGCTTATGCCTGTATTTGATTTTTCATATAAAAGTGTAGATGAACTAAATCCAGTAAATTATAATTGGGGTTACGATCCTCAGAATTATAACGTGCCTGAAGGAAGCTACTGCTCGGATCCAGCAAATCCAATCACCAGAATTTATGAATTAAAAAAATTAATTCAGGTTCTCCATAAAAATAGCATTTCCGTAGTTATGGATGTAGTTTATAATCATATTTTTAATTTTGAGGAAAGTAACCTGGAGAATTTATTTCCATCATATTTTTTTCGCAGAGATAAAAGTGGAAACTTCTCAAGTGGAAGCGGATGCGGTAATGACTTAGCCAGTGAACGCTTTATGGTGAGAAGATTAATTGTGGACTCAGTAAAGTATTGGGCCAAAGAATATCACATTGATGGATTTAGATTTGATCTCATGGGTATTTTGGATGTAGAAACTATGAATGAGATAGAACACGAACTCCATCATATTAACAAAAATATTATATTATATGGAGAAGGCTGGGAGCTTTCTACTGAATATGATAAAAATAATTTAGCTTCTATAAAAAATGCCAGTAAAACACCTAAAATAGCTTACTTTAATGATTTTTGCAGAGACAATATTAAGGGAAGTGTATTTAATGAAATGGACAGAGGCTTTGCCACAGGCAAAAAAAATTTAGAACAAAACATTAAACATGTAGTTACAGCCTGCACAGGTAATACTTCTGATTTTATGGTATTGCCATCACCAGAGCAAAGTATAAATTATGTTTCCTGCCATGATAATCTTACACTTTGGGATAAAATTAACATAAGCTGCAATGATTACTCCTATGAAGACAGGATAAGTGCTCATAAGCTTTCCATGGGAATAATACTTACAAGTCAGGGCATTCCTTTTATACACAGCGGTGTGGAAATCTGCAGATCAAAATATGGTATAAGTAATACTTACAACTCTCCAGATAAGATAAATAACATTGACTGGGATAAAAAGCAGCAGTTTATTAATGTATATAATTATATTAAGGGATTAATAAAGCTTAGAAAAAATCACCCTGCATTTAGAATGACTGATAAAGAGGAAATTAAAAATAAAATTTCATTCTGGCAGCAGATTCCTTCAAACACTGTTGCATTCAGCTTGAATAATAATGCCAATTATGACTGCTGGAATAAAATAATAGTAATTTATAATAGTAATCCAAATGCTGTTAATGTAAGCATCCCATATGGCACATGGAATATAGTAGTTGACAAATATTCATCAGGAGATCAAATTATAAGATCTTTTACAGCTGACAATATTACCGTAGAACCCATTAGTATGACGGTTATTACAGTTGAAAGTTAATTTTACAGTTGAAAGTTTAGAGTTTTAAGTTTTAAGTTAATGTGGTTTTGCCATAGGCAAAACTTTAAATTTAATTTTTCAGCTCTGCTGAAAAATATCCTTAACTCTTAATTGTTAACTTTTAACTCTTAACTGTAAAAAAGTAAGCCACTGGCTTACTTTTTTATTTGTTGTGTTCTTTTATTATTTTAACTAAATTGCCATATAGTCTTTTATCATCGTCAGAGCTCCTCTTTTTAGGTGAAAATGTTCTCCCACCGGCTCTTCTGATTTTACTGCTTAAATGTCTCTCAAAAAGAAGTTTATCTATATTGTTATTGTCATATATGTGACCTTTTGTACCAATAGCAAATGCTTTTTTTCCAAGGGCCATTGCTGCAACACCAAAGTCCTGTGTAATGACTATATCATTTTCCCTGCATTCATTAGCAACAGCCATATCTACCTTTTGAAATCCGCTGTCAATATATTTAATACTGCTGTAGTCGCTGTTAATAACATGATTTAAATCACAAAACATAATTACTTCTATATTATTTTCTCTTGCAGCTTTTTCAATAAAAGATTTCCCGGGACATGCATCTGCATCTACAATGATTCTCATATCTTACAGTCTTTCTTCTAATTTTGCCTTCATATCCTCGAAGCCTGGTCTCCCTAGTAAAGCAAACATATTCTTTTTATATGCTTCCACACCTGGTTGATCAAATGGATTTACACCAAGTAAATATCCGCTTAATCCACAAGCCATTTCAAAGAAATAAACTAAATATCCAAAATAAAATGCTGTTAATTCAGGTACATTTACTATTATTCCAGGTACTCCGCCATCATTATGTGCTAAAACAGTACCCCTGAATGCCTGCTTATTTATAAAATCAAATGTGTTTGAAGCTAAATAGTTTAA
Organism: Clostridium sp. JN-9; assembly: GCF_004103695.1. Taxonomy (NCBI): domain Bacteria; kingdom Bacillati; phylum Bacillota; class Clostridia; order Eubacteriales; family Clostridiaceae; genus Clostridium; species Clostridium sp. JN-9. The sequence continues at coordinate 649,910 of NZ_CP035280.1, read as the reverse complement.
GCCATCAAGATTATCTTTGTCTTTTTCAACGGTCATATCTTTTCTTGGGTTTTCAACATTTATAAATGTTTCAAAGATGTTTCTTAAACCCTGCTGAATATATTGACCCATAGAATGCAAATCAGTGGAGAAGTCTGCAGCTGCAGGGAAGATGCCCTTGTTATCCTTTCCTTCGCTTTCTCCATATAACTGTTTCCACCATTCACCGAAATAATGCATACATGGCTCAAAATTAACAGCCATTTCTATAGTTTTTCCTTTTCTGTATAAAGAATTTCTAGCTACTGCATACTTATAAGCATCGTTTTTATTCAAATCATCAGAACTATATTTTTCTCTTGCCTCTGCAGCACCTTTCATTATTTCATCAATATCAATTCCTGCTGCGGCTATTGGAAGCAGTCCAACTGGAGTAAGTACTGAAAATCTTCCTCCAACATCATCTGGAATAACAAATGTTTCATATCCTTCTGCGTCAGCTAATGTTTTAAGTGCTCCCTTTGCTTTGTCTGTTGTAGCAAATATTCTTTTCTTTGCTTCAGCTTTACCATATTTCTTTTCCATATATTCTCTAAATATTCTAAAAGCCAGTGCAGGTTCCATAGTTGTTCCTGACTTTGATATGACATTTACAGATATGTCCATACCCTCAATTGTATTTAATAAATCTCTCATATATGTAGAACTAATATTATTCCCAACGAAAAATACTAATGGGCTTTTTCTTTTATTTTTTGGCAGACAATTATGAAATGTATCAGTTAACATTTCTATAGCTGCTCTGGATCCTAAATATGATCCGCCTATTCCTATAACAATTAAAGCATCTGAATTTTCTCTTATTCTTTTAGCTGCTGCCTTAATTCTATTGAATTCTTCTTTATTATAATTAATTGGCAGGTCTATCCATCCAAGAAACTTGTTGCCTGCACCAGTTTTGTTTTTCAGCATCTTGTCTGCTGCTGAAACTATTGGCTGTAAATTTGTAATTTCCTGTTCAGATAGGTAAGGTTTTGTCTTTGATAAGTCCAAGCTTAATGCTTTTGACATAATATCTCCTCCAAACTTTTAATAAAAATATCCTATTTGAATTTTAGACTATTTATAAAAATAAATCAAGTTTCCGAGAATTTAGAGCAACAAAAAAGATCACTGAAATTCTCAGCGATCTTATAGTACCCTAAATTATCTTCTGAAGCCTCTGTTATTCTTTTCAGCTTTTCTTGCTTTTCTGCATTCTGGGCATCTTACTGGATCATTTTCAAATCCTTTTTCTTTGTAAAATTCCTGTTCTCCTTCTGTGAATACGAACTCTTTTCCACAATCTTTACATACTATTGTCTTATCAGCCATTTTATAGACCCTCCTATTTATCAGGGATTTAACTAATTCATATTACCGCATCCCCTAAGGAGGACTAAAGTTTGTATTAGGTTAAATCTCTCTTATTACGAAAATATTATATCATCCTAAAAAATCAATGTCAATATATAGTATTTAATTCCTGTATTCATAAAAAGCTTCCACAAAATCATCTATTGCTGGCAGCTTTCCTGATTCCACCACATCTATTCCAGTTTGCTTGCACAAATCAGCTATAATGCTTGAAGAATACTTATCCCTTACAACAATTCTTTTAGGCCTTCCAGCCTGAAGAATATAATTTATTACAGCTCCAAACATTGCATCAATTTCATCATCTTCCGGTGCTACCATGTTTTGTGATAACAGCATACCGCTTCTCTTATCCGCTAAAATACATAGCCTTGGAATAATTGGCTTATCATAACTTTTGTCATTTATAACTGAATTTAAGTATGCTATATCCAATTCCAATACAGAGTTATTCTTAGCTTTATTTTTCAATCTCTTCATTAGTAACTGATCTTCTAATACTGGTACTGCATAGTGAATATGAGGTATTAACAAAGGCATTTCGTAATTCAGCCATAAGTTGCTTTCCTTATGAAAACAGCGCATTAAAGTTTTACCGTTTTCAAAATCAACTTTTAGTCCATTATGCAATGACTTTATTGCCATGTATAAATGTTTTAAAATATCTGTAATTTCCAGCACTTCATTTTTATCGGGCATATATGGAGCATAGCCTTTCTCATACACCCTAAAGTAAACCCAATCATTCTTTCCCCTAAATTTAAGCCCTAATTCCTTTATTATGTTTAATTCTTTTTTTGTCAGTTCATCTCTGCTGCCAAAATTACACATAATATTATTTTGATAACGTATCAATTGATTCTGAGGAATATCATTATTATCTGCTATGGTAAAAAAATCATTTATGGCCTTACCACCTATATATATGCCTATACCGTAAAACTCTCCGCCTTTGCCCATGACACTGCATATACAAGGCTCATCTTTTCCAAGAGGCAGTATGGTTATTAGATCCATATCCCATAAGTCCTCCCAAGGTTTCAATTTCTTAAGCTTTATTGCAACCTGGTATAAATCTCTCCATTCTTCCATGGATGCTTCAATTCTCATAATGAATAACTCCAATCTTAAATTTTATACTTTCGCTTTTATGATATTATAACATAAGTTAAAGCCTCCCATATCAAAAAACATTTCTGTTAAAAAAATAGAGAAACACTTCACATAAGTGTCTCTCTAGCAGCATCCGATGTCAATTCCGACATACAGCCAATTCTAAGACTATCCTATATTTTAATGCATATTTAAATATCAAAATAAGCTTCCATATAATCCATATCGTTTGCAATTCTTAAAATTGTAAATACCCTGCTAAAATTTGGCTGATATAATGACTCTTCTACTATTTCAAAATCATCACTATTCTCCTGAAACCATACATCACATCTTAAAATTCTTTTAACAGTTTCATTGCTATATCTATTATTCAGAAGCTCTTTGGCGGCTGATCCCTTTATTATTCCAGGTTTCAAGTTAAAGTCAAAGCTTGATGACTTTGCTTGAACTATCTTTGTTCCATTACTATAATACACTATTGCAATAACCTTATCTTGAGTTATTGATATTACTTTTCTTGTCATTGCCCCTAATGATACATTAAATTCCTGAGCCAACCCCTTTATTAACTCTAAGGTAATAACCTTGTTTTCGATTTTAGGAAGCAATATGTTTGTAGGTATTAATAGCTCTGCTGCAAAAATATCTGCTTGATTTTCCTCTAAGTTATCTGAGCTAAAGTCGCCAATATTAGATCAGGTACACATATTGCTATGCCAAGGGATAAAAAAGTGTCCCACCTCATGAGCAATTGAGAACCTTTGCCTTGGAATATATAATATTTTTCTATTATTTATAATTATGTTCTTTTTCCCTTTTGAAACAATCAAAAGAGCTTCGGCAGATTTAATATTTTCATAATTCACCTTTAAATCATAGGTTTCACATACTTTAAAAATATCTACAGGAGGAGTTAAATTTAAGGATAAAAGAATATCCCGAGCATAAAGCTCAGGATTATTTTCATATAGATACATTCACAGTTACAGATACTTAGATATTATTTTAGCATCCTTTTCATCTAACTCTCCTGTTTTTCCCCTTGCAGCTATGCCATATGCTTCTTCTCCACCCATAAAGGATTCTATATCCTTTCTAATGAATCTCCACTCTCTTCCGAATTTATGAGCTTTTAGTCTGCCATCTCTTATCATATTATATATTGTTTGATTGCTAACTCTTAATAAATCTGCTACTTCAGTTAAATTCAAAACATCAGGCTTTTGGTTTTTATCTACATCCACTAAGCTTTTACTTAGCTTTTGCAGCATAACAGCATCTTTTCCTTCGATTGTTACCTCGCCGCATTGTGGGCATACATATGCACTAACTCCATCTACAGTTAACTTATAATTTCCCCATCCAGTATTTATAGATGTGGTTTTTTTCTCCATCTCAGTATTGCAAATATAACACTTCTTACTCATAATTAATATCTCTCCCTTCTTCGCAGAACATTATCAATAGATTCCCAAACTTCTTCTTTTGTCCTGCATACCGTTATAATTAAAGGAGTCTCTAAGGCAGCAACAACGGTATATACCTCTGGCTCATTAGCTATTGCTTCCTGAAATAAAACTTTTATATCATTAGTTCTTCTATCAGTTTGAAACTCTATAGTTTTCCCTTTTATGATACAATCTAAAACCTTATCAATGTCGATTTCACGTTCTGACATCCTTTCAAAAGCATGGTCAGTAATATCAAAATCTCCCTCACTGACTTTTTTGCGAATCATCTTCTCAGCTAGTTGTTCTATCATGCATTATTACCTCTTCTTATATATAATATACACCTTTAAGTGTTTTTTTACAATAAACTATTATAAATTAATATAAAATATTATAAATTATACATATACACAATATCTTTATATAAAATATAAGAGCCTGTACATTTAAATTATATCTAAGTTAACTGCTCCTTCTTCTTAAGATATCTTTCTGCACCAATTCTTTAAACTTATTATAGCTGTTAACCCAATCAAAGGTAATATCTTGTGAAATCTTAGCAAAATGCTTCTTTGCACAATTGATTTTAGCATATTCAACCTGAGTCAGGTCCTTCTTTTCCTTATCACACTTTGTTTCTACTATAAAATAAAGTTTAGCTTTTGCATCATCTACCTTATGGATAATAGCCCAATCAGGTGAATAATTTCCATAAGGTGTGTCAATGACAATACCACCTTTTTTAAGCTTGGTGAATAGCAGTACATCCGGGTCTTCATCGAGACTCCTTGCAAATTCAAATTCTCCATCACTATCAACCCTTATATACTTATGAAGTGTCCTTTTATGATCACTATTTGTTTTATAAGCTCTTTTATGGTCAATCATACTTCTTTCAATCTCTTCAACAGAGAATATGGTGCTTTCGTCAAAGAGATATCCATCTATAACTTCATAGTCAATATTTTTAGCCTTAAACTCTGTTAGTTTATCTAAGATAGCCTTCATAACCTCATCAAGAACAGCTTGTTTTTGGAGGAATTTCTTGTTTTTCAAGCCTGAAATAATCCTAAACAAAGCCTTCCTTGGAAGCATTGTGTGATGCATAAGGTAATTAGTAATTTCAAAGTCGCTCTTTATAATCTCAATGTCCTCGTCACCAAGAGCAAGGCTTATCTTAGCCGGATCATCAAACTTAAACTTCTTGGATTCATCATAATCTCCCTTACCTGTTGCTACTTCAAATTCTCTTTTAAGTGCCTTGTAGCTTAATTTCTCATTTAAATCATCAATACATTCTTTAATAAATTGTTCGTTATCAATTTTAACTTGATACATAGTTCTCTTAACTATACGATTTTTGAGTTCTACCCATAGTTTTTGAAACTCTGATTCTGTAACAAAACTGTGGTATCCATTAACAACAGGTTCTTCATCGCCATTTTTGATTTCAATCCTGCGGCTTCCTTTGTTCTGCATATTATCTATAAATTTTTCTTTGATTTTTATTTCAAAGTTTTTTAGAGCAGGACTTTTAAATTCATAATATAATATATCCGCTGCATTCTTAGTAAGTTCATTGTTCTTTGGATTAATAATTCCGGCTTCAGTTAATTCTACCTTGAAAGCTTCTACTGTTTCTGCCACAATAAATTCCTTTGGCATACCTGCTTCCTCAAGGGTTCTGTATACTATATCATAAGTTACTTCTTCCTTCTTAAAACCAGCTTCATTACTAAAATCATTTTGTAGTGCTTCTGCAAAATGGTCATAGTAATCATTGGCTATGACAGTTAGAACATTTACATCCTTATCAAAGCATCTGTTACCATGTATATCTACTGGTAATCTGAGTCCACGTCCTATCTCCTGCTTCTTTGCTATTTCTGAACTTCCCTTTTTTAGTGTACAAAGCTGAAATACATTTGGATTGTCCCATCCTTCTCTAAGAGCTGAGTGGGAGAATATAAATGCAAGTGGTTCATCGAAGGATATAAGCTCATCCTTCTTATCAAGTATAAGCTGAATTCCTCTCTCTATATCTTCTTGGGCCTTCTTATTCATCTGCAATTCATCTTTAGACCAATCAAAGCCGTCTACTTCTGTCTCGTTATTCTTCTTATCACGGGCAAAATACCCTTCTCTTACCTCTTGAACATTTTTATAATCGGTAAAAAGTTCAGGATACTTTCTAAAGACTTCATTGTATCTTGGATCAAGTATAATTTTTGAGTATTCTTCATCGAATATTTTAGCATATAGCCCTCTGCCATCAGCTGATTCACTGTCTCTGAAGTTTTTTACAGCATCTATGAAGAAGAGTGAAATAACCTTTATCTTATAACCTTTTTCAAGTATTTTTAACTGCTTTTCAAGGTGTTTTTGTATTGTTAGACTTATTTGAATTCTAATCAAATCCAGCTCATCCACATCATAGTTATTCTGCCCTTCCTTGAGGACGAGAACATCATCACCCAAGCCGACCTTGAGACCATTTATTTTATGTGGATCTTCTAACACTATCATATTTTTATATTGAGGCAGTCCCCCTGACAGTTCAAATAAGGATGCATTTTTTAACACATTAAATGTCTTAAACCTTACAATGCCTCCAGGCTCACTATAGAATATTTCTACCTTTGCCTTTAAATCTTTAGTAAACTCTATATATCTAACATAATTATAGTCTTTACTTATACTGCTATATATTGTTTTAACTTCTATTTTTTTAACTAAATCCTGCTTATAAGCCTGATAAGAGTCCAGCTTATAAATTTGATTATAAAGCTTTTTATGTGTGGCTGAATACCTCAATATAAACAGAGGGTTCAGCTCCTCAATTGCACTTAAAGATGCACTCTTTTTCTTACTGCTTCCCTCAAGTCTTTGTGGTTCATCTATAATAACAATGGGATTTACATACTTTAGTAAATCCCAAAGTACTTTGCCTGTTTCATCTTCTTTTCTTATTTTGTTTGTATCCTTATTGAAGGATTGTATATTCATTATAGCTATTCTTAAATCTCTCGCTTCGACGAAATCCGTAAGCTTTCCCGAGTTACCTGAATCATATACAAAGGCATATTTTGAAATATCAAGACCATGATAAAGTGTCTTAAAATGTTCCTTTAGCATTTCTATACTTTTTTCAACACCTTTTCTAATAGCGACAGTAGGTACAACAATTATAAACTTCATAAAATTATAATCTTCATAGAGTTCTAAAATAGAACGAAGATATACATAGGTCTTTCCCGTACCGGTTTCCATCTCTACAGTAAAGTTATATCCTGTATCAAATGTATCACTTGGAAAGAGCATATTGTTATTTTGCACTTCCCTCATATTATTCAGTATTATACTTGGTCCGATATCAAGCCTATTTCTTACTGGATCCTTTTCTATAAGATTTTTTATATGACGGGTTGCACCCCTGTATATTACATCCCCAAGCTCCCTGTCCTGGCCTTTAAAAAGATCAACCACAGCATTTATAGCGTTTCGCTGATATTCCAAATTTTCATCAAAATTAAATACTATTTTTTGTGTCATATTCTATCTCCCTCCTGAGCTTAAATAAATTCTACTCTGTAGGACTGTTCTTTTCCTTGGTTATGTTTTTTAAGCTGAGCATCAAGGCGGTTCATTGTATTAAGCTTTAGGGAGATATCATCATCAAAGGCACTGTCACGGAATATTACTTTAATAGGCTTTGGCTCTATGGCTGCAATCCCATCAACAATTTTATTTGTTATCTTTTCTTCTAAACATACAACTACTGCATCAGCAAAGATGTAAGTTCTCTCTCCAATGTTTGATAGATTTTCAATCTTTGATGTCAGAGGGAAATCCCTGTGACGGAGCATTATTTCATAGACTACATCTATATCGGTAAAACCTGGATTGAAGTCCAAAGCATCTTTTGAAAGTCCCTTTGTATATAAATCTTCTATTCTTTCAAATGAATTATCTTTCCAATTTATATTTGTATCCGCTACTTTAAATACCTTAAAGCCAATATCAATGTTTTCTATGCCTTCTTTATCCTTAAGATCTTGATTTATCTTTTCACCTGCACGGCGGATACGTTCTTTTCCAATTTCACAAATATTTTTATAACCCGCTTTGTAGGCTTCACTACCCTCACTACACTTTTCTTCATCAGTTTGAACCATTATAAATTTTCTATTAGCCATCTCTTCAATATTTAATTCCATAACAGCATGGGCAGTTGTAGCTGATCCTGAAAAAAAATCCAAAACTATTGCATCCTTATCACTTACACTAATTATCCTCTTCATAAATGCCAATTGCTTGGGATTGTCAAAGGGTGTATTAAATTCCTTTAATAAAGAATAATCTGGGCGTTGGTCATCAGACATTATTGATTTAGGGCGTTGTTTCATATTTTCATGTAGGTATCTCTTTATAACCGGTAAACTACCATCATCGTGGAAATGAATTCTATTATCTTTAATCAATTCGTCCATTTTTTCTTTGCTATATCTAAATCCTCCTGGTGGTATAGGATCATAAGAATTTGTTATAGGATTAAATATTCGTTCCATATTTCCATTCTTTACACCACCTAAATCGCCTTTCCTGTATAATCCTCTTTCATCAAAGTACCAATAATTTGTAAAGTCAACAAACCTTGGGTATTTAGTTAACTGTTTTAATTCCTCAGTTATTTCATCCTTTGAAAGCCCCATTGATTCAAGTTCTCTTACTTTTTTTAAATATTCATTAATATTATTTTTAGGTACAGACCATTTATTTTCAGCATGCTTTACTTGAAGAACGTTAATATTTTTAGCATATATTAAGCAATAATCATGGCTTACAGAAACAAACAAACTTTGATTTTTAGAACTATTTGTATTTCTTACAATGTTTGCAATAAAATTATTTTCATCAAAAATGTCATCACATATCTTTCTTAAATTCTGCACTTCATTATCATCTATACTAATAAATATTACTCCATCGTCTTTTAATAAATCTTTTGCAATTTTCAGACGTGGATACATCATGTTTAGCCAATTTGAATGAAACCTTCCACTTCCCGCTTGATTTTTAATCAGTCTGTTACCTTCTTCATCTATATTACCTTCAATTTTCTCATTTTCAGTAACTTCCATTGTAAAATTATCTTTATAAACAAAGTCGTTCCCTGTATTATAAGGTGGATCAATATAAATCATTTTTACCTTTTCATAATAACTATTTCTGAGTAGCTTCAATACCTCAAGATTATCTCCTTCAATGTATAGATTCTTAGTAGTTTCTGGATTCTTGCTATCCTCTGGTACATATTTTAATGTTTTACCTACTATATCTATGTTTGCAAGCTGTTTTGCCTGTGTTTTCCCAGGCCATGTAAGTTCATACTTTTCCTTACCTGTCCCTTCAAACTGACCAAGTTCCTGCTTTAAGGCTTCGAAATCAACTTGTCCATCTTTTACTATCCCTGGAAATAGACTTTCAAGCTTTTTTATATTTTCATCTATAGGATTAAATATTTCTTTGGTAACCTTGTTCTCCATACTTATCCTCCTGTCACTCTGTAAGTTTATTTATTTTTTCAAGAGTATTCTTGATTTTCATATTAATTTGTGCCTTCTCAGACACAGTAACTGCAATACTTTTTTCTCTCTCAAAGCCTTCAACTTCTCTTAAAAGGCTAGTCAATAATTTCATAGTATCAAGGTCATAAAATATATTTGATGAAAGAATACTTTTGTATCCGGAAAAATATGCCCTATTACTAATTACTATGGCTTTGCTAAACATTTCATAATAATAAGTCAGCTTATTAGCCTTATTTTTCACCTCATCAAAATCTAAATATTTTGATATTAGTTTCTTAGTATCATTCTCAAAAAATATTGATGATATATGTGTTAATATAATTTCATCTATAACTATCTTAGTATTATCAAGCTTATTCAGTCTTTTGTATACAAAACAATAGCTTTCCGTCCCCTTGGAATCAAAGAACCTTATTACTACTAATGGTTTTACAACCCTTTGAATAATTTCTCCTATAGTTTTTGCACTTTTTAAATTCTTAACTTCAACCTCAAAAAACATTATGGCCTGACAATTATGCTCATCATCAATAAATGAAGCTATATCTTCTCCTATAATTTGGTATTTTAATTCTATTTGAGCCACATTATCTTTAAAATACTTTTTCTCCTTTTGGTTAAGCTCTGAGGTTGTAAACATCTTTATATCAAACTTTTTGTTAACCTTATAATCTGAAGGAAGATTAAACATTAAGGCACCTCCTACTCTACAACGAGAAAGGATACTAACTCAAAATCGTCACTGCTAACATTTTCAAAGCTGTTTTCATATCCTCCAAAGTCAAAAATACTCTGCTGTGCCTTTTTATCCTCTTCTCCCAATATTTCTGATATTGCTTTATTAAGCAACTTTGAATAAGCACTCATATCTGCCGCATTTTTTGTTCTCTTATTGAATCTTTCAAAAAGCAATCTATCAGGTTCTATCTTACCATAGGTAAGCTTTCTAAACTCCTTTAGTGTTTCCCTGGCACTGCTGTTTCCAAAATAAATTTCTCCATCCTCTAATACATACATAAGATAGTATGGATACAGTGAGCTTTCACTCTTAGGTTTTGCTTCATCCTTTAAATGCTTAAAACAGAAGATGCATCCCTTTTTATCTCCCTGAGCTACAGAATAAACTCCTCTTGGTACCCTTTTTATATCAGAGTTTTGCTTTACAAAGCCAGCAAGTTCATAAAGATAATCGTTCATATTCAAGTCTGTAAGGGATATATTATCATTTAAATCTTCTATATCTACAACCTCATTTTTAAGTCTTTCAAGCTGTTTCTTTCTAAACACAAAGTCATTCATTTCAGGTGAAAGTATATCCTCATCCCCTGTTGATGAAAGATTTGCTGCCATCATTTTACCTTTAACCCGTTTCTCCAGCTGCAGATACTCATTAAGCTCCATATTAGGGAAGAAGTTTATCATAGCTATCTTGTCGTTTTTGCTTCCTATTCTATCAATTCTTCCAAACCTTTGAATTAACACAACCGGATTCCATTGTATATCGTAGTTAATTACGCAGTCTGCATCCTGGAGGTTCTGTCCTTCAGAAATACAATCTGTTGCTACAACCACATCAATTTGCATTTCCTTTGGAAGTTCTTTACCAATCTTGGACTTAGGTGAAAAATGTTTAAGTACTGTATTAAATTCCTTTTTTATTCCGCTTAATGTAGTTTTGGGCTCTCCGGAACCTGTAATACATGCCGTATTAATTCTATGTCTTTTAAGCTCGTCTGCTATTGATTCATAAATATAGTTTGCTGTGTCTGAAAAGGCTGTAAATATTAATATCTTTCTATTTCCAGGATTATAAGGAGTAGATATTATTTTATTAATTATAGCATCCTCAAGGGTTCTTAATTTTTCATCCCTATCATTTTCAAGTATTTCCTTAACCTCTTTCATAATATCTTTTAGTATTTCTTTATCGTAGAGCAAATCTTCAAGAAAATTTTGACTCATCAAATGCTTAACATTTATCTCATATTTATAATCAAGTGTAACTTCATCTTCATCATCTATATCATCTACTTCAAGATTCAATTTCTGTTCTGACTCTTTAGTTATCACATTAATATAATTATCTATTCTCTCCATAAGCCTTCTTATGGTCTCTCCAAAAGAATAAACAGAGCTTTCAAGGCGCTTAAATAAATTAAAGCGATGTAATGTAGCTGTTATAAGCTCTCTCTGTTCATGATAAAAGATTACCCTGTCTCCGTAAACCGTTTGATATTTTTCCCTATAATATTCCTTATATTGCGGTTTAATATATGACATAGGTGAATATACTGCAAGTTTTAATTTCTCAAGGACTTCATTTGTTTCTTTGAATTTTAAAAGATTCCCCTTGCTGTCGATTTCCGGATTAAAAGTTTTTTGAGGAAGCTTATCCGGAAACTTTCCTACATTATCATTTCCATAATATTGTGTTATATGTTTTCTACTTCTTGATATTGTAATCATTTCAAGCAGCTTAAAAAATTCAGATGGTAACCTGTCAAGCAGGGCATTTTTGCTTCTGTTACTTTCTTTCATCCACTCATTTATCTCTCTTTGAGCCTTTCTTAAAACCCCATCAATACTTTGAATTCCCTCTTCTTTAAAAGCTTTATCATCATCAATATTTATAACACTTAACTGATTTTTGAGGTCTGTGAGTGAATTGTTAACAGGGGTGGCTGATAGCATTAAAGCCTTGGTTTTAACACCTTTCTTTACTATTTCATTAATTAGTCTACCGTACCTTGTAAGCTTTTCGGGGTTTTCATTCCTATTTCTAAAGTTATGAGATTCATCAATAACCAGCAAATCATAATTGCCCCAATTTATACGTGATAAGTCAAGGCCACTGCGTGACCTTCCTGACTGTCTTGATAAATCAGTATGGCATACTATATCAAAAGCAAATCTATCTCTGACAAACCTATTATCTATATAAGAATTTCTAAAGGATTCCCAGTTATCATAAAGCTTTGCAGGGGTCAGTACTAATACCTTATGCTGTCTTAATTCATAGTATTTTATAACAGCAAGAGCCTCAAAGGTTTTACCAAGACCCACACTGTCTGCTATTATGCACCCATTATATTTTTCAATCTTTCTAATAGCAGAAACCACCGCATCCTTCTGAAACTTAAAAAGGCTACTCCAAATTTCAGTATCTTTAAAACCTATGCGGTCATTTTCAAACTTTTCAATATCTGAATCAAGATTATCCCCAAAGAATTCATTTAGTGTAAAGAAATATATAAATTCTGGACCATATTCCTTATATATAAAGTTCAAACTTTCAAGCAGCTGTTTTTTGAAATCCTTTGTATATTCTTTACTATTCCAAAGCAGTTCAAAGTTCCTTGATAGCTGTTCAACTTGTTCCTTATCTGTAAGCTCTACATTAAAATTAATAGTTTTAAATAATCCAGTTAGAGCCTTTTTCGTTATTTCTAAAGATGAATCTCCAAACACCGCATAGTCGCTATCAATAAGCATTAAATTGCTCTTCACAACGGCTTTATTTCTTACCCTTTTTACATTTACATGATTTTCTATAAACTCATGCATGCTCCTTGCCTTATTTAAATGGTTTAACTTATTCTTTTCAATAATGTCATAGGAGTTGAAGATCATATCATTGACTGTACGACTTATCTCAAATTCTCTGGATACTTCTCTCCCTGAAGGAATATAAGAGGAATCTCTGATTATAAGGTTAATATCCTTTACCTTGCTCATATTCTCCTTTAACTCTGAAAAGACAGAAAGAGTTAATTTGTCATTAATAATATTTACTTGGCTGCTTTTCTTATTAGAAAGTATACTATTTACTTTATTAATAATCTGTTCATTTGAATTAATAATGCCGCCCACAGTCAATACCCCCATTTTTCCGCTGCTTCATAAGTAGTTATATATTCAATCATATTAATGCACCTCTACTTTTGGGTGTATATAATAATATATTATTCGTTTTGACGAAAACATTCAATACATCGCACATATATTGTAAATATTACCAACTGCATCGTTTCTTGAGTATATTGAGTTCTTTACACAGCCTGTACACCTTCTTGTGATTAATAATCAGGTTGTATCCTCTCATCAAATCGTGGGTAATTTTATAACCTTGCCTTATATAATGCCTGGCTACCTGAAATCTATCATCTATAGAAAGCTCTTTTTTTTTAATAAGTCCTTTAAAATTGCTATTTCAAGGTCTTTTTCACCAAGCGTTTTTTTCAATAAATCATTTTCTTTTTCTATTTCTTTATTAGAATTAATTGAATTAAAGTTACTTGATTTTGGGCCCCTGGCAAAGCCAGCTTTAGCAGCATCCTTTTTCTTTTTTACCCATGTATTAATGGTTGTAGATGGTATATTATGATTTCTTGCAACCAACGTCATGTTACCCGTTTCGCCTACTTCTTTTAACACCTGCTCCTTAATCTCTTTTGAATAACAGCTACCTTTCATTAATTCTTCCTCCTTAAGCTTCTAATATTATTTTAGCTAAAGGTTCGTGGATTGTCCAAATCAATTAAGGGGCTTAAGAGGTATGAATGTGATAAACCATTTGCTTCGCACCTTTTAAAATACATCTCACATAAGTCCTTGAATAACATCCCTTGCTTATTAACCACCCCTAATTTATAACCTTTTGATTTTGCTTTAACCATCTTTGTAACCCTCCTAAAGTATTAAACTTGAGTTACAAGGCAGTCAAAAAAATAAAGCAGGCTTTGACATAGGGAAAACTCACCTAAAATCAAAACCTGCTTTGCAGAAACCTTAGCATATCAAATTACTATAAACACTTGATTTATCACAAACTTATTCTATTCCCACTCAATAGTTGCTGGCGGCTTAGATGTTATGTCATAGACTATTCTGTTTACTCCTTTAACTTCGTTGACTATTCTTCTGGATACCTTGTCAAGTACTTCGTAAGGTATTTTAGCCCAGTCAGAAGTCATTCCGTCTGAGGAAGTTACAGCCCTTAAGGCTACTGTGTGACAGTAAGTTCTTTCATCTCCCATAACACCAACTGACTGTATATTAGGTAAACATGCAAAGTACTGCCATATCTTACCTTCTAGATTAGCATTTGCAATTTCTTCTCTGAATATTGCATCTGCTTCTCTGGTTATAAATAATTTTTCTTCAGTTATTTCTCCTAGGACTCTTATGGCTAAGCCTGGTCCCGGGAATGGCTGCCTCCATACTAAACTGTGGGGAATACCCAGTCCTTCTCCAACAGCTCTTACCTCATCCTTAAATAATTCTCTAAGTGGTTCAATAAGTTTAAAATCCATGTCTTCTGGAAGTCCGCCCACATTATGATGGCTTTTAATTGTAGCAGAGGTATTAGTTCCGCTTTCCACTACATCTGGATATATGGTTCCCTGAACAAGAAAAGCTATATCTCCAAGTTTTTTAGATTCTTCCTCAAATACCCTGATAAATTCTTCTCCAATTATTTTTCTTTTTCTTTCGGGGTCGCTTACTCCTTTGAGCTTTCCTAAAAATCTGTCCTTTGCATTGACTCTGATTAAATTCATATCAAACTGTTTTTTAAATATGGATTCTACCTGGTCCCCTTCATCCTTTCTAAGTAAACCGTGATCTACAAATATGCATGTCAGCTGTTTTCCTACTGCTTTATGTACAAGCACAGCTGCAACTGAGGAATCTACTCCTCCAGATAAAGCACAAATAACCTTTTTATCACCAACCAGATTTTTTATATATGAAATTTTTTCTTCTGCAAAGGAAGACATTGACCAATCTCCCTTTAACTCACATACGTTAAATAGGAAATTAGAAATCATTTTTCTGCCAAATGGAGTATGTTCCACCTCAGGATGAAATTGTACGCCATAAATTTTCTTTTCTGAATTTTCCATTGCTGCAACTGGGCATTGATTTGTGACAGCTATTACTTTAAATCCTTTTGGGGCAGTTTTTACAAAGTCAGTATGGCTCATCCAGCAGCTGTTATTTTTCTCTATGCCTTTAAATAAAGGATTTTCATTATCTAAATTAATGGCAGTTTTTCCGTACTCTCTTACCTCTGCACTTTCAACTTCTCCTCCCAGGGTAAATGAGATTAACTGCTGTCCATAGCAAATCCCCAGCATTGGTATTCCTAAATTAAATAATTCCTTATCAATTCTTGGAGCGCCTTCTCCATACACACTATTAGGCCCGCCGGTAAATATTATACCTTTAGGATTCTTTTCTTTGATTTTTTCTATGGAATAATTATATGGAACTATTTCACAGTAAACATTATTTTCTCTTACCCTTCTAGCTATGAGCTGATTATACTGACCTCCAAAATCAACTACAAGAACCAATTCTTTTCTCATACTTGTCTCCTTTTTATATTATTATTAAGGTAAAGCCTATTATCTTACTGACTTACGCTGTAGTTTGGAGCTTCTTTTGTTATTGAAATATCATGAGGATGACTTTCTCTAAGCCCAGCTGAAGTTTGAAGAACAAATCTAGATGTTTCAAATAGCTGAGTTAATGTACCTGCGCCTAAATATCCCATACCAGAACGAATTCCTCCAAGCAGCTGAAATAAAGTATCTGATACATAGCCCTTATAAGGAACTCTTCCTTCAACACCTTCTGGTACTAGTTTCTTATTACCTTCCTGAAAATATCTGTCCTTGCTTCCACAAGCCATAGCAGCTAAAGAACCCATTCCTCTGTATACTTTATAGCTTCTTCCCTGGTAGATTTCCGTTTCACCAGGAGCTTCGTCACAGCCTGCTAATAAAGACCCCATCATACAAACACTTGCTCCAGCTGCCAGTGCCTTTACTATGTCTCCAGAATACTTTATTCCTCCATCTGCAATAATAGGTACTCCATATTTATTAGCTTCCTCTACACAATCCATAACTGCTGTAAGCTGAGGTACTCCTACTCCTGACACAACTCTTGTTGTACATATTGATCCAGGTCCTATACCAACTTTAACACAATCTGCTCCGGCATCTACTAAATCTTTAACAGCTTCTGCAGTTGCCACATTTCCTGCTATTATCTGCAAATCAGGATACTTG
The DNA here is from genome assembly GCF_004103695.1 of Clostridium sp. JN-9. Lineage (NCBI taxonomy): Bacteria > Bacillati > Bacillota > Clostridia > Eubacteriales > Clostridiaceae > Clostridium > Clostridium sp. JN-9. The sequence goes on along the minus strand of NZ_CP035280.1, from coordinate 633,281 downwards.
CTTTTTATCTTTTTTACAGCTTCTAACACACCTTTAGAGTGACCATGTGCTGTATCTACAGTAATTACATCTACTTGAGCCTTTACCAGTGCATCTACTCTTTCCATCATATCATTAGTAACACCTACTGCAGCTCCGCATAGCAGTCTTCCTCTTGAATCCTTAGCAGAATTAGGGAATCTCTTTATCTTTTCAATATCTTTTATTGTTATTAATCCTTTAAGATTATATTCCTTATCTACTAAAGGCAGTTTCTCAATTCTGTGCTTCTTTAAAATTTCCTTAGCATTTTCCACACTTGTATTTTCTTCTGCTGTAATGAGATTTTCTTTGGTCATTACTTCATCAATTTTTCTTTCATAGTCAGTTTCAAATAATATGTCTCTATTAGTGATTATGCCTACCAGTTTGCCATTTGTGGTAATTGGAACTCCTGATATTCTATATTTACTCATTAAATTTAATGCATCATTAATTGTATTATCAGGTGCCAATGAAAAAGGATCCGTAATAACACCATTTTCTTGTCTTTTTACCCTGTCTACTTCTGCAGCCTGCTGTTCTATAGACATATTTTTATGTATAATTCCAATTCCGCCTTCTCTTGCCATGGCAATGGCCATTTTAGATTCAGTTACAGTATCCATGCTTGCACTCATCAGAGGTATATTTAACTTTATTTTTTTAGTTAAGTTTGTTTCTAATTTTACGTCTCTTGGTAATATTTCTGATTTATTAGGTACAAGTAAAACGTCATCAAAAGTATATGCCTGCTTTAATATTACTGCCATAAAATCAACTCCCTTTAATATTATATTATTTGCGTTTAAAATAAAAAAAATGCTAGCTTCAAAAAGAGTGAAACTAGCATGTACATTTTAAAGATACACACTTATTTTCACCCATAGTCGGAAATTTAAGGCTCCCGGTAGATACTCCCTGCCATATTCAGGGTATATATGAGTTAAATCTGTAATTATAATTTTTATACAACAGCTTTTTACATTATTTTATTCAACATTTCTACTTTTGTCAAATGTTTTGCTGCATTTTTAAGAAAAATATTTATATAGTAAATTTAAATATGAATAAAGTTAAAAAACTAGAAAAAACTTACATTAAGTTATTCCTAGTTTACTTTTTAACTATTTTAAACAGTATTTTATAACAATTTACACATTTGTTAATAGTTTTTTATAGCATCCTTCAGTGACACAGATTTACTGTCAGGTACTACCTGGAAAAATACTTCTATACCTTTATCTTCAATTTCTTTTAATATATCAAAATCTTCTTTTTTAACAGCTACATTTGGGATTACAAATTTAGAATCACTTTTCTTTGCAATTCCGCCAAGATTCAGCCTTTTTATAGGAAGCCCTTTATCAATAACTTCCTTTACTGCATCAATTGTTTTAAATAAAACTATTGCTTTATTCTTTTCAAAATTTGTACTGTTCCAATATTCTACTACTTCATCATTACTAAATACCTTAATATTCATTCCTGAATTTGCAGTTGACATCATATAAATATCTTTCATAAATGGATCACCTGCCGTGGCATTATCCACTACAAATAATGCATTTGTTCCCGCTCCTTTTGACCATTTTGTCATAACCTGTCCATGAATAAGTCTGTCGTCTATTCTTGCTAATACAACTTCACCCATTAATAATCACTATCCTTCCATATTATTCTCAAACTTTTTTATTCCATCTGAAGCTGAATTAATCATGAGCTGGATCAATTCATCCAATCCATTAGAATCTCTGGATTGAAAGAACTCTATAAGCATAAGCATATTGACTCCTGTTATAAGTTTAATGCTCTTGTACTTTTTTAGCAAATATAAGGCTACATTTGATGGGCTGCCACCCAATATATCCACAAGTATAATTGTATCCAGACCAGCTTTTTGATTTTCAACCACAATATTATCTGCAGTGCTCCTTAGATCATCTACGCTTTCGCCTAAACTAAGTCCTAGTGCTTTTACATTTTCCTGTTCTCCCATAATCATTTCAACACTTTTTAATAGCTCTTTACCAAAACCACCATGAGTAATTATTAGTGCGGCTTTTTTATTCATTTAATTACACCCTCTCTTTATATACTTTTTATCTTATGTATGGATTGAATGTCTCTCCTTCTACTAATGATTAGCTGGAAGAAAGAGAGACACTCCATAATTTAAAATGTGTTCAGTTATTCTTTATTATAGAATTCCCAGAAAAGCAAGAGCTGCTAAGATTATCGATAAGCCTACAAGTGCTTTTGTTATCTTTAAGCCTTTCTTATCAAAGTAAGCATAAACTCCTAATACAGTAACAAGTGGTAATATACCTGGCAGTATGGAGTCAAGAATACCTTGAAGTGCAAACTTTTTCCCTGAAATTGTCCAAACTAATGAACTATTAACCTTAACATAAGAAGCTGCCAAAATTCCCATCATAAACAAACCCAGAATAGATAATCCGCTAATTATCTTTTTCATATTCTTGCCGCCTATAATTTCTGCTGCAGCTGTACGTCCAAGTCTATAGCCAAGTTTTGTAAAGTAGTTCCCGTATAGGAATGTTACAAGTGTAAATGCAATCCATGGGAATAATGCACCCATAGCATTGCCTGCCTGAGCCCATGGTAAAGCAATTGCTATAAATATATATTGAACTGTACCTGAGTCAATTGCATCTCCAATACCAGCCAAAGGTCCCATTAATCCTATCTTTGTACTATTTATAACTTCTGGTGTAACTGCTTCCTCCTCTTTTCCCTCTGCTAAAGCCTTTGCTCTGGCTTCCTCCAAGGATGTTGTTATACCAAGGATAGTTCCACCACCCCATTGAGCCTGAGTATTAAAAAATTGTGTATGTCTTTTATAGGCTTCCTGTAGATCATCTTTGTTTTTATAAAGTTTTCTTAAAGTAGGTGTCATAGCCCATAAAAAAGAAGGTGCTAACATTCTGTCATATGTGTGAGGAATTTCATTTGCATACCACCATCTAAACCAGCTCTTGTTCAGGTCCTTTGATGTTATTTTTTCAGGTTCCTCTCTTTTTACTATTTTTTCATCACTCATTTTAATCTTCCCTCCTTATATCATGCTTCAGATTCTTTACTGCTGGTTACTAAAGTAAATAAGTATGCCACTATTACTCCAACAACTGCAAATGTAACAGTGTTAATTTTAAGGGACTTTAACATAACTGCCATAAAGTATGCAAGCATGAAGAAAACCAGATACTGTTTTTTACCTATAACTTTAAGAATTAAAGCAATACCTAAAGCTGCAAGTCCTCCGCCTACTACATCCAAAACATGGAATAAAACACTTCCTGAAAGTGAAGTTGTAAAGCTGGCTATTACTGGAGCTCCATAATAAAGAGCTATAAAAACTGAAGGTACAAATAGAGCAAAGCTTATAATTATTGGTATTATTATTATGGATAATGTCAATCCTTTATCGTTGGTTTCAGCTGCATATTTGTCTGTCAGACGAATAACAAATGTGTTCAGTAAAAATCTAACCTGATATAGATAATTTCCAAGCAAACCAACTGGCACTGCAACTGCAATTGCTGCTGTGGGTTTCAATCCTGCCAATATTGCAACTGGTACTGCAATAGCAGTAGCAACTGCTGGCTCACTAGGCATAGCACCACCTGGAGCAATCATGCCCATATAAATCATTTGTATTGCAGCCGTAATAATCATTGCTTTAGGAACATCTCCCATAACGACACCTACTACCAAACCAGTCATCAAAGGGCTGAACCTAAGGTTTAATGTTGCATAACCAAGAGAACGTGATTCAACTAAGGCAACCCAAATGGCAATTATCAGCGCTTGGGCTACACTTAAACTAGCTTGTCCCATATTATGAATCCTCCTTTAATATTTCATTAATTAATTTTTATATTTAAATAATATTTGTGTAATGATAATTTTAAATTAATTTCCCCGATTCCCCTTTCTTTTCAACTTAATATTGTGCCTTTTATTTATAGTATTATTCCAAAGTTTTTATCATTTACACAAATTTATTCCATTGTTAAATTAATACTTATCCCAATTTGCGGTATGGAAAACCCCTCCTTCGTCAATTCTCTCATAAGTATGAGCACCAAAACAATCTCTCTGTGCCTGAATAAGATTTGCAGGAAGGTTTTCTTCAGTCATTCCATAGAAATAATCCATTGATGAATTAAGGACTATGGCAGGTATATAAAAGTCTGCCGCAATAGAAGTTACATCCTTTATTGAATCAAGTTTTTCAGTAAGAAATTCTAATGATTTTTTATTATTTAAAAGATTTACATTTTTACTGTCTTCATCAATTATTTTTCTAAAAGAATCTAACATTTTTGATCTGATTATGCATCCTCCCTTCCATATTTTAAGCACCTCAGAAAGGTCGATGTTATAATCATAAACTTTTGAAGCTTCTGCTATAAGCCATAGGCCCTGTGAAAATATTATAAAACTTGAGAACAATAATGAATTTTTTAATTCTTCTACAATTTTATTTTTATCATATGAAATATCAGAATACTTTTTATCAACATTTTCAGATAAACTTTTTCTATATTCTTTAAAATAAGATAAAACCCTTCCCTGTACAGCTGCAGTTAATGAAGGTGTGGGAATGCCCAGGTCAAGTGATGTCTGTGCAGTCCATTTCCCGGTTCCCTTCTGACCTGCCTTATCTAGAACTAACTCAACTAATGGTTTTTTTGTTTTTTCATCTTTATGCTTCATAATTTTATATGAGATATCCATTAAAAATGAATTTAATTCCTTGGAGTTCCAATGTTCAAAAATGTCTCCAATTTCATCTGAGGAAAGTTTTAATGCTTTACGCATTATGTCATAAGTCTCTGAAATAGCCTGCATCATGGCATATTCTATACCATTGTGAAGCATTTTTACAAAGTGGCCTGCAGAACCATCTCCAATATATGTGCAGCAAGGTCCATCTTCTGTCCGTGCAGAAATTTTAATTAAAATATCTTTAACTAATTCATAAGCCTCTATTGAGCCTCCAGGCATTAGTGAAGGTCCATTAAGAGCTCCAGCTTCTCCCCCTGAAACACCTACACCAAGATATCGTATGCCTTTTTCCTTTAATTCATTAAATCTTCTGGTTGTATCACCAAAATATGAATTTCCTCCATCCATGATAATATCGCCTTTATCAAGAAGAGGAATAAGTTTTTCAATCATACTGTCTATTGGTTTACCAGCAGTTATCATTAAAAAAACTTTTCTTGGCTTACTTAATGAATTTACAAATGATTTAAGATCATAAAAGGCTGATATATTTTTCCCCTTTCCCTCATTATCCATTAAATTTCTAGTTTCCTCTGGAGTATAATTATAAGCTGCTACTTTATAGCCTTTATCTTCTATATTTAAAACAAGACTCTTTCCCATTACTCCTAATCCAATTAATCCAATATCTTTCATTTTTTTGCCTCCACAAAACTTATTTTAGTAATTCACTATTAATAACATTATCTGGTTTTTCTCCTATTAGAACCTTTTCAACATTATCTACTACTTTATCTCCCATACCCTTTAAGCACTCATAGGTATATGCTGAAGTATGCGGTGTAACAACTACATTTTTATAACTTAACAAAGGATGATGTTCATCTATTGGTTCACCTTCAACTACATCAATACCCATCCCTGCTATAATGCCTTTATCTAATGCCTTCAATAAGCTGTTTTGCTCCATCAGCTCTCCTCTTGCAGTGTTTACAATGTAGACCCCTTTCTTCATAAGAGAAAATTCTTTTTCAGAGATAATATGATAGCTTGTGTCATTAATAGAAGCATTTAAAGAAATTATATCTGACCTTTTAAGAAGCTGTTCAAGAGATACAGGTTCTGCTCCCTTTTTTCTTATTTCTTCATCAGAAAGATTTGGATCATATGCAGCAATATCAGCATTAAAACCATACTTTAATATCTCTCCAACTCTGCTTCCAATATTGCCAAGACCAATTATACCTGCAGTCTTTCCCTTTATTTCGCATCCCATGAACTTTGCTCTTTCAGCCCATTTGCCTTCTTTAACTTTAAGTGATGCAGGTACTATCTGTCTTAAAACAGTCATTAAAAGTGATATAGCATTTTCAGCTACTGCTTCTCTCTCTACAGGTGCATCAACCTTTGTAATAAAAGTACCTTTTGCTGTAGCAGCTGGAACATCTATATTATTGTAGCCAATTCCATGCCTGGAAATTAATAAAGTTTTATCTTTTTTTTCAAAAAATTCTTTGTTGTATAGTGCGGTAACACTGGCGATTATTACTGAATACCCCATAAGTTTTTCAGCCAGGGCCTTTCCTCCAATATCCTTTGGAAGATTAAATCTGTCTACTTGTCCTAGCTTTTTTAATTTTTCAATATGTTCTGGAAAAACCCTGCCAAAACTGCTGGAATTTACAATAGCTATCTTTGTACTCATTTTGTTCCTCCTTTTTTAATAATTTATATATTCTTGATATCGTTATCAATTAAAATATTAGTTTTGAAAATAGTTTTCATAAATTTTTACTTTGTAAAATAAATTTACTTTCTTAAGTATATATCATTTGAAAATTTTTTTCAACAATTGTTAAAAAATAAATAATGCTTTTTTAAAACATTATTCACTACTATGATTTATAATGTATATTTTTTTCATTTCCTTATATATTGCATAAAATAATTTTCTCGTATATAATTATAATCTGATAATACATTTATAAGAGGGTGATGTAATGGAACCTGCTCTAAATCAAATTCTTCAAATTAAATCTCAGTACAATACATTTAACGAAACAGAAAAAAAAATTGCAGATTATATTTTGAATAATACTAAGGATCTTATTTATTCAACAATAAGCCAGGTAGCAGAAAAACTTCAGGTATCTGATGCTACTATTTTTCGTTTTTGTAAAAAAATTAATTTAAAAGGATTTCAGGAACTTAAAATTACTTTAGCCACAGAATTAACAGAAGTGCTTGATAATAATTATGCAAATGAACAAATAAATGAAAATGATGATGAACAAACTATAGTAAGCAAGGTATTTAAGGCAAATATTACAGCTTTAAATGATACACTGCTTTCAGTAGATCCAGCCCTCATCGAAAAAGCAGCAGATACTATTTTGGCAGCAGATCAAATAGTATTTTACGGCAATGGCGGGTCTGGAATAGTTGCTATGGATGCACATCATAAATTTTTGAGAACTGGCCTTAAAGTTTCAGTTTATACAGATAATCATTTACAGCTTATGTCAATTGCCCAGCTCACAAATAAGGATGCAGTAGTAATCATTTCCCATTCTGGATCAAACTTGAATATGATAAATCTGTTGAATATAGCTAAAGAAAATGGTGTAAAAACCATTGCAATAACTTCTTTTTCAAAGTCTCCAGTGGGTGAAAAAGCAGATATAACTCTTAATGCTATTTCTCAAGAGACAGGTCATCAATTTGAAGCCTTTGCCTCCAGAATTGCTCACTTGACTATAATTGACTGTATATATATGAGCGTTGTTTTGAAAAGAAAGGAATTAACCCATGCAGCCACTCAGAGGATGAGAAAAGCAATTGCATATACAAGAATGTAATATTTACAGTAAGTTTTATAAAGCACATAAAAATAGCTCCCGATTTCTCGAGAGCTATTTTTATTAATACATTCCGCCGCCATCCATTCCCATTCCTGGAGCAGCTGGAGCTGGGTTAGCATTTTTTTCAGGTATATCTGCAACTGCAGCTTCAGTTGTTAAGAATGTTGATGCAACTGAGGATGCATTTTGTAGTGCTGATCTTGTAACCTTTGTTGGATCAACAATACCGGTCTTTATCATATTAACATATTTATCATTTAAAGCATCGTAACCAATTCCTGGTTCGCTGGCCATAACTTTTTCTATTATTACTGAGCCTTCAGCTCCAGAATTACATGCAATTTGTCTAACTGGTTCTTCAAGAGCTTTTCTTATTATATCAATACCAACTTTAACATCTGGATTTTCAGAAGTTAATTTTGCTACCTCTGGAATTACGTTGATGAAAGCAGTTCCGCCTCCTGGAACTATTCCTTCTTCAACAGCTGCTTTTGTAGCTGCCAGAGCATCTTCTATTCTTAATTTTCTTTCTTTAAGCTCTGTTTCAGTAGCTGCACCTACTTTAACTACAGCAACACCACCAGCTAATTTAGCCAATCTTTCCTGAAGTTTTTCTTTATCAAAATCTGATGTTGTTTCCTCAATTTGTCTTTTTATCTGAGATACTCTTTCATGTATTTGTGTTTTATCACCTCTGCCATTTACTATTGTAGTATTTTCCTTTGTGATTTTAACACTTTCTGCTCTGCCTAACATATCTATTTTAGTATCCTTTAAATCTCTTCCTAATTCTTCTGAAATTACTTCTCCACCTGTTAATATAGCAATATCCTGAAGCATTTCTTTTCTTCTGTCACCAAAGCCTGGTGCTTTTACAGCTACACATGTAAATGTTCCTCTTAGTTTATTAACAACTAATGTAGCTAATGCTTCTCCTTCAATATCATCAGCTATTATTAACAGCTTTCTGCCCTGCTGAACAATCTGTTCAAGTAATGGTAATATGTCCTGAATATTTGAAATCTTTTTATCTGTAATTAAAATATATGCATCTTCCAGAGAAGCTTCCATTTTCTCTGAGTCAGTAACCATATATGGGCTTAAGTAACCTCTGTCAAACTGCATTCCTTCTACTACGTCTAATTCTGTTCCCATAGTTTTTGATTCTTCAACAGTGATAACTCCCTCATTGCCAACCTTCTCCATAGCATCTGCAATAAGCTTGCCAATTTCCTCATCAGAAGCTGATATTGAAGCAACTCTTGCAATATCTTCCTTACCATCAACAGGTTTTGAAATTTTAAGTATTCCTTCAACTGCTTTATTTACAGCTAATCTTATTCCCTGTCTAACAAGCATTGGATTTGCTCCAGCTGTTACATTCTTTAAACCTTCTCTTATTATTGCCTGTGCAAGCAATGTAGCTGTAGTAGTACCATCTCCGGCAACATCATTTGTCTTTGTTGCAACTTCTTTAACAAGCTGTGCTCCCATATTTTCATATGGATCCTCAAGCTCAATTTCTTTAGCTATTGTGACACCATCATTAGTAATAAGTGGTGCACCAAATTTTTTATCTAAAACTACATTTCTTCCTTTAGGTCCTAATGTTACTTTTACAGTATTAGCAAGTTTATCTACACCATTTTGCATAGATCTTCTTACTTCTTCACCAAATAAAATACTTTTTGCCATTTTAAACCCTCCTCGTTAAAACATAACTTTTAATTAATCTTCAATTACTGCTAGTATATTTTCTTGTTTTAAGATAGTGTATTCTTCTCCATCAACTTTAACTTCATCACCTGAATATTTTGAGAATAATACTTTTTCTCCTACTTTTAACTCCATTTTTATTTCCTTACCATCTACATTTCCTCCTGGTCCAACTGCAACAACTTCAGCAACCTGAGGTTTTTCCTTAGCAGCTCCTGGTAAAACTATGCCGCTTTTGGTTGTTTCCAATGCCTCAAGCTTCTTAATAACTAATCTGTCTCCAAGTGGTCTAATCTTCATTTTTAAACCCCTCCTTAAATATATTTAAAAATAATAATCACTTTATTGTTAGCACTCACTAATATTGAGTGCTAATACAACTATTATAATAATTAATACACTTTATAATAGCAAACTTGTTTTTGGCTGTTTTAGCCTAATTAATTGCATGTATAATTTATTAACTATTATTATTTCATTTTCTCTCTAATTTACTAATCATTTCTTTACATATGAAATAAATTCAAAAATTAGGATATATCTTTTAATAAAAGCATGGTTATTTAAATACTTTTGACAACTTTTATGGATTTTATACTACTTTCCTTTCCTTACCATGCCCTTTATTATTTTATCTCCCTTGTAAATTCCTACTAAGAATAGCAGGCACATTAGTACTGAAATAAAAATAAGCATTCCATTCTTTCCATTATTAATATTTGCTCCAAAGTATGCTGAAACAACAACACAAGGTATTCTTCCCAATGTAGATAAGCAAATAAATTTTTTTAAATTTATTTTAGATACTCCGCATATATATGCCAGAGCGTCCTTTGGAATACCTGGGATTAAGTAAAGTAAAAAAACTACATAATCAATTTTGCCATAATTGCTTACCTTATCAAAAAAACTTATATTTTTTTTGTGAACTATCTTATTTAATAAAGGCTTCCCAAAATAATGAGAGATAGAATATGCAAATATGCTTCCTAGTGAAATACCTATTATTGATATTAATGCCCCATACCATGTGCCATATATATATCCCCCTGAAATCTGTATTATTTCGCCAGGTATAAAAAACACTGCTACCTGTAAGAATTGAAGTGCCAAAAAAGCAAACACACTATACTTGCCGTAAGACATTATAATTGTTTTGACTTTTTCCTCATCTCTAAATTCATAAAAATACTTACTGAAATACTGAAAAGCCACATAGGCTGAAAAAATTAAAAGCAGGCATAAAACAATTTTCACTTTATTTTTTTTAATGACAGCAAAAATATTTTTAAATTCTTTACCCATTTTATCACCTTACGTTTATTATGTATTATATATTCTTAATTATTTATGCTGTGATTTTATTAGCAAATTCATATAAATAAATGTATTATAACACAAAAAATGCCCTGTAATAGAACTTTATTCTATTACATGGCATTAAATATAATTTAATCTATACCTGCATATTTGTTTCCTTAAAATTATTTAATTTCTCATTTTCAGATACATTCTTTTTAGATGACTGTGAACTAAATTTATTTAAGTTTATTTTAGCTTTCATTAAAGAAATGGTAGTTGCCGGCCCGCCAATACAGCCGCCTTCGCACATCATTCCTTCAATAAAATTACCTGCTAATCTTCCGACTTTACCCATAGTCATTGCCTTCTTTATTTCATCCGCACCGCTTGCTTTAACAGGTTTAAATCCAATTGGCAGTTCTTTACCTTTTACATAATTTTCAATGGCTGCTGTTAATCCTCCACCTTGAGCAAATCCTCTTCCAAAGTATGATGCATCATCAACTTTTGTTCCTTCACAGGTTTCAGGATCTATATTAAAGGCACCCATAAGAGCCATTATCTCTTCAAATGTCATTACATAATCTACAGACTCTTTAATTCCCTCTCTTTTTATTTCAGACTTTTTAGCCGTACATGGTCCAACAAATACTACCAATGCATCTTTATCTATTTTTTTAATCAGTCTTGCTGTTGCAACCATAGGTGAAACCGTGGTAGATATTTTATCTGCCTGATCAGGGAATTTTTTTTCTATATATCCAACAAAGCCAGGACAGCAGGAACTAGTCATGTATTTGTTTCCTTTTTCCATTCTTTCAATAAATTCACTGCTTTCATGCACTGTAACAGCATCTGCACCACAGGCTGCCTCAAACATATCTGTAAATCCTAACTGCTTAAAGGCAGTTTTTACCTGTTCCACAGATACTTTTGGTCCGAACTGACCTGTTATGGCTGGAGCAGCTACTGCATACATCTTTTTATTATCCATTAATGCTTTAGTAACATCAATTATAAAACTTTTATCAGCTATTGCACCAAATGGACATGCTGCCATGCAGGCACCGCAATTTATGCATTCTTCCTGCTTTATCATAGCCTGTTTATTTTCAGAATTAATTTCCAATGCTCCAGTTGGGCACGCTTTTTTACAAGGTCTCATAACTTCAGCAATAGCAGTATATGGACATGCCTTTTTACACATTCCGCATTCCTTACACAAATCCTGATTTATATATGATCTTCCTGCAACTCTTGTAATTGCCCCAGCTGGACATACCTCCATACATTTATGCTGTATACATCCTCTGCAGGCATCTGTTACTGAGTATTTAACAATAGGGCACTTATCACAGGCAGCAGGCATTACATATATAATTTGATCCTCATCTTTTACCTCAACTAAGTCATGTAATATATTATCATCCGGCATGCATCCTGCTGCCATCTGAACTCTTTCGTAGAAGACTGCTCTTTCTCTGTATACACAGCATCTGTATTCTGCTTTATCTCCCTTAATTACATCATAAGGTGCTTTTATTAATTCATTCTTATTTAATCTATTTTCTTTAACCATCAGTGCTACTTCTTTTAATGCTTGGTATTTAAGTTTTTTTAGCTGAGTCTCAAATTTAAACATTATATAACCTCCTAAGTCATACAAGATAACCCTTAATATTGTACAAATTTCTTTGTTTAATTGTATCAAAAATGTCTGTCATTTTACTAATACAGTATCTCTATGTCCTATGACAATTCACATAATACATTATAACAGATATTTGTTAAATATGAAACAGCTAAATAGATAATTTATTATATTTTATTCTATCTGAATTTTATTTTCTCTGGCATAATAAAATAAATACTGCTGCGCAAATCCTGATAATTCCCTAAATTTATCCCGGCCAAAGTCTCTTATCTTTTTCAGGGAAACATCTGGTGCCATATAGAAATATATCATAGCCTTTTTTACCCACACATCAACTGGAAAAGCTGTATATTTTTCCATTGAAAATAACATAATACAATCTGCCACCTTAGGCCCGATACCCATAAAATTCTGGAGTGCCTTATGACAATCATCATCATCTAACTTTTTAATTGTTTTTAAGTCAAATTGTTTATACTCTTCTTTATTGCTTTCATATATCTTTTCTACGGTATCTGCTATATATCTGGCCCTGAAACCAACTCCGCAATTTTGCAGATCCTCTAAAGATGCATTCTTTAATGACTGTATAGTTGGAAATGTATAATATTTTTCACCTTTGTAAATTATCTCACTGCCCCATTTTTTACTTATATTTTCTATAGCTCTCTTAATCATTGGGATTCTGTTATTAGATGAAATAATAAATGATACAGTTAGTTCAAATTCATCCTGCTGAAGCAGCCTTATACCATATCCGAAGTCCACTGCTTTCTGCAATAATGGGTCTTTGCTGAGAGTTTCTTTTACAGCACTATAATCTCTATTTAAATCAAAATAATTAATCCATAATTCATTGAACTCTTTCATACTTGTATTGTATATGTATAAATCATTTTCCTTTTTTTCTACCTCAATTACCCTGCCCAGAGCCACCCCTATATAGCTGCCATTTGCCTGCATGTTCCACCTGAAGCATTGCCCGCAATCAAATACATGGGGTAATTCAAAATTTTTCACAGATGTTACTTTAACACCATTTTCAATACTTTCTGCACTATGAAAATCCATTCTATTTACCTCTCTTTTTATAAAACATTTATATGTTTATTACCATTAAGATCCCAATTAAATCAATGTTCATTTTATGTATAATATTTTGTGCATTTACATAATAATAATCTATTAACATTATTTGAAAGGATCCTAAAGATGAAAAATCTAAATTTATGGCAAAAACTTATTATTATAATCAGCATAGTATTTTTAGTATCAGATGCTGTATCTACTGTATTATCTATGCTAAACCTATCAAGCTGATAAATTTTATTATAACATATTATTTATTAAAGTATAATAAATATAACTATAAAAAAAACTGAGTATTATAACTCAGTTTTTTTATTTTAAAATTATTTTGCGTAATTGTGGAATCCTCTTCCAGTCTTCCTTCCAAGCCATCCAGCTCTTACATATTTTCTTAATAGTGGATTAGCTCTATATTTAGAATCTCCAGTTTCCTTATATAATACATCCATTATAGCTAAGCATACATCCAATCCTATTAAATCGCCTAAAGCTAATGGTCCCATTGGATGATTTGCTCCCAGCATCATTGCCTTATCTATATCATCAGCAGATGCTATGCCCTCAGCCATAATGCCAACTGCTTCATTGATCATTGGTATTAATATTCTGTTTACAACGAAGCCTGGAGCCTCAGCTACCTCAATAGGGTCTTTTCCTATTGAAACTGCTGTTTCCTTTACTTTATCAAAGGTTTCCTGAGATGTAGCCATTCCTCTTATTATCTCTACCAATTTCATTACTGGAGCTGGATTAAAGAAATGCATTCCAATAACCTTATCTGGTCTTTTTGTTGCTGAAGCAACTTCTGTTATAGAAAGTGATGATGTATTTGAAGCAAGTATTGTTTCTGGTTTGCAGACTTTATCTAATTCTGCAAATATCTCTTTCTTAATTTTCATATTTTCAACTGCAGCTTCAACAACTAAGTCGCAGTCCTCTGCTAAATTCATATCAACTGTTCCGCTTATTCTTGAAAGAATAGCTTCTGCATCCTTTTGAGTTAATTTTCCTTTAGTAACTAATTTATCATATGACTTTTTTATATTAGCTAATCCTCTGTCTACAAATTCATCTTTAATATCCCTTATTATTACTTCATTTCCCTTTGCTGCAAATGCCTGAGCTATTCCAGCTCCCATTGTGCCTGCACCAATTACAAATATTTTTTTCATATTTGTCCCTCCTAAAATCAAATTTTAATTGATAACATTATGTTAATATATATTTTTAATTTTTAGCAGCTTTAATCTGTGCTATTAGCTCAGGTACTACTTTCCTGTAGTCTCCTACTATGCCAAGGTCTGCTATCTGCATTATTGCAGCACTTTCATCCTTGTTTATAGCTATTATATAGTCACTGTCCTGCATTCCTGCCAAATGCTGGATTGCTCCTGAGATTCCTACTGCTATATATACATTAGGTCTTACAGTCTTACCTGTCTGTCCTACCTGATATGCTTTATCTATCCATCCATTATCTATGGCTGCCCTTGAGCCTGCTATTGTTCCATCCATTACATCTGCAAGTTCCTTTAAAAGGTCAAAGCCTTCCTTGCTTCCAAGTCCTCTGCCTCCTGAAACTATTACCTTTGCTTCTCCTATATCTGCTACATCCTTTGCAAGCTTAACAACATCTTCTACTTTTGTTCTTATATCACTGTCTTTTAAGTCTGCATGTATCTTTTCTATTTCACCTTTTCTTGAAGTATCCTTTTGAAGTTTTTCAAATACTCCAGGTCTTACTGTGGACATCTGTGGTCTGTGGTCACCGCATACTATTGTTGCCATAAGATTTCCGCCGAAGGCTGGTCTTGTCATAAGAAGATTCTTTGTTTCAGAATCAACATCAAGTGATGTACAGTCTGCTGTTAATCCTGTCTTTAATCTTGCAGACACTCTTGGTCCCAGATCTCTTCCTACAAATGTTGCTCCTACAAGTATGACTTCAGGTTTTCTTTCATTTACAAGATCACATATGACCTTTGCATATCCATCTGTTGTATAATGCTTTAATAAAGGATTATCTGCATATATTACCTTATCAGCACCATAGGCTATAAGCGTTTCTGCCATATCATCTGCCTGGCTTCCAAGCAGCAGTGCTGTAAGCTGTACTCCTAATTTATCTGCTAAATCTTTTCCTTTTCCAAGTAACTCTAAAGATACCTTCTGCAGCTTTCCGTCTCTTTGCTCTGCAAATACCCATACACCTTTATAATCTGCTATATTCATTCTAAATCCCTCCTATATATTAGATATAGTGTTTCTCTTTTAATTTTGAAACTGCATATGCTGCTGCTTCTTTAGCCGGCATATTTATCTTTTCTCCTGCACCTTTTGCTTCTTTTGTAGCTGATTTCTTTACTTTTGTTGGTGATCCAGCTAAACCAAGAAGGGATCTGTCTACATCTATATCATTTGCAGACCAAACTTTTACTTCCTTCTTAAAGGTTTCAAATATGTTTGCCATATGCATATATCTAGGTACATTTAATTCCTTTATTGCTGTTAAAAGGACAGGTGTCTTTACTGCTATTACTTCATATCCATCTTCCCATGCTCTTCTAACCTTTAATTTATCTCCCTGTACTTCTACTTTCTCTACATAAGTTATCTGTGGGATATTTAAATGTTCTGCTAATTCTGGTCCAACCTGTGCTGTATCTCCATCTATTGCCTGTCTTCCTGCAAATACAATATCGTAATCAAGTTTCCTTAATGCTCCTGCAAGGGCATTTGACGTTGCCAGTGTATCTGCTCCTGCAAAGGCTCTGTCAGATATGAGAATAGCCTCATCGGCTCCCATTGCAAGTGATTCCCTTAATGCAGATTCTGCCTGTGGTGGTCCCATGCTTATTACTGTTACTTTGGCACCATATTGCTCTTTAAGCACTAATGCTTCTTCAAGTGCATTTTTATCATCAGGGTTGATTATTGATGGAACACCTTCTCTTATAAGAGTTCCTGTTTTTGGATCTATCTTAACTTCATTTGTATCTGGAACCTGTTTTAAGCAAACAACTATGTTCATTGTATAAGTCCTCCTTATTTAAATATATGGCCTGAAATTACTAATTTTTGAACCTGTGAAGTTCCTTCATAGATTTCAGTTATCTTAGCATCTCTCATCATTCTCTCTACTGGGTAATCCTTTGTATATCCATATCCGCCGAATATCTGAACTGCTTTAGTTGTAACATCCATTGCCACATTTGCTGCTATAAGCTTTGCTCTTGCAGCATCAACAGTATATGGAATTCCTTTGTCCTTATTGCATGCAGCCTTGTACACAAGATATCTTGCAGATTCTATTTCAACATCCATGTCAGCCATCATCCATGATAAGCCCTGGAACTTGCTTAATGGTCTTCCAAATTGTTTTCTTTCCTTCATATAATCTCTGGCTTCTTCAAATGCGCCTTCGGCTATTCCAAGTGCCTGAGCTGCTATACCAATTCTTCCTCCATCAAGGGTAGACATTGCTATACCAAATCCTTTTCCTTCTTTTCCAACAAGGTTCTCTACAGGTACTTCCACATCTTCAAAAATAAGCTCTGTGGTTGAAGATGCTCTTATTCCCATTTTATCCTCAACTTTTCCTATTGAAAAGCCTTTCATTCCCTTTTCAAGTATAAATCCGGATATTCCTTTAACGCCTTTGCTCCTGTCTGTCATTGCAAATACAACAAATATATCAGCAACTCCGCCGTTTGTTATGAATATCTTTGAACCATTAAGTACATAATGGTCGCCCTTTAATACAGCAAGGCTCTGCTGTCCAGCTGCATCTGTTCCTGCATTAGGCTCTGTTAAGCCAAATGCACCTAATTTTTCTCCTTTAGCAAGTGGGATTAAATATTTCTGTTTTTGTGCTTCTGTGCCGTATTTATCAAGTAATGATGCACACAAAGATGTATGAGCTGATAAGATTACTCCTGTTGAGGCGCATACCTTTGACAGTTCTTCAACAGCAAGTATGTATGACAGTGTGTCTCCGCCTGCTCCGCCGTACTCTTTTGAAAATGGTATTCCCATCATACCGTATTTAGCCATTTTTTCTACTGTTTCCTTTGGAAATCTTTCTGTGGCATCTATATCTGCTGCTATTGGCTTAACTTCATTTTCAGCAAATTCCCTTACCATCTTCTGTACAAATTCCTGTTCTCTAGTCAATTGAAAATCCATTATACGTAGCCTCCTATCTATTATTAAAACTCTTTTCCCTTTTCTCTACAAAAGCAGTCATGCCTTCTTTTTGATCTTCTGTTGAGAAGCATTCTCCAAACACTTCTGATTCATAAGCTGTTGCTGTATCTATATCACATTGAATGCCTCTATTTATTGCAGATTTACATAACTTAACTGCTATTGGAGCTTGAGCAGTAATAGTATTTGCAAGTTCCTTAGCTTCATCCATTAATTTTTCCGGTTCAACTACTTTGTTAACCAGACCTATTCTATATGCTTCGTCAGCTTTAATAACTTTAGCTGTATAAATAAGTTCTTTTGCAGCTCCAAGTCCTACTAATCTTGCTAATCTTTGAGTTCCTCCAAATCCTGGTGTTATACCAAGACCAACTTCAGGCTGACCAAATTTTGCCTTGGTTGAAGCAATCCTTATATCACAACTCATAGCTAATTCACAGCCGCCGCCTAGTGCAAAACCATTGACAGCTGCAATAACAGGCTTGTCTAAATTTTCTAGTCTTCTAAATACCTTGTTACCCAATATTCCAAAATTTCTTCCCTCAATACTGGATAAGTCCTTCATTTCAGTGATATCAGCCCCTGCAACAAATGCTTTTTCACCTTCACCAGTTAAAATAACTGCAAATATATTTTTGTCATGCTCTAATTCTGTTATAACAATATCTAACTCTTTTAATGTTTCTGTGTTTAATGCATTTAATGCCTTTGGTCGATTAATTTTAACCACTGCAATTTTGCCACTCTTTTCAAGAACTACATTATTAAATTCCATAAATAAATCCTCCTCGAAAATACTCTAATCCTGTTAAATAAATAACGGCAAATTGTTAATTATATAACAAGGTTATATAAAAATAATTAGAAGCACAACGCCTCTAATTACTATTATATACTGTAAAACCTTATATGACAACAATAAACTTATAGAAATATCCATTTATTTTTGATATTTTTATGATTAACTTTTAACTAAAATTCGACAAATTTATGCAAAACATGACATTATATGTCATTTAGCAGGCAAGTTAAAGTCAGCAAGCTATCACTTAAATGAACATCTTCAACTTTAATTTCCTCAGGAACAATTAAATCAATTGGTGCAAAGTTCCATATTGCTTTAACTCCGGCTTTAATAAGTGTATCACATACTTTTTGCGCATTATTTCTTGGAACGCAGATTATGCCAATATCCAGCTTATTTTTTTCAGAAAACTCCTGCAGATAGTCTATATCCATAATTTCTACATCTCTGATTTTTAATCCAATAAGTTTTGGATTTATGTCAAATATTGATACAATATTAAAACCTAACTTTTGAAAATCAGAATAATTTGCTAAAGCCTGACCAATATTTCCGGCACCTACTATTATGGTTTTGTATTCTCTTGTAAGGCCTAAAATATTACTAATCTGATTATGTAATTCTTTAACATTGTAGCCATAACCCTGCTGTCCAAAGTCCCCAAAGTTATTTAAGTCCTGCCTTATCTGTGAAGCTGTAAACCCTATTTTTTCGCTTAATTCCTTAGATGATATTCTGTCTACTTCATTTTGCATAAGTTCATCTAAATATCTATGGTATTTTGGTAATCTTTTAATCACCGCCATAGAAATATTCTTCTTTTTATCCATATCGCACCTCATATCTAAACTTTAATTTAAACTACATTTATACTAATTATAGCATATTATTTATTTTACATAATAATTATAGTATCCCTATTTAAGCATAGTGTCAATAATTTGTGACTCATACAACTAATTATAGTACAATTGTATTGTATTGTAAGTAAATAAGCTTACATTTTCATTATAGCCAGAAATTAATAAAAATATATTTTAATTTCATATGGAACTTTAGTATAATTATTTTGAGGCAGGTGGATGTAATGATTGTTTTAAGCAGTAAGGACTTAAATAAAAGTTATGGAATAGATGTAGTTTTAGATAAAGTTACTTTTAATATAAATGAAGGAGAAAAAGTAGGCCTGATTGGTCCAAATGGAGCCGGGAAATCAACATTATTTAAAATTTTAACTGGCAGTTTAGAGCAGGATCATGGCGATCTATTTATTGATAAATCTAAAACAGTAGGATATTTAGCACAGCATCTTTCTTTAGAAACAACAAATACCATATATGATGAGCTGCTCACAGTTTTTAGTGATCTTTTGCAGCTGGAAAGTAAAATTAAAAAATTAGAACAGAAAATGAATGAGCCCTATGACTCTTCTAAAGAAGAATACCACAATAAAATAATCAAAGAATATACTACATTATTTGAAGTATATAAAAACAGAGGCGGCTATACCTATAAGGGTGATATAAACAGAGTTCTTCAGGGACTAGGCTTTACAGAAGATGATTTTAATAAATCTATAAGCATACTAAGCGGCGGTCAGAAAACAAGAGTGGCCTTATGTAAGCTGCTTTTAATAAAGCCTGATATACTTCTTCTGGATGAGCCTACAAATCATTTGGATCTGGATGCAATTGAATGGCTGGAAGAATATCTGAAGTCATATAAAGGTACTGTAATAATAATATCTCATGACAGATTTTTTCTTGATTCCATTACAACCAGAACATTTGAATTAATTAATGGCCATGTAAATTGTTATAATGGAAATTATTCTAACTGCATATTGGAAAAAGAGAAAAATTATGAAGTCCAAATGAAGGCATTTGAAAATCAGCAAAAGGAAATAAAAAGGCAGGAAGAAATCATTGAAAGATATAGATCCTTCAATAGGGAAAAAAGCATAAAAGCTGCTGAAAGCAGACAAAAGGCTTTAGATAAAGTTGAAAAGCTTCAGGCTCCCGATAAGGATCCTTCAGCTTCTAGAATTTCCTTTGAAACTATGATTAAAAGCGGAAACGATGTACTTCACATTGAAAATTTAAGTAAATCTTTTGGCGAAAAACTGCTTTTTAGAAATCTTAATTTGGATTTGAAGAGAAGTGATAAGACTGCTTTAATTGGAGCAAACGGCAGAGGTAAAACTACATTGTTTAAAATGATACTGAATAATATAAACCCTGACAGCGGTACTATATATTTAGGTAAAAATGTTTTTGTTGGTTATTATGATCAGGAACAATCAAATCTTCATCTTGATAAGAATATTTTAGATGAAGTATGGGATGACTTCCCTGATATGACAGTAACTCAGATAAGATCTTCCTTAGCAGCCTTTTTATTTTACGGGGATGATGTTTTTAAGAAAGTAGGAGATCTCAGCGGAGGCGAAAAATGCCGAATAAATCTATTAAAATTAATGCTGTCAAAGTCAAACTTTTTACTACTAGATGAACCAACAAACCATTTGGATATACCATCCAGGGAAGCACTTGAAGATGCACTGCTGTCCTATGACGGTACAGTATTAGTAATATCTCATGATAGATACTTTTTAAATAAAGTGGTTTCTAAAATTTATGAATTAAAAGAAGATGGTGTAAAAGAGTATTTAGGAAACTACTCCTATTATATTGAAAAGAAAACAAATCCATTAAGATTTCAGCAGATTCAGGAACAGGAAGGTAAAAGCAAGACACAAATACACGCTGAAAAAAGAAAAAAAAGAGAGCAGGAACAGCTTGAAAAACTACATAAGCAGCAGATAAAAGAGGTTGAAGAAGCAATTTCAAAAAATGAAAATGACATTGCTGAATTGCAGAAGCAATTATGCTTTGAAGAAGTATATTCAGATTTTGAAAAAAGTGAATCAGTTAATAAGCAGATTATTAAACTTCAGGATGAAGTTGATTCACTATATGATAAGTGGGAAGAACTTTCATTATAATATAAGAAAATGGTGGCAAAAGACCACCATTTTTTTATTCAAATAAAGTTATCAATTTACCGAACAGTTTCTCATTTTCCTTAATCTTATCTTCATTTCCCAATACACATATATTATTTTCTTTCATAAACTTTTCCATAAGTGGAGCAAAGCCTTTAATTGTATCCTGCCTTGTTTCCAGGACTTCATCTCTTTCCTTTTGAAGATCCTCAAATGAAATATGCCTTATATAGTACTCGTCTGCCCTTTCACCCTTCATTTGAGGTGTCAGCGGCATATCAAAATCTGATATTGTTCCAATAATATATTTAGTCATTTCTCTGTTGTCAGCCTTAAAATTCTGCAGATATTCATATATTTTATTATAAACATCCAATGTAGTATCTAAGTTTGGATCTCTATATGAGGTTACAAACAAATTGCCATTTCTTTTAAATCCACTAAAACATCCATATGCACCGCCCTGAACCCTTACTTTATTCCATAGGTAGTCATAATTAACTATAGATCTCAAAACCTGCATACTTCCTGAATAGTCAATTCCAAACTTTGAAAAATTCATGGCTTTTGCTACATATTGAACTTTACTTGATGTCATTAATCCTTCATTATCTGGCTCTAATTTAAATTCATATTTATTTTCTGCAAGTCTGTCAAAGTTTAGATCCTTATAAATTAAATTAATATTATCTTCAACTTTTTCAATATGTGCCTTTTCTGCTGTTATACTGACCATTAAATTATTCTTATTAAAAATACAGTTTGAAACTTTATAAAGATTTTTCTTTAATGATTCAAAGTTATCATGAAAATTAGCAGCCAAATCCGAAATAAACTTATAAAATGAAACACCTGTTAAGTATTCATTATATCTTCCTACCTGAGAACAGTAAGCCGTAGCTCTGCTTGCAGCCACTATGTGTCCCCTGTCAAACATTATCATTTCCAATCTGGATTTAATTTCTTCAATAATTTCCTTTAGTCTTTGTTCATCATCAAATTTACTATTCTTTATTATTTCATTTACAAGCTCTAAAGCCTTTCCAAGCTTATCCCCTAAATATTTCATTTTAACTGTAAAGTAAGGATAAAATATCTCATCCTTAGTGCTTTCTGAAAACACTTCAGCATTAAACCTGATTCCGCCTGTGACAATATTTATTTCATTAGATAAATCCTCATAATTATATTTATCGGTATTTACCTTTCCTAAAATCCCGGACAACAGTGCAATATAGGGAATTAAACTTTCCTCAACTGTGGAACTTTTAAAAAATAAGGAGTTATATATAATCTTATTTGTAAAGACATCATGCTCTAATATTTTTACATCATCTTTTCGGTTTTCAATTGTAGGCAGCTTCTCTACATTTTTATCTATATCATCAATAGATAATAAAGGTATTTTTTGAAGATTCTCAGTAGTATCTTTCTCACTTTGTCTTGTTTTTAGATTTTTAGTATGATTTATTAATTCTTCAATCTGGTCTTTTGATAAAGTACTTTTATACTTGGCAAGTTTCTCCTTTAACTGCTGAGTTTTATTTTCTGCAAGACCTTTTTCGGGTTTAATTATTACAACTGAACTATGTTTATTATTCAATATATACTTTTCAATTATTTTTTCAAAATAATTAGTCTTTAAGCCCCTCTTTATATTCTTCAAATACCCTTCATACTGAAGATTAATAAATGGATCTTCATCATATAACCAGCTGCCAAGGCATCTCATACTATATACTAATCCCTTTGGAAAGCTGTTATAGTCTGCTTCCCTAAGTTCAAATTCTTTAACATTTATAGCTGATTCAATTAATTTTTTATCTATTCCATTCTTTATTAATGAACTTAATGTGTCCTTTACCACTTTTTTAAATCTATCTTCTTCATTTTCATTAGAATTTTTAACCACTATACTGAAGAATGGCTGCAATATATCACTTTCATATGCTCCAAAAACATCCTTACCTAGGTTTTCTTTAATAAGTGCCTTTTTAAGAGGAGATGATGGTGTTTCAAGCAATATATATTCTAATATATCAAATGCTAATTCCAGCTCCGGATTGGTTTCCTTTCCTATTACATAATTTAAGCTCAAATAGGTTTTATCCATTTCTTTCTCCGAACTTGAAATAGGATAATTTACTTCAACCCTGTTCTGTTTAGTAAATGCATTTTCATATGGTATTTTGGAGTCTACATCTATTTTATCAAAGTTCTTCAGATAATTTTCATCAATAAATTTCAGTTTTTCTAATATATCCATTTTCCCATATAAAATTATAAATGAGTTAGATGGGTGATAATATTTTTTGTGAAAGTCTAAAAAACCCTGCTGAGTTAACTCAGGAATAACATCTGGATCTCCGCCAGATTCAACACCATATGGTGTATTTGGAAACAGTGACTGCTGAATCTTCCTGAAGAGTATGGATTCAGGCGATGCAAATGCGCCCTTCATCTCATTATAAACTACCCCTTTATAGGATAATTCTCCTTCTTCACTGTCTAATTCGTAATGCCAGCCTTCCTGCATCATTATCTCAGGATACTTGTATATATTTGGATAAAATACTGCGTCCAGATATACATCCATAAGATTGTTGAAATCCTTATTATTTCTGCTGGCTACAGGATACATTGTTTTATCTGGGAAAGTAAATGCATTTAAAAATGTATTTAAAGACCCCTTAATCAGCTCAACAAATGGCTCTTTTACCGGGAACTTCCTTGATCCGCAAAGTACTGAATGTTCGAGTATATGTGCTACACCTGTACTATCTTTTGGAGGTGTCCTAAATGCAATAGAAAACACCTTATTATCATCATCGTTTTCTATATGTATTAATTTAGCACCGCTCTTTTCATGTATAAATGTTTTGCCCTTTGATTTAAGTTCTGGTAAATCTTCTTCTTTTAAAAATTTAAATCCTGAATATATGTGATTTAATTGTAATTCCATAATTCCACTCCCTTCAAAATTAAAAAATATATGTTTAAAAAGCTTATAGCATTATATTCCAATTATATATTTTACATTATATAATTAGCTTTCCCTAAAAACAATAAAAAATTGTAAAAATTTAATTCCACTATATAAAATATAATGGAATTAAGCATATTATTTATTTGATTTTGACATAGCAGCTGTTTTTTCATAGCATTTTTCTACTGCTTCAATTACTGCTCCTCTGAAATTGTTCTTTTCCAAGGAATATACAGATTCAATAGTAGTGCCAGCAGGTGAGCATACAGCATCTTTTAATTCGCCTGGATGTTTACCAGTTTCCAGTACCATCTTTGCTGCTCCTAAAACGGCCTGAGCAGCAAATTTGTATGCTTTATCCCTAGGCATTCCTGTTAAAACTCCTCCATCAGCCAATGCTTCAATAAACATATAAACATATGCAGGTGAAGATCCGCTTATTCCTGGAACAGCATCCATTAATTTTTCTTCAATAACTTCTGCTCTTCCAAAGCTTTGAAGTATTTCAACTACTTCTTTTTTTTCTTTAGAATCCAGATTTGAATTAAAACTTACTGCAGTCATTGCTTCCATAACCACAGCCGGAGTATTTGGCATTATCCTTACAATTTTTTTATTTTTACCTAACTTTTTTTCCAGATAATCTATGGTAATTCCTGCTGCAATGCTTACAACTATCTTTTTTTCATCTATTGATCCTTTTATTTCTTCGGTTATTTCATTAAATTTATCAGGCTTTACTGCTAAGAAAACAATGTCTCCAAATTTTACAACGTCAATATTGTTACCACCCTTATTAATATTGAACTTTTGTGCAAAATCATCCAGCTTTCCTCTGCTTCTATTGCTGGCCATAATATTTTCTGCTGGAATAAGCTTAGAGGTAATAATCCCTGATATTATTGCCTGAGCCATATTCCCGCATCCTATAAAACCTATTCTTTTATTCACAATGAAACATCCCCTTAGAACTTTAATTTATAAACTGCTAACGCTGACCTAATTTTAAATTTGGTACAGCATTTAAATCTAAACCAGCTGTTTTTCCTTTTAAAAATTCAAAATAAGCAGCACTTCCAATCATAGCTGCATTGTCAGTACACAATATGGGATCAGGAAAAAGTACCTTTATTCCATTTTGTCTGCCTGTATTTATTAAAGTTTCCCTTAGGCAGGAATTAGATGCAACTCCTCCTGCTACAGCAATTTTATCAACATCTTTTAATCTACAGGCAGCCATAGCATTATCAACTAAAAAATCCACTACTGATTTTTGAAAGGAAGCTGCTACATCTGCTCTGTTAATTTCAAGTTTTTTCATTTTCATTTTATTTAAATAGTTCAGCACAGCAGACTTTACCCCGCTGAAGGAAAAGTCAAGACAGCTATTGTCATGGAAATTAGCCCTTGGAAATTTTATTGCATCGGGATTACCTTCCTTAGCAATTTTATCAATTTTAGGACCGCCTGGATATCCTAATCCTATAGCTCTTGCTACTTTGTCATAAGCCTCTCCAGCTGCATCATCTCTTGTCTGACCCATTATTTCAAAGTCTCCATAATCCTTCATATACACTATAAAAGTATGCCCTCCTGAAACCACAAGGCATACAAAAGGCGGCTGAAGATCTTTGTACTGAATAAAATTTGCACTTATATGTCCTTCTATATGATTTACTCCAATTAAAGGTTTATTTAATGCATAAGAAAGTCCTTTAGCATATTGTACACCAACCAGCAGGGCTCCCACAAGACCTGGCCCATATGTAACTCCAACAGCATCAATATCATTTAATTTAACATTTGCTTTGTCCAATGCCTCCTGAACAACTATGCTGATTGCTTCTATATGTTTTCTTGAAGCAACTTCAGGAACTACCCCTCCAAATTTAGTATGTATATCAATTTGTGAAGCTATTACATTTGATAAAACATTTCTTCCATCTATAACCACTGCAGCAGAAGTCTCATCGCAGCTGCTTTCTATTGCCAGAATTTTTAATCCTTCTTTCATTTTGTACCTCACCATTACATTTATTAAAAGTCCATAACATTGTTGTTATTTTGTTCAAAATAATTATACTTTAAGTAATAATTATAATCAACTTTCGGCTTTTTAATTGTGCTATAATGATTTTAGATATTTTAACACTAATACATAAGGAGCAGGCTATGGAATATAAATACGCCAGAATAATAGTTAAGGGTTCTCCCATTTCAAAATCTAATTTTAAGCTTTTTAATATACAAGGCAGAGCTATTCTTCCATACAATTCTGGTAAATATCATGATAGATATGCCATTTATGAAGAAGAAATTGCTTATGAGGCAAGAATACAAAACCCTGGAATAACACTTAAGGAATCCTTAATTGCTGTATTAAAGGTTTATTATAAAAGCAGCAAAAGGCATCCAGATACAAATAATATAACAAAGAGTATTTTTGACGGCATTGAAAAAAGCGGACTCATAGTAAATGATGCTCAAGTCAGGAGACTGGTTATTGAGGAGTTTTATGATAAAGAAAACCCCAGATTTGAACTTGAACTTTTTGCTGAAAGCTCATATTCAGTGAATTACTCTATTGAAAAAAAGTGTAATGATGATGTGCCAATCAATTATTCTGCACCTCCAAACAGGAAAAGCAAGATTCCTGCTTCATATAGACAAAAAGCCTTACCTAAAAGTCCAAAGAAAGGTTATTTGAAGTGTCAGGTTTGCGGTAAATCAGTTACAAATGATAATTGTATTTCTGCTAACTCTGGATCAATGCTTATATGCAGGGATTGTTTTAAAAAATTGTTTTAAAAGGCCCCTTCTTTTTAAAAGAAAGGGCCTTCAATATTAGTTTTTCTTATCAATGTTCTTAGTAGCAATTATATCTACACCAGTATCAAATATGTTTTTAAGCACTACATCTCCAATATTAACAGGTGCTTTTATAGTTACATCTTTTAACAGCCTTATTACATCATATACTTTTTCCTTTGGAATGTCTCTTTCTGTTTTAACTGATGCAACAGTTTCCACTCCGCCTTCAACAGCTACAGAAGAGGTTACGATTCTCGTTGGATTAGTACATTCTTTTGCTCCATAATCTTTTCCTCTAGGGCATGTGTTCCCTGTAACCTTCACAACTTCAGTTCCATCAAGCTGCACTTCAAGAATACAGCCCATAGGACATCCAATACATGTTAATTCTCTAGTAGTCATACAATTACTCCCCCTCTACTTTTATAGTTATCCTTTTACAATTAGGATATTTTTCAAAATGAGCTTTTGTTAATTTAACTGTTTCCATTTCTCCAGGAGTGAGTATTCTCTTCTTTATATGCATTTCACGAGCATCATCAAAATATACTGATATATAACTATCTTTGTACACATTTCCTACCCTGAATCTTACATCTAAAACTTTGTCTACATTATTAACATTTATATATTTAGGGACAGTATATCTAACTCCATCTGTTGCTATAACTTCAATTTTTTCTCCTTTGCAGCTTTTTCCTCTTATGTATTCAGCTGCACTTTTACCAGCGTTAATACTTTCTGTTGTTACATTATCCACCAGATCATGAACATGAAGCACATTTCCGCAGGCAAATATACCTTCAATGCTTGTTTGTAAGCTTTCGTCTACTTCTGCTCCTCCAGTAACTTTTGAAAGTTTTACTTCAGCCTTTCTTGAAAGTTCATTTTCTGGAAGAAGCCCAACTGAAAGAAGTAATGTATCACATGGTATATATTGTTCTGTTCCTTTAACAGGCTTTCTGTCCTTACCTATCTTTGCAATGGTAACTCCTTCAAGCCTGTCTTTTCCTTTTATATCTATAACTGTATGTGACAATAATAAAGGAATATTAAAATCATCAAGACACTGAACTATATTTCTCTTTAGGCCGCTGGAATATGGCATAAGTTCAACTACTGCCTTAACCTTTGCCCCCTCTAATGTCATTCTTCTTGCCATTATTAATCCTATATCTCCTGATCCTAATATGACAACTTCTTTTCCTGGCATATAGCCTTCTACGTTAACGAACTTCTGAGCTGTGCCAGCTGTATATATACCTGCACATCTGCTTCCAGGAATATTTATTGCCCCTCTTGGTCTTTCTCTGCATCCCATAGCCAATATAACTGCTTTTGCTTTTATTTCAATAATTCCATCATCTTCATTTACTGCAGTAATGACCTTATCCTTGTTTAAATCAAGTACCATAGTATTCAATTTATATGGTATCTTCATTTCTTCAACCTTATCTATAAAACGCTGTGCATATTCCGGTCCAGTAAGCTCCTCTTTAAAGGTATGAAGACCGAAACCATTATGAATACACTGATTAAGTATTCCCCCAAGCTGATTATCTCTTTCTAATATTAGAATATTATCTATTCCCTGTTCTTTAACGGAGACAGCCGCAGCCAAACCTGCCGGCCCTCCTCCTATAATAACTATATCGTATTCCTGCATACTAAAACCTCCAAAAATATGAATATTTTATACCCTGATAAATCACTTAACCTGCTCTTTATCCTTTCCAATTAATATATTGGAATGTCCGCCAAATTTAGTTATATCTGTTCTCTCAACTTTCAATTCCCTGGCTAATATGTCCACTACCCTTGGGCTGCAGAATCCAGACTGGCATCTTCCCATTCCAGCCCTGGTTCTCTTTTTTACTCCATCCAGAGTTCTTGCTCCAAGTGGTCTGTGAATTGCATTAACAATTTCACCTTCAGTTACTGTTTCACATCTACATATTATCTTACCATATTGAGGATTCTCTGCTATGAGTTTTCTTCTTTCTTCATTACTTAATTCTCTAAATTTAGGGACCCCTTTTCTAATAGGGTTAAAGTTTTCATTTTTCCTTGGATTTAATTTTTTAACTATGATTTCTTCAATCATCTCCCCAATAGCCGGAGAACTTGTTAAACCTGGGGATTCAATACCAGCTGCATTAATAAAGTTTGGAGCATCTTCTACTTCTCCAATAATGAAATCCCCGCCAGTATGAGCTCTGAGCCCTGCAAAAGAAGTTATTACATCTCTCATAGGAATATCCTTTACACTTTTTCTTGCTTTACTAATAATAAAATCCAAGCCCTCCTGTGTAGTTTCCAAATCATACTTATCTTCCAGATCCTCTGCATCAGGACCTACTAATAAGTTTCCATCTACTGTAGGGGTAACCAGTACTCCCTTTCCCAGTTTAGTAGGAAGCTGAAACAATGTACTTTTTATCATGCTGCCATCAACTTTATCAAAAAGGCAATATTGCCCTCTTCTTGGAATTATTTTAATTTTCTTTTCACTTACAAAATTATTCATCACATCAGAGAAAATTCCAGCTGCATTAATAACAATTTTACTTTCAATGTTTCCTTTATTTGTTTCAATAATATATTTATCTTTCTCTTTAATAATATTCACTACTTCTGTTTCCAGTTTGAATTCAACGCCATTTGTGAAAGCGTTTTCTGCTAAAGCTATTGTCATTTCATAAGGACACACTATTCCTCCAGTTGGAAAGAATAGAGCTGCTACAACTTCGTCCGAAAGATTTGGCTCTTTCTCCAATGCCTGTTGTCTGTTTAAAAACTCCAATTTAACTCCGTTAGCTATTCCCCTTTTTGAATATTCTTTTAACTCAGGTATCTCATCTTCACTTAAACACAATACAAATGATCCATTTCTTTTAAATGGGAAATCAAGTTCTTCAGAAAGCTTATCAAACATTGCATTTCCCCGTACATTTAGCTTTGCCTTTAATGTACCTGGAATTGGGTCTTCTCCTGGATGCACAATGGCACTGTTAGCCTTAGATGTACCAGATGCTACATCATTATCTTTTTCCAATACACATACACTTAAATCATATTTTGATAACGCCCTTGCAATACTACAGCCTACTACCCCTGCACCAATAATAGTGATATCATACATTTAACATACCTCCTTTAAAAACAAAAAGAGCCAAATAAAAGGTGTTAACACCATTTACCTGGCTCTCATTACTCTGCCAATAAAATATTCTATTTCATGTAATATAATAGCACAATTCAATGCTTTATTCAAGTATAGCATAAAATAAAATTAGCTTTTCACAACTTTTTTTAACACATTAACAGCTTCCCCACTGATTTTACCTTTGTTAACTGAGTCATCTAGTATACTGAATGCTTTTGCTTCACTCATACCTGGTCTGTATGGCCTGTTTTCAGTTAAGGCCTGATACATGTCACAAACTCCCATTAATCTTTCTTCTTTCGAAAGAGAGCTTCCTGAAATTCCCAAAGGATATCCGCTGCCATCTAATTTCTCATGGTGATTTGCTGCCCAGTCAGTAATTTCACTAAGTCCATCTACCTGAGATAATATGTATCTTGTATAATATGTATGAGATCTTATTACAGTATATTCATCATCAGTAAGTTTCCCGGGCTTGTTCAGTATGGAATTTGGTATTCTCAATTTACCAATGTCGTGGAGTAAAGCTGCTGCTTCCAATTTAGTTCTTTTTTCTTCATCACAATTCAAATAACCTGATATTTTATTAATCAGTTTAGCCAAACCTGATGAATGGGTATATGTAAAAGGGCTTTTAGAATCTATTATATCAGCAAACACCCATGCAATATCCCTTAACTCTTTCCAGCTGATGTTCAGTGATACTTCAGGGATAATATCTGAAATAATTTTAGGGTTTACACCAATGTTTTCAACATCAAGCCAAAATCTGTCCTTGCTTTGTACATCTATAAATATATCAATTAAATGTGGATTAAAAATAACATCCTTCTTTTTATTCATCCATTCAGCTATGTGCTTCCTTTGTGTAAAATTATTTTTATCATCATCATATAACACATCAAAGGCATCAGCAGTTCTGATAATTTGAGCTAATATTGGGATCTCATTGCCAGTGAGGCCAAAATGTCCGCTGCCATCATAATTTTCATGGTGATACTTAACAGCCAGTGATGCTTCCTCATCCATAAAAGGAAAATTCTTTATCAAAGTGCTTCCCTTAACGGAGTGTTTATACATTTGAACTTTGTCACTATGAGCTTCTTCAATATAAAATGATGCACCTATGTCATGTAATGAAGTCACAAAAAATGCCTTTTTCAAAAATTCACTATCTGAGGATATCTGTTTACTTAAACGTTCCGCCACATAAGCCGTTCTTTTCGAATGGTTTGTAAACTTTCCATTCTTTTTCTTTATACTTTGGAATGCATTCAGATAACTATCATCATAAAAAAAACCGGTCTCGGCAAAGTCTATTGACGTGGAAAAAGCAGAAATCAATTGAAATAGATTAATATTGTCCATTAAAGCTTCACCTCGTAAAATATTTTTCCAGCAAAAAAAATAGATATCAGCCCTTTGCTAATATCTATTTAGTCCAATATCTGGCAGGGGTAGTAGGTCTCGAACCTACAACCAACGGTTTTGGAGACCGCTACTCTACCAACTGAGCTATACCCCTAAGACATGAATAATTATATCCCATAAAATCTATATTTGCAATACCTTTTATGAAATATTGTGATATTTGTTTTACAAATATAGATTTATCATGGCTGCTTATCTACTGAATTTTAAATCCTGCTTCACGTACTTTTGCCAGTATACCATCAAAATTATCAGTTCGTATTCTCATTACAATTTCTTTTACATCAGTTACACTTTTAGGATCTACCACTACAAAGCTTAAAATATCCCCTTCATTTTCAGATATTATCTTTGTCAGCTTTGACACCTGGCCAGGTATATCATAAGCTATGACTGCCAGTCTTCTTCCTTTATTCAATCCAAATAATTCTGTAAACTCATGAAATATTGCATGATGTGTTACTATACCTTTAAATTTCCCCTGATTATCAACTACTGCTACAAAGGCAATATTATTTGTCTCTAAAAAATGTGATGCCTGTTCAACCTGATCCAGTGGGGTCACCTTTTGAATATTAGTTCTCATGACATTCTCAACTTTAAAATCTGATAATAGGCACTTCTTATCTGGACACTTATCATAGTAAAATTCATAAATATCACTTTTTGAAATTGCGCCATAAAATTTATCGTCTTCTACAACTGGGACAGAAAGAAATTTGTTTTCTTCAATTACCTTAAGAGCTTTTTCTATTGAATCTTTCGGTGAAACAGTAACCAGTTTTTCTTTTAAAAGCATTAGATTTGTTACAAACATGATAATACCTCCCATTTCCTAATAAAAATAAAAGTATTTTATAGTAGAAAATTTATGTATATTATTGTTTTGGCTCTATTAAATCAACTGCCTTTTTTAATTCCTCAGTATTCTTTTTAATTAAGTTCAGGCAATTAAAGCTGCTTTCCTGAAGATTCCACTTAACAGTAGTCATATCATATTTTTTAATAATATCTTCATTTGCCTTTAGGTAATTATCATCTGCATATAGAAATATTATCTTATTATTGTTTTTAAAACTATCATCTAACTTTTGAAGGGTTGCTGGATCAGATATTATTTGATCCTTGTCGGATCCTGTCATATCAGCCTTAATCTGCTTTAATGAAGTATATTTTAGATAATAATCCATGTAATCTTCACATGTTAAGATTGTAATATTTTTAGAAGCATCTGATAAATCTTTTATGCTTTTTTGAATGGGTTCTATTTTTTTCATGGCACTGTCAAAATTTTTTTCATATATATCCCTGTTTTTAGGGTCTCTGTCTTCAACCGCGTTTTTAATATTACTTAACGCAATTTTATAATCATCTAAATTAAGAAAGTAATAAGGATTTTCTTTAACTGTTATGTCTCCATATTTAACTTCTTTTGAAAGCATATTCAGCTTAATTCCCCTGGATGCATTTATAATTCCTACCTTACTTTTACTTAGCTTATCGGTAAAGCTGTTAGCCCATGGTTCATAACTGGCTCCAAAATAAATAAATAAATCCTCATTGCTGACATTTGATATACTATCATCTGAAAATTTAAATGTTAAGCCGCTGTTTCTATCCTGAAACATATAATCTACAAAATGTCTATCCTTTACAATTTCTTTTGTTAAATTTGCAAGGGTCTTATCGCTTACCATTATATTTAAAACAACATCAGTATCGTTACTTTTAACAGTATCAGGGACAGTTTTATCATCTGTAACTTTAGATGAGCATGCAGTAATAATTATTAACACGATTACTATAGTTAATGCCGTAATTATTAATTTAGTTCTAAATTTATTACCACTATTCAATTTTCTCACTCCAAATGCTATAGTAATTCCAAATTTATGTTATCTTATATTATATTTTACATAAATTAATGTAACAATGCAATTAAATATTTTATTAAGCATTAAATTAATTGACTTGCTTATATTATACTATTGTATTACTATAAATTTTAGTAATACTTTGAAAGAAAATATTTACTTTATATATTGAGATTAAACATAATAGAGGTGTAGAATGAAAATTTGTGTAAATAGTGTTGAAGATACATTGGCTTTAGGCAAAAAAATTGGGGAATTAGTGAATCCAGGTGATATTATTTGTATAGATGGTGATCTTGGCACTGGTAAGACACATCTTACAAAAGGCATTGCACTTGGTTTGGATATCCATGAATACATTACAAGCCCCACCTTTAATATAGTTAATGAATATAATGGCAGATTAAAATTATTCCATTTTGATGTATACAGAGTAAGTGATGTGGATGAAATTCAGGCTATTGGCTTTGATGAATACATATTTAGTGATGCCGTTTCAGTTATTGAGTGGTCAAAATATATAGAGCCTTTAATTCCTAAAGAACATTTAAGCATAAATATTTATAAAGATCCACATAAGGGTGAGGATTACAGGTGTTTTGTATTTAGTTATACCAGTTCAAAATACAAGTATGTAGATACTTTAAAATTATAGAGATAAGGAGAAATTTTTTATGAAAGTTCTTTGTATTGATACTGCCACAGAATCAGCAACCTGTGCAGTAATTGATGATAATAAGCTGTTAGGTGAAATAACAGTAAATCATACAAAACAGCATTCAGTTATTATGATGAAAATAATTGATGATTTATTATCATATTTAAAATTGAATATAAATTCCATTGATGGCTTTGTAGTTTCAAAAGGGCCTGGATCATTTACAGGTTTAAGAATCGGAGCTGCTACAGTTAAAGGATTATGCACAGGAACAAACAAGCCTTTTGTTTCTGTATCATCACTGCAGGCACTTGCTTATAACATGGCTTATACCAATGGTATTGTATGCCCTATAATGGATGCATTAAGAGGAAATGTGTACACTAATTTATTCTCATTTGATAAAGATCATCTAAAAGAATTATCCTCTGAAGAAATAATATCCATGGATGATTTACTATTAAAATTAGAGCATTACCAGCAGCCTATATGTTTCATAGGTGACGCTATAGATAAATTTAAAAGTAAAATACTATTGAAGTTTCCTAATGCTTTATTTGCACCAAGCCATTTAAATGTTGTAAAAGCTTCTTCATTAGGTGCTATAGGTATAGAACTTCTTAAAGAATCAAAAGAAGACAATATTTATAGTTTTTCTCCAAATTATATGATGAAATCTCAGGCAGAGCGTGAATATGAAAATAAGATAAGGAATGATAAAGTTGAATAATTCAGTTGAAATAAGCTGCCTTACCATAAAAGATATTGATGAAATATTAAACATAAGCAGACTTAGCTTTAAAACTCCCTGGAGCAGAGAATCACTAATAAAGGAATTAACTGATAATTCTTTTGCCAGGTATGTTGTTGCAAAGAAGGATGGTTTAATATTAGGTTATGGCGGTTTATGGATTATAGTAGATGAGGCCCATGTAACAAATATTGCAGTTCACCCTGAGTACAGAGGAACAGGGATTGGAAATATGCTTATGGATGCAATGATTGATATATGCAAATTAGAATTGGTTATAGGAATAACATTAGAAGTAAGAGCTTCTAACATAGCTGCAAAAAATCTTTATAAAAAATTTGGTTTTATTCAGGAAGGAATGCGTAAAGGATATTATGAGGATAACAATGAAGATGCTTTAATCCTTTGGAAGTACTTTACATAGTATAAATGCCCAGGTTAACCCGGGCATTTATTATTTTTACTTTAATATTAATCTGTTGTAATTTTTCTTTCCTCTTCTAATTAGCACACTGCCATCCTTAAAATCATCTATGTTTAATTTATGGTGTATATCAGTTATTTTAACATTATTAATAGTAAGACCGCCCTGCTCAATTAATCTTCTTCCTTCAGATTTTGAAGGTATTATCTTATTTTGTAAAAGAATATCCAATACAGTATTTTCTATAGCAGTCTTATCAATCTCACAGGTTGGAACATTGGCTAAATCCCTGCCGCCGGAAAATAAAGCTTCTGCAGCATCTCTTGCCTTTTCAGCTTCATCAGCACCATGCACTATTTTTGTAACTTCATAGGCTAATACCTTTTTAGCTTCATTGATTTGTGAGCCTTCCAATCTGCCTAATTCTCTTACTTGATCCATTGGTAAAAATGTAAGTAAGGCTAAACATTTTTCAACATCTGCATCATCAACATTTCTCCAGTACTGGTAAAAATCATAAGGAGATGTCTTTTCTTTGTCAAGCCATACTGCACCGCCTACGGTTTTTCCCATTTTCTTGCCTTCGCTGTTAGTTAATAAAGTAAATGTCATTCCATAGCTTGGCTTTCCTTCTTTTCTCCTTATAAGATCCACTCCGGCTAAAATATTTGACCATTGATCGTCTCCACCCAGTTCCATAACACATCCATATCTTCTATTAAGTTCAAGAAAGTCATATCCCTGCATAAGCATATAATTGAATTCAAGAAAAGACAAGCCTTTCTCCAATCTTTGCTTAAAACATTCTGCTGTAAGCATTTTATTAACAGAAAAGTGCACTCCAATTTCTCTTAAAAAATTAACATAATTTAAATTTAAAAGCCAATCTGCATTATTGGCCATAATAGCTTTCCCATCACTGAAATCAACAAGTCTTTCAAGCTGCTTTTTAAAGCACTCTCCATTATGATTAATCTGCTCTCTTGTCAGCATCTTCCTCATATCTGTTTTGCCGCTTGGATCGCCAACCATTGCTGTGCCTCCTCCTATTAAAGCAATTGGTCTGTGACCAGCCCTCTGCATATGAGCCATAACCATCATTTGAAGAAAATGTCCCACATGCAGACTGTCTGCTGTAGGATCGAAGCCTATATAAAAAGTTATTTTTTCCTTATCAAGTAATTCTCTTATTTCTTCTTCATGTGTAAGCTGCTTTATGTATCCACGTTCTACTAAAGTATCATAAACGTTCATTTTGTGTATTCCTCCTTTATCTGTTATATAGAAAGTATAAATAATATTCTTTTTTAGTATATAGTTTATTTTACAATTAATCAATAATGCGGCTGAATTCGTTAAACAGTACAAGAGACTGGAATCACATCCAGTCTCTTGAATATATAGGTTTTCTTTTTAAAGTTAACCGTAAAAGTAGTCTTATTTAAGCTACGTATTTTCTCATGTATTCAGGAATCTCCTGTTCGGCATTAATATTAATATAGAATGTAACGTTATAGTCTTTAACCATTTTCTCCATATAATAAAATAATTGTGCCGCATTCTGAACATTTTCATCTACAATATTAAACAAACCATCAATAAAGATAGTATTAATATCGTAGTTTTCGGACAGTATACCGCACAAAAAACCGTAAAAACTTTCAATATGTTTTAAGTTGAATTCATCAGTAGAAATAAATCTTATCCTTCTGTCTAACTCAAAAAGTGGTCTTTTATCATCGTCAATGTAAACCATATCGCCTTTGTTTTGAGCAACCATTTCATTGGCCAGATTAATCATTGCCTTTGTTTTTCCTGTACCTCTTTTGTTAAAAAATACATGAATCATTTTACCACCCCTTATTAATATTTTTAGGTGAGTTTAATTACCTAAATTATATAATATTCAGAATATTTATTCAATACTCTGAGCTATTCTGTTGATTAATAATATGTTATTTACCTGTAAAAATCTCCATTTTATTCAGGAAATCTACTGATTCCAGGTAAAATCACCTTGAGACAGTTTTCCCTTATACTGTTAACAAAGATTACTTTTCCTTTGCCCATAAAAGGCTTTTTAATGTGAAAAATATTATTGCCTGTGTTATATAATTTTTTTTCTTCATCTAATGTGAGCAGCTTTTCATAAATCCACATATTTCTTTTACCCTGAAGAAAATAATTTCCTTCACTAAATTTTGAAAATGCACCTGGAATGATTATATATATCTTGGAATATCGTATTATTACTTCTATTTCTCTGTTAAATATGGTGTAATCCCTGAATAGAACTGCATTTTTAACTACCTCAAATAAAGCATTAACCGGATACCTTTTGGGGAACTCTTCTAAAAAATACTTTTCTGTAAGGTTAAGCATTGTCAATAAATCACCTGTTATAAATTTACTGTGCCCAGAATTACTATTTACTATCTTTATCATATTATGTGGAATATATACATTATTTATTTTACAAAATACCAGTAATCCTCCAAGGGTAATAAGATAATCGTTTGATTCTTTATCCTGAGTTATTATTGAACCATTTTCCATTAACTTTAACCTGTTAGAGTCATTAACAATAATGCCCTGATTATAAAAATATTTATCAACCATTTTTAAATCAAGATGATTTATATCAGTTTTTACTATTGGACATGCTTCTATATTAAGTGAGAGATTATTTTGAAAAGCTGATACCAATTCCTGTTTTCTCATTATATCCGTAGTTGATCCCCGTCTGATATAAAAAGCCCCATTATCCCGTGACTGATATGGTTTCTGAGGCCCGTCATAAATATTTATAATCAGCAGTTTTTTATTTTCATGTATTACTGTTTCAATATCAATAGGTACTGGAGGATCGCATCTGCTGCTTACTATCTGCTGAATCTGCTCTTCAGTATAATCCATATTTTCTATACCAATAATATTTCTGGTTTTGTCCTCTACTCCTATAATTAAATATCCTCTGCCGCCTTTCGAATTTGCTATAGAGCATACATCTTTGGCAAGCTCCTTCCTGCCGCTTTCAGTTAGTAAGTCAATTTTGAGTTTAAAATCAACTTTAGTTCCTTCTCCATTTTTTAAAAGAAATTTTAGCTTTTTTAGATCCATATGCCATCCCTCAAAATATTCTTATTATTATTTTATGCTGATTTTACAATATTGCCACAATTATTTAAAGCTTTTAATATCTGAAGAACCTTCAATATCCACATTAACATCTAATTCTAAATCTGTGTCATTAATTAAATTATCAGGGGCAGGTTTATTAAATGTTCTTTCGTATATTAACTTCAGGAAAAAAATATCCAAATTCTTTTTCCTATAATTATTATAAACCAAATTACATGCTTTTGTTATATTATCCTCTGCAGTATTACTTATTTTTTTTAATGTATTCTTATCAAAGCTTAAACCTTTCTGTGCCTCAGCTATACTGGTTTTTACATTGATTTTCTTTTTTAATATATATTTATCTCCCTCCTTATAAAATTTTGTTTTTGTGGAACTGTTTAATATCTCCAAAGTTACAAATTGGCTTTTACTATCTGGATTTGAGACTTCAAGGGTTCCTGTTCTAATCTTATCAATTAAAAAATTATATCCCTCGCCTTCATTTCTTGTCATTATATCCTGCAATTTAAATTCCCCAATTACTGCTCCACCATTTATTTCTACCTTTATATCAGAAGCTTCACTTCTCACATCTATGGCCGTAACTACACAATCCACCTCTTGATAGCTTCTTACCAGGAAATCATTAGTATCTAATGCTACTGCTCTGGAGGATGATCCAAGGTTTTCTAAAAGATTATATATAAATACCCCTAAATATTCCTCTTCCTTTAAATCAATTTTTAATAATTCCTGAGGATCTCCCAGATAAACCACCACATAGGTGCGCAGTAATAATTCCTGATCTCTGTCAAAAAAATCTATTGTACTATCTAAGCCTTTTTCTGCAGCTCTTTTAGTGTAAATTATCACCTTATTTTGAGTAAAATTCAGCTTGAAGCTTGAAGTTAAATTTAAATCTCTGATTGCTTCAAGGTCAGTTTTGCCCTTTCCCTTGAAGAGTATTCTTTCTCCTTTTCCAGATGCACTTTGACTGCTTCTAAATGGTCTGAAAGCCTCTGCATATATTTCCACAAAATTTTCATCACTGCTGTCTACAATTACTGAAGTTACGTATAGTGCTTTTTCCAAATCCCTATAATTAAAGCAGCCCTCCATGGTGAAGCTTATTACAAATAATAGTAGCAGAAATATCTTTTTCATTTTTCACCTTCGTTATTAAAAATGCCTTTTGAAATTTCATCCAAATCTCTTCTGATTATTACATCTTTGAAATTAATGTTAGATTTATCTAATATAGGGAACAGGTAAGGATATCCACAGCTATCAAGTGATGCCAAATGGGAAACAAATAAGTATCCACCGATGATAAAACCTGCCAATCCAAGCAATGCAGAAAGTACTATTAATGTGCCATTCCAAAACACAATGCCACCATAAACCTTTGGAGATAAAAAAGAACATATTGAACTTAGCGCCACTACTACTATGGTACTTTGTGCGGCAAGTCCTGCTCCCACAGCTGCATCACCAAGGATTAATGCCCCAACTATACTCATTGCCTGACCTATAGGCTGCGCCAGCCTTATACCTGCTTCTCTAAGAAGCATAAAGAAGAAGCTCATTAATAAAACCTCTGCCACCACTGGAATTGGCACTCCTGCCCTTGATACAGCCAGTCTGAAAAGAAAATCTGTGGAAATTAATGAAACGTGATAGGTTTCAAATGAAACATAAAGCCCTGGTGCAATTACAGATATAATAAAAGCTGCCATTCTTATTATTCTGGCGGAATTTGCATAGTACTTATTTACATAATAGTCATCCGGCATTTGAAAATTTTCAACAAAAAAATATGGTGCTGTAATAACCATAGGAGTTCCATCCACAATAATTACTACTCTTCCTTCCAGCAGCTTTGAAGCCGCAATATCAGGTTTTTCTGTATATCCAACAGTGTCAAAAAAAGTTTTCTTATTTTTTAGCTTTTCCTCTAAATAATTAATATCCAAAATATATTTTAAATTATTATTTTTTATTTCATTTTTAACTCCATCTACTAAGGTTTTAGGAGCTGTTCCTGCAATATAGGCAAGTACTATTACAGTATTGGTGTCTGTTCCATATGTCATGCTTTCAAATTTAAGATCTTTATTTTTTATCTTTCTTCTTATTAAGGATATATTGTCCACGAAAGCCTCAGTAAAGCCCTCCCTTGGTCCTTTAAGCACTGATTCAACCTCAGGCTGGCTTACACTTCTCCTTACATATCCTTTGGCTTCTGTAAAAATCTTTTCCTGAACAAAGTCAAATACAATTAAAACGTCTCCTGATAA
The DNA here is from genome assembly GCF_004103695.1 of Clostridium sp. JN-9. Lineage (NCBI taxonomy): Bacteria > Bacillati > Bacillota > Clostridia > Eubacteriales > Clostridiaceae > Clostridium > Clostridium sp. JN-9. The sequence goes on along the minus strand of NZ_CP035280.1, from coordinate 592,350 downwards.
TACATGGAGAAGGGCATCTTCTTTGCTTTTAACGTCTCCTATGGAATTTCCAATAAGGACTTTTTCTTCTATATAATTGATGTCGTCCTCAATGTAATAGTTTCTGAGAAACCCGCCAATTACATATTCACTTATAAATTTTGAATCACAAAGATTGTCTATAAAAAACAGGTTTATTAAACCGCAGCTGCATTTTAATGTTCTTTGCTTAAAGTCAGTATTATCTTTTAGAGTATTTTTAATAAATTCAACATAATCTTCATTCATTATGAATCACCATTAATATTGTTTGTATTTAATAGGATAATATTCTTTCAATTAGTGTAAACTATGTAAAAAGTAATAAGGAGCATTATGGTACCTATGGATGGATTATATAGCAAATATATCTTTTTTCTTATAATGGGAGTTTCAGTAGCATCGATAAAAACATATCCGTCTATTTTCTTTAGGGAAGGCAGAAATGAAAGCTGGATAGGTGTGATATGTGCATCTATTCTAATAGCTGTATATGCCGCATTTCTGGTTAAACACATTTTGAAGAAAGATAGCTTTTCCTTTCCCCAGTTTTGCCAGGATACATTTGGAAAAGTACTTGGTACTATTATAAAATTATTTTATTCAATCATATTGCTTTTAACCATGGTGGAAAGCTGCTCTGTTCCAGCCAGCTTATTCCATACCAATTTTTTTATTGAGTCTCCTATGTGGTATATACTATTGTTTTTTACCATACCAGCTGCTTACATAGTAAAAAATGGCGAAAAGTCAGTAATTGTGTCATGTATTATAGGAATCACAGGATCTATATTCAATGGTATTAATTTATATATGCTTACCTACAAATATAAAATATATAGAAGGTTATTCCCAGTATTTTTAAAGGGATTTACATTTCAGTCCCTATTTAGCTTTATAAAGATATTAGGTCTATTTTCATTTTTTATAATCCCATTAATGCTTATTGGAAGAATAAAAAATAAAGGAAATTTAAAAAGATCAATTATGGTGGGTGTCTTATTCACCTGTCAAATGCTGATAGTAAGTACAATAGGCACATTGGCAACATTTAATATAGAAAGATCAATAACCATATCCTATCCTAAAATGATTCAGACTCAGTTAATAAGAAGCATAAGATTTGAATTACTTGCAAGTGGTGAATTCTATGTAATATTTCAGGTTGTTACATCCTGGACACTAAAATATATAGTTACATTTACAGTTCTGCTGCTGCTGTTATCCAGCTTTAACATATTAAATAAAGTATCTAAAAACATTCAAATTATAATTATTACTTTCTTAACATATATTCTTGCATTAATTTCTGCTGGTAATTTATTAACCTTTTTTAATATATTAAATATCTTTGCATATATCTGCTTTTTTTCGTATTTTATATTGCCAATTATCATGATGGCAATAAGTTCTATTAAAAGCAGGCTATCAAAAGGTCAAAGCAATAATTAAGTCCCTCCATTAATAAAATATAAATTATTGCAGAAACTATATAGAAAGTAAAAGGGAGGAATTGTATGATTTTTTTGCGATGGCTTGGGAGCATTGTTCTGATTTTTTGGTTAATTGGATTAATTTTAAGAATTGGAGGAAGCCTGATAAATTTATTACTGCTTATTGCTGCCTTAGTATTTGTAGTGGATGTTATTTTAGAAAGAAAAAAATCTATGTAGACATTCCTTTTAAACTCTTTAAACTGCTGATATTCATTTATGTCAGCAGTTTTTATTTTTCACTAGTGAATTTCAATTTCCCACCTGCATAAAAAGTAAATATCTATATATTTAACTTTATACTTAATATTTAACTGTATACTTAATATACAAGTATATGATATAATTATTTTTGTTCATGGAAGGGGGATTGGACACTAATGACATTCATCAACAATTTAAAATCTAACAGTATTATAAACTTATTGAAGTCTATGCTCTTAACCATATTAAAATTTTTAGATAAGTATTATTTTATCTTTATAGGATTATATTTCTTAAAAGGTGCGATGCATACTGCCTTGCATGCTAAAACAGGAATAGATTATAAAGTTTACTTATTTTTGCTTGTACTGGCTGCATTTACAGCCTATAAGGATATACGAAATGATGTTAAAATAATTCCATTTTTGATGCTTGCAATTCCATATCTTTTATTAATATGGTATATATCAAAAAATGGATATGATTTTTGGGGGAAGATGCTTAAATGGCAAATTAGTCAGGGTTTTGTTGTAAACTGGAATAACTTGTTCAGTAAAATACCTTTTAATGATGCTTCCTTTGCCAGGATAATAAAAAATGATACATTGACCTGGTTCTTTAGACTGGTATATAATAACGGCTTCGTTCTTCCAGTTATGATTCCGTTATATAGAGCTGCAATTTCTAAGGACTTTAAAAAAATGTTAAGGTATACACTATCAGCGCATATATTTCAGGTATTTCTCATAACTCCATTTTATCTTATATTTCATGTTCAGGAGGTATGGTATGTACTTGGGCAGCCTGATGGACTGGCAAGACATTTAACTCCAAAGGCAGCTGCAGGGGTTACCCTTAATTGTTTTCCATCAATGCATACATCCATTGCATTTGCAATGTTTTTACTTGTACTTAGAGAAAAAGATAAAATTTTTAAATTCATTTGGGCTTTCTTCTGCTTATGTGTAGTTTATTCCACCATGTATCTTGAAATTCATTGGGTTATTGATGTAATAGGCGGTATTATTCTGGCAATTGTTACAGTAAAACTTGTAGACTTTGTTTTAGATAAAGGTGAGAAGCTTTTGTACAAGCCTTTGAGCAGATTCTATTATAGAGATTCAACCAGAGGATCAAAATCAACCACTATAAATAACTATTACCTAGATACTCTGTAATAATTTTGCTATGCAAAATTATTACAAATAACAAAGATTAAAGAATAAAGATTAAGTAAGGTAGTTTTTCTTTGCAGAAAAACCAAAAACTTAATTGATAAGGGACAGAAAAGCGGCATATGAATGCAATGAATATGGAAAATTATATTGGGAAAAGATTAAAGAACAGACTTTAATCTTTGGGTTTTAAGTGGCAGCCTATCGGCTCTGGATTTTTCAAATCCTTTTTTAACTCTATTAGTTAAACTGTAATTAGAGCCATCCTTGGTTCTTAAAACGCATGATTCACTCAGCAAATTGAATTTTAAGATTTTCGGTAAGAAAATCAACATTATTTGTTCTTTGGTCTTTAATCTTTAATCTTTGAAAAGATGCCTAAGCACTGCTTAGGCATCTTTTCCCATGTCTGATAATACTAATCCTTTATTATGTTCAAGAGCCCAGCTGATACCCCAGTCACTTTGGAATATTAACAAATCTCTATCCTTTAAATCCTTAACAATCTTAGTGTCGCTTGTAAGATTTAACCTTTCCAGATCAATATCTGTATCTTCTATCCATCTGACATATTTATAAGGTAATCTTTCCATTTTTATATCCACGTTATATTCATTTTTCAATCTATATTCTAATACTTCAAACTGAAGAACTCCAACAACTCCTACTATTATTTCTTCGATGCCTATATGAAGTTCTTTAAATACCTGAATTGCACCCTCTTGAGATATCTGAGTTATACCTTTAATAAATTGTTTTCTTTTCATGGTGTCTATGGTTTTAACTCTTGCAAAATGTTCCGGAGCAAAAACAGGTATGCCTTCAAACTTAAATTTTTTATTGCCTGCACATAAAGTATCTCCAATCCTGAAGATTCCAGGATCAAAAACTCCTATTATATCACCTGCATAAGCTTCCTCTATAATCTCTCTGTCCTGGGCTAGAAACTGCTGAGGCTGAGCTAATTTTATTTTATTTCCTCCCTGCACATGATATACTTCCATACCCTTTTTAAATTTTCCTGAGCAAATTCTCATAAACGCAATTCTGTCTCTATGAGCAGGATTCATATTAGCCTGAATTTTAAATATAAATGCAGAAAATTCATCATTAAATACATCTATTTCGCCTTTATCAGACTGCCTTGGAAGAGGTGGAGTAGTTAATTCTAAGAAATACTTTAAAAATGGCTCCACTCCAAAGTTAGTTAATGCACTGCCAAAAAACACTGGAGTTAATTCACCTTTGTTTACCTTTGAAGAATCAAATTTATCTCCAGCTATATCCAATAATTCAATATCCTCTTTAAGCTTATCATGAAGCCCTACGCCTAATAACTCACCAAATATTGGATCATCTACACTTCCTTCAATGGATTCCACCTCAGTCTGACCATGGTTTCCACCATTAAATACCTCTACCAGCTTTTTTTTTCTATCGTAAACACCCTTAAAATCTGCTCCGCTTCCTATAGGCCAATTCATAGGATAAGATTTTATTCCTAATACATTTTCTATTTCTTCCATTAATTCAAATGGATCTCTGCTTTCTCTGTCCATCTTGTTTACAAATGTAAATACAGGAATTCCTCTTAAGCTGCATACATGAAATAACTTTTTAGTCTGATCTTCTACTCCTTTTGCTGCATCAATAACCATTACTGCACTATCTGCTGCCATTAAAGTTCTATATGTATCTTCACTAAAATCCTGATGGCCTGGAGTATCTAATATGTTTATGCAATATCCATCATAATTAAACTGCATTACTGAGGAAGTAACAGAAATACCTCTCTGCTTTTCTATTTCCATCCAGTCAGAAACTGCATGCTTAGATGCTTTTCTTGACTTAACAGAGCCAGCTAATCTAATTGCTCCTCCATAAAGCAAAAGTTTTTCAGTCAGCGTAGTTTTACCTGCATCAGGGTGTGAAATAATTGCAAATGTTCTTCTTCTTTCAATTTCATTAAATAGTTCTGACACCGCATTTTCCCTCTTTTCTAAAAGTTTATGCTTCATTATTATAGCAGTTAACAAATAAGTTTGCAATTACGATATAATTATTATTATGCCAACGTTTACTATTCTTTATTTTATTTTACTACATGATATAATTATTTGTAGTAAATAATTATATTACTGTTACAATATATAAAAAAACTTAACGCTGGAGGATTAGTATGTATAAATTAGTAGCTTTAGATATGGATGGTACTTTATTAAAAGAAGATAAAACAATTTCATCTAAAAGTTTTGCTGCTATAAAATCTGCAAAAGAGAATGGTGTAAAAGTAGTTCTTACAACAGGAAGACCTCTTAAGGGAATTAAAAGATATCTTAAACAGCTTAATTTAGTAAATGAAGATGATTACGCTATTGCTTTTAATGGCGCACTAATACAAAATGTAAAAACTGGCAAAGTGATTTCTGAAAATATTATGACTCACGATGATCTTAAATACCTATATGATTTAAGCCTGAAGCTTAAAGTAAATATTCATGCATTGTCCTATGATTCTGTCCTAACTCCAAAGTTGAGTAAATATTCCCAATTAGAAGCAAGTCAAAATCAAATTCCGCTTGATATAGTTGATTTTAATAATTTAGATAGTTCAATTCCAATAGTAAAAATAATGTATATTGATGAAGCTGAAATATTGGACAGGGTGGTCAAAGATCTGCCTAAGCAGATATACCAGAAGTATACTGTTGTTAGAAGCTGTCCATATTTTATAGAATTTTTAAATAAAACTGTAAATAAAGGTTTCGGAGTTGAAGCACTGGCTGACAATTTGGGAATAAAAAGAGAAGAGGTTATCTGCGTTGGTGATGCAGGAAATGATATGCATATGATAAAATATGCCGGTTTAGGTGTAGCCATGGGAAATGCATTCCCTGAAGTAAAAGAAGCAGCAGATTACGTTACAAAAACCAATGAAGAGGACGGCGTAGCCCATGCCATTAATAAATTTGTATTAAACAAAAAAGCATGCTAGAAAAAATCTGGAGTGTAAACTCCAGATTTTTTAAAGATTAAAGAACAGATAACAAATAATGTAGATTTTCAGCTGAAGCTGAAAATCAATAATTTGAGTTTTGCCCTAAGGCAAAACAACATTATTTGATCTTTGTTCTTTGTTCTTTTCTACTTTAGTATAAATCCTATTTTTTTCTGCATTTTCCTAAGAGTTTTATTAGCCACATAGTTTGCCTTTTCAGCTCCTGCTTTGTATATTCCTTCAAGATATGATTTATCTTCCATTAGTTCTTTAACCTTTTTCTGAATTGGCTCGAGTTCTACAATTATTGCTTCAGCTACATCTTTTTTAAATTCTGCATATCCCTGTCCCATATATTTCTTTTCAATGTCATCACAGGATAAGTTTGTTAATACACTCAATATGCTCATTAAATTTTTTACTCCAGGCTGGTCATCACTGTATTTTACAGTTCCCAGGCTATCTGTAACTGCTCTGTTTATCTTCTTTCTTATAACATCTGGTGTATCCATAATTAATATATAGCTGTTAGGATTATCTGAAGACTTTGACATTTTCTTTGCTGGATCCTGTAAATCCATTATTCTGGCTCCAGAGTCTGGTATATAAGGCTCTGGAATAGTAAATGTAGGACTATAGGTATTGTTAAATCTATTAGCAATGTCCCTTGTTATTTCCAGATGCTGCTTTTGGTCTCCTCCTACGGGCACTAAGTCAGCTTGATATAACAGTATATCTGCAGCCATCAGCACTGGATAATTTAGAAGTCCCGCAGAAATACTGTCTCCATATCTTTTAGATTTATCCTTAAACTGAGTCATTCTGCTTAATTCTCCAATGTATGTGGAACAATTTAAAAGCCATGCTGCTTCACTATGAGCCGGCACATGAGACTGAATGAACATAGTATTTTTCTCTGGATCAATGCCGGAAGCAATATATATTGCAAGCACCTCTAAAGTTCTCCTTCTTAAATCCTTAGGTTCCTGTTTCACTGTTATAGCATGCAGATCCACTACACAATAATAGCAGTCATATTCATTCTGCAATTTTACCCAGTTTTTAATTGCTCCAATATAATTACCTAAAGTAAGATTTCCAGACGGCTGAATGCCACTGAATATGACCTTCTTTTTTTCTTCCACAAAAATTACCTCCAATTAAAATTATGTATACAAAAAGCCCTATAGCAAATGCTATAGGGCGAATTAGTCGCGGTACCACCTAAATTTGAGAAATATATATTTCTCCTCATAAAGATACACTAATGATATCCTGCTTTTATAACGTAAAGCATACGACAAAGGACTACTTATAATTCATCCTGCTTCTCAGGGACCCATTGGACTTAAGCATGGCTGCTGCAATTTCACCATGTGCAGCTCTCTTTGAACTTGTTTTTAAGTTTACTTGCTTCCCGTCAGTGAATTTAAATGTTTTGTTAAAATTATATTATGCTTTTAAAATTAAAATGTCAATATATTATTTTATTTTTTCCACAAACCATGTAAATTGCAATATTCTCTTGCATATAAAACTTCTTTATCTAATTTAAATACAGCTTCTGGTTTGTCTCCTGGTTTTAAGTATTTTCTATAAACTTTATTAGCTGTATGAACTTCTATCCATTCTATATAATGGTTATCAAGCATTGGATGTTCAACAGCACCAACTTTAACTAAAACTCCGCCATCTATTTTTTCAATTACTGGTACATGCTTTTCCACTGCAGCATCTGTTGTATTTTCTTTTAATAATGTCATTGGCTTGCCGCAGCAAACTAATGTTCCTCCTGATGGGTGCACAACCTCCACAATATTACCACATACTTCACATTTGTAAATTTGTCTTAACTCAGTCATTGTAAACCCTCCTTAAATCAATAATTATTAACAGGTACTTTTATATATCTATTAATAACTATTATTCGACATTTTTATAATAATTCCTCCTTTATTTATATGAATTTTTAAAGTTTTTACAACAATTAAATAATCACAGTAATTTTATATGTTCCTTTCTTTTCATATTTAATTAAATCATCCTGCTGTCTTTCCCCATTTAAGAAAACTCCTTTATTTTCGCCCCTATTGATGTGAATATAATAAATGGAATCATTATACTCATAAGTAATGCTGTACTCATTCCATTCATTTGGAATGCAGGGTGATATTCTAAAACCTTTACCTTCCTCCAGCTTCAGACCAAGTATTCCTTCTATTCCAGTTCTATACATCCACCCTGCTGCACCAGTGTACCAGCTCCATCCGCCTCTTCCCTCATGAGGCTCTTTATCATATATATCAGCAGTCATCACATATGGCTCGGTTTTGTATACCTCACACTCAAGATGTGACCTGGTATGATTTATTGGATTTATCATATTAAATATCTTCCAGGCCTTATCTCCAAGTCCCATTCTGCAATATGCTGCTATAACCCATACAGCGCCGTGAGTGTACTGACCTCCGTTCTCTCTTACTCCCGGCACATAACCTTTAATATATCCCGGTTCTAATGAGCTGTTATAGAAAGGAGGTGTTAAAAGAAGCACCATTCCTTTATCATACTTAATTAAATTTGTTTCAAGTGATTCCATAGCTTCTTTTGCTCTTGATGGCTTTCCTGCCCCTGATATTACCGACCAGCTTTGTGCCAGTGAATCTATTTTACATTCTTCATTTTCAGCAGAGCCTAAAGGTGTACCATCATCAAAGTATGCTCTTCTGTACCAATCTCCATCCCATGCATACTTCTCCAGATTTTCCTTTAGATGATCTTTAACCTGAATATATTTATCAGCCTTCTCCCCATGATTTTTAAATCTGCACAGTTGAGCAAACTTATCAAGAATGGTATATAAAAACCAACCAAGCCATACGCTTTCACCTTTACCGCCATTTCCAACTGTGTTCATACCATCGTTCCAATCTCCAGACCCCATTAGCGGAATGCCGTGACTTCCAAACTTAAGAGACCTGTCAATTGCCCTTATACAATGATTGTAAATAGTGTCCTCTCCTTCAGTATCTGATATTATGCTGTATCTTTCATCTTCTCCTTCTTCAAGGGGCTTATCTTTTAAATATGGCTGCTTTTCCTCAAGTATAGAATAATCTCCGGTATTTTTAATATAATCTGCGGTTACAAATGGCATCCACAGTAAATCATCTGAAAACCTTGTTCTTATGCCGCTGTTTATAATTGGATGCCACCAGTGCTGTACATCTCCTTCTGCATATTGTCTTGAAGCACTGTGTATTATTTGATTTCTGCATATTTGTGGATTCAAATACAAAGCTGCCATGGAATCCTGCAGCTGATCTCTAAAGCCAACAGCTCCCCCGCTTTGGTAAAAGGCTGTTTTAGACCAAAGTCTGCAGGAAATTGTCTGATACATAAGCCATCCATTTAAAAGTATATCCATTGTTTTATCTGGAGTCTTGACTTTAATTTTACCTAAAATATCACTCCAGCCTTTTTTAACAAGTAAAAGTTCATTGTTAACAGCATTAATATCACTGAATTTGTGAACTATGTCATTTATGTTTTCAATACTTTCATCTTCGCCTAAAATTATAGTTAAATACTTTTCTTCGCTGGGTTCCAAATTAACCTTACAGCTCATGGAGATACAAGGATCAAATCCGCTGCCAGCTGTATTGGATAATCCAGCTTTCTTTAAAGCTTTAGGGAATTCTATTGATCCTTCCCTTCCAAAAAACTCTTTTCTGTTACCAGTGTAGGATATATCATCTCCTCCCATTATTTTTAAGTATGCATAAAGCTTATTAAAATATTTGTTGTATGGATTATTAGCATAAATATACTGTTCATCATGGTTATAATACGTGGAAATATACTGTGCTGTGTGCTCAGGATTCACTCCTAAAACCATTCTGGCATAATAAGTTATGGATATCTTTCTCTTTTCATTAGTATTATTTTTTAATTTTACAATACAGAGTTTTGCACTGTGTTCTTTAGCAGCAAACATGGTAATCTCTCCAATTATTCCTTCAAATTCATGAGTGAAAATTGAATATCCAAATCCATGTTTAATTATATATTCTCCATTGTCCCGTACAGGTTTAGGTGATATACTCCACACCCTGCCATTATCCTCATTTCTTAAATATATCTCTTCACTTTCTCCATCTTCTACAGGATCATTTGTCCAGTTTGTAATTTTATTTTCTCTGCTGTTCTTATACCATGAATATGAAACACCATTTTCCGAAACATTAAACCCGAACCTGCCGTTAGATATTACATTAATCCATGGTGCAGGTGTGTTTCTGTAATTGTTTAATATGATATTATATTCATTATTTTTTAGATCAAAGCCTCCATATCCATTGAAATATTCCAACTGGGGTTTTTCATGCTTATATGGAATGTAATTATGTTCAATTTTACTTACTGGAAGCTCTTGTACTTCATCCAAGACTTTATTGATGTTTTTTATCTGGCTTATTAAACTTCCCTTATCTGAATTTATAACTAATCTTGCTATAGCTGATATAAACCTAATGTCATCTTCCGGCATGGTAGACCTGCTTAGTAAGAATATGCCTCCTGATTTATTCTGCTTATCCCTGGCATGGCTTGATGCTATAAATTCTTGTAAAGAATGCTGCAATGATTGATCATAGGTGCTTTCCTCCATATTTACAATAACTAGATCAACTTTGAGACCTTTAGCACTCCAGTATTGGTGTGCATTAAGCATTTGCCTTACCATGTCAATATGGCTTTCTTTACTTATAATAAGCAGTACAATTGGTAAATCTCCAGATATCCCATAAGGCCATAGATTACTTTGAAATTTTGATATTGATTTTATTTCATTTTCCCTATCTTTAAATGTGGTGTTCAAAAATAATATATTTGACGCCATTAGCTGATACATATTTGCCTGGGATGATTTTATACCTAAATACTTCATTTCTAATTGTGCCTGAGTCCAGGATAGTTTAAATATTCTATCCACATTATGCATATTATTATACTTTTTAGCTAAATCAAGCACTTCATCTCTTGTATTTGATATTCCTATTGTATATGCAGCCTTTATAGTACCTCCAGGCGGAATTTTCACCCTTACTCTCATGCTGATTATTGGATCTAAAACTGCCCCTGCTGTATTTTTAAGCACTGAATCCTTTTCCATAACTTGTGGTGAAGTTAAATTGTTACATCTTCCTATAAAATTAGCCCTATTGGTTTCATATTGTATTGGTCCAATTCTTTCTCCATCAATACATACAGTTTCCATAGTCCAAGGCTGCTTTCCGCCTTTTTTTCTTACCCTTCTGTTAGCAGTTATACAGTTTAAGCTTTCTATAAATTCAGTGCTTATAAATAAATTACTAAAGGCAGGATGAACCAGGTCAGTGTTATATTCAGCAAGGGTGATCTCACTATAGCTGGTAATTTCAATTGTTCTGCTGTGATCACTATGATTTGTAATGTTTAATCTTCTTGTTTCACAGTTATCTTCATTTGAAACTGCAATTTCCGTTCTGGTTTCAATGTTACCGTCTTTTCTTAAAAATTCTGCCTTATCTAAAGCAAATGCAACTTCATACTTATCTCCAGTGCATTTGCATGGCTCAAAGGCAGCACTCCAGTAATCTCTTGAATTTACATTTCTAATATAAAAAAATGTTCCTTTATTATCTCTTGTTACATCCTCTTTCCACCTGTAAATAAGCATATTGTCAAGCTTTGAGTACCCAGTTCCGGAATTTGTTATCATTAATGAATAGGCTCCATTTGATAATAAATGTGTTTCTGGTATCTCAGTATTTGCTGTGGTGTATTTTCTAACAATAATATTGCTTTTTTCAAAGCTGGAATTACTATAATCAATTATCTGTTTTCTATCGTATATTACTCTATTTGAAACCTTCTCCTGAAGCAGCAGTTCCGTTGCCTTAACCATTGGTACCCTGTGAAATCTTTCCTGTAATATGTTTTTATTCAAAACATTATCCAAAGCCATAAAGCCCATGCCTTCATGGTGAACCATAAAACATTTTACAATTGCCTTTCCTTTTCCTTTTGGCAGTCTTTCATTAGTATAATCTACAGATTCATAAAATCCATATTTCCCAATAAGTCCTTCTGAAATCAGCCTATTTACATTTTCCATTCCATTTTGCAAATCTATCTGAAGTGCTAATAGTGTAGAATACGGTGAAATCACCAATTCATTGGAAAGTCCTCTCTTTAAGCCTATTCCAGGCACTCCAAAAGCCTTATACTGATAATTTAAGTTTAAATCAAAATTATAAAAAGCTGATTCTGAAATTCCCCATGGAACTCTTCTTTGTTTACAATACTTTCTCTGACCATCAATAACGGCCTTATATGTTTCATCTAATAATGTATTTGGAAAGCTTTTCATTATTAGTAAAGGCATAAAGTATTCAAACATTGTACCGCTCCATGACACCAATGCCTTACTTTTAAATATAGATGTAAGGGCTCTGCCTAATTTGAACCAGTGTATTTGTTCAACATCACCTTTTGCAATAGCAACAAAGCTTGCCTGCCTGGCTTCTGATGCCAGCAGATCATAATAGCTGTTTCCCAGTGAATCTCTGTTAATATCATATCCAATAGAAAAAAGCTGCCTTTTTTTATCATAAAGCATGGTAAAATCAGTTGAATCTGCAATAATAGTTAATCTTCCCATAATGTCTTCAATGTTATTTACTAACTTATCTGTTTCTTTGGCTCCACTTTCAATTAAATCGCATAATTCTAAATACAACTTATCATGTTTATTAGAAGAAATGACTTCATAATCAGTAATTATTTCTTTAGTTTTACTGCTTAAATCTTTTATGGGTACACTTGAAAAAATATTCATAATGCTTTCTTTTTCATCATCATTTATTTGAGAAGATTCTAAAATGGTGTCAAGCCATGGCATAAACCTTTCTATTTCTCTTAAATCATTTGACACATTTTTTTTTACTTTATTTACCCAGTATAATTTATTAATATCAATTGTGTTTCCCAATTCCTCAGTTTTATTTAATACATTGATTAAAAGTCTCCTCCAATAAGTTATACTGTACTCATGCTTGATTTCTCCATTTAATATAATTGAATAAAAATCTTTTATATTAAGTTCTTTGTAAATATCATCATCTGCAATATGAAGCAGATCCTCCAAGCCTTTAATCTGATTTTTATTTACTATAGGCTTTGTAAGATATTCTTCTAAAGATGCTGAAACTTCCCATAGATAGCCTACTAAATTTCCACTGTCAACAGTAGAAATATATTCTGGTTTCAAGGTATCTTTTGTCCTGGTATCATACCAATTATAAAAATGTCCTCTGTATCTTTTTAGTCCCTCCATACTGCTCAGTATCTTTTCAATTCTTTCTACTGTGCCTGAAATTCCAATATACCCTAAATCATATGCTGCAATATTAGATGTGAGTCCCATAGCCATATTTGTTGGAGATGTTCTATGTGCAACTCCATTGCTGGGATACTCCTGATAATTATCCGGTGCCAGCCAATGGTTCTCATCATTTACAAAGTCCTCAAAATATGCAAAGGTTCTTCTGGCAATTTTCCTAAGTTCCATTTTTTGTTTATTATGCAGCTGAAATGGTACTTTTTTTCCATCCTTACTTATATAATAAGCAATATAAGGACTTAAGAACCAAACAATTACAGTTGGCAGCATAATCAGAAATGCCTCAAAAGATCTGGCTGCAGCAACAGCCCCTGTGAATAAAGCCAAAGCACTGGCTATCCACATAGCTTTGATATAATATTTTAGCTGCTTTCCAGTCTGAGCTTCAGCATCTGCAGCAGTCTGCCATTCCAGCAGATTCCTCTTGCTTACATAAACTCTGTAAATAGTCCTTATAATTGCATCAAGCATTAACCAGGATACATAGGGCAGAAAACAAAATATTAAAAATATCTGCTCTACCATGGTTTTTCCGTTGTTTACCTTACCTGAAAGGCTTATGCCCTTTATTGGTGCTACTACTGCTTCAGATACATCAAAAAGCATAGGAGCCAGTAATGCTATAACAGCAATAGCAAACCATCTCTCACTTTTAGGAAGAATACTAAATGATAGTAAAGTTAATACAACAAGTGAAACTGGCAATAAGCTCCTCCTGATATTATCAATGATTTTCCACCTGGATATTGCATTCAAAGATGATTTTTTAAAAATCCATGGGATTAACTGCCAGTCACCTCTTACCCACCTGTGCAGTCTTTTGCAGCTGGATAAATAAGAAGAAGGATACCCATCTATTAATTCTATATCTGTAGCCAAAGCAGCTCTTGTATAGCAGCCTTCCAGCAGATCATGACTTAACACAGAGTTTTCAGGTATTTCATTGCTCAATATAAGATTAAATACATCTATATCGTAAATTCCTTTTCCTGTGAAAATTCCCTCCCCAAAAACATCCTGATAAACGTCTGATATAGCCGTAGTATACATGTCAATACCTGTTTCCCCGGAAAATATCCTTGAAAATAAGGTCTTGTTTGCACTTGTTGTACTTACACTTATTCTAGGCTGAATAAGCCCATATCCTCTTAGAACCTTATTATTCTTTAAATCCAAATAGGGCTTATTTAATGTATGGCTTATAGTTCCTATTAATTTTTTTGCACAGTCTCTTGGAAGCTGAGTGTCAGCATCCAAAGTTATTACATACTTTACATTTTTTAAGTTGCTTATATCACCGCTGAGCACATTATAACTTGTATTATTGGAGCCTCTTATTAAAGCGTTGAATTCCATTAACTTTCCGCGCTTTCTTTCCCAGCCCATCCACATTTTTTCTTTATCATTATACTTTCTGACTCTGTTAAGAAAATAAAAAATATCCTTTTCACCGCTGCAATACTTATCATTTAGATATCTCACATGGCTGAGAGCTCCCTTAACTATTCCATTATCATCAGTTTCTTTCTGATTATGGCTATCCTTAAAATCTCCTAATAATGCAAAGTATACATTTTTCTCATTATTTGCAAGATAGTATACCTCTATACTATCTAGTAATTCATGCACCCTCTTTTCATTATTTATAAGTGCCGGCACTACCACCACAGTGGTAACTTCCTCAGGTATACCGCTTGCAAATTCCAGCTTTGGCAAAAATGATGGTTCTAAAAGATGGTTAATGCTCCAGTGAAAAATAGAAATTACTATTTCACTGCATGGAATTATTATGGCAGCAGCAGCAATAATATACTTCCAGAGTATTGGGTTTCTATCCTCTGCATATGTATTTCCAATTATTAGAGCTACAAAAATAAATATCCCTGCAGTTATTGTTCCTAAATACAACGAAACAGCATTGTGCTTTATTTTAGATTTTATTTTTCCATATAAGTTGGGCTTATATCCCATCTTTTCCTTCAAACATGATATACCTTCATCCGTAATATAATAGCCTACATGTTTTAGATACTCTCTATTTTGCTGCACAGTATTTTCCTCAGCACATTCTACAGCCTTTTTAGCTATATAAGATTCTGGTATTTTTGTTTCTCTCCAAAGCTTCTCAATACAATGTCTATAGTAGTCCCTGGACTTAAAATCCATATTATTATAAATTGACGATGGGTCTTTTCTTAAAATCTTTTCAACATAACTTAACTTCTCAAAGCATTGCTTCCAATTTATAGATGAAACTTCTCTTATGCCTGTTATACTGTTTCCTATAGATAACTGAAAGCCAGCCTGAAGCTGGTGTTCTATTTTTATCATTCTTTCAATGTTAGTTTCCTGCAGATCCAGCTTTTCACCTATCCATTTATAGATTTCAATATTATCTATTCCATTATCCCTTAAGGCTTTAATAAATCTTTCAATATAATGTGGAGACAGCTCACCGGCTTTTTCTAACTTAAGGGCTGAAAGTTCGCTTTGAAGATTGTTTCCACTTATGGCATTAATTAATGTATCTGCATTAATGTCAGCTTCCCTTTTATCCTTCTCTGAAAGAACCAGCTTTTCACATACTCTGCCAATGTTCTGTATCAATGCAGTCCTAATCATTATTGGAAGTGCCCATAGTTCTCCGCTTGTTAAAATGGTGCTTTCCTGATAAGCATTAATAAAGGATTCTATTATGTCCTCATCCACTCTTCCATCAGTATGAGATACCAATTCTACTGCAATATGATAAATTCTTGGATAGTTTTTCATAATGCCTTGGTCAATTACAGGCAGATTTTTATAATAGTGTGCCGGCATGCTGCGGATTATGTCTTTATATTCTCTTTCTATTAAATATAAATTATCAAGAAGCCATTCTGCTGCAGGTACTAATTCTCTTTTATTTTTGAAATTTTTATCTATATATAAATAACATTCTAATATTTTTTCATAGCTTTCTTTTAAACTTTTAATTACTTTTTTCCTGCAGTTTGTTCTGCCGGCAGCTGAATATTCATTTGATATTTTTCCTGCATGTTTTTTTAATCCTTCTTTATCTACATTTAAAGAAGGAACATCATTCATAATATTATGTTCATTACAAAGGTTTCTGTTTATTGAAAAGTAGATTATTGCTCCAATAACCGCAGCTGATATAATATAAACATAATACATAGAAAACCATCCTTTCACTGTATGAAATATAATAACATACCTAAAAAATTGTGCTTTAATTATTATATCCATCAGCCATAAAAATATGTTTTCTATGTTATTATCCACTAATTTCTATTATCTCAATGACAATTTTACATATATTTTATCTTCAATAAGTAATATGAAAATTTCTAAAAATAAGTACTATAATATTTAGCTTTTAAAAATGATTTTAAGATCTTTTATAGAATTATATATATAGACTAATGATAATTAAAAGGAGATAGTTTGTATGTTACAATTAAGCAAAAACGATAAAGATAAGGTGTTGGAAGCTATAAAAGAAGGTAGGATTGATGCTGCTGACGTAAGTTTCCCTAATCTTATAGATACAATAGTATTAAAAATGAAAAATATAGGACTTATAGATAAATTGGCTGAAAGTTTTAAAGATAAGAGAAAACAAAATAAACATATTCCATTTCATATACTTATTGCGTTAGCAATTACAGCAAAGATGAAACTTAAAACCAGCTTGACAGATGTCGCCTTTGCTGTGACTGATGGTGAGTTATTATCTGAACTAGGATGGAATATGTGGGATACCAATAAAAACCTTGAGGAAGGATTATTCGCCGAAGGCATTATGAGAAATTTAATTCAAAAATATGATGCTGAGGAGTTTATAGAGTCTTATAATAATTATGTCCAAAATGTAGTTATGCCATCTCTTAACATAGCTCCATCTATACATATTCTTGATTGCACTAAAATACATGTGAATTTAGATAATGTAAATTATGAAAATTCTGAAACTATAAAAGATGATGGAAAAGTGATTCGTGGTTATAAAATGGGAACATTAAGAGGTCTTATGGATGATTCGGGAATTATAGAAGAGATAGTTTTTGATTCTATAAAGCCTCATGATTTAGAACTTTGTAGAAATATGATTTTAAAAAGTAAATGTTTAAAAAGTGGAGATATTCTCATAAATGACAGGGGATTTATTTCTCGTGATGTTATTAATTTTTTGAAGCTTGAAAAGCAAGTGGATACATATGTACCTGCAAAAAAGAACATGGCAATATACCAAGAAGCTGTAAAAATAGCAATCTCCGAAGACAAGTGGCAAAAACACCCTAACAAGAAAAGGAAAACTCAAGAAATACACCTGGTTAAGGATCTAGGTATGATGTGGCAAAGTAATACACCAGATAAAGATGTTGACTTGTGCGCCTGTGTCGTTCATGATAAAAAAGATAATGAATACTACGTATTTTTAACCACAGACACAAGTAAAACTGCAAAACAAATAATAAATACTTATGAACTAAGACCAGAAATTGAAGAAGACTATAGACAAATAAAAGACTTTTGGAAATTAGAAGATTTTAAGAGTACAAAATATAATTTTATAACTTTTCATATAGTTATGACACTCATTGGCTACATGTATTTTCAACTATTCAAAAACATGGAGGAGGGAAATAAGTATTCAGGCAAGTCCCTCCCTGTAATTATTAAGAATTATAAAGAAGATAAGCAAAAGTCAGTTATAATATATTCTGGTCAATATTTTGGCGTATTTTCCTTTATTGAATTTATTCAATTGTATGCTGGCTGCTCCGCAGAGGTAAGGAAACTTCTTGATCCAACCTTGGCTTTAGTATAGCAGGGTTGGAGGGCTACGCCCAAATTACGAATTGAAGATATTTTATATGCTATAAAATTTTTTAAATGATTCAATAGTATAAGTATGATCTTTAACTCCGCCAGTTTCCCTTACTGAGTGCATTGCAAGGAGTGCTGTTCCCATATCAACTGATTTAATATTTACATGGGTAGAATTTATTGGTCCTATAGTAGAGCCTCCTCTTTCATCAGATCTATTTACAAATCTCTGAACAGGTACCTGAGCCTTATTGCATATTTCCTCATAAATTGCTGAGGAAACACTGTCTGAAGTATAACTTTGGCTGGCGCTTACTTTAATTACTGGTCCTTTATTAATCATTGGTCTGTTAACAGGATCTGCTTTTTCACCTCTGTTTGGATGAACTGCATGGGCAGAATCACAGGATATAATAAAAGAGTTAGCTAATGCTCTGAAATATTCTTCTCTGCCGCCTCCAAGACACAGTACTATCCTTTCAAGAATGCCGGCAAGCATTGGTGAATCTGCTCCTTGTTTAGTTGAGCTGCCAACCTCTTCATTGTCAAAGCATACCAAAACCTTTGTACTTAACCCAGGCTCTGACTCAGTAATAGACTTCAGTCCAGCATGAACCATAGTTAAATCGTCTAATCTGCCGCTGGAAATAAACTCATTATTTAATCCAAAAATACATCCTTTCTGGAATTCATATAAGAACAAATCAAAATCAATTATATCCTTACTGTTTACATTTAGTTCCTTAGCTATTTCTGATAATAGATAATTTCCCTTTTCAAGCTGATCATTTACAAGTGAAATTACAGGCAGCATATCACTTTGTCTATTTAAAGCTACACCCTGATTTATTTCTCTGTTCATGTGTATTGCAAGATTAGGTATTATCAAAATAGGCCTTTTAATATTTACAAGTCTGATTACAGGCTGCATAGGATTTTCACTTCTTATTGCAACCCTTCCTGCTACAGATAATGGCCTGTCCATCCATGTATTTAAAATAGGTCCTCCATATACTTCTGTATTTAATTTTACATATGCACCTTCTGATACTATTTCAGCATTTGGCTTAATCCTAAAAGTTGGTGAATCAGTATGTGCACCAATAATCTTAAAACCACTGTTCTCTATTTCGCCATTACCTGTAATAAAAGCTGTAATAGCAGAGTCATTTTTTGATACAAAGTATTTTTCTCCCTTTAAAAGATTCCAATGCTGCTCCTCATGTAATTCCTTAAATCCATTATTAATCAATACTTTCTTTACACTATTTACAGTATGAAAGGCACTTGGGCTGTCATATATAAAGTCAATTAACTCCTGTGCATTTTTTAATTCTGTTTCTTTTCCCATTTTTAATTCCTCCTGCTTATAAATATATTTATAATAAAATTATAGCCAATATTTATGGAAAAGTACATTTTTATAACAAATAATAACTTTGTTGTGTTAATATAGGTAGTAAACAACATATTTTAAGAGGTGTAAAAAATGCTTGCTAAGTTTATAGTTAGTAAATTTATAAAAAATCATGAACAGGTTGATGATCCTAAAGTAAGGGATTCTTATGGATACCTTGGAGGAATTGTAGGAATTATTTTAAATTTTATATTGTTCCTTACAAAGCTTATTGTTGGCATTATAACTCATAGTATTTCAGTAACTGCTGATGCCTTTAATAATTTATCTGACACTGCATCATCACTGATTACTATATTAGGATTTAAACTGGCCTCTAAACCTGCTGACAGGGAACATCCCTTTGGACACGGAAGAATTGAATATCTGTCTGGATTAATTGTTTCATTTATGGTTATGCTGGTAGGTTTTCAATTTCTGAAATCTTCCTATGACAGGATCATACACCCTGTTAAAGTTGTATTTCAGTTAATTCCATTTGTTCTTATTCTGATTTCAATTGGTGTAAAAATCTGGCTAAGCAGATTTAATAATTATATAGGTAAAACAATAGATTCATCTGCCCTGCAGGCATCTTCTTTTGATGCTCTGGGTGATGTGTTTACTTCTTCATCTGTTGCAGCATCATTGATTTTATCAGGACTTACTGCTTATCCAATAGATGGTTACATTGGAATTCTAATCTCACTGTTTATATTATATTCAGGTTTTACTTTAATAAAGGACACTATTGATCCACTGCTTGGACAGGCCCCAGATGAAAAATTAGTTAAAAGCATTGCTGATGGTGTGACAAGCTATGATTATATTAGTGGTGTACATGATCTTATTGTACATAACTATGGTCCTGGAAGAATTATGGCATCAGTTCATGCAGAGGTGCCTTGTGATGCTTCTATAATTAAGATTCATGAGATAATTGACAGAGCTGAAAAAGAAATATCCGAGAAACTAAATATATATCTGGTAATTCATATGGATCCAATAGATACTAATGATAAGGATGTAGCTATTGCCAGAGATGAAGTTGAATCTATAATAAAAAAATATCCTATGATAAATTCATTCCATGACTTCAGAGTAGTTGGCAGCGGCGAACATAAAAATTTAGTTTTTGATATAGTTATAGATTACAGTCAAAAGCTGTCCAGTGAATTTGAAAATAACATAATAAATGATATTTCTAGTGATATCCGCTCTATTCATGAATATTATAATGCAGTTATTACCATAGACAGAGATTTTAGTTCAATAAAAAAGTAATAAGATTTTACCAATCTTATTACTTTTTTATATGATTATTATGACAAATCACACTTTAATACAACAAGCCTGTGCAGTGCTCTTGTGCACATTACATACTTCAGCATATTATTCTGGCTGTTATTTTTTGCGCTGTCTATTAATATGACGGCATCAAATTCAAGACCTTTTGATAAATAGGAAGGAATAATTATTTCCCCGCCTTCGTATATACAATTTTCATCATCTATAAATTTAATATACATTTTGTCCTTTAATTTTTCTGCTATACTTTTGGTTGTGTTCATATTTTCACAAATTACAGCTATATTTTCATACTCATTTGCTTTTAATTCGTTTAGTTTGCTGTGGATTAATTCTGTAATATTATCCTCTTTTACTATTATTTCCTCCACCTTTTCACCGCTTCTAACTAGTGGGACAATATCATTTGTTTTTATGCTCCTGTTTGCATATTCCATGATTTCCCTTGTGGATCTATAACTTTTTAGTAAATCAAAGTTGTCTACTAATGTATTCCCAAATACCTGTTTTAATTTAAGCATTGGCGTAATTCCCTTTAACGGTATAAGCCTTTGGTTAATGTCCCCAACAATGGTAGCGGAATTACATTTAGTAAGTTCCTTGATTACAATGAACTGAAGCAGAGAATAATCCTGGGCTTCATCAATTACAACATGTTTTACTTCTGTTTCAATTTTATAGCCCTCAAGTTTTATTTTTAAATATAAAATTGGAGCAAGATCATCACGAGTTAATTCTTTATAATTATTAAATTTATTATAAATTGATATTATATCCGGGCTGTCCAGCCATGTAAGCTGCTTTTTAGTATCAATTAAATTTTGAATTAACTGTCTTACCTTAATTCTTCTTTTAAACTCTAAATCATTCTGGCATAACTGCAGCTGTTCCTTGCTGAATTTAGAAATTGTATCCTGGTACTCCTTGTTTATCTCATTAAATTTATCGTTTCTTATGTCTCTTAACTTTGAAAATACAATTCTTTTAACTTTTTTATTCCTCCTGAAAAGCGGCATATATTTAAAATATTTATTAAACATATCCAGCAGCTCTTTTTCACACACAGCTGTAACGCCCATAAAAACAATGTCTTTAAATTTAAAATATCCTTCATTAAGGTTTAGGATTAAGTTATCCAGTTCCTTTATATATTCCTCAGAATTTTTATAAATAATTTCATTTATAAAATCCATGTCATTATTTAATATTTTTTCCATATAGTCTTTGAAGTTCATTATGTGGCTGATTCCAGAGGTCTCCATTGCAAAATTGTTAAAGGTAGTTTGTTTTACCCCTTCTTCACCAAGACTTGGTAAAACTGTAGATATATATTCCATAAATATATTATTAGGCCCAAATATCAATACCTTATCCTGTAGAATTTTTCTGTAGTTATACAATAGGTATGCTGTTCTATGCAGTGCTATAGTTGTTTTCCCGCTTCCAGCCACACCATTTACAACAACTACTTTATTTCTGGGCTGCCTTATAATATCATCCTGTTCCTTTTGTATTGTCATTATTATATCTTTTAATTTCTCTTCTGAGTTTTTACTTAGAACCTGCTGTAATATTTCATCTTTTACATCTAATGCTGTATCGAACATGCCCTTAAGTATACCTTTTTTTATAATAAACTGCCTTTTAGATAATATATCCACAGGAATAGATTTATCTGGAGCTTCATATTCTGCCTTACCCAACTTTCCTGCATAAAATAAAGCTGATACGGGAGCCCTCCAGTCCACTACTATGGGCTCTAAATCATCCTCTAATGTTAATCCAAATCTGCCAATATAAATTGTTTCAGGGGAGCCTGATTCCGAAAAGATTACTTTGCCAAAGTATGGATTAGGTCTAAGTGCAGTGAGCTCCTTAAGTTTTCTTTCTATAAAATTGAAGTTCTCCTCCCTTATATACAACTCATGATCAAAGTATTCAATTACTTTATCTTCATCATCTTTATGTTCCTCAACAGCTTTCTTCCTGTAGTCCATAATATATTCAGCAGCTTTTTTTCTTTTGTCTATATATCCTAAGGTTTCTTCATTTATTAGCTTTAATACCTGTTCTAATTTTTCCTTCTCCAGATTAAATTGGTTTTCCTTTTCAATTTCCTTATCTAATACGTTATCGGCCATATATTTTCCTCCCCTTAAACATCTTTACCTTTTACTAATTCCATAAATTCTTCTCCTGTAAGAGTTTCTTTTTCAAGTAATTTACCTGCAACTTTTGTTAATAAATCCTTATTGCCTTTTAAAATGTTTATAGATCTCTGATGACAATGCTTTATTATTTTAAGTGTTTCTGCATCTATTTCTGATGAAGTTTCTGCGCTGCAGTTTTGAACCGGCCTTCCATCAAGATAGGCACTTGAAATTGATTCCGTAGCCATCATATCGAATCTTTCTGTCATTCCATAAATTGTTACCATACTTCTTGCAGTTTCAGTTGCTCTTTCAATATCATTTGATGCTCCTGTTGAAATAGAATTAAATTGAACTTCTTCAGCAGCTCTGCCTCCCAGCATTACACAAATCTGGTCAAGGATTTCATCCTTTGTTGTAATATATTTTTCTGATGCCGGAAGCTGCATGGTATAGCCCAATGATCCCATTGTTCTTGGAACTATAGTTATTTTATGAACAGGATCCGAATTTAATAAAGCAGCCACTAATGCATGCCCCACTTCATGAAATGCCACAGATTTCTTTTCTTTTTCAGAAAGTATTCTGTCTTTCTTTTCTTTACCTGCTATTATCACTTCAACAGCCTCATCCAAATCTTCCTGAGCTACCTCTGTTCTGTTGTTTTTTACAGCTCTTAAAGCTGCTTCATTAATAATGTTGGCTAGGTCTGCTCCAACTGCTCCTGGTGTAGATTTTGCTACAGTATTTAAGTCTACACCATCTGCAAATTTTACGCCCTTGCTGTGTACCTTTAAGATATCCTCTCTGCCTTTTAAATCAGGTCTGTCTACTATAACCCTTCTGTCAAATCTTCCCGGCCTAAGTAATGCTTTATCTAATATTTCGGGCCTGTTTGTAGCTGCCAGTATTACAACACCCTTAGATGAATCAAAGCCATCCATTTCCGCAAGCAATTGATTTAAAGTCTGTTCTCTTTCGTCATTGCCGCTGGCATTTCCATCCCTGCTTTTGCCTACAGCATCAATTTCATCAATAAAAATAATGCATGGTGCCTTTTCCTGCGCCTGCTCAAATAAATCTCTAACCCTTGCTGCTCCCATGCCTACAAACATTTCTACAAAGCTGGAACCTGAAATTGAGAAGAATGCCACCTTTGCCTCTCCTGCTACTGCCTTTGCCAAAAGGGTTTTTCCAGTACCGGGAGGACCAACTAGTAATGCTCCTTTAGGCAGCTTGGCACCAATATTAGTATATTTGCTTGGATTGTGAAGGAAATCCACAATTTCAACCAGGGATTCCTTAGCTTCTTCCTGTCCTGCTACATCCTTAAAGGTAACTCCTGTTTCATTTTCTGCGTATATCTTAGCAGTATTCTTACCAAAAGACATAACACCGCTGCCCATCTTTTTATCCATTTTTCCGAAGAGGATTTTAGCTATAAAGGCCAATATAAAAATAGGAAGTATCCATGATACAATAAGTCCCTTTAATGATTCCTGATTAAGGGGCAGTCCCCCATAAGTAATGTCAGCCTTGTTTAATCTTTCAACCAGCCCTGGATCATCTATTTTTTCAGTATATAATATTTTAGCCTTTTCATCCTTTTCCTTCTTTTGATATATATTAATTTTATCCTTTGATATTTGAACACTTTCAATTTTTTTATCATTGATCATCTTAATAAAGTCACTATACTGTATATGTTCCATGGTTAAGTTTTTTCTGTAATCATTTAGCAAAAAAAGTATTACACCAACAACAATTGCGTAATACAAACCATATTTAAATTTCTTATTAAAATTTTTGTCTTTGAACATTATTTTTCCTCCAGGCATTAAGCAATATACATATGTGTTCTTTAAGTTTTAACAGCTTTATATACAATTCACTGCTATATGTATTATTATACTAAATTATTTATCAAACTCAATGGAGATATAATATTATTTTATAATATTTAAAAGACTACCATGCGGTAGTCTTTTAATACTTTCTTATTTTGCTAATTCATAAATTGCATGTGCATATATTTTAGCATTGGCAACTAAATCGTCAATTTCCATATATTCATTTGCCTGGTGATCCAAGTCAACCTGTCCAGGAAATATTGGTCCAAAAGCAACTATATTCTTCATTTCTTTAGCATATGTTCCTCCGCCTATAGCTAACAGCTTAGGCTCTTTCCCTGTCTGCTCTTTATATACTTTTTGAAGAGTTTTTATTGTTGGGTGGTCTGGTGGGAAGAATAAAGGATCCTGAGCTGACATATTCTTAACTCTCATACCAGTTCCACTGATAGTTTTATTAAATGGATTCATCATATCATCATATTTATAAGTAACAGGATATCTTAGATTTAATGACAGAGAAATCTTTGTTTCATCCATTGATATTGTACCAACATTAAATGTAAGCTTTCCTGATTCTTTATCTTCCAGTGCTACTCCAAAAGATTTTCCATCAGTTTCAAATCCAACATGTTTATTGAAGAATGACACATAATCAGCTAAATCACACTTTCCAAGAGGCATTGTTTCTAAAAGAGCAAACAGCTGCATAACTGCATTTTTGCCTAATTCAGGCAGACTTCCATGTGCTCCTATACCCTTTGAAATAATTGTAATGTTATTATTATTTACCTTTGTAGTTAAGTTAAATCCAGTTTTTTCTGCAAACTCTTTTACTGCTTTAACTACAGAATCAGCATTTTTAGCTTCTACTTCTGCCTCACAGTAATCAGGCACCATATTTGCTCTTTCTCCGCCTTTTATATGTTTAACAACAACTTCACCGCAGCCCTTATTGTTTAAATCCTTTACTACATCAAAAATTGTTATTCCCTTTTCTCCGTATATTATTGGATATTCTGCATCTGGTGTAAATCCACTAATTGGAGCTTTTTCATGAGCATTATAATATTCCAATTCTTTGCTGCCAGTTTCTTCATTTGTTCCAAATATTACTCTTACTCTCTTGCTTAATGGCAGGTTACAATCTTTTATAGCTTTTAAACCATATAATGCTGTCATTATTGGTCCTTTATCATCCATTGTTCCTCTTCCATATACTTTGCCATCATGTATTTCTGCTCCATATGCAGGATACTTCCATCCATTTCCTTCTGGAACTACATCAAGGTGACCTAATACAGCAACATAGTCATCGCCTTCACCATACTCTGCATAACCTACGTAGCCATTCATGTTCACTGTTTTGAAACCTAATTTTTTTGAAATATCCAGTGCGCATTTAAGAGCATTGTTTACATCTTCTCCAAAAGGCATTCCATCTTTAGGTTCTCCTTCAACACTTTTAATTTTTACTATTTCCTGAGTACTTTTAACTAAATCTTCTTTAAGCTGGTCTACTTTCTTATTTAATTCCATGGTGATCCCTCCTAAATTTGATCCATTAAGATTCAAAGTACAAATAAAAAAATTAAGTTTTATTATTTACACTTCGTTTACTGTATATTTTGTTACAAATTTATTATACTCTTAATTGCTGTATTATGACAACAAAGTTAAACTAAATGATTCTTCTTATTGTATGTATAAAATTATTAATCCTCCATATTAAAACTAGGAGGATTAATAATAATCTAAGTTTAAAGCAGAATTTTTATTATATTGTTTTTTATCAGAATTCTTTAAAAATATAAATCTCTTTCTCCAGCCTTAATTCTATCTAATCTTCTCAGGGTCTCTTCCTTTATTTTTTCAGATTCTATATTCTTAAAATTTTCTTTTATAACCTTTTCTCCCATTTCCTTCAACTCATCATCTGCATAGTCTATGAGAAATTCCTGAAAAGTCATAATGGCATTAGGAAGACAGCAGTTATGAATATTGCCAGTTTTGGCAAGGGCCATAAATCTTTCACCGGTTCTTCCCTGACGGTAACATGCAGTACAATAGCTAGGCAGAAATCCATCTTTACAAAGGCCCTTTAATACTTCAATTGGAGTTCTTGTATCATCTAATATGAATTGAGGCGATTGTTCCTCATGGTGAGTTCTTTCATCATAGCTCCCAACCCCTACAGCAGAGCCTGCACTTACCTGGGAAATACCAATTGATATTATTTCTTCTCTAAACTTTGGTTCCTCTCTTGTAGAAATAATCATTCCCGTATATGGTACTGCCAGCCTTATAACTCCAACTAACTTTTTAAAATCATGATCATCAACCAGGTAAGGAAGGCTTTTTCTGTCCACTCCAAGTGCCGGTCTTATCCTAGGTACAGAAATAGTATGTGGTCCTACTCCAAAGGTGTCATCTAAATGTTTTACAAACATAAACATGGCCACTGTTTCAAATTTATAATCATACAATCCATAAAGAACACCGATACCAACATCATCTATACCGCCCTTCATTGCACGATCCATGGCAGTTGTGTGATAATCATAGTCATGTTTTGGTCCTCTTGGATGCATTTTTTTATATGTCTCTCTGTGATATGTTTCCTGAAACAAAGTATAGGTACCTATACCTGCCTGTTTTAACTTTTTGTAATTTTCTACAGTGGTAGCAGCAATATTTACATTAATCCTTCTTATTGAACCATTTCTCTTTTTAACTTGGTATATTGTTTTCATACAATCTGTAACATAGTCTATAGGGCAGTTAACAGGATCTTCTCCTGCTTCCAGCACAATTCTCTTATGACCGGAATCCTCAATAATCTCTACCTCTCTAATTAGCTGCTCTTTGGTTAATTTCTTTCTATTTTCTTTATTTGAACATTTGTAGCCGCAGTAAACACAATCATTTACGCAATAGTCACTTATGTATAATGGTGCAAACATTACTATTCTATTGCCATATATCTTCTCTTTGATTTCTCTGGATACTTTGTAAAGCTGCTCTAATACAGAGTCATCCTCAACATTAAGCAGAGTTGCAACTTCATCAATACTTAATCCTTTAGCATCTCTTGCTCTTTCAATAATCTTCAATACATATTCAGTATCCTTTGCTTTTTCCCTTCCAATCTGAAGAAAATGTTCAATTTCTTCTTCATTAATAAAATCAGCCTTTTGTTTTTCCATTTGATCCATGCAAATTCTCCTCCTCTTGCTTAGAAAGCTCCTTACAATTAGGTTAAAAATATAATTTATCCAAACTATACGATAAATCCTGTAGTTTGGAATACCTTTTTAGTTTTACATAAAAGAATGTATTTAGCAATAGTTTTTTAAAATAACAGTAATTTTTGTTCCCTTTCCTTCTTCACTTTCTACGCTTATTGTTCCTTCATGAACATCAGCAATCCATTTGGCAATAGACAACCCTAATCCTGTTCCGGTTTTCTCCTTTGACCTTGATTTATCCACTGTATAAAATCTGTTAAATATATTTGATATTTCATTTTTCGGTATTCCAATACCTGTATCACTAATTATAATTTTTATTAAGCCATTATCAGAAATAGAGCTTATATCTATATTTCCCCCTTTGTCTGTGAATTTTATACTGTTATCTATAAAAATTCTCAGCATCTGCTTTATCATTTCATAATCTGCAAATATTTTTACAGTATCATTTCTGTTATTTGTTATAAAACGATTATCAGCTATAAGCCTACTTTCTTCCACCACTTCATTTATTAATTTGTTTAAATAAAATTCCTTTTTTTCTATCCTTTTAGTACCACTGTCACCTTTAGCTAAAAAAAGCAGCTTTTCCACTAAATTAGCCATATTATTAGTTTCTAATTTAATAGCATAAATTGATTTTTCTAATGCATCTTTATCATCCTTTCCCCATCTGTCCAATAAATTTGCATATCCCTGAATAACAGCTATTGGAGTCCTAAGTTCATGAGAGGCATCAGATACAAACTGAGTTTGTTTATCAAAGGCATCCTGAAGTCTGTCTATCATTTTGTTAAAAGTATGGGCAAGCCTTTTAAGTTCATCATCAGGTCCATTCATTTCTATTCTCTCTTTTAAATTTTTTGCACTGATATTATCTGCAGTTTTTGTAATACAATCAATAGGCATTAACATTCTTTTACTTACTATATACCCAAAAATAACAGAAGATATTATGCCGATTAAATCACCTGCTGCCATAAATGCAAATAATATTTTTAAGAATGTATATTCACTGTTCATATCTTTAACTATTTGAATATAAACATTTCCATATTGAATATTTGGAACTTTTACATTTATATATTTGATATGTTTTTCATCATCTTCTAAATGAATTACTTTATTATAGGGCTGGCTGATACTGATTTTATAGTTAAAATTATCGGAAGAATTAATAACATTGCCATTCTTATCATATATCCTTATAAACATTTCCTCTTTAGTTGGAATATCCTGCAATATCTTTCTTTGTGTTAAATCAGCATTTCCATTTATCAATGTATTATTATTTAATATCATAGTTTTAACGTCCTCAACCTGTTTTACTGCAGTTATATTTAAATAATATTTAATTCCATATAAAATAGATGCACTTAATAAAAGCAGCACCATTGAAAATATAAAAGCATAAATCATAGTTAATTTAACAGAAATTTTGGCACTTCTAATACTCTTTAATCTCATGTGTATCACCCTTTATTACGTATCCAACGCCTCTTACTGTAGTTATTATTTTATTTTCAAAGCCATCATCAATTTTACTGCGTACATATCTTATGAATACATCTACCACATTAGTATCTCCAGTATAGTCATATCCCCATACCGCTTCTATTAACTGCTCCCTTGAAAGTACAACATTTTTATTAATTAAAAGAGTTTCTAAAAGGTCATATTCTTTCTTAGTTAATTCAATTATATGGTTTCCTCTCGTTACCTGACGGCTTACTCTGTTCATTATAAGATCATAAGACCTAAGTTCATTACTGTCTTTTTCTGTGCTGATTCTTCTTTTAAAAGCACGAATTCTGGCCAGCAGTTCTTCAATTGCAAAGGGTTTTGTTAAATAATCATCTGCCCCCGTATCTAATCCCTTTACCTTGTCTGATATTTCTCCCCTTGCAGTAATCATAATTATTGGTACATCCGAAAACTTTCTTACCCTTCTGCAGATTTCAATGCCATCTATTCCAGGCAGCATCAGATCAAGAAGTATCAGATTATAGCTTCCATTCTCTATCTGCTTTAATCCATCTATACCATTATTCTCAACATGAGCTATGTATCCTTCATGGTTAAGTTCCATTTTAAGGAACATAGCCATTTGTTTTTCATCCTCTATAATAAGTATTTTGTATTCATCCATCACTTAATACTCTCCATTGTATATATATTTGTTTTATTTTGCTTTCAATTCTATTTTAATATTATAAACGATAAATACAATATATTTATAACTATTTGCAGTCAATTTGCAGTCAAAGAAACGGAGCTGTCGCATTAGTGCGACAGCTCCGTTTCTCTTACAGGTGCTACCTGGTTACATTCGACGATTTTCGGGTGCTACCTGGTTACATTCGACAACTTATCTGCTTTCTTCATATTCTTTTATCATATTTAATCTTACTTCATGCCTTCCACCTTCATACTTAGCCTTGTACCATTCGTCAAACAACATTACAGCCAATCCCTTGCCTATTACTCTTTCACCCATACATATAATATTTGCATTGTTATGCATCTTTGTATATCTAGCCGAATAGGCATTATCTACCACAGCAGCCCTAATACCATTTACCTTGTTAGCCATTATTGACATTCCTATACCTGTACCACAGCAAAGTACTCCCGATTCACACTGACCTGAAGCAACAGCATTTGCAACTTTTAGTGCATATTCTGGAAAATTTACACTTTCAGTTGAATAGGTACCAAAATCTTTGTATTGAATGTTTTCTTCTTTTAAATGTTGAATAATGGCTCCCTTTAAATCAAATCCACCATGGTCACATCCAATTGCAATCATTATAATCACTCCCTAACTAAATATAAATTTTAAATTTTTTAAGATTATCTAATATGTTCCTATTCTTGAACACTGCCGATCCCATAACAATATCTTTTACTCCCAGACCAATTAGCCTTTGTATGTTATTTTCATTTATACCACCGTCTACCTGAATAATAGCAGATGATGACTTTTCTTTAATTAAATTATTAAGTTGAACTATTTTGGATTCCATGCAATCGATATATTTTTGGCCCCCAAAGCCTGGATTTACAGTCATTATAAGAATTTTATCAGCTATATTTGTCAGATATTCAATATTACTTAAGGGGGTAGCTGGATTAAGAGCTACTCCAGCATTAACATATTTTTTAATTTCTTCTAAAGTTCTGTAAATATGTTTACATGCTTCGCAGTGAACTGTTATACTATCAGCACCTGCGTCAACAAAATCCTTAATAAATCTTATTGGCTCATGTACCATTAAGTGTACATCAAATTTCATTTTAGTAATTCTTCTCAATTGCTTTATCTGTTCTGAGCCAAATGTAATGTTTGGAACAAAATTACCATCCATAACATCAATGTGAATAGATTTTATTCCTGATTGTTCCAGCAAGCTTAAATCAGACTGTAGATTATTAAAATCAGCTGACAAAATAGAAGGATTTATTAATACATTCATCCAACCACCTCTTTATTATCTATCCAAATCACATATTAAAACTAATTACAATTTTAAATCAGCCTGCTCCCAGTCTTTTTTAAATCTCTCAATGCCTATATCTGTTAAAGGATGTTTTATCATCTGCATAAATACCTTATAAGGTACCGTTGCTATATCTGCACCTTGTTTTGCAGCTCTAAGTACATGCATTGGTCCCCTAACACTGGCAGTGATAATTTCTGTCTTAACTCCATATATTTTAAAGATTTCTGCAATTTCTGAAATAAGATTTATTCCATCAAATCCTATGTCATCCAATCTTCCTACAAACGGGCTTACATAAGTAGCTCCAGCAGCAACGGCCAGTAGAGCCTGAGCTGCAGAAAAAACCAAAGTTACGTTTGTATTAATATTTTCCTTTGAAAGTACATTAACTGCTTCCAAGCCGTTACTTGTCATGGGAATCTTCACAACTATGTTTTTATGAATCTTTGATAATTCTCGAGCTTCTTTAATCATATTCTCAGCATCGTCACTAATCACTTCTGCACTTATTGGTCCATCCACTATTGTGGCGATTTCCTTTACCACTTCTTTAAAATCTCTGCCTTCCTTAGCTATAAGGGATGGATTTGTAGTTACTCCAGAAATAATCCCCAATTTGCTGGCTTTCCTGATTTCATCAACATTAGCTGTATCAATAAAAAATTTCATATCTTTTCCTCCTAATTTAAGCTTTTTACAGCTTTTATTATACTTTCAGATGTTAAATTATAATTTTTTAGAAGTTCTTCAGGAGTGCCTGAATGACCAAATTTATCTTCTACTCCAACCATTTTCATCTTCGTAGGATACTCTACGGAAAGCACTTCTGCCACAGCGGATCCCAATCCTCCAATAATACTGTGTTCTTCCGCTGTAACAATTTTTTCGGTCTGTTTTGCATACTTTACTATAAGCTCTCTGTCAATAGGTTTTATTGTGGCTATATTAATTACTGATGCTTCTATATTTTCATATTTTAACTTTTCTGCAGCTTCAAGTGCTACACTTACCATTATTCCAGTTGCAATTATTGTAGCATCTTTGCCATCTCTCAAAACTTCACCTTTACCAATTTTAAATTCAAATTTATCATCATGAATTACAGGCACTGGATATCTGCCGAGTCTTATATACATAGGTCCATCATACTTTACTGCCTCAAAAATCACTTGTTTTGCCTCTACAGCATCAGATGGACTTATTACCACCATATTAGGTATACTTCTCATTAAGGAAATATCTTCTATAGCCTGATGTGTGGCGCCATCCTCTCCTACAGTTAAACCTGCATGGGTTGCGGCAATTTTTACATCTAATCTTGGATAAGCAACTGAATTTCTTATCTGTTCAAATGCTCTTCCTGCTGCAAACATAGCAAATGTGCTGGCAAAAGGAATTTTACCGCTGGCAGCCAAACCTGCTGCAGTTCCAATCATATCCTGTTCTGAAATTCCCATATCAAAATATCTTTCAGGACAAACTTTTTTAAATTCATATGTCTTTGTTGACTTTCCTAAATCAGCATCTAAAACTACTACATTTTCATTTGTTTTTGCTAATTCAGCCAATGCTTCACCATATGCCTGTCTTGTTGCAATTTTCATTACTGAGCACCTCCCATAAGTTCTTTTAATGCCTCTTCTTCTTGTTCTTTATTTGGTGCTACACCATGCCATTGAACTTGATTTTCCATAAACGAAACCCCTTTACCCTTAATGGTCTTTGCTATAATAACTGTAGGTTTCCCTTTTATCTTTTTTCCCTGATCTATTGCATTTTTAATTTGTTCAATATCATGACCATCTATTTTTATTACATTCCAGTTAAAGGCTTTAAACTTTTCATCAATTGGATAAATATTCATAACCTCTTTATTTGTGCCATCAATTTGTAATCCATTATTGTCTATAAAAACTATTAAATTATCTAGTTTATAATGTGCTGCTGTCATTACTGCTTCCCAAACCTGTCCTTCTTCCAGTTCGCCATCTCCTAAAATAGCATAAACAGTGTACTCCTTTTTGTTAAGTTTTCCAGCAATTGCAATACCATTGGCAGCTGAGAGTCCTTGTCCTAATGATCCAGTTGTCATGTCTATGCCAGGTGTAGAGTTCATGTCTGGGTGTCCCTGAAGAATTGAGCCATACTTTCTTAATGTTTTTAATTCCTTCTTATCAAAAAAGCCTCTTTCAGCAAGCACCGCATAGAGTGCTGGAGCTGCATGACCTTTTGACAGAACAAGCCTATCTCTGTCATCATTTTTTTGCTCATAAAT
Organism: Clostridium sp. JN-9; assembly: GCF_004103695.1. NCBI lineage: Bacteria > Bacillati > Bacillota > Clostridia > Eubacteriales > Clostridiaceae > Clostridium > Clostridium sp. JN-9. The sequence goes on along the minus strand of NZ_CP035280.1, from coordinate 558,452 downwards.
ATCCACATACATCTTGTCAAAATATAATACTGTTAAAATATCTGCACAAGATAATGATCCTCCTGGATGACCTGATTTTGATTCACTAAGCATTTCAATAATATCTATCCTAACCTTTCTTGCAATATCCATTAATTCCTTATCTTCCACAAAAATCACTCCCTTTAAGATTCTATTACTACTTTTATTCCTTCACCCTTCATAACCTTATCAAAGGCCTTTTCCCAATCATTTAGTTTATATATATCTGAAACTAAGCATTTTACATCAACTTTATGCTCAGCCATTAATCTAAGTGCTTTATCCCAAGAACTTGGCTTTTGACTTCTGCTTCCTATATAGGTAATCTCCTTTTGAATTACTTTTTCTTCATTTAATTCATTTAAAGATTTAGCAAATAAGCCTATCTGAACAAGAGCACCTTTTTTCCTTAGTAAATTCAAACCACTGTTTAAGGCTTGTATTGATCCAGAGCATTCAAAAACTTTATCCACTCCATAGCCATTTGTCAGCTTATTTACTGCTTCTTCCAGGTTTTCCTGCTGTAAATTTATAGCTTCATCAATACCTATTTTTTTAGCAACTTCTAACCTATTTGAATCTTTATCTATTCCTGCAATTATTACAAATGCGCCATTGGCCTTTGCAACCTGTGCTGTCATTAATCCTATGGGGCCAGGCCCGAAAACTAATACTTTTTCATTATCATTTACTTTGACCTTCTCCATTGCTGCATGTACAGTACATGCCAATGGTTCTGTTAGTGCTGCAGATAAAAGATCTACCTCCTTAGGAAGTACATGAACACTTTTGCCTCTGGCAACAACATATTCGGCAAAACTGCCATTAACCTGAGTTCCTAATCCTTTTCTGGATGGACATAGATTATAATCTCCAGTTTTACAATATTCACATGTTCCGCAAATGGAGTAGGTTGTTTCACTAGTGACATAATCACCAACTTTGATTCCTTCAACGTTTTTTCCTACTGCAACTACTTCACCTGAAAATTCATGTCCTAATACCACAGGCACAGTAGGATTTTTATATTCACCTTTAAAAGTGTGTATATCTGATCCACAAATGCCTGTATATTTTACTTTAATTTTAACCTGATCATCATTATATTCAGGCTCCTTAATATTTATCAGTTTCATATGGTTATATCCTTTTTCCAGCTTTGCTAGTGCCTCCATAATATTATCACCCTCCCTATGGCATAATTAATATTTTATTATATTCTTCTTTTTTTAACCCAATCATATCAAATGCCTCTTTAATTTGACTTAGTTTAAATCTATGTGATACTAAATTCCTCAGTACTATTTTGCCTGATCTTACATAATCCACACTCATTTGCCACTCCCTTCCAGGGAAGGGTGCTGAATATGAATTAAAGTAACCTTTTAATGTTAACTCTTTTCTGAAAATACCCTCAAAAGCATTTTCCTTTAAGAGAACATCAGAGTGAGCTATTCCAATATATGCAACTTTACCTTTTTTCCTTGTAATAAGGAGACATTGTTCTTCAGTAATTTTTGATCCTGCACACTCCATGGAAATATCTACTCCATTATTTTCTGTTATATCCATGATACTTTTTACTAAATCAGAATGAAGAGGATTAATGCAGAATTTAGCTCCTAATTCTTTAGAAATTTCTAATTTTTTATCTGAAATATCAACTGCAATAATATTTGTTATCCCTGCAACCTTTAGCCAGTTTATAGTTAACTGACCAATAATTCCGGCACCCATAACTGCTACAGTATCCCCTAGCTGAGGCTCTATTCCTATTAAAGCATGTGCAGCAACTGCTAATGGTTCTATCATAGCTCCATCTTCAAAATCCATATCATATATTTTTACCAGGTTCCCAGCAGGTACCTTAACATATTCTGCAAATGCACCATATTCTTTTGATCCAATCATTCCATAATTGTCGCACATAGAATAAATTCCTGACTTACAATAACGGCATTTATTACATGGGATAAAGGGTGCTGCAGTAACTCTTTCATTAATATCAAATCCAGTTACATTTTTACCTTTCTCCAAAATTGTCCCTGAAAATTCGTGTCCTGCAATAGCTGGGACAGGATATTTCCAATGATTTAAAATTCTTGGAGGATCTGACCCGCAAATTCCACATGCTTTTACTTTTACAATAACTGAATCATCATCGCACACTGGGTCATTAAAATCAGAATATTGAATATCTCCTGTTTTATATAAAACTCCAGCTTTCATTTATTTCACCTCCAATAGCCAATTTATTACCTAAATGTTAAAGAGTACTGTAGAAGCACTCTTTAACATTTTTAGATTATTTATAATTTTATAGTGTACCTGTAAATAATTGGAATATCTTAATTACTATCCAATTCAAGAAGTTACCACCCAAGTCTAAGCTTGATATCATAGTTGTACCTTTTGGCATTGTAAATTGAGCCATTTTTGCAATTTCAGTATGGAATGGTGCAATATTTGTTGCCATTAATAATGCAAGTGCCATAACAATAGTACCTGTTATAACTGAATGAACTATATTACCGTTAGTAGAGGCAACTATGAATGAAACATAGAAGCATATTGTAGTTAAATCTCCAAATGGTAGAACCTGGTTACCAGGTAGTATCACTGATAAGAAAAGTGTTATAGGAACTAATACTAAAGCTGTTGCTATTACTGCTGGGTGTCCAACTGAAACAGCTGCATCTAGTCCTATTGTTAAATTCCTACCCTTGCCTAAGTTCCTCTTCTGTAGGAATTCTCTAACTCCATCTGAAATTGGAATTAAGCCTTCCATTAATATTTTAACCATACGTGGCATTAAGAACATAACACCGCCCATAGCTATACCAAGTTGTAGCATCTTACCTATGTCATATCCAGCTAAAAGTCCTATAAGCATACCTAAAATTAAGCCCATCATCATTGGCTCTCCAAAAATGCCAAACTTTTTTTGAATACTTTCTGGATCTGCTTTTAAATTTTTTATTCCTGGAATCTTGCCTACTACCTTTGCAATAGGAATTCCTATAAGACCATATGCTGCTGTGGATCCAGTAGGTAACGATACTCCGTCAAGCCCGAAAAAGTTTTGTACCATAGGGGCTGTCCAGTCTGCAATTTTAAGTACAGCAATTTCATATATAACACCTGCTAATATAGCCATAAGCCAATTTCCACTAGTCAGCGCATAAACTGTTGCACCTGCTGCAGTAAAATGCCAATAATTCCATATATCTATGTCTACTACATCTGTGAATTTTAACAGTAACAACCCAAGGTTTACCAGCATAGCTATTGGTATCATTATTGCTGCAATTGGTGAGGCCCAGCTAATTGCTGCTGCTGCAGGCCAGCCTACATCAAGTACATTTAAATGCAACCCATACCTTGTAACCATCTCATGAGTTGCTGTTCCTAGATTACTAGTAAGTAATCCAACTACCAGGTTAATGCCAAGAAAACCAATACCAATTGTAAGTCCTGATTTAAATGACTTTTTAAACCCTAATCCAAATATTATGCCTATTATAGTAATAGTTAGCGGTAAAATTACCGTAGGTCCTAAATTTAATATATATTGAACAATTTTTAGTAACATATATTTTCCCCCTATTTATTATTTTTTTGACTTAAATTAAAAATTAAATCCTATAATAAATATTTTAGGTATGGTATAATAAAAGCGTTCTGTATAACTTTTATTACATAGGTTCATCTTTATGGTGGCCTATGTTTTTTAACCTTTTAATGCTTCTATAATTTCCTTGTCAATCTTACCAGTATTAACATTTGTTAAGTAATTTATTGCTTTTATTATAGGAATTTTGTAGTTTCTTGACGGAATTGTAGTTGTGACTAACAGATCCGCCTCATCCTCATATCCAGAAACTTCTGACATCTTACACTGGATAACTCGTGCATTTAAATTGTTTTCTTTTATCAAGTCGTCTACTTTTTTAGCAACTACTGTTGAAGTTGCTATTCCTGTGCCACAAGCAACTAACACTACTTTTTGCTTCCCCATATTATCACCTCACTTTTATTTATTTTATATATAATAAGCGGTAATTTCTTACTACTTATTTATATTCGAATTTAAATTTTGAAACGATATCATATAGTTCTCCACTATCTTTTGCAAAATGCATATTTCTTAAGATATCTTCATCTTGAATTAAAAGCATTAACTGTTGTAACATCACTATCTGGCTATGGGGTTCATTTAAAGCAAGTAAAAATACAATTTCAACATTTACATCTCCACTGCCATCCATACAATTAAATTTTACTGGATGCTTTAAAGTTGCAATGGCTATTGTTGGCTTTAATACATGAATTGCATCAGTATGGGGTATTGCAACATTGTATTTTCCTAATAATAACCCTGTTGGGAATTTACTTTCTCTTTCTACCAATCCATTGTAAAAGGAATCCTTTACATAACCATTATTTTTCAACATTTCAGCCATAGCATAAAAAATATCTTCTGGTGATTCAGCTTCAAGGTTAACTGTTATTAATTCCTTGTGTAAATATTCATTAATTACTGTTACCATCGCGTTCCCTCCTTTTTGCATAAATTAAATCAACTTTTATTTACTTATTCTTTCGTAATAAATAATAAAGCAATATTTGTGCCAAAGGCATGTTGAAAAGGTAACAATATTATAAATTGATAAAAAAAATAGAAGTTCTTAAACTTCTATCTCAAGTAGATATAAAAAATACATAATATTATTGATTAAGAAATAAATCTTCAATTTCATCAACATATGTCATATGTTCTAATCTATGGACTATTTCCTCATTTGACATTAATTCAAACAGCTTGAGGATTATATCTTTATCATTCTCCTTTAAGGCCAGCATAATTATTATATTGACTTTATTATCATTCTCCCATGTAATTGAATTCTGAAGCTTTAAAATACATATTGATGATTTTTCAACGAAATCAGATAAGCCATGTGGTATTGCTATATTACCTGCAGCTATTGTACTCCCCATGATTTCCCTTTTATATACGCTCATAATAAAATCTTGATTTACTACTCCATCTTTCTGCATCAATCCGCACATTTCATCAATCACTTCACTTTTTGAAAATAAATCATCTCTTATTTGTATTAGATTTTTATTTATTACTCTAGTTAATGGATTTATAGTCTTAATTCCTATTAAATTCTTTAAGGTCAATTTACCAGGTTCCTTTAATATATCTCGAAATGAAATGAATGGTATACCTGGTATTTCCGGATTAATAGTTCCAACTACTGCTATTATATTATGATCTTTGTTAATCTCAAGAATTTCATTCTTTGTATTTTCCATATTCATAATTCCAATGGGTACAATTTCTAAATTTTCATTATAACTATCCAGTACATCTTCAAGATATTTTTTAATTTTTAAGGCAGTTCCTTCACCAGTTATACAAACTGTAATTATTGTCTTTGGGTATTTTTTAATTCCTTTTACTTTTCCTACAAAGGACTTATCACCATCTATGGCATCAGCTATTTCATCCATATTACTATTAGATAATAATGCCCTTCTTACGGCCTCTAATACCATTACAGTATCTACCCTGCCAATTACTCTTGTTGGGATTCCGGTTTGCTTAGTTATAATCTCTCCAAAGGTTACTAAAGACCCCATATCAACTAATAATAAACAGCCTTTACCCTCATATACCTTTTTCACAGTTTCTATAGTTTTTTCAAGAAGATGCTGAGGACTCTCATCAAGTGACATTTCAATTCCAACCGCTAAATTTGTACCTAATAATTTATTCGCAACATCTGCCATGCCGCAGGCTACATGTCCATGACTTAATACAATAACATTTACCCTGCTCACCTCCTGATCTACAGAAGAAAACGTTTTTAAATACATGGCTAAAAAGCCTACCTCATCCTCAGGTAGTTCTATATTTAAACTTTTATTTATTTCCTTAGTCAATATTTTAGCCACTCTGAATTCATTAAAATATTCACTTTTTATAAAATCCAGCTGGGGATTTTTTATTACATTCCCCTTTTTAAGCCTTTCACAGGTAGAACTTAAATGTACAGCAACACAATAATAAAAGTTATCCTTTAAATTACCTATGTAATCCTTTGCCATATTGGTTACATTTTCTACAACATTTAAAATTTTTTCATCAATAACGTTTTTTAACTCATTTTTGTGGAACTGCATATTTGACTCCATGTTCTTAGCAAATCTATTTAGTTCAGTTTTCATTTTATTCCATATAATTTTATTAATTTCATCCTTTTCAAGGCCTTGTTTTTCAAGATTGTAATATTCTTCTTCTATATTATTGTATATACCGTCAGGCAGCAAATATCTATCTTCTTTTAATTTATATGTATTAACATTATTGGGATTAACAACTAAATCATCATTAAATATATCATTTGGAATAGAATTTCTGCTTTCAACACTTAGCAAGCCTAATGGAACATGCTCCGGTAAATCTGTTATCTGAATAATAACATCAGATAAATTATTACTTAATGAATTTAAGAGACCTTTAGCACATGCTACTTGAATATCACTCCTTAATTGCCCTATATTTCCTGGACAATCATATGATAATAAAGACCTAACAACATCAAACTTAACAGTAATCTCCTTTTTGATTCTTGCAGCTTCCTGTGAAAAGAAGTTCTTAATTAACACATATCTTTCATTAGTTGGTCTCTTATTAATAGGAGGAAGTTCTATTATCATAGGTATCCTCCTTCTAAAAGTCAATAATAATGAAGATTTTGGATCTTCAGTTGTAGCTGCTATTACCATAATATTAGCTCTTCTGTTATTTTCAGTCTCTCCTAGTCTTCTATATTTTCCCTTATCAAGTAAATAAAATAAGATTTCTTGTCCTTCACTAGGTAACCTATGTACCTCATCTAAAAATAAGATACCGTTATCTGCCTTCTCTACCAATCCAACTTTATCGGTATTGGCACCTGTAAATGCACCTTTTGTATATCCAAATAATTGGGAGAGTAGCAACTGGGGATTTTCAGCATAATCAGCACAATTAAAAATTATAAATGGAAAATTACCTTTTGATTTTAATGAGTTAGCTGCAAAATTATACATAGATTCTGCAAAATAGCTCTTGCCTACACCAGAAGGTCCTAAAATCAGAGTATGAAGTCCGTGTGGAGGATACAAAACTGCAGCCTCCGCTTGTTTTATCTGATTTCTTAAGGAACCATTATAGCCCACAATCTCCCTCAAATTATTATTTCTATGATTATTTGTTTCAATGCCCTGCGACACATTTGATTCAGTAGTTATTACATTTTCTACAATTTTACTATCTGCATTTTCTACTATATCTTCTACTTTATCTTCGTATACATTTTCATCAGTATTTTCATTAACATTATCTTCAGTATTATTTGTTACTTTTCCTGCAGTTGTCTGTACTACATTTTTTGTGTCTTTTATTTGTCCTTCTCTTTTAACTGAACATTCGGAAGTTCTTTCCACGATAAGCTGTTTTCTGATTTGCGTTACTGAAAATCTGGAAATTTTATATCCAATCATAGATAATTTCTTACACAACAAATTGTCTGAAATATTTGTATTATCTTTTATAATTTTTTTTATATCATCAAATAAGATCTCTTCCCTTCTTCGACGAGAATTAGGTAAATTATTTCTTTTTCTAAATTCTGTTATATATTCTCTTGTTGTATTTACCATTCTTGCTATGTCATTATCAGTTAACGGATTCTTCTTATCCTCCCCTTGAATAAGTTTAAGTATATCATCCTCAATCACAACTTATACCCCCCCACTAATGTTTCATTTGTTAATAAATACACATTATTTACACAAATTTATAATATTAGAAATCTCCCCTATGAATAGTTTAAATGAAAAGGTTTTAAATTTCAATCGTCTTGATTATACTTTAATTAGAGGGTGATTAAATGAATATGAAAATTTTTCTTTTTATTTTATTTTTAGTTTTATCTATTTTAAATATTACTTCCATAAGAAATCATAATAAAGCTATGAGAACCATAACAAAGCCATTGTTAATGCCAGTACTTTTGTCTGCTTACCTGTGCAGCTCATCACATCCCAGCTGCATGATTGTTTTGGCATTAATTTTTGGCTTTCTTGGTGATACCTTTCTTCTAGGCAGCGGTGTCTTTTTTACTTTAGGTTTATTTTCTTTCTTATTAGGTCATATATTCTATATTTCAGCTTTTTTATCTCCAGTATTATTGAGCAAGATACCTATTTACATTTACATCTTTTTATTACCTTACTTAATTTATGGATTTATTATATACAATAAGATTTCTCCATTTATAAAATCAATAAAGTTCCAGGGTCTCTTATATTTTATTGTATTAATTTTAATGAGTTTTTCAAGTTTCCTCCGTATATATACTGTTCATGGATATCAGTTTTGGCTTCCATTTATAGGTTCAATACTGTTTGTTATATCAGATACAGTGCTTGCATTTAATGCATTTAAATCAAAAAACACCTGCAGAGAAATGATTGTTATGCTCACCTATACTATGGCTCAGCTTCTAATCATTGCAGGATTTATTGATTAAATAACAAAAATTAAATATTAAGGATTTTCTAATGATGCAGAAAATCCTCATAACTTTACTTTAATTCTAATTCTATATCTCCTACACCAGCTTTTACATCCACATTAATGCTGTTCTTTGTCTTTCCGTAGGCATCATTTTTGTAAGAGCTGTTTTCTTTTGTAAAGTTTGCGGCCCTTACAGATCCCACACCTTTCTCACAATTAACAGAAACCCCAGTGGATTTTGGAAGTATTATTTTTACTTTTCCTACTCCACCCTGGATGCTTACATTTACATCCTGATTATAGCTTCCTCTTAAATCTACTAAATAATCTCCAACACCAAATTTTGCTGAAAGGCTTTTTAGATTAATCTTTGAAAAATCAAGATTACCAGACCCATTTCCCATATTTATATCCATAGACATAAGAACTTTAGGATTGAATTTTAAATTCCAGTCACATTTATAATTGTTTCCTGAAATATTTTGGTTCATTTTGTTGTGACTTAATTTCAGTACATTACTGCTATATGATATTTCTGGTTTTAACTTTTTAACATTATAGTCAAAATTTCCTTCAAACAGCTTATTGGTATCAGATGATATATTAAGTCTGCCAACTCCCATGGTGATATCTGAAGTCAATGCATTTTCTCCGCTTAGGTCTATATTTTTAGATTCATGTATAGTATCTGTTATTTCTGCATTATCATTATTATCATTTATATTAATGCTGCAGGCTGACAGAGCTAAAGAGCAAGTTAACATCCCAGCTAAAAAAATTAACCTTTTATTCATTTAAATATCATACCCCCCTAAATTTTCTTTTATAATTGATATTATGTCTTCTTCAGAAAATCCCAGGTTTTTCATTCCATTAATAAAATTTATCACCATTTCCTTTGATGTTTCCCTTTTTATACCCATAATAGTGTCTTCATCTTCGCTTACAAAGGTACCCATACCTCTCTGAGTATAGGTAATTCCCTGCCGTTCAAGTTCCTGATAAGCCCTTTGAAGTGTATTAGGATTTACTTTGAGCATTTGAGCCATTTCTCTTACTGATGGCAATTTTTCTCCCCCCTTTAAATTTCCGCTTATAATGTCATATTTTATTTTATTGATAATCTGTAAATATATTGGCATATTTTCATTAAATTTATTATCCATAATTATCACCCTATAGATCAATCTTTTGTTCAATAATGTATGAAACCCCCATGAGTAACAGTACAAATACAACTATCTCGAAAACCATGTACGCAATATTTAGTGATATACTTGGAGCAGTAAAGCTCATATATGCATTTTTAAGTATAAATATATTGAAGTTAATACTATAGTTAAAAATATTTCCAAGGAAATCACCTATTTTGCCAAATAATGTCCAAAATATAATAAATATTAAAAATCCGCTTAATGTACCCCATTTTTTACTTTTGGCTATTAATTTAGATACAGCTGCTGAAAAATATATACTTAAAAGTAAGAAGGAATACATAAATACACATACAATTCCCATATAAACTATTGAACTAAATGTTGGATATGGTAAGTTATCTGCTTTTAATATATAAGGAAGCATAAATAAAAAACTTATTAATGTTAAGAAAATAACCTGAATTACAGAAAAAATTATTTTGCCTCCTACTATATATATTCCTTTAGTTGGTGTTTGATATAATAAATATCCTGTATCATCATATAAATCTCTTGTAAATGTTTGAATCCCTGCAATTAAAACAGCAATAAAAGCTGCAAATCCTGTGACAAATGTAAGTGCTGCTGAACCCTGTATTGTTAACACCTTGCTATAATAGAGTATTACAAGATTTACAAATGATAATATTACAAACATTCCTATAATATTCTTAATTTGTCCCTTGAATTCGTATTTTATAATATTATGCATCTTTAAATACCTCCCTGTAAATTTCATCAATAGACATGCTTCTTTCATTTCTTAATTCTTCAGCATTTCCCTCTAAAACTATTTTACCCTCCTGTATGAATGATACACTGTCAAAAAGTCTTTCTATATCTGACACCAGATGTGTAGTTATTATAATTGAACTATTCTCACTGTAGTTATCCAATATGGCATCCAGTATCTTTTCTCTTGTAACAGGATCAACTCCCCCTAAAGGTTCATCCAGCAAATATAACTTTGAATTTCTTGACAGACATAAACTTAATAGCAGCTTTTCTGTCATTCCCTTTGATAATGCTGAAACTTTCATGCTTTCATCTAAATTCATAAATTTAAGTAATTTCACAGCCTTATCTCTATTAAAGTCATTAAAAAAATCCTGATAATAATCAAATGCATCTTTAATTTTCATCCACTTATATAAGAATTGTTTATCCGGCAGATATGAAACAAAAGCCTTGGTTTCTCTGCCTACAGGTACTCCATTAATTTCAACAGTACCTGAATTTTTTGTAAGAAGCCCTGCTGCGATCTTTAAAAAAGTAGTTTTACCGCTTCCATTTGGCCCTAAAAGTCCCATTACCTTTCCCTTTTCTACTGACAGATTCATGGAATCCAGTGCTGTCTTGTTTAAGTATTTCTTTGTAACATTTTCAGCTTTTAAAATTGTATCCAATGAATTTCCCTCCCTATCTATATCTAATAATTGTACTAGTGTTATACTTACATAGTACACTAGTACCTCGATATTGTCAATACAAATATACATAAAAAGGGGGCTGTCATAAAATATCCAATCCTCAAAGACTTTTGGGACTGCTACGGTGATTAGATATTTATTTTCTAACAGACACCTATGGCTCTTTTAAATAATAATGTTGATGTGAATAGGACTTCATCAAAAGAACAAAGATTAAAGAACAAAGATTAAATAAGGTAGTTTTTCTTTGCAGAAAAACCAAAAACTCAATTGATTAAGTGGATTATAGGTTTTAATAACTAAAAATGGTTTCAATTATAGTTTTATTAGATGATAAAAAAGATTTGCAAAAATCCTATGCCGGCAGGCAGCCAATTAAAATAAAGAACGTAAATGGATTGCCTAAAACATCGAAAATTTTTTCTTAAAGTTCTCCCGGAAGGGACAGAAAAGCATTGAACATGATGAAAAAAGAGTACATGACAAAAGCGTAAGCCATATAAATATTACAAATAAAAAGGTTTGTGTACTTACAGTACTGGATTTGCATAATAATATTTATTCCAGGGCCGTAGGCACTGGCAGAATGTACGCAAATGATATCGACAATTTTATTGGCAAAATACTCAATAATAATAAAAAGGCATGTTCAAGGCCAAAGCAATTTTTTGCTCTGTACTTTAAGAAAAAGAACATAAGGGAGATTAATGAATATCTTGATAATAGCTCTGAAGCAGTGAAATACAGATGCAATTGCATGGAATGGATGCACCGTTTTAGGGGAGTAGCAACAAAGTATTTAAATAATTATTTGAGCCTATTCAAATTCTTAAAAAGTTCCAATTTTAATAATAGCTCATTTGCAATAAATAAATTTATAGAACAAATAAGTAAAATTACTGCCAAAAATACATATACAAATATGAGAAATGCTGAAGTCAGTTTTAATTGACTTGTCCCTAACGGGAATTTGTTACTTTATCAACACTATTGAATAAAAGAGCCGTATATCTAAGGCAGGAAAGATTAAAGAAGGAGCCTTGCATCAGCAGTTTTAACTGCTAATGCGACAGCCCCTTCCTTATTGATTATTTTTTAAATTTTAAACTTTGAAATCTCAGTTCTTAATTTTTCTGAGCTTTCTTTTGATTTTAATGATTTCTCCAAAACATCGTTGGATTTAATGCCAATTACTGATATTTTATTAGCTATATCCGTTGTACCCGAGGCTCCCTGTGAAGCAGCCTGTGCCACTCCATCAATGGTTTTCATTATATCCTGGATTGAGCTTGATAACTCTTCTGATGTGGAGCTGAATTCCGTAACCAGGTTGTCTACAAATTGTGCATCATCACTATACTTTTCTGCCACGGCAATCATCTTTTTATAATCTGAATCCACATCTGTAGACATAAACTTAAGAAGCCTGCTGGAACTTGACGAGAGATTATTTACCGACTCTACAACTTTTCCAGTAGTATTTTGTATTTTTACAATTGCTTCCTGTGACTGTTCGGCTAATTTTCTTATTTCATCTGCAACAACAGAAAATCCTTTCCCTGATTCACCTGCTCTTGCTGCTTCAATTGCTGCATTCAGTGCTAAAAGATTAGTCTGTGACGTTATATTCAGAATTGATTCAGACAATATATTTATCTGTTCCACCACTTTGGAATCTTCTAGAGCTTTTTCTAATTGTTTTTTAGTATCCATAAATATCTTGGAAGACTTCTGCTGTGACTCTGAAACATCTTTTTTTACTGAAACAGCTCTATTATTGATTTCTTCCGCTGAAGCTGCTCCATCCTGTGATTTTTGTGCAATGGATTCCACAGCCTTTCCAATCTCATTTGCAGTTGCTGACATTTCTTCAGCTGAGGCAGCGGTTTCTTCCATACTTGCAGATAATTCCTCAGTAGTTGCAGATATCTCTTCAATATTTGTGTTTAACTGTGAAACATTTTCTTTTACGCCATCTACCACATTTTCAATGTTTCCAGATTCACTGCTAACATTGCTCAAAAGACGTCTTAAATCACTTTCCATGGCTACAATTCCTTTAGCCATATCCCCTATTTCACCTTTTTGATTTAAGTATGCCTTTGGTACGTCATTTGAAAAATCACCTGTTTTAACTTTATCTAATATTTCAACAAATTTTCTGATTGGATTTATAAGTCTTCCTGAAAATACTATTGCAACCACCAATGCAAAAATTATTACAATAAAAAACATTAATAAGCCCATGTCTTTTATTGGCTTGATACTAGCATTAATTTCACTTTGGGGGATAAGTCCTATTACACTCCAACTAGTGCTTTTGTCTTTTGTTGTCAGTGCAATAAATTTTTCATTTCCAATTGTTACTACAGTATTATTACCACCTTTTGAACTAAATGCATCCTGTATCCACTTTTCATCTTTTGAATCCTTACCCAGGGTACTTTTATCCTTATTAGCTATTATTTTACCCTGTGAGTCTAAAAGCACCACATATCCATTCTGGCCGATTTTTAAAGATTCAACAGTATCAGATAACGTGGTAAGATTCACATCAACTGCCACTACTCCTGTAACACTATTATCCTTTTTATCTTTTACAGCTTTAGCATATGAAACAACATACTTTCCCTTTTCTGCAGCATCCTCATAGATATTTGTTAATATTACACCATCTTTATCAGCTGCCTGTTTATACCAGTCCCTGCTTGTTGGATCAAATCCATCAGGCACCTTTTGTTCAGGCATTAATATCATCCTTTTATCCTTAACACCCATATATACAGAACTTAAATCTTTATAATTATCAGTATAAGATTTCAAAGTCTGCTTAAGCCACTTTTCACAATCTACACCTGTGATAATTCCATTGGCATTTGGATCCTGAGAAAGAAGATTTACAATGTCGGATTTGCTTTTATAGGAATTATCAATTGCATCTATGGCTCTGTTCATACTTTGCTTAGCTGTCATAATAAATTGTTTTTGAACAGCATCCTGAGAGTAAAAATAATTAAAAAAAGATATAAATGCCAAAGGTAAAATTGAAACAAGTAACAACATAATTGTGATTTGTCTTTTTAGAAAGCTTTTATTTTTCAAAATAATCCCCCTTACGGTTTTTAAAATTGCTTTATTGTACTTAAATGTGTCTAATTATTACCTAATATATCGAATGCTTTCTAAAAAAGTTTATATTATATTTTAATGCTAAATAAATTCCCAGCATTGAAATTTACTTAGCTTAGTTTCAAATTAAAATTCATTATAATAACTCATCTAATATTTTATCTACTCCATTTAAATTATCCTTATATGCTATAATATTTTTTTGGCTTTTATCTTTCCAATTGCTGTTCACGGCAATGACATTGCAATGTGCGTTTATTGCGGCTGTTATTCCATTATCAGAATCCTCCAGAATAACGCACTCACTGCTGTCAGCTTTTAATTTTTCTACTGCATACTTGTATACCCATGGATCAGGTTTTCCTTTTTCTACCTCATCTCCACATACTATAAGATGAAAATAATCCTTTATGTTTAACCTGCTAAGTATTTTTTCAGTAGTATTTCTTAATGTACCTGTAACTAATGCACATTTTAGATTTTTACTTTTCACATAATCAAGTAATGGAAATAATCCTTCAATGGGTTCCAGCTCATCTTCCATAAGAGTAAAGTAAATTTGGTTCTTTAGCTTTAAGATCTCTTCCGCACTTTCAGATAATTTATAAAATTCCTTCAGTCTTTTAGCAACTTCAATTTCCACACACCCTTGTATTGATTTATGGAAGTCCATTGTATATTTTAAGCCCCTGTCTTTAAGCAGAATATCAAAAGACCTAAATGCAACAGGCTCTGAATCTATCATTACACCATCCATATCAAATATTACAGCTTTCAACATTATTCTACCGCCTTTGTATTTATTCTTTTATTATATTAGCTCATCAAACTTACATTTGCAACAGAGCTTACCTAACTATTTCAATCTTTGTTCCTATTTTAAATTCCTTTATCTTTTTATCTTCAACATATAAACTTCCTGGCAGTAAGGCTTCATTGCTTCCATCAAACCTAACACAGATATGACCAAGATCCTTTAAGTTTTTGTAAACCTCACTACCAACTGATGTTATCTTATATTCAGTTCCATCAATTTTAAAAATATCTCCAGGCTGTAAATCACCTGCAATACTGTTTAAATTGTGTAGTGCGCAATATTCAGCAAGTTCTTCAGGTGCATTATCCTTAAAAAGAATTACCATTTTTTCATCATAAAATGCTTCTACTAGTGGCCCTAATTTTGTTACTTCTGTTTCATAAATAAGCTTCATAAATATTCTCCCTTCGTTTAAAACTATATGCAATAAAATTTAATGAAAGGATTTCTCCTTTCATTAAATCCTATGCTGAATTGCAAATACTATTTTGCGTACATTCCAAAGCTTGCTAACCAAGCAATAACAACTGTTGTAGGCCCAGTTAAGAATCTTCCATAAAGAACTGCTGGAACACCAACTTCAACTGTTTCTGCTTCTGCTTCTGCTAGTCCAAGTCCTACTGGTATGAAATCGCAGGCTGCTTGTGAGTTTATTGCAAATAATGCTGGTAAAGAAAGCTGTGCTGGGATAGTTCCCTTTCCAATTTCAACGCCTACCAGAACTCCTATAACCTGTGCAATAACAGCGCCAGGTCCCAGGAATGGGCTTAAGAATGGGAAAGAACATATAGCTGATAGCAGAACCAATCCTGGTAAAGTACCAGCAAGTGGTGTAAGTACATGAGCAATTGCATTACCCATACCTGATTTTAATACTATACCTATTAGCAGGCTGACGAATGCCATAAATGGAAGTACTGTTTTGATAACTGTATCAATTGCGTCACGGCCCGACTGGTAAAGTACTCCTACAAAAGATCCTAAGGCTTTTCCGATTTTACCCATGAGACCGGATGACTGCTTACTTATTGTTTTGCTGGTATCATATTTTGGCTTATTATCCATGACTTTCTCTCCTTGGCTGACTTTCTCTACAACTTTTACAGCACCGTCAACAGATTCAACATTTTTTGGCTTAACATCTGATACATATATATCTGCTGTAATATGTTTTGCTAATGGACCGCTTGGACCTGATGGCATAAGATTAATGGTAGGAATTCTTTTCTGAGGGTATATTCCACATCTTAAAGTACCTCCGCAGTCTATAATAGCGCATAGTGTTTCGTCATCTGGAATTCTTGTTTTAAATCCATCAATAACTTCGCATCCTGTTAATTCACCAATTCTTATAGCAACTGGAGACACTATTCCTCCTGTTATGCATACAACTTTATTTCTTTTTTCTGTTGGAGTAATAACTAATGGTCCTCCAAATCCGCCTGTACCTGCAGAAACTTTTACTGAATTATATTTAGCCATTTGCCAGACCCCCTTACATTGATATTTCTGTTTTTAATTTAACATTTTGTTGTTTTTCTACATAAGCAACTGTAAAATCAGTTACCCATCCTCTGAAGAAGTTAGTAACTACACCCACTAAGAAGTATCTTACGGCAAGATCAGCAGTTGGAAGTCCAAGCTGGGTTATTCCTTTAGCTATACCAAGAAATACAAACAATTCACCTGGATTAACATGTGGAAATAATCCATTTAAAGTATGACAATAAAATGATGATGATGCATAATAACTTGGTTTATATTTCTCTGGGAGGAACTTTCCAAGTGACAATGTCATTGGGTTACAGAAGAAAAATGTTCCTACTAAAGGTAATACAAGATATCTTGTAAATACATTGGATGCTGAAGCCCTGGCTAATTTTTCAATTTTTTCAGCTCCCATTAATCTGATAATTGCATTCATTGCTACTAAAAGCATTATTAGCGTTGGTACTATACCTGTTACCCAGCCAGCAAATGTTTTTCCACCTTCGTTAAACAGTGCAATAAAACCAGCTGCAAGATTTGCTAAAGTTTGCATAAAATAACACTCCTTTTTAATTATAAATTATATTTTATTATGACCTTTGTAAAAAACATTTAATATTATTCTTCTTTTTCCTCCTTTTTAGAATTTTGAAACTGATTGTAATTTCTTACAGCATCCTTTATTGCCTTTGCTGTAATTTTGTCAACTTTGGAAAGTATGTCTTGATTTATAGTTAGAAGATTCTGATTTTTGAGAATCTCCAAGGGTTTCATTTTGGCAAGTACGGTAATGCCCTTCATTCTTTGTGCCTCTAAGATATTGCAATCGTTATCTATGAGAATAAGCAGAACTGCACCCTGTGAAATCTTACCTTTGCATCTTCCAATTACAACTCTCCCTCTTCTCCTCATAGATCCATAATGCGAATTAAAGTTTCTAAGCTGAATATATCCAAAAGCTGCCTGTAGAGCCCATGCTAAACATAGAATAACTACTATCTGCCAAACCATAATATACCTCTCTCTAATTCTATTAATAATTAATTTTAGAAAACTTTGTATAAAAAATGAGCCTGAGCTAAAATATATACTTTATTTATTAGCCCAAGGCCCTTAAATTATCCATATTACAGTTTTTCTTTTTTTTCTTCTTTAATTATTTTTGTGATTTTGATAATGAAGGTATCATCTTTTCCTTCAATCAGTACCTGTGAATGTTTAAATAGATTATAAATCTTGTCTCCAGGTTGATAAACTACTTCATTCATCAGTTTTGGCTCCTCCTTTAAGCTGCTTATCCAGCTCTAATAATAATTTGGCTGTCTTTTCATCTGTTATTAGAACGTTTATATATTTACCCCTTATTGCACCAAGAATTGAAGGAACTTTTACTTCTGATTCTGCAACACCTATAGAGTATTCCATTTTCTTAAGTTTTTCGGGGTCAATAGCTATTATCCTGTCTTTTAACTCATCGTCAACTAAATTACCATTAACATCAAAGAATCTTGAGCATACATCTCCAACTGCCCCATTTTTATCTAAGATATCGGTTTCATAGCTCTTAAAGCTGCCTGTCCAAATAAGATTGTTAGATTTAAGGGGTGATCCAATACCCACCACAGCCTTATTCATTTTTTCCCACAATTCCAATATATCCTTAAAGTTTTTATCTTCCATTATGGCATCCTTTGTCTTCTTTTCATAGGTAATAGCAGGTGCATATAGGTAATGCGGCTTTGCACCGAATGCAGTTGAAACCTTTGAAACTATAGTATTTACATGATATTCATTATCCAGGTTGTTTGGACCTCCAACCAGAGGAATAACATTTGCAAAAACTTTTTTACAATGATATAGTTGGTTAGCAACAGCTGACACAGTTTTGCCCCAGGCAAAGCCCACTACATCTCCATCCTTAAGAATTCTCTTTAGGAACTCTGCGCCAAATTCTCCTAAATTTTGTATTATTGAGTCTTCTGATTGGCCTGAATAAGAGTGTAAAACAATAGCTTCTTTTAATCCTAATGTTTTTTCTAAAATACCTTCAAGTTCAAAGCACTCATTAATATCATCCTTAATCTTAATGGTAACAATTCCCTCCTCCCTGGCTTTCTTTAGTAATTTGCTTATAGCAGTTCTATGAATACCTGTGTTAGCGGAAATTTGGCTTTGCGTCATATCTTCAATGTAATACATACTTGCAATTCTGCAAAGTAATTTGGTTTCTTCTCTATCTGACATATTGAAAATTCCTTTCCCAAAAGTCATTTAACATTTGTGAATATTTTTATCAAATGTTCTATGATTTAATTATACATAATCTTAAGAATAATGCAATATGTTTTTTGCTTCTAATGCATAACTTGTCCACCAGTAATATTTATTGACTGTCCTGTGCAGTATTTAGCCTTTTCAGAAGCATAGAATGTTAAAACATTTGCAACATCTTCAAAAGAGCATCCTCTTTTTAGTGGTACTTTATCAATATAAACTTGTTTAACTTCTGATTCTTTTATGCCTAACTTTTTAGCATATTGTGGTGCTAAGCTCTCAAACATATCAGAATCCAAAAGATTTCCCAGCATTAAAGCATTTGCTCTTATATTATGTTCTGCTAAATCTAAAGCCAAGCTTTGTGTTAAGCCTACACCTCCAAATTTAGCTGAAGAATATCCTGCATTGTGTTTACTTCCAACCTTTCCTGATTTTGAGTTGATCTCAATAATGCAGCCTTCAATATTATTATCTATCATTGCCTTAGAAACTTCCCTGGCACATAGGAAATAACCAACTAAATTAATACTTAAGCACCAGTTAAAAGTATTTAATTCAAATTCAGTAATTTTACAGCTTTTTGCAACACCAGCATTGTATACTAATAAATCTATTCTTCCTAGCTTGTCCATAACTTCTTTAACCATATCTTTAACTTGTTGTTCATTGGTCGAATCCACTTTAACAGCTATACTTTTTACTTCATTAGTACTGGATATTTCTTCTGATACTTTTACAGCGTTTTCATAGTTAATATCGGCAACTGCCACATGGTATCCTTCCTTACCTAAGCGTTTGCTTAGATATGCTCCTAAACTTCTTCCTCCACCAATTATTAGTGCAACCTTATTCATAATAAATTCCTGCTACTCAAAATATGGTCAAATGTATCCATACTGAGAAAATTCCTGTTTCATTGTACCCTGCCTTGCCTAAACTACTACAGTTTGTATAGCACTCCACAGGCTTAAATTCCCGAAATAGCCTTCGGTACACATATAAGCGCTTGTTTAATTAAGCTATCTTATATTCTTTAGCATTAGCTAAATTGATTGAGGCATTTAAATCTCTATCAATAGAAGTATTGCAATTATCACATTTATATACCCTATCTGATAGTTTTAAATCCTTTTTAATATTCCCGCAGCAGCTACAAGTTTTACTACTTGGATAAAATCTATCAACTATTCTTATTTCTATATTATTCTGTTTTGCTTTTGAAATAAGTTTAATTCTAAATTCATAAAACTTTTGTTGTGCAACTGCCTTTGCTAAATGTCTATTCTTCATCATTCCACTTACATTCAAATCTTCTATTGTTATAAAGCTTGGTTTTTGCTTTATTAACTCACTTACTGTTTTATTAATATAATCAGTTCTAATATTTGTAAGTCTTTGATGAAGTTTTTGTACCTTGACTATTTGTTTTTGGATATTTTTACGAGCAGCTTCTCCTTTCTTTTTTTTATTTCTTAATTTTAAACTTTCATATTTCCTTGAAAGTTTTTTTTGCTCACGTTTTAGTTTCTTTTCTAGTTTTTTAACTCTTGAAGTTTTGTTTATATTTTTTTTAGTTATTCCATCACTGCAAATTGCAAAATCTTTGAGTCCCAAATCCACCCCTATTCCTTCAGAACAACGTTTATTATTAATCTTTATATCTTCTTCAACTAATACAGAAACATAATATCTATCAGCTTTCTGACTTACTATTCCACTTGTTATTCTCCCATTAGCTGGTATATAACCATATTCCTTGAGTCTAACCCAGCCTAAAGTTGGTATCTTAATTCTATGCCTTTCAATAGTCCAATCAGTTTTATTGTTTTTAGGAAAGTAGGCTTTAACATCTTGATTTTTCTTTTTCTTAAACTTTGGGAAACCAGCTTCACCTTTGAAGAACTTCTTAAAAGCTTTTTCTCCATTCATAATAGCCTGTTTAACTGCTTTTGAAGACACTTCTTTTATCCAAAGTTTATCTATATTGTTAGGAATATACTCATTGTTAAGCCATTTAGAAAAATCCATACCGCTAACAAACCGTTTTTCTTTTTCATAAACTTCCTTATTATGTGCAATATAAAAGTTATAGACAAATCGACTTACTCCAATGGTTTGATGTATTTTAGTTATTTGTTCTTTGGTTGGTTTAATCTCTGTTTTGTATGCTTTTTTCAACTTCTTCATCTTCCTTTATCTTTTTCCCCAGAAGATGTTATACCCATAAACTCTTTATACTATTCATAAGTATAAAACCGTCTATTTGTTGGTGTTCCAAATGCTTTTAATTTTCCTGCGTTATCCCATCGTTGTAGTGTTAAAACTGATACATTTAATAATTCATCAAATTCTTTAGGCTTATAGTTCTTACTCAAATATAATCACTCCCTTTTTGGTGATTATATTATATTATTCATGAATATATTTGAATATAAGATTATAAACTATTTTATTTCTTCTGCTTTAGTAATTATATGTATCACATTTGTGACTTATGTTAACATTTGTTCTATATCTTTATTATACTTATTTTTAAAACAAATGCAATATGTATTTAAATAAATAGCATTATTTTTTTGATTTTTATTAAAATATTCAGTTAAAATCAACACAATTGTGATAAATGCCAGGTTTATCGTTGTATTTTATTATCAGAGGATTTGCAAAGTAAACGTGTGAACTTGTGAAATTGTTTATCACATTTGTGATTTAATATTCAATTGTGTGATATTTATTTAACAAATTCTTATAATTATAAACACAAAAAAGAGTACCCCTAATTTAATTAGAGATACTCTTTATTAAGCTATTAATTTTTCTGAGTTTCTTTTAGTATATTATATGCTGCTGATCTTAACTCATCAGCCTTTGCCTTGTAATCTGCATGTTCACCTTGAAACATTGATGAGGTTCCTGCAACTAAAACATCAGCTCCAGCTGGAATTACCATAGGTAATGTTTTTATATTAATGCTGCCATCTACTTCAATTAATGTTTTTAAATTTCTTTCAAGTAAAATATGCTTTAATTCCCTGATTTTATTTATAGTTTCAGGAATAATCCTTTGTCCTGAAAATCCAGGATGCACCGTTAGTACATTTACCATATAAAGTTCATCCAGTATATCTTTAATGGATGAAACAGGGGTTTCAGGATTTAACACTGCACATGCCTTCATGCCCAATGTTTTAATTTCCTTCACCACATTGACTAAACTGCCCGCAGCTTCAACATGGAAAGCTGCAATATCCACACCTATTTTAGCAAGATCCTTTAAATATCTTTCAGGTTTTACTATTGCCAAATGCACATCTAAAGGTATTTTTGTTTTATCCTTAATTGCCTCAATAACATATAATCCCATTCCAAGATTATGGACAAAAGTTCCATCCATAACGTCGCAATGAAGCATATCAACCTTAGCATTTTCAAGCCTTTTCAATTCCTCACCAATTTTTAATGGATTTCCACACATTATAGATGCGGCCACTTTAATCATTTTTTACACTTCCTTATTTTACCTCATAAGTTAACTTTCCTTTTCCGTAAACACCTTCCCAGTCACTTACAAACTTATCAACACTCCAGTCAGTTAATGGATGTGATAATAGTCCATCCATTATATCAGCATTAACTGTTACAGAATGGCCTCCAGCTAAAGCAACTTCATGTACCTGCTGTACATTTTTAAAGGATGCTGCTAAAACCTTTGTATTTAAGTTATAAATTTTAAATAGCTCAACTATTTCTTTAACTACATTTACACCATTTCCGCTGATATTATCTATTCTGTTTACATATGGAGCAACAAAATCCGCACCTGCCACTGCAGCCATTAAAGCCTGATCAGCTGTAAAAACAGCTGTTGCAGTAATTTTTATTCCCTTTGATTTTAATATCTTCATTGCCTTAATACCTTCTGGAATAACAGGTACCTTTATATATATATTGCCTCCTATAGTATTTGTTATATACTCTGCTTCTTTTACTATTTCATCTGCATTTTTGCTTACAGCCTGAACATGAAGCATTTTATCCTGGCCTATAATTTCTCTTATTTGATTCAATATATCTAAAAAGCTTCTCTTTTCTTTTGATATGATTGTTGGATTTGTTGTAACTCCGCTCATAGGATATAAATCAAAAGCTCTTTTAATCTGATCTAAGTTTGCAGTATCTAACAAGTATAACATAATTTAATCACCTTTCCCGTATATTAGTATTTTTAATTTTACCTTTTATCTGATTTAATAATACTACATAAATTATGAATAATCAAGTTTAAATATATATAAACATGAACAAACATTAATAAGTAGTTATGCTTTACAATAATATATAATTAAAATATAATTAAATATATGAGATATTGAATAAATGTAAACAAATATGAATTGGATAGGTGATATTATGTTTATAGAAGAAAGACATGAAAAGATATTGGAAATATTAAAATATAAAAAGAGAGTAGAAGTTCAGGAATTAAGTGAACTATTTAAAGTATCAGAGGATACAATAAGAAGAGATTTAAGAATAATGGAGCAAAAGGGTAAAGTACATAGAACTTACGGCGGTGCTATTTTGCCTGAAAAGGTTAATAGTTATAAGGATTTTACTGTGAGAGAAAAAATTAAGACTGATGTAAAAGAAAGCATAGCTGCTATAGCTGCCTCATTTATACAGGAACACGATACTATACTTCTGGACGGCTCCACCACTGTGGCTAAAATTATCCCTCTGCTTTCAAATTTCAAGGACTTAACAGTTATCACTAATTCCATTGCAATTTCACATGATATTGTTATCCACTGCCCTAATATAAAACTTTATATAACAGGCGGCCTTGTAAAAAACGATGTGGCAAATGTCATAAGCATAGAAGGTGTAAATGATATAGAAAAGCTGTATGTAGATAAAGTATTTTTAACAGCTCTTTCAATTTCACACAGCGGAGAACTAACCACTCCAATTATTGAAGAGGCTTATATTAAAGAAGCCATGCTAAAAGCTGGAAGAGAAATATATATTTTAGCAGACAGCAGCAAATTTGGTCAAAAATCTTTGGCTGAGTTTGGAAAGATAAAATCAGAATACACCATAATTACAGATGATAAATTACCTGATGAGATACAACATGACTTAAAGGATCTGATAAATAGAGGTTTGAAAATAATAAGCAAATAATTGTGAAATAGGAGCTGCACTGACAGCTCCTATAATCATATAAAAAGTTAATAAACAGTTTATTTATCTGCATTTATTTTTTCTATTGCAAGCAGATGTTCTTTCATTTCAAGTCCCCCCGCATAACCTACCAGTTTTCCATTTGCTCCAATAACACGATGACACGGGATAAAAATTCCAATGGGGTTTTTATTATTTGCCATGCCCACAGCCCTGCATGCCTTTGGATTGCCTATTTTCTCTGCAATTTCCCCGTAGGAGCAGGTTTTACCATAGGGAATCTGCTGCAGTGCTTCCCAGACACTTTTTTGAAATTCTGTTCCTTCCGGCATAAGAGGTATATTAAAGCTTTTTCTTTTACCTGCCAGGTATTCCTTAAGCTGCTGTGCGGCTTCCTTGATTAAATCAGTTTCCTTTATTTCAGTGTCTTTCAGCTTGGGACTTTCGTTAAAATATACATTGGTAATTGCCTTGCCATTATCAGCTATTCCTATTTTACCAATGTCAGTATTATAAAAATATAAACTTTTCATAATCATTACCTCCAAAGAGTTAAATTATAACCAGCTCTATACATATTTTACTTCATAATATTCAATTTATCATTACATTCTTTTATACTTATGCTGAGGTCTTCCTATGCTTCCGTACTTCACTATCCTTTCAAGCTTACCTTCTTCTGTCATGTACTCAAGATACTTTCTAACTGTTACTCTTGCCATACCTGTTTCTTCAGCTATACCCTCTGCTGTGAAATAATCATTGCTATTTCTTTCTATTTCCTCCCATATGGAATTATAAGTATACTTATTTAACCCCTTAGTAAAATTATCCTCATGGGTAAAACTGCTTGTGCCCATTAATTTGTCTAATTCCATCTGCTCTATTTCCTGATTATTTTTAAATTTATTATATCTGTCTTTATACTGAAACAGGGCTTCCTTAAATCTTTCAAAGGTAAATGGTTTTATAAGATAATCTATAACCCCATATCTGAAAGCCTGCTGTACACGTTCTAATGTTTTATCTGCTGTAATTAAAATAACATCAATTAAAAGTTCCTCTTTTCTTATCCACTTAAGAAGATCTATACCGTTTTCATTAGGCAGGAATACATCTAATAATATAAGCTGTGGCTTTCGAGCTAAAATATACTTTTTTGCTTCAGTTAAATTTGAAACTGCTTTGTATAAAGTAAATCCATCTACCTTATTTAAAAATTTAGAATTTATTTCTCTTACCATGGGGTCATCTTCTATAATCATAACTTTAATCATAATTTAACCTCTTTTCATAGGTATATATATATTCCAGGCAGTACCATTTTCTGCTTCAAGATTTATTATTCCATTAAACTCATCAATTATCTTTTTTACAATATACATTCCGTGTCCTCTTTGTCCTTCTTTAGTTGTAAAGCCCTGAGTATAAATTTTATCCCTTATTTCTTTTGGAATTCCTGGTCCATTATCCTTTACACTTATATTTAACATTTCATCATCATCCTGTATTTTTACATGCACTTCACCTGTGTCATCATTTTTAACGGCATCTAAAGAATTTTCTATTAGATTTCCCAAAATAGAAACAAGTTCCTGGGATGTCATATATTGGGGGAGTCTTGTAAGTTTGGAATCTTCATCTATAACTAATTTAATTCTTAACTCCTCGGCTTTGTTATACTTTGATAATAATAATGCTGAAAGTGCAACATCCTTAATATTTTTATTTAAAATATCATTTATATTATTTCTGATATTTGAAATATCGGATATAAATTTTAATGCTGTATGGTATTCCTCCAGCTGTATAAGCCCTGAAATAGTATGAAGCTTATTCATAAATTCATGATTTTGGGCTCTTAATGACCAGGCCATTTTCTTAATTCCTGTAAGCTCCTCTGCAAGCTTAGTAATTTCCGTTAAATTTCTAAAATTAATAACCAGTCCTATAACCTGATTTTTACTATTCTTTAAAGGATTAAACTTAGACAATACATTAAGTCCCGGCCTTGCCTTTACTTCTATATTTTCAAGAGGCTTACCGGTTGTTAATACTTCTGGTGCCCTGCTGTAATCCACAATTTCCGTTATATTTTTACCTATATCAGCTTTCTTTAAATCCAGGATACTTTCAGCTTCTTTATTAAAGAATGTTAATTTTCCCTCTTTATCTAAAAGCAATACCCCTTCTTTTATATTTTCAAGTATTGTTTCTTTTTGTTTCAGCTCCAGTGCAATCTCCTCAGGCTCCATACCAAATATGGTTTTTTTAATGCTGAAAGAAAGTATGAATGCTCCGGCTATACCAATAGCTAAACCCAATATTATAAATGGTACAAATCCCTTTAGTTTTTCAATTACCAGGTTATGAAAATTAACTGAAAGCACTCCTGCTGTTACCACCCCAACCTGTGTGCTGTCGTTGTAAACCGGGACAAAAGCTCTATATGATACTCCAAGACTGCCCTTGGCCTGAGATACATATTGTTCACCCTTAAGCAGTGCTCTGGTTTCATCACCGCCTTGAAACTTTGTACCTATATTCTGTCTTGTGGGATGAGTCTGCCTTATATCATTCATATTCAAAACCACAATAAAGTCCATGCTAGTTTGCTGTCTTACCTTCTCAATTTCAATATTAAGCTTATCATTGGAAATGCTGGTATCTCCGCTTAAATACTGCTTTACTATATAGTTTTGAGATATTGCATTGGCAACGTCTAATAAATCCTTACTGTATTGCTCTGTAATTAATTTTTTCATCTGAAAATATGACAAAATAGTTATATTTCCAATGGATATAGTAAGCACCAGTATTACAATTAAGGTTATCTTTTTCCTAAGTTTCATTTAAAGCTCCTTCCCATGCTCATTTTAAATATTCATCTATATGTTTTGCAATTTTATTATAAATATTAATAACCCGTGAATCAATACGTTTTCATAGTATGAGAATTGTTAAAAATACAGCAAAGTATTCTTTATGACCATAATATGTTTTTAAAGTTTAAAATATTTTAATTATTAAAGGCTGCTGATATTATATTATCATAGAAAACGATTACAAAAACTTAAATAAAATATAAGGGGAGATAATAAAATGAATTATTTTGAGGAGAGCTTAAAACTACATGAAAAAAACGTTGGAAAAATAAGCATAAGTTCAAAGGTAAAAGTCATAACAAGGGATGATTTAAGTTTAGCTTATACCCCTGGAGTTGCAGAACCATGCAGAAAGATTCATGAGAATGAAGAAAACATTTACAAATATACTTCAAAAGGAAATCTTGTAGCAGTAGTTACAGACGGCACAGCAGTACTTGGCTTAGGGGATATTGGTCCTAAGGCTGGATTACCAGTTATGGAGGGCAAGGCAATTCTGTTTAAGGAATTTGCAGATGTGGATGCATTTCCAATATGCCTGGATACAAAAAATGTTGAAGAAATAGTAAAAGCTGTGAAACTTATAGCTCCAGGGTTTGGTGGAATTAATTTAGAAGATATAAGCGCTCCAAGATGCTTTGAAGTTGAAGAAAAATTAAAGAAGGAGCTTGACATACCTGTATTCCACGATGATCAGCATGGAACTGCCATAGTTGTTCTTGCAGGTATAATAAATGCTTTAAAAGTAGTTAATAAAAAAATAGAGGATATAAAGGTTGTTGTAAATGGTGCAGGGGCTGCAGGTACTGCCATATCTAAGTTATTACTTTCTACAGGAGTAAAAAACCTCATTGCATGCGATAAGGTTGGTATTCTTTACAGAGGAATAGAAAATGTAGATGATGCTAAAAAGGAACTTGCAAAAATAAGCAACCCTGAAAATATTAAAGGAAACTTAGCAGATGCATTAAAAGGAGCAGATGTATTTATAGGAGTTTCAGCACCAGGAATAGTAAATCAGGATATGGTGAGATCAATGAATAAGAATTCCATATTGTTTGCCATGGCAAATCCAACTCCTGAAATAATGCCGGAAGATGCTAAAGCAGCTGGTGCAAAGGTAGTTGGTACAGGCCGTTCAGATTTCCCTAACCAGGTTAATAATGTATTAGCTTTCCCTGGAATATTCAGAGGAGCTCTTGATGTGAGAGCAAAGGAAATCAATGAACACATGAAAATTGCTGCAGCATATGCCATAGCTTCAATGATAAAAGATGAAGACTTAAATGAAAACAATGTAATTCCATATGCATTAGACAGGAGTGTTGCAGCTAATGTAGCTGAAGCAATAAAAAAAGCAGCAAGAGAAAGCGGAGCTGCAAGATTATAAAATAAAAAGGAGGAATAAACATGCAAATTCCATTGAAGAAAACAATTGATAAGGTTCCAGGCGGTATGATGGTTGTCCCACTTTTTTTAGGAGTACTAGTTAATACATTTTTCCCGCAGTTTTTAAAAATCGGCGGTTTTACAACGGCATTATTTAGTTCAAGCGCATCATCAACTATTTTGGCATGTTTTATGTTTTTAATCGGCTCGCAGATTAATTTTAAGTTAGCACCAAAAGCATTAAAAAAAGGTGCACTATTGATTTCAGGTAAATTTATTGTAGGTGCCGGTATTGGTATTATTGTTGGAAAAGTCTTCGGGCCTGTTGGTGTACTAGGTTTGTCACCTTTGGCTATCCTTTCGGCATTAACAAATTGTAACGGCGGATTATATGCATCTCTTGCTTCACAATACGGTGATGAAACTGATGTAGGTGCTTATGCTTTATTATCATTAAAGGATGGTCCTTTCTTTACATTAGTTGCCTTAGGTGCATCAGGACTTGCTCAAATACCTATTAAAGCCCTTGTGGCAGTGTTAATACCAATAGTAATAGGAATGATTTTAGGAAACATTGATACAGATATGAGAAAATTCCTTGGGAGCAGTAAATTATTATTAATTCCATTTTTCTCCTTCCCATTAGGTGCAGGAATGAATCTTACTACCATTGTAAAGGCTGGAGGCCCTGGTATACTCCTTGGAATAATTGCTGCCTTTACAGGAATAGGAGCTTATGTACTTCTGAAGTTATTTAAAGAGGAGCCAATAATAGGCTTAGCAACAGGATCAACTGCAGGAAATGCTGTTGCCACACCAGTGGCTGTTGCAGCAGCGGATCCAACATTAGCTGCTGTAGCAACAATAGCAACAGCACAGGTTGCCGCAGCATGTGTAGTATCAGCAATAGTTTGTCCATTCATTGTTTCATATGCATTTAAATTACTTAGGAATAACAAAGTTAAAAAATTAGATAAAGAGGTAGTGGCCTGATAAAAAGTTCAAGGGTAATCAATGAAAATTGGTTACCCTTTTATTACTTATATGGAAGCATTTCTTACTGCATTCCATTGTTCTATGAATTTTTCAACTCCTGTATGAATTTCATCATAAAATTTCAGCTTGCTGTCCAATGCTTCTATCTGATCTTCAGAATTAATTCTGGAAGAGGATAATTCCTTTACCATATCATCGAAAATATTTCTATACACACTCATAACTCTGTTAAAGATTTCTTCCATCTGTTTACTGTATCCATCTATACTGCTGCATAGAATTTTCTTTAGAGAATTGTAATAAGCATCATATTGTATACTCCTTATATATTTAATATACTCACTTTTAATTGTCCTTAGCTGTCTGCTGTTTATTGAATAAGCTCCAACTTTAACTTTTGTAAAAAAATTAACTAATTTTTCAGCTGCATTTGTCTCAAGTTCTATGCTTTCAATAATCCTTTCCTTAATATCATCATTATTAATATTAATTTCAGGCATATTAAACAGTATCATTTCATTTATATCCTTACCAACCTTTGGAACAGCTATATCAAAGTCCATGATATTATACTCTTTTCTGATTATTTCGCTGAAACCATGAACTGTTTCTTTCATGCTGTCTTCCACTTCTTTAATATAGTTTATCTTTTTATCAGCCTCAATACTTATTAACTTTAATGAATTTTCAACTACATTTTTAAATTCCTCATTAAATGCCTTATTATTAATATCAAAGTCCATATCTTTAATTTTATTTTTAATCATCTTAAGCTCAGAGGAGTTTTTAAGCATAAGCTTCATAAAAAATTCATCCACTCTGGTTTCATACATATCCAGCATGGAGCACAATGCTTTATCTAATAATATTCTGGCGCTGTCCAGCAGTTTATTTTGAAATTTTTTAAAACTCAGTTTGTTTTCCTTGTCTTCATATATATAGCTGAATTTATCTATTATATTATTTATCATATATTCTATTTCCTGCAATTCATCAGATTTCTTATTCTTTGCATAAATTAATTTATTTATTGCAAAGCAGCTTGAAAGTTTAGTAAACTTTTCATCTATTTCTCTTATTAAGGATGAGAATAACTCCACATTTGCTTTTTGTACAGCTATATAGGATGCATATTTTTTTAATTTAGGTATGCCGCTTTTATTTCTTAATGTGTTAAAGTCATAATCCTGTAATCCATAAAAGCACTCTAATTTCTCCAGCTGATCATCCACAAAGCTTAATGAACTCATATCCGTTTTCCCAATAAATTTCTTCTTCAGCTTTTTTAAACGAAGTCTCAAGTCGCTGCCTTTAAGGCTTTCAATTGGATCTGTTTCACCAATATTCTTTAACAGTTCACTATCAATTCTGCATACTTTAATTAAGTCAAAATAGGATCTTGCAGATGTTCCCATAACTATAAAGCCCTTATAGCCAAGATCGCTGAGCCTGTACCTGATATAGTCCAAAAATCTGGATACGGATTTATTTTCACATTCACTAATATACATTTCATCCAGCTTATTTACTACTACTATAAGTGAATAAAATTTATTATGTTTTTCAAACTGTATTTTAATATTTTTAAAGAATTCTTCTTCATCAATTGTAAGGTAACTGGAATAATTTATTAGAAACAGTATTACATCTGATTTTTCTATCCAGCTGTATGCTATTTTTTTGTGTACATTTTCATTATTATTGGTTTTTGCCACCACATAGTTGCTCCCAGGTGTATCTATAATAGTAAAGGGTGCAATATTGCTGCCTTTACTGGAATAATAAATTTCCATATCATCAATGGTATATCCATTAGCTTTATCATTTTGTGCTTTTTTAAATTCTTTATATATGTATTTATAAATATTCTGAGGTTCTTTAAAAAGTAAATCATTTTTGCCATACAGCAGCCTTATTTTATTGTCTTTGCTTCTTTTATAAATACAATTATTTGGAGTTGCCAGTTCAAAGCTTGTAGGTGCATACTGCTCATCTAAAAAAGAGTTTACAATGACACTTTTGCCTGCCTTTTTAGTGGCCATAACTGAAATATTCAGGTCTCTCTCTCTGGACTTATCCAGTACTTTTTCAATTTCATATAAAATATTTAAAATGCCTTTTCTCTCATCTATGAAGTCATCCTTAATTTCTAAATTTTGTACTGCTCTTTCCCCGCTAACTACAGAATCTTTCAATTGTTCATAGTTTCTTATAAAAGCATTAACTATTTTTCTGTCTTTCTTTTCCTTTTCCATCATTACTTCCATGTCAATATCTAAATATATAAATGACTGTATTATTCTGCTTATTAAATCATTATCCTCTGTATCAATTATAATCCTGCCGTTTTTAATTTTATCTTCATCCAGATTTTCAATGAAATTACTTAATGATGTGATATTGTCCAATAAACATTCATCTGTAATCTTATCCCTCAGCTGAACTTGCACAGATCTAAGATCTATGTCTTTTGCTATGCGCATATTGTACAGAAGATTGTCATCAAGCTCCAGATTCTCTATAAACTCATACAGCGGCTGCTGATTATCTAAAATAAATATTGAATTACAGCATGGATTTTCAAGATTTCTTTTAATTTCAGCAGTATCTAAAGACCCATGGACTTTTATAACCTTCATAAATTATTCCCCCATATTCTTTATTACCCCTTAAAGCAAATTTACCTTAAGGGGTAATAAATCTTAGCAATACCTTCACTTTATACCACTAATAGCTTTTATAAGCTGCAGTGCAGCAGGTCCTATTACTATAATAAATATGCTTGGAAAAATTAAAAATAACAGTGGAAATAATATTTTTATTGATGTTTTCATTGCTGTCTCCTCTGCCCTTTGTTTTCTTTTGTCCCTTTCATCTTCAGATTTACACCTTAACACCTGTACAATTCCTGTTCCAAGTCTTTCAGACTGAACTATACTATTTATAAATGAAATCATTTCACTAAAATCAAGTCTCTCCTTTACACCAATAAGTGCTTCTTTTCTTGTTCTTCCAAGCCGCATTTCCTCAAGGCAGGTGTAAAATTCAGAGCATAGTATTCCATTTCCCTTTTCTATAGTTTTATTTAAAGCTATATCAAAGCCCAGTCCTGCTTCCACGCTTATAGTTAAAACATCCAGAAAATCCGGAAGCTCTCTAAGAGCTTTTCTATATCTTTTATTTTTTCTGCCTCTGATATAAAAGTCCAGAGACTTAAAAGATAATAGAAAGCCTATTAATGCTAAAAGTATGATTTTGAACAAATTTAAGCCAAGCAGTATTCCATAAGCTCCAAACAAAAAAGGAACAGCTATTCTTACAATAGTATTTATAATATAATAATCTGCTGTGGTCATATTTAATGGATTCCCTGCCTGGAGAAGCCTTTTCTGCAGTTCTATTTCATTTTTAGAAGGCAGTGTGCTGTTATAATATTCCCTTAGTTTATCAATTAAAGATCCCATTGCCTGCTTCATGCCTGATTTAGAGTTCTTTTTTTCCCATGCTGTCTTTTGCTTTGAAGGTACAAAGGAATCTATTCTGCTCTTAAGCTTGTATTCAGCCTCAAAGTTTTTAGCTGCTGCATAATATACAAGAAGTGCTGCTGTGACCAGAAAAGAAAATATCACCATACTCTACACCTCGATTTTTGTGATTCTGTTGATTATCATATATCCTGCCAGAGCACATAATATACCAATTGAAATGGCTATTTTCCCAATGGTGTTTCCAAGAAAATCCGTTATATATTCCGGATTTATTAAATAAATAAATAAACCAAACAAAAAGGGAAGTACTCCTATAATTTTTCCAGAAAGTCTTCCTTGTGCAGTAAGTGTTCTAACTCTTCTTTCCAGCCTTTTTCTTTCCATTATGGTATTTGCAATTGTCTCAAGTATGCTGGATAAATTTCCTCCCACCTGTCTTTGAATTAATATAGCCCTTACCATAAGATCTAAATCTACACTGGGCATTCTGTTATTTAAATTGTCTAATGCCTCATCCATGGTAATGCCATAATTCAGTTCATTTAGCAGTACATTGATTTCATCCTTTACAGGTCTTTCGCTTTCTTCAGCTACGGTTTTCATAGCCTGGCCTATGCTGAAGCCTGATTTCAGTGAGCTTATTATGGTGTTTATCATATCAGGCAGAGCATCATTAAATTTCTGCAGTCTGAGTTTTCTTTTATTTTTAAGCCATATTCCTGGATATATATATCCAAATACAGCACCTATAATACAAAGTAATTTTATCTTCACAAACAGATATACAATAGCTCCCGTTATAAATGCCATAAACCACTTAAGCATTACATATTCCTCAGGTTTTAAATTTACACCTGCACTTATAAGCATTTTATTTATTTTATGCTGATTTTCACCTGGAAGCATTCTTTTAAGAGTCTTCCTGATAAATTCATTGCATTTTATTAAAAAGTTCTGCTCACTATTATAAGGTTTACTTCCTTTTTTATATTTTTCCTTAATATCAAGATAGTAATTTATCCTTTTTTCTAAATTTTTATTTCTAAGCACAAGGCAGTATAATATGCCTGTAACAAGCATGAATATGGATATAAACCAAAAAACGGTTATAATATTAGCCAACTTTACCACCCCTCTGGGTTAAAAATAGAAGCAGGAACCTGTATACCATATGCCTGAAAATCATCATAAAATTTAGGTCTCACTCCTGTTGGGACAAAATCTCCAACTACTTTCCCATTAACATCAATTTTTTTCTGCTTAAATTTAAAAATATCCTGAAGCACTATTGCATCGCCTTCCATGCCCCTAACCTCAGTGATATTTACAATTTTTCTGGTGCCATCCTTAAATCTTGTCTGTTCTACAATTAAACTTATGGCACCTGCAATCTGCTGTCTTATTGCTCTTACAGGAAGATCCACTCCAGCCATTAATACCATGGTTTCAAGACGTGAAATCATGTCACGGGAAGTATTGGAATGGCCTGTGGCCAGTGACCCATCCTGCCCTGTATTCATTGCCTGAAGCATATCCAGTGCCTCTCCTCCTCTTACCTCTCCTACCACTAATCTATCCGGCCTCATTCTAAGAGAATTTATTACCAGGTCTCTTATGGTTACTTCACCTTTTCCCTCAATATTTGGCGGTCTGGATTCCAGTGAAATCACATGTTCCTGAGATAGCTGAAGCTCTGCTGCATCCTCAATAGTTATTATTCTTTCATTGTTTGGAATAAAGGAAGATAATACATTTAATGTAGTAGTTTTTCCGGAGCTTGTTCCCCCGCATATAAATATATTTATTTTTGCCTTTACGCAGGCATTTAAAAAAACTGCCATTTCCTTTGAAAGTGTGCCGAAGTTTATTAAATCCTCTATGGTGTATGGATACTTTGAAAATTTTCTTATGGTAATAACAGGGCCATTTAAGGATAGCGGGGGAATTATAGCATTGACTCTGGAGCCATCGGGCAGTCTGGCATCTACCATAGGGCTGCTTTCATCTATTCTTCTTCCCAGCGGAGAAACTATTTTTTCGATAACCTGCATTACCTGGTCATCATCTCTAAACTTTATATCTGTAAACTGAAGCTTGCCCTCCTTTTCCACATATACCATATCAGGGCCATTAACCATTACTTCTGTTATTTCAGGGTCCTGAAGAAGGGGATTAATAGGACCGTATCCTGTTATATCATTTATAATTTCCTGTACTATCTTTTTCGTATTCACACGTCTGAAATTTTCCTGATCCTTTTTTATAATTTCCAGGGTAATAGGTTCAATTTGAGAAACTACTTTATCTATATCCTGCACATTCCCAAACTGTTCCATTATCTTTCTTTGAACCTGGCGCTTTAATTCTCTTTCTCTGCTGACAACTGTAGACTGGTGTTTTTCTATTATACTATCATTAAAAATATCTTTTTTTTCTATCTGATTATTTTCTCTATCTTCTTGAACCTTTTGTGAGTTATTTATTCTGTTAAGTAACCCCATATTATCGTTCCCCATTTATATTTTATTTTATGCCTCCTGATAATTTCACAGCCAGCTGTTTAATGTCCCTGGTTATTCTTTCCTTAGGCTTATCTATTACAAAAGGAATACCCATGGCATAGGATTTAGATACTATTTTTGAATTGTTGCATATAAAATCAGCATACCTTACATCCAGCATATTTTGCACATCCCCTGCTTTTATAATACCCTGTGCATCGCTGCGATTAATAATAACACCGGTCTTGTTATCCATTTTTAGTATGCTTACTGTCCTTAAAAATGTTTTTGCATTCTTTATTGAAGCAAAGCTGGTATCTGTAACCACGAAAATATTTTGGGCTATATCCATAAAGGTTAAATTATTTTCACTAAGTCCTGCAGGCATATCCACAATTAAAAAATCATGTTTTTCTAAAATCTTACTGCAAATACTTTTAATGTGGCAGGGCTTTATTAAATCACCCTGCTCAGGATTTATTGGTGAGGATAACACATCTGCCCCGCTGCTGTGTTTATCAAGGTAATATGAAATTTTTATATTCTCAGCAGTATCCATTTCATGCACCAAATCGCTTATGGTAAAGGAAGGCTGTATATCCATGGCAAGATTTACATCTCCAAATTGAAAATTCCCATCCATAATGCAGGTGGAGAACCCCATATCTGCTAGTGCAGCAGCAGTATTTACAGAAATTACAGTTTTCCCTACTCCCCCTTTGCCGCTTGCAAAAACAATCATATTGCCTTTTTCTTTTTTATTTTCAGCTTTAAGAATCTCATCTATGTTCATCGGCTCCCCTCCTTATAATTTAAGGTGCCAGCTGGCTTCTAAGAACAAATTTAATGTCTCCCTTTTCATCAGCATTGATAATTTTAACTATATCTTCGGGCTTTAGCTCCACTGTAACTGAAGTATAATCAGCATTTGATTTATCACTTTGAGCTGATTTATCTGTGGTTTTTACAGCTGTACCCTTTTCAGTAATTTTCTTTCCCACCGCCAGCACTCTTACATTGGTAAGCAGTGTTACGGTCTGAGGATTATTTTTGTCACCTGTGGTGGATATGATATCTACATAGTCCTCAGGATTAATTAAACTTGAAACTGATTCCACATCTGTTACACCAATGGATACTGCTCTGCAGCCATCCTTTATCTTTCTTGTTATCTGCTTAGTTTCTTTAAACTGATTGGTGAACCTGCTGGCAAAAAGTACTTCCCCAGCCTTCATATCCACCAGAGCATACTGCCCAGCTATATCCTCTATTTTCTTTACTGCCTGAGGATGTACAGAAGCTTCACCAAAGTCCTTAAGCTCCAGCATATCCTTTGTAACCATTTGATTTTTTTTAATATCAGCCTTAGGCACCACTACAGATATTATTTTTTGTGATTCTTTATATTTCTTATCAAGATCCACAATATACTGCCTAAATAAAACCGTTGTGATAATTGCCATAATAATGGCTGCTATTAAAATGTATTTTGACTTCATTTGATCACCTACTCCACTAATCTACATTTATATATTAGAGCATCATTAATTGTACCCGATATAGATGAAACGTCTGCTGTTTTAATGAATTCACCATAGAAAACTTTTTTATCTGAGTCATCCACTGTAATCTTACAATATGCAAAACCCTTTACTTTTATTGAATCATTTTTACCCTCATCTATCATTTCATATATTATAATAGGTGCTATTCTAGGTACTATATTTTTCCCTACAGATGCTTTTTCTCCAGGTGTTTTATCTAGTATCTGATTAATCTTAATTTCACCAGGATATCCATTATTAATTAAATCGGCTATATCATGTGGATTTTTATTTCCATCCAAATTCAAAAATCCAAACCAACCAAGGCTATCTTCTTCTTTTTTACCTTTTAAAATATATTTCTTGCCAACCTCTACAGGTGTTCCTTCTTTAATCCCCAAAGGAACAACTCCAGTCATTGCAGCTGCTGGCTCATTCACTGCACTAGAGGCTACTGTAATAGGTATAGTATCTTTACCAAATATCTTCATAAAATATAGTGAAACATCTTTACGCAGCTTAACTGTAACCTTATTTTCACCCTTAGCCTTTATCTGCAAATCCAAAGTACAATCTTTTTCATGGTTTTCAGCTAGAATATCATTAACTACATTAGAAATAGAAGCATTACTATTAAAAATTACCTGAGCTCCTGATAATGCCGCTGCATTAGCCGCCTTTCTCATCTCTCCTTTTGCCTTATAGGCAATACTCATATCTACTACAAGTCCAGCAACTCCCAGCATAAAAAACAAAACAAAAATGCAAAGTATTAATCCACTGCCATTTTGATCACTTTTAAACTCTGCCAATTTCTGCACAATATCTGCCTCCTCTATTCAACACGGATTGTAGATGAAGTGCTGACTGTGAAGGGTTTCCCTATTATACTCTGCATTAATGGAGTTATATAATCTACATCATAACTAATAATTACTGTTACATTGGTTCCCGATTTACGTGGAGCTTCGCTATCATCTGGTTGAATCCTTATATGCAGTTTTTTAGTTTTATTGCTTAAAGAACAATTATCTACTGCAAGTGCAGTAACATCACTATTTAAATGATTAAATGATGCATACCTTGCTGCTTCCTGGCTTACCATATTAATATTATTTGCAGCAAAAAGTATTCTTCCAAAATCAGTAATACCGCATAATAAAAGTACAAGAATTGGCATCATTAATGCAATTTCTACAGCTGCCTGTCCATTTTTCTTTTTCATATGATCCATGCCCCCTTGAACAAGAGACAAATCATTGCACCTCCGACAATTGCCGTACCATAGGGGTATTTTTTTGAAAAATATGATTTAGGAAATTGTAACTTATATTTAATTCCACATACCAATGAAACGAGCCATTTAAATAATGTCTTTATAAAACTTATGGTCTGCCTTTGAAATATTACTACTAATATTGCTATGGCTCCTCCAATAAGAGCCATATATATAGCCGTATTCAGCACAAAAATGCTCCCCTTTGCTGCTCCAATAAGAGATAAAAGCTTAACATCTCCAGCTCCCATGCCTCCCAAAAAATAAGGAATTAACAGAATACATAATCCTGTTGCAAAACCAAGTAATGACAATTTAAATCCTGCAAAACCGCTTAACCAGGTATTTAATATTACTGCTGCTATAAGAAAAGGAAAAATAACCTTATTATATATTTTTTGATGTTTTATATCTGTTATAAAACATGTTGTTAAAGCTAAAATCAATATACCATCAAGTAACA
This sequence comes from Clostridium sp. JN-9, assembly GCF_004103695.1. Classification (NCBI taxonomy): domain Bacteria; kingdom Bacillati; phylum Bacillota; class Clostridia; order Eubacteriales; family Clostridiaceae; genus Clostridium; species Clostridium sp. JN-9. The sequence continues at coordinate 519,790 of NZ_CP035280.1, read as the reverse complement.
TGGCTCCTCCTTGTTTTAAAGGCCCTGCAGTATGGCAGAGCCTTTAAAGATTCAATAAATAATTTCAGCTTTATCTAGCTGCTTCAACAGCTCTGGCAATGGCATCACCCACACTAATGAAAAGATTATACAGCTGATTTCTGAATAATCCCATTGCAACCACAACGACGCCAACTACTACTGCCAACAGCAGTCCATACTCTGTCATCCCTTGCCCTTGTTCCTCTTTTACTAAATTCTTCATTTTACTTAACATAAAGTACCCCTCCATTTAATTTTAATTTATATGTGTTTTTATAATGCATACACACATAATATGTATTATTTATTCATTAATTTTATTACTGTTTTTTTAAAATTATTTAGTGAATTGAACAGTTTGTCCAACTTTAATATTTGCATCTTTTATTTTTCCTTCAGGAAGTTCAATTACTGATTTTGCACCCTTTACATACTTTCCTACTTTACCAGGCTTCAGCTTTTCATCCATATATACAATACTGTTATTACCATCAAGGTATAAAACATCAATGCTGTAATTCATAAAAAAGGTGTGTATTTCGCTACAGGGAATAATCTGCAGGGCATTTTGCGTAGGAAGCTCCTTTGTAAACATAAGTCCTTTAAGCCTTTTAAAATAGGTATCTGCCACAATTAAATTCTGGGATATAACTGTGTTGTAATCTTTGTTTATCAATAACATGAAATCACCTACTATAAAATAAATTTAACCTTCTTTTATTTGTCCCTTAATATTATGATTAGTATTAAATTTTTATTACACATAAATTATTTGTTAACCGTCCCCAATTTTCACTTGTAACACATTGTAGTTTCCATTCATAAAATATAATTGGTAAGTACTTTTTAAAGCAAAAATATCAGGAGGTTTTAGATGTATATTTGTCCATATTTTTATTGCAACTACTGCATGTACAGACCAAATTGTCCAATGTTATATAATAAACATATGAGAAATGACTTTGAAGATGATGAAGATGATTATGATGATGACTATGATTATGACGATGACCTTAGAGCTCCTCAAATTGATACAACTCGTCCTGTTACTAACAGATGGAGCCAGTGGGAAGACCTTGGTGGAGTTTTAACTTCTGGTCCTGGAGCTTCATCATGGAGGCCAAACAGGCTTGACACCTTTGTGAGAGGCACTGATAATGCTCTTTACCATAAATGGTGGAATGGTTCCAGATGGAGTAACTGGGAGAACCTTGGAGGCCAATTGACTTCTGCTCCTGCTGCAGTTTCCTTTGGAAATAACAGGATCGATGTTTTTGTCAGAGGTACTGATAATGCAATGTGGCACATATTCTGGAATGGCTCAGCCTGGAGTACCTGGGAAAACCTTGGAGGAACACTAGCTTCTGCTCCTGCCGCTTCCTCATGGGGTTCTAACAGAATAGATACTTTTGTTAGAGGTACAAACAATGCACTTTATCATAAGTATTGGAACGGATCCAGATGGAGTGATTGGGAGAGCCTTGGAGGCACTCTGACTTCTTCTCCTGCTGCAGTTTCCTGGGGACGAAATAGAATTGATGTATTTGCCAAAGGAAGAAACAATATCTTATATCACTTATGGTGGAATGGTTCCAGATGGAGCAGCTGGGAGGACATGGGACAAAATATATCTTCAGCTCCTGCAGCTTCTTCAAGGGGTGTTAACAGAATTGAGGTATTTGCTCAGGGAGCCCATAATCAGCTAATTACTTCAAACTGGAATGGAAAGCGCTGGAGTGCCTGGAGCAGCCTCGGGGGAAATATAACCTCTGATCCTGCAGCAGTATCCTGGGGACCAAACAGAACTGATGTATTTGCCAGAGGAAGAAACAATGCAATGTGGCATATCTGGAGAAATTAATATAAAATCTTTTAACTTCTTTTAATTTTTTATAATAGAATTTAATATCTTTCACATAATAAGTTAAAGGACACGACTTTTAGTGTGCTATCTTTTAACAAAGGAGTGATAACATGGTTAAACCCAAGGATAAGAAGAATTCAAATAATCAGCCTATTGAAAATCATAACACTGCTGCATGGGCTGATGTTAAAGAAGCAAAGGAAATTTCTAATGTTGCCATACCCAGTGAGAATCAGGTAATAAATGCAAAAAAATGGGTAGATACAAACGAAAAATAAAGTTAAACGGGGACACACCTGAAACCTTTGGTGTGTCCCCATATTATTATTTATCTTTAATATTGTTGTTCAGCCATTCTCTTGTAGCTTTCATATCTTTCCTTAGCATTTTTTTCTGCTTCTGCAAATAGAACAGATGCATTTTCAGGGAATGTATTAAGTAATGAAGTATATCTTACTTCACCTTTAATGAAATCCTGGAATGGAGCTGTAGGTGCCTTTGAATCCAAGGTAAATGGGTTCTTGCCCTGCTCTCTAAGCATAGGATTGTATCTGTATAAATGCCAGTAGCCTGACTCTACAGCTTTTTTCTCCTCTGCAATAGATGTTCCCATACCAGACTTTATACCATGGTTTATGCATGGCGCATATGCAATTATAAGTGAAGGTCCCTTATAGGCTTCAGCTTCAAGTATGGTTTTTATTGTATGGTTCATATTGGCTCCTATTGCAATCTGAGCTACATATACATATCCATAACTCATGGCCATCATGCCTAAATCTTTCTTTCTTATCTTTTTACCGCTGGCTGCAAATTTGGCAACTGCTGCGGTAGGTGTGGACTTTGAGGACTGTCCTCCTGTGTTTGAATAAACCTCTGTATCCATTACGAATATATTTACATCATCCCCAGAGGCAATAACCTGGTCAAGTCCGCCATATCCTATATCATAAGCCCATCCGTCTCCGCCTATTATCCACTGAGATTTCTTTATTAAATAATCCTGTTTCTCTAAAATTTCCTTCATAATATTTTTACCTGAATAATTATGCTGATTTAAAAGATACATAATCTTTTGAGATGCAGCTTTTGAAGCCTCACCATCATCCATAACCTTAAGCCACTGATTAAAGGCTTCCTTAATATCCTCACTGCCGGGAGCAGCTATTTCTTCTCTCATTAAATCAGCCAGTTTATTTCTTATCTGACGTACCCCAAGGAACATTCCATATCCAAATTCAGCATTATCTTCAAACAATGAATTAGCCCATGCAGGACCTTTTCCATGCTGATTTACTGTATAAGGGATGGAAGGAGCACTGGCACTCCAGATAGATGAACATCCTGTTGCATTTGCAACCATCATTCTATCTCCAAATAGTTGTGTTATAAGTTTAATATATGGTGTCTCACCACATCCAGGACAAGCTCCATTGAACTCCAACAGCGGCATTTCAAACTGACTTCCCTTTAGTGTATTTTTATCCATAGCATTTTCTTTAGTTTTTATTTTTCCCGCAGCTTCCCAATTCCTTGCCTGAGCCTCAATCTCATGCTCTGCAGCTGTCATTACTAATGCCTTTCCAGGTGCAGGACATACATCTGCACAATTGCCGCAGCCTGTGCAGTCAAGTGGTGATACCTGAATCCTATACTTATAACTTTCCAGTCCCTTCCCTGCTGCCTTCTTTGTTTCAAAGGTTTCAGGTACTTCCTTTACTTCATCTTCATCTAAAAGGAAAGGTCTTATGGTAGCATGAGGGCACACATAGGAGCATTGATTACATTGTATACATTTATCAATCTGCCACTGAGGCAGCATTACTGCAATGCCTCTTTTCTCATAGGAAGCAGTGCTGAGAGGAAATGTCCCGTCTTCTATGCCGTTAAATGCGCTTACAGGTAACTTATCTCCCTTTTGTTTATTCATTGGTCTTTGAATGTTTTTAATGAAATCAGGTTCATTGGAAAAAATCTGTCTTTCCTCTTCATCCTCTGCTGTACTCCAGGAGGAAGGAATATCTATTTTTACAAGATCTGATATGCCTCTGTCTACAGCAGCTTTATTCATATCCACAATGTTCTGTCCTTTTTTACCATAAGTCTTTTCTATGGATTTCTTTAAATAATTCACTGCATCTTGAGCAGGTATAACATTAGTAAGCTTAAAAAAGGCAGCCTGCATAATCATGTTAACTCTGTTGCCAAGTCCAATTTCCCTGGCAATGGATACTGCATCTATAACATAAAAGTTTATATTGTTATCTTTCAGGAATCTCTTGTATCTTCCCGGTAGATATTTTTCTAAGTCTTCCTTTTTCCATGGACAGTTAAGTACAAATGTACCATTCTTTTTTAGTCCGTCTAATAAATCATAGTTATAAATAAAGGATTTATTGTGGCATGCCATATAATCTGTTTCATAAACCAGATAAGGTGACTTAATAACATTTTTACCAAATCTGAGATGAGAAACAGTGGTTCCCCCGGATTTTTTACTGTCATAGGAAAAATACCCCTGAGCATAAAGATTTGTATTATCACCTATGATTTTTATTGCGGATTTATTAGCACCTACTGTTCCATCTGAACCAAGTCCCCAGAATTTACAGTTTATTGTTCCTTCAGGATTAGTCTCAATAGCTTCTGCCTCAGGTAAAGATGTATTTGTTACATCATCTGTTATGCCTATAGTAAAATGATCCTTTGAATTCTGCCCCTTTAAATTATTAAATACGGCCAGTATATGTGAAGGTCTGGTATCCTTGGAGCCTAATCCATATCTTCCTCCTATAACCACAGGTGGGTTTTGTTTTCCATTAAACAGCTTTGCTACATCCAGATATAATGGTTCACCTAATGAGCCAGGTTCTTTAGTCCTGTCAAGTACAGCTATCTTCTTAACTGTATTTGGAAATACATTAAAGAAGTATTTTTCAGAGAATGGTCTGTAAAGATGAACCTTTATTCTGCCTGCCTTTTCTCCTTTTTCATTAAGATGGTCAATAACTTCATCAATGGTATCGCATACGGAGCCCATAGCTACAATTATGTACTCAGCATCCTGTGCACCATAATAATCAAATGGGTGATATTCCCTTCCAGTAATATTTTTAATTTCCTTCATATATTCTTCAACAATATCAGGAACTGCATCATAAAATTTATTTGATGCTTCCTTTCCCTGAAAATATATATCAGGATTCTGAGCTGTGCCGCGTACTACAGGGTGTTCTGGATTCAATGCTCTTTTTCTAAATTGTTCTACTGCATTTTTATCCACAAGTTTTTCAATATCCTCATAATCTATTAATTCAATTTTTTGTATTTCATGAGAGGTTCTGAAGCCGTCAAAAAAGTGCAAAAATGGCACTCTGGATTTAATTGCACTAAGATGGGCAATACCTCCAATATCCATAACCTCCTGCACACTTGAGGATGCTAAAAGAGCCACACCTGTAGATCTGCAGGCCATTACATCCTGATGATCTCCAAAAATGGATAATGCATGAGTAGCCAGGGCACGTGCTGTAACGTGAAAAACTCCTGGAAGCAGCTCTCCAGCCATTTTATACATGTTTGGTATCATTAAAAGCAATCCCTGTGATGCTGTATATGTGGTGGTTAAGGCACCTGCCTGAAGTGAACCATGCATTGCTCCTGCAGCCCCGGCCTCAGACTGCAATTCGCTGACATTAACTGTCTGCCCGAAAATATTCTTTTTACCTCTGGCAGACCATTCATCTACAGCCTCTGCCATTGGAGTTGAAGGTGTTATTGGAAATATAGCAGCAACTTCTGTAAAAGCATAGGAAATAAATGCACAAGCTTCATTTCCATCCATAGTTTTCATCTTTTTTCCCATATATTAGTCCTCCTTAAAATAACATTTGAAATTATTATTTGATATAAAAAAATTATCATACATGAATATAAGGGAATTTATTCAGAAAACTAATTTTAGAAGAAATACAAAAAGTATAAGCAATGCAATTTACTGCTTATACTTTTTATTTTAAATTATATCTTTAATAGTATTAGCTGAATCCTCATTTAGAAGATTATCATTTAAATACTGGCTGCCAAAGGAATGCATCATTTTAAGTATTGGTAAAATATCCTTGCCTGTTTCTGTAAGTCCGTATTCTACCTTAGGCGGAACTACCGGGTACACCTTCCTGTATATAAGCTTATCTTTCTCAAGAGCCCTTAACTGCATGGTAATCATTTTCTGAGTTGCCTGAGGCAGTCTTTTTTTAATATCACTAAACCTTAATGGTTTATAACTTAAATACCATAAAATCAATATTTTCCACTTGCCGGAAAGAAGCTTCTCCACTAAAACCATAGGGCATATTTCATACCTTAGGCATTGATCTTTCATGTAGCATTCTTCGTGCAGCGGTTCATTGCAGAGTATATTATCAGTGGACATTTGCAGCATCACCCCTTAAAATGAATTATATCACAGGCATAAAAAATATAAAGGAAAGTTAAAAAATAGCAGAGATTTCGCATCTAAATTCCAGTAAAAGATTTACTTTTACTGGAATTGTATTTTATTGTACTTTCTTACATGGCTGGTAAATCAACAGACCGATATGTAGAAAAAATAGTTATAATTACCCTTACCCTAAGAAATTTTAATAATCGATTTCCAATTTTATTTTTATATTAAGTCTTTTTAAATATTGGATTATTCCAGTTGTCATCTATAGTAAATCTTTCATCTTTTATATCTTCAATAATATCTATTTGAAGCATCCGTTTCTTTCTAAAACCTCTGATACATCTAAAAAAATATAACTGCATCAGATTAAACGCTATAATTATAAACATCAGTACTGTCTCTACGCCCGTAGGGCTATGAAGAAAGCAATGATCTAAATGCCATTCTGTTTTAAGCTGATGAAAGGCATTATTTTCTATATCCCACCTCTTGTGCATTATCTTCCACAAGGTTTCTACTGAGGCAAATTTGTCTGTTGTTATAATCCAGCCTTCTTTAATTTCTACCTTATCTCCAGTATGAATTTCTTCTATAAACCTTATAAATCTAACTTTGATAGTCGGATCTGATATTTCAAAATTATCTTCATCCCAAGCTTTAATTTTGGTATAGTCTTTACTTCCCTGCTTTACAATCCATTTCTTATCAGCCTCACGGCGCTTAAATAGAGCTAATGCATCCTTTACAATGAGAAGACGCTCATCTTTAACTCTTACTACTGCATTCATTCCTATTGAAAGGACTTCTTTTATCCAAGTAGATTTACAATATAAAGCATCAGCTACTATAATATCGGCAAAATGGTGATATTTACGATATAATTTTTTTATTAATCTTATACCTCCGGTGATTTCACCTTCATCTTTATTCGAACTATCTTTCTTAGGTTCAAGCATTTCTTGTCCTAAAATAACATGGGGATCCGAACCTACGGTAGTACAAACTACAGATCTGTGGAAATGACGAGTAGTGCCATCCTTATTCTTTCGTGAAAGACATTTGTCACAAAATTTTTTAGCACTTTCAAATAATTCTACACCATCTACAGCAACTACCTTTAAGCCATCTATGGTACCATTTCTAAATATCTTATTTTTTATCGTAGTTCTAATTATACTATCATGAATATTTTTCAAACCATTCAAATCAAAATCACTTAAGCAGCGCCTAACGGCATCAATGTGAATCATTTTAGTGTTTTTAGGTAATACTTTTTTAAATTTACCTTTTTTAAGCCAATGCTCTAACCTGTTGAAACTTCTTATTTGAAGCATAAATCCAAACAAAACTACAAAGGTGATTGTTGAAATTTTTACTAGAGATTTTATCTTTTTATCCTCTAAGGTATTGATTTTTTCACCTATATCGTATACTTTATTAATATAGGTGAGCATTTGTTTTAAATAACTTTTATTCATCTTAAGGCATCCTTTCTATTGTGTTGTGCAAAACTATTATAAAAAGGATGCTTTTATTATGCAAATTTTTTTTATAATTTCCAGTAGAAATCGGATTTTACAATGTTTTTATTAAATACTAGCAAATCAATATAAATCAGCGGGCTGCGCCCTAAAACTTTTTTAGGTGCTAAACTTCTGAAAAAATAGATAAACATAAAAGGACATATATAGATTTTATTATATAAACCTACATATGCCCTTAGTTTTTTACATTATGCTATATGATTTATTAATACAGCCCAAATTTTTTATCAGTTAAACTTATAAATATATTCTTTTTCTGAGAATAACTATCTAAAATCATCTTATGAGTTTCACGTCCAATGCCAGACTTTTTGTATCCGCCGAATGGAGCATGTGCAGGAAGATTATTGTAGTTATTAATCCACATTCTGCCTGTCTCAACTCCTCTTGCCACTCTGAATGCACGATTTATATCCTTAGTCCAGACTGCGCCTCCAAGACCATACTGGCTGTCATTAGCCATTTTGATAACTTCTTCTTCAGTTTTAAACTTGATAATTGTAACTACAGGTCCAAATATCTCTTCCTGGGCTACTCTCATCTTATTATCAACATCTGCCAGTATTGTTGGCTTCATGAAAACGCCTTTATCCAAACCATTTTCTGTGATTCTGTAGCCTCCGGTAACAAGCTTAGCTCCCTCTTTTACTCCAATATCAACATATTTTAAAATTTTATCTAATTGTCTTTCATTAATCTGTGCACCCATCAAAGTATCCTTTTCCCATGGAAGTCCAACCTTAACTTTCTCAAAGGCTTTCACTGCCTCGCTAAGGAACTTATCATATATGTCTTCATGTACAAATACCCTTGAACCTGCACTGCATACCTGACCCTGATTAAAAAGTATTCCCATCTGAAGCCCTTCTATTGCCTTTTCCCAAGGAGCATCAGGGAAATATATATTGGCGGACTTACCACCAAGCTCCAAAGTTGCAGGAATCAATTTTTTAGCAGCAGCATCAGCTACACTATAACCAACTTCCGTAGAGCCTGTAAATGCTAATTTTCTAAAGCCTTCGTGGTCAAGCATATACTGCCCTGCCACTGACCCTTTTCCGGTAATCACATTTACAACTCCTGCAGGCAGCACTTTTTCAAATAACTTTGCCAGTTCCAGAATGCTTAATGGAGTTGATGAAGATGGCTTTATAACAATACAATCACCAGCTGCCAGTGCAGGTGCTATCTTCCATGCACCCATAAGAATAGGGAAGTTCCATGGAATAATCTGTCCAACTACACCAATAGGTTCTCTTAGAATAATACTCATAGTGTCATCGTCAATCATAGTTGCCTGTCCTTCTTCTGTTCTTATTGCACTTGCAAAATAACGGAAGTGATCTGAACTTAAAGGAATATCAATTCCAATTGTCTCGCGGATAGGCTTTCCATTGTCAAGTGTCTCTACCATTGCAAGCTTCTCTGCATTTTCATCAATAAGATCTGCTATCTTAAGTAACATAGCTGCACGATCCTTAGGGCTTACTTTCTTCCAGCTTTCAAATGCTTTCCATGCAGAAGCTACAGCATAATCCACATCTTCTTTTCCAGCTTCTACACAGGTAGCTAAAAGTTCTCCATTAGCGGGGTTGTAGGTTTTAAAAGTCTTTCCTTCTTTTCCATCTACCCACTTGCCATCGATAAAAAGTTTGTAATTCTCATTTATTGGTTTTTCCATATTAAACACATCCTTATAATAATTATTTTACTATTATATAATTATATGCTAATATTCTTATCTATCTTTTACAAGTAGGCACTTTTTTTATATATAGTATCAAAAAGTATAGTGATGTGCATTAAACTCTAGTCATTAACATTTAGTCTCTTTTTCTTTTTACAGTAATAATATACTGGAAGTCCAATTGCTGTAAGGCCTAATCCTAGCATTGCCCCTCCAAAAGAATCCTTAATAGTACTGTACATTAAATATAATCCTCCAATTATTCCAATGACAGGTACTATTGGATATAATGGTACTTTGTACAATCCGGGCTTTCTAGGGTATTTCTTCCTTAATATAAATATCCCGAATACACCCAGAGTAAAGAATATCCATATAACAAAGATTGTTAAGTCAGTTAATGAGTTAAATGTGCCGGACAGTATGAATAAAATGGCTAGTACACCTTGGAAAATCAATGCATTCATTGGAGTCCTTAATTTTGGATTTATTGCCCCCAAAACTTTTCCAGCAGGTAACTCCTTTTTCTGCCCCATAGCAAGTGCAACTCTTGTTCCGCAGGTCATCTGTGCATTCAAAGCTCCAAATATAGATATCATCATTCCAGCTGTTATGAAAGCAGCAGCCCCGCTGCCGAAGAGCTTAACTGATACATCTACTCCAATTTTATCAGCTGACATAACCTTGGCTGCCGGCAGTACATTAAAAATTGCTATATTAAATAATGCATATACTACCATTACAAAAAGAACTCCGCTAACAATGGCAATGGGTAAATTCTTTTCTGGTTTTTCAACTTCAGCTCCTAAAGTACATGTATTTATCCAGCCGTCATATGACCACAATACACCAAGTAAAGCAACACCAATTCCAGACCCTTTTGTAACACCAATTGAAGCAAAACTTATATCATGTGCTGTTCCATTTATTAACCCAAATATAATAATAGCTGCTATTGGGACTAATTTTCCAATGGTTGATATGGATTGCAGCCATATCCCAAATTTTGTTGAAATAATTTGTGCTGTTACAATTAATATAATCATTATTATGGCTAAAGCCCTTTGCTGAGAAGGTGTTAATGGCACAAAGAATGTGGCAAATGTAGCAAATGCAATAGCCATAGCAGCACTTCCACCTGGACTTGCAATAATTGCTTCTACCCAGCCGTATAAAAAGCCGAAAACTTCACCATACAATTCTGATAAATAGGTGTATAGTCCACCAAGCTTTGGTATATATGCAGCTATTTCAGAAATTGTTAATGCAGAACAAATGGTTATTATACCGCCTATTATCCAAATAGCCAGTGCTCCTCCTGTAGATCCTGTGTTCTTCAAAACAACTGAAGGTTTCAAAAATATTCCTGAGCCAATAACAAATCCTACTACGAAAAGGATAGCCTCAAATAATTTAATGTTTCTTTTTAGGCCCTTATCTTCCATATTGTTCCTCCTTACTATTCTGAATTTATTACAGAAATCATTTCAATATATTGAGGAAATATCTACTTTTATTTTTGATTGATCTTTAAAACATCTTCAGGTTCCTTATATGGTCTGTTCTGTTTTACTCCAGTCTCTTTCAAAGTCAAATCTCCAAAGTAGCATGTGAGACCTCTCCTAAGTTTAACGTTTTCAATTAATGCTTTATCATATCCTTTATTGGCTATCTCAAGTGCATATGGCAATGTTGCACTTGTTAATGCATAGGTAGATGTATTAGAAAATGATGAAGGTATATTATCAACGCAGTAGTGCATAATTCCTTCCTCAAAATAAACTGGATTATCATAAGATGTTGATCTGCATGTTTCAACAGCACCGCCATCGTCACATGAAACATCTACAATCATTGAACCTGACTTCATATATTTTAACATATCCCTTGAAATAAGATGATCTTTTCTCCATTTTGGCCATAGTACACAATTTATTATAACATCACTTTTTTTCAAGCGCTGAATAATATTGCTCTCATTTGAATACAAAAACTCAACATTTGCTGGTAATAGAGCTTTTGCCTGTTCCATTTTATCGAAATTAATATCAAGTAATGTAACCTTATTCCCAAGGCCTGCTGCTAATTCAGCTGCTCCAATACCTGCATATCCGCTTCCTATAACAGTAATTTCTGGTGTAGGAACCCCATAAACTTTTGAAAGCAGTAAACCTCTGCCGCCATGAATTTTCTGCATAAACTGACATGCTGCTAAAACTCCGCCTTTTCCAGCTATTTCGCTCATTGGTCTAAGCAATGGGAATTTATGATTTTCATCTTCAATATCCTCATATGCAATTCCAACAACTTTATTCTCTAGAAGTGCATCAGTTTCCTCTACATGAGCATTTGAGTGGATATAAGTGAAGATAACTAACCCCTTTCTTAAATACTTATATTCTTCAGGGAGAATTTCTTTTACCTTATAAATCATTTCTGACCTTTTAAAAAGTTCATCCTTATCAACTAATTCTGCCCCGGCATCCTTGTATTCCTTATCAGTTATGCTGCTTCCAAGCCCGGCTCCATGTTCAATTAATACAGTATGATTATGCTTTTTAAATTCTCTAACTCCAGCAGGTGTCATGGCAACCCTGAATTCACTATTTTTAATTTCTTTTGGAACTCCAATTATCATTTTAATACCCCCCGGTTTTAATTAATTTATTAATATAATTTATATAAAATGATTTTGTTTCCCATCTTTCCTCCTTTCTGTGTATATTAAGGTATTATTACTTCAACCCTTCAATTACTTTAGAAGCAAAACCTATGCCAGCTTTCAACATCCCTGGAATATCAAAGGTTACAGGTTGTATGTTTTATTCATAATAAAAAACTGCTCAAAATTGAGCAGTTTTTCCGGATTATATAAGATTTATCCGCCGAAATTTAGACATTAGTGCCTAATTTTCGTCATCTAATTCCAATTTATATTTTTTTATTTTATATTGAAGTGTTTGTCTAGGTATTTTCAATATACCAGCTGCTTTAGAAATATTACTTTCACTTATACTTAAAGCTTTTTTAATGGCATCTTTCTCAAAAGAATTCATCATTGCACTTAAATTTATTACTTCTTCAGAATTAGTCTTAACCTGATGTTTACTAGATAGATCGCAAAAATAGATGGGTAAGTGTGATATCTCAATGTTTCCAATTGAAACTAAATTCATTGATGACTCTATGACATGTTGAAGCTCCCTGACATTTCCCGGCCAATCATATTTTAAAAACAAATCCTTAACGCTATCTGTGATACCTTTTATATTTTTATTAAATAAATCATTATAATACTTAATAAAATATCTAACTAATAATGGTATGTCCTCTTTTCTTTCTCGAAGCGGTATAAGCTTAAATGTTACAACTCCAAGCCTATAAAACAAATCCTCTCTAATATGTTTACTGGCTAAGGCCTTTAAGGGTTCTTCATTCATAGCAGCAATTATTCTAACATCCACCTTCTTATCCTTGGTATCACCCACTCTTCTTATGCTGCAATCCTGCAGGACTCTTAATAATTTCGCCTGCAAATGAATTGGCATGGAATTAATTTCATCCAGGAAAAGAGTTCCTCCATCAGCCTGTTCAAATAGGCCTGCCCTATTTATTGCCCCTGTATATGCACCTTCAGTTGTTCCAAAAAGAATTGACTCAAATAATGTTTCTGGAATAGCTGCACAATTCTGAGCTACAAAAGGTTTATTACACCTATTAGAGTAATTGTGTATGGATTGCACAAATAATTCTTTCCCTGTACCTGTTTCACCATAAACTAATACAGAAGACGGTGAATTTGCAATTATCTTCGCCTTTTCAATATTTTCATTCATCTTATGGTTGACTGTTATGATATCATCAAAAGAATATTTAGTTGTTGTTTTTTTAAGGAATTTATTTTTCCCTTTATGATTCATTGATTTATTTATTTCAATATCCTTTATGCTTGTTATATCCTTAGACAGCTCAATGGCACCCATTAACTTACCGCTTCTGATAATTGGTATGGCAAGGTTTTCAGTAAAATATGGATTACCATAAATATCATAAAATTTCTGTCCTTCATTATATACTGGTGTTGCATTTTTAATACATTGAAAAATAGAGCTTTCATCTTGTGTTAGAGATGGATAAACTTCCAGAACATTTTTGTTAATAATGTCCTTATATATATTGCCTTTTTCATTACAAAATCTTGGATTGTATCTAATTGAATACATTATTTTCCCATTGCTATCAGTTATAATCATAGCATCAACACTGTCAAGATTCATATTTAATGTTGTTTTATTAGACATAAATATCCCCCCCCAGGAAAATGATGATAACTATATAACAAGTTTAATACTACTTAAAACCATTCTATCATATTACCGCATTAATTAAAAAAATCTTTATGAGAAAGACTTATCTTATTATTTGCACTTACTTTTATGTTAAAACTACCCGTTGCATTTTTCCCAACAATTCTAATAATATATTTTCCACTCTTAGGTATAGTAAAATCTATATCCCCATTTTCCTTTAATTCATTCTTCTTAGCTATTATATTATAATCTGAATCTAATACTACAATATAGAATATACCTTTACTAATTTTTGTGCCGTCATTTATAGTTATCTTAGTATCTTTATCCGAAGTAAACTCTATTAAAGACCACTTACCTGTAAATTTATCGAAATCAAAACTCTTGCCATATTCAGTATCATTTTCATTTTGCTTAGAATCGACACTTTTTTCTGTTTCTTCCTTACTTGATAAATAGTTGTTTGAACTAATATAAGAAGAACTGTTTTTATATAAACTGCTCCCTATTATTAATACCATTATTATGCCTACAATCCAAATAGCAGTTAGTTTTCTTTTCTTCTTCATTTTATTATCTCCCTATTTTTTGTTATTTAATTATAAATGAATGCCAGATACATTACCAAAACAAATCAAAATAATTAATTTTTTAGTAGTCCTTGCGTATTAATTATACGCTTCCTTATATTATATTTGATATAAAGCAAGACCGCAAATACTTTTAACTCCTTCCAGCCTTGAAAGGTGAAATTGTTTCTGTCTGCTAAATTCAACTTATTTTCTTTAAACGCCATGTTATCCACAATTCTTTTTTCTGGATTTATACTTATCCACAAAAATATCCGGCACTACACCAATTTGTTTTTCTTGTGGATAAATTTTTTGTTCAAGTTAAATTTACTCTTGGCAGACATCACTTCCTTTGATATAATCATTTTAGGCGGTTGATATGCTATGCATATCAACTTGAAATATATCTTCCCTTGTTAGTTGCTGTCCAAAGCTTGCTAGCAGGTCAGAGGATATATTTTTTTGTTTCTTTTTTATATCATTGGCTTTCAAATAATACCATTCATACAGTTGCTTGATTGTATCAGATATCTGCAGCATCAGGTAATGATTCTTCATCGCTTGGACATTCCAGCTGCATACATGTGTGATATTTCCCTGCCAGTTTTTCTGACGATTGAAGCCTTCATTTTCTATTTTCCAGCGTTTTCTTCCCGCAGCCGCTAAATTTTCCGCATTTTTGTCTGTAATCCTAAGACTGGTCAGCCACTGGAATTCTGTCCATACATTTTTCCCTTTTATTACTTTTTCCTCCCAGTATCTAAGCATATTTACGGGTTTTTCTTTGTAATCTATTTCATTCACATATTCCGCATGACCTGATGTTCCCTTCTCTGGTATTGCTTCATATTCTGCGGCAATACTTGGGATACTCCCGGTTTTATACCTGATAATAAAATCCCAGTGATTTTTTCTGCATATCTCCATAACTTTTTCTGATGCATACAGGCTATCCGCCAACAATATTATTGGAAGGCGCGGAAATCTTTTTTTCAGCTTAGCTGCAAGTCTTTGAAACGCCTTAGTTTCACAGTCCTGTTTACGCTCTTCCTCACTCATACTTTTTTGACGCAGAGCGTCTTCTCCATTATTCTCCACAAACTCACTTGCTATACTTACAATCAGTTTTTCTCCCAAAACGATTTTTGCTTCTAGAACATCGCTGTGATAACTGACTTTTTCATCCACTGTTCCTTTATTGTGATGTCTTTCAAGGCATTGCTCATTGATCTGGCGACTTCCGGAATATAACTGTGACCCATCAACAATCAAAAGCCATTTCTTCTGATACCTGGCATCATCAAATGTCTTTCTTCGTATCAGACTATACACCATGGACTGCTGGATTTCCTGCAATTGAGACGTAGCCAACTTCTCCAGATATTCATTTACGGTTACTCCGTGTGGGAGATATGACCTATCACTTTCTCCAAGAAAGTTCATAATGTTTTTTACCACCTTGTCATCATTAAACTCATATGTCATAGATTGCATGCTTACAAGCCCAGCTATTCCTTTGTAATACACAGTTCCAAGCATTACTTTATTGGAATAATCAATATAGCTTTGATGCCTAGGATCCAGCGTCCCTGCAAACTTCTGAAACAACTCAGGAAAATACTTCTTTTGGATTTTATTACATTCTGCCGCTGGATTTTTTTCTATTCTCCGATTTATACGATCCTGTTCTCTTCCCATTTTTACCTCACTGCGAATAAGTTTTTATATTATTTTACTACACTTATTGCAGATTGGCATGAAATCAGATTAATTTGTGCGAATTTTTTTACCTTTCATAGCTGAACTCCTTCATGGGGTCAGGTACATTACAAAAACTGGAACAGTTTTTATTTCTAGAAATTTTCAAATAAAAAAATATAGGTTTATTTTTTATCAGAATTTGATATAATATAAATAAGAAAAGCTTAGTGATGGAACACTAAGCAATCCTTAGAACGTTTATTTTGTTTTAGGGCTATTGGATTTAAACAAGTATGTTAACAAAAATGATGCTAATCTTTGTTGGATGGAGCATCTTTTTGTTTGCTTCTAATTTCAATATCAAGACCAATAAACTTTACTGAAATCTTTAAATAATGAATGAAAAGATTATGTTTTAAAACTAATCTAATTATATAAATAGCAACAAGGCTTTTTATAATTAATTCTAGCATATCCAATACCACCCCCTAGCTATGATGAAATATTCACCAATAGCCCAGGAGGATAAAACGTCTAAAACCTCCGCAGCCACCCTACTACGGATTTTCTATATTGTACTTTAGAATTATACCATAATTATGTAGGATATATACACAAGAATAAAATGGAAAAGCCTCACTTATAGTAGTTACGGAAAACCGTACCATAAATAAGTGAGGTTTTTAACTTTTGAAAAGGCCAGTGATTTAATTAAACAATATCCAAGTTGCGATGAGTTGATATATTGGATATCAGTAGTATTAAGAATATATTTATTAGAGCCTCAAATTGAGGGAAAAGATAAATATGAAAGAAAAATAATTGCTTGGCTTGAACTTGTAGCAGCAAGCAATAAAGAAAAGACAGCTTCTATGGCAAAATTAGAATTATCAGCAATGTATAGGGCGAAAAAAGAGTATGAAAAAGCTCAGGAAGTATTAGATAAAATTCCAGAAGTTGAGGTGAATAAAAAAATTCAACAGACATTATTACTTGAAAGCAGCGGAAAAATTGATGAGGCTTATGGTATTTATGAAGAAAATTTATGGAAAAATGCTCATGAAACATTTGCTGTTTTATCCTTTATAATAAATCTGTTATATAAAGAAAAGAAATTTAGTGAAGCAGAAGAATACATAAAGTGTGCTAAAAAGGTTATTGAGGTATTTGATTTTGGGGCATACCATAAATATCAATTAGATTTATCTTTAGCAAAAGAAAAACAGGATAAAGAAAAAACTATAGAAATGATTATAAATATGGTAAATGAAGCAAGTAGCATGGATGATGCCATGAAGTCAAAACTATATAAGCATATGAAATTTAATGTGACTCATAGTATTAGTAAAGATAAATATGAAAGATTAGTAAAAGGGG
The DNA here is from genome assembly GCF_004103695.1 of Clostridium sp. JN-9. NCBI lineage: Bacteria > Bacillati > Bacillota > Clostridia > Eubacteriales > Clostridiaceae > Clostridium > Clostridium sp. JN-9. The sequence goes on along the minus strand of NZ_CP035280.1, from coordinate 502,264 downwards.
CAATTAAAAAAGATAAAACTCTTGATTTCGTGAAAAATGATTCCAGGATAAAATCTTTGTTAGAATAATACTAAAGTTTATAAAAAATTTGAGATTAAAATTTTTAAATGGAACAAAAAAATATAGGTTTATTTTTTATAAGAATTTGATATAATATAAATAAGAAGAGCCTAGTGCGCTAACACTAAGCAATCCTTAGAACATTTATTTTGTTTTAGGGCTATTGGATAAATTTAATAGTTAAATTTGAGAGATTAAAGCACTAATCATTGTGGGATGGGTGCTTTTTCTCTTTGCCATTAAGTTCTATATGAATACCAAGAAATTTAATCTTGATAGTTAATTTAGATATAAAAAGACAATGATTTAAAACTATTTTTATAATACATATAGTAGTAAAACTTTTTATAATCAACTCTAGCATATCCAATACCACCCCCTAACTATGATGAAATACCACCAATAGTCCTAGGGAGATAAAACGTTCAAAACCTCCGCAGCCACCCTTCCACGGTTAATGAACTTTACTTGGATATTGTACCATAATTATGCACGGTAAATATAAGGGGATTTACTGGAAGATAACATAATTCATTGAATCATGAATTGATTGCATACAAAATTGATATATTAGACAGCAATTAGGCTTATGTTATGGGATTATTACATGATATGGACAGCAGAGAAGGCATAAAATCAATTATGCGTACCATCGACGGGTATAATTATATGATGGAGTTTAAACAAAAAAGAGAGTGCCAGAATATGTTTGACACATTCATATCCAATACAAGATGTAAATACGTTTTTTGAAGAATTTAACTGTACAGAAGAGCGGAAGGTTTTCTTATCAAGCTTTATAGCCAACAAAAGGGTAGGTTTATTATTTAATGTATTCGGTATATAATATTATATAAATGACTTTCTTTTAGGGGGTATTTTATATGGAAAATAAGGATATTAATTTATATGATATTTTTACAAGATATTCCTATAATGATATTATGAAATTACTTCAAAGCTCAAAAAGCAAAGAAGAACAAGATTTTTATGCGAATTTATCCAACATTATATTACAACGAGAGCAAATGAAAGTTATAGGTAAGAGCTAATAGTTAATAGGAGAAAGGAAACATTTAGAAAGTTTCACCCTATTCCTTCTTACTTTTTACCTCTTAGTTCTTACCTAAATGATAAAGCATTATAAACTTTTATTATTTCATAGCACTTTTTTGAGGGTTAGGTGTTTTTATCACATAAACAGAAAATACACTATCCTGATTGGCTTCCAAAGCATGTGGAACTTGAAGCGGGCTAACCACAATGTTCCCTGCCTCAACTATTTGTGTTTCATCTCCAATTGTAATCATTCCTTTTCCTTCTATTACCTGAAAAAGAACGTTAACCGGGGTCTTATGGGAAGGAACTTTTTCTCCTGGTTCCATAACCAAATTAATAATACCTATTTCAGGCATATCTATAATAGGTTTACCTTTTATACCCCAGCCAGTCTTTTTAAATGGCAGCTCATTTACTTTAATCACTTTCATTACACAAGCCTCCTAAATATTAATAATTCATATTGCTATATGATTGATAGCTTTATTATTGCATTAATATTACATGATTTCCTTGATGCAAATCAATTTTTCAGAAGTTCTATAAATTTTGTGCTTTTCCGAGAAAAGGTTTTAGTTATTTATGTTTCGGGAACCAGGGAATACATCTGTTTACTTTAGACTTATAATCCATATATTCCTCTCCAAATATTTTCTCCATGGCTTTCTCCTCTTTTTTCACCAGTAATGTCATAGTTCCCCAGTAAATAATAATTAGTGGAAGTAGAAACAGGTTATTTTCCCAAAAGATAAATCCCATAACAATAAAAGTGATTCCTGTATATAAAGGATTCCTTACCAAGGCAAAAACACCATTTGTAATTAGTTTATTGTCCCCTATATGTTTAAGTAATCTGCTGGTTTTCACAGCCTCTATGCATAAAAAAGCGCCTAAGACAAGCACTATGATGCCAATAACATCCATTATTGTTCTTAGAGATTCAAAATAACCGCCCGATAAATATCCAGCCCCTGAAGTATGAATGCCAATCATTGCTAATAAAATAATGATTGTAACATAGCAAGGTCCAACGCCAAAGTAAGACATTCTATTTCTATTTTGAATCTTATTCATATCATCAATACCTTCCATTCTTTTGAAAATCACTGATTATATAAATCTCAAATTATATAATTAAACCAATAACAGTCCGTCCAAATCCAGGATCTCAATTTTTTTATTTGAAATCTGTTTGATGTATCCTGCCTCTTCCAAATCCGTCAATTTCCTGCTGATTGTTTCAGGTGTAGTTCCCAAATATGAAGCCATATCTTTCTTATTCATTGGCAATACAATCATGGATTGCTTATCATTATCCAAACACTCAGCCAAAAAGTGTGCTATCCTTGTTTCAACCTTCTCAGTAGCAAACCCTGTGGCCTGTTTCTCTGACTGCTCAAGCCTGCTTGAAAACTCAGTCAATACTCTTAATGAAATAGAAGGATATTTCAAAAGAATTTCCTGCAGATCTGAACGCTTGATTGTGCAGACACTGGTTTCTTCTATAGCCTCTGCATATTCTTCATGCACACTTTCACGAAACAAAGCCAGTTCACCTGTAAAGTCACCAGGATGCAGAATCCTCAGCAGCTGTTCTTTCCCGGATTCAGAAAGCCTGTATATTTTAACCTTTCCCTTACTTACGATGTAAAGTGAATCTGATTTATCACCTGCGCAATAAATATTTTCTCCTTTTTTGTATGAAACCGAATATGTAACAGCCATAATTTCATCCATTTGTTCTTTTTCCAAGTGATTGAAAATAGGCACCAGAGATATACATGTCTCATGCTTTTCACCATGATCATGACAATGGGTATTGTCATGAGAACATTGCTTATAATCCTGCTTTTGAATTTCCCCTTTGTTTTTATTCATAATAAATCTCCTATTCCAAGCATATTTTTGGTGGAATTATTTTGTATTAACTTACCACTTTAATATCTATTATATTCTTTTGCGGATATTACTCAAGCACTGATATTCTTTGCAATGGAGATAATATAAATTAAGATCTTATATTCAGAAATAAATGAAAATGGTGCTGCAAAAGCAACACCATTAGCTGTTTATTCGTAACGTTTGAAAAGAACACTATTTTCCTTAGCAATATGAAGGAATATGTCATCTACCAATTCATGGAATTTCATATATACAGCCTTCATTGTAGGACATGCATATTCAGGAGGCGTGAAATCATTGCTTTCTTTGATTATTTTCTTAACGATATCACCGGTGCCTTCGTGTTCGCCTTCCAATTTATGAATTAATGACCTTATAGCTGCTCTATCCTCATCCGTTTTATCTGGTTTTAGCATTGCTGGGAAGAGTTCCTTTTCCTCCTTTGCAAAATGTTCCTCAAGCTCCATCTTTAACTCACTGAAATTTCGATGAAGCTTCAAAAGCAGTTCTTTGCCATGACCATAGTGAACAAGCAAAATCTTATTCATCAATGGATCCAGTTCATTCCACAGAGCACGCTCAGGCTGATGATGAATTTCAAGGATTAGGTTAATCAGCTGTTCATCAGATAATTCACTCACTGGCATTTTCTTATCCGGTCTTGCTAAATATTCGCTGTAATCATTCTGTACCTTAGTAATAAAATCTGGTTTGAGCCCTGCTTCTTTAATGGCAGCCTCAAGTGTTCTATCCCCCTGGCAACAGTAATCAATGTGCAGTTCATTAAGCTTTTCAGTAACAGCTGGAAAATACGTTACAAGCTCTCCAAGATGTGTTTCCTTGTTTATTGTAATTGTCTGTTTCATAATATTATCCTCCTTAAATATTTAAATAATTTGATTTCATTTATTGTTTATTTTGTTTCTTTTGATACTTAAATCTTAATTCATTAAAAGGATAATATCATTGATTTAAATCAATTTTTATATGCAATAACTTAATTTTAATTATTTTGTGATACTCACATTGATTTTACCAGTTGATAAGTTGCCTGTAAGGATAAGACGTGCATTACCAAAAGTATGATCAATGTTCAAATTGTTTGGATTACTTTTATATTGATTGATCAGATTTGATGCAAGATAAGTTTCTATGCCAGTTACATCCTTTGGGTCCATCATTGTTCCTATATAATCGTTAGCCAGTGCTTTAGCTGCCTTTACAGCTGATGGACTGCCATGCAGCAAAGCTTTCTTATCAATGCCGCTAAGGTCTAAATTCTTAACATTGATATTTGCATCTATGGTTTCTTTGCCACTTTTTTGCTGTGTCACTGTCAATTTAACTGCATTGTCCTTAGAGGTGCTAGTAAGCACCTGAGCCTGATCAGAACTGTTTGTTATGGCTGCGCTGTTAAACTTACCTGTATCTGAGAGAGATTTTTCAGCTTGTGAAATTGTATTCACATTTATATTTCCTTTGCCTGTTGCCAGCCTTATGGTGTTATAATTTTTTACATAAACAAATCCTGCCAATATAACCAGACAAAAAATAATGGAAAAAAATATTTTAAATGCCTTGCCATGTTTTTTCTTATTCTTTGAATCATATGAAAAATAAGAATCTTTGTAATTATTCATTCCCCTGTTTCTCCTTTACCGGGCATTTGATTCGCCCATAGATTTAAAATACTATATCACACTGATGTATGTGACTGTGTTCATTATAACATGGGCTAAAACAGATATCATCTGGAATATATCGACAAATGCCGTACATGTATTTAATGTACACTTCTTACCTGGAAATTTCTATAACAAATTTATTTCTTTCCCCAGGATAAATACTTTCAGAATATTCTATAGGTACATTATTTTCAAGGAAACCAACAGAAGTAATAAAATGTATAGGGTCCCCTTTCTCAATTTTCAGTAACTTAGCTATTTCTTCATCTGCTAATTTCGCTTCTATCTCTCTTTTAACTTTTTTAACGGAAAGATTATTTTTGTCTAAAACCTCATAGAAAGAGAACACTTCAAAATCATAGCATACTAGCTCGGGAAGTAGCTTATAAGGTACATATACAACAGTAACTAATACAGGCTTATCTTCCCCACGATTATTTTCTTTTTCATTCATAGGTGAAGCAAACCTCAGTCTTTTTAACTTAACTACTTTATCATCTCTTTTTATCTGCAGCTTTGTGGAAATAATTTCATCTGCTTCAATAACATCAAGTGCTAGAACTTTAGTTTTTGTTCTAAATCCTTTTTTGCGCATATCCACAGTATAGCTTTCTATAAAGCTTGTATATCCTTGAACGATTTTTGGTCTTTTTACAAAAGTACCCCTGCCTTTTATTCTATATATATATCCTTCATTTACAAGATTATTCAAAGCTTGACGAACTGTAGGTCTACTAATTTCTAACTCCTCACTTAATTCAATTTCAGTGGGAAGCATATCACCTTCCCTAATCTGACCAGCTTTTATATCTTCGATAATAAAATTCTGCAGCTGAAGATATAATGGTACTGAACTGCTTTTATCTAATTTAAGTTTATTAATGCTTATGGCTATCTCTCCAATCAAATAATTTTCCTACAGTTTAACTCATCATATTTATCATTTATGTTTCTAAAATTAACTCTTCCATAATTATGGGATATAGCTTTTTAACACACGGCATGTACCTTTGATTTTGTAGTTTCCCATTTTTGCAGGAATAAAAACACTTTCTCCATAATTTAATATTTCATTTCCTGAATTAAATTCAATTATACATCTTCCTGCTACACATGAATAAATATGATATCTTTCACCGTTTGCAATATCCTCATATTCACTGTTTATATCTATTACCTCTAATGCAAATTCTTTTCTTTTAAAGCAAATACTCTTTTTATATTTCTTACCATGCTGTGATGAATGCTCTCCCATTTCACATTTTTCACATTTTAATTTGGGATCTAAAACAGAAAATGATTTTTCTATATCTAATTTTCTACCCCTGTTATAATCATATAATCTATAGGTTATATCACTGTTCTGACCAATTTCAATTGCTAAAATACCCTTCCCCAGTGCATGGATAAGGCCTGCTGGTATCATAACAAAGTCCCCTTTTTTCACAGGAATTTTCATCACATAATCTTCTAATTTATCTTTTTTCAAAGCCTGCTTTATAACATCTATATTGTCAACTGTAGTTTCAGCGGTGATATAAGCTCCTTCATCAGCTTCAAGTATATACCAAGCCTCGGTTTTCCCGCCATCATTCTCATGTATCCTTGAAAAATCATCTGTTGGATGAACCTGTATTGAAAGGTCATCTGCTGCATCAAGATATGCTACCCTCAATATTTCTGATTCATCGACATTTTTACCCAGCATTTTAGTTTTATCCATTTGAACTAATTCTTTTAGATTTAATCCTTTATATTTACCATTGCTTACCTTGGTTAAAGCATTTTTGTGCCCGCTTATTTCCCAGCTTATACCTATAGATTCCTCTAAATTTGCTGGTCTCATTTTTTTAAGCTTATTTCCTGCCCATATTTTTTTAATATAAATTGGCTCAAACTTCATAGGATACAACATTATTCCTCCAATCAAAATAAATTTAACACCTTCAATTTAATATAATTGAAGGTGTTTTCATAAACAAACTAGAATATTCCTATTAATACCCCGGCAACACAAATTACTAAAAATAAACCCATTAATTTTAAAGGAGTCATATTCTTTCTTTGAAGCGCCTTCCATGCAAATAAAGTTATAATAAGCGGTAATAATTTAGGGAAAATACCATTAATTAATTTTTGAAAATCAAGTACAGTTTTTCCATTATTGAATACTGCAACAACATTCAAATTAACAAAACTTGCAGCAATTCCACCCATTACAGTAATTCCTAAAATCTTAAATGCTTCAGTAAGTTTATTGGCTTTTTCACCTATAATAATATCTACTGCATCTACACCAAGGCTATAGCCTTTCATATATAAGAAGTAAGATACTAGAAGACATAATGGAATCCAGGTAAATGTATAAAATAATGGTCCTAAAATACTTCCATTTGCAGCTAGTCCCATACCAATACTCAATAGTAATGGTACAGTAATACCTTGAATAAGCACATCACCAACACCTGCAATTGGTCCCATAAGTCCTACTTTTATGCCTTCAATCAATTCATCTTGTACTGGCTGGCCATTAGCTTTTGCTTCTTCAAGCCCTGCAACTATACCATTTACAACTGATCCTAACTGTGGTTCAGTATTATAGAATACAGTATGTCTTCTTAAAGCCTTTCCTCTTTCTTCTTTACTATCATATAATCTATTTATTATTGGAATCATTGATTGCCCAAATGAGGTACCTTCAAGTCTTTCAAAACTTATGGCAGATAAATTAAAGAGTATCCATGAAAACCAGCTTTTATTTAAATCCTTTTTAGTTAGCTTCTTTTTAAAATCCTTATTTTTTTCACTCATTACAGCACCTCCTCATCATCATTCACTGCAGCATTTTTAGCTGGTGATGGTGGCATATTGTTCCCTGAGTAGTTAAAATGCATAACTGCTAAAGCAGCTCCAACTATAGTTAGTGAAATCATGTTTAATTTTAATGAAACTATACATACAAATCCTACAAGGAAATATACAGTAAGCGAAGTTTTCTTCATAATCTGGCTCAATAACAGTCCTATTCCTACTGCAGGTAATACTCCTCCAAGTACTGTCATGATATGTTTTAGAACCTCAGGTATATAATTCATAAAGCTTTGGGCATATTGTGCTCCAAAATATACTGCTAAAAAGGTTGGTACAAATCTTATTATAAACGTTGTAATTTGTGGATACAATGCATTTGCTCTCCAAAAACCTTTCATGTCATTTTTATCAGCATATTTATCGGCTACATGATTCCAGAATGTATTTATTGTTTCTATTAAATTAAATAATATTACTCCAAGCAATCCAATTGTAGCAGCAAGAGAAACTGCAAAATCTGAATTAGCTTTTGAAAGCATGGCAAGGGCTATTGCTGGATAAGCAACATAAGTAATATCGGCTGATGCCACTCCACCTGGCACTATTAATGAAAGGTATAAGGCCTGTACAGCAGCACCAATTAAAATACCTGTTTTCATGTCCCCCAGGATAAGTCCTACAATCATACCTGAAATAAGTGGCCTGCTTAGATAATAAAATCCACCTGTTGTACCAAAAAACCATGGCACACCTAAACTAGCAAGATAACAAAATAATCCGATTAGTAAAGCTTGAAAAAACATATTAACCCTCCTTATTTATAATATTTATTTCTTATATCACTCCATTTAAATCCTCTTTTATCTGGAGTGAGTTTGAATTCAATTTCAATATGTTTGTTATAAAGCGCTTCACAAGCATCCATTTCTTCTTTTAGTAAACACTGATTTGGTCCAATAGTTATAGTATCGTCCCTATAGCTTGATGGCCCATAAATAATATGCTTTCCAAAATCAATGCCATTTTCAGCTAACTTATTTAATTCAACTGGTGACTTAGTTATTAAAAAATACTTCTTTGAACTATTTATTGCTTCAATTAATTTTGTTAATGCCTTTTCTAATGTATAAATATATACCCTGATTCCTGATGGTGCTGCACCTCTATAAACATTACCCAAAGAAGCATTATTTGCTAAGTTATCATTAACTACAATAATTCCATTACAAGGATATACCCTAGTCCACTGTGTTAATACTTGACCATGTATTACTCTGTCGTCTACTCTTACGAATGTAACTGCCATAATATTTCTCCTCCTAAATCAAATTATAATTCATCTTCATACTCTAAAGATCCATCTACAGGTGTTGGAATGTCTATTCCTGTTATTCCCGCATTTAATGCTATTTTTACGAGTTCATCTAAATTAGAATGTTCCCTCATAGACAGTACCTCTAAAAGCATTGGTAAATTAATCCCACTTACCACTTTTATATTTACATTAAATTCTCCGTTTCCAGCATAGTAACAGCTGCTGTTATACGGGGTCCCTCCTTTAATGTCTGACAAAATAAGGATACCATCATCTGATATAACATTATTTAAGGATGCCCTTAATTCTACATTAAATCCTTCTATTCCTTTGTCATTTTTCAGTGTTGCCACAGATATATTTTCCGGTGAACCCATAATAATATTGATGGAGTCCATAAAACCATTTGCAAGATCTCCATGAGTTGCAATTACTATTCCAACCAATTAGTTTTCCCCCTTTCATAGAAATAATTTACAAACCATGCTGCAATATGTAATTACATATTGCATTATGAATTTGTTATTTTTAAGTTTTACTATATTTTTATTATAAAACTGTAGTGTAAATGTTGTCAATACTTTTTTTAGCTTTACATACATATTACACTTAGCATTGATTATTTAAGTTATATTATAACATACTTAAAATGGCATTATGGTTTATTCAGTATATTTACATTGTATATTGCAATATGTTATAACATATGATAATATTATATCAAAAGTGATAACAAAGGAGACGGTGGAAAAATGTGTAATTATGATAAATTTCCTGAAGTCAAAATAAATGGATTTGATGAATCAGCATGGGAAGGTTATTCTGATATAATTAATAAAATTAGTAAAGATATAAATAATAAAGGTAAATCTATTATAGTTATAGATTGCTACCCTGGTGTTCGGGAAAATGAAATATTAAATGCTTTCAGTCAATTGCATCCTGTATTAATAATAAATTCTGATGATTGTTCCTATGATGGTGCAGTTATAACTGATATGATTAAAGACTCCCTTACAGATGACAGAGTCTTTGGAGTATTATCAACAAAGAAACTGAATGAATTCTTTGTTAAAGAAAAAATAGATAATGCCAGAGTTAAAATCAATTCTGTTAAGAATGGAGTTATTTTAATCTATGGTGTAGGTGCTTCTTTAATTACTAAAGGAGATATATTAATATACGCAGACCTTGCCCGCTGGGAAATACAAATGCGTTATAGAAATGGTATGCCTAATTGGAAGATGAAAAATTATAACGATCCCATACTATCTAAGTATAAAAGAGGATATTTTGTAGAATGGCGTGCTGCAGACAGGCATAAAAAAGATTTATATGATAGCTTGGATTATCTTCTTGATACTAATATTGAAGATAAACCTAAGATGATAACAGGTAAAGCCTTTATAGAAGGTCTTAGTCAGACAGCACAAAGACCCTTTAGAGTTGTTCCTTATTTTGATCCAGGGGTATGGGGAGGACAATGGATGAAAAAGGTCTGCGATCTAGACAAAAGCAAACCTAATTTTGCATGGAGTTTTGACGGAGTACCTGAAGAAAATAGTTTATACTTAAGATATGGTAATATAAGAGTAGAAATTCCATCAATAAATGTAGTATTTTATGAGCCTGAAAAGTTACTTGGGGAACGAGTCCACGGTCGTTTTGGCACAGAGTTTCCTATCAGATTTGATTTTCTGGATACTATGGGAGGACAAAATTTATCACTCCAGGTACATCCTTTAACAGAATATATTCAAGACAATTTTGGTATGCATTATACACAAGATGAAAGTTATTATATTTTAGATGCAAAAGAAGGAGCCCATGTATACCTAGGCACAAAAGAAAATATTGACAAAAATGAGATGTTAGAAGATTTAAAAAGAGCTAACAGAGGAGAAACTATTTTTGAAGACGAAAAATATATAAATAGTTTCCCTGCAAAAAAACACGACCACTTTTTAATACCTGCTGGTACAATCCACTGCTCTGGGGCCAATACAATGGTTTTAGAAATAAGTGCAACTCCATACATATTTACTTTTAAATTATGGGATTGGGCAAGAGTTGGTCTTGATGGGCAGCCAAGACCCATTCACATAGAGCATGGTGCAAAGGTAATACAGTGGAATAGAACTACCAGCTGGGTAAAAGAAAACTTAATTAATAAAGTAGAAGTAATTGGAGAAGGTGATGGATGGATAGAAGAAAAAACCGGCTTACACGAAAGAGAATTTATTGAAACAAGACGTCATTGGTTTAATAAAACAGTTCATCATAATACAAATGGAAGTGTAAATATGTTAAACTTAATTGATGGGGAAGAAGCAATAGTTGAAAGTCCAACTGGAAAATTTAAGCCTTTTATTGTGCATTATGCAGAAACCTTTATAATTCCAGCATGTGTTGAAGAATATACAATTAGGCCCTATGGAATATCAGAAGGTAAAAAAATTGCTACCATTAAAGCTTATGTAAGATAGTTTTGGAGGGTAAAATGTTTGATAAAAGTAAGGGAGCTAAACCTTTATATTTGCAATTAGCTGAAATAATGGAAAGTGAAATACTAAGTGACATATACAAGCCAGGTGATATGCTTCCAAAGGAACTCGATTATATTGAAAAATACAATCTCAGTAGAATTACCGTAAGACAAGCAATTAATGAACTTGTATTAAAAGGATATGTTAAACGAATAAGAGGAAAAGGAACCATTATTTTACCACCTAAAATTGAAGAACCACTTATTAGAATTAAAAGTTTTACAGATGAAATGAAAGATCGCGGGATTACCCCCTCAACCAAAAGCGCTAAAATTGTAATAACTAAATCTTTTGGTGAAATCTCAAAGTATTTACTGCAAAATGATGGCGACGAAGCTTATAAACTTACTAGAATACGTACTGCAAACAATCTTCCTATTGTTTTATTTGAAACTTATATAAAGAAAAATATAAATATGGATCTAGACAATACAATCTATTATGGCTCTTTATACGAATATTTAGATAAAAACAAAGGTATTAAAATTAAAAAGGTTAATCAGCGTATTTCTGCTTCAATAGCAGATAGCAGATTAAGTCAGCTTCTGAACATTAGAGTGGGTGAACCTATTCTAATTTTAAAAAGGCAATCCTTTGATACAAATAATAATGTAATCGAATATACTATCAGCTATTATATAGCAGATAGATATGAATACTATATAGAAATTGAAAATAAAGAAAACTAATACTAATTTATTTTAATTAAGGAGATTATTATGTTTAAATCTATTATTACTGATCAGTTAAATATGGATTTTGAGAAAGCTTTAATTGACATTGTAAATCATGGATATAAATATATAGAAATTCATTCCCTCTGGGGAAAAACCATTGAAGAATTAAGCAATGAAGAAATAAACACAGTTTTAAAGCTTTTAAGAAAGTATAATTTAGAAGTATCCTGTTTAAGTTCTACTTTATTTTTTATGTGTCCATTATATCCTAATTATGAAATTAAAAATTTCAAATCAACTTTCCTAGTTACACAAGGTAATTACGAAGATCATATAGAAAAATTAAAAAGGACTTGTGAAACTGCAAAAAAATTAAATGCAAAATATGTTAGATTATTTCCCTTCAGAGCATCCGAAGCAAAGAAAGTAGTAGGCACAGATGAAGACATTAAGCTCATTACAGAAAAACTAATGTTACCTTCAAGATTAGCCAAAGAAATGGATATAACTTTAGTTTTGGAAAACTGTCCCTATACACATTTACCTAAAGGTATAATGACAAAAAAAGTAATTGATAATATTAATAGTCCTAATTTGAAATTATTATGGGATATTGGAAATAGTTTTAGAGCTCCCATAGATAAGCTTCCTGTGGATTATAGAAATGTTTCTCTTCACGAGGAATTAGAAACTATATTCAAATGTATAGGGCATGTTCATTTAAAAGATTATATAAAAGAAAATAATAAATTTTCACATATAACATTTAGCGAAGGCAATATAGATTTTAAAGACTTATTTAGAGAATTAAACTTACTTGAATATTCAGGTTCTGTAAGCCTAGAGCCAGAAGTTGATTACAATAATGTTATAAAAAGTATGGAAAACTTAAATAAAATTTTAAATATTCATAGAAAGGACTGACTAACTTGAATATTGATAATTTTTCTAAACTCTTTGATCATACGCTGCTAAAGCCATATGCCGATGAAGAAAGCATAAAAGCTCTCTGTAATGAAGCAATAAAATATAATTTTAAAACAGTTGCAATTAATAATTCAAACATTGAAAAAGCTAAAAAGTACTTATATAATTCGGAAATATTAATAGACGCGGCAGTAAGCTTTCCACTGGGGCAATGTACTCTTCAGACAAAACTTTTTGAAACAAAAGATGCCATAAATAAGGGTGCTGGTGAAGTTGATTATGTTATTAATATAGCTGAAGTGAAAAATAGAAATTACGATTATATTAAAAATGAAATGGAAAGTATAGTAGATATTTGCAGGAATTATGAAGTTACAAGTAAAGTGATTTTTGAGAACTGTTATTTAAATGAAACAGAAAAAATTAAGCTTTGCGAAATAGCAAATAAAGTTAAACCCGACTTTATAAAAACTTCTACAGGATTTGGTAGTGGTGGAGCTACTATTGAAGATGTAATTTTAATGAGAAACAATACTGAAAAAGATATAAAAATAAAAGCGGCTGGCGGAATAAGATCCCTTGATATGGTATACAAATTTCTTAAAGCTGGAGCTGAAAGAATTGGTACAAGTAATAGTGTTAAAATAATTTCTGAATTTAATAGCTTAAAAGACTAAATAATATTTATTATATACAACTGCCTGTCCTAAGTGGGACAGGCAGTTTTTGTATATCTTTTTGTTTATGACTGCAATTTTGTTTTATTTTTCAGCGCTATTGATAATATTAACCCTACTAAAGCAATCACTGCAGCACATATGAATAACTTGGTAAAACCACTGTTAATGGTATTTTGGAAAGTGGTTTCCAATACCTTTCTTGATGATTCTATCTGGCTTAAATAATTTGCCTTTAGGTTTGCTACGGCTGCATCAGGTGATACTCCATGAGGAAGTTTACCAGCCATGGATTGTTTTATATTTGGTGCAACATTGTCTATAATTGAAGATGAAAATTTCTTTAAACTATCAACAATAGTTGTTACATCAGCATTTTGAAGCCCTGCTATTGCATTTGGTGATACGCTGTTGCCTCCAAGGCTTTGTGCCGGAGCATTTGGCCCCATTGATATCTTTGGCATTACAGCCATTAAATTACCTTCAAGATTTTTAGCTGCATCAGATATAAAGTTAACTAATATATTTGGAGAAATTGCAACTCCAATGGATCTAATTAAGGACAATGTAGATTGTGCAGAAGCAGTTTCATTCTCTGAAACATTTGTCTGTACTAAATAATTAAGGGGTGTTCCCATAGTAAAGCCCATGCCTAGTCCCATAAGAGCTAAACCAGCTAATAATATGAAAATTGATGGTATTTTCACAGCTAATAGTGCCAAAATTAATGAACCTGTTATAGTAAATGAAAAGCCTAAAATTAATATAAACTTTGCAGAATATTTATCAATTAATTTCCCGCCTAATGGAGCAGATATTCCAGTGAATATAGCCATTAATGTTACTAAATATCCCCCGGAACCTGTTTTCATTTTTAATACATTTTCACAAAACTGAGGTACAAATACTACTCCCATTAAACCAGCACCAGTGGTAAAGGCAATTATAAGTGTAAGTGCAATCTCACGATTAGTAAAGAATTTTAAGTTTATTATTGGATCTTCCGCTTTTTTTTCAATTGCTATGAATACTGGAATAAGTACAACAAATAAAATCAAATATGGATATACCTGAATAGAAGTTATACTTTTAGTAAAGTCATGAAAATTCATATTAGTTAATGAATACATAATGGATAAAATCAATAAACTTGCAACAACGCTTCCGCCAATATCCATCTTCTTAGGAGTCTTTACTACACTTTCTTCTTTAATTAAAAGAGATATGATTACAACTGCAATAACTATTGGGACATTAATGAAAAACAATACTCCCCAATTTGAAGGTCCAACAAGGCTTAATATTGCTGAGCCAATAGTAGGTCCAAGCATATTAGCAATACCATATATACCGCCAACCAGACCAAGAGCACTGCCTTTCTTTTCTATTGGAAAACTATCGCCTATATAAGCAGTAGCAATTGGCATTATTCCACCACCGCCTATGGCCTGAATTACTCTTGAAGTTAAAAGTAAAGAAAAGCTTCCGAAATAATTTGATAAACCACATAATAGTGATCCTAAACCGAAAATAAAAATACTTATGGTATATAATTTCTTCTTACCATACCTATCAGATAATTTGCCTGATATAGGCATGGACACAGCATAAGCCAGGGTATAAATTGTAATTACCCATACACTATTATTTTGAGAAACTGATAAAGAGTTTGCTATAATTGTTCTTGCAGGTGAAACTATACCGGAATCAAGAGCACCAATAAAGATACCAAGCAAGAACATAACTAGTAGTATTTTTTTATTATCCTTCATTTTTTGCCTCCTTTTGAACCATGTTCATTAATGCTTAAAAAAAATTATCATTTATAAATAGCTTTAGATTATAATTTAAATTGCATTCTTATGAACGCCGTTCATCTTATGGATTAATTATAATACTATCTTTAAAAATATGCAATAATAATTTTTAAATAATAATGAGTTTTATAAGGTTTATAAAGTTTATTAAAAGTTAACTATTATGTCATAGTATTGTATTTTAAAAGAATTATAATGTATTAGACAAAATTAATTAATCTTTTACATAACATAAGGGGGATGTTATAATATGAAAGTTATTTTTATAACTCCTGCGGCAGACATCAGGAGGAATCCATTTTATAGGTTTGGAGGAAATGCCTACGGTCACAAAAACAACATTACAGGTCCTTTAGTATTAGGCCATATTTTGAAAAATTCAGGCTGTGATGTAGAATGTTATGAAGAATTATATGTAGATCTGGATTACTCAAAAATGAGCAATGCAGATGTTATATGTATATACACCATGACTTGTAATTCAAAACGTGCCTATGAGATAGGTGACTTTTTCCGAAATGAATTAAAAAAAAGAGTATTAATTGGGGGTATGCATGCATCTGCAATGCCAGAAGAGGCGCTTTTCCATGCAGACCAGGTAATAGTTGGAGAAGCTGAAAATGTAATTGAAGATGTTGTATCTGGCAAAATAAAAGATAAAATAGTCTATGGATCTCCTGTAGAAGATCTTAATAAGATACCTTTCCCTGATTATACACTGTTAAAAACACCTGCAAAAGCAGCAAATGTTATAACTTCAAGAGGGTGCCCATTTTCATGTAATTTTTGTACAACTTCTAGAATGTTTCATCCATATAGGACCAGAACACCAGACAATGTAATTAAAGAATTAGAGATTTATAAAAAAGAAGGCTTTAAATATGTAAATTTCGAAGATGATAATTTCACAGCAGATAAGAAAAGGGCCAAAGAAATATTAAGAAAAATGATAGACAATAATCTTGTATTCAAGGAAACTTTTTTCTTTGGAAGAACTGATATGGCAAATGACGAGGAACTCTTAGATCTCTTGAGCAGGGCTCATTTAAGAAGAACTCTTATAGGTATAGAATCTTTGAATCAGGATTCCCTGGACTATGTGAACAAAAGACAAAGTATTAAAGATATTGAAAGATGCGGTGAAAAACTTGCCAAGTATAAAATTAAGATTATTGCAAGCATAGTACTTGGGCTTGATTATGATAATATATCAGATATAGATAGATCAGTAAAGTTTTGTAAAGACATAAATGCATATCAGCTTCAACCAGCTATACTTACACCGTTCCCTGGTACTCCTGTATTTGATCAGTTTGAAAAAGAAGGAAGAATTTTAACAAAAGAATGGGAATATTATGATATGACAAATGTTGTTTTTAAGCCTTTAAAAATATCGCCTTCTGGCTTACAAAAAGAATTTTTTAAAGCTGCTAAAAGTTTCTACTCATTCAGTGGTGCATTAAAAATACTTAAAACCTTCGGATTTGATGCAGGAGTGCGAAGACTTGCATTTTGGTTTTTTACAAGGTTTGGAGTAAAATATTTTAATCACTTATCTAAAGAAAACAATGGAAACTTATTTTATAGATTAGGTCATAGTTTTCAGTAACATCTGATACCTTGGAGTGACTCCAAGGGGTCAAAAACATACTCTCGATATGTTCTCATGAATGCATGCCGAGAGTAATTTTTTTAAGTTTTTCGGCTCTCGTGAATAAACCCACAACAGTTTCTTACTTTATATCGCTTTCTTCCATTAATTTATCAAAATCACTCTTGTATAACCAAGTAGTTAATCCCATATGTTCTTTTTTATGATCTGCTCTTGATACGATAACCAACGGCAATAATGGCTGATAAAGAATAAAATTTATATTGATAAGTTTTTCCATCATCCGCAGTTTGTGCAAATTTTGCACAAACTGAATTCTCATAATGAAGCCCACCAATAATCTCAGCTTAGCATTTAGCAAGTAACTGAATTCATCAGATTCACCACTAATTAGGATATAAATTCAAACTTTTATGTCTTCAATTAACTTCTTTTTATCAGTTATATCTGAAATCTGTTGCTCATTTGCAGGCTCAAAAAAACTAATCATATATTCGCTGATTTTACTCATATCTTCTTGTCTACAAGTAGCCATTCTATATGTAATATTAGGATGTATGGTTTGGTTACAGTGTCTATTTACATCAAATTTGTAATATATGTCAGGAGTAGATTTCACTTTTTTACCAAGGCATGATAATACTTTTGATACTTCTTTTCTTTTACCTGCTAATAAAACTCTATTATAGTTTAGTATTTGAAGTTGTTTTGCAATTTCAGTATATCCTATTTCATTTTTAGTAAAAAAGTTTGTAAAATAAGAATTACCATCGAATTTCATATGCAAGATGGTATCAATCTTATCATTTGATTCTCCAACATAAAGTTCTCCTATATCTTCAACTTGATTTTCTATAAAATGAATTGAAAACACATTAAACAGTTCATCTTCATATAGAAAATCCAATATTTTTTTCTTAAATTCATCATTTATCAGTGGAATATACTTCATTAATCTCCCCCCCATCGTATCCAGCAGCTTTATTTGAAACTATCTAATATTTCTTTATAATTTTCAAGATATCATCGCCATACTTATTCGCTTTTACCTCACCAAACCCTGCAACTGTCTGCAGTTCTTCTTTGTTTCCAGGCATTATAGAAATTAAATCTTTTAACTGATTGTTATTATAAATAAAATAAGGTTTTATTTTTTCTTCACGGCTCTTATATAATCGGTATGCCTTTAATTCTTTAAAAATATCTGTTTCTTCTACTGGTACTTCATCTACTGTTATTGTGCTTTTCTCTGCTGCGTGAGTGGATACTTCTTGGTCTGGATTCTGTTGTGTTATTTTATACTGATTATATTTCCCAGTATAGTCTTTCTCCACAACCTTATGTAAATCCAAGTAAGATTGAGCCCAGGCTAACAATCTATCTTCTGAATCAGCTGCTGCTTTAGAATTTTCATACACTTCTTTTATATATTTAACCAACTGATCAGCACGAATAACTTTCTCTTTTACCTCTTTCTTTGCATACTTTGCATTAAGTACAGTCTTAGGATTAGCCAAAACTACTACCGATTTATTAAAATCCTCAAAGTATCTTCCTGCCATATATTTAGTCAATATATTATTTTTGTTGTCTGTCTTGATTTTCTTCATTAATTCTAAATGTCGTTGATTCTGTGTGATAGGCGAATAAATGCCTTCTTTTTTCTTTCTGCCTCCAAATTCAATAGTTCGAATAAAATCACCTGAACTATTAATTTCAATATCTCCATAAAGATTTTTACATTCGATGACAAAGCAAATTTTTTTTGTAAACACAAGATAATCTATCTGGGCACTCAGATCTCCATCCTTTAGATAGATATCATGTAAAATATATATAGGCATATGACTATTTTTTAGTTCAAATTCAATATTCTTTTCTCCTACAATTCCATATTCAAGGCATTTTATATCTTGTTTTATAACATTTTGCCCTTCTGTATTTAGTAATGGTTCTAATGCTTTAAGCTTTTCTAATTGTACTTCAGCATCACTGCTTTCCTTAAGAAAAACCGGTTCTTTCATTCTATTAAATAATCCCATTCAATTGCTCACCTAACTTTCCCGCAGCAATTTTTGAACTTTTTACCGCTTCCGCAAGGACACGGATCATTTCGACCAATCTTTTTTTTAGTTTTTAGATCAATTACGCTGGAATGTTGCTTGTTTGTTATAAGTGGTTCTGCTGGCAGTGGCTGTAAAAACTTTCTTTCTTCTTTAAACAGCTCATTAGGAGTATGCCCTTTTAGCACCCATTGACGTGTATTGTTATATAATTCCATTACTTTTCCTACTAACTGCTGTGCAAATTCAAAAGACGGAAACTCAAGATAGCTTTGCAGGTATTCCATAATCATGTCAGGTCTAAAATCCAAATTAATCATTGTAACCATCTGAAAGGCTATTTCATCTATTTCTTCATCTGATAGATCATAATACTCTATAATGAAATTAATAAAGCTTCTCATCTCCTGCGTTTTATCAAAATAATTAGGAGCACTGGCTTTTAGCAAATGATTTTTTGTAATGGGATAATAATCAATCTGCTTTCTCATTTTCTGTTCTTCAACAATTTTCTTTACATCGAAAACTCTGCTATCTGCGTAGCCATATGGTGTTAAATCGGCCTGATCATAGAAATCACAGGCAAAAGACATTACATTCATAAATTCAAGAATATCAACATTCTCACCTGTAAGCTCACTTATCTTCTTCGTAATAGGCCAAGCGTCCATAACACCATAGTAATAAAGCAGCCCATGAGTCAAGCGTATCCACTCTGTATTTCGTCTTACAATATTTTTAAGTTTACTGTCATCAATGTGAGTAAAAACATTTATAAGTTCATCAGGCATAAATAATACCTTTTGATTATCTTGTAATCCACAGAAAATCATACTATAATTTATGAAAGTTTCAGCTTTAGAAATAGATATACCCACATCTGGTATAACTCCTGAATTTTTAATAATTAATTTAATAAGGTCATACCTGCTTTGATCCAATGTGTAAATAATCTCCTTAAATTTAGAAGGAATTAATTTAGCAAGCTCAGGTGCCAATTCTGCTTTTTTAAGAGCACTTAAGTTTTTAAAGCCATAAGTTTTTCGAATTGAATCCATTTCATTCTTCGTTAATCCTTTAATTGCATCATAAAGACTACATGGAATCTGAACCTTCTTCCAGAGTCGCTTCTCTCTGTTTTCCTCTAGTTTCTGGCCAAAAGCCTTTGCATTTTCTAATGCCCTCATTGCAAGTTCCTCTGTTTTCTTATCAATTTTTTTATCCATAACTATTCTCCTCGTATAATAAGTTTATAGTCAGTTAAATGACTGCTATAAACTTATTTATTTTTATATTTTAGTATAGATAAGAAAGTATCTATGTTTTTCTGTGGGGATTCCCCCAATTCATTATTGCTATCTATTTTACATTCCTATCTATACAACTTACATTAACTATTTATAAAGGAATTTCCTAATGCTAAAATAGTCCTAACGGACTTTAGCGAAGGTTACTGCTGTATTCTCCTGCAAAACATATTGTTATTGCCTAGAAAGCTTGCAGCCTGACCAGAGTATCAAATTCTGCTTACACAAATGTTGCATCTCCATTCGTAGCCACCAGCAAGGTATTTCGCTTGGTTGAATGCTGATTACGCGAGGTTGCAGTCAGTACTCTGGATTAGGATAATTCCTTTTCTAATTTCCTCATTACTTTCGAAAGGTGGTGATTTCATGAAGAAAGTAGATTACTTATCAACTCTATTTGTTGGTATCGATATTGGTGCGAGACAAAATGTTGTCTCTGCAATTAACTTTGAACAGGAATTTTTTATTAAAATGAAACCTGTTCCTAATACACAATCTGGTGCAGAACAACTAGAATCCATGCTCGTCAAGATACTAGAAAATAATATATTTAAGGTTACTATTATTGGTCTTGAGTCTACTTCATTTTATGGCGTGCATATAGCTAATTTTTTATCTGCAAGTGAAAAACTTGTGCCATATAAACCCTACGTCTACTGTTTGAATCCTAAGGAAGTTGCTAACTACAAAGATTCCTTTAATGCTCTTAACAAAAATGATGGCATTGACTCTTTTGTTATTGCTGATTTTGCAAGAGTCGGCAGGATTCATACTGAGCCTTGGCGTGGTTCTCAATACCTTGCCCTACAAAGGCTTACAAGACACAGGCTTCATATAGTTGAATGCTTAACCAGGGAGAAGACATATATGCTATCAAATGTATTTCTCAAGTTTAGCGAATTTGCTTTGTTAGATGGTGAAGAACATCCTTTTTCTAATAAATATGGTGCCACTGCTTCCTCTATCCTGACGGATTTTTTATCTTCTGAAGACATTGCAAATGCTTCCATAGAAGAACTTGTTGAATTCATCAATACAAAGAGTCGAAAGAGAATTTCTGATCCACAGATGACTGCTAAAATTCTTCAACAAGCTGCTCGTAATTCATATCGCCTTGATAAATGTTTGTATGAGCCATTAACGACTTCAATTGCATGCTCTTTTAACTGTATTCAGGCTTTTGAAAAAGAACTGAGTACTATTAATAAAGCCATTGAGAAAGCGGTTATGGGAATGAATCCTGTGGAATATCAAATTCTCATGTCAATCCCTGGTTTTGGCCCTGTTTATTCCAGTGGTATTCTTGCCGAATTAGGCAGTGTGCATGCATTCCCTAATAATGATGCTATTGCTAAATATGCTGGCATCGTATGGAAAGAAAATCAATCTGGTGATTTCAAGGCTGAAAATACGCCAATGAACAAAGCAGGTAACCGTTATTTACGTTATTATCTGATAGAAGCCGCTGGTAGTGTCATAAGACACGTTCCTGAATATCAAGCTTTCTACCAGAAGAAATTTGCTGAAGTGACTACACATCAGCATAAACGAGCACTCGCGCTAACTTCTCGTAAATTAATCCGTTTGATTTTTGGATTGCTGGCTAAAAATCAACTCTACTCTTCAAATAGAGTAGATTAATTATATAAGACACACGAACATACATTCTGATTTGACTGTATGTTTATTAGGGTTACCCTTTTTTTGAAGAATCATTTCATTTTCTTTTTATTTTGTTCTTGACATATTACCAAATTGCTTTAAACACGTTCCTCCAGCCATTCCTTTAAAATCACTGCGTTATTGCTCGTCTGGCTCTTTGCGGCATAAATTAATGTAACATTGCCATATTCAAGCTTTTCTTTAATACAATCTGTGAACTCATCCGAAGACTCATTGTAATTCAGCTCATTTATATATTTTTCTTTAAATTTATTCATCAAAGTTGGATCATGGTGAAATTCTTTTCTTAATTCCGTACTTGGAGCTATTGATTTCGCCCACTGGTCAATATCAACCTTTTCCTTACTAATTCCTCTAGGCCACAAGCGGTCTATCAGTACTCGATACCCGTCATTTTCATCCTTAGGCTCATATATTCTCTTTATTTTAATAAAATTCATAATTTACTCCTTTTTTCATATGGCCTTTGCATAATTATGCTTTATTCTATACTGATTATAACATCAATTTCAGTATAATATAAATTAAATACTAAAATAGCACCTACAATAGTAGATGCTATTTGATTCATATCTTTGAATATACATACTTACTGATTAGTCTTTTTCAGCTGCTTATCAATATCCCTTCCTCCATACATAACCCGTATAACAGTAACTGTTTCATCTTCAACATTTGAAATGTAAAATACAATGAAGTTATCTACTGGCATCTTTCTAAGCCCTCTGCTGAACCAGGGATCTTTTTCAAATACACCAAATCGCTCTGGCATTTTATCCAGACTCAGCACACCTTTTTCAATTCTATCCAATTGTCTAGCTGCTGTTTCAGGCTCAAATAATGTAAATGCAATATATTCATAGATACTCCTTAAATCAATATCAGCTTGTTTTGTTAATACAATCTTATATTTCATATACCAAAATCCCTACGTATATCCGAAAAAGCTTCCTCAGCGGGTTTTGTATTTCCTTGAGTAAAATCAGTATATCCTTTTTTCAATTCCTCATTTAGTTCTATTTCTGATAAACCTGAAAGTGCAATAGGTTTTGAAGCAGGAAGCTTAACATCAAAAGGAATTCCCCTTTGCATAACAACTTGTTTTAAAAATATGTTCACTGCATTAGACACTGGAATCCCTAATTTCCCTAAAACCAATTCCGCCTGTTCCTTAAGTCCAGGTTCAAGCCTTACATATAGATTTGTTGTTTTTGCCATTGCAAATCACTCCTTTCATATGCTATTATATGCTATTGTATTTACAAAAGCAATACAAACGCTAAAATATGAGAATTTGCTATGCTAAGGAAACCACCATACCGCTTTATTGTTTACTTTTCCCGTAGTTTTTTATTTAACTTCATGATTTTACTCTTCCAGCTAAAATATTGAATAAACCAGATAGCTGCATAAATTAAAATGAATATGACGAAATAAACTAAAATCGATATAAGATTAAAATCTACCCATCCTGCCATTATGGAACATGGTAGAAATACTATTGATGTAAGGAGAAAATGCATTGTTGTCTGCTTTGCAATGCTCCATTTATCTACCTCAAATATTGCTGATCCAAATGCAAAAACAAATCCTATAACCATGCTCACAATATATTGAATTACATATGCTTTTAAAGGAGTGGTAGCTCCATCTACAGGAGGAACAACCATTAATTCTCCATAAACTAATGAATAAATAAGTCCAATCGTTGTACTAATAAAAACTCCTAGTGGTATACCTAAAAAGCCTCTTAAAACTGCTTTTTTAAATGTCATAAAATCACCTCATATTCCTAAATATTTTTTAATTTTAGATACATATCTTCTTGATACAAATTCTTTGCTTTCATCTTTAAATACAATATCTATACTTCCTGAATAAGAAATATCCAGGTTTTTTACTTTATCCATATTTACAATGCATGAATTGGATATTCTTAAAAAGGAGCTCCCTTTAAGCATTTCTTCAAGTTCGTAAAGTTTTTGTTTTACACAAAAGCTTCCCTTATCTGTTTTTGCATATATCTTCTGGTTTTCACTGTAAAAGCAATAGATTTCATCATACTCAATGAGATATATTTTTCTATCCTGAGTTCCCGTTATTATTTTTATCTGCAGATTTGAAAGCCTGTCAACTATATTTTGTACTTCATCTGTAACTTCATTAGTATATACAACCACATGTGGTTCCTTCAAATCTGGCTTAATGGCAATTTCAATTTTCACAACTTGTTTCCTCCTGTCTTATTTATATTTTTATTATATTTCA
This sequence comes from Clostridium sp. JN-9, assembly GCF_004103695.1. NCBI lineage: Bacteria > Bacillati > Bacillota > Clostridia > Eubacteriales > Clostridiaceae > Clostridium > Clostridium sp. JN-9. The sequence goes on along the minus strand of NZ_CP035280.1, from coordinate 477,855 downwards.
TATGAATTTTTGAACAATCCCTTATAGATAAGTGGTATGTTTTCCGATGTAACTGGTATTTTGAATGTTGCCTTTCATGTGCGCATAATATATAAAAGTAATATAGTTATGCTGTTGTAATGTAGGTAAACTAAACAGCAGTTAAAGAAGGAGACATCAGAAAAGGTGCCAGTTTATCTGACACCTATATTTGTCTCATTTTTCTCTTTTTGCTTTGCCGTAACTGCTTTAGACTTGGTCATACTCCCTGACAGAAATTCCCCATCTTTGCTTACAACAGCATATTTGCAGATTTCAAGAATAATATCTGAGCTTACGGTTTTTGCAGATGCAATCTCATTTTTTTTACTTTCAAAATTGGCTTCCACATCTCTGATAGGAATAATAGATCCTGTTTTTATTGAAATAAAAAACAATCCTACTCCAATTAATACAATTAACATAAAGCCCACAAAAAAGTCAGTAAATACTGAACAAAAAATGTTCTAAGTTTGATATTTTTATTTCTTAGTCTCATTTGTATCCAATCCCCCATACAGTTGAAATGGGCGCAAGCTTTGCCCTTATATTCTTTATATGAACAGCAATTGTGAAGCTGTCACCTTCAGCATCATAACATCCAGCAATAGTAAGTTAAACTGGTTCAGGCTGCTTAGCTCCACCTTTTCAGGTGATTCAGCAGTGGTTATAAGATGGCCGTCTTTTTGTAATGCATTTTTTACGAGAGCCAAAATATCCGGTTCATCATCAATGACAAGTATTTTGGGCATAAGCTTCACTCCCTCCGTGGTGCCTTAATATATTTTTGGGCTTCTTCATATTTACCATTAGGTATTGGTATTTAGAATAAAAAAAATCCTAACCTCTCTTAAATTTATCAATTAATCACCACCATAGTCTTGTTTTTAGGTAATATCTTAAAAATAAATTTATCTTTATCTTCCAAGCTGCTAAATGCACTATTGGGAATCCAAAAAATCACTGAATTTTTATTCCATATTCCTATATAGTTATTAATTTCAATAATATCGAAATTACTTATCTTTTTCCACTCTATAAAAATAGTCACATTGCTATTTTCAAGGAAAATTCCTTTATCCGATAAAATTACAGTTTTTTCTGATTTAGGATCATAATAAGCCTTATTATCAGCCAATGTTTTTTTGTATATTTTACTGATTCCTTTTAAATCCATTTTACTGTGCTTATGTTTTGTTTTACTAATATATAGAGAACATACTAACCCAAGAAGTGATACTACTGCATATGGTATACTGCCAATGATATATGACCATATACAGCAAATCGAAAATATAGCAGGGGATATAAACTGCAAAAATTTATGTATTTTCTTACCTCTTAAACTATTCTCTGTATTATATATGTAAAAATATTCTTCATCTTCTATAGAATAAATAAACTTTAACTTCAGGAAAGTATCCTCCGGTAAGGGTATTGGCATAGGATACTTGTTCTTGCCAATCATCTTATGTTCTAATGCATTGATTAATTGTAATTTTTCATCTTCATTCTTGAAATCACTTGAAGTCAATGGTATTGTAATTTTTTTATTTAATCCAAACTTAATCAATAAAAGGAAATTCGGTTCAAGTTTTATGCTTTTTATGGCTGTCCATCCTATATATATTTTAGATATATCCGATACAATAGTAATACCATCATCATTTATAGAAATTTTAAGGCCTTCTATTTGTGGATTTTGCATATATGAGTTATTATACATAATAGTTTCAAAATTCCATTTTAATGGTTTCTTTAATGAGTTTACTATTAATTCTTTTATCAAACTGTTTTTATTATTTGCTCTGATACTGTGTATGTAACTGTGCTTATTTATTTGATATTGAAATTGCATTTCTCTGAGTCATCTCCTATTTTCACAAAATTGCAAAACATATATAGCTATTTTATTTACTTTCCCTGTTATCAATACCATGCACTTCCACATGCGTTTAGTGTATAAAAGTGATATAATTTAAAATATCGTAATACAGGCAAGGCTAAACAGCAGTTAAGGAAGGAAACAAAAGAATGAAAAAAATATTTACCAAAACAAACTTTATAAAATTTGTTTTTATAACAATGGTATTATCCTCTGTTTTTGTAATAATAAAAATGATTGAAGCACCCACAGTTGCACCCCTTAATAACCCTAGTATAAGAGTAAAGAGTGATTATTTTTTGATGCTTTTGCAGTGTATACTGGGCACATTTGCAATGCTGCTTCCTGGCTTTACAGAAAAGCGTTTAAAGGTAAGCATACCAACAAATATGATATTTGTTTATTCTGCATTTCTTTACTGTGCAATTTATTTGGGGGAAGTTAAGAACTTTTACTACAGAATTCCTAACTGGGATATAATTTTACACACCTTCAGTGGCGCTATGCTGGGTGCATTAGGGTTTACCGTAATAAGTTTTCTTAACAAATCAGAAAAGGTGCCGGTTTATCTCACACCTATATTTGTCTCATTTTTCTCTTTTTGCTTTGCTGTAACTGCTGGTGTCTTTTGGGAATTTTATGAGTATACCGCAGACGGATTATTGGGGACCAATATGCAAAAATTCAGGGCAGAGGACGGAGCATTGTTCTTGGGTCGCCATGCACTAACAGATACAATGACCGATTTGATGGTAGACTGTATTGGTGCATTTGTCATGTGTGTAATAGGTTATATGTCTATTAAATACGGTAAAAACTGGCTGGAAAAATTAATGTTCAAGCACAAGAATAATGTGGACAGCCTATAGTTTTAATAATAGAACGACCTTAGGAGCGTAAAAATCCTCCACCGCTTCCATTCCTTCACTTACTAAATAACAAAAGCCTATGGAAATGCCGAAAACAAGTCATCTCTATAGGCTTTTAATTTTACTTTCTTACCAGCAGTGATACCATTTTCACATAGGCTGGGGCTAGTCGACTACTATATATAAATAGTAAAGTCTGCAAGTCTGATAACCCTACTATTATATTTCTTGATAATCCTTTTTTAAGAATTTATTTTCCTTTGTATAAACAGCTACTCTATGACTATCAATATCCATATTTATTAATTTTATACGTTCTTCGTTTTCTATTTTATCTCTATTTAAAGTTAATATATATTGAAAATCCTGATACTTTTCTTCTTGTTTATTTAAATAATTTAGGCATTGAACTAACGTATCCTGATCAACATCAAAAATATTATCATGAACTAAAAATAGAGGATGCCTCTTCCTAGTATTATCATTAAATAATAACGCCATATCATAAATAAAAACTTTGGTCCTATTTACACTTCTGCTACCATCATCGTATATCCTCATGCTGATTTCAGCTGGTGTTTTACTTCTAGCATTATCTAAAGTCTGGATTGTAAATGAGCACTCCTTATTTCCCATAATAGCTTCATGAATATCAAGTAAGGTATTAATAAATTTATTTATTATATCCTCTTTTTCCTCAAGAATAGTATCTATCTCTAATATTTCTTGTGTTTTACGTAATTTTAATGTTTTTTTTGTTTTCGCATTTTTTTCATACTGTTCAAAAAGAAACTTTGTATGTGCACAAGAATCCTTTTTACTTTCATATATCTTTAAACTAGCTTTTAAATTCTTTAATACACCTTTTTCATCAATAATTTTCATTTTTTCTGAATACTCATCATCTAAAACACGAATTTGCTCTGCAATGTCATTCAGTTGTATTTCAAGTTCCTTTGCTTTCTGATTCACAAGCATACGTTGAAATTCTTCAACCTTATTCTTAAAGCCAACTACTTCATCAAGGGACTTAACAATCGCACTTCCCAAATCATTCTTAAATTGATTATACACTAGTTCAATCTCGTTATCATCTATTGCTTCGGGCTTTGGCATTCTTTTAATTTTATCATAATCATATCTTAATGCTTTTTGTTTTTTTCTTAGCTGTTCAAGTAATGTTTCTAATTCTAGCAGCTCTGATTCCATTGAATAAAAAGCTTCATTACTTTTAAAACTTTCTATAGCAGCTTCCATTTTATTTAATTCATCATCAAGGGAGTTTAATTCTGCTTTAACATCAGCTATTTTTTTCTGTCCATTATTTGTCAGCTCTTTCTTATTTTTTGATATAATAGTTGTTATACTTTCAATTTCTTTAATTGTCTTAATACTTTTCCTATAAGACTCAACTGGCATTCCAAGTAGAAATAAATGTGCTGTCAAATCATCTGGCACACGCTTAGATAAATCATGACATTTTAAGATATCAGTAAATTCCGAACGTTCATCTCTCATCAATATTGAGAATAAATTTCTAAAACTTGGCACACTGTTCCCATCTAATTTTGCAAAAATTAGTTCCGCTAGGTAATTACGTGCATCATCTAATTTTTCAAAAGAAACCTTTTTCTCATTTCTTATTATAACGGGTTGTTCAGAGTCCTTTCGGCTTCGTTTTATTGTAATTTCTTCTTTCCCAATTTCTAAATCTAACATTATTTTTTCTTCTAATGGCATTACTTCTTTAGGTATTCTGCATATTCTAGATTTTTCATAATCACTCAATAAGCAAAAATCCAAAAATTCAATGCTCATAGATTTTCCTACACCATTTGTTTTTCTTCCCTTTATTGTTGAATTATCATATTTTTCACCCAAAATAATATTTACACCATCACGAAATTCTATTTCGTCAAAAATATTATTTTCTGAATAAAGTTTGTTAATGCGAATTCTATTTACTTCTTTATCCATACATTCGCCTCCTCAAACTCCACTATATCAACAGAGTATAGGAAAGAAAGGGCTAGTACTAATTGCCTACTACTGTTTATTCCTTTCTTTTTAAGAATCCTTGAAACGTCATATATAGATACTTTTTCCGAATTTTTCTCCTTGATTTCCTTTAGTATAAGGTAACCAATATACATTGCTGATGACTTAACACTATTACTATTTGCCACCATTATACTCATTCCTTTCATTTGGAAATACTCTACATTTTATCATTTCATTAACTAAATAAAATTTAATGGCCGCCCTATCATATTTTTTACCATTTAAACTTAGCTTATCTTCAAAATAACCAACCAGCTTATTCAATGCCTTAATGGGGTTATCATTTGTTTCATCTAAAAATTGCATACTTATATCTTGTAAATAAAACATTATTATTATATCCTGTGCTTCATCTATTCCTATAATTTCATTAATTGTCTCAATTGCATCTCCATACAGAGTATACAGTGTTGTATATTCTGATATCAATCTTTCAGAGAAGTCCTTAAATCTTTTAAATATTTTATATTCAGGATCAATTTCTGAATCTATTTTCTTTTTAACTTCCTTATGTTTAGATATGTATTCAATTAAATCTATGATTGTGTCTATCTCATTAGCTTGTGTTTTCTTGGCTGAATATACCCTATCACATAATTCCATTTCTAAAAAATCATTAATTTCTCTTATCTTTTTTATTTCTAATCCTCTTATGGATTTTATTAAGTCCTTTATATCTAATATATCTTTTCCCTTATCAAATACAAACGTATTATTAGTATCAAATGACCTTGAATACTTCTTTTTCCTAGTCAAAATTAATACTATTAATCTATCATACTTTTCATATGACTTATTATCAATATATTCATGAATTGTATGTTTTATTTTGGTGCTAGAATTATCTGAAGTTACTTGAATTGAAATTTTATTTTCTTCATCTATTAAATCAATAGCTTGTGCATTTTTCTCAACAACATTTGTATTTTTTAATTTGTAACCAAATATTAAATTCAGTAAACCTGTAAAAAAATCCTCTGCAATAATATTTATGTCATAAAGATCTACAGCATTTAAAAGTTCAACCTGCTTACTTAATAAAGCAAGACTATCAGCCACATTTTTAAGATAGATTTCTTTGTTCATCATGCTGTATCTCTCCCTTATTATTTGTTAATTATACTCCATTTTATCACACTTCATTTAAGATTTCTATTATGGTTTAATATTTGCAGAAGTTTAACACCTAAAAAAGTTTTAGGGCGTAGCTCGCTGATTTATATTGATTTGCTAGTATTTAATAAAAACATTGTAGAATCCGATTTTTATTGGAAATTATTTTAGGACAAGAAATGCTTGAACCTAAGAAAGATAGTTCGAATAAAGATGAAGGTGAAATCACCGGAGGTATAAGATTAGTAAGAAAATTATATCGTAAATATTACCATTTTGCCGACATTATAGTAGCCGATGCTTTATATTGTAAGTCTACTTGGATAAAAGAAGCCCTTTCAATAGGAATGAATGCAGTAGTAAGAGTGAAAGATGAGAGGCTCCTCATTGTAAAGGATGCATTAGCTCTATTTAAGCGCCGTGAGGCTAATAAGGAATGGATTGTAAAGCATGGAAGTAAAGACTATACCAAGATTAAAGCTTGGGATGAAGATAATTTTGAAATGTCAGATTCGACTATCAAAGTTAGATTTATAAGGTTTATAGAAGAAATTCATACTGGAGATAATGTGGAAATTAAGGAAGGCTGGATTATAACAACAGACAAATTTGCCTCAGTAGAAACCTTGTGGAAGATAATGCATAAGAGGTGGGATATAGAAAATAATGCCTTTCATCAGCTTAAAACAGAATGGCATTTAGACCATTGCTTTCTTCATAGCCCTACGGGCGTAGAGACAGTACTGATGTTTATAATTATAGCGTTCAATCTGATGCAGTTATATTTCTTTAGATGTATCAGAGGTTTTAGAAAGAAACGGATGCTTCAAATAGATATTATTGAAGGTATAAAAGATGAAAGATTTACTATAGATGACAACTGGAATAATCCAATATTTAAAAAGACTTAATATAAAAATAAAATTGGAAATTTATCATTGAAATTTCTTAGGGTAAGGATAATTATAACTATTTTTCTGACCTATCGGTCTATTGATTTACCAGCCATGTAAGAAGGTACAATAAAATACAATTCCAGTAAAAGTAAATCTTTTACTGGAATTTAGATGCGAAATCTCTGTAATATTTGAAGTTGTTTTGCGATTTCATTATATCCTTTTCCCTTTTTCTCTATATAATTTTTAAAATATCAGAAGGGTCTTTCAGTATATATTTTGCATTATTAATTCCTTCTGCCGTTTTAGCTCCCCATAAAGCTAATGCAAAATCAATTCCAGCACTATTGGCACATTTCATATCATATATAGTATCCCCTATATATATTGCAGAAGATGGATCAATTCTGCTTACTTTAATAAATTCCAGAATTGGATCAGGTTCTGGTTTATGTTTTATTGAATCATCAGCTGAAATTATAGTTTTCATGTATCTATGAATCATAAAAGGATATAAATCATCAATTATCTCTTGCTTTGTTCTTGAAGTTACTATGCCGGTATAAACATCTAATTCATTTAGTTTCCTTAGCACTTCTTCAATACCGCTGTATACCTTAATAAGATGAGAATATTCCTTTATGTATTTTCTCCACTTGTCTGATGCACCTTTAATATTTTTTATATTAAGCATGCCCAGTGCTATGTCGTCAGTTAAACCAAGAGAAAATTTAAGTTCGTCTAATTTCTTGTCCTGGTTTAATTCTTCTTTTACAACTCTTTGAAGAGGAACAAGTATTCCTTCCTCTGTATCAATAAGAGTTCCATCAACATCAAATATTATACTTTTATACATATCCAACCTCTTTTTTTATAATAAATTTTATAAGCCTAAAAATCCTAATGCATATCCAGCTATTCCTAAAATCATTAATCCAAACATACATATCATTGGGGACACTTTTTTCTTTAACAGCCAATATACAAAAAAGGTTAACATAAGCGGTAGTATATTAGGCATTATAGAATCCAATTGCTGCTGAACAGTAGCAGTAATTACACCATTTTTGCTGTTAATAGAATATAAAACAAAAGGTACCTTTATAACCGTCCATTTTGCAACTAATCCACCTATTATTGTATAAGTTAATACAGCCATAGAATTTTTTAGTTTAGGAAGAATACCTTTCAGTTTAGTAATAATATTCGTACCTTCCCTATATGCAATCATTAAAACATTATATCTCATAAATAATCTTACTGTATTCATAGCTGCAAAGAAAAATATAGGTCCTAATATATTTCCATTAGATGCAATACCAGCACCAATAGCTGCAGTAACTGGTCTAACTATTCCCCATATTATTGGATCACCTATGCCTGCCATAGGCCCCATTAAAGCTAATTTCACCCGTGCTATACTAGATGTATCAAACTCTTGCCCATTAACCATAGTTTCCTCAAAAGCTATGTCTGCACCAATAATAGCAGATGAAAAGAAAGGCTGGGTATTAAAATATTCCAGATGAGACTTTACAGCTGATTGAAGTTCTTCTTTTTGCTTATATAACTTTTTTAAAATAGGCATAATGCAGTAGCAATAACATAAATTTTGAAGTCTTTCATAGTTCCAGGATAGCTGGAAAAACTGGCTCCTCCAAAATACCTTCATTAAATCTTTTTTTGTTATTTCAATTTTAGTTTTTTCGCCTTTTTTCTCTAAGTTAGCAGTATTGTTTTCAGTTCTTCTATTTCTATTATTACCCTTATCTATCATATTTGAAATCTGATAGTATACCATTGCCAGACTTAAGCCTAAAAGTGTGAGTCCCAGCAATGTTATATTAGAAAAAGTCATTACCAAAAATCCCATAAAGAAAAATGACAGCATTTCTTTCTGATTAAGCATCCTAAGTATCATGGCATAACCCACCACAACTAGAAAACCTGAAGAAATTTGAAGTCCAATTGTTATGGTCTTAGGTATTAAATTTAAGAAATTCCGCATAGAAGTGATATTTGCAAAATATGCAACTATTAAAGAAGGTACAGTTATTCTTATAATGCTTGGAATTGCCGTTAGAAAATGAGCTGTTGTAACTTTCCATAATTGGCCTCTTTCAACTCCATTTTCTGCCCAATGCATTATTGCTACATCTATAATTCCTTTTTGTACAATGAACATTAATTGTCCTACTGCGCTAAAAGGAACTGCAATACCTATTGCCACACCTATCTGCTGCTTCCCCAGGATTACCAATATGGCAGCTACTATTGATGATAAAGTTGCATCTAAGGGTGTTGCTACACCTATTGTCATCCATCCAAGTGCAATGAGTTCCATCTGAGAACCAACTATTACTCCACTTTTTATATCTCCAAGTGCTATACCAATTAAAGTAGCCGCAATTAATGGCCTGTGAGTTTGAAATTCTTCTGTAGAAGATCCAATTCCAGATATAGAAGTGAAAACAATTAATAGTACGGTTTGCTTTATTGACATATTGTTCTCCCCTAACACTAGCAATATTTTAAGAAATCTATTTTTTTATCCGTAGGCAGAATCCTTATTTCCAATTCAATATTATAGCCTGCTATTTTTTTTAAAGCCTTAAGTTCAGCTTCGTCAACATAAAATGTAGTACTAATTCTTTTTTTATCTTTTTTGTAAGACATTCCACCTATATTTATGCTTTTTACTTTCCCACCATATTCAATGAACTCTAAAAGCTCAAAGGGATTGCCAAAAATAATAATTACATTCTCAAATTTACATTCTTCTTCATATATTTCCAGAGCCTTAGAAACATCACAAAATATAATTTTTATGTTTTCAGGGGCAGATATTTCTATAAATGTTTTTCTTATTTCATTATTGTTTACTTCCTTGTTTACTACTAATATTTCTGTAATATTTTCATAGGTACACCAATTATTGAATAGCTGTCCATGAACTAACCTATCGTCTAATCTTACTATTTTGAGCAATGTAATTCTTCTCCTTCCATGAATTATTCTTAAATTATCTTTGGCTTGTTTAAGGTTTTATATTTTTCTCCAACATTAATTATTCCATTTTTTGCTGATTCTTCGGCAATTTTCGAAACTTTCATAAGTCCCTCATTTCTATGTGGAAGAATTTCTAGCAGCATAGGCATATTTATACCGGTAACTACATTGATATTCGGATTTTTCATCCAAAGGCTGCTTGCATTATATGGAGTTCCTCCAAGCAAATCAACCAATATTAAGATTTCATCTGCATCAAGCCCTTTAATCTTAAGTTCTATCTTACTATTTAAACTTTCTATGCTTTCAGCTTTCTCGAGACAAATAGCTTCAATTTCATCAATTTTCCCATATATTAACTCTACAGAATTTATTAGTTCTTTTACGTAGTTACCATGAGAAATTGCTATTATTCCAACCATATAAATACACCTCTGGATTCTAATTATTACTTCTTATATATTATCACACCTTCTGCCGCCTTGTTAACTATAAAAGCAGAGCCGTTTTATTATTAACCACTCTGCTTTTATTATTTAGATGCTAAATACCGTCTTCCGAATCCAAATTATTATCAATTTTACTTACATTAATTTTCTTAAATCTGGCAACCCCTTTCTTAGTAGAATCTATGATTGAATCAGCAAGATTTTTTAGAGGCATTGTATCTTTTATCAATACTGCTTCTAAAATGGCCCCTACATTACAGCCAGCTGCAACTTCCATATTATCTGAGCTATTGGCAATCATTGCACATACCTTAAATGGAGTGCCGCCTACCATATCACATACAAATAGAAATTGTGAATCTGAATTTTTCGAAACAGCTTTTAAGATTTTTTCTTTTAATGAAGTGTCATTATCTTCTTCAAGAAAATCGATAAATTCTACACCTTCACTATTCCCTGCTAATAATTTCAATGAACTTTCTATCCCTGTTGCATAATTTCCGTGTCCGGTTATTATTATATTGGTTTTCATCATTATAGAACCCCCAATAAAGATAATAGAATAGCAGCGGCAAAGGTTATTAGTATTAATATTGTTGGATTAATGTTCTTCTTTTTTAATAGATAGAACATTAATAAAGTATATGCCATAGGCAGTATATTAGGCAGTATCTTATCTATAAAATCTTTCTGCAGTGAAATTACATGGCCTGCACTTACAGGTATTTTAAGAACAAGCTCTATGTGAACATAAGATGCTATTAATCCACCTATAACAGTTACTCCTAATATTGTAGCTGCCTTTGAAATAGCCTTTGAATTTTCTCTTAAAATATTAATTGCTTTTACACCAAGATTGTATCCTGCTGTTGTCCATATAATACGTGAAAGAAATACACCAACATAAACTGCAAAGAATAATATTGGTCCTAATACACTTCCTTCAATTGCAAAGGATGAACAAATGCCTGCAACTATAGGTAATAATGTAAACCAAAGTAAAGCATCGCCTATTCCAGCTAAAGGTCCAAATAAAGCTACCTTTAACCCTTTTACAACGCTTCTGTCTTCATTATTTTCTTCAAGTGATATTATTAAGCCCATCAAAAATCCAGATAATGTAGGATTTGTATTAATAAATTCCAGATTATCATGCATTGATTCTGACAATGCTTTTTTATCATCTTTATGAATTCTCTTTAAAAAAGGCAGCATAGCATATGTCCAGCCGCTAGCTTGCATTCTTTCATAGTTAAAACCTGATTGAAGAAGAACTGACCTGAAAGCTAAATTTCTTAAGTCTTTTTTTGTCATTTTGTTATTAGATTCCGTCTTCATAATCTTCGCCTCCTTGATTATTGCTTTCAGCCTTAATAGTTTCAGCTGTATTTTTATCATTAAAGTATACATATAATGCAAATGCAGCACCAATTAAAGCTACTGGTAATAAATTTGAGAAGTTAAGGAATGAGGCTGTTATAAATCCTATTATAAGAAAAGGTACATATTCTATTTTCAGCATTACTTTTAGCAGTAATCCAAATCCAACTGCTGGTAAAATTCCTCCGGCTATTTCAAATCCATGTTTTAACCATTGAGGCATACTTTGAACTAATGATTGCATTGGAGCCTGAGCTACATATGTGCATAAGAATACAACTACTCCATAAGTTAATCCAACAATTAAAGTTGTAATTATATTTAATTTTGCAAAGGATTTTGTATCAGCTTCATCTGCATATTTTTCTGCCTTATTCATAAATACGGAGAATACTGAGTAGTAAAATAATATTATATATTGCATTAAAAAACTAAATGGCAGTGCAAGTCCTATTGTAGCCTTTACATCAGAGCCTGTAGTGTATGCTATAACAGTTGTCATTATGCCTGCCAAAATTGGGTTAGGCGGCTGTGTTCCTCCCACTGGTGTTAATCCTGTAAATGCCAGTTCTGTAAGCCCTCCAGCTACTAATCCAAGTTTTAAATCTCCTAAAATAAGCCCAGCTAGTGTACATACTATTATTGGTCTAAAAATATAAAGACCTTCCAGCCAAAAGTCAAAACCAACTATAATTGCCATTACAGACAGTAAAATACCTTGCATTAATGTAATACTGTGCATAATAATTTCTCCTTTTTATTCAATATTTGTTTTTATATCTCCAGGGGTGTCTTGTATATATACTTTAATACCCTTAGATGCAATGAATTTTAAGTTTTCCATATCTTCATCGTTTACATATACCTTTTTAGTTAAAGCTCTTTTACCTTCTGAAAAATGCATATTTCCAACGTTTACTTTTTTTAAAGGAACGTTACCCTCTACAAGTCTTCTTACTTCCTTTGGTGTTTTACAAACAATAAAAATCTTTTGTCTGGGTGAAGCTTTACGAATTATCTCCATTGTATGTTCTATTGTAAAGAATCTAATGCCAACACCTGATGATTCAGCAGTCATAGACATTAATTGCTGTTGGATAGGATCCTTTGCAGCAGCATCATCTGCAACTATAAGAAGATTAGCTCCTAAAGATGTCGTCCAGGTAACACCTACTTGTCCATGAACAAGTCTATTATCAATTCTGGTTAATAAAATATTTGGTTCCATTGTTATGTCCTCCTTATTTTTATTTTATATCTATAAATATAGCAAAAGCTGTGCCAAGTAGTGTACATCTTTACTACCTGGCACAGCTTATAGCTGAAAATCCTCAGTTTTATTCTTTATGCTGTCATAAATAAATCCAATTTCTGAAATAGGTATCTCCACTTTATAAAACTGTTCTATTACACTAAATGCATCTTTTACTAAATTTATAAAGTGTACATGACACTGCTCAAGTTCTGTTGTGTCTTTATATGTCATAATGGGATCTTTAATAACTAATCTTTCTATCATGCAGCTTATGTGTATATACAAACTAATCTTAAGATCGTTTTGAAACTTAAAGCCTATCCCTCTCTCAAGGGTAATTAGTGCCTGCTCTACCTGGTCAATAATTTTATCTGGATTAAGTATGGTTAAATAATTTAAAACATTTTCCAGTGTAAATAACTTAACTGTCTCTCTATTAATTTTTTCTATTATTTTTTCATCTACAAGTCCGCTTAAAGTATTGGCTAAAACTTCATTTCCTTTACTCATAATTAAATCCTCTAATGAAATATATGGAATAGAATCTATCTTAGGATTATCTGTTCCAATAATAAGTCTTACATCATATTGTTTAAATATAAAATCCTCGCATCCATTATCTTTTAACCTATCAAAATCATAAGCTATAACTTTAATTTTCTCATTTTTGAAACAACTGTTTAATAACTCCTTTAATTTTGCTGCAGTTCCAACACCTGTTACACAAGTAGTTATAATTACATCTTCCCTTCTTTTCCTTGAAGGTATAAAATTATATCTGCTTATATTATTTTCTGCAGCTTCCCTGGCAATCTGTTCAAGGGGTTCGCACTTAAATATTTTGGTGCCTACATCCAATGCTAAACCAGTAGAAACATTATCTATTATTGCAATATCACCATAAAGCTCATCTTCCAAATTAGTATATATATTTTCTAAGGAACCCATGTCTACTAATATTAGCAATCCTTTTGATATATCAATTGTTTTTACATAATCTTTTAGTTTGTTAGAAACTTCTAATACAGAACTTTCTAATGGCATATCAAAAGGTTCAAAAATATATCTTTCAAGCATTCTGTTTACAACTCCGGCAATGCTGCTTGCCGTTGAATATCCATGGGTAATTATTACAGCATTTATTTGATTTGGGTTTGATTCCTTGTTATTAGACTTTATATAAATCAGCACATATATAATTGCAGCTTTGCTAACCTGTAAATCCAAATTATTTTCTATATTTTCAATTATTCTAATGGTTGCCTTATACTCCTTAGAATATAACTTACTTAAATACTCAACTGACTCTTGAAAATCTGATATATAGTTTTCATCATATCTTTCTATAAAGTGTGTGAGAATATGTGCAAGAACTTCAGCACTATTACCAAAATAATTCATTCCAAAATTTGAGTGCATGAAAGCTAAAGTATTTTCTGTAATCTTTTCGATAGAATTAAAAATTATAGTCCTTGAATCCTCATCTTCCCTTTTAAAAATAATATCATCGATTAAATCATTTAAAATAACAGTGCCTTCTGCCATAAAATCTTCACTGCTTTTTTTCCCGCCTTTTAAATCTTTAATCAAGCTTACAATTCTATTTGTCAGGTCCACTATCTTATTTGAATTATTGCTTTCATCAATAATGTCATCTTTACCAGTACAGCTTAAGATCATATCACCTGTATTAATTTTATTTAGTATTATGGAATCATCTTTATTAATAAATTCCTTTGGTAGATTATTTATCTTTATTTTAACTGGTTTACTTTTATCAGTATAACTGTTTAAGGCACTGGCACAGCTTAGTTTTATGGCATTTGTCAGTTTTCCTATATTTCCATAGCTGTTATTATTAATGAGAATGCTTATAACTTGGCTGCTAACCAATATATCTTTATTAATATTTACAGCTTCCTTTTTATAAAAGCTCTTAATGAGCTCCAGTTTCTCTTTTAATGGTCTATCCTGAAAGGTGGGAATCTTTACTATTAGTGGAATTCTTCTTAAAAAAGTCTGAAGAAATTGGCTTTCCGGATCCTCTGTTGTTGCAAAAATCATCCTAACATTTGCTTCTCTGCTTTTTTCAGTCTCTCCTATTCTCCTAAAAATGCCTTTATCTAAGAATAGAAAAAGTTTTTCCTGTCCTTCTGGAGGCAGCCTATGAATTTCGTCAAGAAACAAATAACCTCCATCTGCTTTTTCAATAAGGCCTTCTCTATCCTTATCTGCACCAGTATAAGATCCCTTGGAAGCTCCAAACAATATAGCAGAAAAAAGTTCTGGATTATTTGCATATTCAGCACAATTAAATATTATAAAAGGAGCATTTTCTTTTATAGAACCAGAATACCTTGCATAATCAAATACTAATTGAGCTAGAAAACTTTTCCCAACTCCGGATTCGCCCACAAGTAAAAATGGTAGTCCGTTAGGAGGATATGCCACTGCTGCTTTACATTGCTGCACAACATATTTTAGGCTGCCATTTGATCCTATTAATTCTTTAAAAGGATCCTTAAGAGTATTAGTATTAGTTGTTTTGCTGTCATTTAAATATACTGATATGAGATTAAGTTCACTCTTTCTGCTTTCATATACTTCTGAATCCATAAAATATACAGGCCGTTTATTGATTTTAATGGCTTTACCTTCTCTGTTCATCCCATTAAGCAGATGGCTGACCAGGTTCCTTTGAAGTCCAAGGTCCTTAGCAATATCCGATGATGTTATACCATATTCTTTTGCACCATCTATTTTAATGCAAAGCTCTTTTAATTTTGAACTAACCTTTTCTTTATTTGTCATTAGTGTTAACCCTCGATTTTATTGAATTATTAATATTTTACTAAATAGATTTCAAAGTAAATCAGCTATTTATGATCCTCAATTATTGGAAATAGCAACTGAATTACAAATCCATTCCCATACTCAGACTCAACTTCTATTCCAATCTGCAGTTCATCGCATAACTTCTTTACAAGATACAAGCCTATACCAGTAGACTGCTTTAAGCTGGGACTGTCTCCTGTAAATCCCTTGTCAAAAATGAAAGGAAGATCAGAATTAAGGACCCCCATACCATTATCCCATATCCTTAAATAATATCGATTCTTTAAACTATCAAAACCAGTTTTCAGCCAGATAAAACTATCAATTTCTACATTAGAGTATTTAACTGCATTAACAAATATTTGTGTAAGAATAAACTGGAGAGCCTTCTTGTCTGATACGATTGGTATATCTTCCACCTGAGAAACAACTTTAACCTTTTTTTCATCCAGCAATGCCTGAAGCTCCAGCATTACATCTTTACAGCAGTGTCTAATGGAAATACTCTCTAATCGATAGTCAACATGGGATGCTTGTAATCTTGCATAAAATAGTATCTGCTCAACATCATCACTGATGCTGATTCTTGCATGCTCAAGTCTTTCATATACCAATTGAGACATTTCTTCTTTACGGTTTTCCAAAACTAAAGTTGCCAGAGAAATAGGCGTCTTTATCTCATGAACCCAGCTTTCAATAAATTCTTCGTAATCTATAGTTTGCAGCCTTGCCCCATCTAACTGGTCATTTAGCATACGTAATTTATCAGCCAGATAATTTACCTTTTCTTTATGTAATTCACCAGTGGTTTTTATTAATTCGCTCTCATGTTCCAATGATGGCTCTCTAAAAAAGTCATAGAAGATTTTGTCTTGATTCTCCTGCCTTTTCCAAGTATACAGCATACCTAAAATAATGCTGGCTATAGAAAAAGCAATCATGATACCAACTAGGAGCCTGAATGTTTCTGGATATGCCACCCATGCCAGAAAAATAAAAAAGGCATCACTTATACAAAAAAGTAATATCCAAAAGCGTGATTCCTTTAGAATATTTAGACAATCACTTGGTTTCATTGGCAATCCCTCCTATTAGCTGGTAACCAATTCCTCTGATAGTCTTGATTCGATTAAATAATCCAACTTCATCAAGAGTTTTACGCAATCTAGTCATATTTACTTGTAGTATGTTCTCATCTACATAGTTGCTGCTTCCCCACAGCAGATTAAAAAGCTCTTCCTTTTTTACTGCTGCGGGAGCAGCCTTCACCAATGCCTTCATAATAATTCCTTCATTCTCTGATAATAAAATAGAATTTTTACCAACATACAATATATTTGCCTTCTCATCTATCTGAAAATCACCAGCATCTAATAGAACATACATATTTGAATATATGTGAAGCAGTTTTTGAATTCTAGCGGTTAGCCGTTTAGGATGGCAGGGCTTGGTTAAATAATCATCTGCACCTAAATCCAGTGCATGCAGCTCGTCACGAAGCTGATTACGTGAAGTTAGTACTAAAATGGGGCCTATTCCCCTGGCCTTTAGTACATGGCAAATATCAAATCCAGATAGCTTTGGTAAATTTAAATCCAATAAAATTAAGGAAGGAGAAGCTGAAACAATATCTTCCACGGGGGTATTGAAAGAAGAGATACACTCTACAGAGTATCCCTCTTTCTCTAATATATTTTGCAGCTCTTCACGTAGAAAAACATCGTCCTCAACAATAACTATCTTTTCCACGCATTCACCCCCTATTCTATCTCTTTTAATTTGTTAATTTCTTCATCACTCTTTCGCTGAATCATCCAAATATAACAAAGTTCAAAAACTATAAATACAATAATAGAAATCAATACTGTACCAGTCCTCTTATTTATGCTTATTGAATTTGGAAAAGCATCCAGCATGGACCAAATACCAAAAATAGAACTGATCAGTGCTGCAAAGACAGCTAAACCAAAATATAACCAAATCTGTGTCCTTGCTGATGAACATAAAGATTCAATACTTGCTCCCAGCATAGCCGCTGTGGAATATCTATGCATCGTACTTTTTTGCTGCATAAGAAACTTTAAGCCAAGCACCGTGTTTGCAATGATTAAGAACATTATACCTAAATAGAATGTAGTATAACTTCCTGCCACTGTATAAAACAACTGCCTTCCCATACTTGAAAGATAACTTTCATAATCTAAGCCAGATGTACTCAGCAGCCCATCTACTTGATGCATGGCCTGCATTAGACCTTTTTCCTTGACAAAATCATAAGTTAGAACCATATTCCAAAGGTATGAATCCTGGGAACCTCCTGTGAAGGCATTAAAGACATCATCGGTAACTATCAATGCATATGAAAGAGTAATGGCTCTATCTGCAACAACATTACTTGTATATAGTGTCGATGCCAATTTATATTGTTTTTCACCCATAATAACTGTAGGATTAGACTGCAGCGCTCTCCTCAGTATATCATGAGAGTATGAAAATGTCTCACCGGAATACATTGCAGCTTCATCATTTTTCAATATAATAGGAGCTTTATTAATAGATTTAAGCAGCGCATTAAAACTAGAAAGAGAAATTAAATAAGGCTTATCATGATAAGACAAATCCCTTAATAGATTATATTTTTCATCTGAATTTTTTTCTCTGGAGATGGATTCTTCTAATCCTGACCAGGAAAAAGTACGTGAAGCCGTATTTTCAGCCGCATCTGCATGGGACGACCGAAAACTTCCTAGTTTCATAGTATAATAATCTTTTACATAAGGCTTTAATTTATCAGAGGTCAGTACAGAAACAACTTCTTTTTCTGATCCTTTAAAAGTGAAATCTACAGTTCTATCAGATGCCGCACTGTTATTTAGTGCAGTAGAAATACCATAAGCAAAACAAACCATTGCCATAAGAATTAACAGTGATGATATAGCAAGTGAGCCCCATTGGTTTAGAACATTTTCTTGAAGCTGTCTTCCTGTAAATACAAATAAACCTGTAGAAGAACTACCTTTACGTTTTATCCATGCTCCAATTAGACTTCCCAACCCACGAAACAGTATGAAAGTTCCACTGATCCCTATAATGAGTATTAATGCAAATATCCTATAGTCAAGGCTACGCAAATATAATATTGCCAATACATAGGCTGCACATAGAAAAATTGCTCCAGTCAGTAAACCAGTCATTTCCCATGCAGGTGAAATAACCCGTTCCGTTTCTTCTTTCTGCTCATTCAGCAAATCCACAGGTTCCTTCCTGCTCATTTTCAAGCTAAGAATAAACACAGCTGCCAGTTGAACTATAATAAAACCAACTACCGTTAAACCAAGTCCAATCCACGAGACACGAAATCGATGGCCGATAATACCCATTCCAATAAGCCTGGAAGTTGCCAGACTTATTAACTCAGTTAAAAATAGGGAAACTGGAACTCCAATAATCAAAGCAACTAAGCCATTCCACAGTGTTTCACCCATAATCATTGAAAACAGCCTGCTTCGCTTCATACCCATCATTAAATACAATCCAAATTCGTGACTGCGAAGTTGTAATTGGTACTTATTTGCAAAATAAACTAAGAAAAAAACAAAGAATAATGAAACCGCATACAGCATGGGAATCATTAGCAAAAGCTTAGCTACTGCATCACTTTCAATGGTCTTCAGATATAACATAACATCTTGTTCACCAAGTGAAAGAATGACATAAAAGGCTACAATTGAAATAATAAGTGAAGCAAAATAAACTCCATTCTCTTTTCGGGTCTTACGGCTATTTCGCCTGATAAAATCAAAGAACATTGCTGCTGCCTCCTCCAAGCTGTGCCATAACAGTTAAGATACGTTCATAGAAGGAACTCTGAGTTTCTCCAGGTACTTTCTTTCGAAGTTCATGAAATATCACACCATCCTGGATAAATAAAATTCTTGAGCAAAAGCTTGCTGCATTAGCATCATGAGTAACCATCAAAATGGCAGCTCCATCTGTTTGATTGACGGAAGATAGCTTTTGCATCAGGCTTTTTGCATTTTTGGTATCCAAAGCACCAGTTGGCTCATCTGCCAGTACAATGCTTGGATTTGAAATCAGCGCTCTTGCAGCTGCCACTCTCTGCTTCTGGCCTCCTGATATTTGGGAAGGAAATTTATTTAATACATCTTCAATATCAAATTGCTTTGCAAGTTGCTTAAGCTGTAACTCCTGTTTTTTAGGATTCTCTCCATGTATAGCCAATGGTAAAACAATATTTTCTCTAGCAGTTAAATTATCTAACAATTCAAACTCCTGAAATAAATATCCAATTTTACTTCCTCTATATTTTGCTAATTGTGATCCTTTAAATGAAGAAATATTCTGACCATCTAACAAAATTTGCCCTGATGTTGGCTTAAGCATGGTTGCAATGCAATTAAGCAATGTGGTCTTGCCTGATCCACTTGCACCCATGATTCCAAGAAATTCTCCTGGAAGAACATCAAAGGTAATTCCCTTTAACGCAGCAGTTTCATTTTGTTTCTTACCATATGTCTTATGCACTTCCTGAACCTGAAGCAGCTTATCTGAAATTTTCATATTATATCCTCCTTGCACTTTCCTATTAATAATACTATAAAATATAATATTATTAATTAACACTTACAGTTGTTGTAAGGTTTGCCAAGTGAGGGGTATCACTATTATTTAATATTCTACTGCGCATTGATTGTATCAACAATAGACATATTATGAATTCGTTTTGCCGGACCATGCACAGCAAAAATAGATGTGATAATAACAATGGCCACAATCATTGCCAGCGCTCCAAGTGGAAGCTGCCATGGATCACCCCAATGTGAAGTTATCATTTTCTCGAATAATAGCTTATGCAGAGGTAACCCCACAATGCAGCCTGCAATGCTTCCCACTGCAGAATACATAATAGTCTCAGACTTAACCATTTTTACAAGCTGCTGGTTACTCATGCCAATGGCACGCATTGCACCATACTGTTTAATGCGAGCTGAAACACTCATAGAAACGCTGTTCACAATATTGAATATGGTGATCAATACAATAATCACCAGAAAGCCATAGATGAACAACGCCATTGAATAAAAAGCTCCTATTGCTTCACTATTGCCTGCACGACAATCAGAGAATTGAATATTAGAGCCTGCCAGAGAACGTATGGCATTCACATCATCATCTGTTGCATTGTTAAAAAGCTGTATATCAACAACTGCGTAGTTTGTTTCGCCAGTTAATTCACGGAAAGTCGCTTCAGAGCAAATAACCGTCTCTACTCCTTTTACCTTGTTAAATGGACTGGAAGAAAGCAGCCCTGCCACAGTGATTTCTTTTTTCCCATTTCCTGAACCAAGTTTAAGCGTATCTCCCACATGCATAGAGCTTTCGGAATCGTAAACCACCAATACCTGATTGTCTTTCTGCCTTGCATCATCAATAGAGCCATTTATAAGACTGTCCTTTGCCCATGAAAATTGATAATCTTCATAAGAAATTAAGTTAATAGCTCTGTCTTGTCCGTTTACTTTCGCTGGAATGTTATAAGCAAACATTCGACCAAATACCCGCTTTACTTTTGTATTGTCTTTCAACTTTTCAATAATGCTGCTTGATATAGAGCAAGTATCATGGGGACTTATAATAGAAATATCCGGTGCCCACGGTTTTAACGGCTTAGCTGCATGGTGCATAAAATCAACTGTTGGTAAAAAACAAAGAAACAGGATAATACTAAGAGAGAAGGACCCAACCATTAATAAAAAATTCTTTCTGCTTGATGTTGCATGATGTATGCCAAGGGCAGTGTCTATTTTAAAAATTGTTGTATTTGCTGCTGTACGGATTGATTGAACAGAGTTAGCATTTCCTGAAACTGCAGATAAGGGGGAAACACGTGCAGCCTTTTTTGCTGGAGCTCTGGCAGCTAAGAAAACTGTAAAAATACCCACCGCAATACCTGAAAGGATACCAATTAAGCTAATTTCAAAAGTCGGCATTTCGGCAAAGTAACCGGGAACTAAAACCTTTAGAACCGCACATAGCACCCAGACAACTACTATACCTACGCCAAGTCCCAGTGGAATTGCTGTTTTACACCATTGCAGTCCTTCCAAACGGACGAACCGCATAATTTGTTTTTTGGTAGCTCCCAAGCAGCGCATCATGCCAAAAAACTCCGTCCTTTGCATGACATTGCTGTTCAGGCTGCTGGAAATCATCAAAATACCTGCTAGCAGCACTACTATGAATAAGACAGCTGCAACGCTATAAAGCTGAAGCATATAGCTGGTACTGCTTTGACCAAGTACCCCCAGCAAATTTCCATTCTGCGAAACCTGCTTATCAGTGAGTTGATATTTTTGTGTAATGTCAGCAATTACCTTTTGCATATTGCAATGCTCAGATAACTGGACCATATATTCACTTGTGCGCAGATCTTTTGGAACTGTTGAACAAAATCCCTCTGTTGTAAACAGCAAAGCATAGGTATCCTGTTTTAACAGTTTAGAAGTCCCCTGAGCAAAGCCAACCACAGAAAGCCGTACCGGTTTTGAATCCGAATGTTTTAGTGTGATTGTATCGCCCACATTGATGCCAAGACCGCTTTTCGCATTTTCAGTTAAGACAACCTCCTTTTTTTTTGCTGGGTATACCCCCTCGGTGATTTTCGTGGGTGACATAGCTTGAAATACACTTTTATCCATTCCTGCCACACTGACAGATTTTCCTGAAATGGTATATTGGGTTTCTTCACTAAGGCAAGTATACCACCCAGAGGCTTTAACCTCCGGCCTTGCGGAAATCATAGCCGCAGCCTGCTCATCAATTCCGTTAAACATCACATGCCAGTTACCATTGCCCTTAATGGCCTGCAGCTTTTGGCTGCGCATTTCCATATCTGCCATACTGAAAATAGCGGTAACTAAAAAAACCGCAAGCACAATGCAGATCTTCGTCATCCTGCTTTGCTTTTTATGGATTTTGGCGGAAATAGGGATAAGATCAAGATAACTTTTCATTCCCGAACTCCTCCCAAATCTGTGAGAACCCCATCAGTTACTCGCAGAACACGATCTACCGAGGAAGTCAGATTCACATTATGAGTAATCATTAAAATAGTCTGCTGATAATGTCTGGACGCTTTCACAAGTATGTCCATTACATCCTGGCTGTTTTTACTATCCAAATTGCCAGTAGGTTCATCGGCCAAAATCAGCATAGGCTTTGTGATCAGTGCACGACCAATTGCCACACGCTGCTGTTGACCTCCAGAAAGCTGACTGGGCAGATGATTCCGGAGCTTAGATAATCCTAAAACCTGTAAAACCTCATTTACCGAGGCAGGATTAGGCTTTTGATAATCCAAGAGAATAGGAAAAACAATATTCTGCTCCACTGTTAATTCCGGTACTAATTGAAATGACTGAAATACAAACCCAATATTTCTGCGCCTAAAAACAGTTCGGTTTTCTTCCTTCATAGAGAACAGATCCTTGCCCTCAAGAAATACATTGCCTGAAGTTGGGTTATCCAAGCCTCCTATACAATTTAATAAAGTGCTTTTGCCGGAGCCAGATTCACCCACCACCGCTGCAAATTCACCTTTCTGCATGGTAAAAGAAACATCCTTTAGAGCATTGACCTGAGTTTCCCCCTTCCCATATGTTTTACAAAGCTTCTCAACTTTTAAAATTTCCATAGCTTAATTACCTCCTTCCATGAAAATA
Source organism: Clostridium sp. JN-9 (assembly GCF_004103695.1). Classification (NCBI taxonomy): domain Bacteria; kingdom Bacillati; phylum Bacillota; class Clostridia; order Eubacteriales; family Clostridiaceae; genus Clostridium; species Clostridium sp. JN-9. Next base: position 454,343 of record NZ_CP035280.1, on the reverse strand, counting down.
TAACAGATGGAGCTTACATCAAGATGAATATTACCTTACATTTCTGTAAGGTAATACAGGATAAAGGTTGTACCAGAATTTAAGGTGCTTTGGACAGATATAACTCCCCCTTGACCCTCAATAATGGATTTTGCCAAGGAGAGTCCAAGCCCCACTCCTTGTGTATCCTTGGAATTATTACTTCGGTAAAAACGCTTGAAAATATGGTGTATCTCTTCTGGAGCAATCCCCACCCCATCATCAGCAATTGAAATTCGTATCATAGCAAGAGATCGTTCCCAAGAAATGCAGATGTGACCGCCAATGCCAGTGTGATCCAAAGCATTCTTGACAATGTTTCCTACAGCTTCACTTGTCCATTGTAAATCACATGTGATTTGTTCGTCCTGCTGTCCTCTTACGATTATTTGTTTTCCTTCACTTAAAGCCCGTGTAGTCAGATTTTCAATAGCCTTTGCTATAATTTCAGAAATCCGATGGGGTATTTTTTCAAATGTAACACTTCCAGCATCAAGGCGTGTAATTTTCAGAAGTGATTGTATCAATTGTTCCATACGGTCAAGTGCTGTTGTTGTTTTCCGTGAAAATTCCATAATAGTCTTAGTGTTATCCGGTTCTTCAGAAATAATCTCGTTGTACATATTAAGTGCAGCTAGTGGAGTTTTTAGCTGATGGGAAATATCAGAAATAGTATTTTTCAAAAATTCCTTTGACTTATATGCGGTTCTTTCTGTATACCCAAGCTTTGTGATCAGGCTTTTCCCTTGTCCATTGTCTTGTGAGCTGGCAACAGCAGAAGCAATCACATCCGGAGATACGCCGTGCTCCAAAAGAGAGCTGACAACGGCGCTATCATGTGATAACAACATTTCTTTCACAGTTTGTGTCTGTTCCATACAAAATAATCCGCCAAATCCAAGTAAGAATATAGAAAGAGCTATAAGACTAAAGAAGAAATGACGTGACTGCTTTTCTCTCAAAAAACTCATTTGAGCACCTCTCCCCATTGGTAACCAAAGCCCCGTACTGTTATAAGATGTTCAGGATGTGACGGATCTTTCTCCACCTTTTCACGCAGACGGCGAACATAAACGGAAAGTGTGTTATCATCTACAAACTCTCCGGTTCCGTCCCACATTTCATCTAATATTGCGTTTCGTGTGACTATATGCCCGGCATTGCGAACCAATAAGCAGAGCAGCCTATATTCTGCGCTTGTTAATTCTAAAAGCTTTCCTTTAAGTAAAACACGGTTATGTAGTATGTCAATTGAGATATCTTCGCAATTAAGTGTGGATGATTGGGTTTGCTTTGAGACTTCAACCCTGCGCAGCAATGCACGGATACGTGAGCATAGTTCGCCAAGCTTAAAAGGCTTTGTAATATAATCATCTCCACCGCTGTCTAATCCACGTATTACATTGACCTCCTCATCCAAAGCAGTCAAAAAAATAATTGGAACCTGATTGCCGCTTTTTCGCACCTGCTCGCATACTGTAAAGCCTGTTCCATCCGGTAAAGTAACATCAAGCAGCAATAAATCATATTGATTTTTTGCAATTAACCACATAGCTTCACTTACGGTACGGGCAATTTCAAGCTCAAAGCCATTTTTCCTCAATGAGTATTGCAAACCGTCTATCAAACTTAAATCATCTTCTAAAAGTAAAATTCTATTATCCATTTTTAGTGCTCCTCGTTACTCGTTTGTCCATAGACCTCCTTGACTTTTTATATCTCTGTTGGTTAGAAGAAGTCTTTTCAATAGCCTTTAGATTGCCATTCATCTTATTAATCTGGTTAAGAAATAAAGTTCCAAGCAGAAGTCGATCCTTTCTTGGTATCCTATTCCAAACATAACCCTTAAACAGATCCCTAACAAGAAAGACTTCATCTTCATTCAGATTTTTAGTTCTATGATAGCTTCTTCTAATAGCTCGTTAACATCACTCATGTTGCCCACTCCTTATTGATAATGCGTTACCAACCTTAGTCAATTTATAAAAGAAAAACCGTCAATCAAGAGAACGTATATGATTAATATCGATTTATTTTGATGGACTTAGAGAAACTACAGAATCAAATTTGAATCAACCCCATAATTTCTTCTAATGCTTTTAGAGTATCATGAAATTCTATATCCGTTGTATATTCAAAATCCTTTTGGTAATCCCTCCAACGTTTTTGCATAATATCACTATTCCTAATAACTGAAATTATTCCTTTATAATTTTTTACTATCTCTGTCGAATTTCTCTTTTTAGTTGTTGCTTGTATAGCTTTCCTTAGGGAAGTATAATCAATATTTTTTCCTTGTAGTTCATGCAAAACATAGATATCATAATAATCCCTTGGTCTTGTATTTTGGTCCCCTCTCGTAATAACTGTTTCAATTTTCTCAGCCATAACTGTTTCTAAATTATATGCTAGGATTTTTATAATTCTATCCTCTAAAAGTAATTTAAACTCATATGTTATTTCCTTAGGTGTAATCTTATCTCCTGTTGTAATATCTAACTTTAATGGAACTGCCATAGGAGAGTAATTTGCCGTCAATGATATACGATAGCCCGAATATTCGTCTTCAGCTCTAATTTCATCAATTCTATTAAAGGAAAAATGTACATCATCTTTAATTTGAATATCACAAATATCTAAAAACATCTGCATAATCATTTCTTCTGTAACAGGTAAGCCCTTAATTGTTGCATCCATATCCATAGTAGCCCTTGTATCCAATCCAACCATTGCCGCAATAAGGAACCCGCCTTTTAAAATAAAATGTGGTTGATATTTTGAAATAGATATTCTTTCAAGTAATCTTTCCAACATAAAATTTTGCATTACAAGCTGTGCAGATATTCCTTTTTCCTTAGACATATTCTTAATAATACTTTTCAGTTGCATAGCATTTTTCATATCAATACCTCCAGATAAGAACGAAGTTTTTTATTCACTCCCATTATTTTTGCATATTCAGAAAGAAGAGGTATCTTCTTATTGTCATTTTTGGCATATTGTTTAAAGGCCTCTGAAACAATTTGAATATCTGTATTACTTATTCCTCTTAAAATATCACACAAGGTTTTCTCTCTACTATATGTTCTTACCGGATTACCTGCAGGAGTTAAAACAGTAATGACTCCAAGTTTATAGAACTCTTCTTTCGTCCTTACGGCTTTAATATTTTCATTTTTTAATGATGTAACATTATAACCAATAGGAAATGTCATTTGATATCTATTGGGTGTCCTATCCGTTAAATCATTTAAAAATAGAGCTGTTTCACCTGAAAAGATTCCACGTTTAAACTGTACCTGCAAATTATACATCTCATCATCCCATATTTCTGGTAAAATATAAACACCTCTTGCAGATCGTTCTAGCTTTCCACTATCAACAAGAGTCTTGAGACTAAATCGTGGTAGTCCGGCTTTCGTTATCTCTGCGCTTGTTATGATTCCATTATTCTCTTTTACCATTTTCATGATTATTTCAGCGTTTGTCATAATACACCTTCTTTCAGGAGTAAACAATTATGCTCATTATTTTAATATAAGTGAGCATAAAAGTCAAACTTGAAATGGCGTAAGTTATTAAATAATTTTATCAATACAATCCTCACCTGACAGCAATCTTATCTTCTCGCCACCAAAAAACTGTAAAAGCATCAGTATTTTTGCTCGTTTAAATAACGATTTACTAAATGAAATTGTATAGTAAGCATCTTTACCATCTCAAACAAGAATCATACTCAATTAGAATAATCCCCTTATTAAATGAACCAGATTAATACTTAAAATTCAATAGTTACCATTCAACTGCCTTTGGCAGGAGAATTCGCTATGCTAGGGGAACCACCATGCTGCCTTACAATAGAATCGGCAATAAATAGTCCCATGCCGTAATGTGATTTGGAACTGCGGCTGGAATCACCCTGATAAAACTGCATCGCCGCATTTTTCAAATCTTCCGCAGAAAATCCCTTTCCGCTGTCCACAACGGCAAATCGAAATTTATGCTTTTCTGATGATATAGAAAACTGAATCAATCCACCATCCGGGGAATAATCCACCACATTGGATACAATATTCATAATTGCTCTTTGCATCAAGGAACTGTCCAGATTGATAATCTCAGACAAATCCTTTTCTTCAAACTCAGTTTTTAAGTGTTTTATTGAAACAAGCGCACAAATTTGACTATATAGTTCATCTAAAAAACTCTAGTATTGACGTTTTCCCGCTGTAGTAAATAGCCGGCCTCCGCTTTGGATAGTTCAATCAACATCTGAACATACTGTTCCATTTAATCAGCGTTTTTCAAAATATAATGGGCTAAGGCGGAAAACTGGGACAAGGCTGAGTATTCAACAATGCAAATCTCATTTTGCCGTTCAATGAGGAAATAACACTTCGCACTTAAGCCTATCTTAAGCGATATTCCTGAGGTTCTTCTTCCGCTTTGAATTACGTTCCATGCAGCATCAGTTTCAGACTTGGTCATACTCCCTGACAAAAATTCCCCATTTGTGCTTACAACGGCATATTCGCAGGTTTCAGGAATTAGATCCAAACTCACGGTTTTTGCAGACGCAATCTTAGTTTTTTTACTTTCAATATTTGCTTCCACATCTCTAACAGAAATAAGGGAGCCTGTTTTTAGTGAAGTAAAAAACAGTCCCAGGCCAATTAATACAATTAACATAAAGCCCATAAAAAAGCCATTAAATACTGAATAAAAAATGTTCTAAGTTTGATATTTTTATTTCTTTTGCCATAAGATTAAATTCCAAGCCTGATACAGCTAATACATTCCGCTTTTCACGAGTTTCCCTGCGCAGATGTGCATTTACCCTTGCCCGCAATTCTCCGATGCCAAATGGCTTTTTTATGTAATCATCGGCACCCACACCTAGGGCATACATCACATCAGCTTCCAGCGTTTTAGCAGTCAGAAACAGAATTGGACAATCTACCAGATTTCTCACCCTTTGGCAATAGGTAAAGCCATCAATATCCGGCATCATAACATCCAAAAGTAGTAAGTTAAACCGGTTCAGGCTGCTTAGCTCCACCTTTTCAGGTGATTCAGCAGTGGTTATAAGATGGCCGCCGCCATTAGGCCAAATTTCTTTGAAAGAAACAGGCAAAATAGAATCTGCCAGAGCGAGACAACAATTAAAATCAGCGTTGCCGTTACCATTTGCATGATGGAGATGGTGGCTGCAGGGTTAATCAAAAACTTCCCTAAAATCATCCCTGCAAGGTGAAGAATATAGGCAGCCAAAACATACACAGTAAGCAGAAAAACTTTGGAAATCCAGATTTTTTGAAGCGGAACCGAAAGTGCAAAAACTGTCCGATAATGCAGCTTTCTTTCTTCTATCTGATTAACCAGCGCTGTGGCAAGGGTAATAAAACCCGGCAGGATAATGGTATACCACCAATTATAGCCGTTTTGTACAAGGTACATGCCGGAAATACCTGCAAGCAGCACTATAAGTGGTGGGTTCATCCAGGATAAGCAGCTTCGGATGGTTCAGTAATGCAATTGCAATGCCAAGACGCTGCTTCATTCCCATAGAAAACTGTCCAGCACATTTTTTTCCTGTATTCGTCAAATCAACAATTTTTAGGACCTCATCGATTCGGTGATCTGGTAACCCCAAAAGAAGTGTGCGTACCTTCAGATTTTCTCTTGCGGTGAGGTTTTCATAAAGCGGGGGAGCTTCAATCAGAGCACCTATATCTGTAAGGTCGTTCCGGCTCTATGGGTGTCCCTCAAATATTATTTTTCCCGAAGTGGGATGGAGCATCCCAGTAATCATCTTTAAGGTAGTGGATTTTCCTGCACCGTTTGGCCCCAGTAAACCATAAACGGAATTTTCCATTATAGACAGCGATATGTTGTTTACTGCGCGTTGTTTTTTAAAGTCTTTACATAAGTCTTTTGTTTGCAAAATATACGAATTCATAAACATCTTCCTTTCTTTTGTTTGATACTTACTATAAAGAAGAAGTTTAAAGAATCCTTAAAGAGATCTAAATTATTTTTCGCCCGAAAAAATAGAATAGTCTACAGCCATACGGTTTTTTTAAAAGCAAGCAGTTCAATGCTGTTACATTTTATACAAAAATATACCCTCGATATGTTCCCACAAACGCATATCAAGGGCACTTTTTTTAATTAAAACAGACATATTATATAAATTTTCTTGCTCCTTTGAATAACTTAATCTTCCGTTCCTCTTAATTTTCCCTCTTTTACACCTTCTTCATACTTGTTTCTAAGATATGGTATATATTCTTTCCACTTTTCTTGTCCTAATCCTATGATTTCAAATATCTCTTCATCTATCATAGTGGTATTACTAAATAATTTACCTGTAATCTTTCCTCTGACAGTAAGATTTTCATCATTTCTGCCATACCTTTCCCCTTCCTCGAATCCCCTCTTAAAAGAGCTTTCAATTATATCTTTAAAGTTAATATTAACCAACTTAATTACTTTCTTCATCTGCTCCTGGATGTTTTCTTCTTTTATCTTCCTATAATACAAATCATCAAACATATTTGAGAAATCCATAATGTAATCTTCCTTTCTTATTTCCATCGCTTATGGGTTTAATTATTGCCTACATCTACGTTCTATCTTCACAACTGTTTCTATATGTGAAGTCATTGGGAACATGTCCACTGGCTGTACTTCTACAGTTTTATAGCCTGAATCATTAAGTATTGCCAGATCTCTTGCCAAAGTTCCAGGGTCACAGGAAACATAAACAATCTTGTCTGGGCACATTTTTGATATTTCCTCAAGAAGAATCCTTTCACAGCCCTTTCTTGGAGGATCTACCACAACTACATCAGCCTTTATTCCCTCTTTAATTAAATCGGGTATGACTTTTTCTGATTTTCCTACAATGAACTCTGCATTATGAATATTATTTTCTTTTGCATTAATTTTTGCATTTTCTATAGCCTGTGGTATTATTTCTACTCCATATACCCTTTTTGCCTTTTCACTTATGAATAATGAAATAGTGCCTGTGCCGCAGTATGCATCAAACACTACCTCATTACCTTTTAAATCTGCAAATTCCAATGCCTTATTATACAGTGCTTCAGTTTGTACTGGATTAACCTGAAAAAAGGATAAAGCCGATATATTAAATTTATATTTTCCTATGTAATCAGAGATTGTATCTGATCCCCATAGGGTAATACATTTGGTGCTTAAAATTACATTGGTTTTTTCACTATTGATGTTATGAATTATGCTTGTTATGCCTGGGATATTTTCTTTTATAATTTCTATGAATTCTTTTTTATGAGGAAGTTCATTGGTACTGGTTACTATTACCACCATAACCTGATTGGTTTTAAAAGCCTTTCTCATCATTATGTGCCTAAGCGAGCCTTCACCTGTTTTCTCATCATATGTAGAAATATTATAATCCTTTATCCATCTTTTGGTCAGCTTAATTAATAAATCCCCTGTTTCCTCCTGTATAAAGCAATTATCTGTATCTATTATATTGTGGCTTCTTGGGGAGTAAAATCCAATAACCGCTTCACCTTTTACTGTTCCTATAGGAAGCTGAACCTTATTTCTGTATCTATAGGGATCTTTCATGCCCAAGGTATCCCTTAGTAAAGCCTGGTTCCCATTGTTATTCTTAGCTTCGTCGCTCTTTGAAATCACTGTGATGCCGCCGATTCTTTCAAGACAGTCATGAACTCTATTCTTTTTAAATTTCAGCTGTGCATCATAAGATAAATGCTGAAGCTGACATCCTCCGCACTTTTCATAAATAGGACAAACAGCTTTTACTCTGTGTTTACTTTTCTCAACTACAGCCATTAGTTTTCCAAAAGCATAATTCTTATTTACTTTTAATATTTTCACTTTCACCTTTTCACCTAATAAAGCTCCTGGGACAAATATGGCATAGTTCTCCAATTTGCCTACACCTTCACCTTCATATCCAAAACCATCTATATTTAAAATATATTCTTTATTTTTTTCTACTGGAATTTGTTTCATCACATTCACCTTCAATAAATTAATAAACAATTTCTATTATATATTATAAGAGATAAAAACTCACTTATTATTTACTGTAATTAATAAAAAGCCTTCCCTGTTTAAAGAGAGGCTTTTGAATAACTATTATTCGATAAATGTTTCACATTTAGTATCTGCACTTACATTTGCTTTTGGTCCTGTTATTTGTATGTTAGCAGCAATGCATTTACCAGCGGAATTATGAACACAGTTATCTGCATCACATTTAACATAGGGACTCATTTCTATAGTGTTATTTGTAAACAGCTGTCTTATTTCTCCTGGAATATTCATGTTTGTCAGATTTGATAAGGCATTTTTCACTCCCCTGACAGCGAAGGTTTCACATTCAGTACCGCTGCTGCTGTGAGAATCCATACCTTTTACTTTTATTGTATTAGCAGAACATAACCCATTAACATTATTTACACAATTATCTGCATTGCAGGTTAATCTTACATCCATGAGCATATCCCCTTTCAAATATTGTTATATATATTTTTCTTATATAACAATATTTTTATACAAACTTTTGATAAAAAAATAGCACCATAATAGGTGCAAAGTAGATCAGTTGCCATAGGCATTCTTTTAATAATTTTAGCCATATATTTTTATATTATACATTAAATCAATCAAAAAATACAATATATTTTTTGATTAGAGTTTCCCACTTTTTAGTATTTCTCCAACCTCTTTTAAGTTATTAAATACCAGAGTTGGTTGTATCTCTGATTTTTCTAAGTCCTTTACTTTTGCTTCTCCAGATAATACTAGAATAGTAATTGAATTATTATCTTTTCCAATTGCTATATCTGTATATAGTCTATCTCCTACAAAAGCAATTTCATTATCCTTATATCCAGTATTTTTAAGCACATAATCTAAAGTGTATTTTGAAGGTTTACCAAAGAATTCAGGCTTAACTCCCGTTGAAGCTGTAATCAATGAACATATTGATCCACAATCGGGGATAAATCCGTCAACAGTAGGACAGTTAAAATCAGGATTTACTCCTAAAAAGATTGCTCCATTTCTAATAAATCTGCAAGCCTTGGATAAATTATCATATTTTAGTGATGTATCAAAGCCAACAACTACTACCTCAGCATTATCTTCAACCAGATTTAAATCAGCTTCTTTAAAGTCCTTTTTTAAATACTCATTTCCTAAAATAAAAATCCTCTTGCTTGGCATTTTATCTTTTATATAACTAATTATAACCTGATTAGAAATTAGCATCATATTTTCATCTAAATCATATCCCATGTTCTTTATCTTATTTATATAGAATTGAGTATTTTTTGATGAATTATTGGTAAAAAACCTAAATTCTATATTATTAGCCTCTAAGGTTTTTAAAAAATCAATAGACCCATCGAAAATTCTATCACTTAAATAAAAGGTACCATCTAAATCCAATATAAAGCACTTTACATTTTTCAAAATACTTCTTGCATCTTCTATATAATTTAATTTATTTGCTAAATTATTCATTATATATCATCCTTCTCTACATAATTACCAATTTCATGTGAAAACTTTTCAAGCAAACCTAAATCCCATAAAAATTGCAGAATTGTATATCTTGTTCTAACTTCTTTTGCCATGAGAATTGTATTTTCAACTGTTTCTTTATCGATTCCTATTTCTCTTGGATTTGTCGGTGCACCAGCTTTTTTTAGTATTAATTTTATTTCTTTCGTAGACGGTACATCTGAAATTATTTCCTTTATCTTATTTATATTATTCTTTATAGTATTTATTCTCTTCAGCCTTTCATCAATTGAATTTCTTTTCTCTTTATTGTTAACATCTATAATTTCATGTGCAGCTTTCTTATAAAATTTATTAACTTCCTTCTGCCATTTAACTTCATCAAAGGAATTTGCATTTTTGATTGCCTCATCAAAGTCAATATTTTCTTCTGCAAAAATTTCATGTATTTTAGAAATTAAAACTGTAGCAATTCCTACTTTAGCTCCATGAAGGATTGCTTTCTTACCATCAAATAAAAACATCATTTCCCAATAATGTGCTATATGATGTTCAGATCCTGAAGCTGGCCTTGAGTTACCTGCAAAACTCATTGCAATCCCTGTTAGTACTAAGGCTTCCATTAAGTTATTAATAGCAGCATCTTCTCTTTTTTTAATACCCTCTGTATTATCAATACATTTTTTAACAGAATTGCTTACCATTTTTTCAACTACATCACAATAATATTCTCCATTAATAACTTTACTTAATTCCCAGTCGTTTAAGGCAGAATATTTGCCGATTATATCTCCAAACCCAGCCAATATCATTTTCATTGGCGCATTTTTTAGTATATTTATATCCCCAATAATTGCTTTTGGACATGCTGCATCAAAGGTTGTTTTAAGATTTTCTACTATTAAAGCTGCTCCTGTAGATGCAAACCCGTCCATAGATGGAGCTGTAGCTACAATGATGGTATCGATTCCTGCTTTAACACTAACAAACTTACATAAATCATTTATTGTACCGGTACCAATTGCAATGAGCACCTGGGTATCTTTTTCAATGTTAATCAATAGTTTGCCAACTGCCTCTTCATTTGGTACTAAATCCTCATTATTAACTGTGAATTCTAATTTATTATAACTAAACTTTGCCTTAGTCAGAATTTCCTCTACTAAACATCCCGCAGCTTTAAATGTATGTGTATCTTCCACTATCAATGCTTTTTTATAACCAAATTCCTTCAATAAATCTGGAAGCTTTTTTATTGCGTCTTTTTCTATTAAAACTTTTTTCAATTCAACTTTATGCACTTTTCCGCATTGGCAATGTAAGTCATTCCCAAGATAATCATTTATACTAAATTCATCTATATTTTTTAAATTAATATCCATTCTTATTTTTCCCTTCTCAATATTATATTTAAATTAAATTTTTATACTTGATCGAAAAAGAGGATTCTTTAAAAATTTGTGTTTCTTAAAAAATCCTCATTATTATTTAGAATATACCTAAGATCCCTGTAATTGTACCTGCAGCAATTAGAATTCCCATAAGTTTTATTGGTGAAACACCTTTCTTAACCATTTTAAGCACAAATAATGTTAATAATAATGGTATTAATCCTGGCATCAACTTATCTAATAAATCTGTTTGCAAATTAAATTTTACTTGACCAATATTTAAATTTACCGCCATTTTTAGTGGAACAAATCTACCTACAAGTCCTCCCATAACAAGAGTACCAAGCAGTGATGCTCCCTCTATCACTTTATTAATTTTCCCACTTTGAAGTATTTGTTCCACAGCCTTTTTCCCAAATTTATAGCCATTAGTCCACATACTAAATGAAATACCTATCATTATAGAATATTGAGCTATTAAAAATATTATAGGACCTGCTATGTTTTTATTGTTTGTAATCCCTATACAAATTGAAAGCATAATAGGTGTTATTATTCCTTGTGTCAGGGTATCTCCGATTCCAGCTAATGGTCCCATTAATCCTGTCTTTATAGCATTAAATGACTCATCAGCTATTGGTTTTCCATTAGCTTTTTCTTCTTCCATAGCTAAGGTAATCCCATGAATTACAGATCCACAAACAGGTTCTGTATTGAAAAAAGCTAAATGTCTTTGTACTGCAGCTTTTCTATCATTTTTATCAGGGTATAGCTTCTTAATTGCCGGCAACATAGAATGCGCAAAACCTGTAGCTTGCATTCTTTCATAATTATAATTAGATTGAGCAAACATAAACCATCTGATCCATGAGTTAAATATATCTCTTTTAGTTAATACTCTTTTTGCTTCATTATTTACAACGTTACTTTTATTTATAGAAGTTTTAACCTCTCCCATTTTTACACTCCTCCTTCAATTATTTTATGCACTTGCACTAGTCCCAGTGGAAGAACTATTTTTAATGTTAGTTACTGTTAATGCAATTATTGCTCCAATAATTGAAATAATAACTATGTCTAATTTAAAGTAAACAGATAAAATTATACCTAATACAAAGAATGGCATTGTAAACGAATTCCCTATTAATTTTAAGTTCATTGCAATACCTAAAGCTGGTAGCATTTCGCCTATTACATCAAAAACATGTAATACATTTGGGCTCATAACACTAAGTAATCCAGATACAGCATTGGGTCCATAGTATACAACTAATGTAGCTGGTATAAAGCTGACTATGAAAAGTAAAATTTGCGGTGGTACTACGTCTATAAAAGGAAGAGCATCTATATTCCCTTTTTCAACTTCCTTATCAGCCCAATGAACGAAAAATGAATTTATTGTCATCTTAGCAATCCATATAACTGTAGCTATTGTTCCTAAAGGTACTGAAATTGCCATTGCAGTTTTAACATCTAAATTTGATATTAAAGCAAGTGCAGTTCCAGCATACCCAGCAAATGAAGGATCTCCCATTTGAGCTCCTCCAGCTGAAATGAATCCAAGGTAAATAACATTAATACCTGCCCCAATTAAAGCTCCCTCTAGCGGTTTTCCTAAAATGATTCCAGTTATAAATCCTGCTACCAGCGGTCTGTTAAATGTAAAGAAACCAGCATAAGTAAACCAAGGACTCCATGAGATATAATAAAATAAACCAATTAATGCAGCCTGTAAGAATGTAACATGCATTTTACTTCCCTCCCTTTATAATAATTTTTTTATTGAAACCTGTTTTGCATCAGGAACAATTTTTATTGAAACGTCTATTCCCTTATCCATAAGGTCTTTAAATGCTTGTCTTTCTTCTTCTGATGCCGATATATTCTTATAAAGTTGTTTTCGTCCTTGTGTTGCACCCATACCGCCAAGATTTACTTCTTTTATTGCAACTCCTTGGCTTACGAGTTTTGTAATAGTTTTAGGTGTCTTAACTAAAATAATCACTCTCTCTGCATCACCATTGTTTGTTCCTCCGTTTATAACCTTTACAGCCTCTTCTGTACCAAAAATTTCAACTTTAAGTGATGTTGGTGCCGCAGCCTTTAAAACGTTTACCATAAATGAATCATTAGCTACTGCATCATCAACAATAATTATTCTGTTTGCTTTTGTAACTTTTGACCATGCTGTTATTACCTGTCCATGAATTAATCTATCGTCTATCCTTGTAAGCACAATATTCAACATAATTACCACCCCACCTTAATTATTTTTTTTATTATAAATATTTAATTCTTGGAAAAGTTCTTTTATTCCTGACATTCCCGCTTCCATGCACTGTTCTGTTAATTTGTCTAAATCATAATTATTTCTCATGGTAAGAGCTTCCAATACCATGGGTAAATTAACACCGCATATGCATCTAAATCTGGCATTGTTAACTTTATTTGAATTCAATGCAGTTGCATTATACGGGCTAGCCCCGAGAAGATCAGTAAATACTAAAACTCCACTTCCATTCTCTAATGATTGTATTGCATTCACAATCTGCTCACCAAATTTCTCAATGCTATCTCCATAATTAAGACTTAAAGTTAAAGTGTGATCTTGTTTTCCAAGAATAAGTTCGGAACTTTTTAAAATTTCTTTTCCAAAATCTCCATGAGTAGCTATCAATACTCCTATCATTAAGTCACCCCCTCTTTGTTTTACAGAATAATATATAGCAAAGGTCATGCCAAATATTAAAATAAATGTGTATTACTATTGAATTTTATTCATTTCTTCTTAACAAGCCTTGCATTTTTAGTGCCTTTGTAGTATTTTTTTATTCAATCCGTAAATTTTTAGAATAAAAAAATACACATTCCTTCCATTATAATAAAATAATTGAATGTGTATTGCTTCTGTATTAAAAATATCCTTGCTTAATTATAAATTATTAATTGAAATAGTAAATTCCACCCATGAGAATTTCAATGTGGAAGTTAGTTTTTCAAATTAATGGGTGGATTTTAGTTGTGCAAAGTTCATTCACATAACTATCCTTAACCATCTTAACTACTCCTAATTTGTAATTGGACAGATTGTCAAGGACGGAGCCGCTATGCGGTGCGAAGCATCCTTGATAATATGATCAATTACAGTTATAATGTTGACTAGATGGTTAAGAAAATACTGAGGTGGAAATTACTTTTACAAAATAGATGGATTATTTCTCACCTTTGTTTTGTATACCAAAATTTATGTTATCCTGTCTATTTAATAGTTAATTATTGCATTTTTGTTCCAGATATTAGGCAAAATAAACCTCTTTTCTTATGCAATACTTTTTAATCCCTTTTATAGGTTGAAGTTACTTTTTCAAACTGGAATTTACTTTTTCAATTGACCCTTAATTATAAATTGAAATGTGTATCAATCATTTCAACAATATAAGCCAGTTCACTATCTGGAATGATAATGCCAAAAACTTCTTCAACTAAAGTAAATGAATCTTTTATTATATTATAAAGATTTTTCTTTGTGTCCTTAATTTCACGAATCTTTTTATATGGAAGCGGCTCATTCCTAATAACTCTTTCAATCATACATGAACAATGAAACAAAAATTTGATATATATTATCTCATCTATACTTTTATTGCATGCTAAAGCAATCTTTTCTAATACTTTACTTAGAGTTTTATGAGCCTTTTTTACATTTAAAAAAGTAAGCGTCTCCTCCAGCATATTTATTGAGCGATCCTCATAAATAAGATGAGGGCATTGAACTTTAGCTGCAGAATTGTTGACTTTTACTCCTTCTCCAATTAAGTAACTGGTGTTTAATACACTTTGGACTAATAAATCTAAATTCATATTAGGCATCATGGCTTTTCTGGCTGCCTCTATTACCATAGGTGTACTTACCATTCTAATAGTTCTTGTTGGTATCCCAGTTTTTTCTGTGATTATTTCTGAGAACGTAGTAAGAGATCCCATGTCAACTAATAAAAGGACTCCTCTGCCTTTATCTATTTTTTTTACTATGCTAGTAGCTTTTTCTAAAGCCACTTCAGCCTTTTCTTCTAATGGCATATCTAAAGCATGAATACAATCATATCCTAAAAGTGTTTTTACTACTTGAACCATATTAGTTGCAGTGGCGTATCCATGAGTAATAACTAACACTTCAATATTTCCCTGTTCCTTTTTCATATTTACTGAATATAAAAACGTGGCTATAAAAGCTACCTCATCATCTGGTATTTTAATTGAGGATTTTTCCTCAAGTTTGCATTTGATTTTCTGGGCTATTGCATATTCATTTTTATGATCTTTATAGGCTTTTTGAATATTAGGATGTATCACAATATGCCCTGATTTAAGCCTTTCTATAAGGGTTTCAATGTGCAATGCCAGGCTATATACCACTTTTTCATATGACGTATTTAGTATACCAACAGTTTCTATTAGTGAATCCTTCACAATCTTAATAATATCAGGAGTTACAATTTTAAGAATAACTTCTTTATCAGCTTTTGTTTCGCCTCCATTTTTTACTTTAGAAGGTGTGGAATCAAAGCGATTTTCAATTTGCTTATTTATATTTTCTATAATCTGATTTGTAGAAAAGCCTTCATTATAAAACTTTTGTGCATTTTTTAAGATTAAATCATAAAAATCTTCTTCAGTTTTATATTCATCATAAAGAATCACATCCTTTAAATTGTCATCTAAACTTTCTGTAATACCATTAAAGGTTATATTTTCAAAATCATTGAGATTAAAATTTTGAGTTAATTCTTCTCTTTTATTATCTATAGAAAATAATCCTTCTTTAAATCTATAAGAAATTTGTGATAATTTAATATTTATGGAATCCTGTTGTTTTGTAACATATTCTAGAAATGCATTTGCACAAATTAATTGAATATCATTCTTCAATTGGCCAATATTTCCCGGACAATTGTATAATAACAAAACCTTTAAAACCTCTTTTTGCACAGTTACAGGTTCCTTAATTTTTGAAGATTCATCTCTAAAAAATCTACAAATAAGTGTCATTCTTTCCTTTAATGAACGCTGACTTAAACTTGGGAGATTAATTACAACAGGTATTCTTCTAAGAAATGTACCTAAGATTGCTGACTTTGGATTTTCTGTGGTGGCAGCAATTATAAGTATATCCGCACTTCTTGTATTTTCAGATTCCCCTAATCTGCGATATTTTCCTCTATCGATAAGTGTAAATAACATTTCCTGGCCTTCAGGAGACAGGCGATGAACTTCATCTAAAAAGAATATCCCACCATTTGCTTGGTCTACCAGTCCCTTTTTCTCTGTATCAGCACCAGTAAATGCACCTTTTACATAACCAAAAAGATGAGAAATTAAAAGTTGTGAGTTTTCAGCATAATCAGCACAATTAAATATTACATAAGGTGCATTAGGTTTTAATTTCCCAATTTCTACAGCATAACGATACATAACTTCTGCAAAAGTAGTTTTTCCAGTTCCTGTGGGACCAATAAGTAAAGTATGTAATCCCTTTGGTGGATACATTATTGCTGCCTTAGCTTGATTTACTTGTTTTTTTAAGCTATCATCTGAGCCTATGATATTGTCAAAAACAGACCTTCTTATTTTGTTAGAATCAGATACTTCTTCATAAAGAATTTTATTGCTATTTTCTTTAGTTAAATTATCAAATGAATCCTTAAATATTAATTTTTTTAATTTATCAGCATTTGCAATAATAGGATCATCAATAATAATATTGAATTTTGATTCAATGTATATTTTATCTAGATATAGTACAGGCTTTCCTAAAATCTTAATAGCTTTTCCTTCATTTAAGAGACAGTTTAATTCCTTGCTTACATTATTTCTTGAAATATTCAGCATTTTAGCTATATAACCAGCATCAAATCCAACTTCATCCCTATAGCTATCATTGTTAATCTTTAGAGTTCTTGTTATCGTTTTCAGCTTTTCGTATACCTTTTCTTTTCTATTAAGTTTATGTCTTCCATCGCCTTTAAAGTAGTAATCCCCCAATGTAAAGCCCCCAATCTTAACCTTTCCATAGTTCATCAATTAGCAGAAATCACGAATAGAAATATCAATTATATCACTTGTTTGTTATATATATCTTACCATATATAATATTAGCTTAATTAATAATAACAAATTTAAATACATCACATGTCAAGGCTAAGGCACTTATAATCTATATGTAAGTGTAAAAATTTAAATTCTAATGAATTTACACAGGGGTATAGTTATAATAAAAACTCTGTTTCTAACAACATGCGTAATTTCTCTGGTACTATTTACATTCCAGTATGGTTATATAAAAACTATGTTGATAGTACTAGTATTATAGATTATTTTGCATTTACATTCCAGTATGGTTATATAAAAACTTTTCACCAGCTATCATAATCAAGCCTCCTGCACAAATTTACATTCCAGTATGGTTATATAAAAACAAACTGCTGAAAATCAAGTCCATCTTCCAATATCATATTTACATTCCAGTATGGTTATATAAAAACACAGCAAAAGACATTATAAATAAAAGAAAAGAACTGATTTACATTCCAGTATGGTTATATAAAAACCTTAGTTCCTTTTACAGCTGCTGTTATATCGCAATAATTTACATTCCAGTATGGTTATATAAAAACTTTATTATATAAAAATAGTAGAAGACGTGAAAGATATATTTACATTCCAGTATGGTTATATAAAAACTTATTTTAAGGATGCAACAAGAAATAAATTGCGACAATTTACATTCCAGTATGGTTATATAAAAACGATGGCCAACAGTATAAATTAAGGCTACTTACTGGATTTACATTCCAGTATGGTTATATAAAAACGTTATACTAAGGAAACATTGCCAACAGGGTTTATTGATTTACATTCCAGTATGGTTATATAAAAACGATGGCAGTCCACCAGGTGTGTTACTTTTTAGTTTGATTTACATTCCAGTATGGTTATATAAAAACTATTCATCATCTGCATTAACTATAGCCTCTCTCTTATTTACATTCCAGTATGGTTATATAAAAACCACATGAGCATGTAACAGTTTTGGATTTCCACAGACATTTACATTCCAGTATGGTTATATAAAAACTGACTTAACTCTTTCGAACTCGATTACCCATACCCAATTTACATTCCAGTATGGTTATATAAAAACCCACTTAAGAACCCAAGAATACAATGTCTTTTAAACTATTTACATTCCAGTATGGTTATATAAAAACGAACTCCTCCTAAGATTTGTTCCCTCCATCTTCCCAATTTACATTCCAGTATGGTTATATAAAAACATATGCCCATCTGTAGTGTCAATGTCTCCAAGAGTTATTTACATTCCAGTATGGTTATATAAAAACTAAAATTATCCTCAGAAATTCTTGTCAATGTTGTAAATTTACATTCCAGTATGGTTATATAAAAACCTAGTTCCTTATAAATATTTGTGTTATAATAATTAATTTACATTCCAGTATGGTTATATAAAAACAACTCCTCCTAAGATTTGTTCCCTCCATCTTCCCAATTTACATTCCAGTATGGTTATATAAAAACTCATTCCCCATGTAAAAATAGTAAATTTCTAGTTTTATTTACATTCCAGTATGGTTATATAAAAACGCTTAGTAATCCTAATAGTCCTACACAACTTAAAAAAATTTACATTCCAGTATGGTTATATAAAAACTAAAAACTTAAAAGCCAATACTCCTGTTGTTTTGGAATTTACATTCCAGTATGGTTATATAAAAACTAAGTTTTACCAAAGCATAATAGGTGCTATGAAATCATTTACATTCCAGTATGGTTATATAAAAACCAATCTTCCCAAAACCCATGTTTTACTGCATTTTCAATTTACATTCCAGTATGGTTATATAAAAACTAAGAACTGGCGTACACATCTCTAAAATTCTGTCATATTTACATTCCAGTATGGTTATATAAAAACCTTGCTATTCCAAATAACACAAGCAAGAGTTTCAAGTATTTACATTCCAGTATGGTTATATAAAAACTAATAATCAATCTTTCAATTTCTGTTAAACTTTCCAATTTACATTCCAGTATGGTTATATAAAAACGTAGCTGAGCTTGTAGAAAGTGGCATGAGTGATACTATTTACATTCCAGTATGGTTATATAAAAACTGCAACCATTCGACTATTTGCTGTTCTTTCTCATACATTTACATTCCAGTATGGTTATATAAAAACGACAATACTAGAAGAGTTCTAAATACATTCTTCCAGATTTACATTCCAGTATGGTTATATAAAAACGGAGATAACAAAGATGTAACCGACTGGATAGAAGCATTTACATTCCAGTATGGTTATATAAAAACGTGCTTATTTTTATGCATAGTGTCAAATGTAATGGATTTACATTCCAGTATGGTTATATAAAAACGTTGATTCTTTTGCTCTAGCCAATTCAGCCATGTTGATTTACATTCCAGTATGGTTATATAAAAACAAAGAATTTCTATTTGAGCAGACCAATAATAATTGCATTTACATTCCAGTATGGTTATATAAAAACTTTAACGAAGTTGACAACAAGGAAGAGTAGACAAAATTTACATTCCAGTATGGTTATATAAAAACACTGTTTATGTAACCATGTTAAGGGTAGATATATCAATTTACATTCCAGTATGGTTATATAAAAACATGGTTAATCAAATTCATGAACATGTAAATAAAGTATTTACATTCCAGTATGGTTATATAAAAACGTTTAACGAAGTTGATAGCAAAGAAGTTTAACAAAATTTACATTCCAGTATGGTTATATAAAAACTAAGGGGTATCAATACGTTATAACATATAAGGTAAATTTACATTCCAGTATGGTTATATAAAAACTGATGGTGATACTGAAGCAATGGAAAAATATAAAAATTTACATTCCAGTATGGTTATATAAAAACAGGAGGTAAATAAATGCTATGAGTGTAGATAGTACAATTTACATTCCAGTATGGTTATATAAAAACTATTGATTGCAATGGTTCTTTGCTTAATAAATCTTTATTTACATTCCAGTATGGTTATATAAAAACTATTGAGCAATAGTTGGATTCTGTGGCCCTGCTTCATTTACATTCCAGTATGGTTATATAAAAACGATTGAGCTATTCTGATAGCATTATGAACTAAGATATTTACATTCCAGTATGGTTATATAAAAACTACAAAATATAATTGTTCTTTCTGTGATGTTCCCGTATTTACATTCCAGTATGGTTATATAAAAACCGACATGGATATATATAAAAGGAGGAGTTTTCTTGAATTTACATTCCAGTATGGTTATATAAAAACCAAATTTGATTAAAGGATATAATAACTTACTCAATAATTTACATTCCAGTATGGTTATATAAAAACAATGGTAATAAATTAAAACTTATGTGTGCAACTGCAATTTACATTCCAGTATGGTTATATAAAAACCTCCAGTTGTTATTACAGATTTAGAAGTTGTAACATAATTTACATTCCAGTATGGTTATATAAAAACAGATGCAATAGATGGGGATATACGTGTGACTATTGTATTTACATTCCAGTATGGTTATATAAAAACGGTGTAGGAAATGAAAACAATATGAATATTGATACATTTACATTCCAGTATGGTTATATAAAAACTGCAACAGCATTAGCTAGTGCTATAACGTTTATAACATTTACATTCCAGTATGGTTATATAAAAACCAGGAGGTTGTAAAAAACGCTCCTCTTCAACTTTAATTTACATTCCAGTATGGTTATATAAAAACGCTTAGTAATCCTAATAGTCCTACACAACTTAAAAAAATTTACATTCCAGTATGGTTATATAAAAACTAAAAACTTAAAAGCCAATACTCCTGTTGTTTTGGAATTTACATTCCAGTATGGTTATATAAAAACTATGTTTGCAAAATCCTGCGAGGATACGTTTCCTAAATTTACATTCCAGTATGGTTATATAAAAACAATTGAAAATTGGAGTAAAACAACATTAGATCAATTATTTACATTCCAGTATGGTTATATAAAAACTGTTCATTCTTTTAGTCATAAAAGCAGAGTTACTAATATTTACATTCCAGTATGGTTATATAAAAACTTCTAAAACATTATATACATCATCAAAACTTGTTTATTTACATTCCAGTATGGTTATATAAAAACAAGGGAAAACTTGTGAATTCTCTCCAACGGAGCTAAATTTACATTCCAGTATGGTTATATAAAAACTGATTTAACTTTGCACATGCTTGAAATGTATGAGGTATTTACATTCCAGTATGGTTATATAAAAACGATGTACTAACATATAAAGTATATTATTCAACAGAATTTACATTCCAGTATGGTTATATAAAAACGAGAGCTTGCAATTTATAAGACGATTTTATAAAGTATTTACATTCCAGTATGGTTATATAAAAACCTTCCGGTGCCACCATAAAGAATATTATATTTTTTATTTACATTCCAGTATGGTTATATAAAAACCTCTTTATTATAGTCTATGACTTTATTAACTTGTGATTTACATTCCAGTATGGTTATATAAAAACGCAACTGGTGGAACAGATAAAAAAGGATTATTTTAATTTACATTCCAGTATGGTTATATAAAAACTACTATTGGATGAAATTGAGAATAAAGAATTATCAAATTTACATTCCAGTATGGTTATATAAAAACCTTATGACGAATTACAACAAGAATTGCTTCAAGCACATTTACATTCCAGTATGGTTATATAAAAACAAGCGGTGATGTTGCTGGTAATTTACAAAATGAGATATTTACATTCCAGTATGGTTATATAAAAACTTATTTCAGTGGTAATTAGACGAATGCAGCTAATACATTTACATTCCAGTATGGTTATATAAAAACGCAAGTCCTGTTTTTGTGGATAATTTTCCATTAAGCATTTACATTCCAGTATGGTTATATAAAAACGAGCATATATGGATGGTGAAGATAGGTGGTTACAACATTTACATTCCAGTATGGTTATATAAAAACGGATACCCATATTGTGAGACTAACCAAATAGTAACATTTACATTCCAGTATGGTTATATAAAAACCTGCCTGGGTGAAACAATGATTAAGGTTACTGAGGCATTTACATTCCAGTATGGTTATATAAAAACCTTCATCCTGCTGTCTTTGCTCTGCAGGACTTGTCTATTTACATTCCAGTATGGTTATATAAAAACTTACACCACGAAGTGCTTTTTCTTCGGCATTGCTTAATTTACATTCCAGTATGGTTATATAAAAACTGAGATACTTGTATTATAGCATAGTAGTCTCAGAGATTTACATTCCAGTATGGTTATATAAAAACGCACCAGGTATTGAAACTAAAGAAAAGTATTTTCCATTTACATTCCAGTATGGTTATATAAAAACGAATCCATAATCCTTTTGCAATTTTTCTGTGCTGTAATTTACATTCCAGTATGGTTATATAAAAACTAAAAAAAGATGTTGAAGCTGCAGCAGATGGAAATAATTTACATTCCAGTATGGTTATATAAAAACAAAGCATCAGCAATTCTATATATTGTTTTTAATGAATTTACATTCCAGTATGGTTATATAAAAACTAAATCCTCAACTAAGTCAATACAAACTCTTTTGAAATTTACATTCCAGTATGGTTATATAAAAACTCCTAGTGCTTCTGCAACATCTTTTCCTATAAACCAATTTACATTCCAGTATGGTTATATAAAAACTTCCCCATCATAATAGCGCTGCATATTTAAATAGCCATTTACATTCCAGTATGGTTATATAAAAACAATGAAAATCTGACTGATCCCAGAGATATATATGAAAATTTACATTCCAGTATGGTTATATAAAAACCCTACTATAATTACCTAATCCATCCATGCTGATTTTATTTACATTCCAGTATGGTTATATAAAAACGTACATTCTCAAATCGTCAGTGGTTACAGTTGCTAAATTTACATTCCAGTATGGTTATATAAAAACGGAGGTACTTTATGACAGTTGATGAAATTATAGAATATTTACATTCCAGTATGGTTATATAAAAACCAAGATATGTATTTAACTTCACTTTATAAACTTAGAAATTTACATTCCAGTATGGTTATATAAAAACTTCTAACCTTTTTACTATAAAATCCGCTATTAGTATATTTACATTCCAGTATGGTTATATAAAAACTCTATATGGATTTCATTACTCATATCAATTTCATCTATTTACATTCCAGTATGGTTATATAAAAACTCCATTAATAAAGCTTCTAAGAAATCCTTCAGTGTTATTTACATTCCAGTATGGTTATATAAAAACCACCTGCTTTATACAAGCATGGCTTTATTGCATTAAAATTTACATTCCAGTATGGTTATATAAAAACACCTGATCCTGCAACAGTAACCACAAATCCATCCATATTTACATTCCAGTATGGTTATATAAAAACGCCTTTACTATTTGTGGAAGCGCTGCGACTAATTGATTTACATTCCAGTATGGTTATATAAAAACGGATTATATGATGATTTTAAAAATTGTAATAATTAAATTTACATTCCAGTATGGTTATATAAAAACAATATGCGCTATAATCGGATTTTCCATTGCTTGTACATTTACATTCCAGTATGGTTATATAAAAACCAGAAGAATTTAAGGCTGAGCTGGACAGGGTTGGACATTTACATTCCAGTATGGTTATATAAAAACTCAAGGCTTATGTATTGGCCAAGCTCTTCATGTGAATTTACATTCCAGTATGGTTATATAAAAACGTACCAAAAGTATTTTTTACACCTTGAGGTATAATTCATTTACATTCCAGTATGGTTATATAAAAACAAAAACTACAGTATGGACATTTACTTACGATGTTGAATTTACATTCCAGTATGGTTATATAAAAACTCTCTTGCATCCTCAGTCCTTACATCATCCTCAGACATTTACATTCCAGTATGGTTATATAAAAACTATATTTGCAGCAATAATATCCATAGCTGTACTTAAATTTACATTCCAGTATGGTTATATAAAAACGCCGATTTTAGTGCTATTGAGGCAAGAGTTATTGCAATTTACATTCCAGTATGGTTATATAAAAACCTCAGTAATATCTCCACCCTGACCTCCTGGCTTATATTTACATTCCAGTATGGTTATATAAAAACAGGTGGCTGTAGAAGGCCCTAAATCACTACATCCTACCCACCCTTTCTGTCGGTAATTAAATTTTATATTAAAAAATTAAATATTTCAAATAAAAATTCATAAAACCATTGTAAATTCAATAAATTCACATCTGTCTACCTTATAGCAATTTTACATTACTGGAGGTAGACAGACTGTATTAAAAACATTAGAAAAAATTAGATGTTTTATCATCTTCTTGACCCCAAAACTCTTTCTTCAACCATTTTTGATCTCTACTCTTAAAAATAATTATTGAATCCATATCTTTTCTGATGTAAGCATTTAGCTCTAGCTTAAGTTTTTGCAACAATGCTGAAGTTATATCACCTTCAAATACTGATTTTTGTACATGTGTCAAATATTTTTTACATATTTTAAATATATTCCTTGATACTCTTGCACCGCCTTCATCCAAAACTATATCGTAAACTAATATAACATACATAGAATTACCACCACATCCTAAATCCTTCGTATTTTTTCTCTCCTATTAAATGCTTAATTAATTTATAACACTCCAATCTTATTAAATATCTATATGATACATTTCTTCCAAGTGTTTTATGCTTAATAGTTTGATTAAGTTTTTCATCATATTCCTGTAAAATTCTCTTTCTACCTTTTTCTTTTAAGTATAAAAAGTTTGATCCTTTATCAAAATCATCTTCTGTTATAATGTTTTTATTTAATAAAGAAAATATGAGTCTGTCTGCAATGAGAGGTTTAAAGATTTCTGATATATCTAGGCATAGCGAAAATCTTCTTTCACCAGCACTATGTAAATAACTGATAGTAGGATTTAACTGAGTTGTATAAATTTCAGATAAACAGCTTACATATACAAGGGAGTTGATAAATGAAATAAGTGTGTTTATCATATTATCTGGTGGCCTCTTCGTTCTTTTATCAAAATTTATCTCTTGATTTACTATAGTATTCCACCCGCTATAATAAACCTTTCTAATATTCCCCTCAACTCCTAAAAGTTCAGAAACACTCTTTGTACTATCTATAAATCCCCTTAATCGCTTTATTTCATCAATCTCGTTGTTTAAATCTTTACCTCGCTCATTATAATATCTTAGATTTCTTAAAATATTATAACTTGCAGCTTCAACAAAACTTTGCGCTATTTCAACTCTCTTTGTCTCATCTATATAATTGGTTACCTGCTCAATCAATAGTTTGCCTGAAACATTAGTTTCTTTTGGATAGAAACTGCCTGTATAAAATCCATAATAATTAAAGAAGTGAACAGGTACATTCATTTGTCCAAGATAATTTATACATTTAGTATTTACAGAAACTTCACCAAATAAGTAAATATCTCTAGTCATTTCTATTTTCAAGTCTTTATACCTACCATCAGCAGTACTTAATCTTATTACATTATCTTTTCTTTTAAGCTCACCATTTGCGAATAAATAGTAACTTTCAGACATATATATCACCCACCTAAATATAACAGTATTCAAAATATGCACATTTCCTGCATATTTTTTCATTAATTACTGGAGGCATGTTCTTCTGTAAAGCTATATTTTCAATCTCAATAAGAATATCATGAATTTTTTCTTTATCTCCTTTTTCTAATCTGACTTCTTCCCTTTTCCTAAGTGTAGGGTAGTCGAGAATACCTTTTTCTATTTTAATTCCTCTTTCATTTAAAAAATAGAGATAATATTTAAGCTGCCAAATTCCCGCTTTCTCTATACTTTTACTCTTTTTCACTTCATGAAGCATTTTCCAATCCTTTATAAAATCAATATTTACAGTTTCATCAATCATAACATGCTTACTTTCCCTTTCATAACTATTTTCATCTATAAGCTTTCCAAGCATTACATCTTCATTTGTATTTTCCATTGTTATATCATTATAAAAACACCAGAGCTTCCTATGGCAGACAAAATAGTAATAAAACATGCTCCCAGTTATTTTCTTCAAGTAATATTCCTCCTCGTATAATAAGTTTATAGTCAGTTAAATGACTGCTATAAACTTATTTATTTTTATATTTTAGTATAGATAAGAAAGTATCTATGTTTTTCTGTGGGGATTCCCCCAATTCATTATTGCTATCTATTTTACATTCCTATCTATACAACTTACATTAACTATTTATAAAGGAATTTCCTAATGCTAAAATAGTCCTAACGGACTTTAGCGAAGGTTACTGCTGTATTCTCCTGCAAAACATATTGTTATTGCCTAGAAAGCTTGCAGCCTGACCAGAGTATCAAATTCTGCTTACACAAATGTTGCATCTCCATTCGTAGCCACCAGCAAGGTATTTCGCTTGGTTGAATGCTGATTACGCGAGGTTGCAGTCAGTACTCTGGATTAGGATAATTCCTTTTCTAATTTCCTCATTACTTTCGAAAGGTGGTGATTTCATGAAGAAAGTAGATTACTTATCAACTCTATTTGTTGGTATCGATATTGGTGCGAGACAAAATGTTGTCTCTGCAATTAACTTTGAACAGGAATTTTTTATTAAAATGAAACCTGTTCCTAATACACAATCTGGTGCAGAACAACTAGAATCCATGCTCGTCAAGATACTAGAAAATAATATATTTAAGGTTACTATTATTGGTCTTGAGTCTACTTCATTTTATGGCGTGCATATAGCTAATTTTTTATCTGCAAGTGAAAAACTTGTGCCATATAAACCCTACGTCTACTGTTTGAATCCTAAGGAAGTTGCTAACTACAAAGATTCCTTTAATGCTCTTAACAAAAATGATGGCATTGACTCTTTTGTTATTGCTGATTTTGCAAGAGTCGGCAGGATTCATACTGAGCCTTGGCGTGGTTCTCAATACCTTGCCCTACAAAGGCTTACAAGACACAGGCTTCATATAGTTGAATGCTTAACCAGGGAGAAGACATATATGCTATCAAATGTATTTCTCAAGTTTAGCGAATTTGCTTTGTTAGATGGTGAAGAACATCCTTTTTCTAATAAATATGGTGCCACTGCTTCCTCTATCCTGACGGATTTTTTATCTTCTGAAGACATTGCAAATGCTTCCATAGAAGAACTTGTTGAATTCATCAATACAAAGAGTCGAAAGAGAATTTCTGATCCACAGATGACTGCTAAAATTCTTCAACAAGCTGCTCGTAATTCATATCGCCTTGATAAATGTTTGTATGAGCCATTAACGACTTCAATTGCATGCTCTTTTAACTGTATTCAGGCTTTTGAAAAAGAACTGAGTACTATTAATAAAGCCATTGAGAAAGCGGTTATGGGAATGAATCCTGTGGAATATCAAATTCTCATGTCAATCCCTGGTTTTGGCCCTGTTTATTCCAGTGGTATTCTTGCCGAATTAGGCAGTGTGCATGCATTCCCTAATAATGATGCTATTGCTAAATATGCTGGCATCGTATGGAAAGAAAATCAATCTGGTGATTTCAAGGCTGAAAATACGCCAATGAACAAAGCAGGTAACCGTTATTTACGTTATTATCTGATAGAAGCCGCTGGTAGTGTCATAAGACACGTTCCTGAATATCAAGCTTTCTACCAGAAGAAATTTGCTGAAGTGACTACACATCAGCATAAACGAGCACTCGCGCTAACTTCTC
Organism: Clostridium sp. JN-9; assembly: GCF_004103695.1. Classification (NCBI taxonomy): domain Bacteria; kingdom Bacillati; phylum Bacillota; class Clostridia; order Eubacteriales; family Clostridiaceae; genus Clostridium; species Clostridium sp. JN-9. The sequence continues at coordinate 426,506 of NZ_CP035280.1, read as the reverse complement.
GTAAATTAATCCGTTTGATTTTTGGATTGCTGGCTAAAAATCAACTCTACTCTTCAAATAGAGTAGATTAATTATATAAGACACACGAACATACATTCTGATTTGACTGTATGTTTATTAGGGTTACCCTTTTTTTGAAGAATCATTTCATTTTCTTTTTATTTTGTTCTTGACATATTACCAAATTGCTTTTAAAAAGTAAGTTCAGAATAATCGATTTTTTTACTTTTAAAAACTATGTTTTCAACACCAGTTTTATTATTATAATCGCATTCCAATATTGGAATTTGTTCATATTTGTTCAAATTAAGGGTTTTGCTTTCAGCATTTCTGACAATGCGACCATACAAAGAAACCGTAAATTCCATAATACTATTTCTTGATTTGATTTTTTCTATCTTTAAGGATTTTCTTTCTTTATCAGACATATTCTTATCAAAGGGTTTATTTAAAATATTTTTACAGCTGTTTATTGTTTCAATGTTTTCTTCATAAACCTTTTTAGGTATTATTGTAACAGAATCAATATTTCTGAATCTTTTCTGCATTTCAGTCTTATCCAATTCATAACATTCAATGCTTTTTACATATTTTATATTTTCTATAATGTCCTTATAATATTGGGTTTCAGATAACTTCTCTGTAGTATATAGCTTTGAGACCAATTCTACTTTTGTTTTTTCATTAATTATTCCACTAATATCTTTTATTGCTTCTTTAGAAAATTCAAAAATATCCTTATCTATAAATTTTCCTACTCCACTACATCCTTTTTGACCACCTGTATATACAAAGCAATTATAATCAACATCTAAATCTCTATCCCTATAACATCTCCCCATTCTTTGAAATAAACCATTTAAATCAGAGAGTTCTGTAAATAGCAAATCAAAGTCAATATCCAGTGAGGCTTCTACTATTTGTGTGGCGACCCAGATACCATGAGATTTATTTTTTTTATCACCCATTTCTTGAATTTCACTTTCTTTTATAGCTCTATCCTTTTTAATAAAATTACTGTGCAGTAAGTTCACTTCTTTATCATTAATCTTCTTTACTAACTCCTTATAAATTCTTGTTGCAGCTTTTACAGTATTACAAATAATTAAAATTTTATTATTTTTATATCTTTTAAATATATCTTCTGAGTTTATTTCCTTGTTTTCTATTTTTATACTATGCCTTATCCTATCATTAATAAATACTTTTATGTTTTGAAACTTAATATTTTCTGACCTTAATAAATCTACAACAATATTTGGAAGAGTTGCGGTCAATATTGCAAATTTCCCTCCTAGCTTTGATATATATGAAAGTCCTAGTAATAAATAAGCAAGTAAATCTGAAGAATACATCTGAATTTCATCAATTATAATCTTTGAGTATGAAAGAGTGGCAAGCTTTGGTTCAAAGCCCCTATATCTGTACACGAAGTCAAATATTTGATCTAATGTGCAGATAGTTAATGGAAGAGAGAGTTGTTTGGTCTTTGTATAATAATTTTCCAGATTGATTTCGTCTTTGTTGTCACTTTTTTCTTGTACCTCTATATATTTGCTATACGTTTCCGAATGCAGCATTCCAACCCGATTTTCTATATTTTCAGTAACAATATTTTCTCTTATCCTATTATAAATAGAATTTATTGCACTTTTTAGAGGCAGGGTGAAGAATCCTTTATCCTCACCCAGCCACAACAATCCAGCTTCTGTTTTTCCCATACCTGTTTGTGCAATTACAATAACATTTTCATTTCTATTTTTTATCATATATTCCTGAAGTTCATTCCATTTTAACTTAGAATCCTTTTCTTGCCATCCCTTAAGCAGATTATTTAATGAAGGTTGAAGAAAATCATTTTTATTTTCTACATCAACATAAGCACTTGCAGAATAATCGAGTCTGTTCAACAGCCCTTTGACCATTATATAATTATAAAATGAATCTTCATCGTCATATATCCTGTCATTTTTAACAAAATAAGAGTCCTCAATAGTATCAGCTAAAAATTTATCTTCGCCTAATTTATCATAATGAAAATTATTAAACTGTTCCCTCATGTTTCTTATTTCTTCTTCAACATCTTCAATTTCAAAATCAAAATCTCTGTCATGATGATAAGCTATACTATGAAATAATATTTTAATGTCATTTCTGCTATATCCATAAACTTTCCTTAGCTTTTTGTAATTTATAAATGCCAGGCTTAATACTCCATGTGGTATTTCACCCGGATATTTTTTGCCATGAATCCTGCTTTGAAATTTTAAATTCATTTTTCCTAAATCATGATATAAGCAGGCATTATATAACAATGACCAATTAACTTTAATATTGGGATATAAACTTTTTAACTTTTCATAATTACGCAGTAGATTATTTGTATGAGTTTGTATATCCTCTTTAGGGATTGATTTTGCTAAATAGTTTTCATTCATTTCACACGCCTCATAAAAATTTATATCAGAAATACAACTTTGTTATCTTCGTCCACATAAACCTCATTGTCTTCTAGTGCAGAAAGATTTGTACCATAAACTACATCTTTCTTTTCCCACTTTCTAAAGATTTTAGGTAATTTTTCAGTACCATAATTTATGAGCCTATAGTTTTTAGAAATTTTATATCTTGTTCCAGTCATGCTAATTCCATTTACAGAATTTTTCATCAAAACTTTTTCGTCTTCAATCATATCTAAAGGTATATATGCACCATAATCCTTTTCTAATCTTATGGTAGAATCTAAAACCTTTTTCTCTATTTCTACTACTTTAGGTCCCTCTAATATGGTTGCCAGATCTTCTCTTCTGCCTAATGATGGGTACTCCCTTGGATAAAGAAAAGCATCCCTAATTTCATTTACAAGTGTCTGGTCTTCAGGCACTATGTGAATCAAAAGCTCAACATCTACTAGAAGCTCTGCTGTTGCTATTCCTCGGCATATGCCATACTCATTGACTTTTAACTGGTGCCTAGCCGCTTCATATTTCATTCCATTTTTAAATTCATACCTTGTATATAAATCATTAACTTTTGAAAAATGTTTTCCCTGGACACTTATATTCATTGGTTTATACTCTTCATATCCGCACAGGTTATGAACCATTCCTATTATTGTTGAATATGGAGGCAGAGGATATGTCTCCTTAATCTGAAAACTTGTTGGCTTCTTATAATTCACCATATCCTGCCAAAGTCTTAGCCTAATTCCCTTCATAGTAGTCATCCACCTTTTGCTTAACGATGCTAAAAAATTCAGGCATGGTTTTAGCTTTCAATTCCTCTTTTATCTCATCCCCATTATCAAACTTTCCTTCAACTACCCCACAATAAGTTTCATTTTTCAAATTATCATACATAACCCCTTTAATGTCATTAATTAAGATTTTGTTATCTTTTACATCTACCACATTTTGGAATACCGGATTTTTTATATCATATACGCCGCCAATGACAAACAATGGTTTTAAGTCTTCCCTTCTCCCCCTTATATCTCTATATAAAAAGGCTATTGTATCTAATAATTTATTAACCCTTCTAGCTTTTTCTTTATTTGCAATTTCTATCTTGTATTCCTTGTCAATTCCTATCTGATCCAAATCAGCAGTTATTGTATATCTGTAATATGATTTATGTATTTCCGCCTGAGCAATATTCATATTTTCATTTATTTTATCAGCTTGTCCTTTATTAGTTAGAAAGTCTAAATCTCCTTTAAATGTTTCCAACGATATTGCATTCGATAATCTTACCTTTGCACTTCTTTTTTTCCCTGATGTACTTTTTTCTGTTTTTAAATATCCGAAAAAGTCTATTTCTGGATATTTGTCTATTGTTGCATCTTCACTAAATTGAATTACTTTCTTATCGCCGCTTCCTTCAGCCTTTACGGGGGCAGTATCTTCTCCTAATTGCTCTATAATATTGTATCTTATGGCCTGTCTTGATATATAAGTATACTGATCTCCTTTGTTTCTGGAAATTTTCTTTAATGAAGCTACATTCCCTATTCCTTCGCCATAATTTGCACTCTCAGCCTGAAAAATTACGGTTAATGTTAACCCTTTAGATTTCATAATTATTTCCCTCCATTTTTCTAAAAAATTAATAATCTAACTTTTTATGCATTTTGTGAATCTTTACTTTTCTTTTCGTCAATTAAGCCCGCAACAAAAGCATATCCTATAGTCTTAAATGCATCGTCATCTTTTAAAGCATCTATAAATACTCGCGGAACTTCTTTTCTGACATATAGATAGCAATTAAGTGTTACATCCATAAACATATTTTTATTATCTGTTTTTAATGCATTTAAAAGCCTGTAGCTTATACCTGGAAGCTTGTTATCTGCTTCTTTTGACTTGTATTCTTCTCTAAGGTGATAGCCTGAAGATTTTGATTCTTTTATAATATCTCTCTCCTTATCAACATTTTGCATATAACCCATACCCCCTAACAATTTTTTATTTATATACAATAAACTTTCTACATGACTCATATTGTAGTAACAACTTTCATCATTTGTAAGTTTATATAAAATGGTCTTATGAATTAATGTGTATAGATTTTGATTATTAAAAATCCTTTTTACAACTAATTCGTAAATATTATAATTTATTTTTGCTTCTTTAAAGCCTGCGTTAATTATATGATTTAACTCTGATTCTGACTTGTTTATTGTCTCAATAGTCTTTCTAGCCAAAATGTTAAATCTATAACTTCCATTTTCAAATCTTATAACTTGGATATCTGCCAGCTCATATTTAACATTCTCATTAACTTTTTCATTTATAGAATTGATTAAAGCCCTGTATATGCTTTGGTTAGACAATTTTTTATTCTTTACTAATATATCCGTTTTTATATTATTGTTTATGTTCAATGCTTTTTTAATGCTGAAATTTGCATTAATATAAATTCCCCTATCATACACATAAACCATACCGGCAGGTATACACGAGTATATCAGCTTACAAACTGGACATATAGCTATGTCATTTGTAAAATTCCAAACATGCGAAGACTTTCTCCCTACATCAAATCCCGTTTCATTTAGAAAGCTTAGATCATTATTTAAATCCTTTATTGATTTATTGCATGTAATACAGCTAAATTTATATTTTTTCTTATCTGAATCAATATACTCCATAGCAGGATCTACAAAATATTTTTTATAATCTATATACATATCCTTTTCTTTAGTCTGACGGTTTAAAAAGCATATTCCATCCCAGCTATTTTTAATTACATTATAAATTACATTTTTCCCAGCAAGATATTTCTTACCTCTAACTGTGTTGCAATAATCAATAATTTCACTTATCTTATCAAAACTTTTTTTAACTTCAAGAATTATATCATCCTTTTTATTTTGAAATTCTCCATCATTCTTTGGCTCTTTTATTGTATTTATTTCTTTTTCCTTTTCTAAAATATCAATTTTACTATCAATTAACTCATATACTGATTTATAACTAGCACTTTTTATATAATATTTTATAGTATCCTTAATATATTTGTTTAGCTGCTTCAAAGATTTTAAATTGAAATTGCTAAATTCATTATTTTCAAAATAAGTAATGGTATTTTTAAAATCAACTATTTTATACCATGATAGTGTTTCTTTATATGTTTCAATTAAATAATTGAAGTATTTATTCTCAAATTCATTCAAAACATTCTTTGAGAACTCTACGGTATCTTTACTTACATAACTAATATTCTCTTCGCCAATTATATTAATAAAACCAACTACAGAAGCATTCCACATCCAATCCCCTAATGTAATCCTGATTTTGTCAGTTTCCATATTAGCTTCACCTCCTATTCAAAAATATCTAAAAGTGAAAATCCAAGACTTCTTTTGCTGCCTAAACCAGCCTTATAAAAATAATTTAATAAATACTGTTTTCCCTCTAAAGCAAAGTTTCCTATAGCGCAAGGAATATTAATATCATATGATTTTGCTATTATCTTCTTCATGCTGATATCTGATATTTTTAGATTATCAATATCTTTTGTAACATCTTCATCAAATTTATTTATCAATTCACTTTTTAAATTTCTTTTTAATATCTTTTCATAATTGTTATCTTCAAATGTCAAATACCAATCAGTACCAAGTTCTTTGTTATGGTCTCTTATTACAATCGGACTTAATGTATGAAATTGAACTTTATCATTTTTTATTATCTTTTCCTTTTTAAGGTTCATATTTATTATTTTTTTAATTTTATTAAAAGTAGATAGGTCATAAGTCCTCCACTGCTGCCTTATCAAACTGTTATACAAGTTTATTCCAAGTTCTATATCATAGCTTGAAATATTAATTATTAATTTTTTGCTCCGTACATTTATACCTTGTCCGCTTATCTTTGCCTCAGGAAAATATACAGAAAAACAGAAGTCCTTTGGCTCCGTTTTGCCTTTCCCATATAAGTATTCATAGGATTTTTTATCGTAATTGGAAAGAGCATATTTCAAAAATGATAAAATCTTTCTTCGAAAATCCAAAGGCATCGCCTCATTTTCAAGCTCACAAGTAACAGCTAACCTCATAATTTAACTCCCTTCATACAACTTTTCCAAGTTGGTTATATTAAATACAAACTGCTATAATATATATTTCTACAAATTATATGAATATCCTTTTATTTGTAATAATTTTAAATTTTTATGTTAAATTAATTTATTCCCATTGTGCTAAAATATACTTATAAACTCTGGAGGTAAAATGATGGATAAAATAAAAATCAACATCCCTGATGATGTTAAATATATATTAAATACAATAAACAAAGAAGGTTTTGATGCATACATTGTAGGAGGATGTGTTAGAGACAGCATAATAGGCAGGAAACCTTTGGATTGGGACATTACTACTAATGCACTACCTGAAAATGTTATAGATATATTTAGGAAAAGGCAGATAAAAGTTATAGAAACGGGATTAAGGCACGGCACAGTTACAGTGGTTATAAACAATACAAGTTATGAAATAACCACCTTTAGAATCGATAGTGAATACCTGGATAACAGGCATCCTGATAAGGTAACATTTACCTCTTCTATTCAACAGGATTTGTCAAGGAGAGACTTTACAATTAATGCTATGGCATATAGTGAGTTAACAGGAATACTGGATTATTTTAATGGGATGGAAGATATAAATAATAAAATTATCAGATGTGTGGGTAATGCAGATAAAAGATTTAATGAGGATGCTTTAAGAATGCTTAGGGCTGTTAGGTTTTCCTGTCAATTAGGTTTTGATCTGGAGCCTGTTGAATTGATTGGCAGCATAAAAAGAAATTCTTATTTGGTTAAAAATATCAGCAGCGAACGTATTAGAGATGAACTTTGCAAAATTCTCATGTCTTATAAGCCAAGCAAGGGAATTATAGACTTATATAATTGTAATCTGCTTTCCTATATTATTCCTGAACTTATTCCCTGTGTTGATTTTGATCAGAGGAATATTCATCATGATAAAGATATTTTTAAGCACACCTTATCAGTGGTTGATTGTGCTCCGGCTGAGTTGGATGTGAGGCTGGCGGCTTTGCTTCATGATATAGGCAAGGTGCAATGTTTTACATTAGACGACAAAGGTCAGGGACATTTTTATGGTCATCAAAAAGTAAGCGGAGATATTTCCAGGGAAATACTTAAAAGGCTAAAATTCGATAATAAAACTATAGAGTCTGTAAGCCACTTGATTTATGAACATATGAGAACCTGCGACACAGGTAAATCTCTCAGTGTGAAAAAGTTTATTAATAATGTTGGAGTGGAGAATTTAAACAATTTGTTTTTGCTGCAGATAGCTGATAGAAAATCCTCTGCAAAGAAATACAGCGATTTTCAAGACATTCTGAAATTAAAAGAAAAATGCCGCACAATTATAAATGAACAAATTCCTTTAAGCTTAAAGGATTTAAATATTAATGGTGAAGACTTAATAAATATAGGAATTCCAAGAGGAAAACAAATAGGTATTATATTAAATAAATTACTTGATATGGTATTAAAGGACCCTGAGCTTAATAAAAAAGAAATACTAACTGACCTGGCAAAAAAATAAATGCTCTGTAGGAATTTCTTCTTACAGAGCACATAGTAATCAAATACTATCTTCTGAACCCTCTATTGTTGTTCTGAGCCTTTCTTGCTTTTCTGCATTCTGGGCATCTTACAGGTTCATTTTCAAATCCTTTTTCTTTGTAGAAAGCCTGTTCTCCTTCTGTGAAAACGAACTCTTTACCACAATCTTTACATACTAATGTTTTATCTGCCATTTCAACATTCCTCCTTTTTCAAAAATTAGATTTAAAAAGTGATTAACAATAAATTCCTGAAACGAGGAAATGTTGTTGATCTTATTAAATCCGTTAACAGCTGCATTAAAATAAATTAATTTCACTGTTAATTCTATCTAATATTAACATATAAAAGTCCAATTTGCAACACTTTTTAACAAGTACATTAATATTTTGTATGCCATATAAGGTCAATTATTCCTCATCATAAAAATCCAGATAAGAAAACTTTTTTCCATCTTTCTGCCATCCTAATATGGCATCCATGTTTACATTCTGTGCAGCTTTAAATATGGATTTATCAACACCATTAAAATTCTTTTTTATATTTTTAATTAAATCTTTAATTTCATATCTTTTGTTCCCTATTTTCTTTGCAGCAACCATGCATGCACAGTTTAAAGGCCAGATTCCGCTTTTCTGTGTAAACCTTTGAATATCCTCTTCTTCTATATAGTAAAGAGGCCTTATTAATTCAATTCCTTCAAAATTTCTAGCTTTCAGCTTAGGAAGCATGGTTTTAAAATTTCCCGAATAAAGCACGTTAAGTAATGTGGTTTCTATGACATCATTAAAGTGATGTCCCAAAGCCAGTTTATTGCATCCAAGCTCCTTTGCTTTACTATATAATGCACCTCTTCGCATTCTGGCACACATATAGCATGGATAATCCTTTGCTATTTTGTCAACAACCTGAAATATACCTGAATCAAAAATTTCAATAGGTATATTTAAATAATTGCAATTATCAATCAAAAGCTTTTTAATGTCCTCATGATATCCTGGATCTGCAACGATATACTCCACATCAAATTTAATATGACTATGTTTATGAAGCTGCTGAAATAATTTAGCCATTAACATACTGTCTTTTCCTCCTGAAACTGCTACAGCTACCTTATCTCCATCTTCAATTAATTTATATTCCTTGATTGCCTTTAGAAACTTTGACCATATGGAACTTCTATAGGTTGTTGTAATGCTGTGTTCTATTTCCGAAAGAGGTCTCCTTTCATTAAAAGGGATTAATACATCACAGCCTTCTCCTGCTATTCCACTCATATCTTATCACCTCAACTCATTCTCAAAATATTATATCAGATTAAAGTGATTTTGTCTTTGGAATATACATGGATAACATTTAAAGCTGGCCTCCATCTTCAGCTTCATAAGCCTGCAGTTTTGCCTTTTTCCACATAATATGAAGTATTAGAATGCTTATAAGTCCAACAAAAACATCAGCTATAAGATATGTAAATGCATATGAAGTAAATTTTACCAATACAGAGGGAATCCCATCCCAAAGGCCATGGAGGAGCACTACTGTTAAATAAGCGCCAATTACATTCATGCCTATTTTAACTCGTTTAAATCTGCACTCATTTACCAGTGCACCTGCCAGTATTGCAGTCCAGGTTCCATGCCCCAGTGGTGACATTATTCCTCTTAACAATGTAATAAAAACGGTACTGGATAAGCTGCCTCCTGTGTGAAGAAAAGCAGTGAAAGCATATCCAGAGCTCTCCAGTGCTGCAAATCCCATTCCAGCTGAAGCTCCAAGAATTATACCATCCATAGCCCTATTGCTGCAATTCTTTCTGGATATTAGAAGTACACCTATAATTTTTGCAAATTCTTCAATAACTCCTACCATCATTGAAGATTTAAAATCCAGTTTGTATATAAATAATGGCTCTAAAATTGAAGCTGCAAAGGTTCCTAAAAATCCTCCATAAAAAAATGCCATTAAAATATCAGACATTCTTATTTTGCTCATAACTCTCTTTTCATAGAAAAAAGATACATAAGTAACAGGAATTAAAAAGTTCCCTAAAATGACTAATGAGGGAAATATGTTTGGGTTTTGTGTTAAAATAATAACTACTAATCCAAATATATAAGTAATGAACCCTATTTTAAGTATTTTTGACCACTTATACTTTCTTTTTGGCTTGCTGTAGGTTAAAGTATTATTTTCCCGCATCATAACTCCTCACTTATAATTAAGTTTACAAATATACTTTACCCAAAACATTATATAATTAGTAATTAAAAATTAAATCATAGTATTTTTTTATAGACTTTTCCAACTCCAGCATACTTATTATTCTTGCTTTACGAATTGTTTCTTTTCCATTTACATAAACAAGTATTGCAGGCAGTGAAAAAATTAAATGCTGACCAGCTGCTTCTGTTGATTTGTCTACATCTATATTTGCGCTTTTAATATTAGGATAGCTTTTCAGCATTTCTTCAACTTTAGGAAACATACCTACACATACGCTGCATGACTTTGAAGAAAAATACAGTAGTGCCATTTCATTATTAGAAATAAATTCATTTACTTCTTTTGAAGTATTAAGTTTCATCATATTATCACCTTCGTTAACTTTTTTTATAATATTTTTACTTTTCAAAAAACATAATAATTTATCTATTTGTAAATTAGAAATCCAGCTATTCCCGAAATTATAGTAAGCAGAATAGGGTCTGCTTCATATTTATATGATGCAATAAAAACCACTGCAAAAATAATAAAGCTTTTATAGTCAATAAATGAATCTGCTGAAACAAGAATGGCTGCAGCTGCAATTAAGCCTATTGTTGCTGGTCTCAGTCCTAAAAATGCATTTGCAACATATTCATTATTTTTAAAACTCAAAAAGAATTTTGTTATTATAAGCATAATAATAAATGATGGCAATATAACTCCAAGTGTGGCAGATATGCTGCCAAAAAATCCTGAAACTTTATATCCTACATATGTAGCACCATTTATTGCTATAGGTCCCGGGGTGGCCTGAGATATGGCAATTAAATCAGTAAACTCCTTTGCTCCAAGCCAGTGATTATTTATAACAACTTCCTGTCTTATTAATGGGAGCATGGCATAGCCTCCACCGAAACTGAAAAGACCTATTTTAAAAAAAATGCTAAAAAGCTGCCAACACATATTCATTTCACTATTCTCCTTTTCTTAATAATTCCATAAAGTATTCCACATAAAGCTGAAACTATTATTACATAAATTGGATTTACTTTTAGGAATCCAACAAGAATTACAGTGGCTATTGGAATGAAAATTGTTTTTCTATTTATTTTTGCATTTTTACCCATTCTTATTACAGGTGCAGCAATTAAAGCCACAACGGCAGGTCTGATTCCCTTAAATATTCTTTCTACAATTGGATTATCTTTTATACCAATAAAATACATGGCAACTATCAGCAATATTAGAAATGCTGTTAAAATTGCACCAAGCACAGCAAAGATACTTCCTGGTATTCCTGCCACCTTGTATCCCACAAATACTGAAACATTTACTGCTATTGGACCGGGAGAAGATTGAGCAAGTGCCAGCATATCTACAAAATCATCTTTATCTATCCACTTCTTTTTATCCACAACTTCCTTTTCAATTAAAGGAATCATGGCATATCCCCCGCCAATAGTAAATGTCCCAATTTTAATAAAAATTAATAATATCTCCATTAACTTTTTTATAATAATCACTCCTGAGCTTTTTATTCCACTTTAGGTATTTGTTACATATATCATTATATCAATGTAAAACACATATTTATAGTATCTATTTTATATACATCCATATGCAAAAGCTATTGTTTTGCAATAAAATAGAGCCTGGATCTCCAAGCTCTTATAAACACATATGCAAAAATCAGCACATATATTATATGCATTGACTCTTTTTTACATTCTTTAATACTTCAGCAAAGGTAATATGACCTTCCTCTATATTCTGCTTTTTTTGTTTAAATTCCCTTTTATCAATTAGATCCCTATAGCTGCTGTGCTTATAAGCCCTTTCTACTGTATTAACCTTCATTATTATCACCTCATGTTAATATATACGAAAGCTATACAATTTTTTAGGGATTATAAAAATTTACAGGGTAATTTTTCTATTTCTTAATTTGTGAAAGAATTTCAGCATCTACTTTATCTATATCAGGCACATAACTTTTTAACAGTGTCATCGAACCACATAAAGTGTATTTCCCAAGAGCAGCTGGAATTAGTATGCTGTCTCCCTTCTTCAGCTTTTCTGTACCTTTATTATATTTTATTTCTCCTTGACCATTTACTACAGTAAAGATATAAAATCTTTCCTTATCACTTTCCTCTTCAGCCTGTACTTTAATATTGTACTTTTCCAGAGAAAATTCTTTGCAAAGGCACAGGTAAGTCTTATCAAATCCCTTCCTTGTTACTTTTATGCCTGTACTTTTCTCTCCTGTTAAGTTTAAGTTCATTACATCCAGAGCCTTATTTATATGAAGTTCTCTTCCCCTTCCATAATCATATACTCTGTATGTTGTGTCACTGTTCTGCTGAATTTCTGCAATTATAACTCCTGGTCCAATAGCATGTATTAAACCGCTTTTAATAAAATATACATCGCCCTGCTTTATATATACTTTATTAATGTAAGGTTCAAGGTTGCCAGTTTCAATGGCCTTTTTAATCTGATCCTTAGTGCTGCCGGCCTTTGTTCCAACAATTAAGTTTGCACCTTCCTTGGCATCAACCACATACCATACCTCAGTTTTACCCATTTCTCCTTCTATTTCACGGGCATATTTATCATCAGGATGAACCTGAACTGATAAGCTTTCTTTAGCATTTATAAGTTTAACTAATAGTGGGAACCACTTTTTAGAAATTCTGGTTCCAATAATGTCCTCACCATTCTCCTTAATTAATTCATCTAGTCTCTTTCCTTTAAATTCTCCGTTTGCAACTACACTGGTGCCATTTTTATGACAGGCAACGTCCCAGCTCTCCCCTATATTTCCCTCAGGCAGATTGTCTCTGAACATAGCAAAATCTCTTCCGCCCCATACCTTCTCGTAATATAAGTTTTCAAATTTTATTGGATACATTTTTATTCCTCCAAACAATACTATAGTTAAAATCCCATTTTGCAATAAAGTAGAATTACACACTTACTATAACACAAACTAAAATTTTAACTCAATACCATCTTTTAAATAATAAAAAAACAGAGGGTGAATCCCTCTGCTAAATGCCTTTTTATTAAGCAACTTCTTTTCCTTTACTAGCTTTCCTGCTTTTCTCATAATTACTGTACATTATCCATGCAGTTATTGAGAATATTACTGGTCCAGCTATACTCCAAATTGTAGTAGCCTTGTCCCCATCTATCCAAGGTTCTATTATACTAAAGAAGTTAGCAAAGCCTACTGTTAATGTAACTATTACTGTCCAAATCATAGCACTTCTATTGCTCTTGTATATTTCAAATGGCTTTTCAATACTTTTGTTTTTCTTAAATGCTGGGAATGCCATTGCTATAAACATATATGGGAGAGTCATTGCCACGTTTGTCATTGCAACTAATATTTCGAAGAATTTTGACATATTGTTTCCACCAAATGCAACCAATGCTACCATAACACATACAATTACTGCTTGTACCTTCATTGCATTTACTGGCATACCATCTTCTCTAGTCTCACCTAAATTTCCAGGCCATAATTCTTTTGGTGTTCCTTCTATCAGCTGCTTTAATGGAGCATAAGTTAATGTGAAAAATGCACCTGCTAAAGTTAAGAACATTGAAAGTCCAAAGAATCTTGCAATCCATTGCCCCATGACAACTGCTGTAGCCTGGCTAGTTCCAAAGGCTGTTCCTAAGGCATATCCAAGGTTTGACATTACAACGTAGCTTGCATTTCCTAAGTTAACGCCCTTTACTGCCATTACTGCAGACCAGTTAGTAAATACACCTATACATAATATTAATAATGAATATCCTATAGAGATAACTGCTGCTGATATCATAACTCCCTTTGGGAATGTCTTTTCAGGATTTTCTGTCTGGTCAACTAATCCGCCAACAGCCTCTATACCACCATATGCAAACAATGCATAAACAACAAATGCCAAAGTCATTATAGGGTTTCCGATATATTTAGCATTAGGTGATTGTGTGAAAGATTTAAGTCCTTCTATTGGCTGAGCTAAGTGTCCGCCAGTAGCAATAAATATAGCTATTGCTGAAGCAAGAACAAAAACATTAACTAAAACAACTACTGTACCACCCACTGAAGTAACTTTCTTTATCTTGTCCAATCCTTTGGTGGATATAAAAGTAACAAACAAGAACCATATTATTCCCAGTATACCAAGTGTCTTTGGCCCTGTTAATCCTTGAATTCCCAAGAATGCCCAAGTCTGAGTTGTATCTTTGCCAAATATTGCATTTGATATTGGAATCCATAAACCTGAAGAAACGTTAACCATCCAGATGATATATGAAACATACCACATGAAAGTTCCCATGAAAGCATATTTTGCTCCAACGGATTTTTCCATCCATGAGTAAATTCCGCCTTTTTCTTTTCTGAATGCAGAACCAAATTCAGCAATCATAAATGCAAAGGGAACGAAGAATGCTATTCCTGATAATATGTACCAAGGTATAGCTGCATATCCCATCTTATAGAAAGATCTTGGAATATTATTGAATCCATAAACCGATGTAAAAATCATTAATATTAGTGCTACTAGTCCGAGCTTTTTGGAATCCTTTACATTGGTATCCTTTTGGTTAGATGACATGATTTTTTCCTCCTCTTAAATGTGATTAAAATTATTTGTGAACTATATTGCTATTATAAGATACATTTAAGCAATTTGCAATATATATTCCTAAAATTCTGTACACTTCATCATAATGTGTCAAACTTCTGAATATTCTGATTTTACTATATTTGTATAAGTTTATTGAATTATCAATATATAATATAACTTATATGTAAAAAATTTATTAACTCACGTTATTTCATGGCATACAATTAAAAAATTGAATTTTTCTTAAATCGTTTATTTTTACTAAAAACTAAATATATTGCAAGTTGAATATTCAATTTCTCTTAGTGGTCGGTCCATTTAATTCATAGTCATCAATATAAATACCCTAATATTTGTAATATTAGGGTATTTATTGTCATAAGAAATAAAATTATTTTTCAGCTTTTTGTACTTTTACCTTTTTCCCTTTTATGGTTGACTTTCTTAATCCATTAATAACTATATTCCCTTTATTTTTAAGGATATCTATGTATGAAAATCCATCCTGAATATCTATAATTCCTATATCATCTCCATTTATACCCTCAATACCAGTAATAGCGCCCACTATGTCTCCGGCTCTTACCTTCTTCTTTTTCCCGGCATTTATATAGATCTTAGTAATTTCTTTATTTATATTAGCCTCTCTGTTTTTCTTTAATACAGGCTTGTTATTATTTTTCTCATTATATAATGCTTTTCCTTCAAGCACCTCTTCATGGGCTGGCTCATCTTTTCTAGGAATTTTATACTGTACAAATTCTTCAATATCATTTAAAAATCTGTACTCATAAGGTGTTACAAAGGTAATAGCATTTCCCTTGCTGCCTGCCCTTCCTGTTCTTCCTATTCTATGTACATAACTTTGCTTCTCCATAGGGATATCATAATTTATAATATGTGTTATTCCCTCTATGTCTAATCCCCTGGCTGCAATATCTGTAGCAACCAAAAATGGGAACTCTCCTTCTTTGAATCTGTTAATTGTATCTAATCTGTCTTTTTGCTCCATACCACCATGAAGTGCTCTGCATGAGAAGTCTTTTGAAATTAAATATTTAGATACATTATCAACTCTTTCCTTAGTACTGCAGAATATTATCATTCTGTCAGGTCTTTCAGTATAAATAATATCTTTAAGCAGTTTAACTTTTTTGCTGTCCTCAACTTCATAATAAATCTGTTTGATTTTTTCAGTGGAGGGCCTGCTTGGTTCAACTTCTATTTCCTCAGGAGCATTCATATATTTCTGGCATAATCTCTCTATTTCATCACTTATGGTAGCTGAAAATAACATTGTTATTCTATTTTTAGGCACCAATTTAACAATATCTTCAACCTGATCAATAAATCCCATATTAAGCATTTCATCAGCTTCATCTATAACAAGATATCTTATTTTCTCAAGATCTATTGTTCCTCTTTCAATGTGATCAAAAAGTCTTCCAGGTGTTCCAACAATAATATGTACTCTCTGCTTTAAATCTGCTATCTGCTTTGATATTGGCTGCTTTCCAAAAACTGCTTCACATCTTAATCTTTTAAATCTTCCTATGTTTGTAAAATCCTCTTTTATCTGCACTGCAAGTTCCCTTGTAGGGGTCAGCACTAATACCTGTGGCTTTTTTTCTTCCAGCATAATTTTTTCACAAACAGGTATAGCAAATGCAGCAGTTTTTCCACTGCCTGTTTCAGCTTTTACAATTATATCTTTGTCCTTAAGAGCAAGTGGAATTACCCTGCTCTGTACAGCAGAGGGCTGTATATACATTAATTTTTCCAATGCCTTCAGCATTTCATTACTTAAATCAAAATCCTTAAAACTTATTTCATTCATATTTTAAACCTCATTATCATAGTATTTATTTATTATAACACTATTTATGTAGTTACAAAGATTAAAGATTAAAGAACAAAGAACAAATATTGAGGATTTTCTGCTCAGGCAGAAAATCTTAAAATTCAATTGATTGAGTGAATCATACGTTTTAAGAGCCAAGGATGATGCTAATTATGGCTTAACTATATAAGAAGTTATCTAGAAATTAAGATAAACCATGTCCATTACATTTTCTTCCATGTTCTTTAATCTTTCCTGCTTTAGGTATATGGCTCTTTTATGCAATAGTGTTGATACGTTAATAAATTTCCATTAGGGACAAGTCAATTAAAACATATTTCAGCATTTCCCATATTTATATATGTATTTTTGACATTAATTTTACTTATTTCTTCTATAAATGTGTTTGTTGCAAATGAGATATTATTAAAATTAGAACTCTTTAAGAATTTGAATAAGCTTAAATAATTATTTAAATACTTTGTTGCTACTCCTCTAAAGCGGTACATCCATTCCATACAGTCACGTCTATATTTTACTGCTTCAGAGCTATTATCAAGAGATTTATTGATCTCCCTTATTTTCTTTCTTTTAAAGAACATGGCAAAAAAGCTTTTCGGCCTTGAGACTGCCTGCTTATTTTTATTTAATATTTTTCCAATATAATTTTCCATATCCATTGCATTCATACGTCCTGTGCCAACTGCTCTGGAATAAATATTTTTATGTGAATCCAGTGCTGTAATAACGCAGACTTTATTATCGCTGATATTAATGTAACTTACGCTTTGATCATGAACTCTCTTTTCATTATGTTCAATGCTTTTCTGTCCCTTCCGGGAGAATTTTAAGAAGAAGTTCTCAAGTTCAAACTTTCCCTGCATTTTATTTTGTTTAACCATTTTTAAAGCAGAAAGCAGCTTATGCCTCCAATAAAATAATGTTACATAAGAAACGCCAATTTCCCTTGCTGCCGCCTTAAGGGATAACCCATCAAGGGTACACCTAATAAATGCTTCCCATTTATCGGGGAAGTGTGTCCTTGCAATTGGCGTGTTCGTAAAGTCATTAAAGGTTCTTCTACAGCTTTTGCATATATATCTTTGTTTATCATTGTATTTTCCGTATAGCACTGTATTGGCGCAGTTACAGTATGGGCATTTTCTCTCAGGTGTCTGCTTTAATGAAGCAAAATAAGATAACATATTAATATTGGCACATTTTTTCTTCTCCATGGTAATCCAATCCCTTCAGTAATATGTAAGTATCTTAATTATTACCATTAAGAGATTGTCCTATTCACATCAACATTATTATTTAAAAGAGCCATAGGTGTCTATAGAAAGTAAATATCTAATCACCTTTAGCAGTCCCAAAACTCGCATTACTTTCAATAAAAAAAATAGAGAACCGCTCCAATTACTTGAAATCAGTTCCCTGTCAATATTATTATTCTTCCTCTGAATCTTCTTTCTGTTCTTCATCTTCTTCCTGCTGATCTTGAATTTTCTTTTGCCTTGCTTTTCTTTTTTGTTCTTCTTCTATCATAGCTTGAAATCCTGGATCTATCTTCATTTATTAAATTAAACTAATACAACTGGTTTAATTAAGTCCTTTGGTTTATCTTTCATAAGCATAAGTGCCTTTTCAACATTATCAAGGCCATTAAAGGTATGAGTAACTAATTTACTTAAATCAACACGGTTATACTTAACTAAATCTATAAGCATTTCCATTCTAAGACGTCCACCAGGGCACAGGCCTCCTATGATTTTCTTGTGACCCATTCCACAGCCCCATTCCACACGAGGTATTGGAAGATAGTCTCCCTTACCATGATAATTAACATTGGATACTGTTCCGCCTGGTTTAACCAATGTTACTGCCTGAGCTAAAGTATCTACAGTTCCGCCAGCCATGATTACACGGTCAACACCTTTTCCCTTTGTTAAATCCATAATCTGCTTTACAATATCTCCCTCTTTATAGTTAACAATATCAGTAGCTCCATAGAATTTAGCAGCTTCAACACAAACTGGTCTGCTTCCTACACCTATTATTCTTCCGGCACCTCTTAAGGTTGCTCCTGCAACTGCCATTAATCCAACAGCGCCTATCCCTATTACTGCTACACTTGATCCCAATTGGATATCAGCTAGTTCTGCGCCATGGAAACCAGTTGTCATCATATCTGAAATCATAACTGCCTGTTCCAGAGGAATTTCTTCTGGAAGATATGCAAGATTCATATCAGCATCATTTACATGAAAGTAATCAGCAAAAACACCATCTTTAAAGTTTGAAAATTTCCATCCAGCGAGCATTCCATTTGAGTGTTGAGGATACCCAGCTTGTACTTCAAGAGATCTCCAATCTGGAGTTATTGCAGGTACTACAACTTTATCTCCAGGTTTAAAGTCTTTAACTTCACTGCCTACTTCAACTACTTCTCCTACAGCTTCATGTCCTAAAATCATATTGTGTCTGTCTCCAAGAGCTCCTTCAAACACAGTATGTATGTCGGATGTACAAGGTGAAACTGCAAGCGGTTGTACAATTGCATCATATGGGCCTGCTACTGGCTTTTCCTTTTCAATCCAACCTGTTTTATTAAGACCTAACATTGCGAAACCTTTCATTTTAGTATTCCTCCCTTTTGATAATTATTTAACTTTTTTAATGAGAATTGTTAATATATGAATGTGTTTGTTCAATATATTTGGGCAACAATTAACAAAGTTATATATAAGCATTTTTTATACCAAAGCATATAACAAGCGGTTTCTAATAATTTCAATAAAAAAATGTATTAAAATACAACATTTATACAATAAAGCTGCTGTTTATTACTACACTGTTGTACATTCATACATATATTTCATTATAAACTTATGATAAGCAGTTATTATATTGTATAAAAATTATTTAATAAACTGTTAAATTTATATTAATGTTATGTTTCCTTAATTTTGTATAAATTGTACTCCTGTTTATTCCGAGAATTTTAGCAGCTTTTGTTATATTTCCATTGCAGTTATTAATGCAGTGCATTATCGCTTTTACTTCCAGATCATCTAAAGAACACATTTCATATTCAAAACTATTATCTGATTTAGTAGTATTACATGTAATATTATTATCATTAAACACAAATGTAGTTTTGCCATTTAAATTTACAATATTTTCAATACAGTTTTCCAATTCTCTAACATTGCCGGGCCAGCTGTAATTTGTTAGTTTCTCAAATAATTCATGACTGATTTTAGGCAGGGGCTTACCAAGCTTTGCTGCCTTGGTTTTAAGGAAATGTTCAATTAACATTTCAATATCGCCTTTTCTTTCCCTAAGCGGAGGTATATTAATGGGTATTACACTTAATCTATAGTATAGGTCCTCTCTGAAGTTTCCCTTTTCCACTTCTGCCTTTAAATCCTTATTAGTGGATGCTATAATTCTTACATCAACTTTTATATACTTGTTTCCTCCAACTCTTGTGACATATCCTTCCTGCAATACTCTTAATAAATTTACCTGCATATCCAGAGGCATTTCTCCAATTTCGTCTAAAAATAATGTGCCTCCGCTTGCTATTTCAAATTTTCCCGGCTGTCCTCCATGTTTTGCTCCTGTAAATGCTCCATCTTCATATCCAAAAAGTTCGCTTTCTATTAAATTTTTAGGTATAGCACCACAGTTAATTGCAACAAATCCATTATTCCTTCTGCTGCTCCTGTTATGAATGGATTGTGCTATTATTTCTTTACCAGTTCCGCTTTCACCTTGAATAAGCACTGTTGAAGGGCTGTCAGCTATTCCCATGGCCTGATCTTTTATTTCCTGGATCTTATGGCTTTTACCAATGATATCATCAAAGGTATAAGTTGCCCTCATGAAAGTATATTTGTTTAATAGATTATATACATTTTGTATATCTTTAAAAATTCCCACCATACCTGTGATTTTTTCTTGTTTATTTCTAATAGGATACACACTTAAATTAAATCTTTTTTTACCTTTATAACTGGAATATGTAATCTCTTTATTTTCACAGTTTTCTCCAAGTTTAATAATACTAAGTATGTATTCCCAATCGCTTAAAATGCCTCCTATATTTCTGCTCATAATATCCTTCTCGTTAATATCAAGCATACTGCATGCGCTGTTATTAATTGAAGTTACTGTACCATTTGTATCAGTTGCAAAAATTCCAAGATTTATTGAATTCATTATTCTGTTTAGATATTGATTGGTATCATATAACTGTCCCTGTATCTTATCCATGATTAATTGATTCTCTATGGATTTCACAGCTGCCACCACTAGGCCAAGAGTGTGAGGATGAGCTAACTGGTATCTTCCTGTTAAATTAAGACATCCTATTATATGTCCCTGCTCATTGTGAATTGTAGATGCAGAGCATGTCCAAATATGATATACATTTATAAAATGTTCTTTCCCGGATATTTGTACTGGGCAGTCTTCAGCAAGTGCTGTACCTATTGCATTAGTGCCAGTGCTCTTTTCACTCATATCTGCTCCAATTACAATGCCCATTTTATCAAGGTCTTGTAAAATATCCATATCTCCAATCATTGTAAGCACAATTCCATCACCATCCGTAAGATATAAAGAAAAGCCTGAATCCCTTAGAAAATCATATAATATCTCCATGAATGATCTTGCAGTTTTTATTAACTGCTTATTCTCAGTAATAATACTATAGAACTCTTTCCCATAAAAAGTTCTTATTGGGAAAACCCTTTCTTTTTCAATCTTATAATCAATACACCTTTTATGAGATTTATTTATTATATCATTATGGTTGTCCAAAACTGACATTTTGTTTTCCTCTCCTTATAAGAATATATTTCCTATTATTATTTTAGTATAAAATCTATATGATTTGATATTTTATATATATTTATTTGAAATTTTTAATAATTTCTTTAATGTGGTATACTAATAATAGTAAAAGAAATACAATTTTATGTGCCACCTTTATTGAGGTGGTTTTATATATATACTTAATAAAATAAATATTAAAGGAGATAACCATGGTTAGAAAAAATTACAAACTTAAAAAAACAATATCTGTAAAACAATTCATACAGGAATTTGGGGAAAACTTTTCCCAGCATACTAAGGATAGACTCATGGAACTGGAGATCAGATGTGTATTAACCAGAAAGGATGATCCAAACAGACTTGATTTAAAACATGTTGAACACACCAAATACAAATGTGCTGAAAATGAAGATTCAAAACAGACTGAGAAGGAATATGCATTTGCCCAGTTCATAGTAAGCGATGGCATAGTGTATTTCTCAGAAAAATGCAGAGAAACAAATGATGTTATGCAAAATGAAATTGTTGATAAAATATACAATTCTTTAAGCTCTGAAGGAATAATTACCTACGAAGATGTTAATGCTAAGAAAATAGATGAAAGTAACATTGATTTTGTAATTGATTCAATTTTAAGTGCATGTCCAGATGTATCTCAGAGATATATTAGTATTGTTAAGGATATGCTGTCACGTTCAAATAATAAATTTTAAGTGAACTGCTGTTTAGAAAGGGGATTTTTATGCCTGATATTAATATGCTTTCCTCTGCTGATAAGGTTAAGGCTCAGGGTGTCTTATCAGCTTATATAGAGCAGGTAAGACTAGTTAAACATGGGCTTAACGAAAATTATAATGTTATGGTAAACAACCTAAAGTTTTGCGATATTATGCACTATCATACAATTGATTTTAAGTTTTTTTTAAGCCTGCCTTTTGCAAAGTTACATGGATCAACAGTGGCTTATGTCCATTTTGTTCCTGAAACTTTAGAGGAAAGTATAAAGCTGCCAAGGTTAATTAAAAAAGTTTTCTATAAATATGTAATTTGGTTTTATAAAAGTGTTGATTATCTTGTTGTAGTAAATCCTTATTTTATAGATGTGCTTAAAAAATACAATATAGATAAATCTAAAATTACATATATTCCAAACTATGTTTCAGAAGAAGACTTTTATGTATATGAAAAAGAAAAGATTGATGATATAAAAGAGCAGCTTAATATACCCAGAGATAAATTTGTAGTATTAGGTGTTGGTCAGGTTCAGACCAGAAAGGGAATACTGGATTTTATTCAGGTTGCAAAAAAGCTTCCTGATGTTCAGTTTATCTGGGCAGGTGGTTTTTCCTTTGGATCAATAACATATGGCTATAAAGAGCTGAAAAGTATTATGGAAGATCCCCCAGGCAATGTAAAATTCACTGGAATCATAAGCAGAAAAAAAATGAATGACATATATAATGCAGCTGATTTAATGTTTCTGCCATCCTATAATGAATTATTCCCTATGTCCATTCTTGAATCAATGGCACTTGGATTAGAGTTTCCCCTTTTTTTAAAAGACTATTTAAATAAAACCTGTGGATAAGTAAATTTAAGATTTAAAACTATCCACAGATTTATAAAATTGCATAAAAAATGAATAAAACAGTCCATTGTTTTGATATAATGAATTTGCGACAAAACAAAAATCAATAGCAGATGGAGATGTTTTATTCATGATTAATTATAGCAAATTATCGTACCAAATAAAAAGAAAATTATTAACTTTTTCAAAAAAAATCTCAATAAATTTATCAAGACCTAATTATAAATTTATTGCACAGATGATTTATGGAATTTCAGAAAGCCAGACTGTGCTTTTAAGTGGCATATCAAGAGCTCTTAAAGAGGATATCTCTTTAAAGAAAACCATTGAAAGACTTTCTAATAACCTTAGAACGTTTGATAAACAAAGTGTTGTAATAAACAACTACATTTCTGAAATAAAACCATACATTAATGACAATACAGTATTTTGCGTTGATGGTTCTGAAATCACAAAACGTAATAGTAAAGTTTTAGAAGCTATGGGCAAGGTACGTGATGGCAGCACAGGTGAAACCAATGTCAATGGATATAATTGTCTTGAAATTGCTGCACTTACAAGTAAGTATAGTATGCCTATATCTGTGTACTCAAAAATGTATTCAAACATTGAAAAAGGCTTTGTAAGTGAGAATGAAGAAACTTTTAAAGGATTAAATTTTATTAGACAAAGTTTTAATAATAAGGGCATTAAAGCTCTTGATAGGGGTTATGATAGCAGAAAGTTTTATGAATACTTTATAGATAATAAAGAAAACTTTGTTATTCGAGCAAAAGGCAATAGAAATGTTATTCATAATGGTAAAGTTATGAATATACTTAAACTTGCAAACAAGTATAAAGGAAAGTTTTCGACTATAGTCACCAATAAAGCTGGTAGGGCTAAAAAATGCAAATTTAGCTTTATACAAATAACATTGCCAGATATACCTGATAAGCCTCTTACACTTGTAGTAATAAGAGGCTTTGGCAAAATACCTATGATGCTTATCAGCAATATTAAGCCTAATGATAAGAAATTAACCTTAGCTATAATTAAGGTTTACATTAAACGTTGGAAGATAGAAGAATATTTCAGATTTAAAAAACAGCAGTTTGATTTTGAAAATATAAGAGTAAGAAGTTTAAATTCAATAAGAACTATGAATTTATTTCTAACCTTAATTATAGGTTTTGCTGCAACACTTTCAGAAAAAAGAGGAGAAAGTGCATTAATCATATGCATTCAAAACATATCTAAGCGTATTTATGATATACCTGATTTTAATTATTATGCATTAGCTGATGGTATTTATGCAGTATTAAAGAAAACGCATACTGGTATTAAAAATTTTATTAAACCGGTTTCCAAAACCAAGACTACACAACAACTAATTATGGCTCAGGTACTAGAATTAGTAGGATAACCTTAATTCAAGATATTAATTTTGGGGAAACTCTAACACTTGGAAAGCCCGTACTTGTAAGAGATTTAAGTATTTATCATAGTATTTTGCTTAACTATTACTTAAAAGGTAAGAATGTCAATGAGTTTACGGAAATTATAAATAAGATTAGAAATGATAACCATATGTATGAATCATGCTGTAAAAGTTCATGGCAGTGCCATGAACTCTATTCAAAAAAGCATGTTCTGAAAATGTGGAAAAATTTCTACGATAATGTGTACTATAATCAAAGCAGAATAAAACTCAGAAGCAGGTTAAATGAAAAGTAAATCTGAATTATTGTGTTTTAGGAATCTTATATATAAATATATATACAATAAAGGCTAAAACTACTCCCCCTGCAACATCTATAATTGAATGCTGTTTTATTAAAACAGTAGAAGCACATATAGCAATCATTGCAATAAAAGAGGCTGTCTTTACTTTTCCTGAATTCTTTAATATGTCACAATTTATTAAAGAAGCATGAACTCCTATTGCATTGGCTACATGAATGCTTGGAAATACATTGTTTGTTCCATCAATACTATATATGAAGGATACCATCCTTGAAAATATATCCCGCTTTGTTATTATGGGTCTCGGAAATTGTGCATTTGGATATATGATAAATATTATGTAAGATATACTCATGCAGGAAGCAAGAAATAAAACAAGCTTATAAAAATCTTTCTTTGATTTAAGTCCCAAATATAAAAGTCCAATTGACATATAGGCAAACCAAAAGAGATAGGCTACTACAAACTCCTTCACAAATGGAATATAGTAATCCAAAGAACAATAGATAATATGCTTAGGAACTATTGTTTTTT
Source organism: Clostridium sp. JN-9 (assembly GCF_004103695.1). Classification (NCBI taxonomy): domain Bacteria; kingdom Bacillati; phylum Bacillota; class Clostridia; order Eubacteriales; family Clostridiaceae; genus Clostridium; species Clostridium sp. JN-9. Next base: position 401,038 of record NZ_CP035280.1, on the reverse strand, counting down.
TTAAATACCCAAACCATATAGTAAGCGCTAAAAAAATGAATAGCCACAAAAAGTGGCTGTATTTTTTTCCTATTATCCTTTCGGCAGTCTCTTCATTAATCATACAGCTTTTCTCCTCATACTTTTATAATAGGATTATATTCATTATATGATATATTTGTCAACCTTATTTAATTTTATAAGTTAAATCCTTAGGAGTTAATGATTTCTTTACAATGCCCTTATCTTTAGTCCACTTTACAGCACTATTTAAATCATTATCAGATGGAAGCACATCTGCTCTGAATTTTGGCAGTACAATATTGCCTTTCATATCTTCAGGATATCCAACAAATTTTATAACTGTATCTTCATATTGAGAAATAGGAGTATTGTTAACATACTCAACAGCCTCATTGTAAGCTTTGTAAAATGCTTTTATAGCATCTGATTTATTATCAATACTCTTTTGAGTAAAGGCAGAAACTGCTGGCAGCAGCTTTTCAGAGCTTGTTTTTCCAAGAAGTACAGCTCCATCTTTTATAGCAGCACTTGAAAATGGTTCAGGCAGTAATGCTAAGTCTACCTTTCCTGCTTTTAACATCTCAAGTCTTGCTGGTATGGCTGGTATGGCAATTTTTTTTACTTCTTCGGGCTTTATAGAATTTTTCTCCAGCATTTTATCCAGTGAATATTCAATTACAGTCTTTTGTGAAATGGCTACAGATTTTCCTTTAACATCTGCAATTGATTTTATTCCAGATTGTTTTGATGCAACCAGCATAAAGTCTCCATCTGTAACTCCTGTTATTTTAAGATCTATTCCTGCATTCTGATAAAGGCATACAGCTACTTCATCTGTTGAAACTCCATCCAGATTTCCAGTCTGAAGTGCTGCATCTCTGTCATTTGCACTTTTAAATACCTGAAGTTTTACATCCACTCCGTTCTTTTCATAAAATCCCTTATCCTTAGCTATTATAAAGGGTACAGCATCCACTGACGGCATTAAACCAATGTTTAAAGTCTGTTTTTCAGTTTTAGTATTTGCTGAGGTATCTTTTGAGTCTTTCTTTGATGACCCGCATCCAAATAAAGTAAGTGTCAATGATAAAATAATAATAATTGATAATGTTCTTTTAAATTTAAGCATTTTGTCCAACCTTTCTTATGCATATTGCATATTACATAGTATTTCATCTAATGATTTAATAAGATTTTCTATATCTTCTTCAGATATTATTAAAGGAGGCTGAAATGCCAGCACATTTCTGTTCTCTCCATTTTTACCAACTATAATCCCTTTATCCTTAAGCTGTTCAAGGATTATATCTGTTTCTTTAACTGCAGGCTCCATGTTTTCTTTAACTAATTCAGCGCCCATCATTAATCCAAGACCTCTTACGTCCCCGATTATTTTATATTTATCCTTTAGCTTTAATAGACCATCCTTTAGTTTGCTTCCCATAAGCTGTGCTCTTTGGCATAAGTTATACTTTTTGATATAGCTTATGACTGCTCTTCCTGTTGCAGCAGACACAGGATTTCCTCCTAGTGTCGAAGCAGATGGACGGGTAAATGCAGAAGCAATTTCATCTGTAGTTATGTAAGCCCCTATTGGAACTCCATTTCCCAGTGCTTTTGCCATTGTTATTATATCAGGTACTACATCATAATTCTCAATGGCAAACATTTTACCAGTTCTGGCAAACCCAGTCTGAACTTCATCAATAATAAGTAAAATGCCATATTTATTCAATACCTGTTTTAATGCCTTAAAATATCCTTTAGGCGGAGTTATTATGCCTCCATTACCTTGGATTGTTTCAGCTATCATAGCAGAAACTCTGCCTGAAGTGTGGTTCTTTATAGTTTTTTCCACTGCCTCAACACATTCCATACCGCATTCACCACAGGAATTTTTAAATTTACACCTATAGCAATAAGCATTTGGCACAAAATGAATTCCTCCCACAGGGTTAGAATCTGTTCTCCACATTCCAATACCAGTTACACTCATGGTTAGCTTTGTCCTTCCATGAAGCCCATTATTTAAAGCCAGTATTTCACTTTTATTTGTATATAATGATGCAGCAAGCAATGCTCCTTCATTAGCCTCTGAACCTGTTCCGCAGAAGAAACTTCTTTTTAAATCGCCAGGAGTTACCTGGCTCAGCTCTTCTGCTAGATTTACCATGGGCTCAGTAAGATAAATAGTTGAGGTATGCTGCAATGTTTTCATCTGATCAATTGTTTTTTCAAGGATTTCAGCATTGCAGTGACCGCAGTTCATTACAGAAACTCCTGAATAAAAATCTAAGTATTTTTTTCCTTCACTATCATATAAATACTGCATTTCACCTTTAACAATTTCAGGCGGATTTTTATAAAAATGATTTGAGCAGGGAACTAAATATTTGTTTCTTTTCTCCATTGTAATGTGTGGTCCTAAGTAAGTATTATTCATAAGCTCATCCCCTTAATTATAATTCAGAGCTTGAAAACTCTGACCTCTATTTGTTATATCTTTTAATAATTCAGATCTATCATTAGAATTATTGCCATCTAAAGCCTGCCTGTAAATCTTAACTACTTGTCCTAAAACTCCATCATTATAATGCTGCCCTTCAATTCTTACTGCCCTTACCCCTAAATTTGACAATTCATCAATTAACCCAATAAGGCATATATCTTTCCCAGACAGTATATGATTTCTGCAGTATTGATCAGTATAAACAGGATGTTTAAATCCTTTCTCATCTACAAGCTCTTTTAATTCCTTTTCACAGTATTTTAAGCACCAGTCTTTTGATGTAGTATTGTGTTCACCGGCATAAACACAGTGCTCCATATACATTACTGTAGGAGCTCCCTGTACTATAACTTCCAATGGAGTCTTAGTATTTAAAAGCATTTCCTTTAGAGCATCAGCTGTTGATTCAACAGATACTGTTACTCTCTTAATTCCTTCCTCTTCATAGAATTCAGCAGCTTTAGTGTTATAACAATTAAGTGAAAACTCTCCAATCATCTTTAAATCATCGTTTTTAAATTCCTCTGCGGCCCCTATATTAGTTACTATTATTCCTTCAATTCCAGCCTTTTTATAGAATTTCATCATTGCAGAATAATCAGTAAACTGTCTTGGAAACATCATTTGTGGAAGAGTTATATAAACCTTTTTATTATCAGCATACTTAACAGCTTCCTCTATCTGTGCTTTGGAAAATGGTCTGTCGCATCTAAATACGTCACCTGGAATATATATTTCATCTGCACCATTATCAACAGCTGACTTAAAGGATTCTATATTATTTACCTTTACTGTTAATAATGGTTTATTATTAAGCTTTTTTTCTGTTTTAAACTTTTCCTTTAGTTCATGTAACTTTTCATTATTTACTTCAAATTCTTCAACGGCCCTGCTGAATATTTTAGGTTCTCTTGATGCATCAAATTCTATGTTATTAATTCCAGGTACCTTGAAAGCATATGCAGTGGATAAATTTCTTGTTCTGTCTTCCTGAAGTTTTAAAGCTTCATCATCCACATAGTAGCCCGTAGGATCTTCAATATATCTGTCTATGGCTTTTCCATATTTATTTATGAGCTGAATTAAATAACCACTGCTCCTCATTCTTCCTTCAATTTTAAATGAGCATACTCCTGCATCAATTAGATCAGGCAGATGTTCATACATACACATGTCCTTTACAGCCAGATAATCTTTAAATTTCTCCTGTGAATCCTGTCCAAATTTATAAGGCCATCTGCATGGTTTAAGACACAACCCTCTATTACTGCTTTTCCCAAACAGCATTCCGCTATAGAAGCATTGACTTCCATGGACTGCACACATATCTCCATGGATGAAATATTCAAATTCCATATTAGTATCCTTTGAAAGTCTTTTGATGGTTTCCAGACTCATCTCTCTTGAAGTTACTACTCTTGATATTCCCATTTTATAAAGGGCATCTATGATTTGCTTGTTATGAACATTCATCATAACACTAGAATGAATTGGAATAGTTATACCCATTTCCTCAATTAATCGTACTGCGCCTAAATCCTGTACAATAAATCCATCTGGTTTCACAGTGTCAAGAAAGCTCAGATATTCCCTGGAGCCTTCTATTTCAGTGTTGTTCATCATATTATTAAATGTGATATATACTTTTTTTCCTAATGAATGAGCCATTAAAACAGCTTGTCTAATTTCATCATTTGACAAATTGTAGTCTTTTCTATGCATTCTCATGTTAAATTGTTTTCCGCCGAAATATACAGCATCAGCACTGCTCTTAACGATTTCAGTAAAATCCTTGAAAGTCCCTGCTGGCGCCAGAAGCTCTATGTTTTTCCCGCAAAATAATCTGCTCATCTATCTTCCCCCACCTATACTTTTTTACATTTATTATCATTTAAAAAGTTCCTATCTATTTTAATCTACTTTACATAATTTATCAACTATACACTTTTATAGAATAATATTGTTACAATATGCACATTATATTTTTAAATAAATTATTTACGCAATAATTGTAAAGCTAAGGAGCTGTAAGATAAAAATGAGAGTTCATGAAAATGTGCAACTAGAAGAAATCAGGCGTGTATATGGTAAAATAAGTCCTTTTGAGCTTAAGAACAAGCTAATTAACCTGGCTGAAGGGCCCAAGAAGAAAAGTATAAATACATTATTAAATGCAGGAAGAGGTAATCCCAACTGGACAGCTTCCTTACCAAGAGAAGCTTTTTTTACATTTGGTCAGTTTGCTGTTTTAGAGACAAAAAGAGTTTGGGAGGACAAAGATCTTGCAGGTATGCCAAGCAGACCAGGAATAGCTGAAAGATTAAATGATTATTTGACTAAAAATACCACACTTCCTGGAATAGAACTGATAAAAAAAATAGTTGAATATGGATCAGATAAGGGATTTAATGCAGACAAATGGGTTTTTGAGTTAGCTGACGGCATAATTGGAGACAATTATCCTGTGCCTGATCGTATGCTCCTTCATATTGAAAAAGTGGTTCAGGATTACCTGATTAAAGAAATTGGCTATGACAGCACATCAGAGGACAATTTCAATATATTTGCCGTTGAAGGTGCAACTGCAGCCATGTGTTATATTTTTGATTCATTAATTGCCAATAAGCTTTTAAAGATTGGGGACAGTGTTGCAATTATGACTCCCGTTTTTACACCTTATTTGGAAATTCCCCATCTGGAAAGATATAATTTTTCAATCACTGAAATAAAGGCTTCAAATTACGAAAGCGGCATAAATATGTGGCAGTATGACAAATCAGAAATAGAAAAGCTTTGTAATAAAGATATTAAAGCTTTATTTGTTATAAATCCCAGCAATCCTCCATCTGTTTCAATAAAGCCTGAAACCATAAATGAGCTGGTGAAAATTGTACATGAGCATAATCCTGATTTAATGATTATTTCTGATGATGTATACTGTACCTTTGTTGAAAAATTCCGTTCTCTGGCTGCATACTTACCTTTTAATACAATTGGAGTATACTCATTTTCAAAATATTTTGGAGTTACCGGCTGGAGACTTGGAACTATTGCTATTCATAAAAACAATGTTTTTGATAAATTACTTAAAAATCAAAGTGCAGAAGATAAAAATGAGCTTAACAAAAGGTATGAAGCTCTTTCTACAAACCCTGAAAAAATATGCTTTATTGACAGAATTGTAGCAGACAGCCGCCAGGTTGCTTTAAATCATACTGCAGGCCTATCAACCCCGCAGCAGGTTCAAATGGCATTTTTCTGTATATTTGCTTTAACAGATAAGGAAAATAATTATAAAAAGCTTACACAAAATATCTGTCATCATCGTGAGGAGCTTTTATATAAAGGTCTTCATATGGAGTTAAAGCATAATCCTTATGATGCAGCCTATTATACAGAATTTGATCTTCTTCAGTGGGCTGGTGAAACCTTTAATAAAGACTTCGCAGATTATCTTCAGAAAAACCATAAGCCTGTTGATATACTTTTAAGGTTAGCAGAGGAATCATCAATTGTATTATTAAATGGCGGTGGATTCCACGCACCTGAATGGTCCATAAGAATTTCACTGGCTAATCTGAAAGATGAATCCTATTTGAAAATTGGTGAATACCTTCATAAAATCCTAGAGGATTATGTTTTATCCTGGGAAAATGAGAAAAATAAAATCGTACGGAAATCTTCACTTTTATAATATGATTTTTGTAATTTACTTCCTCTATTATAGAATTAACAGTTCTAAATTTGAGGAGGTTTTTTTATGGATCAGACTTCATTATACAAAAATAGACATAAAAGAAATTTAAGATTCCCATTTAGAAAAGTCATTTTAGTCTTTCCAGCTATGTTGATTTTAATTGCAGCAGTTATGATTGTACACTCATTTAGTGAAAGTAACAAAATACATAGTCATGATCTTCAGGATAAAATATACAATTCCATGTTAAATAAAGATAACAGACTTAAAGCATATAACAAGGCAGTCTCTCTCAATCAAGGCTATTCTGCTAATACATGTGTTTATTTTTTGTCTGAAGTTTTAAGGATGAATGGTGAAAAAATAGATGATAATATTTGTAATACTACTGAACTTCTAGGTATAATGAAAAGAGAAGGCTGGAAAAAGGAAATGGATTATAAAAAGCTGCAGCCGGGAGATATCTGCTTTACCACAGATGAAAAACTAAGCAGCAGTGGCATTCCAACTCATACTTATATATTTATGGCATGGAAGGATACGGGTAAGTATGACTATGCCTATGTATGCGATAATCAGGCTAAGGATTATGACGGTAAAATATATCATCTTAGAAACATTTCCAAGGTTGAAACTATAAAGGGAAATATAAAAGAGCCTTTCAGTTTTTTTATATACAAAAATAAATGATTATTTTTTAATTGGGGGGACTTATATTTATGGATACTCATAATGTGCTGGTTGTTGATGATGAAAAGGAAATAAGGGATGCCATTGAAGTATATCTAAGAAGCACTGAGAATATTAATATCATTAAAGCCGGAGATGGATTGGAAGCCTTAGATTCTTTAGAAAATAATGAAATCCATGTAATAATATTGGATGTAATGATGCCAAAACTGGATGGAATAAGAACATGCATGAAGATAAGGGAAAAAAGGAATATTCCTATTATAATGCTGTCTGCAAAAAGCGAAGAAACGGACAAAATATTAGGCTTAAACATAGGAGCAGATGACTATATAACAAAACCCTTTAACCCTATGGAGCTGGTAGCAAGGGTAAAGTCCCAGCTTCGAAGATATATTGATTTGGGGAATTATAATAAAAAAGCAAATGATGAAGAAGTTGTAATTGATCAGCTAATTATTAATAAAATCAGCCATACTGTTACATTGGAGGGCAATAAAGTTAAACTTACACCAATAGAATATGACATATTACTGCTGTTGGCTGAAAATCGGGGCAGAGTTTTCTCTTCTGAGGAACTTTATGAAAGAGTATGGGATGAGCCTGCATTTAAAACAGAAAATACAGTTTCCGTCCATATAAGAAGACTTAGAAAAAAAATAGAAATAAATACAAAGGATCCAAGATATATAAAAGTTGTGTGGGGAGTTGGATATACAATTGAAAAATAAATTTGTTAGTCATCCTAAACTATGGAACATGGTGGAAAAAGCTGTACTTCTGCTTCTTATTATTTCTGCATTTCTTCTCATTGAAATATACAGCAGTATAAACAGTATTAATAAAAAAAATAATGAAATAAATTCAATGAATTCAACTTTATCAGCTACTAAGCAAAAATTATCCTATATAAAAAAAGATGAAGGTTCAATAAGCAATGCTAACTGGATTAATTATGATTTATGGGTAAAACAATGTGCAAGTATTGGGAATTCATATATATATGACAAAACCAATAACTTAAAAATATTATCAGAAAAATCTCAGGATGAACTTAACAATATTAGCAGGGAATTTAAAATTTCTATTGGTAATTATGATTATAGTAAAATTGTAAAATTTATTATTATCGATAAAAGTAAAAATACATTTATAACCAACGACACTGAAAATATTGATTTAATAAAAAATGATTTAAAATTATTTCAGCAGGAAACCGGCGATTTGTACAAGTATGTATCTGGCAAAGGTAAGTGGTATAATTTATCTTACAATTCAGATGGTGCTCCTGCAAGCAGATATGGCAGTAATCATTCAATAATTAATTCCAGTAATTATGTGGAAGCCTATTGGTTCCCTAATAATTATTCTTATTCAAATGAAGATGAACCTGTTCTAAAGAATATTTTGCAGGCAGCACAGAATAATTATAATAGTGAGATCAGCTCTATAAATGAAAGTGTTTCAAATACAAGAAACAGCATTACAAGAGATAAAATGTACATTGCAATGTATTCTGCAATACTTTTTCTTATTTTAATGGTACTGTACTTCCTTGGTGAAGAAAGATTTATCCGTGGTTTGAAAAATAACTTTATGATTAAGTTTTTTAAGACAATAAATCAATGGTTCGAAAATAGAACTACTCTTTTTAAAATTACAGTTTATTTTCTTTTTACACTTTCTGTAATAATGGCATTATGGCTTATGTATAATCACGGTATGATAGTTATTCTGCTTCCCCTGGTATTATTCTATGCCATAGTAATATTGCCCAAAATCATCAGGTTCAGCAGATACATTGATGAAATAATACAAGGCACAGCAAAAATAACCAGTGGTGAACTAGACTATGTTATAAGGGAAAATGGTGACAGATCCTTAGCATGTCTAAGTCATAATATAAACAAAATAAACAAGGGCTTTAAAGTATCTATTGAGGATCAGATAAAAAATGAAAAATTAAAAAGCGAATTAGTTGCTAATGTATCTCATGATTTAAAAACTCCCCTGACATCAATAATAAATTATACTGATATTTTACTTAGAGAGAATATTTCCGAAGAAGAAAAAAAAGAGTTTTTAAATATTTTAAATAGGAAAAGTATAAAACTTAAGACTCTAATTGAAGATTTATTTGAAATATCTAAAATAAATAGCGGAAAGCTGGAATTAAATAAAAAAAATGTGGATGTTATAGAGCTTATTAATCAATCCATATCAGAGTATTCAGACTCAGAAGTATATTCATATAAAAAAATAGTATTTATAGTAAAGTCTTTTGCAAAAAAAATTGAAATGAACTTAGATGGCAACAGAATGTCTCGTGTTTTTGAAAATCTAATAACTAATGCTCTAAAATATTCTCTTGCAAACACAAGAGTATATGTTGATATTGATGATATTCATAAGGGAATTAAAATAAGCTTTAAAAATGTTTCCTCCGCGCCCCTTGATTTTGATAAAAAAGAAATATTTGAAAGATTTACAAGAGGGGATATTTCCAGAAGCTCTGATGTGGATGGCAATGGATTAGGCCTGGCCATTGCAAAAAGTATAGTTGAGCTCCATGGTGGAATTATGTACATCGATTTTGATGGAGATTTGTTTAAGGCTATTACTGAACTCTATTATTAATATAAAATTCCATCCACAATGTTAGAGTAAATTTATTTATATGGTATCTGAATATTAAATTCAGTTAATTCCGAACTGCTGTTTATGGTAATTTTACCATTACATTTATTTATTATTTCTTTTACTATGCTTAAACCAAAACCTCTTTCACCATCTACATTGCCCTTAGTGCTGAAACCAGCTTTAAAAATCTTATTCATTATGTCACATGGAATTTCAGGTCCGTTATTGCTTATGTTAATTACCACACCATTATGAACATTGTAGCTTTTAAATTTAATTATAGGATTTTTTACTCCTTTAAGAGCATCTAGTGAATTCCTAATAATATTAGATAATACTTTTAACAACTCGTCATCATTTATTGATAAATTGTTATAATCTGCTGTATCAAGAACAATTAAATCTATATCAGATGAAGAAATGGGGGTTAAAATTGAGCTTATTAATGGAGATGCTTGTACATTAACATACACAGAGGTATTCAGGGCCTGATTTCTTTCAACAATATTCTTAAGCATGTCACCAAGTCTGTCAAATCTGCCAAGCTGATACAAGCCATATAATCCGCTTATTTCACTTCCATAATCATGCTTTACTTTTCTAAGCTCTGTAATCTTAGCCTTTAAAGCATCATTTAACATATCAGCTTCCTTTGACTTTTCATTTACTCTGGCAAAATAAACTATGGTGAAAACAAAAATCATTAATGCCATTAAATAAAAAATTAATTTAAACATTGAATCTGCACTCCCATCCTGTTCTTGTGCACGCAAAGTGTCCAAAACAATCATAGTATATGTAATAATTATGAAGAATAGCAGAGAATGGGTATATGTTTTCATAAGTAGAACAGCATTTAAAATATAATCTGCAAATTTAAAAAAGATTATATATACAAACCACGATGGCAGAAATACAAAAATAATCATTTGAAAATCACTAGATAAACTTAGCTTAATGGAAGATACAACATATTTATAAAAGGCAAAAAAAAAGTAGGAAGATATTACAATTACTGAATAAACTGTTCCAAATCCAAGTATAGCATCAATGATAGATTTTCTATAGAAAATTATACATAAAATTAAAACCCCAATTACCATTATTAAATTTGCATATGGTCCATTATTATTAAAGCCAAAAAATACAGTCCAGACTAAAATAGTGACATTCAAAATAATAAAGTTAATTTTAGAAATCTTATTTTCTTTTGATGCAATACTGTTGCAGGTCCACACTATCAAAAATGATTGAAAAATTGTTGTTATTACTGCTAATATATTTAATATAATTTTAATCATACCTTCCTAAAATAAATTAAGAAAATGTTAACATATTATTATTGTATATTATTTTTCATTATAAATCTATATTTAAGTTACACTAGCCAAACATAATAAAGCACCCAGACTTAACATGTTTATTATAAGCCTGAGTGCTATTCATATTTTATTATTAAAATTGCTGCAGTATTTTTACAATATAACATATTTCGTCATCTGATACTTTAATTTTAAAAGCATCTTCCGTTGATTTTACCGCCTTTTTCACTCTTAAAAAAACTTCATTATTATCTTCAATAAAATCTTTTATATTGTCGAAAATAATCATATCTCCAATGATTATCCTATTTAGCATACATCCAATATGGATAACAAGATTGGATACTTTATCATTTTCTTTTTCCTCCTCTTTTATATCAAGTTCTTTAATTATATTTTTTATGCATTTTATTGCCATATTTGAATTTAAATAAAGTAAATATTTATCAAACATTATTTTGGCTTTATCATAAATATCCATATCTTTTCTGCTTAAAGCTTTATTTGAAGATATATTAGTATCTATAATATTTATTAATTTTTCTCTGATGTTATCATCAAATAATTCATTAATGGAGAAATATGGCATCTCATTATTACTTGGTTTCATACTTCCAAAGCATGCAATTATGTCATATTTCTGCTTAATTTCATTAAAATACTTTGTATTATTTTCTATAGTCATATAATCCAGAGGTATTATCTCTACCTTTCTAGAGTAATTTTCTCCAATAGTGCTCTTTATTAAATTTCCTGCCATTACACTGCCGCCTTTACCTGTTGCACAAACAGTAATAATTGCCTTTTTCTTACTGAGAACAGCTTCTGAATCTTTACTTGCTAAAGCATTGTAAATTTCATCTAAATTTTCACCTTTAAAAACAACACGCCTTGCTGCTTCTAGCACTGTAAGCGTTGATACGTTATTAATAGTTCTTACAGGTATTCCGCTTTCCCTTTGAATTTTCTCTCCGAAACTAATTAATGACCCCATGTCTGCCATGATAAGAACACCTTTTCCTTTATTTGAAGCAATTGCAGAAGCCAGACACTTATTATATATTGCAGCCACTTCCGCTTCCAGCGGCATATCAATTGCTTTCACTAGATTTATGTTTAGTAAGGAGTTGCATACATTTACCATACTTGTAGCTGTACTTTCACCATGGCATATAACTATAATTCCAACATTATCATTATCTTTTTTTTCAACAATATTATTTGCCAGTAAAATTGTCATAAAACCTTTTTCATCTTCCGGTATATCTACATTAAATTTAACACTTAATTCACTTACAAAACGATCAGAAAGGTTAAATTCTTCCTCATATCTGGATTTTATCTCCTGTAGGTTAGGATTATAAATTGGCTTTCCCTGCTTAAGTCTCTCCATTAGTGATTGTATATGGAAAGCAAGCCCAGTCACCATTTTATTATTAAAACGGACTTTAAATTCATAGGGAATATTATTAATTAATTCAACAGCTTCATCTACATATTTTCTGTTTAATATTTTATATAATTGATTTAAATGCAAATTGCTTATACTAAGCTTATTTATAACTCTATTAAAAAAGTTTTCAATAAGTTTATTAATTTCTAACTCAATTTCCCTTTCACTATAGCCTTTTTTCTTAAGTTTGTCTGATGTTTCAGATATAATATCATAAATATTTTCATCTAAAGGATTGTTATTTATAACTTTAAGTTTTTCAGAAGGAGATATTAATATATCCTCATTAAAGCCATCCAGAAAATTCTATAGCTTATCATCTACTTTGTTATTAAATGCGTATTCCTTTATATCTTTAGACAGCATATTAAATTCTACCCTTAATGATACATTATTTTGAAGATGCTGTAAAAAGGTTTTAGCACATAACAATTTCACTTCTGAATTTAATTGTCCTATGTTCCCTTTAAACTCATATACAGATAAACACTTAAGTACCCTGGAAGAGATTTTTAAAGGCATTTTAAGTCTTATGGATTCCTCATAAAATAGTTTTTCAATTATCTCTATGCGCTCTCCAATATCCCTTTCCTTTAATGAAGGAAGTTTTATTACTACTGGTATTCTTCTAAGAAAAGTAGTCAAAAGAACATTGTCTGGATTTTCTGTAGTAGCTGCAATAATCAAAACATTACTCTTTTTTGTATTCTGAGTTTCACCCAGTCGATGGTATTCTCCCCTGTCAATAAGGGAAAACAGCATTTCCTGGCCATCAGGAGGAAGTCTATGAATTTCATCCAAGAATAATATGCCTCCATCTGCCTTTTCCACAAGACCACATTTTTCAGAATCTGCACCAGTAAAAGCACCTTTAACATGACCAAATAATTGCGGAAGCAGCAGCTGAGGATTGTTAAAATAATCCGAACAATTAAAAGAAACAAATGGAAAATCCTTAGCTGATTTCTTTTTATTGATTAATGCATAGTTATACATTGAATTAGCAAAAGTTGTTTTACCAACACCGCTTTCTCCCAATATTAATGTGTGAAGACCGTTAGGAGGATACATAATGGCTGCTTTTGCCTGATTTATCTGGCTTTTAATACTTGCATTATATCCCACTAGTAAATTAAAAGGATCTTCCTTTAATTCACTGTTTTTTTCGCTTGAAATAATTTTTATTAAATCATCTGAGGTTATTTTGGCTTCACCACTTTTAATGTATTTGCTAAAATTCCTGGCACTTACAAACCTTACTGGTCTTCCTTCAATTTTTATTAATTTTCCATCTTTCCACAGCTCATTTAAAAATGTACTGGCATTATTCCTTACTATACCCAGTTTTTCTTCAATTTCTAATGCATCTACGCCTATAGATTTGTCTACATTTTCTTTTATATTATCAATACTACAGCTATTTTCTATATAATTATTTATTAAATCAATATTCTTCATTATTACCACCTATTCTACTAAGTTTACTTTTTAGGCTTAACCGTTTTATACTTTTCAAGTATTTTAGAAGCCGGTATATTCTTACTGGCTTTACTAAGCATAAGTGTGAAAATAAAACATGTAAAAATCAAAGTAAAATTCCAATGAAATATTGTAAATACGAAAAGTATCAAATCTAATAGCACAAGAGCATAAAATGCCTTGGATTTCATAATAAGATTTCTCCTTTCTATAAGATGATATTAAAACAGAATTTAGACAATTAACTTTAAACCATATAAAAATTGATTATAGAGAAAGCTTTGAACTATGAAGTTAATATATAGAACAAAGCTTTCTTCATTTTATTTTATTGTGGAATTAATGTTGCTATTTATTTATCTTTACATCCTTAGGATATTTCCATGCTGTAAACTCACTAGCAGGTATTACCTTTGGCTCTTTTCCTCCATTAATAACAAGTGCTCCGTAATAAATTTCAGCCACCTCTTCAACATAAAACGCCTTAAGAAGAGCCTTTTTTATATCACTGCTATCTACTGTAACAACTCCATGCTGTTCAAGTAAGCAGGCATCACCATGCTTTAATGGTTCTATAATGCTTTCAGCTAATTCCTTTGTTCCTGGTCTTCCATAAGGTGCAACTTTAACTACACCGCCATAAACCATTGCTTCATATACCATAGGAGGTATTTCTTTATTTAATACGGCAAAAGTAGTTGCAAAGCGTGAGTGTGTGTGTACTACTGATATTACTTCTGGTCTACATTTATAAGCTTCTAAATGCATAAATACTTCACTGGTAGGTTTAACATCAGTTTCAATTTCAATTACATTACCATTCATATCTACAACACATATATCATGATAAGTTAATTCCTCCCTTGGTACTCCAGTAGGTGTTACAAGAACATATCCTGTTTCTTTATCTCTAATGCTGAAATTACCTGAACCATGCTTGCATAGCCCTTTTCTATCTGCTTCCTGAGCAACTGCAACAACTTGTTTTTTTAAATTTTCTAACATAATATCCTACCTTTCTTTATAGAAAATATTAAAATTACTAATTTTGTTTTTCTGCTAATGCTTTTTCTTTTGCTGACATAAATTTAAAGTACCAAACAGCTAATGCCAAATAACCTATCAAAATAATAAATCCAACTATATCTCCATTTATTATATTAGCACCATGTGCCATTATCCATCTAAACTCTGGTGATTCTAATCCGAACCATGTAATCAGCTGACCCTGTGGGATATTAGCCGCATGTACTGAACGTGCAAGGTTAGTGATCAATGGGGCAAAACTTGATGAAACGCCTAAATATACAGGAGTTACTATAATGCCAAGTATTATCATTCTAAGTAGATTGCCTCCGGTTATTACTACCGCTACAGCACCAAAACAAATATTTACTATTCCTCCTAAAGGTAATACATTATTTACTCCCATTTTTGCCATTATAAGTGCAATAACTAATTCAAAAGGTACTAAAACTATTTCTGCCACCCATAATTCAGGAATACCTGCTAAAACTGGCCAGTCAAGTCCAATATAAAATTCTCTTCCTTTAAATCTTTTCTTCATGAAGTCTCCTGCTGCATCAGCAATTGGAGATAGTGCCTGCATAAATAATTTTGCAACCATTGGAAACAATACTAAGGAAGTGGATACCTGCATAGCAGTATTTAATATCCCTTTTACATCATAATTTGCAAATGCTGCTATTAGACCACCAACAATAAATCCCATTACGCTGTTTTCACCGAATATACCTATCTTTTCCTTCATTGTACGAGCATCAACTTTTAAATTCTTTAACCCAGGAATAAAATCCAGGAGCCTGTTTAAAGGTGCAAGAATTATTCCTTGAAGCATTAAGGCATGTGGACATGCTATTCCTGGTATCTTAGTGAGTTCGTACATTTGTTTTTGAGTAACATCTGCACTTTTAAGTTCAAATACAACTTGAATAGCTGCCACTACAAGTCCTAAAACTATACTATTTGTAATAGATGATACTATAACTGCGGTTAATATTTTAGTCCATACATTCCATAAATCTACATTAAGACAGTTTGTCCAATTTAATACCAGCATAACTATATTTATTATTATTTGAATTGGAAATAATAATAATGCATATGGCCATGCCCATGCTATTGCTGACAATGGTGACCAACCAACATCTATTGCATTAAGCTGAATGCCTGTATTCTTAACAAATGCAGTTGCTGCAGGGCTGATGGAATTTAACATAAAGCTTAAAACTACATTCATTCCTGTAAAAGCTACTCCTAATGTTAAACCTGCAAGTATTGCTTTCTTTGTTTTCATGCCCATAATAAGACCAATTATTATCATTACTACAGGTAAAAATATTGCTGCACCTAAATTTAGTATATAGTGAATTATTACTGAACCCATAATAGTTCCCCCTTAATTTTGTTATTATAATAACTATTTTTTTAATAACTCTTTTAATTTTTCATATTCCTGATCCATTCCTATTCCCGTTAAGAAAGGTATTCCGCTTAACACAGGAACTTTAAATTCATCTTTATTTGTTGGAACAATAGAAACATATATGTCACATTGATTGATAACACTTTCAAGTGATTTAATGTCAACTGCATCTACAGCTGCATTTATATTATCATCCTCCAGTAACCTTGAAATTTTTGAGGCAACAGCCTGAGATGTTGCTACTCCTGATCCACATGCTACAATTATTCTTTTCATAATAATTCCTCCTAATTTTATATTTATATTTAATTATTTAACACATTTGATAATAATTTTATTATTTCACTCTTTGAAGCTGCATTGTATATTCCAAGTAAAGCATTTCTATTTGAAAATATGGACATAAGTTTACTTAATGTTTTTACCTGTTCATCAGGGTTTTTAATGGCAAGCATAAATATTAATTTAGCTTCCACATCATTTACACCATTAGCCATCTCTTTAAAACTAACAGGTTCCTTTAGTTTTGCTACAAGAATTGCCGGCTTTTCAACATGTTTTGCATCTGTATGAGGTATTGCAACTTTAACACCTTCAGTATTTAATCCTGTAGGGAAAACTTTTTCTCTATCAATTATGGCCTGAGTATATGATTCCTTTACGTACCCTTTTTCCCTCAGTATACCAGATAAACCCTTTAGAACTTCTTTGCTGGTTTTTGCTTCATAACTTAATATAACTAATTCTTCATGTAACAAGTTATTGTTATTCTCCATGTCTTCTTATCTCCTTTTAAACATTTTTAATTGCACTTATATTTATAGCAATAATTATGCCAATGCAGTGCATAGGCCTGAACTTCTTAAGTTTACTTAATGTTATAAAAAAACTATGCACTATTTTTAAATTATAAAAACAGTGCATAGTTTACTATTTATTTTATGATAAAACAGGTCAGTTCATTTTTTAATCCAAATAATTTATTATCCATGAACACCATAAAAAAATATTCATATAATAAATGGATAGAATATTTTTTGAAAGGATAATTATGAGAGAAGATATTGAAGTAACTAACTTTCCCCCTTACCAATATCCTGTAATGTGTCCAATGATGATGTTTAGAATTGATGATGATGAGGACTTTGAAAGAAAAATACCGCCGCCACCTCCACCAAAGCCTTTTACACCACCACCTCCTCATACCGTAAAGCCGCCGGTTTATACACCACCGCCTGTGGAAAAACTTAAGATACAGCCAAGTATTGAGCCAGCAAAAATGCAGTTAGATATACAGCCCAATATGGAACCGCAAAACATGAAATTAAATATTCAGCCCAGTATTGAACCACAAAACATGGAATTAAATATACAGCCTAAAATGGATCCTTCAAAGATGCAGCTGGATATCGAACCAAATATACAGCCCAAAGTGGAACCAAGCAATATAGAACTGAATATACAGCCTAAAATGGGTTCTGTAATAATGGAGCCCATAAAGCTGCAATTAAAAATAGAACCTATAATGGATCCGGCAAAAATGCAGTTATATATACAGCCAATTATGCCTCCAGTACAGCAGCCCATACAACAGCCTATACAGCCGCCAATGATTCAGGAGCCTGTATCGCCTTGTCCTATGATGATGCCATGTCCAATGATGACACCATGCCCAATGGATTATCATTCGCCACAAGGTGAAAAATATATATGTCCAATGAAGATGAATAAGTATTATCATAAGAGAAGTGATGACTTCTAGTTATATTAAAAATGGGGCTGTTGCACTAAAATAATTGGTGCGGCAGCTTTTTTACATAAAAATAAATCTTCCACTCGAAAGAGTGAAAGATTTATAGTAAAATTAACATATGAGAAAATACATTAATTCACACAAAAATTATACTTTATATCGTGGAAATTATCAATTAAAACTTCCATTAAATATTGAGTACATGATTCCCAATAATGATTCAGTGCGTTTGCTAAGTCAATTTGTAGAGGAGATGGATTTAACAGATTTATATTCGACTTATTCCCGAATAAGGGAAAATCAGGCTACGCCACGTCAGATGCTGAAGATTGTACTTTACTCCTATATGAATCATAATTATTCATCAAGAGCAATGGAGCTATCCTGCAAAAGAGATGTAAATTTCATGTACCTTTTAGAAGGTTCACCAGCACCAGATCATTCTACTTTTGCAAGATTTCGTAGTATTCATTTTGCCCCGTGCTCAGAAACAATAATGGCTGAAATGTCAAATTTTCTTTATGAGATTGGAGAAATATCAGGAGATACTATATTTATTGATGGTACAAAGATAGAGGCATGTGCTAACAAGTATACTTTCGTCTGGAAAAAAGCAGTTTCAAAAAACCTGGAGAGATTACTTTCTAAATTAGCTGATTTTGTAGCCGAATGTGAGGAATTGTATGGAATAAAGCTTGTATACGAAAACAAAGTAAAAATGAAACATGTAAAAAAGCTACGCAAAAAGCTTTACGCCTTGAAAAAGGAAGAAAATATTGAATTTGTACATGGATGTGGTAAAAGGAAAACTCCTATTCAACGTTCTATTGAAAAACTTGAGGAATACCTTAGAAAGTTAAAAGAATATACACAGAAAATCCATACCTGCGGTAAACGTAATAGCTATTCCAAGACAGATAAAGATGCAACCTTTATGAGGATGAAAGAGGATGCTATGAAAAATGGTCAGTTAAAACCAGGTTACAATGTTCAGAATGGAGTAGATTCCCAATATATAGTATGGGTTACTGTTTGCGATAAGCCTGGGGACACAACAACATTGATTCCATTTATAAAAAGCATGGAGAATTCCTTGTACTTTAAGTATTTTAAAATTGATGCGGATTCAGGTTACGAGAGTGAAGAAAATTATCTTTATATCAAAGAAAATGGACAGCTATCATATATTAAACCAGCAAATTATGAAATATCAAAAACAAGAAAATATAAACATGATATAAGCAGAATAGAAAACATGGATTATACTGAATTGGGCGATTATTATACTTGCAAAAATAATAAGAAACTAACAGTAAATAAAATAGTAAAAAGGAAAAGTAAGACTGGCTATATAAGTGAAAAAACAATCTATACTTGTGAGGACTGCAGTAACTGTGTTTACAAGAGTAAATGCATAAGAGGACATAACTGTAAAACGCCATTAGAAGAAAGGGTTAAAAATCTTGAGACTTCAAAAC
Organism: Clostridium sp. JN-9; assembly: GCF_004103695.1. NCBI lineage: Bacteria > Bacillati > Bacillota > Clostridia > Eubacteriales > Clostridiaceae > Clostridium > Clostridium sp. JN-9. The sequence goes on along the minus strand of NZ_CP035280.1, from coordinate 381,568 downwards.
TATTCAACATGCTTCGCAAAGAGGATCTTGAAAGAATTATAAGTGATGATGGTTGCGAGTTGAGAATGAATCGAAGTATTCAAGCCGAAGGCTCTTTTGGAGAGATAAAACAGGATATGGGATTTCGTAGATATCTATGCAAAGGTAAAAAGAATGTTTTGGCAGAAAGTATTTTGTTAGCAATGGCACATAATATAAATAAGCTACATAATAAAATTCAGTTAGATAGAACTGAAACGCATCTTTTTCCACTTAAAAAAGGTGCATAATTATCAAACTTTAAAATTTTAAAAACTCTGCAAATCAAAAAAAGCCTTAATATGAAAGGCTTATTAAAGTGCGTCTTTTTTTAATTATCAAGCTCATTGGGGACTAAAATATCATTAAATTTTCTATAAAACACAAAAAAAATGCTGCCGCGTTAGCATATTTTTTTATGCTAATGCGACAGCCCCATTTTGTTTACCTTTAATTAAATATGAATTTTTCAATTACATTAGACACACCGTCATCTTCATTACTTTTGGTAATAAAATCAGCTATGCTTTTAATTTCATTCTTTGCATTTCCCATAGCCACACCAAGGCCGCCGTACTGTATCATTTCAATATCATTAACAGAGTCACCTATAGTTATTATTTCTTCTTTTTTAATTCCTAAATACTTTGCAAGCTTCTCAACTCCTGCTGCCTTATTGCAGTTTTTATTCATAAATTCAATCATAAAATCAACGCTCCTAAAAACGCTGTACTCCTGAAATAACTCCTTAGGGATTTGAGGCATTATATCATCTATAACCTGTTTTTCCTGCTCTAAAACTACCTTCAGTATCTCGTCTTCATCATTGACGCCACTAGGAAAATCAACTGTCCTGACTTTTAAATTCAATCTTGTTTCATCAGCAGCAGAAAACCTGCTTCTTATTTTTACTAAATCTTCTTTTTCAGTAAAAGCATGAAAATATGCGTTTAAATTTTTAACTTTACTATAAATATACTTTAAATCTTTTCCTGTCAATACAGCATTTCTGCTCAGTACTGAAAAATCGCTGGTTCTGCATATTACTGCTCCATTAAGACCTATTACATAATCATCTTCACCTGTAAGATGAAGTTCATCTAAATATTTTTTTATTCCCTGAATAGGCCTTCCTGAGGTTAGCACTATTTTTATACCTGATCCTAAGGCCTTTTTAATGCTGATTTTGGTTTTATCTGAAATAGTTTTATCATCTTTTAATAAAGTGCCATCCATATCCATGGCTATAAGCTTATACATATGCAATTTTCATCTCCATTACATTTATAAATTATGAATTTTTCATTATTACACTTTCAACAACATTTGCACCGTCTTCACAAGCATCACAGCACCTTTCAAAATACTCGAAAATATCTTTCCATGTCATCAATTCAACAGGATCCCTTGAATTAATATATAAATTTCTTATAATAGTGGTATATAGCTTGTCTCCATCTTCTTCTAAACCATTTATATTTATTATTAATTTGAGTATACCCTGAGATTTTTTAAAGTTATGAAATTCATTCATTAAAGATTTTAATTCTTTACAGCTCTTTAAAATTATATTTGAAAACTCTATAGCTTCCTGCTTCATAGATTTAATGTTATACATATAAATTTTAACTAAAATATCTTCCACAGCATCTGTTATATCATCAATTCTATGAGCCAGCTCAATAATATCTCCCCTATCAATAGGTGTAATAAATTCTTTAACTAATTTATCCATCATTTCATGCTCTTTTGTATCTGCTGTTCGCTCAATTTCATGCATTTCGTCCTTTTTACTTTCTAATTCAGCAGCATCAAAATTTGATAAAGTTTCATGCAGCAATTCAGCCTCGGCACAGGAGTAATCTACCAGTTCAGATAAAAGTTCAAAATAATCGTTTCCTTTTTTTCTATGCAATTTTAATCACGCCCTTCATATTTTTTATTAAAAAATCCAAATAAAAAACTTTGCCATTAAAAAGCCAACAGCACCGCAGCCTGGAAAAGTAAGAACCCAGGTTAAAACCATATCTTTAACTATGGACCAATTTACAGAGCTTAGTCGTTTTGATGCGCCAATTCCCATTATAGAAGCAGTTTTAGTATGTGTTGTACTAACAGGTATTCCAGTTATTGAAGAAATAAGGAGACATCCAGCTGCAGCTAAATCTGCCGAAAATCCCTGGTATTGCTCTAATTTAACCATATCCATACCTACAGCTTTTATAATTTTATATCCGCCTATAGAGGTACCCAGTGCCATAACTAAGGAACAAAGAGCCATAAGCCACACAGGAATAACAAAATTGCTGACAGTTCCCTGCCCATTAGCTAAAAACATTCCCAGCATGAATACTCCCATAAACTTTTGGCCATCCTGAGCTCCGTGCATAAATGCCATTGCTGCAGCTCCGCAAATCTGAGCTCCTTGAAAAAAATCACTGGTCTTTCTGCGATCAAATCTGCGAAAGATGAGTTCTACGATTTTCACTGTAATAAAGCCCATGATAAATCCTAATCCAGTGGAAAGTATTAATCCATATATTACCTTAATCCATTCTCCGCCGTTAATACCAGCAAGACCTCCCTGAAGAGCAATGGCAGCTCCTGAAATTCCTGCTATTAAGGCATGGCTCTCGCTTGTTGGTATTCCAAAATACCATGCTGCTGTTGCCCATACAACGATTGCAAATAATGCTGCACAAAGGGCAACCAGTGCATTATGAGAATCTCCCCCGAAATCTACCATATTATATATGGTTTCTGCCACATTTGCATTTATCATTGTCATTACCAAAACGCCCAGAAAATTAAATACAGCTGCCATATACACTGCGGACCGTGGTCCCATTGCTCTGGTTGAAACACATGTGGCTATAGCATTAGGTGCATCAGTCCAGCCATTTACTAAAATTACGCATAAAGTCAATATCACTGTTATAAGCAGGGCAGGATTGTCCGTTAATTGTCTTAGAAATTCAGCGAAAGAAATAGTCATATAGAATATCCCCCTTCATGGATATTTTGTTTTACATTACAACATAATTATACTATTACTGCAAAAACTTCACAAAATAATATTTTTACGTCTCCATTTCCTTTTTCTTTAATCTTGTCTCTATAACTCTGGTTAAGATTAATTTGACAACCGCTGCAACAGGCACAGCTAGTATCATACCCAAAACTCCTGCAATATCTGCTCCTATAAGCAAAGCTATCAGAATAAATACAGGTTTAAGTGATACATTACTACCTACAAGCTTTGGTTCAATTATGTTTCCATCAATTTGCTGTACAATGGAAAGTACAATAACAGCAATAATCACCTGACTGTATTGAGCATTTAATAATCCAAATATTATTGTACCTGCAAAGGCAACTATTGGGCCAAAGTAAGGAATTAAATTGCATAGACCTGCAAGTATACCTATCAAAATACCAAATTTAATTCCAATAATAGACAGAACTAAACTTAATATGACACACATGCAAAGGGCATCTAATAATGTTCCTCTTATATAGCCTGAAACAATTGAATCAAGATCATGTAAGTAACCTTTTATTTTTCTTGTAGTTTTATCTGAAAACATAGCTTTTAGAAAAATGTTTCCATATTTAATAAAGTAATCTTTGTCCAATAAAAGATAAACTGCAATAATTAATCCAAAAGCAAAATTTGTAATATATCCAGAAATATTCATTGTATTAGCTGGCAGATTGTTGGCAAAATTCTTTAACAAATTGGTAATGGTATCAGAAAATTGTGCAGTATACTGTTCTAATGCCTTGGATTCAATATTAAGAGCTTTTAGCTTTTCTTCCAGATTTCTAAAAGATTCAGAAAAACTATTTATGTAACTTGAAATTGCAGTAATGACTTTATCAAACTTTACGCTGGAAAATTGCTTTGTAATACTAAAAATAAAAATCCCAAATAATAAAAATATAACTAGTGCTAAAACAATAATACAAACAAAAACAGCAATACTTCTATATTTTTTCTCATTTTTAAATTTTAAAAACTTTACTTTTCTAAGCAGTTTTTCTATATAAGCAACAAAGGGATTAATAATATATGCAATTATAATTCCAATAAATACTGGAGTCAGCATTTTTCCTATACGTTTAAGCACTGAAGTTATTGCTTTAAAAACGCCTTCAATTTCAAAGGTAGCCCTTGCCAATACAAAAATTATTAATGCAGTAACTATTACATAAGCAGATATGGTGGCATATTTTTTATTCATTTTAGACTTAATTTTATCAATCATTGTACCCCTCCAATATTTACATTTTGTAATAGAATTATAAATCTGTCAATATGCGCCTTAGTGTCAATGACCCTAAAAACACAAAGAGCAATGCTGAAATCTACAACATTGCTCTTTATTACTTTCTATATAATTATTCAACAATTTTATAATATGCCCTTGCAGTGATGGAAAATACAATTGCATAAATTACTGCAAAAACAAGTATTGTAATTACAGTGGACTGCATAAATAAAGATACATTTTTCAAATTAAGTATGGCAAGAAGCTTTGTAATCATTGGGAATGCAAAGGCAATATGGATTACTGCAGCAGCCAGAGGCAGGAAAAATACCATTAGTACCTGGCTTCTGATAGTTTTCTTTATTTCTCCTCTGCTCATGCCTACCTTTTGCATAATCTCAAAACGTTCTTTATCATCGTATCCTTCAGATATTTGTTTGTAGTAAATTATAAGCACTGTTGCCATTAAAAATAATGCTCCTAAAAAGATTCCTATAAAAAACAATCCGCCATACAGCATAAAAAAGTCCTGTTTACTTCCTGCAGAGCTGTCAATATTCACATTAATGCTGTTTTCCTTAAATTTATCATTCAGCTTATTAGTTAATGATAATATATCCTTGTCACTGCCTTGAACATCAACTCCAACTAAATATTCTTTAACTCCATTTTTCCCTACAGCATTTATATCATTTGTGAAGATTACATAATTATCCACTATATCATCCATCTGACTTTCCATTCCTGCCACAGGTTTATCTAATACTTGTTTAATTCTATAAGTTTTGTTATCAATGGTAATACTATTTTTATTTAGATTCTTAACCTTAGAGTATAAGAGTACTTCATCGCCGGCAAGGGTAATGTTCTTTCCTTCCAATCTGTTGTAATCAGAAATAGGAATTAGGGTAATCATATTAACATTTGAACTCATATCCGTATTATTGGTTATTGAAAACCTACCATCTTTTTTAGTAACAGGAAAACTATTACTCCAATAGCTAATCTTATTCTTTATACCTATGCTGCTGTTTTTTGACTCAGCCTGTAAAATCTCATCTAACTTTTGCCATTGATTTTCTGTAATTTTTGGTGCACTCATTATTATATTTCTTGGGAATCTGGTTTTTATAACATCTTCCATTCCTACATATAAAGCAACAGTAGTGGAAACCATCACAAGTACTGCAGTACTTAATATGCAGATATTCGCAAGTCCTACTGCATTCTGCTTCATTCTGTACATCATACCTGAAACTGAAATGAAATTACCTGTTTTATAGTAAAATTTTTTATTTTTTCTTAAAGCCTTTAATATTACAATACTTCCCGATGTAAAAAGGGCATATGTGCCCACCATAACCAGAATAACTGCACCAAAGAACAACCTTAAAGCAGAAAGCGGTGCTTTAACATTTAGTGCAATTCCATATCCAGTACCTAGTGCTATAACTCCAATAAGTGTAATAAACCATTTGGTTTTTGGCTCTTTTTCTCCATTCTGTGTACCTTTTAAAAGTTCTATAGGATTTGACATTGTAATTTGGAATAAATCTGACAGCAGAGTTAAGAAAAAAATACCTGTAAAAAGAATTAAAGTTTTTATTACAGACGGCATTGAAACATAAAAGCCAAAGGCCACTTTAAAATTAAGAATCTTTAAAAGCAGAAGAAACATAAGTTTATTAAGAATGATTCCAGCAATAAGTCCAGCTGATAAACTGATAGCTGAAGTGAAAATGCATTCAAAAAGAAGCACCTTAGCAATATGTTTTTTCTCAAGGCCCAGTACATTATATAGTCCAATTTCTTTTTTACGCCTTTTTATCAAAAAGCTATTTGTGTAGAAAAGAAATATAGCCGAAAAAACTCCAATTACTACTGTTCCCAAAGAAAGTATACTTTTCAGGGCTGCAGATCCGCTCATACCATCTAACCCCTTATTTATCGAAAGGGCATGCATAATATAAAACATTGCTATGGTACATATACATGTAATGATAAATGGAAAGTATGTCTTACTGTTGTTCTTTATATTTATTACAGCTAGCCTTGGGTAAAACAGCTTACTCATTTATGCCACCCCCAGTGGTAATAACTGTAAGAGTATTGGAGATTTTTTCGAACATCTCTTCATTAGACATTGAACCTTTATAAAGCTGGTGAAATACTTCCCCATCCTTAATAAAAAGCACTCTTCCAGCATGGCTGGCTGCCTTAGTACTATGGGTAACCATAACTATAGTCTGACCTTCACTATTAATTTGAGAAAATAACTTTAGCAGCTGATCTGTAGATTTTGAATCAAGTGCACCTGTTGGCTCATCTGCCAAAATAAGCTGTGGTGCTGTAATCAAAGCTCTGGCAACTGCTGCCCTTTGCTTTTGCCCTCCAGATACTTCATATGGAAACTTCTCTAATATATCTTTTATACCTAATTTCTCAGCTATGGGCATTAATCTTTTTTCCATTTCCTCATAGGGTTTTCTGGATAAAACAAGGGGTAAAAATATATTATCTTTTAAAGAAAATGTATCAAGAAGATTGAAGTCCTGGAATACAAACCCTAGGTTGTCCCTTCGAAATGCAACTATTTCACTTTCTTTCATTGCCACAATATTCTTACCCTGAAGTAAAACTTCACCGCTGGTAGGCTTGTCAAGAGATGCCAGTATATTAAGCAGTGTGGTTTTCCCTGAGCCGGATTCCCCCATAACTGCAACATATTCACCCTTTTCTACTGAAAATGTTACATTGCTTAGTGCCTGAACCTGATTTCCTCCAAATCTTGTAGAATATATTTTTTTTAGATTATTTACTTCTAATAACTTCATGTTCTTTCCTCCTCATCAGCTTACTATATTGTAATTGTAATAAAAAAAGAAATGCCAAGCCATAACTTTGCCTTACATTTCTTCTTTTAACCTTACATTTGTGTAAGGTTTATTCAATTATAGTATTTATAGAAGAAAAGTGAATTTTTACTGTTGTGCCAACATTAATACTGGACTCAATGGTTATTTTATGAGAAAGCTTGTCTAATATCTTTTTACAAAGATAAAGACCAATTCCAGTTGCCTTTTTATCCATTCTTCCGTTATATCCTGTAAAACCTTTTTCAAATACTCTTGGCAAATCCTCTTCTGAAATTCCTATTCCTGTATCCTTAATTACCAGTATCTTTTCTTCAGTATCCTCCATATATATTGATATTTTACCACTGCTTGTATACTTTAGAGCATTAGATAATATCTGTTCGATGACAAATACCATCCATTTTTCATCTGTTAATACAGTACAATCCGTTTCTTTAAGCTGAAGCACTATATTTTTTTTAATAAATATGTAAGCATATTTTCTAATGCTCTGCCTTACTATATCTAATAAGCTGTAATTTTGGAAAAGTAAATCTGATGATGCACCATCTATTTTTAAATAGCCCAGCGCCATTTCAACATATTCCTCTATTTTAAAGGTTTGTGTTAATAACTCCTTATTGTGCTCACTATGATTTGTCTGCAGAAGTAATCTCATTGCAGCAATTGGAGTTTTAATTTGATGTGCCCAAAGTGTATAATAATCTATCATTTCTGTGTGCTTAATATCTATATTTGAAATAAGTTCCGTACTTTGCTCATAAAGCGCCTTTAAAATAATCTGATAGTCAGCCTCAATCAAACTGTCAGCTGATTGCATTTTATCTATGCCAGCGCTGATCTGCTTCCTAAAAAGGCATAACTCTTTATGCTTTTTATAGTACTTAATAAAATCATAAGATATGAGCACAGTTCCAACACATCCTGATAATAAAAATGCATATACTATTGATTCAAGGGGTAAAGAATACAAAGAAAAAATCATAAGAAATATAAAAATGAAAACACCATCCATTATTATAGTTTTCTTGTGATCTTTAATATACCATAATACAATCCGTAAAAAAGATTTTTCTTTCATATTATTCCACCATATACCCTATGCCCTTTTTTGTTTTAACCAAATCATAAATGCCTTCATCTGCAAGTTTTTTTCTAAGGCGGGTAACATTAACAGTTAAAGTGTTATCATCTATATAGCTGTCACTTTCCCAAAGCCTGGTCATAATATCATCTCGTGATATGGCTTTGCCAATGTTCTCAAATAAAATCTGAAGAATCTTAAATTCATTTTTGGAAAGCTCAATTTTTTTATTTTCATATTCCAGCACTGCACTGCTAAGGTTTAAAACTATACCCTTATGCTCTATTATATCCATTTTCCCTCCAAAAGAATAAGTTCTTCTCAGAAGGGCCTGAACCTTTGCCACAAGAATATTTAAATCGAAAGGCTTTGCAATAAAGTCATCTCCACCCATATTTACTGCCATAATAACATTCATATTATCAGACATAGAGGAAATAAAAATTATAGGTACACTTGATATTTTTCTAATCTCGCTGCACCAATGATAACCATTGAAAAATGGTAAAGATATATCCAAAAGTACAAGGTGTGGGTCAAACTTAATAAATTGTGCTGTAACGTCCTTGAAATCCTTTATATATTCAGTTTCATAATTCCACTGGCATAAACTTTTTTTCATTGATTCTGCAATTACCATATCATCTTCAACAATGAGAATTTTATACATATTACACTCCAATACAATTTCTTTTTAATATTTTATCTTTTAATATATCATAATTGGCTTTTCATTGGAAGAGTTTTTTCAAAAGCTATTCTTTTACTCCCATCTTCTAAATAAATTATTCCGCAATACTGAAATTTGTTTTTATTAAGCATTCTTTGCATAGATAGATTTTCTTTATGGGTATCAACTTTGATGCTGTACACACCTTTTTCCAAACAAAGCTCCTGTACATTTTTGATAATCTGCGTGGATAATCCCATTCCCTTAAAATTATTGTCAACGGCAATTCTATGAATAACTGCATATTCATTATTACTAATCCATTGCCCTTCATAAATAAAATCATATGTTTTTTCTCCATCAAAGGAAACTGCTGCGGTAGCAACAATATTATCTTCATTTAACAATACATAACTATAATTATTATCAATATCATTACTTATTATTTCAGAATTAGGGTAATTATCCTGCCATTGATTAATTCCATGTTCTTTAAAGTAATCTTGTGCCTGGCTGATAATATTCATTATGTTGTTAATATCTGTTTTAACTGATTTTCTAAATTTCACGTTAACCCCCTACTCTCTATATTTAAATTAATTATCAGGTTTATTTTCTTTATTAATTAAATTTTCTAATCCTTCTACCTTCCTTTCTATAGAATTTAACCTTTTTACTACAAATATTACAAATAATATTATGGCTATTATAATAGCGTATTTTAAAATAACTGCAATTACATAAATAAAATCCAACATTTTCTACCCCCCCCAGGCTTATGTTTAAATAATATAAATATATTTTACCATATTTTCCTTCAAATGTTTACTCCTTTCCCAAATTGTGGTATAATTTGTTTAAAATATAAATTAAAAGGAGGCTAACGTATGATTAATCATTTCAATATTAAGAAAGGAATAAAATTAATGGCAATGACCTTAGCGTTTTTAGTAATGGCATTAACGACAACACCAGCAATTGCGGCAGAGAGTTCTCCAAATAATAACAAAAGTGCACTGATAACAACTTTAAATCAAGCTTTAAATGATGCCAAAAAAAATGGGGTTAGAATTGAAAAGAATGCTACTATTAAGTCAGTAGAATCCTGTACCACAGATGAAATAAAAAATGCAATTTTTGAACTAAAAGCAGCAACTGAATGGCAAAAAGAATTTAATAATTATAAGTCTAAATTAAAAGATCCCAAAACAGCAAATATAGAAATTCAAAATACTCAAAATGTTGTACAACCTAATTCTATAGGTACTTTATATGTTGTAAGACAAGATGGAGCAATATATGAAGGAACCCAAACTGTATCAGTAAATGGAGAAACCAGAAAAGTTTCATATAGTGTAAACGTATATTCTAATTATTGTCATACTGAATATGCAGATCAATATGGAGATCCAGCTTACGCATTTTATAAACTATTTTATTGTTGGTCTTCTCAAGGAAATGGAGGAGATCCTAGCATTAAATCTTATACTCAAAATGCCTGTTCTTTAGAAAGTCATACTTCTAGTAGTTATGTTATTTCTGGTGCTGGAACAATTCACATAGATCTTTTTGGAATATATAAATTATTCTATGATGTACCTTTCAGGCATACATTTTATGTTCCCAATGGTACATTTCAACAGGAATACACATATCCACCAGCATAATGCAAATGAACAAATCAGTGGTGAGTTATAACCCAAAAATGTTGTTAATTGACGCAATATGAAAAATTAAATAGCCCGTTACCTTAAAAACTCTAGTTACATTAACTAGAGTTTTTTTATTTGCGAAAAGTGGTGGACAGTATTGGTAGAAAGTCTTAGTGTAATTTTTAAAGTATATGAAAAGCTTACTTTTATAGTTTTGCACCCACTACTCTCTATATTGTTTTAATATTTCCTGAAGCGGTACCCGGCTTATTTTTCTTTTAGCATTTAATGTTCCTATAAAGAATATAACTGCTACAATTGCAATCCCGGCAAATACCTGCCATATCTCAAACTTAAGAGGCAGAACCATATTAAAATGCTCTATTAGATATTTCTCCAAGGTATTCATTATGCCTACAGCTATAGGAACACTTACTAAAAATGATAATATAGAATATAGAAAATAACTATTTAGTATCATAGAGTTAACTTCTCTGTCACTGTACCCCATTACCTTAAGCAGGGATACGTCATAGTATTTTTCTTCTACTGTTATAGTGGTGAGAATATAGAGAACTATTATAGCTATAACCATTGCCACTATTACTAATATATATATAGAATACTTTGTAAAGTTCTGCATAAGCTGTGCCTGCTTTAAAATATCTGATTTATTAGTTACAGTTAAATACTTATCTTCATCTAAATTCTCCTTAGAATAGACCCCATTAAAAAACTCATCTGATTTATTAGATGTTACCATTTTGCTTAGTTCATTTAAATTCATATATATTTTATAATCACTATATTCCTCACATATACCTGCAATAGTCAGATTATATTCTTTATCGCCTATTTTTACTTCTATATTGTCTCCAATTTTCTTATTATACTTCATATTAAAGCTTTTGTTTATAATAACTCCTTCTTTTAGCTTTGCTGTAATATCTTTATTTTTATCATTATAAAGTTTATGAAGTTTGTTATTATATTCAATGCCTTTTAATGTTATGGTGTCATCCTTATATTTTCCATTAGGATATAATAAAAACTTTTCTTCTCCATTTTTTAAAGTTGGAATGGGCTTGGTTATATCCACAGAAGCTTCATATTTGTAGTTTACATTATTATAATAATCAGTTATCATCCTGTTAAATAAGCCATTTGTCATAAGTGTAAACATTATTAGTATGGAAACAAAAGCAATACCAATAAAAAATACAAAAAACTTTCCTGTATCGTTAAGTATAAAAGTGTATTTAAATTTAGTTACAGCTTTTGCATTTTTCATCATCTTTGAAGCAAATTTATTTAGTTTACTTACTTTTTCCTTTTCTCCTGCCCGCAGTAAATCTACAGCCTTTTTTGATAACATCTTTCTAACTATCAGCATTGACAGTCCAATAAAAAATATTAATGGCAGCAATATAGCTGTTAAAAATACCATTAAATTAGTCTCTATATTTGTTGATGGTAAAAGATAAAACTCTAAATATAAATCTCTCACATATACTGATGAAAATTTTCCTGCTGCATATCCAGCAATAAGCATTGGAAGTGATATTGCCAGTATAAGGGTTAAATATGGAACAGCTATTTCAGTATTTGAATAACCCAAAGCTTTTAATACGCCTATCTGGCCGCTTTCGCTTCTTATAAGTTTGTATATTATTATTGCAACTATCATAATTGCTATAGATGAAATCATAAAGCTAAGGCCTAGGCTCATAGCCTTTCCCCCTCTTATTTCTTCATATACAGCCCCGCTTCTTATTTGATTTTTAGTACTGGTTATATTAGTTATATAATCTAAATCCTTTTGATTTTTAATATCATTTATTACAGTTTTTTCAAAACTTTTTTCATCAAACTTTCCTTTAGATTTACCAGCAAAATGGAATCCTTCTTCACCCTTTATATTCTCATATTCTTCATCTGTAACTAATCCTATGGTCTGCATACCATTATCAATTATGAAGGTTGAGCTAAACATAGGCAGATTGTAATCTGGAAACAATACATATCCAACTACTTTATAAGATTTTCCTTTTATTTTTAATTCATCATTTAGTTTTATATTGTTCTTTTTTGCATATATTTTTGTTATTGCCATTTCATTATTTGTTGAAGGTTTTTCACCTTCCTCAATCATAGGTATGTTTATATTTTTAGATTCTTTTATAATCTTTATTTTATGATTACTATTATTTATACTTATATCTTTATATTCCCTTAATTCAAGGTTGTAACCCTTATATTTTTCTTTAAACAATTTTTCTCTGTTATGTGAAATTGCATAAAATAAATCCTTATTCTCTTTTTTAATATTAGTTAAAGTATAAATTCCTGGTTTTATATGATAATTTGAAATGGCATATTCAAGTTCCTTTTGTGTTAATCCATTTATCATATCTACAGAAAAGTCTTCTTGATGGTTGTTAATAAAAAATTTCTCTGCAGGTCCTTCTAAAGAACTTATAGCATAAAACATTGTGGTAAATATAAAGGAACTTAAAAAAATTATAATTCCAATGGCAGATAGCTGGACTATTTTATTTTTAAATGTTTTTAATGTACTTTTTGATAACATATGACTAACCCCAATTTATCTCAAATGCATTTTTCTTGAACTCATTTTTTACTATTTCTTCTATTCTGCCTGAGTTCATTTTCATTACTCTATCTGCCATAAGAGCAATATTAGGATTGTGGGTTATAACTACTGTGGTAGTTTTAAATTCCTTATTCATTTTTTGGAGCACATCTAATACTTGTTTGCCAGTTGCTTCATCTAACGCCCCTGTTGGTTCATCACAAAACAATATATTAGGATTTTTGGCAATACTCCTTGCAATAGATACTCTTTGCTGCTGTCCTCCAGATAATTGATATGGATACTTATCTTTTTCAGATTCTATACCTACCTTTTGTATTATTTCATCTATGCTAAATGGATTTTTTCCTATGGCCGCACCTATCTCAATATTTTCTCTTACAGTTAAATTCTGAAGCAGATTATATTGCTGAAAGGTAAATCCTAAATTATCTCTTCTGAATTTAGTTAATTTTTTCGAATCATAGTTGCTTATTATCTCATCATTATAGCTGATTTCTCCTGATGTAGGATTATCAAGTCCGCTTATTACATTTAAAAGGGTACTTTTACCGCTTCCGCTGGGTCCTAGTATAACTAAGAATTCACCTTGTTTTATTTCCAGTGATATATTTTTTAGCGCATAAGTTTCTATGTCCCCTGTTTTATATATTTTATTTACGTTTTTAAGTATTATAGACAAATTCCCCTCACCCTTTCCTTATTGTATATTACTTTACTACCTTAATAAATTAAATTAATAGAAAATTTACCCCTGCTCCATAACCACAATGGAGTATGGATATCTATAGGACAAATTTCAGTATCTTTTAATAATTCAAACCATCTATTAACGGCAACTTCCTGAATATTAGATAAATAAAGTAAAATATAGATAGTTTTCTAAGGAACTTAACTCAAGCCCAGGGTTGTCATTAATAAATTCAAATAAGCAAAACAGCTAAGGCGATATTCCTTGCACTTAGTTCTTGTCATTAAGTGGCCAGGATTATAGCATTCATCTAATTCATTGCTACTGTGCCCTGTTTCAAACAATTCTTTAAAAGATGTCTACTCAATTCATCTTTTTAACTTATTTATATTTTACCATGCACTTTTCAAAAAAGTCTACGTCACTTATGGTTCGGTTCACCATAACTACTCAAAATGAGGTTTTTCCATTTTATTCTTCTGTATATATTCTACATAAATATGGTATAATTCTAAAGTACAATTTTATAGTTAAATGTGGGCTACTGGTATCACTCATCCCTTTTGAAGGGAGGTGATACATATGAGTAACGATATTTTGATGTTACTATTTCAGGCAGGATTATTTTTATTAGCACTACTAACATTTATAGTGTTACTTATTGATAAAATGCACAAAAAATAGTAGCCCCCACTCGCAATTGGATGCTACTATTTTTTAATCATATTAAATTATAGTGATGTCAGTTGCCTATGCAACTAGAATTGTATACTATAGGGTGTTGATAGCACCCTATTTTTATTTTCTGCACTCTTATTTATATTATATCAAATTTTTATAAAAAATAAACATATAAAATTTCTTTTATTAAATTATTTAATCGATATTAATTGAAATAGTAAATTCCACCCATGAGAATTTCAATGTGGAAGTTAGTTTTTCAAATTAATGGGTGGATTTTAGTTGTGCAAAGTTCATTCACATAACTATCCTTAACCATCTTAACTACTCCTAATTTGTAATTGGACAGATTGTCAAGGACGGAGCCGCTATGCGGTGCGAAGCATCCTTGATAATATGATCAATTACAGTTATAATGTTGACTAGATGGTTAAGAAAATACTGAGGTGGAAATTACTTTTACAAAATAGATGGATTATTTCTCACCTTTGTTTTGTATACCAAAATTTATGTTATCCTGTCTATTTAATAGTTAATTATTGCATTTTTGTTCCAGATATTAGGCAAAATAAACCTCTTTTCTTATGCAATACTTTTTAATCCCTTTTATAGGTTGAAGTTACTTTTTCAAACTGGAATTTACTTTTTCAATTGACCATTATTTAATCGATTTAATCGATATTTATTACTTTCTATATAATACATATACTTTGAGTTTATAACATAGAATTTATTAAATGTATAACATTATAAAAAGGAGATTTTTAGAGAACATGGATAAATTCCAAGATATCGAAGAAAAAATCGATAAATTTTCAGAAACATTACCATGCCAATCCGCTATGCCTTTCCCGCCAATAAAAGTTGAAAGTAAAAATCCGTATTATGCAACTTTATTATTAAATGCTTTTGCCAGTAGTGCAGATAGTGAAATACAGGCTATTACTCAATATATATACCACAGTAAAACCATAAGTAATAACACCATATCAAAAGCATTGATGTGTATTGCATTAATCGAAATGCGCCATCTGGATGCTCTTAGTGAATTAATCACAATGCTTGGAGGCAAGCCATTTTACGAAAACTCAAATAAAAACTTTTGGATGACAGGTAACATAGCCTACATTGATAAAAACATCATCTATGAAAAAGAACACTCTTATGCTGAAGGCGATAAAGAAAATTCAAGAGATAAACTGGAAGCAGATATCGATGGCGAGAGAAATGCTATCAATGGCTATAATAGATTATTAAAAACCATCCAGGATAAATATATAGAAAAAATTATAATAAAAATAATATCTGATGAACAAACTCATATTAAGATTTTTAAAAACCTGATTGAAAAATATCTATAACAAAGTTCACCCCTGTTGAGCAAATTTTGTTGCTAAAAATAAGCCGCGAGAAACGTCTCCGCGGCTTATTTGCTTAATCAATGTATAGCTTGTTTTTATCATTAAAGAAGAACACGCCTACACCGCCAATTCCTATATGGCTCCCTAATACACTCCCAATTTTATTAACAATAAAATTATGTTTTCCCATTCGCTTATTTATGATTTCCATAAGTTCATTTGCAGTTTCAATATCATCTGCATGGCTGATTCCAATAACCTGATCAGGAAACTTTTCAATTCTTTTTTCTAAAATATCAACAACTGTATTAAGAGCCTTTTTCCTGCCTCTGATTTTTTGAATGACTTCCATTTCTCCATCCTTAACATCTAAAATTGGCTTAATATCAAGAATACTGCCTATAAGCCCTTTAGTTTTACTTATTCGTCCACCTTTAATAAGCCAGTTTAAATTTGGAATAGTAAATATATGTTCTACATGCTTAACTAGTTCTGATATTTCATTAGTTATAATATTAAAGTCATAGCCAGCCTCAGCTAGTTTTGCAGCCTGCAGGGCTATTAAACCAGTGGCTGTTGATCCGGCTTTTGAATCAATTACTGCAATCTTTACTTTTTTAAATTTTTTCTTAAATTCTATGGCAATACCATTAGCAACTTCATATGTACCAGATAAAGCTGATGAGAAAGAAAGATATATAAAATCCATTCCCTTGTTACAATATTCAGTAAATAAATTATATATATCAGCAGGTCTTGGTTGAGATGTTCTTGGTACAATACCTTCTTTCATTGCAGAGTAAACCTGTTCTATTTTTATTGTCTTTTTATCTAGATATTCTACACCTTTAATTAAAATTCTTAGCGGTAAGAATTCTATGTTGTACTTATCCAAAATTTCTTCGGGTAAATCACAAGTACTATCAACTATTATTTTTGTCATGTAAAAATTCACCTTCCTAAAAATTTAACCTAATAATTAAATTTTACTCTCTTTTTAATTTCCTGCAAGCTTTGGTAAAGCTATAAAAATGAAAAGCTTTGCAAAATTTATATGAATGCAAAGGTTTTTTCTTGCACATAACATTTAAATCGTAGTTTACCATCAAACCCTATTCTTTGTAAAATAAAAGTTTGAAGGCACAAGAGTAAGAATAACTATTATTCCCAAATTGTAACTTTTACCATGTTATCTTCTAAATTTTCAATTTGCTTTTCAACAATTATAGTTTCAACTTTTTCATCTTCTGGAGCACCTGCATTTCCTCCAATGATTGGATATAAGCAATCAATTATCGGTTTTACTTTTCCATTGGAAATTGTTGCAATACTTAAATTTTTACTACCAAATTGCAAATGAATTGTACATTTGTTATTAGCCTTTTTAAATTCACTAATTTCTTTAATCCATTTCGGAATAGCTTCATCTGTTGCCTTATTCGGAAATTTACCTTTAAATATAGCGTCAAAAATTGGTATTGTATTCGGAAGCGAAACAGTATTCTTATCTATTTCCCTAATGTAAAGCCCTTCAATATCTCCAATTCGCTTTTTTGCTTTCCAATACTTTATATTTATTCTTTTCCCATAAAACCAACCTAATGTAGTTGTAAGAACTGCAAAAACAGGTTCACACAAATTATCTATATCAAATTCATACTTTTTAAAATTATCATCATTAAAAATAAACTCAAATTCAATAGCTTCAAAATTGTTTTTTTTATTTCCTAATGTATTTATAATTTCTTCTTTCCAAGGCTTTTCTCTGCTTGTTGCAAATGTAGCAGGCTTTCCTTTAATCCAGTATTCTTTGCTCATACAAAATCATCACTTCAATTAAAATTCCTGGGATTAACAATTTATCTCCTGTATATCTATCAATGAATCCATCTCTAAGGAATACTTGCATTTTTATCTTATCTGTATATGCCCTTTTTTGAACAGTTTCTTGTGTAAATTTATAATTATTATTTATAAATTTAATAGCTTTTTGTTTTGATTCATTAAGTATTAAAGAACAAGCCTCTCTAATTATTAATGCTTTATCCATTATTAAATCATCCCCCTTCCAAATTATTAATATATGCTTTATTAATGTCTTTCCATCTTAATTATATATATCTTTTAATAAAGTCTCTACATTAACATAATTCACCCGCGAAGGTAAAAATTAAATTACACTTGTGTATTGCAAAAATAGTGACTTAACTATAAATAAATGTGACCTAATTTAAATATAGTACAAAGTATGACTAAAATCAGCAACCGCTGCATAAAATATTTTAGAAATATAACTTTTGTGATAATATAAAAATATCACTGGAGCTTGTTTTATTATGGAAAAAAGAAGAGAACCAATGAGTGAAGGAAAAAAGAAAGATATAATCCCTGCATTACTTTATGAGTATGGCATCTAGTCTGTAGAGGATATCCCAAATGCCTTAAAAAATCTGCTTGGAGAAACCATTCAGCCCACTCCGCCATGAACATAATTTATCGTAACTATTCAGCTATTAAAATAATTTAAATTTACTGTTATTATTAATTTATTGAAAAAAAGCCTTCCATTTATCATTATTTTTTGGTATCATAAAGCCTGTCTTGCAAAAACTAATGATAAGGTGGTGACACATCGTGAGTGAAGGCCAAATCATCGAGATTTACAATCAAGGTGTATCTCAGGTTATAGGTGTTATTAAAGAATTATCAAATCAAATTAAAGAACTACAATCTCAAGTAGAAACACTTTCTAAAGAGAATAAGGCTCTAAACGAGCGTGTAAAATCATTAGAAAGCCAAGTCAACAAAAACAGTAGTAATAGCAGTAAACCTCCATCGTCAGATGGCTTTAAAAAGAAGACTAAAAGTTTAAGAACAAAATCAGGTAAAAAACCTGGCGGTCAAAGGGGTCATGAGGGAACAACATTGTGTTTACATGATACTCCTGATGAAATTGAAATTCACAATGTTGAATTCTGTACTGAATGCGGAGCATCCCTAAAGGATGTACCTCCTGAAAGATATATTGTTCGTCAAATTATAGATATACCAGATGTAAAAGTTAAAATTGTAGAGCATAGAGCAGAAGTTAAAATATGTCCTCATTGTAAAAGTAAAAATACAGCTGCTTTCCCAGAAGAAATAAAGAATACAGTTCAATATGGAGAACGCCTAAAAGCGATAGCTGTTTACTTAACTCAATATCAGTTGATTCCGTATAAACGTGCTGTTGAACTCATTGAGGATTTATTTAACCATCATTTAAGTCAAGGTAGTATGGTAACCTTCAATCAAGACTGTCATGATAATTTACAAGCTATAACAAATAGGATTAGAAATAGCCTTACCTCATCTACAGGAGCAGTTCATTTTGATGAAACTGGTATTTATATAGATAAAAAACGCCAGTGGCTTCATGTTGCTTCTAATAAAAATCTTACATATTATGAATGCCATGAAAAGCGTGGTAAAAAGGCTATTGATGATATTACAATACTTCCAAACTTTACTGGGACGGCAGTCCATGATGGTTTTAAAACTTATTTTAAGTATACTAACTGCAATCATGCTCTATGTAATGCTCATATATTAAGAGAACTTAATGGTATAACTGAATTACAAGGTCAAAACTGGGCAAAGCCAATGAAAAATCTATTGTTAGATATAAAAAAAGAAGTAGATTTAGCTAATAACAAACAAAATGCTTTACCTTTAGATAAAATTCAGGATTTTGAATCTAAGTATGATAAAATACTTAAAGCTGGCATTGACGAAGACTATGCTAAAAACATTGAATTATATTCTAAAAAGAAGGTAAAGAAAAGTGCCAGTCTTAATTTACTCAATAGATTAAATGGCTATAAGGAACAAATACTTGCTTTCATGTATGACTTTGATATACCTTTTGATAATAACTTAGCAGAACGTGATTTACGTATGGCTAAAGTTAAGCAAAAGATTTCAGGCACCTTTAGAAGTTCTGCTGGAGCTAACGCTTTTACTAGAATCCGTGGATATGTATCTACTGTAAGAAAACAAGGCAAAAATGCCTTGGATTGCATAAAATCAACATTTACAGTGAATCAATTTGATCCAACTTTGACGTAAAAGCTCCGCTTAAAAAGGAACGAAGTACCTCTTTTTGGTGAACCTAAAATTAATATTAACACCTTACTGTCAGATGCATAAGAATTTGAAAGTAAGGTGCTTTTTTATATACTTTTTAGGGTAACTGAATAGTTACAATTTATCACTAAATGTAAAAATTTAAAACTTACTTATTTAGTCTAACACTCACGTAGCAACAGTATCTCCATTAAATTGTAATTCACCATCAATAGAAATCATTTCATAAAAATAAGGATGGTATTCTTGTAAAAAAGTCTTTATTGTATCTTTATTAATATAGAAATTTAATTCTTCTAAGATTATAAATGAATTATTATACTCGCTTTTTTCTTCATTATATATTCTATAACCATAAGATATATCATTATCATCACCAGTAGAATTTAAATTCGCAAATCTAGTAAATTGTATTGTTACCATAATCTTCACTCCTCGTATAACTTATATAGGTAATTTTAGAACGCCAGTTCTCTTATATTTTGTACTAAGCTTAGTTAAATATACATACAAAATGTAGACGGTATAAAAGTCATAGCAGGATTATAACCCATACTATGACTTTTACTCAAAATTAAAATAACTGCATTCTTATCTATTTTTAATCCAATTTCTTATTTTAGTATTATAGCTATCCATTATTAAAAGAGTGGTATTGTCACTTTCATCCCTAATTAAACGCTCCCCATATAAATCATTTAATTCAGTTTTTATTAATATCATTAGTGAACATTGTTTCCTTTTACTAGCATTAATCAAATTACGTTTTGCCTCATTCAAAGATTCGTTTTTCTTTTGTATTCTAATAGAAATAGGCTTATTATTATAATATTCTTTTAAGAATCCATCAATCCCTTTATTTCTTTGCACTGGTACAGCATCTATACTTCTTAAAATATTGAGTTCTTCATCAGTTAAATTTTTATAGCTTGATTTTCCCTTTTCTAATAAATAAGAATTAGTTTTAATAGGCCTATCCAGCCTAGCAGACGATAATTCTACTGCATCTGGCGAAATATCAATCCCAATAAATCGCCTATTCAATAACTTAGCTGCTACTAGTGTAGTTCCTGACCCTACAAATGGGTCTAAAACAACATCATTTTCATCAGTGCAAATGTTAATAATTCTCTCAAGTAATAATATAGGTTTTTGGGTAGGATACCCAACTCTCTCTGCCGCTTTAGGATTTAGAAATGGTATTTCCCATACATCTGATAATGGAACCCCCTGTTTTGCCTTGCCAAGTATTGCCTTTCCATCTTTATCCTTCTTATATTCTGATTTACCATGCTCATTCCGTACTCTATCTTGTAATATTTGGTCAACATTAGTTGTTAAAGAATAATCTGTGTATATTGTATTGAATTTAAAGTCTTGTGTTTTACTATAAAAATATAAAGTTTGATGATTATTCAATAAACCCTTTTTAGAATTTGACCATCTTTTATAATTCCATATTATTTCACTTTGAAAATTATTATACCCAAATACATTATCTAATGCCATCCTTAAATGATGAGATGCTGATTTATCACAGTGAAGAAATATACTTCCTGTTCTTTTTAATACCCTAAAGCATTCTCTTAATCTTTCTTCCATATAGGCTCTATATTCATCTATGGAATTCCATGTATCATCAAATGAATATTGCTTTGAATTATCTCTCGATTTTAAAGTCTGCTCTTTTTGTGTAAAAAACGGTGGGTCTAAATAAACTAAATCAACACTTTCATCGTCTATTTCTCTCATTTTTTCGAGACAATCTCCAAGCAAAACACTCATAATATTATTATCACCTCTGTTTTTTAGCCACAATATCAGCTAATATGGCTTTCAAGTCTATTCCAGTAACATCCTTAATATACTTCCAAGCATCTTCTCCTGAATAGTATCTCCCACCTATCTCATTTTCATATAAATATTTTAATCTTTCTTGAATTTTAACAGCTTGCTTCCTATTTGGTTCAAAAAACATTATCCTAACAGGCATGTACCCTTTATTTTTAATAACTTTTACTCGATTATGTTCCTTAGTAATATGATCTCCGTCAGTAGTTGCATCTCTCCATTTTATTTCAAAGGCTACATTGTTAACTAAGCAATCAATTTCCACAGTTTTAGGATTACTAGAAAAAGTATTATCTATTTTAACTTTTGCTTGTGCTTGCGGATATTTGTGTTTAAAACAAGCAATTGTAGCTTCCTCTAAAAATGACCCTGCATACTTGTACAAAAATCTTCCTATATTCTGATATAAGTCAATTTGATTTCCCTGCTCATTTGATATTCCTAAGACGTTATACAGCATATAATGTGAATTATCATCTTCTTTCATTTCATTTATTCTACTATTAATTTGCTGTAATAAATCAAATGAATATTTATCTGATAAGATTTTTATTTTTTCGTAAAGTTCCATATTGTGCACCCCCATATGATATAAACATTAAAGTCTCATATATTATATCATATTAGAATGACAACTTAATAATAAATAATCTGCGATACTTGTACTATGATTCATCATATAGTACTTTAAAAAGCTTCGCTATTTGTGGTACGGTTCACCTTATGTAATTCTAGACTTTCTTGTAAACGGGAAAAACCCTCGACATTCCTGTCGAGGGTTTTTTGTCTAATAACTATGATATTGATACAATTTAGCGATGATTTCAATAGGAATATATCTTTTAATATCGCTAAATTGTATATGATTTCTGCTAAAAATTGCACACCCCTTTATTGATATATCTCTAATACTGGCTGGCTCGAGAGGACAAAACGAATGTCTTTTGAATTGTAGGTTGTCGGAAACATATCCACGACATTTTGACACTATCGGTAAGTGGGAACATATGGAGTTCATAATTTACCCCTATAGGTGAGTAACTGTACTTAGTATAAGGACAAGTTATAATTTTTTATCAATCATCATTGCAATGATATAAGCAATAACCATTATTGCTATACACCAAGCGAGGGCAATCCATATCTCATTTCCCACCGGCTTATTTGATAATAAATTGCGAATAGTCTCTACTATAGGTGTTACAGGTTGATTTTCTGCAAAAACACGTACTGTTGAGGGCATGGTATCTGTTGGTACAAAGGCAGAACTGATAAATGGTAAAAAGATGATTGGGTAAGCGAATGCCACTGCACCATCTGGTGTTTTAGCAGCAAGTCCAGCAATTACTGCAATCCAAGTTAAAGTAAGTGTAAATATCCCAAGAACTCCAAATACAGCAAGCCACGCTAAGATTCCTGCTGATGAACGGAAACCCATTAATAATGCAACAAGTATAATCACTATTACAGAAATTCCATTTGAAATTAATGAGGTTAATACATATCCCCATAATACCGTGGAACGCGCGATGGGCATAGAGTGAAAGCGTTCAAAGATACCACGCTCTTTATCTATAAATATACGGTAAGATACATATGAAATCCCACTGCCAATAGCCATTAACATTATACCTGGTAGTATATAATTAATATAATTTTCAGTACCTGTTTTTATTGCACCACCAAATACATAAACGAATAATAACATCATCGCAATTGGTGTGAGACAAACTGTAATAATTGTATCCATACTTCTGAAAATATGACGCATAGAACGTCCAAACATAACACTCATATCTTTGAAAAAATATTTATTTGTAGATTCCATTTATTTATTCTCCTCGTATAATAAGTTTATAGTCAGTTAAATGACTGCTATAAACTTATTTATTTTTATATTTTAGTATAGATAAGAAAGTATCTATGTTTTTCTGTGGGGATTCCCCCAATTCATTATTGCTATCTATTTTACATTCCTATCTATACAACTTACATTAACTATTTATAAAGGAATTTCCTAATGCTAAAATAGTCCTAACGGACTTTAGCGAAGGTTACTGCTGTATTCTCCTCGTATAATAAGTTTATAGTCAGTTAAATGACTGCTATAAACTTATTTATTTTTATATTTTAGTATAGATAAGAAAGTATCTATGTTTTTCTGTGGGGATTCCCCCAATTCATTATTGCTATCTATTTTACATTCCTATCTATACAACTTACATTAACTATTTATAAAGGAATTTCCTAATGCTAAAATAGTCCTAACGGACTTTAGCGAAGGTTACTGCTGTATTCTCCTGCAAAACATATTGTTATTGCCTAGAAAGCTTGCAGCCTGACCAGAGTATCAAATTCTGCTTACACAAATGTTGCATCTCCATTCGTAGCCACCAGCAAGGTATTTCGCTTGGTTGAATGCTGATTACGCGAGGTTGCAGTCAGTACTCTGGATTAGGATAATTCCTTTTCTAATTTCCTCATTACTTTCGAAAGGTGGTGATTTCATGAAGAAAGTAGATTACTTATCAACTCTATTTGTTGGTATCGATATTGGTGCGAGACAAAATGTTGTCTCTGCAATTAACTTTGAACAGGAATTTTTTATTAAAATGAAACCTGTTCCTAATACACAATCTGGTGCAGAACAACTAGAATCCATGCTCGTCAAGATACTAGAAAATAATATATTTAAGGTTACTATTATTGGTCTTGAGTCTACTTCATTTTATGGCGTGCATATAGCTAATTTTTTATCTGCAAGTGAAAAACTTGTGCCATATAAACCCTACGTCTACTGTTTGAATCCTAAGGAAGTTGCTAACTACAAAGATTCCTTTAATGCTCTTAACAAAAATGATGGCATTGACTCTTTTGTTATTGCTGATTTTGCAAGAGTCGGCAGGATTCATACTGAGCCTTGGCGTGGTTCTCAATACCTTGCCCTACAAAGGCTTACAAGACACAGGCTTCATATAGTTGAATGCTTAACCAGGGAGAAGACATATATGCTATCAAATGTATTTCTCAAGTTTAGCGAATTTGCTTTGTTAGATGGTGAAGAACATCCTTTTTCTAATAAATATGGTGCCACTGCTTCCTCTATCCTGACGGATTTTTTATCTTCTGAAGACATTGCAAATGCTTCCATAGAAGAACTTGTTGAATTCATCAATACAAAGAGTCGAAAGAGAATTTCTGATCCACAGATGACTGCTAAAATTCTTCAACAAGCTGCTCGTAATTCATATCGCCTTGATAAATGTTTGTATGAGCCATTAACGACTTCAATTGCATGCTCTTTTAACTGTATTCAGGCTTTTGAAAAAGAACTGAGTACTATTAATAAAGCCATTGAGAAAGCGGTTATGGGAATGAATCCTGTGGAATATCAAATTCTCATGTCAATCCCTGGTTTTGGCCCTGTTTATTCCAGTGGTATTCTTGCCGAATTAGGCAGTGTGCATGCATTCCCTAATAATGATGCTATTGCTAAATATGCTGGCATCGTATGGAAAGAAAATCAATCTGGTGATTTCAAGGCTGAAAATACGCCAATGAACAAAGCAGGTAACCGTTATTTACGTTATTATCTGATAGAAGCCGCTGGTAGTGTCATAAGACACGTTCCTGAATATCAAGCTTTCTACCAGAAGAAATTTGCTGAAGTGACTACACATCAGCATAAACGAGCACTCGCGCTAACTTCTCGTAAATTAATCCGTTTGATTTTTGGATTGCTGGCTAAAAATCAACTCTACTCTTCAAATAGAGTAGATTAATTATATAAGACACACGAACATACATTCTGATTTGACTGTATGTTTATTAGGGTTACCCTTTTTTTGAAGAATCATTTCATTTTCTTTTTATTTTGTTCTTGACATATTACCAAATTGCTTCTTACCAATGATTGTTAGAAATATTTCTTCCAATGTAGGTTGTTTCTCAATATACTCAACTTTTGCAGGTGGAAATAACTTTTTCAATCCTTCTAGTGTATCTAGAGCAATGATTTTTCCTCCATGGAGAATAGCGATTTTATCTGCAAGTTGCTCTGCTTCCTCTAAATATTGGGTTGTTAAGAATATTGTAGTTCCTACAGCTGATAACTCTTTTACAATCTTCCAAACTTCTAAACGTGCTTCTGGATCAAGACCTGTTGTTGGCTCATCTAGGAAAATAATCTTTGGATTCCCAACAAGACTCATTGCTATATCAATTCTTCTTTTCATACCTCCAGAGTAGGTACCAACTCTACGGTCTGCAGCCTCTGACATTCCAAAACGGTTAATTAACTCATCTGCTACTTGATTTGGATTTTTAAGATGTCTAAGTTTTGCTATCATTTGAAGATTTTCACGGCCAGTCAAAATATCATCAATAGCTGCAAACTGACCAGTAAGACTTATAGAGCCTCTAATGTCTCCTGGATTTTTTTCAATATCATAGCCATTAATCACAACACCTCCAGCATCTGCTTTAAGTGAAGTAGCCATAATTCTAATCATCGTTGTTTTTCCTGCTCCATTAGAACCTAACAATGCAAAGATACTTCCCTGTTCTACTTCAAAATCTACTCCTTTGAGTACTTCTACATCTTTGAAAGACTTCTTTACCCCTTTAATTTGTATAATATTTTTTCCCATTTTCTTTTCCTCCTCTAAAATATAGTAACCTTACTCAAACTTAAGCCTAATCCTTTCAATGCAGCTTGATTAATTTTATAAAGAAAGAGCCGACAACTGTGATTTCACTCACGGTTATCGGCT
The DNA here is from genome assembly GCF_004103695.1 of Clostridium sp. JN-9. NCBI lineage: Bacteria > Bacillati > Bacillota > Clostridia > Eubacteriales > Clostridiaceae > Clostridium > Clostridium sp. JN-9. The sequence goes on along the minus strand of NZ_CP035280.1, from coordinate 354,902 downwards.
CTGCATCTTAGCGTCTGGCTCTTTGATAACTGATATATTCAGTTGTTTTGCATTAATTATCGTTTCCTGTTTACACTTAGGACAAAATAGCGGGAAGTTTTCAAGTACCGTATCAACCCCTATCTTAACCCGTGTTTTGTTGCCACAGATCGGGCATAATATCCACTCGTATTTACACACTCTACCATCCCCTACTTTGTTTTATCCGTAACCTTTTTCATGGCTTTGTTAACTTCTTGGTCAACAGATTTTTGATAGATGTCAGCGTAGGTTTTTGAACCTTTGATTAGATCGTCGCAGAAAGCCGCTACGTCACTGCCTGTTACTTCGAGTACGCCTTTTCCTATGGCTGCACCCTCTTCAAAAAGATCGATAATTCCAGAAAGCAATCCTATCCCTTCTGTTAGTTCAATAGGGCCGACCTTATAAAGATATTTTTGAATCTCTTTATAAACAATCTGATAATCTTTTGGGAGTGCTTTAACACGCGCCATGTGCGCTCTCCACTCTTTTTTGCCTTCGATGATATCTTGTATTCTCATTTTATCCTCCTATTTACCTAATTTTTTAGCGATATTATTGTTGAGCTGCTTGCGCCATTTGTCGCGAAAAGAATTTGCCCCATCGATACCAGCCAGCGCTGAACAGAAGCCTTTGATATCTTCACCCAAAACCTCTTTCACATTCTCACCATCTACCGCTGATTCTTCCAGCAATCCAAGCACACCATCAAGAATTGGCATCAGGTTTCTGCCGGTGAAATCTGAGTGCGACCAAAGATTAGCTTTGATTTGTTCCCATGCTGCTTGATACTCAATCGGCAGTTTTTGGGCACGTGATTCAAAAGCTTTAAATTCTTTAGTCATGTCGCTTCCCGTAACCTTTTCCCAAAAATTCATTACTTTTTCTCCTTTAACTCGTTAATTTTTGATGATACAAATTCCCATTTTCTCCAAAACTTCTGCAGTTCTTCACGCCCAGCATCGTTGAGCTTGAAAAACTTTCTAGGTGGTCCCATATCGGATGGCTTTTTTGTAATTTCAACCAGCTTGTTTTTCTCAAGCCGCACCAAAATGGTGTAAACTGTCCCATCCACAACGTCCGAAAATCCGAGGGCGTTCAGCTGCCGCGTGATTTCGTAGCCGTAGGTTTCGTTGCGACTTATAATTTCAAGTACGCATCCCTCAAGTACACCTTTAAGCATTTCCGTTAGGTTCTCCAGTGCAATCACCCCTTGCTATTCTGTATGACATGTATTTAGTATTACTTACTACACCTATATAGTATCACTGAATAGTATGGTTGTAAATAGATTTATTTTTAGAAACCAAAATATTTCCCCAAGTAATTCCTCATAAAATATTATAGCTAAAAAGTGCACCCACCTATCCAAAAATGCACACCCCTTAGTTAAAATCCATAGGTGTGTGCATTTTTCCCAGTAAGTTTTCATATTTTTAAATTCAAAACTTATTTTTAGCACCTTAATTTTCTCCAAAAAACACTGAAACCCACTGAAATCAGTGGGTTTCGTTTGTATCAATATTTGAGTTCTTATTTGGTGGAGGCGAGGGGACACCCTTTCCCATTGTTATCCAATGGTGCTGACTATATCTTTATCTTACAACTTCTGTAAGACACCCGGCATATTATAGAAGCAAAGTATAGTTTTAAACTCCTATCCTAGTATTCCTTAATAGTATATTGTTAACTAGTTATATAGATAGCTAGATATATAACTATATTAATGAAGGAATCTATAAGTCGATACAAGGCTGTTGAGTTTCCTCACATACCTCTCGGTATTACCGTCGCCATATTAACACGTTACGGTTTCACCGATAAAGCCGGGTTTTCACTTAGGAATCACTTCCTAAGGCGACTCTTATGAATCGAACCCCTGTCCGAAAGCAGTAACCCCTGAGCATCTCCGAGTGCATTCCTTAGTTTAACATTCCCTCTGTCTGACGCCTAAGGACAGGCTTCAGATTTCAGTAGCTTCATAAATTCCGTTTCTAACTCAAAGCTTTGTTAGACTCGGTACCCCGCTGTCGACGCCCATTCCTAAGCCGCGGGACTCAAAGGACGGACGTAGCAGAACTAAGCTGCTAAAGCTAAATTATCGTTTGCGTTTAAATTTAATCCCATAGTTTTTTAACGCGGGCCCACAGGTTCCCTCGACTCGCTTCTCAGACGCAACTCACCCCCGTCGAAACCAAGTACGCCCCCATGATTTCATTGGCAGGTAACAATGAATAATTAATTTACTCATTATTGCTGCATCGCAAACTAAATTATATTAAGTTTTATATTATCATCGGCATTTCTGCCGGCGAATACTATATTACATCAAAACAGATTATTAATCAATAAGTAAATACTTGTTATGTTTAATCTAATTGCATATACCACTAATATCTGGTTCGCTCTTTCATCTGTCTTTCTATATCTATTTTTGCTGCCTTTTCAAGCATTGCATCTCTCTTGTCATAATCCTTTTTACCTTTAGCTACAGCCAGATTTACTTTTACTCTTCCATTTTTCAAATATAGTGAAAGAGGCACTAATGTATAACCTTTTTGAGCTGTAAAACCAAGCAATCTGGTTATTTCACTTTTATGCATTAAAAGCTTTCTATCTCTTAAAGGATCCCTATTGTAGATATTACCATGTTCATATGGACTTATGTGCATATTTCTCACAAAAACTTCACCATTTACAATATCTGCATAGCTGTCTTTAAGATTTGCCCTTCCTGCTCTGATAGATTTTACCTCTGTTCCTACTAATTCTATACCGGCTTCAAAGCTTTCTTCTATAAAGTAATCATGGCGAGCTTTTCTGTTTTCTGCTAATGTTTTGTTTTTTCTTTCCTTTGCCATATAAACACCCACTTTTTTACTCTAGAATTATTTGACTAATATTAAATACTTTAGTAATTAATTATACTAAATTAAGCTTTTAAAGTCAAGGAACAGAGGTTCCCATGTTCCCTTTATTTACCTTAGTTTTCTTTCAAATTCCTCTACAGGAACATCGTACTCTTTAAGACTTTCATCTTCCGTACTTTTAATATTATTTTCCTCGTTATTAACAGCTTCATTATTTTCTTCTTCATCACTGCCATTTTCCGGAACAAGATCAAAGTAAATTTCGTGCAGCATCATATCCACCTTTGCTACTTTTACTTTAACTTCATCACCTAATCTGTATATGTTCTTTGTTCTTTCACCAATTAAGCATAAATGTCTTTCATCATAAATATAGTAATCGTCATGGAGATTGCTGATATGGACAAGCCCCTCAATTGTATTAGGTAATTCAACAAACATTCCAAAGTTAGTTACTGAGGAAATGATGCCTGTAAGCTCTTCTCCTACTCTCTCAGACATATACTCGGCCTTCTTTAAATCGTCAACTTCTCTTTCTGCATCCTGTGCCACGATTTCTGCTTCAGATGACTGCTTTGCTGCAACTTCCACCTCTGATGTTAATCTGTTTGCTCTTTTTTCATCTATTCCACCATTAATGTATTCCTTAATTATTCTATGAATAATTAAATCAGGATATCTTCTTATTGGTGATGTAAAATGGCAGTAATATCTTGCTGCCAAGCCGAAGTGTCCTACACACTGAGGAGAATATCTGGCCTTCATCATAGATCTTAACAATAATGTGCTTACAACTGTTTCCTCTTTCTTTCCCTTTACCTTTTCAATTATTTCCTGAAGTGCTTTTGGGTGCACTTCCTGGCCTACCCTCAGAGTATAACCAAGATTATGAGCAAACTCGCTGAAATGAAGAAGCTTTTCTTCATCCGGTTCTTCATGTATTCTGTATACAAAGGGAACATTAGCCCAAAACATATGCTCTGCAATAGTTTCATTACAAACCAGCATGAATTCCTCAATTATCCTATTGGCTGTTGCCCTTTCATATGGTCTTATTTCAACTGGCTTTCCAACATCATTTAATATAATTTTACATTCCTGAAAATCAAAATCTATGGCACCTCTGTTTATCCTCTTCTTATATAGTATTTCACATAGTTCCTCCATGGTTTTGAAATCTTCCAGTAAGTATGAATATCTTTCCATCATTTCAGGATCCTTGTCTCTGAGTATCTTTGTAACATCTGTATAAGTCATTCTCTCACTGGTTTTTATTATACTTTCGCATATATCGTGATTTATCACTTTACCTGTTTTATCAATTTCCATAAAGCAGCTTAATGTAAGCCTATCTACCTTTGGATTTAAACTGCATATACCATTTGATAATTCCTTAGGAAGCATAGGTATAACTCTGTCAATTAAATATACTGAAGTACCCCTCTTTAATGCTTCTCTGTCCAAAGGGTTCTTTTCCTTAACATAATTTGATACGTCTGCAATATGTACTCCCAAATAATAATTACCATTTTGGAGCTTTTCTATAGATATGGCATCGTCCAGGTCTTTAGCATCCTCACCATCAATAGTTACTATTTTAAGATTTCTCAGATCTCTTCTTCTTTCATATTCCTTTTTAGGTATTTCCTCAGAAATATTTTGAGCAAAACTGCTTACCTTTGTTGGGAATTCTTCAGGCAGAGAATACTTTTTAATAATAGTTAATATATCTATACCCTTATCACCTTTATTGCCTAATATTTCAGTGATTTTTCCTTCTGGATTTCTCCTGCTTTCAGGCCATGTAATTATTTTAACTATTACAATCTGCCCTGTTTTAGCACCATTTCTATCTGCCTTTGGTATAAATATATCATGGGATATTCTTTGATCCTCAGGAACTACAAATCCAAAGTTTTTGCTGTCTTCGTACACTCCAATAATTGTTTTATTGGCCCTTTCAAGTATTCTTATTATTTCACCTTCGCATTTTTTCCCCGCATTTTCTTCTTTTAATATTTTAGCTATTACTTTATCTCCATTCATTGCACCATTTACATTGCTGGAAGGTATAAATATGTCCGGCCTTTCAACTTCGGCAATTACAAAACCATAACCCTTGTGATGTCCCTGAAACTTTCCTACAACTAATCCCATTCTTTCTGGTATGCCATAGTGCTCAGTTCTATTCTTAACTATCTGTCCATCCTTTTCCATTTGATTTAACAGTTCTTCAAATTCTGGTCTTTCTTTTTTCTTAATATCAAATATTTTTGAAAGCTCCTTTATGTCCATTGGCTTGTATGCCAATTCCTGCATAAATGCCAGCAGATTTTCTCTAATATTCATTTAATTCCACCTCCTGTGTTTATCATTACATAATGTTTATTTTTTACTAAAGTTCAATAAATATTCCTATATACAAATTGGACTTACTATCCTTAAATTTCAATAGTAAGTCCTGCAAATTTATTTAAATAATCCTGATAATACTCCGCCATATTTTAATATAATTGGTGCAAATACAAGGGAAACTATTGTCATAAGTTTGATTAGTATATTCATAGATGGACCTGATGTATCCTTAAATGGATCACCAACAGTATCACCTACTATTGATGCATTATGAGCATAGCTTCCTTTGCCTCCGTGTTCACCGCTTTCAATATACTTTTTAGAATTATCCCATGCTCCCCCTGCATTGGCCATTAAAATAGCTACCAGTACACCAGTAGATACTGCACCTACTATAAGGCCGGCTAAAGCATCTGGCCCAAGAAGTATGCCTATTGCAATAGGTGTAACTATTGCAAGTATTCCTGGCAGAAGCATTTCTTTAAGAGCTGCTGCTGTTGAAATATCAACACATTTTTTATAATCCGGAGTAGCTTCTCCCTCCATAATCCCTTTTATATTTTTAAACTGCCATCTTACTTCCTCTATCATTTCGTTAGCTGCTTTTCCCACAGATTCCATGGTCATTGCAGCAAACAGGAATGGAAGCATAGCACCAATAAATAATCCAACTAAAGTAAATGGATTTAGTAAATCTATTATTTTTAAGTTTACAGCCTGAGCATAGGAAGCAAACAATGCAAGGGCTGTCAGTGCAGCTGATCCTATGGCAAAGCCTTTTGCAATTGCAGCTGTTGTATTCCCAACAGAATCTAATTTATCTGTTATATTTCTCACTTCTTCGGGAAGATTAGACATTTCTGCTATACCACCAGCGTTATCAGAAATTGGTCCATATGCATCTACAGCAACAGTTATTCCTGTTGTAGACAGCATTCCCACTGCTGCAAGGGATACCCCGTACAACCCCATAACAGCATTAGAAGATCCACCCATAGTATAATATGAAATGATAACTCCTACTGCAATAAGTATCATTGGCCACATTGTTGAATACATTCCAACAGCTAATCCTGATATAATTGTAGTGGCCGGACCTGTTTCAGATTGACTAGCAATTTTTTTAACTGACTTATAATCTGATGAGGTATATATTTCTGTTATTTTTCCAATTAATAATCCAACTATTAACCCTGCTGCCACAGCATAAAAAGCCTTTAAGTTTCCAAAAATATTCGTACTTAAAACTGCTCCTGCTATAACCACAATAGCACCGCTTATATATGTGCCTAAATTTAAAGCCTTCTGTGGGTTATCTGATTTGCTGTTACGCCCTACAAGTATTCCAATAATAGAAGAAATAATTCCTATGGATGCTAAAATAAAGGGATACATAACTCCCTCTCCATTTTTATATAGTACAGCTCCCAGCGTAAGTGCTGATATAATTGACCCAACATAGGATTCAAATAAATCTGCTCCCATTCCAGCTACATCGCCCACATTGTCTCCCACATTATCTGCTATAACTGCAGGATTTCTTGGATCGTCTTCAGGTATCCCTGCTTCGATTTTTCCTACTAAATCAGCTCCAACGTCGGCAGCTTTTGTATATATTCCACCGCCTACACGAGCAAATAGTGCGATGGAGCTTGCTCCAAATCCAAATCCTGTAACATATCCCACATTACCATTAAAAATATAATAAAGAAGTCCAAGCCCAACAACACCAAGTCCAACAACACACATGCCCATAACTGAGCCGCCTGAAAATGCTATCTTTAGTGCCTTGTTCTGCCCGTATTTAGATGCTGCCTCAGCAGTCCTCACATTAGCCCTGGTAGCCACATTCATTCCAAAGAATCCTGCAAGTATTGAAAATGCAGCTCCTAAAGTAAAACATACAGCTGTCTGCCAATTCAAAAAAGACACTATTACAGCATCTACAACTAGGATAAATACTAAAAGATATTTATATTCTCTAGTTAAAAAAGCCATAGCGCCTTCATGAATATAACCTGATATTTCCCTCATTCGTTCATTGCCCGGGTCTTGTTTGACAATACTACTAGCTAAAAAGTATGCAAAGGTAAGTGCCAAAAGGCCTGCCACTACAGTAAAAATAATATAATTATTCAACATGAGTCGCCCCCTAAGATATTTATTTTTATGCTTTTAATTATAGTACGCCTTGCGTTGTTATTAAAACAATTTTTATTTTATAATGTTTTGTGCCATTGCTAAAGCCCCAAAGATTATAGCCAGCACCACAGTTGCTTTGGATAATACTGCTTCAGAAGTTCTAGATTTATTTTTAGCAAAAAAAGTATCACTAGTTCCTCCCATAAGACCACTTAATCCATCTGTTTTACTTGGTTGAACCAAAACTATCGCTATTAATAAAATAGAAACAATTATTTGAAGAACTATAATAGCAGTTTTCATAATGCCACCTCCAGATTATTTATGCTTATCAGCTTTATTATTGAATATAACTAATTGTAACATATGTATTTAAATTCCTCAACTACTGCTGAAAATTTTCTTACATTTAAAGGGAGCACTATAAGTAGTGCTCCCCCTTGATAAACAATATGTAAACTTAACTTATACAGTGGGAAAATAGCGAATCTTCAACGCTTTTTCACGCTGTATAAGTTCTAGTTGAAGTTGTTTAGCTATAGTTACTTTTTTATATTGTAGAATGACTTTAATCCCCTAAATTCTGCAGCATCTTCAAGGTCTTCTTCTATTCTAAGCAGTTGATTATACTTAGCAACTCTTTCTGTTCTTGCAGGTGCTCCTGTTTTAATTTGTCCTGCATTAACAGCTACAACTAAATCTGCTATAGTAGTATCTTCTGTTTCTCCGCTTCTATGTGAAACCACTGCAGTATATCCTGCTCTCTCAGCCATTTCAATAGCATTTAAAGTTTCAGTTAATGTTCCAATCTGATTAAGCTTTATAAGTATAGAATTTGCAACTCCTTTTTCTATGCCCATGCTTAATCTCTTTGTATTTGTAACAAATAAATCGTCTCCTACAAGCTGAATCTTACTACCAAGCTTTTCAGTAAGCAGCTTCCATCCGTCCCAATCCTCTTCTGCCATTCCATCTTCAATTGATATAATTGGGTACTTGTTAACCAGGCTGACATAATAATCTGTCATTTCTTCAGGTGTAAGAACCTTTCCTTCACTCTTTAAATTATATTTGCCATTTTCATAAAACTCTGATGAAGCTGGGTCAAGAGCAATAAATAAATCTTTTCCTGGAGTATATCCTGCTTTTTCTATTGCTTCAACTATAATTTGAATTGCTTCTTCATTTGATTTAAGGTTTGGTGCAAATCCGCCTTCATCACCAACTCCTGTATCATATCCTTTTGATTTTAAAATTGATTTTAAGGAGTGGTATACTTCAGAACTCATTCTTAAAGCTTCGCTGAAACTTGGTGCTCCTGCAGGCATTATCATGAACTCCTGTAAATCCACATTATTGTCAGCATGTTTTCCACCATTGATTATATTCATCATTGGAACTGGCAGCACTTTAGCATTAACCCCGCCTATATACTGATACAGGTTTAATCCAAGATATTCTGCAGCAGCTTTAGCACAGGCAAGTGATACTCCAAGCATTGCATTAGCTCCAAGGTTTTCCTTGTTATCTGTGCCATCAAGAGCCAGCATTGCCTTGTCAATTTTAACCTGATCAAATACATTCATTCCTATTAACTCTTGTGCTATTGAGTTATTTATATTATCAACTGCTTTTAAGACGCCTTTCCCATTATATTTTGTCTTATCATTATCCCTTAATTCTACAGCTTCGAATATTCCTGTTGAAGCCCCTGATGGTACTGAGGCTCTTCCAACTGTTCCATCCTCCAGAGCAACCTCAACTTCTACTGTAGGGTTACATCTTGAATCTAAAATCTGTCTTCCTTTAACATCTACAATCTCAATATAATTTTTCATTAATTTACCCTCCTATTGAATTTTTCCATAGTTATTATTTTTACTTTATTAAACTTTTTCCAGTCATTTCTGCAGGAATTTTAATGTTCATTACCTGCAGCATTGTTGGTGCAATATCAGCAAGAATGCCGCTTTTCCTTAATTCTCTGGCATCTTTGCTTACATAGATAAATGGCACTGGGTCAGTGGTGTGAGCAGTCATTGGAGTTCCAGTAGAATAATCCACCATTACCTCAGCATTACCATGGTCTGCAGTTATAAATACAGTACCCTGCTTTTCCAATATCTTCTCTACAACTTTTCCAAGGCATTTATCTACAGCTTCAATAGCCTTTTTAGCAGCATCAAATACTCCTGTATGTCCAACCATGTCTGGATTTGCATAATTTAAAATTATCATGTCATACTTATCTGAATCTATTCTCTTTAATAGCTCATCAGTAACCTCATAAGCACTCATTTCTGGTTTTAAATCATAAGTGGCTACCTTAGGTGAAGGAATAAGTGCTCTGTCTTCACCTTTATTTGGGATTTCAACTCCTCCATTAAAGAAGAAAGTTACATGTGCATACTTTTCTGTTTCCGCAATTCTTAATTGTTTAAGGCCCATGCTGCTTACATACTCACCAAGAGTGTTTGCGTAGGTTTCTGGTTTATATGCAATCTTTACATTTTCAATTGTGCTGTCATATTCAGTCATGCATACAAAATTTAAATTAAGGGCTTCTCTTTTAAATCCATCAAAAGTTCTATCATTGATTGCCCTTGTAATTTCTCTTGCTCTGTCTGGTCTGAAGTTAAAGAAAATAACTGAGTCATTATTTTCTATTTTAGCCTTTGGTGCTCCGTTCTTTACTATTACAGTTGGAAGAACGAATTCATCTGTTTTGTTATCATGATAGGACTTTTCTACAGCCTCTGCTTCACTTTCTGCCGTTTCACCCTTTCCAAGTACCATGGCATTATATGCAAGCTGAACTCTTTCCCATCTCTTATCTCTGTCCATTGCATAATATCTTCCTGATATAGTTGCAATTTCTCCCAGTCCGATTTCTTTCATGAAGTTTTCAATTTCAGCTATATAATCCTTTGCTGATGATGGAGGCACATCTCTTCCATCCAGGAAAGCATGAAGATATACCTTGCTAAGTCCGCTTTTCTTTGCAAACTGTAGTATTCCCTTTAAATGATCTATATGGGAATGTACTCCTCCATCTGAAAGAAGGCCCATTAAATGAAGTGCGCTGTTATTTTCTTTTGCTTTATTCATTGCCCAGCTAATGGCTTCATTGTTGAAAAACACTCCATCATCTATGTCTTTAGTTATTTTTGTCAATTGCTGATAAATTATTCTTCCAGCGCCTATATTCATATGGCCCACTTCTGAATTTCCCATTTGTCCTTTTGGTAATCCAACATCAAGCCCACTGGCTCCCAGTTCTGTATGAGGATAATTAGAATAATATTTATCAAAATTAGGTTTATAAGCTGCCCTAACTGCATTTCCATCTTCTTTTTCGCTTAATCCAAAACCATCTAAAATCATTAACATTACAGGTTTTTTGCTCATTATAATTTCTCCATTTCATTGTAATTCATTGGTGAATTAATAATTAACTATAGCTGCAAAATCAGGTGCTTTTAAGCTTGCTCCTCCAACTAATGCTCCATCTATATCTGATTGTGCCATTTGAGCCTTTATTGTAGCTGGTTTTACTGATCCGCCATATTGTATTCTAACTTTATCAGCTGTTTCAGCTCCAAACATTCCTGAAACTACTTTTCTTATAAATGCTATTGTTTCATTAGCCTGCTCATCAGTAGCTGTCTTTCCAGTACCTATAGCCCAGATTGGTTCATATGCTATTATCATTTTTCCCACTTCTTCATTTTTAAGTCCTGCAAGATCCAGTTTAATTTGTCTTCCTATAACTTCTTCAGTTATGTTTCCTTCTCTTTCAGCTAAACTTTCTCCGCAGCACATTATTGGAATTAGTCCATGTTCAAAGGCTTTTTTAACCTTCTTATTAACAGTTTCATCTGTTTCATTAAAATATTGTCTTCTTTCACTATGGCCTATAATAACATACTCTACTCCCATTTCTTTAAGCATTGCTGGTGCTACCTCTCCTGTGAATGCTCCGCTCTCTTCAAAATACATATTTTGAGCTCCAACTTTAATGTTTGTTCCCTTAGCAGCTTTTATAACTGCATCAAGGCATACAAATGTTGGACAAACAACTACATCGCATTTTGCATCCTCAACTAATGGAATCAGCTCTTCTACTAATTTGACTCCCTCTGAAATAGTCTTATTCATTTTCCAGTTTCCAGCTATTATTGCTTTTCTCATTACAATCGTCCTCCAATATTTTTATTTACCTAAACAGCATCATATTATGATATTATTTATCATTTAAAGCTGCTATTCCAGGTAATTCTTTTCCTTCAAGGAATTCCAGTGAAGCACCACCGCCAGTAGAAATATGAGTCATTTTGTCTCCAAACCCTAACTGATTTACTGCAGCTGCACTGTCTCCGCCGCCAATAATTGTAGTTGCATTTGATTCAGCCATAGCCTTTGCTACTGCAACAGTTCCCTTTGCAAAGTTAGCAAATTCGAATACTCCCATTGGTCCGTTCCATACTACTGTCTTAGCATCCTTTACAGCATCTGCATATATCTTGGAAGTTTTTGGTCCGATGTCTAATCCCATACAGCCATCTGGTATATTCTGATCTTTAGTTGTAACTGGTGTTGTGTCAGCTGAGAATTCAGCTCCCACTATATTATCCACAGGCAATAATAATTTTACGCCCTTTGATTCTGCTTTTTTAATCATTTCTTTAGCATAACTTACTTTTTCTTCTTCAACTAATGACTTTCCAATAGTATATCCCTGTGCTTTCAGAAATGTATAGGCCATTCCTCCGCCTATAATTAATGTATCTACTTTTTCTAATAAATTATTTATTACATTTATCTTATCTGAAACCTTTGCTCCGCCCAATATAGCCACAAATGGTCTTACTGGCTTTTCAACAGCATCTCCAAGGAATTTTAATTCTTTCTGGATTAAAAATCCGCACACTGCAGTACTTATAAATTTTGTAACTCCAACTGTTGAACAGTGAGCCCTGTGTGCTGTTCCAAAAGCATCATTTACATATAAATCAGCAAGTGATGCCAGCTCTTTTGAAAAATTGTCTTCATTTTTGCCTTCTTCTTTTCTATATCTTGTGTTTTCAAGTAATACCACATCGCCAGGCTTCATTTTAGCTACTGCTGCTTTTGCGTTTTCTCCAACAACTGTATCATCTGCAGCAAATACTACTTCTTTTCCAAGCATTTCTGATAATCTTTTAGCTACAGGAGCTAATGTCAATTTTGGATCTGGTCCCTTTGCTTTTCCAAGATGTGAGCAAAGTATCACCTTAGCACCATTACTCATAAGGTATTTTATTGTTGGAAGGGCTCCTTTTAATCTGCTCTCATCTGTTATTACCCCATCCTTTAATGGTACATTAAAATCACATCTTGCTAATACTCTCTTTCCTTTTACATCTACATCTTCTATTGTCTTCTTGTTAAAATTCATAATTACACCTCACACTTCATATTAACTATCAACTTTAAACTGCAAACATCAACTGTCAACTCTAAACTCATAACTCTTAACTCGACTCATAACTCTAAACTTGACTCATAACTCAAAACTCAAAACTGAATAAAGGTCCGGCCTTATAGCCCAAACTACAAAACCAGACCTTCTTTATAATCATTTCCAACTATAAACCATTAACCATTTATTCCAAACTTAAATTAAAATTATAATCTATCTGCAACAAATTTTGTTAAATCAGCTAATCTGTGAGAATAACCATATTCGTTATCGTACCATGAAACAACTTTAGCCATGTTTCCTTCAATAACCATAGTTGACATTCCATCAACTATTGATGATCTTTCGTCTCCTCTGTAATCAACTGATACTAATGGTTCATCACTGTATCCTAAAATACCCTTCATATCAGTTTCTGATGCTTTTTTGAATGCTGCATTGATTTCATCAACTGTAACATTTCTTGATAATTCACAAGTTAAATCTGTGCATGAAACTGTAGGAGTTGGTACTCTTAATGAGAAACCATTTAATTTTCCTTTTAATTGTGGTAATACTAATGCAACTGCTTTAGCAGCTCCAGTTGTTGTTGGTATCATTGATTCACATGCTGCTCTTGCTCTTCTTAAATCTCTGTGTGGAGCATCAAGTAATCTCTGATCTCCTGTATATGAATGAACTGTTGTCATTAATCCTTTAACTATTCCAAATTCTCTGTCTAATACTTTAGCAAATGGTGCTAAACAGTTTGTTGTGCATGAAGCATTTGAAATAATATTGTGTTTTGCACTATCATAAACTTCTTCATTAACTCCCATAACTATTGTAACATCTTCATTTTTTGCTGGTGCAGATATAAGAACTTTCTTAACTGTTTTTCCTAAATGTGCTTTAGCTTTTGTTGCATCTGTAAATAATCCTGTTGATTCAATAACTATTTCAGCTCCAACTGATGCCCAGTCAATATTCTTAGGATCTCTTTCTGCAAATATTTTGATTTCATTGCCATTTACAACTATTGAGTTTTCTTTAGCTTCTACTGTTCCATTAAATTTACCATATAATGAATCATACTTTAATAAATGTGCTAATGTCTTTGCATCTGTTAAGTCATTAATACCTACAACTTCCAATTCATTAGTATAATTGTCTACCAGAGCCTTGAAAACATTTCTTCCTATTCTTCCAAAGCCGTTTATTCCTACTTTAACCATGTTAAAATCCCTCCTGAATAATTTAAAATATTTATATTAATTTAGTTTTAACTTAAGCGTTTTTAATATACTGCAATATTTTCCTTGCAGCACCTTCATCTGTTATCAGTACACTGTTATCATTGTTAAGCTCAGTAGCTAATATAGATTCTGCTTTATTTTCCCCACCAGCAATTGCAATCAATGTCTTAAGCTTTTTTATCTGCTCATTTTTTATTCCAATGGTTGGTGTAGAATAAACAATTTCTCCATTTCTGTTGAAATAGTAACCAAAGGCTTCTCCAACAGCACCTAAATCTTCAAGTCTGCTTAATTCCTCAGCTGACATTCCTCTTCTTCTTCCCATTTCATCTGCTCTGCCAATTCCAAAGACTAAAATGTCTGCCTTATGAATTATTTCAAGCACATCTTTTACGTCTTTTTCATTTATTATGGTATTAAGAGCTTTATTGCTTAAATTGTCTGGAACATGAAGCAGTCTGTAATTTGCATTAATTTTATCTGCTAATATTGATACTATGGTATTTGCCTGAGTCAGCACATTTCTTCCCATACCTCCTCTGGCAGGAACTACAGTAACATTTGTGATTCCCTGTATCTTAGGCATATTATCTACTACCTCTTTAACGGTAGAGCCTCCTGTTAATGCAATAATACTATTGTCAACTATTGTACCTTTTAAATAATTTGCTGCCACTCTTCCAAGCTCTTTAATTACAGTTGGATCCTCATCCAGATTCCCTGGTACAACAATTACATTTTTAAGTTTTAATCTTTCTTTTATGATTTTTTCTATATCTGATAATCCTCTTAATTCGTGTATATAATTTTTAAGTTTATCTATTACTTCTTCGCCTTCAGGTGTAATTGTCATTCCTGGAGTATTGATTTCAATTAGATTTTGATTTTTTAAAAAGTTGATCTCTGTTCTTACTACTCTTTCGCCTATACCTAAATCATTGGCTAAAATTCTCCTGCCTATAGGCTGTTTATAAAATATGGTCCTTAAAATGTTGTATCTTTTCTCTAATAAATCCACAGCTTCAGGAACTATCTTCTGCTGTAACTTTAAAATTTCCTCCAAAAGCAGCACCTCTTTGGACATGTGATGTCCCAGTAATACACTTTATGTCCCACCTATATTATATGACAAATAAAACATTTTTTAAATAGTATTTGCAAAAAAAATGTTAATAAATTATGAACATAAATTTAATATACTATTCTGTAGTTTATTAAGGGATTTTATATAAAAATAAAATCCCCTGCAAATAAAAAATTAATATTATTATAATCTGCATTAGAAAAATTAAAATCTTTTTCTTCCCTTAGAACTCTTTATGCCTATTTCCTCTCTATATTTTGCCACGGTTCTTCTTGAAATATTCATATCCTGCTTATTTATTATGTCACAAATCCGCTGATCAGAAAGAGGCTTGGTTTTATCTTCATTATCAATTAATTCTTTAATTTTTTTCTTGATTAGATTTGTGGATATGTCTTCTCCATTCATTGAAGTTGAAGTGATACCTGTTGTAAATAAATCCTTAATCTTAATAGTTCCTCTTGATGTGTATATATATTTTTCCCTTATTGCCCTGCTGATTGTGGATTCATGCATATTTAAGCTGTCTGAAATCTCCTTTAAGGTCATTGGTTTTAAATATGCTTCTCCATTGTCAAAATATTCTCTTTGAATTTCTAGTATTTTTTCAAGAACTCTGTATATAGTACTTTTCCTATGCTCTATGCTTTTAATTAAAAAAATGGCATTGTTCATTTTTTCCTTAACATAGTCCACAGCCTGTTTATCATTATTATTATTTATGATTTCTTTATACATACGGTTTACTGAAAGCTTTGGAGATATATCTTCATTCATAATAATAAAGTAATCATTATCAATTTTTTTAATATATGCATCAGGAATTATGTATTTTACTTCTTCACCAGTGTAAAATCCCCTGGAAGGCTTAGGCTCTAATGATTTTATTATATCCCCATACCTTTGAGCATCTTTTACATCAATATTTAATTCCTTGGCAATACTGTTGTATCTGTTTTCACCAATATACTCCAGATAGTTATCTATTATTTTAAATAAATTTTCATCATCTATGTGTTTCTTCCTAAGCTGTATTTTTAAGCATTCTTTTATGTCCCTTGCACCTATTCCATCGGGCTCCAGTGACTGTACAACAGATAATGCTTTCACTGCCGTACTGTTAGGTATTTTAAGACTTTTGGATATTTCTTCAATATTTCCATCTAAATATCCTCTGCCATCAATGTTTTCTATTATATAAAGACATATATTTTTGAGGTAATCCTTTTCATTTAGCTCTAAAATCTGCTCTTTTAAATATGACTTAAGAGATTTCTTTTCTGAAATAAATGTAAATGGTGAAACTTCCTCATCTTCTTCTTTACTATAGCTTTGATGACTGTAGTCATCAAATTCAAGATACTTTATTAATTCCTTGTGATCAATAGTATTATCATCCTTAAGCCTATCTGGGTCCTTTACATCCAGTACTGGATTTTCCTGCAGTTCTTTATCAATATACTGCTGTAATTCATAAGTTGACATCTGCAGCAATTTAACAGAAAGCTGCATTTGCTGAGTCATAACAAGCTTCTGTTCCTGAGTTAAATTTAGGCTAAAATCCATATTCAAGATAAACACCTCTTTTCTTGCGTAATGTATAATAATATCAAAGCTATTATAACACACTGTATAGTTTTAATGTTGAAATTCAACAAAAAAGGAATCTGCGTTTGCAAATTCCCTTTCAGATTTATTATCTTGAACCTTTTTCGTATGGCTGACCATCTGCAGCTGGTGGAGTTGTCTTTCCAACGAATCCTGCCAGTGCAAGCATTGTTAAAACATATGGTATGCATGCATAGAACTCTGTAGGCAAAGACCACCCAAATCCTTGTGCAGCAATTTCAAAGGAGCCGCCAAATGCAAATAACAAACAAGCCCACATGGTTCCAACAGGCTTCCAGTTTCCAAATATCATGGCAGCTAAGGCAATAAACCCTCTTCCTGCAACCATGCCTTCTCTGTATACTGGTGTTATGCCTATTAATGAAGCCCCGCCCAGTCCTGCTAAAACGCCGGATAAAACTACACATGAATATCTAACTTTATAAACATTTATTCCCAATGTATCAGCAGCGCTTGGATGCTCTCCCACAGCTCTTATTCTCAAACCTATAGGAGTTTTGAAAAGCACGAAATTTGTCACAAAAACCAATACAATAGCTAATATTACAAACCAATTTATATTTGATAATATATATCCAATAAAAGGGATAGATTTTATCCAATTAGGCATATTATATGGTAATGCCTTTACAATATCAGTCTGTCCGCCTTTTTTGAAAACTTTAATAATCAAAAAACTTGCAAGTGCTGTAGAAAATAAGTTAATTGCAGTACCTGAAATTATCTGGTCAGATTTTAAGGTTATGCTTAAAAATGCATGTATAAGTGCAATTGCTCCTCCAGCAAGCATGGCACATAATACACCAACTAATGGGCTGCCTGATATATATGTTCCCAGCACTGCAAAGAAAGCGCCCATTGTCATCATACCATCAAGTCCTATATTAACTACTCCTGATCTTTCTGAAAAAACTCCTCCCAGTCCAGCAAAAATCAAAGGTGTAGCAGTTCTTAAGGTTCCTGCAATCAATGTCAAAATTAATAAACTACTCATTTACTAACACCTTCTTCTTTCTCTTTTTTTCTGAGAAGTATTTAACTATATAATCAGAAGCTACGAATATAATTATTATGGATTGAATTAAATATACTATTTCTTTTGGTATTCCATTAAGCTGTAACATTTTTGAACTGCTGTTTAAGGCTCCAAATAACAATGCAGATGGTATGCAGGCAATAGGATTACTCTTTGCAAGCAAGGCAACAGCCATTCCATCAAAACCAAAGTTAGGAAAAGCCATCATATCATTAGCCTGATGCATTACTCCAGCTATATGTGTTGCTCCTCCAATACCAGCAATTGCTCCAGACAGAACCATTGCAAGTATTAAATTTTTAGTAACACTTATTCCGCTGTATTCTGCAGCAGATGGGCTTATTCCAACTGCTCTTATTTCATAACCTACTGTAGTTTTCCACAGCAGCCAGTATATAAATATGGCACATAAAATAGCAATAATCAAACTTATATTTGCCCTGCTTGTACTGGTAAATCTTAATAACTCGGCACTTTTTTGTATTAATGGTGTGGTAGCCTTTCCCTTTACAGCAATGGGTGACCTAAGTATTATCCAGTTTCCCACAAACATAGCAATATAATTCATCATGATTGTATTTATAACTTCACTAGTTCCCTGTTTTGCCTTTAGATAGCCTGGTATGCCTGCCCAAACTGCTCCTGCAACGATACCGCCTGCAATAATTAATATTGCATGAATTACAGGATTAAGTCCTGGAATTAATCCAATTACCGAAGCTGCCATCATACCTGCAATAAACTGTCCCTCAACTCCAATATTAAACAATCCGCATCTGAAGGCTATAGCATTTGCAACACCTGTAAATATAAGAGGAGTTACATACACCATTGTTTCCAATGTTTTTCTTCCATCACCAAAGCTTCCGTTCCATATGGTTTTAAAAAGTTCACCAAAAGCAGTAAAATAATCTGTTATTGAATATCCTTTTGCCCATAAGACAAAAAATACAGACACGAAAACTGCAATTACTATTGCTAATATTGGAAAAGCAATGCTCTTTAACCCATTCTTAAATGACTCAGAAACCTTATTTTTTTTATTTTCTTCCTTAGCCATTGCTCTTCACCCCTTTTTCCGCTTCTTCCAAAGTTCCACCAGCCATTAGAACGCCTAGTTTAAGCTCTGTGGCATCTTTTCTATCTAAAATTGATACTATCTTTCCATCATACATAACTGCAATTCTATCTGATAAAGCCATTATTTCATCCAGCTCTAAGGATACCAGTAAAACTGCTTTCCCTTTATCTCTTTCTCGGACAAGTCTCTTATGTATATATTCAATTGCACCTACATCAAGTCCTCTTGTTGGCTGTGAAGCAATTAATAATTCCGGATCCTTTGCAATTTCCCTGGCAGCAATGAGCTTCTGCTGATTTCCTCCTGAAAGAGATGCTGCTGTTACCTCATCATTTGGTGTTCTTATATCAAATTCTTTTATGAGTTCCCTGCAGTGCTTTCTAATTTCACCATAATTCATCACTATACCATTTGAAAATGGCTTTTTGTGGTGAACTCCCATAATTGAGTTTTCAAATAATGGAAAGCTTAATATAAGTCCTCTTTTATGTCTGTCCTCAGGAATGTGTCCAATACCGCTTTCAATAATTTCCCTTGGACTTTTTGCAAATATATCCTTGCCATTTAATTTTATGGATCCACTCTCAGGCTTTCTAAGACCAGTAAGTACTTCTACAAGTTCAGTTTGTCCATTTCCATCTACACCTGCAATGCCAAGTATTTCTCCTGATCTTATAGATAAATTGACACCATTAACTGCAGGTAAGCCTCTGTGATCCTTTGCTGTTAAATTTTCCACCTGTAGAATTTCTTCTCCAGCTTTCATTGGCTTTTTTTCTACTACTAAATTTACTTTTCTTCCTACCATAAGTTCAGCTAATTCATCTATGCTGGATTCCTTTGTCTTTAATGTTCCTGTAACCTTACCTCTTCTTATAATAGTTACTCTGTCACTCATTTTCATAACTTCTTTTAATTTATGAGTAATTAATATTATGGATTTCCCTTCATTTACTAAATTATTAATTATAATACCAAGTTCATCAATCTCCTGAGGTGTTAAAACAGCTGTGGGTTCATCAAGTATTAATATTTCAGTACCCCTGTATAATGCCTTTAATATTTCCACCTTTTGCTGCTGCCCTACAGAGATATCTTCAATTTTTGCATTAGGATCTATATGGAATCCATATTTATCAGCAATTTCACGTACGTCTTCAACAGCTTTTTTCATATCTATCTTAAGTCCCTTTTGGGGCTCAATTCCTAAAACAATATTTTCAGCTACAGTAAAATTATTAACCAGCATAAAATGCTGATGCACCATACCTATTCCTAATTTAATCGCATCATTTGGGTTTGTTATTTTTGCTTGTATACCGTTTACAAAAATTTCTCCTTTTTCTGGCTGGTACAAACCATATAGTATATTCATAAGCGTAGTTTTACCTGCTCCATTTTCGCCTAGCAATACATGGGTCTCTCCCTTTAATAACTCAAAGTCTACATTGTCATTTGCTATGGTCCCGGGAAATATCTTGGTTATACCTTTCATTTCAATTACTTTTTCCATGTGTAATTCTGGTTGCCATAAACTTGTAACCAGTGCCTCCTTCCCCATATTCTAGAAATTGTTAATACTTATGTTATAAAAAGCTAGATGTTTTACTACATCTAGCTTAAATTTATTATATTATATACCTAATATGATATTTTTGAAAGTTTTATTTTACTTCTGGAGCTGTAAAATTTAAAACATCTGCTCTTGTAGCTGGAACTTTTATAGTCCCGCCTTTAATTGCATCAGAATACTTATTAACTAAATCTAAAATATCCTTAGGAACGTTTTTATCTGATGATGGAGCTATTCCTACACCGTCTTCTTTTAATCCAAGTTCAACAAGTTTTCCACCTTGGAATTTTCCTTCTTTAACATCTTTAACAGCCTGGTAAGTAGCAACATCAACTCTCTTAACCATGCTTGTTAAAATTACGTCTGCATATTCAGGAACTGAAACAGCCTGATCCATATCAACACCTATAGCCCAAACTTGTTTTCCTGAATCTTTAAGTTCTTTTGTAGCTTTAAACATTCCAATACCAACACCACCAGCAGCATGGAAAATAATATCGCATCCTGAACCGTATAGTGATTTTGCAAGCTCATATCCTTTATTTGAATCAGCAAATGTATCAGCATATTTAACCATTGTTCCTAATGCTTTTCCATCAGAGCTGATTAATCCTTTTGCAGCTTCTGGGTTAACTGCTTTAACTCCTGATGCAAAGCCTGCCTCAAACCTGTTAATTAAAGCAGAGTCTTTACCACCGATAAATCCTATTTTATTTGTCTTAGTCATTTTACCAGCAATAACACCAACTAAGAATGAACCTTCGTGTTCTTTAAACAAAATGGATTCAACATTTTTTAACAGAACAGGGTTTGAAGCTTTTGGATCTTCATAAGCAACTGAATCTATTAAAGCAAAATTCTTATCAGGATACTGCTTTGCCTTATTTTCCATAGCTGTTTCCATTTGGAATCCTACACCAAAAGTTAAATCATCACCATATGCAACAAGTGCATCAAGGTTAGCTTCATAATCCTCTTTTTGTTTTGATTCAATTGGTTTGTAGTCAACACCAAAATCTTTAACAGCCTTCTTTATTCCTGTGTCTGCTGACTGGTTAAATGATTTATCATTTAATCCGCCTTCATCAGTTGAAAGACCAACTTTTAGTTTCTTTTCTGTTTTTGTTGAAGAATTAGTATTAGGTGTTGGTTTACTGCTGCCGCATCCAGCAAATAATGATACTGTCATTATTGAAGCTGCGATTAAAGCAACTACTCTTTTTTTATTCATTAAAGTTCCCCTCCTAAAATATAATCGAATTTCTACCAGCATTATATATTTCTACAAATTGTTGAAATATCCTTCTTTTTTTGTTCTGTGAAGTACTAAAAAATTAAAGTATTACTTTTTTAATGTGCTGTTATATAAATATTAAAAAATCATATAAAAAAGAACCATTTACTGTAAAAGTTTATTTATATCCAGCCTCTTTTAAAATTTTAACAGCATTTTCTCCATCTTCATCATTTACCAGCACTACAGGTCCTGTACATCCCATTCCGCTTTCTGAATAAATTCCCTTTGACCATAAAAGTTTGCAGCAGTTTTCAAGCTCTAAAATATCTATTCCAAGTATGGCATATGTTACAACCTTTTTAGGCGGTATCTTTATTTCTTCATCGTTTGCTTTTGGAGCCTGCTTTAAAAGTATTTTATTAAGTATATCCTTAAGTCCATGTTCATTTGCTTTTTTAAATTCCTCACCTGAGGTTTTCACCAGGTTATTTTTACAGCATATGCTGCAATATCTCAAAGCTTCACAAATTAATGGTGCACCGCTGGCCCTTGAAATAATATTTATTATTTTGTCATATCCTTCGCCTATTCCTGGTCCATAGCCGGCGCCAATGGTTTCAAAATCTCCTCCAGTAGTATAGGAAGAAAAAATCTTAATTAAAAGATTGCCTGTTAAGGAATCACATACCATTACATCGGGAGTACCAGCAAGCAGGTCATTTCCTCTCATAACTGGCCCTCCATCAGCTCTCAGTGAATTTGAAAAATTAATAGTATAACCATTGCGGCTTAGTTCATTAAGGGCTTTTTCAACTCCTCTGGCACCATCTAAATTTAGTATTCCGATTGATGGATTTTCTATGCCATTAGCTTTAGCTGCAGCAATGCCATCAATAGCATTTATAACCATTGCCTCTACTCTGTTTGTTGCACTAGTTCCCGTAGTTGTAGCTATGAACATTTCTTTTCCCAGGCCAGGTGTCATTACCTTTCCTACCGTTGACACACCTATAGGAAAATCAAAATGCTGTGTTACGCAGCCATCAATTTCTCCCTTCTCCAGCATGTCAACCATTTTTTTATGACCCTCTTCAGCATTTTGAACCTGTACTACCTGAAAATCGCACTGAACTTTTGGTCCTATGAGAACTATATCAAAATCCCCATACTTATTTTTTGCAAGTACTGCAGCTCTCACCATTTCTTCTATCCCATGTTCAGAACCAAAGGTTGTTAAACCGATTTTATATCTTTTCCCAAAGCTTCCGCTTTTTATGCCATCTGCAATTTCATCAAATACCTCGGCTATAAGCTTCTTAGTTTGATCCATTTAAATCACCCCGACTATTCATTTAAAAGCTGATCTGCAAACTTTTTAAACTGTTCAGCAATCATATTTTTTATTTCATCCTTTGATACTGAAGGTATTTCATCTTCTAATCCTTTATTTTTTTCTACTAAAATAGATACACCATCAAATAGATTGGTCATTCTTCCTAAGAATAAGCTTCCTTTCCCTATTATCATGAAGTTTTCCAATGAGCCATCCTTAATATGTTTTAATCCATGCCCAACTATTGGTACTCCTGAAGGTATGTGGCCTTGAGTTGGAGCGAAACCTGGGTATCCATGCTGTTTTACAAAGTCAGGCAGCTGCTTTCTGTCTAGTTGACCTGTTTTAACAGCCAAGGCACCTATCATTTTGTAATTTTGTGTTGGTACATCTCCTGCACCAGCAGGTTCAGTTATATCAGGGTTCTGCATTTCAGGTGCATACTTGTTAACATCTGTTATCTTCATTCCATTTCTTTTTAAAGGTTCTGAAACCAAAGCTTCTATTACTGCCTGAGGTGCTGCTCCATGAGCTATTGTATGTCTTCCTATAACATCTGTCCTAAGCACTGGGCTTATACCGTCATTTTCTGAAATCAGAATGGCAAAGCCACCAAGGCAGTCCTCTAGTATTGGGAGTCCTTTCTTAACATGGTCTTTTCCATTCATACCAAGCTTAGCTGTACATCCTCCTGCAAAAACAATAACATTCTTACATATTCCTGATTTAACCAGGGCAGAAGCATTAATAACTGCATGGGTTGGTCCTGCACAAAATCCCCTCATATCAACTCCTGTTGCACCTTTTATACCTGCAATTTCTCCACAGGCTTTTGCAATATTTCCCCCGCCCCTCTGATTCATATCACCAATGGCTTCTTCAGAACATTCAATTAAATAGTCCACATCATTTGGATCTATACCTGTCTTTTTCATTAAGTGCATTAATGAAAGAACCCCCGATGCTTTTACTGCAAGATTCTCTAACATTATATGAGATGAAAGGTTTGTATCAAATTCATGTGCCCTTTTCACGCATCCTTCTAGTTTTTCCCCATTATATAAACCTTCAGCAATGCCGCTTTTCACCATATCCTCTATGATATTTATGTCCTCTCCTTCTCCCAAAGCATCTACCTTAGCATTTAACAATGGATGAACTGCAAATTTTTCTTTAACTATTTTTGTAAAATCCTTTGTAAGGAGAACAAGTTCAAATACATCTGATATCTTTAAAAGTCCGTAAAATTCCTCCTCAGGCATTATTTCACCAAATTCACCAAACCTGTCGGCGCCATCCACCTTTGAATTATGCCATGGTCTTTTAATCTCTCCTAATTGTTCAGGTGTCATATTTCCTATATAAGTCTGATTGGGAGCATATGCTACCACATCATTAAATTCTCTTAAATGCTTTGGTAACTCCTTTAAATATTCTGACTTGGGATTTGCTTTTCTTTCCAGAGTCTGTGTTGTACCATTATGTATTACCATATCTGGAGTATTAATTAAAATATAAGCTGCATTTTTTATAACTGGGAAACTCATATCGTTACCTCCTAAAACTTTAATATGCAATTAACAATTGATAATTGACAACTCTCGATTTTATCAATTATCATTTATTAATTATAAAAAATAAGAAATTTGTATAGTATGCACTTTTTAAATTTATAAAAGTGCATACTATACATTTATGGATTTTAGTATTTAATTACTTATCAAATACAGTCTGATCATCCACTGGTGTCTCTAAAGCCTTTAATGCTCTTTCTACTAGTTTATATCTAAGTTCAAACTCTTCCTTTTTATCCAGAGAAGGATCTCCAAGAGGATGAGGTATTGCTATTGTTGGAACTATTCTGTTTGCGCCAACAGTAAGAGATATTGGAACTATAGTGCACATGTGAACTACTGGAAGTCCTCCACGTTCAATTTCTTTTACAAGCGTTGCACCGCAACGTGTACAGGTTCCTCAGGTGGAGGTTAATATAACTGCATTTACTCCATCTGCTACCAGCTCTTTAACTATCTTTTCACCGAACTTTTTTGCTGATGCAACTGCTGTACCATTACCAACAGTAGCATAATAGTATCTATAAAGAGAACCTATTTTTCCTTCCTTCTCCATCTTTCTAAGTACATCTACAGGAAGCACTCTGTCAGCATCGGCATTTGCATATGTTGGATCATAGCCGCCATGGGCAGTTTCATAGGTTTCCTCAGTTAAATCCATAACTCCTTCAATATCGTATTTACCATATTTAGAAGCGCTTGATGACTCAATATGATCAGGATTTCCCTTAGGTACTATACCTCCTGATGTAACTAAAGCCACTTTAGCCTTTGACATATCCGGTACTGCTGGATTTGGCTTTACTCTGTCAAATACAGGCATTTTAAATTCAGTTACAAATTCTTCGCCCTTAAGCTTCTTTATAAGTAAATTAACTGCTCTTTTAGATCCTCTTTCAGCTGCAAAATAATTTTTTCTGATTCCTCTTTCTATATATCCTTCCGAAGCAGGATCCAATATAGTTTCTCCCTTACCAAGTTTAATTGCTAACTTGGCAATCTTAGGGAGTGCCTCTCTCATTCCTACAGCACTATTTTTTGTTTCAATAATATACAAATATTTCTTGTATAAATCTACTCCAGGGTTTTCTTTATACATTGCTGTCAATACGGGTATATTCAGCTTTTCCTGAACTTCTTTTGCAATGGTTCCACATGCAACTCCATATCTTCCTGCATTAAATGCTGGACCTGCAATGAAAACATCAGGATTGTATTTTTTAACCATTTCAAGTACTTCAGCTTTAGCTTCATCTAAATTTTCGTTAAAGAATGAATCCCCGCAGATTACAGTTGCAACTATCTGTGCCTCACCTTTAAAAATGCCGTTCAGACCCATACCAGGCCCTACAAAGCCTTCTCTTACCTCTGGTTTGTAATCAGCCTTATCTTCTCCGCCTATACCAGCATAGAACTGGTTTATATAATGAACTACTCTTATCAACTGTTTCACCCCTTTTGGTATTTTTGTAGTCAATCAGCGATTTAAAGTTTTGAATATTGATCTCTTATAGTCTTAACTTCAGCAATAATTGCATCTACATCCAGAACCATTTCCATCATTCCACACTGTTCATCATAAACTGCTGCATCGCATTCATTTTTTATTTCAGGCTCTACCATATGATAAACTGGAAGTGCTAATGCTATTCCTGCTAAAGGTCCTGCATAAGTTGGATCTCCTGCGGAAACTGTTTCAGCAGAAAGTCCTGAAGCTTCAGCCTCTGCTCCTCCTAATACAACAACTATATTTTCTGCACCAAACTTTTCTGTTAAATCTTTTACTCTTTGTTGGATCTCCAGATCCATAGCTCCTGCGGCTGTTCAAACAAAGCATTCTGTTGATGCAAAAATAACTTCTGCTCCTGCACTTTTAACACAAGCTTCGATGGCTGGTCCTGGTATACCGTCCCTGTCACCTATGGCAATAACTTTTTTTCCTTTTAACATTATTATTCCTCCTATTGTTCAAATTAGAATTCTTTTGCAGTTAAGTAATTATATCCAACTTCACTTGTAGCTCCGGTAATAACCTGAATTTCAGCTTCTATGGAGCCATCTTCTCTTAAGCTTCCCATATGACCTCCAGCTATAATATTTACAGCTTCTGGATGCCCTATTACCTTTTCCATAGGCTGAAGTACTACTACTTCATTAGCATTGCCGGCAGTAACCACTGCATCGCCTTTTGTTGTAGCATCAGCTAAGGATTGTGAACTTCCATCCTGGCCAGCGTACTCATCAGTTACCAGCACAGTTTTAATACCTTTTTCAGTTATTTTATTGCAGTTCATTACTAAATCAGCATCTGGGTTTCCAAAGCCCTCTTCTGAAATGATTACCGCATCTGCTCCTAAATATTCAACTAATTTAGCAGTGTAATTTGAAGATCTTTCCTTATCTGCTAAATAAACGTTTTCATTTGTTATTATACATCCAAGGAAATTATAATCCTTACCATGATGTTCAAATAAATCTTCAATTATAGGATGATTCATATGCACATAAGTAGGATTCTTATCACATGCAGATACACAGTTTCCGCTGACAATAGCTCCATCAAACACTTCTGTTGGATAAATAAATGTTGGGAGTATCTTCTTAGCATCTACTCCATATACATATGTGTCATGTAACAGCCCCTGGCTTTGAAGCATATATACATAAACAACCTTTGGCAGTTCAGGATACTTTTTCACCTGCTCAAGCAGAGGTAATGTTTCATAAACTTTAACCTCATCAGGGGTGATATTTCTTCCAGCCTCTCCCAGATAAGCTGCAGCTTTAAAGCCTACCATTCTTACAGCCTCTTCATGTTCATGCTGATTAACACCGTTTTTGGGTTCGCATTTTATTACCAGGTTATTAGTTTTTGAGAATGGTGTGTATTTGGCACCTTTTCCAGCCATGTCAATGATTCCCTCCTGGAAGCCCACTATTTTACCGGTTGTAACAACTGCTGCACCTTTAAGAACATGTGTCCTGCCTGCACCAACCATATCAACCTTGCTGATGAATCCAGGGAAAATACCGCCTTTTCCATCTACTTTTACTCTTGGTTCCACTACATCTTTTACTGGAATTATTCTAACCTTTTCTCCTGGTCTGGCAATGTCCAGTGTTATGCTTTCCAGTCTTTCATCGCCGCCAATTTCATTTAAAAGCTCTTCCTTATTTACGTAAAGAATACCATTTTCAACCTTTGTTTCAGCTGCAAACTGCATATCTTTAATAAATATTTTTCCAAGTTCTAGACGCAAAATATTCACCTCCAAAATTTATATAACTTCAATCGGGATATTTTATACATATATTGAATTTATTATCCCGACTGCAATTAGCATAAGACTATTTTACAATGTTTCATAAACTGATTTTATGAAGTTTTCCACATCATCTAATGTGCTTATCTTGTCTGGAGTAATAGTTTTTAATTTTTCACCATTTTTATAAATTATCATAGTGGGCAGTCCCAATACTCTCTGTGAAATAGCCAGTCTTCTTGCACTTGCAATATTCAGGCTTGCAAACTTAATTTTATCTCCATACTTTTCTTCAAGGCCGTGAACTCCTGGCATAAGCTGTTTGCATATTTCACATTTGTCACCCCAGAAGTCTACAAATACAGGCTTTTCAGAAAAATTAGCAACTTCAGCATCAAAATTTTCCTTATTTAATTCAATCATTTTATATCCCTCCAAAATTTATTTTAAAGTACTTATGCAGTGTTTTTAATGCAAAGTACTTATATAAGCCTCAGCTGTGGTTGCTGCAATTGCACCGTCAGCTGCTGCAGTTATAATCTGTCTTAAGGATTTTACTCTTACATCTCCTGCTGCATATACTCCAGGTATATTAACTCTCATGTCCTCATCAGTTATGATGTATCCCTTTTTATCCATATTAATTTTTCCTTCAAATAGCTGTGAAATTGGATTATACCCTACAAATACAAAACATCCATCAAACTTAACATTAGTTTTTTCACCAGTTTTAACATTACGTACAACCAATCCTTCTAGTATTTCATCGCCAATTGCTTCATCCACCACTGAATCCCAGATAAATTTAATTTTGGGATTTGCGAAAGCCTTTTCTTGTAATGACTTAGCAGCTCTTAGTGAATCTCTTCTATGAATTACAGTAACAGTTTCTGCAAATTTGGTTAAATAAATTGCTTCAGTTATTGCTGAGTCTCCTCCACCAATTACAGCTACATCCAAATCCGTAAAGAAGTCTGCATCACATGTTGCACAATATGAAATTCCTTTTCCTCTTAATTCATTCTCATTTTTAAATCCTGAAAGTCTTGGATTAGCTCCAGTTGCTATTATTATTGTTTTAGCTTCATAAGTTTCTTTTCTGCATTTTATAACTTTAACACTACCTTCCAGCTGGACTTCCTGAACTTCATCTTTTACAAACTTTGTTCCGAATTCCTCTGCCTGCTTTCTCATTCTTTCGCTTAAGCTGGAACCTGTAGTATCTTCAGTTGATCCAGGGTAATTTTCTATCTCATCAGTAGTTGTTACCTGTCCACCGTATTTTGCTTTTTCAATTATTAAAGTATCCATTCTTGATCTTGATGCATATAGTCCTGCAGATAGTCCTGCCGGGCCTCCGCCTATTATAATAGTGTCATAAATGTGTGCCATTTTATTTCCTCCTTTAATTAATTACATGATAAATCATGTCATAATCTATAACTCTAAAATCCTCCAATACCTGTTCATCCCATACAGCTTTCCCCATTTTTAAAAACTTTTCTGTAGTTATTATTGCCTCTTCCATAATAGTTAATGAGTCATAATCAACTTTATTATAACTATTTTTGCTGATTAAAATTGTTCTGTATGGTGTCTCATTAGGTTTTATGCTGCTCATCAAGGGGTGAGTAAGCAGCTTATGCCCCTTATGAATATAATCCCTGACTTTTTTCAGCACTGCCATTGTATCACTGCTGATGAACTCTACATCATATTTTTTTTCTAAGTTTTCCTTTGATAAAGGATTGTTTGTTATGGCAATAAATTGTTCAATCATAATAAATTGCTCCTTTGAAATAAAAAAACAGAGATAAAAGCCCAATGCTTTTACCTCTGTCCTGTTAACCTGAGAGATTTACTCCTTCGGTGCTACGCTTTCCAGAGTTCTGTCCATCTTCGGTCCTTTTGCCTGAGAGCTTCGTATTATATTTTGGATAATAATACTTATTCCTTCGGCTATCTGTATAAATATTTATCCTATATCTAAATTATACAAATTATCTTCCGAAAATTTCATTCAGTTTTATATATATATCTTTGTCTTCATTATATAATATCAATGTATAAAATTCTACATTTTTCATATATACATATTATTTTATTTTTTAATAGCGTCTATAATGTTTGTCAAATCATTAATGAAAAAATAATTGCATCAATAGTTTTCAATAAAAAAAATTCCACATGCTCCTGGGCCTGCGTGTACTCCTACCACACACCCAACCTCACATTCTATAAATTTTGTTTTTTCTTTATTTAAATCTTCTCTTAGAATGTCTAAGATATCTTTATTATGGACTTGATCCAGAATAGACAATTCTCCAGGTTTTATGCCCACTTTTGAAACATAATCCAATATATATCTAATAGCCTTTTTACTTCCTCTTACCCTATCCTTAAGTGCCATCTCACCATTTTCAACTGCTAATATTGGTTTTATGCCTAATATATTTCCAATTCTGCCTGCTGTTTTTGATAATCTTCCACCCTTTACTAAATTGTCTAAAGTTTCAAAGGCTAACACACTTTTAACATGGGGAATAGCTTTTATTATTTCTTCTTTAATCTGGAATATATCTAAGCCTTCATCCCTGAGTCTACAGGCTTTCAGTACCAATAGGCCAAGACCTGAGGTAACATTTAAGCTGTCTATTACAACTATATCATTAGTTTCCAGCATATCTTTTGCTATACAGGCTGATTGATATGTTCCACTCATTTTAGATGATAAATGAATGGATATAATCTTATATCCATCATCTAAATACTTTTTATAACAGTTATAAAATCTTTGTGGATTTATTTGAGCTGTGCCAGGGAATTCATCCATATTTTCCATTTTATTAAGAAGCTCATCTAAATTTATATCTATACCATCCCTATATGTATGTCCATTCATTGTAACCAGCAGCGGAAGACATTCAATATCATTTTCTATAAGCAGTTCTGATTGCAGATCTGCAGTACTGTCTGTTATTATCTTTATTTTGTCCATGGTCTTAACTCACCTACTTCATATCGGGAAAACCAAGCTGTCTTAATGCTTCATAAGCAACAACGGCCACAGAATTTGATAGATTTAATGATCTTGTTGTAGTTTTAATCATTGGGACTCTTATACATTTTTCAGGATCACTTTCTCTAATTCTATCTGGTAAGCCAGCTGATTCTTTACCAAAAATTATAAAATCGCCTTCTTTAAACACAACATCAGTGTAATATTTATTACCATGGGTAGTGGAAAAATAAAAAGCAGAATCCTTATATTTTTCTCTTAGTTCATCATAAGATTCATAAATGGTTAAATCAAGATACTTCCAATAATCCAAACCAGCTCTTCTCAAATGTTTTTCATCTAAACTAAATCCCAAAGGCTTTATTAAATGCAGCTTGCATCCTGTCAATACACATGTTCTTGCAATATTTCCAGTATTCTGAGGAATTTCTGGTTCAAATAATACTATGTTTAAATTCAAGTAAGTTCCCTCCACTCAATAATATCTAATTATATAATATAACTAATACATCCAATTCCAAAGTACTTAATAACAATGTTTACAAAAAATTGTTTATTTGTTCTGTATAATCCTTTATTCATTTAAAATAAACTTTTCTATAGCTTTAGCCACTCCATGCTCTGAATTTGTATCTGTAACATAATCTGCCTGATTCTTAACATAATCAGGAGCATTCCCCATTGCTATGCCAAGTCCTGCATATTTTATCATAGGAAGATCATTTTCGCTGTCTCCAATGCAGATTATTGATTCTTTATCTATATCATAATAATTTGCTAATACCTGAACAGCATGTCCCTTTGATGCACCTTTATTCATTATCTCAAAATTATTATTCCAGGAGCTTACCACCTCAAAATCGCCTAAATTTATTATTTCATCTTTAACTTTATTTAATTTTACATTATCATCATCAATAGCAATACATTTTACTATTTCACCATCATTTTGCTCAAATGTTTTTTCCCAATCATCAATTACATTGATTTTTATCTTCATATTATCAGGCAGGCTTTTATTTGCCTTAGCATAAAACTCAGATGAATATAGTAACTTTGCAGTTAAAATTGCAGTGGTTGTATTGAAATGAAAATATAAATCATTAGCCTTCAAAATAGATGCAATTTTTCTGCATTGATCTATTGACAGAACATTTTTATAAATCACTTCATCCCTGTCTTTTTCTCTTAAATAAGCTCCATTAGAAGCTATTATAGGAGTTTTTATTCCCAGAATATCTGAATAATAATAAGCAGATGTAAATACTCTGCCAGTACTTATGGCAACCTTAACACCTTTTTGAGAAGCCCTTTTAATTGCACTTTTGTTTCTTTCACTAATGCTGTTTTCTTTATTCAGCAAAGTACCATCCATATCTAAACACAATAATTTGTATTTCAAAATTCAACAATCCCTTCATTTGTTTATTAAACACATTATTAATTATATCAGACTTTTTAAATAATTGTATGAATTCATATTACTTATTATTGTTATTGATATAATTTGTAATACCTGAAGCAATATTTTCTGCCATATTCATTAAAGTGCTATCATCTTTTAATTTTTCTCTGTCATCCATATTGGTAATATAACCGCACTCAATTAAAGCACATGGAATATCTGAATATCTTAAAACAGCAAGATTTTGACTTTTGATACCGTTATTTATCCAGCTGCTATCTCTGCATATACTGTTAACTATATCCTTAGAAAGCAGCATCCTTTCCTTTGGCATTGAACTTTTATTGCTGTAATAATAGCCTGTTATTCCCTTAACACCAGAATCTTTATATGAATTAATATGAATTGATACCATTAATTTAGCATTTGAACTATTAGCAATTTCACCAATCTGTTTTAATGGAATAAGTTCATCCTTATCCCTTGTAAGAACTATATTAAACCCCTTAGCTTCCAGCCCTTTTTTTATATAATTTACTATTTTTAAATTAATATCCTTTTCATATAAATTATCATAGCTTGTCCCTTTATCCACTCCGCCATGCCCTGCATCCAGCACAATGGTGATCTTCTCATTTTCTTTTACCACATCTCCTTTTGATGTTTTTGTATTCTTCGCCAGAACTATATTTGATAATAAGCTAATGTCCTTCTTATTTACCATTAAAGTATCATCAAATTTACTAATCATAATAAATACCAGAGTAAAAAAAATGCAAGAAAAAATAAATCTTTTCTTGTCAGCAATTCTCAACATCCTCACCTCTCACTATTTGTTATTATATTAATAATATACCAATTTATGTAATACTTCAATTCATAATATTATTTACTTTTATTAAAACAAAAAAGGTGTGGCAGATTACTAGTTTTTAGTAATCTGCCATACCTTTAAATTTAAAGCTTTTTTATTTAAGCATTACTTTTCAGCTAATTCCACCAGACTATTAGTTAAGGAATTTAAGCTTTGTATATCTGCATCCATTTCCTGAAGCTTTGCAAGCTGTTCCTTAAAATTATCCGCAGAAGAGTGTACACTTGAAGCTATATTGTTTACAGATAGATTGATTTTGCCTAAAATATCGTTAATTTCATTTATAGATTTATTGCTGGAACTGGACAATTTTCTTATTTCATTTGCCACTACGGAGAACCCCTTACCATATTCTCCTGCTCTTGCAGCTTCTATTGCAGCATTTAATCCTAATAGGTTAGTCTGTGATGCAACACCCTTAACGAAACCTATTACCTCATCTGAGTTTTTAGTACTATTTTCAGCCTCTTTAACTTCAGATATTACTTTATCATTGGTAGTTACAGTTTTTTCAACATCTGTTGTTATGATTTTTGAAGCCTGGCTTATACTATTCACCGCATGGCATAATTTTTGTGATAAATCCTGAATCTCATAATGTCTTTTCAGTGATTTAACCAAGACTATACTTCCTATTATTTTATTGCTGTCATCTTTTACAGGTACTCCTATGGCCTTTATTTCAACACCAAATACCTCTTTTGGAACTATTAGTGATAATACCTTCTTTGCCTTAATGCATTCATAGGCAGCCCCACCAGGTCTT
Source organism: Clostridium sp. JN-9 (assembly GCF_004103695.1). NCBI lineage: Bacteria > Bacillati > Bacillota > Clostridia > Eubacteriales > Clostridiaceae > Clostridium > Clostridium sp. JN-9. The sequence continues at coordinate 320,944 of NZ_CP035280.1, read as the reverse complement.
AAAGGATCCCCGGGAGAAGCATTCATGTTAATATTTTTGCTGTTTACAACCTTAATAAAACTAGTTAGGTTTGACATGGTAAAAGCTATTTCATCATCAAAAAAATACTGCATATATGGTATAAGTTCATTAAATGCCTTCTGTAAAGTATTTTCTATGATTATATCATCCATTTTCTAACTGACCCCCATGCTTAATATTTGATAATAAACATAATATTTCAACATATTATCCATAATTTATACAACAATGTAATTATACTTCTTTTACTAATAATTTGTAACCCTGAATTTATATAGGCATAAAAAAAGTGGCTGTCACAAAATATCCAGTCCTCAAAGATTTTTGGGACTGCTACGGTGTTTAGATATTTACTTTCTATAGACACCTATGGCCCTTTTAAATAATAATGTTGATGTGAATAGGACTTCATCAAAAGAACAAAGATTAAAGAACAAAGATTTGCAAAAATCCTATGCCGGCAGGCAGACAATTAAAATAAAGAACGTAAATGGATTGCCTAAAACATCGAAAATTTTTTCTTAAAATTCTCCCGGAAGGGACAGAAAAGCATTGAACATGATGAAAAAAGAGTACATGACAAAAGTGTAAGCCATATAAATATTACAAATAAAAAGGTTTGTGTACTTACAGTACTGGATTTGCATAATAATATTTATTCCAGGGCCGTAGGCACTGGCAGAATGTATGCAAATGATATTGATAATTTTATTGGCAAAATACTCAATAATAATAAAAAGGCATGTTCAAGGCCAAAGCAATTTTTTGCTCTGTACTTTAAGAAAAAGAACATAAGGGAGATTAATGAATATCTTGATAATAGCTCTGAAGCAGTAAAATACAGATGCGATTGCATGGAATGGATGTACCGTTTTAGAGGTGTAGCAACAAAGTATTTAAATAATTATTTGAGCTTATTCAAATTCTTAAAGAGTTCTAATTTTAATAACATTTCATTTGCAATAAATAAATTTATAGAAGCAATAAGTAAAATTAATATTGAAAATACATATACAAATATGAGAAATGCTAAAATATGTTTTAATTAGCCTGTCCCTAACGGGAACTTGTTACTTTATCAACACTATTGAATAAAAGAGCCATATATCTAAAGCAGGAAAGATTAAAGAACAGGCTTTAATCTTTAGTTTAAGCCTTCAATAAAAAATGAGCCTTGCATCAGCAGTTTTAACTGCTAATGCGACAGCTCCTTTTTGGTGCGGGTAACAGGACTCGAACCTGCATGGTTTCCCACTAATACCTGAAACTAGCGCGTCTGCCAATTCCGCCATACCCGCTCATGCTTTAATATTATATCATATTTTTATGATTAATAAAACCGCAACTTTTAGTAAAAAAACAGTTTTTCTATATAATATCTAAGTTTACCTTGTGTTTCCTTCAAATATTCCTCTACAGATATTAAATAATCTTTTTTATCCGCATTTATATTTTGCTTCCCTCCATAAAACTCCTCATAGGCTGTTTTAACCAAAGAAACCATTTTAAATCTTAATTTCAATTCATTTATATTAGAAGCAAACTCCATATCACTAATACTGTCTTCTTTTACCATACCTGATGTTTTTAATCTTTTTATAAGCTGGTTATATAATGGTATTATACTTTTATTTCTAATTATTGATCTTGTTTTTATTATAATAAATATTACTCTTATAAACAACAGCATAGTAAGCGCTGTAAATATTGATATTATATAAATTACCTTTTTACTAAATAAAGATTTATCAGCTGACTGATTAACAATGTCATTTTTATCCTGCATATTTTGATTTTTCTTAATCTGATATTGTTTATTCTGCAGTTCACTTTGTGCCTTTGCTTTTTTAAGCTGTTCCTCTTTAAGTAATAAATCTGTTGAATCTGGTATAGGATCTAATACAGCCCACATATTTTTTGATGGGGATACCAATATTTCGCACCATGCATGGGCATTTTTATTGCTTGCTTCATAAAGGCCATCACTGTCTTTCTTATCTGTTATGTGAAATCCCTCTACATATTTTGCGGGAATACCTGCAATTCTGCACATAATAGTTGATGCCGTGGCAAAATATGTGCAATAACCTTTTTTCTCAGTAAAAAGAAAGTAGTCTAAAAATTCCTGCTCCTTTGGTACCTCTGAAACGTCTAATGTATATTTATAATTAAGAGAAAGATAATCAAATATTGCCCTTGCTTTATCATAGCTTCCATGCTTATCCTTTGTTATTGTATTTACCAGTTCAATAGTTCTGTTACTGATATTATCAGGAAGCTGAAGGAACTCCTTGTACTTTGAACGAGCCTGCTCAGAAACTTCCTTTTCCCTGTTATCAATTGTTCCATTATATTCTCTTGACATTTCCTGGCTTATATAATTGTTATCTGGTAAGTTAATGAACAGATTATCTGCCATATTTGAACTTCCATAATACTGTACTTTATAGGACTTATTTACAATTGTACTGTTTATATAACTTCCAAATTCATCTATAAATGCCTTACCATTTTCGCTTATTGTAACGTTTTCAGTATACCTTGGCACAAATAGTGTAGAGCTTCTAAGCTCATTTGGATAAATCATCAAAGTCCTTTTCCCATTTAAAGGTTCAATAAAACCCTGTGTATACTTTGGCCCTTTTTCCGCATCCACATAATTATTTTTAGTTTTTTCCCATGAAAAACCATCATATTTATCTTTTATTGATCCAGTGAAATACATTGGTTTATTTTCATCATTTTCCTGGTTAAATTCTATTTTGAAGGCAGTGAGATCATTAATAATAACAGGGCCTCCTAGTTTCACGCTGCTGTCATCATATCCTGCAAAAGATATATTATATTTATTTTTTATATCACCTTCAGCTTTTTTATTAGCTGCAAATTTGTTTTGTAGTTTATTTATTATACTGCCATCATACTTACCCAGAAAGTTCTGTGGAAGTACCTTGCTTATACCGGAAATTATTATACTGCTTAGTATTATATATATAAATACTTTATTAAATGAGCTGTTTATATTAACTCCTGTCTTCCTAAATTTTCTTTCATTTTCATTATATTTATTAGAGGCATATGTTATTAAACTAATCATTATAAACTTAAATAAATTATTTTTAATTTGAACATCATAGCCTGTATACCAGTAGCTTATCATCACCGTAAAGGTTATTATAATAATGAAATTTTGAAATCTTTTATGAGTAAATGCCACTATTAGAAGGGAAATAAGAGGAATTAATACAATAATATATGGTTTATATAAATTATAGTCCGCAGAGGTTCCATCAGATATTGAATTTACTATAGCAATGCCATTATTAACATAAGTCTGCATAATACTATTAATATCCATCATATAGTGCATAAAAAGTGCAGTTAATATTAAAATTACCGCAGTAAAATATATTCTATTCTTTCTTGTTTTTAATATATCCTTATAAAAAGCCCATATTAATATACTGCATATATATAATAATGTAACTGATCCATAGCCAAATCTGCTGATTTGAAAACAGCTGCTCATTACACTTAAATTAAAAATAATATTAATATATATAAGTATAATAAAAACTATATTATCCTTAATAGTTCTCACCATTACACCTCTTTTCAGTGCAGATTACCTGTGTAGATATTTAAAATCTCTATATAATAAGCTCATTAAAATTTATACAATCTATTTGAGAATTTTTAATAACATTTATATAATTTAAGTCCCTTGGATTTTCTAAAATATAGATTACTGTGACCCTATACCCCATATTCATAATATTTATAATGCAATTTGCAAATTCTTCATCTGCCTTGTGTGTAAATATCCCAAGCCAGCTGCCTTTGTGAATGCTTTCCAGGCTGGAATATATAAATTTAATATATTCCATTTTACCTTTACTTTTATTAACAAGAAAATATTCCATAAGAGTGTTGAAATCTTCCCTGCTTTCTATGGAAAACCTTTGCACTGAACTGTTGTTAATAAATACATCACAGGTTATATCTCTTATCTGCATATTATTTATTACAGAAACACATGCCCCTACTATTTTTTCTTCAATTATATGTCCGTTTTCTACAAAATAATCATCCTCATTCATATTAAAGAGCAATGTACACTTTTCTTCGGATACATTATCAAAATCTTTAACGTAAAGCTGTCCATATTTTGCACTGAGCTTCCAGTGAACTCTTTTTAAGCTATCTCCCGTATTGTATTTTCTTATATCTTTTACAGCTGATATATCCTCAAGGGTGCCCTTGAAATTTACAATATTTCTTATAAGATTATATCCATTGACCTCAATGCCCTTTATATCTGTTATTTTTGGATAAACCTTAATTTCCTCATGAGAATTATAATATTTCCTTATTTTAAAAATGGAAAACAAATCTGATATATTTAAATCATTGTCTCCAAAATTGTATATTCCCCTTACTTTAAAATTAACTTTTCCTTTTATTATTTTTTTCTCATCAATGTTCAGGTTTATTGACTGCCCTTTATACTTTAGATTTAAATCAGCCAATGCCCTGTTTTTTATAATTAGAAAAGGTATGGGAAGCAGAGTTAAGTTTTCTATAATTAATTTATATTCACCTTGTTCACCGCAGAAATATAAATTTCTATCCATTTCAGTTTTCATGTATATGCCGTTCTTCATCTTTATCACATATAATACCCCAAGCAAAAAAGATAATAAAAATCCATAAAAAACAGCATAAGGCAGATTCCCACCCTGGGAGTAGGCAAATACAAGTGCACAGATCATTAAAGCTGCAAATTTTTTATCTATTTTAACCACGGAACCACCTTCCGAAACAATACTATTTTATTCTTGGTACAGGTAAAGTCTTCATAATATCATCGATAACATGACTTGTAGTATAGTTGTTAGACTTGGCAAGAGAAGATGATCTTAGTCTGTGATCCAGCACTATGTGTACATTTTCCCTTACATCCTCTGGAATTATATAATCTCTTCCATTAATATATGCATTAGCCTGAGATATTCTAAGTAACGCCAATGAAGCTCTTGGGCTTGCGCCTAAAATTAAAAATTTGTTGTTCCTTGTAGCATCAGCTATATTTGCTATATAATCAAATATTTCTTTAGATGCTGAAACCTGCCTTACTTTTTTCTGTATCATCAATATATCCTCTGCATCAGCTACAGTTTCTAAATTTTTTAAAGGCTCATCATTTATATAAGTACTTAATATTTTTGTTTCATACATCTTATCAGGATATCCAAGTTTAACCTTAATCATAAATCTGTCTAACTGAGCTTCAGGCAGTATAAAAGTGCCTTCATACTCAACTGGATTTTGTGTTGCCATAACTATAAATGGTTCTTTCATTTCATAAGTATTATTTCCTTCTGATACCTGCTTTTCCTCCATTACCTGCAGCAATGCAGACTGGGTTTTTGGTGATGTCCTGTTTATCTCATCAGCTAACAGTATATTACAGAATACAGGTCCTTTTTTAAACTCAAATTCCATGGACTTCTGGTTATAAATTGAAATACCTGTTATGTCTGATGGCAGCAGATCTGGTGTGAACTGAATTCTGTTATAAGAGAGATTCACAGATTTTGATAGTGCTTTTACAAGAGTAGTCTTCCCAACCCCAGGGACATCCTCTATTAGTATATGCCCATTTCCAATTATTCCTTTTAATATATTATATATTTCATATTCTTTTCCTATAATTACTTTTTCAATATTAAGTACAATTTTATTTATAACACCCTTATCGTCCATTCATACCTCTCCTTATTAAACAAAACATTTATATACTTTTCTTAACATATATAATTAGATATTTATGTAATATTTCCTCCTTTTTTATACAAAAATATAAATATATATTAAAAAAAGCAGTTAGGTTAATCCTAACTACTTTTTGTTCCTCTTTTAATTTGGGCATCTACTGGCTTGTAATAATCATTTGATATGAGCTCTGTAGAAATTACGCTGCCATTTTGTATGGTTTTCTTATACACTTTCACCCTGTATCCAGTAAAAGGCTTTTGAATAGTTTCTGTCTGACCAACTGGCATTGCAGGATCATCTATATATTTTACATTTGGCTGTATTGTTTCATATACATCATTATATATATCATAAGTTTTGCCTTTTAATGATGAATTTGAGTACACAGTAAAGCCCACATTTGCTCCATCCGCGCTGCCTGCTATATAAATTGGATAGCCTAGTGTATTAGTAAATTTATAATCCAGATTCCCATAATCTACAGTAGCATCCATTCCCAAACCTATATATGAAGAAGGAATAGTATGATGTGTTCTTTCCGTTGCTTTAACATTTGCCCTTAATATGGCATTATATAATGTAGTTGATACCTGGCAGATTCCTCCCCCATAATCATCTACTACCTGAGTTCCTACAATAACATGGGCTGATTGATAGCCTTTTTCTGCTGTTCTTTTTCCAAGCACTCCATTAAAACTAAATGTATCTCCAGGCATTAATACAGTACCATCAATTCCCCTTGTAGCTAATGCTATATTATTAGCTCTTTCCGAAGGAGATATACTGCCATAGTTTGTAGAAAAAGTAGAAATAGCAGTATCAATTGGTTTTAATTTCTCACTGGTAATCCTTGGCTGTACCTCTTCCGTTGCAGCCTGAATATTTACATCTGATCCTAAATCCCCATTTATACTGTTTAAAATATCCTTTTCAAGCTTATTATTTTGAAGCTTTATTCCTTTAGCTTCGGGATTTATTATAAATGATGATCCAGATATTTTCATTGAAGCATTTACAGGATCTTTATTAACACCCTTTTCTATTGTACTTACAATGTCTTTAACAGGCTTTGAGTCATAGGTAAATTTTAATTTAAAGTTTTCCACTGGAGATTTCTTTATTGTATTATATTTTGAGAAAAAAGATAAATCCTTCCCATAATTAAAAGCCTGGTTAACTACTTCATCAATATTGTATTTTGGACTAAGTTTGTTATAAGTTAATGTATAAGTTCCTTTTGAAGTTTTAATATTTATTTTCTTATTTGGTACAACATTGCTGAATTTTTCATTTAATAACTGGACAGCCTGTTCTTTTGTCTTTCCAGATAAGTCAGTGCCTTCTATTTTAACACCAGGATAAATTTTATTATTCCACGATTTAACGCTATTATTTATATGTGCCATATAAAATCCCACAGATCCAAAAACAATCAATACAGCTAATATTAGTGGAATTAATATCTTTTTGTTTTTCAAATATATCACCTCTTCTCATTAAATTATTATACTAAAAATAATTGTGTTTGTATATCATTTCCCATGGTTTTATCATTTATAAAATTATAACATTATGGTAAAATTAAGAAGTAAAGATTTATTTACAAATAAATTTATTTTATTTAGATTAGGGGTGTTTATATGAATTACGACGTGGAAAAAGTAAAAGAATATCTTGAAAGGATTTTGACTATACCAAGTCCTACAGGATATACTGCTAAAATTATGGACTATCTTAAAGGTGAGCTTTCCTCAATGAATATTCCATATAGAGCTACAAATAAAGGAGCTCTCATTGTTACTTTACCTGGGGAAAATCAGGATTATCAAAGGACATTATCTGCCCATGTTGATACACTTGGAGCTATGGTTAAAGGTATAAAAAGTAATGGTGCATTGTCTCTTGTTCCTATTGGCGGGTTTATGATGAACTCCATAGATGGAGAAAATTGTACTATTGTTACAATGGATAAAAAGGAATACAGCGGCACAATCCATACTATAAAGCCATCAGTACATATTAGCGGTGATGAGGCCAGAGAACTTAAAAGAACACCTGAAAATATGGAAGTAATAATAGATGAAAAGGTATTTAATTCTAAAGATACAGAAAAATTAGGAATTAATGTTGGAGATTTTATATGTTTTGATTCCAGAACAACTATTACAGAAAATGGTTTTATAAAAAGCAGGCATTTGGACGATAAAGCCAGTGTAGCTGTTTTGTTATATGCAATTAAATATATAAAAGAAAATAACATTAAGCTTCCTTATACCACAAATATATTTATCAGTAATTACGAAGAAGTAGGCCATGGTGCAAGCTATATTCCTGAGAACACTAAGGAATTTTTATCCGTGGATATGGGTGCACCAGGACTTACTCAGAATTCATCTGAATACAGTGTGTGCATATGTGCCAAGGATTCCTCGGGCCCATATGATTTAGATTTTAGAAATAAATTAGTTAATATATGCAAAGAAAATAATATTTCAAATAAAATAGACATTTACCCCTTTTATGGATCTGATGCTTCTGCAGTAGTTCGTGCAGGATGGGATGTTAAAACTGGTTTAATAGGTACTGGAGTATTTGCATCTCATGCTTATGAAAGAACTCATATAGATGGTGTCATGGCTACCTTAGATTTAGTAATTAAATATTGCCAGAGTAAATAAAATCAGGCATTCTTTATGAAAATTTATCATTCTCATAAAGAATGCCTTTTATACTATTTTCTAATCACTCTGGCTATGGATTCTTCAAAGGGTGGTTTTAATATTCCCACTTCAGTGATTATACCTGTAATATACTTATTTGGAGTTATATCAAAGGCTGGGTTGAAGGCTTCTGCCTTTGCAGGTGCTGTTCTAACCCCAAACAGTTCTTTTACCTCATTTTGATTTCTTTCTTCAATTTTTATTTCACTGCCATTTTTTAAATTTATGTCTATAGTTGAAAGGGGAGCAGCAATATAAAAAGGAATGCCATTTTCTTTTGCTAAAACAGCTACAGAATATGTACCGATTTTATTTGCGGTATCTCCATTTGAAGTTATTCTGTCTGCTCCTGTAATGACTAAATCGATTTTTCCAAGCTGCATAGCATAACCTGCCATATTATCACATAAAAGAGTTACTGGTATATTATCCTGCATCAGCTCCCAGCAGGTGAGCCTTGCTCCTTGAAGCAAAGGTCTTGTTTCATCAGCATACACATGTATTTGTTTCCCTGAGCTATAAGCAGCCCTTACCACTCCCAGTGCTGTTCCATATCCTGCAGTAGCAAGTGCTCCGGCATTGCAGTGAGTAAGAATGTTTGCTTTATCAGGTACAATTGTATTCCCATATCTGCCCATATCCTCATTGCACTTAATATCATATTTATAAATATCATTTGCTTCTTCAAGCAATGAATCCTTTATATATTCTCTATCATTACTGTTAATACTGTTAAATTTCTTTTCCATTTTATTTAATGCCCAAAATAAATTTACAGCTGTTGGCCTTGTTTCAGATAAATCTTTAATAGCTTTTTTTATAAAATTATTGTACTCCTCATGACTTTTACATTTTTCAGCTTCAATTGCAGCCAGGACTACACCATAGGCAGCAGAAACTCCTATTGCAGGTGCTCCCCTTACAGCCAGATCCTTTGTAGCCTTGCAGAGAGTACTATATTTACAGCATACTATATACTCTTCTTTTTCAGGCAGTTTAGTGCAGTCAATTAAAATCAATTTATTGTCCTTCCATTGAATAGTATTAAAATTCCCCATTTTTATCTCCCTCTTTAACTTTTAGATTAATTGTGAAATAATAAATATACAATATAAATTGGAGGTGTTATAATTGTCAAATGAAAAAAGCATAGAAAACGAAGTTGGTCAATTATTAATAAAAAAGCATTTAACTGTTTCAACTGCTGAATCCTGTACAGGAGGCCTTTTAGCAGCTGCTTTAATAAACTATCCCGGTATTTCCTCATGTTTTATGGAAGGTGCAGTAACTTACAGCAATGAGGCAAAAGTTAAAAGGTTAAATGTAAATATCAGCACCCTTGAGCAGTATGGTGCGGTAAGCGATGAAACTGCCAGAGAAATGGCTTATGGCATTGCCATGGCAGCTGGTACTGATATTGGTATATCTACAACAGGTATTGCCGGGCCAGGCGGCGGAACAAAAGAAAAGCCTGTGGGATTAGTTTATATTGGACTGTATATTAATAAAAAATTAATTTCAAAAAAGCTGAATTTATCTGGTACAAGACAAAGCATAAGGAGAGAAACTGTTAACATTGCACTTAATATGCTTAAACAGCAGCTGTCATTACAGGAAAATTAATTTTAATGTTCCTGTAATGATTTTTCTTTAAGAAAGTCAAAATTCTTCTCGCATAATTTTTCTATAGGGCACTTATCACATTGAGGCTTTCTTGATTTGCATATATTCCTGCCATGCCATATTAAATAATGATGAGAATCACTCCACATATCCCTAGGTATATTTTTCATTAATTGTTTTTCTACTTCCTCTGGTGTTTTTCCTTTTGCAAGCCCTATCCTGTTGGATACCCTGAATACATGGGTATCTACAGCAATGGCTGGTATTCCAAAAGCATTTGACATAACTACATTTGCAGTTTTTCTTCCCACACCTGGCAGCTTAATTAAATCATCCATATTACTTGGAACCTGACCATTATATCTTTCTATGATTTCCTTTGTGGTACCAAGTATATTTTTACTTTTATTCTTATAAAATCCACAGCTTTTAATCTTCTCTTCAAGCTGCTCCTGTGATAATTTTATCATTTTCTCAGGTGTATTATATTCCTTATATAACTCTGAAGTTATCATATTTACTCTCACATCAGTGCACTGAGCACTAAGAATAGTGGATATAAGAAGCTCATATGGCGATTTAAAATTAAGAGCACATTTTGCATCAGGATAGGTTTTACTTAAAATATCTAAAATGCTGTTAATTTTGTCTTTTTTCAATGTCCTCACCTCAAATTTATTTTATCACAAATCAATTCATTAATATAATTCTATATAAAATTAGGATGCTGTAATGTGGCATTACAACATCCTTAACTTATTTCTAATTATCTGACATCTAGTTTTTTCCTCAGTTTAGCCAGCATATCTTTTGTCATTGAATCCAAATCATATTCTGCCTTAAAGCCCCATTCTTCTTTAGCTGCACTATCATCCAGAGAATTTGGCCATGAGTCTGCAATAGCCTGTCTTACAGGATCTACATTATAATCCATTGTAAAATCTGGTATACACTTTTTTATGGATTCACAAATCTGCTCAGGTGCAAAGCTCATAGCTGTTATATTAAATGCATTTCTATGAATTAACTTTGCAGGATCAGCTTCCATAAGTGTTACAATGGCCTTTAATGCATCAGGCATATACATCATATCCATATAAGTACCCTTGTCTATATAACATGTATATTTATGATTTTTAATTGCCTCATAATATATATCTACTGCATAATCTGTGGTTCCTCCACCTGGAAGAGTTTCATAGGAAATAAGCCCTGGAAATCTTACTCCTCTGGTATCAACTCCAAATTTATAATTATAATAGTCACAAAGCAGCTCTCCTGATACCTTTGATACACCATACATTGTTTTTGGTCTCTGCAATGTATCCTGAGGTGTCTTATCCTTTGGTGTTGACGGGCCAAAGCATCCTATGGAACTTGGAGTGAAAAAGCTGCATTTTAATTCCCTGGCTACCTCAAGGGCATTAAATAATCCACCCATGTTTATATTCCAGGCCAATTGAGGCTTTGCCTCAGCCACAGCGGATAATAGTGCAGCCAGGTGTACTATTGTATCAACTTTATATTTTCTTGCCACATCTGCTATCTCATCAGGATGCATAACATCAACCATTTCAAATGGTCCTGATTTAACAACTTTACTTTCATCCTGTCTTCTTAAATCTGTTGCAATAACATTATCATTTCCATAAATACTTCTCATGTACATGGTTAATTCCGAACCAATTTGTCCTAGTGCTCCTGTTAGCATTATTCTTTTCATTATAGATACCCCCATAATTCAGTTAGTAGTTTTAAGTTTTGAGTTAAAAGTTAGTTATTTAGTTAAAAGTTAGTTATTTAGTTGAAAGTTAGTAATTTAGTTAATAGTTAAGCTTCAATTAGATTATTTTCATTTCTTTTCCTACCTTTTCATATATAGAAATGGCTTTATCCAGCATTTCCTTTGTGTGTGCTGCTGTTGGCATATTTCTAACTCTTGCAGTTCCTAATGGTACTGTTGGGAATACTATGGACTTTGCATAAACTCCTTCTTCAAAAAGTCTCTTGCTAAAGTGCTGAGCTGCTTCAGCATCACCAATAATACAAGGTGTAATAGGTGTTTCACTGTGTCCAATGTTAAAGCCTAATTCCTTTAACTGCTTCTTTAAGTACCTTCCATTTTCCCAAAGTTTATCTACAAGTTCTGTACTTTCAGATAAAATATTTAATGCTTCAATACATGCACCTGCTGCACCTGGTGTTAGTGATGTAGAAAATAAGAAAGGTCTTGCTCTGACTTTTAACCAGTCAATTAAATCCTGTGTACCTGCAACATATCCTCCCACTACACCAATGGCTTTTGATAAAGTACCAATCTGGAAATCTATTTTATCAGATAATCCAAAATACTTTACTGTGCCGGCTCCTTTTCCAAGAACTCCTGATCCATGAGCATCATCTACATATGTTATTAAATTTAACTCTTCAGCAATCTTTACAATTTCAGGCAGTTTGGCAATATCGCCGTCCATTGAGAAAACGCCATCAGTTATAACCATTATCTTGCCATATAATCCACTGTTTATTGCTTCCTGTGCCTTTTTCTTTAAATCCTCCATATCTGAATGTTTAAATCTGATTATTTTGGAACCGCTTAACCTGCATCCATCAATAATAGATGCATGATTTAGCTCATCTGATAATATGGCATCGTTTTTATTCATAACTGCAGAAATTGCTCCCATATTACAATTAAATCCAGACTGAAAAGCAATTGCTGCTTCTGTATGCTTAAATTTAGCAAGCTTTGCCTCCAGCTCTTCATGTATATCAAGAGTACCATTAATTGTTCTAACTGCACCTGCTCCTGCGCCATACTTTTTTGTTGCTTCAATTGTTGCATTTATTAATCTGGGATTAGTTGCTAATCCTAAATAATTATTAGATGAAAGATTAATAAACTCCTTTCCGTCAATGCGGATAATAGCTCCATTAGCACCTTGCAGCGGGTTAATCTGATTGTAAAGTCCCTTGCTTTTAAGGTCCTCTAAACCTTCCTTTAAAAATTTCTCCAATGATTTACTTCCCATTTCAATTCCTCCCTAATAAAATTATTATTATATATCTGTTATTATAGATTATATAAAATGAAGCAATTTGTTTATACTAAAAATAAAATGACATAATACTTTCATTTTATATATAGTATTCTCTATTAATTGAAAAAATCCTCTCCACTTTTTGAATTATTGAATAAATTTAAATATGTGAAATATTTAAAATTTAAATAAATGCAATAAGAAACTCTAATAGTAATTTATTAGAGTTCTTGTAACTTAATTCCTTATCTTATTTATATACTCCCTTATATTTATCAGGCAGCAGATTTGCTATTTGTTTCATAAAATATGTTACACATCTATTTTCATATGTATGCTTTTCTTCCTTAGGCTCTCTTTCCGGTATTCCAATTTTATCCCCAATTGTAACAGTAACATCTGCATAATTGAATTTTTCAGCACCCATATCGGATTTGTTGATTGGTAAAAGATTTTCAGTACCTGTTACAGCCACAGGTACAATATCAGCCTTTGAAAGTTTGGCAATTAAAAATACTCCTCTTTTGGCTTCAATGAGGCTTGCAGACCTGCTTCTTGTTCCCTCCGGAAATATAAGTATATTTTTACCTTCTTTTAAAGTTTTTATTATTTTTGATATAGCATCTTTATCTGCAGAATTTGGTTTTATGGGAATAGTCTTAGTTATATTTACGCCTAAATTTGTAAGAGGTGTATTTGAAAGCTTTACCCCTGCCACAAAGGTTAAATCCTTTTCTTTCATAACCTTATTTAATACCAAAGCATCTGAATTACTTAAATGATTGCAAATATATAAAGTGGGACTCGGGAAATCAGATAACTTCTCCTTTCCACTCACTTTTATATTTGCATATTTTTTAATATAGCCATTTAGTAACTTATTGGATAAGCATCGCAAAAGCCCTTTAGGCAAATGAGCTATTATTTTAACTAATGCGGGAGAAATCATATTTGTATTCCACCTTTCATTTAAAACAAATTATATACCCTCTATAAAAATTTGTGTATATATAAATTATAAATTGAAAAGCTTTAAAAGTCTATTATTATAATCCTTTACATATGGTGAATTTACCTTATCAATGCCATGGAAGGCACCATATTTTGGGATATAATTAATTAATGCATTTCTTTTCAGCACATTTTTCCCTCTCCAGCCGCAGGATGTAATTTTATATTTTTCATTAAAATCCTTATTATCCATCATAATTATCTGTTCCAGGTTTATGTTTTCCATATACTCAAATGGTTTAAATCCTTCTAAATTTGAAAATTTAATATTTTTATTAAATGGGCACTCCATTTGACAGCTGTCACATCCAAATATCCTTCCATTTAATTTTTTAAACCATTTGTCTTCTATATGCTTTTTCTGAGTAATATAGGATAAACATATATTAGGATTACATTGTTTCTCATTTATTGATGCTGTAGGGCACTTACTGAAACACTTATTACAATGTCCACAGCTTATATTTAACTGTCTGCTTTCTTCTAATTCAAGATCAGTAATTATTTCCCCTAAAAATACAAAGGATCCATACTTTTCAGTTATAATCATATTGTTCTTTCCGATAAATCCAATTCCACTAAGCTTTGCAATATATCTTTCCGGAAGTGGATTGCTGTCTGCAAAGGCTGATGCTGTTCCCCCCATATCCTTAATAAAGTCTGATATTTTATCTAAATAACTTTTTATTACTTTATGATAGTCCTCTCCTCTGGTGTACCTTGAAAAGTAAAATTCTCCATTAGGCCGCAGATTATAAATATAGGGAAAGGCAATAGAGATTATTGTCTTTCCCTGGTTCATCAGCAAATTTGGATTTATCCTTTTGTTTATATCTTTTTCCTCGAACTCATTTTCTAAATTTATATTCTTTCTATATTCAAAAAAACTCTCTAATTCCCAAAATACCCTGCACTTTGTAAATCCCACTAAATCTAATCCTAAGCTGTTACAAAACTTTATTATTTCTTCCTTTTTATCCACTCTGCTCACCCTTATTTATATTACCATATCATTATAGATTTTTTTAACATTACCCTTATAATCCTTTAGTTCTATTACTGAACCCAATTTAGGATAAACTATTCTGGCAGGTACGCCAACTGCAGTTGTTCCAGAGGGAACATCTTTTAATACTACTGCATTAGCTCCAACTTTTGAATTGTCACCTATATATATAGGTCCTAACACCTTTGCACCGCTTCCTATAATAACATTATTCCCAACAGTAGGATGTCTCTTTCCTTTTTCTTTTCCCGTTCCTCCTAAAGTTACACCATGATATAGTGTAACATTATCGCCGATTTCTGCGGTTTCACCTATTACTACTCCCATACCATGATCAATAAATAATCCTTTACCTATTATAGCCCCAGGATGAATTTCTATTCCAGTAAAGAATCTTGCTAACTGAGAAATTAACCTTGCTAAGAAAAACATTTTAGCATTATATAACCTGTGAGCTATTCTATAGGCTATTAAAGCATGAAAGAAAGGATAAAGCAGCATTATCTCTAATGTGCTTCTGGCTGATGGATCATTTTTAATGGCATTTTGCAAATCATACCTTATAGTTTTAAACAAATTGTATCACCTCATAAAGCATATATTAATCGTAAAGTCCTGCTGAAATATACTTTTCTCCTCCATCAGGAGCTACAGTAACAACCTTCTTACCACTGCCAAGCTTTTTAGCTATTTTTACAGCTGCTGCAATATTAGCACCGGAAGATATTCCAATTAAAATTCCTTGTTCTCTCCCTACTAATCTGGCATAATGATATGCTTCCTCATTAGATATTGTTAAAATAGAATCTATAACTTTTTCATCATATACATCAGGTACAAAACCTGCGCCTATACCTTGAATTTTGTGCGGCCCTGGCTGTCCTCCGCTTAGTACTGGTGAGGATTCCGGCTCTACAGCAACAATTTCTACAGAATTTAATTTTTCCTTTAACTTTCTTCCAACACCAGTTATTGTTCCTCCAGTTCCTACTCCGGCAGTAAATGCCTGAAATTCTGGAATTTCCTTTAAAATTTCATCAGCTGTAGTTTCATAATGTTTTGCAGGATTGGATTCATTGGAGAATTGCTGCGGCACGAAATATCCCTTATTTTCTTTTACTAATTCTTCAGCTTTTTGAATTGCTCCTTTCATTCCCTTTGAGCCCTGTGTCAATACCAGTTCAGCTCCATATGCCTTTATAAGGCTTCTTCTTTCAACGGTCATTGTATCCGGCATAACAATTATTACTTTATATCCCTTTAATCTTCCTACTAAAGCTAATCCAATACCTGTATTTCCGCTTGTTGGCTCAACAATTACTGAATCTGGTTTTAATAAGCCCTTCTTTTCAGCATCCTCAATCATACCTAAAGCTATTCTATCCTTAATACTTCCGCCTGGATTATATTTTTCAAGCTTTACATATATATCTGCAGTGTTTTCACCAAAAGCCCTGTTCAATTTCAGCATAGGTGTGTTGCCTATCAAATCTAATGCATTATCATAAATCATAATCTAATCCTCCAAAATAAATTCTATTAATTTTCTTTTTTAACTTTACAAGTTTTATTTAAAACCAGTTTCAAGCGGCCTACTTAATTATTAATTCTAAATAAAACAAAAAACCCCATCTCCACATTATAGAGACGAAGTTATATTCGCGGTTCCACTCTAATTAGATTTAAAAAAATCTCACTTAATCAAGCACAGCGCTATGCTCTATCACTATAACGGATGATTCCGTTGCAGCCTACTATAATTTCGGTGCACTACTCCAAAGGGCACTTCTTATAAACTTTCTATGGAAATCATCTCAGCATAAGATTTCCTCTCTGTATATTCCATTTACAATACTTTCCTTTTTCTAAGTATTTCCGAGTGTTTTACTATGAATTATATTTTTATTATATGCCATTTTTAAAATTTGTCAACTTTTTTAATAAATTTTTTTAAAGAAAGCCTTGGCATATATTGTAAACTATAAAAATATATTATATTATAACAACTTTATAAATAATAAAAAACTTATCTAAAAGGGGGGTAAAGTGTGTTATCTAAAAAGTTTTTAGGGATTATAACAGCTGTATTCATGCTAACTGGTGCTGGGGGAGGTTCCTCAGCAATGGTTCAAAACTATTCTTCTTCGAAACAGGCCTACTCCGCAGAACAAGGCTTGGAAAGCACAGGTAGTCCTGTAGATTTATCTATTGCAAATGAAGAAAGAGTTATTCAAATGCTTAAAAATGAAGGTAAAATTCCAAAGAATGCAACCTATGAAGAAGCACAAAAAGTCTATTCGAAATATATGCAGGATAAAGCTAAATCAAATCAAAAAATTCAGCCTTCAAAGATGGACAGAGATCTTATGGCTAAGCAAAATCAAAAGGTTCAAAAGTATAAGTTTGATCAAAGCAAGCCGGATACTAATCCTAAGAATGTTAATGTTTTAGTTTTATTGGTTGATTATCAGGATTATAAGCACAACAACATTCAACCAGAGGAAACTGATATGTATTACAAGGATTACACTTTACAGCATTATCAGGATATGCTGTTTGGCGATAAAGGCTATAAGGGACCCAACGGAGAGAATCTTATATCTGCAAAGCAGTACTATGCACAGCAGTCAGGTGGAAGTCTTGATTTTGAAGGGAAAGTTGCTGGATGGTATACATTACCTAATACAGCAGCATATTATGGAGCATCTAATGGATCATCTAATGATATAAGGCCAAGAAATGCTGTTGCAGATGCACTTAAGGAAGCAGCAAAAGATCCTAAATTAAATCTTGCTGATTTTGATAAAGAAGATATATATGACATAGATGGTGATGGAAACTATAATGAGCCAGATGGCATCATAGATTACCTGATGGTTTTACACGCTGGTGTTGGTGAAGAAGCTGGCGGTGGAAGCTTAGGAAGTAATGCAATTTGGTCACACAGCTGGGATTTAGGCGGTGTTTATCCAATTCCAGGAACAAAAACTGATGTTACTAACTGGGGTGGAAAACTTGGTGCTTATCATTATACTATAGAACCGGAAGATGGAGCAACCGGTGTATTTGCTCACGAATTTGGTCATAACCTGGGATTACCAGATGAATACGATACTATTTATAGTTCAGGTACTTCAATAGGGGAACCAATATCCTACTGGTCAATAATGTCAGCAGGAAGCTGGGGAGGAACTATTCCTGGAGCTGAACCTACAGGCTTCAGTCCATATGCTAAGCAAATGTTCCAAGCTCTTTATGGCGGGAATTGGCAGAAACAAGTTACTTTAGATTTTAATAAGTTAACAAATGCAGGTGCACGTGTAAACTTAAGACAAGCAGACGAGCAAGGTCAGGCTGTAAGGATTAATCTTCCTGATAAAGCTCATGTAATAGCTACTCCTACAAGCGGAAAGTATGCGTATTGGGGTGGCAAAGGGCAGGATGGAACTCCATTAAAGACTAATATGACTGCAAAAGTTGATCTGACTGGCAAAGCTGCAGCAACACTTAAATTTAAGACCTGGTACGATATAGAAGAAGGCTGGGACTATGCTTCAGTACAAGCTAGAGAAGCTGGGACAACTGACTGGACTTATCTTAAAGGGAATATTACAACTACTGATGGAGACCCTGATAGAGCAGTAAATATACCTAATGGCATTACCGGCACTTCTAATGGCTGGAAAGATGGAACATTTGATTTAAGTGCTTTTGCTGGTAAAAATATAGAACTTAAATTTGAATATGAGACAGACAAGTACAGCTTTGGTGCTGGCTTCTATGTTGATGATATTCAAGTAATTAACGATAAAAATGTAGTTTTATCAGATAATGCTGAAGGAACTTCCAGCTTTACATTAAATGGTTTTACAAGAAATACAGGTACCATAATTGCACCTAATTATTATCTTGTTGAGTGGAGAAACCATCACGGCGTTGATACCAGCCTTGCTCACATAAGTACACTGGGGCAGAATTTATCCTATGATCCTGGAATGGTAGTTTGGTATGTTGATGATTATTACACTGACAACTGGACAGGAAATCATCCTGGAGAAGGATACCTTGGTATTGTTGATGCAGATCAGCATAGTGTTGTATGGCAGTACACTGATCCAAGCAAGAAACCAATGCTGGCAAGCGGAAAATTCCAAATGCATGATGCTGCCTTTAGCAAGGATAAGGAAGCAGTACTTACAATAAACACAAACACGGCTTTAGGAAGATCACCAGTAGATAGCTATAGATTCACAGAACCAAGCTTTAATGACAGCAGGAATTATTACAATAACGAGATACCGGCTTTAGGCAGAAATATACCTCATTTAGGCTTAAAGATTCAAATAACTAATCAGGCATCTGATAATAGTTCTGCAAGCTTAGTAATTAAAAAATAATAATATGTAATTATGTACCTATAAGGTGTCTAAAATAGATGCCCTATAGGTACATTTAGAATAAGAAGCTATTTCATTTACCCGCATAATCTTTATTTGCAAAATCTGTGCTTTCCAATAATTTTAATAAGAGGTCTGCTCCATATCCATGAACTTGTTGCTGTGGCAGGATTAAAATAATAAATAGCGCCTCCAGAGGGATCCCATCCATTCAGTGCATCCCTGGCAGCGTTTATGGAACTCTGCTGAAGATTTGATTCTATCTGACCATCAACAGTAGCTGTAAAGGCTCCCGGCTGATATATAACACCGGCAACTGTCCTTGGAAATTTAGCATCTCTTGTTCTGTTTAAAACCACTGCTCCCACTGCTACCTGACCTTCATATGGCTCCCCTCTTGCCTCACCGTTAATTAATTTTGCTAAAAGCATCAAATCTGAATTATTTGCATTATATGAGCTTCCAGTATTGCCTGAACCAGCTCCAGTGTTAATTCCCAATGCCTGAAGAGTTGAATTTCCTGAAATTCCGTCTGCCTTCAATCCATTGCTGCTTTGAAAATACCTTACAGCTATATTTGTCTTATATCCATAAATTCCATCAACACTTCCGTTATAGTATCCCCATGCTTTCAGCCTTCTTTGTATTTCCATAACAGCGTCTCCTCTGGAACCATAATAGTATGTAACAGCTCCAACAGGATTAACAAATTTGGCTGTATATAAATCAGTTATAAAGTACGTGCACAATATAATCATTAAATATAAAATTATCCTCTTCCAGCCAAAAAGTTTTTTTATCATTCACACACACCTCTTTTACCAACTAAATAGATTTCAAAGCAAATCATATAATTGATTCTATTTTGTGTATGTAAGCAATAAAAAATACATTAAAGTTTAGTTTTGTATTACAAAAAATTCATTATAAAAGCTAATAAAGTAAGTACTACTATTAATACAACAGTGGCTTTAGAAATAAAATTCTGCATCCTGGTATTAACATAGTCCCCCATTACTTCTTTATCATTAACTAATTTAATCATAAATATTAAAACTACAGGGCATAAAACTCCTGCAACCTGCTGAGTAATAAGAATTATTGAAATAAGTGATACCTTTGGCAGTAAAACAATTATTGCACTTGCTAAAAGCATAAATAAAAATAATGAAAAAAATACCGGTGCTTCTTTAATCTTATTATCCAGTCCGCTTTCAAAGCCAAAAGCTTCACATACCGCATAGGCAGTTGATAATGGTATTATGCAGCAGGCTAAAAATGATGCCCCGAAAAGTCCTATAGCGAACAATATAAATGAATAATTTCCTGCCAAAGGCTTTAAAGCCAGCGCTGCATCCTGAGCTGAAGTAATATTAATTCCAGCCTTATGTAGTGTTTCAGCAGTACATACAGTAATAAAAAGTGCAGTCAGGATCCCCCAGAATGTTCCAAGGTATACATCCATCTTTTCATATTTATATTCTTTCAATGAAATTCCCTTATCAACCACTGAAGACTGCAGATAGAACTGCATATATGGAGTAATAGTAGTACCAACCATTCCTATTAAAACAAGAAAATAGTTTTTATCAAAATCAGCTTTGGGATGAAATACATTGGAAATTACTGAGTTCCAATCTGGTTTTAACATAAATGCAGTTATAACATAACTGAAGAATGTAAGAGTCAATATTAAAAATACCTTCTCTGCCTTAGAATAAGTTCCTTTGGTAAGTAAAAGCCATATAAGCAGCGTAAAAAAAGGAATAGTAATATATTTGCTTATTTTAAACAGTTCCAAGCTTGCAGCTATACCCGCAAAGTCTCCTATGCAAACTCCAAGATTTGCAATAAGCAGAATAAGCATTGCAAAAAAAGCCCATCTTACTCCAAATCTTTCCCTGATTAAGTCAGATAATCCCTTACCTGTAACAACTGCCATTCTGGCATTCATTTCCTGAACAACTGCAAGTCCAATGGCAATGGCAAACATTCCCCACAGCATTGAATATCCATACTGAGCCCCAACTGCAGAGTAAGTTGTAACACCGCCTGCATCATTTCCCGCATTAGCTGTAATTATTCCCGGCCCTATAATGCTTAATATCATAAATATTTTCTTTTTTGCTTTCATTTATATTCCTTCCCTCTTAGACTACCTTTTTAAATCTTTTTCTCCAAGTTGGTACAAGTATATCTTCCACAATATCATTCATAATAATTATTCCGCATAATTTTTTATTTTTATCTATTACTGGTAGAGAAAGAAGGTCATATTTAACAGCTATTTCAATAGCATCTTCTATATAGTCACTATCTTCTATTGAAATAACTTCTGTACTCATTATATCTTTTATTTTGCAGCTGCTTTCCGCCATAATTAAATCTCTTAAGGATATTACACCCTGAAGCCTTTCTTCTTCGTCAACTATAAAAATGTAATGCATAACTTCTTCTTCAGGCTTTATTTCTCTAAGCAGTTCAATGGTTTCTCCTACTGTAATATTTATATTAAAGGATATAAAATCCTTATTCATAATGCTTCCAACAGTTTCATCTTCATATAGCATAAGGCTTCTAACCTGATCTGCATCGTCTTTTTCCATATTTAAAAGAATTCTTTCAGCTACTTCTTCGTCAACTTCATCTAATATATCAGCTATTTCATCATTTGGCATATTATCAAGAACCTCTGATGTTTTGGACTGGCTGAGGCTTTCAATAATGTCCGCCTGAAATTCAGGATCAATTTCCTCTAATGTGTCAGCGGCTAAATTTTCATCCAGGCTTTCAAATACTTTCTTTCTATAGTTTATATCCATTTCCTCTAAAATATCCGCCAAATCAGCGGGATGAAGTTTAGAAAGCTTTTTATAGGGTACTGATAATTTTAAATTATCATTGATCATTTCAAGGGATTCCACATTATCCCACATTATTAAACTATCAGCTGGTTTGATTTTTAAGAGTTTGTAAACATCTTTAAATAACTTTTCGGCTCCAAGTCTTCTTCCAAGGGCCATAATGCCAGTATCAACTGCAATTACTCTTAATTCCCCCGCGATTTCCGCAATTCTCAGATCATTAACCCTTACCAGTTTTTTCCCGTTTATATCCACTATCTGTCTATCCAGAAGATGCTTAGATAAAAGATATGAATACTTCCTTAGCATTATCTCCCTTGCTTCACTGCACTTTATTACAATTTTCCCATTGTCGTTATAGAAATTTATATTCTTAAATTCGTAATTAAACATTTCGCCATCTTTTTTAATTTTATAAGCTATTGCTCTTGGTAATCCTTCTTCAGTAGTAACATATATGTCATAAAGTTTACCAATGGATTCCCCAAATTCGTCATAAACTTTCTTATAGAGAACATTGCTCAAAAAGAAATTATATGCTTTTTCCATAAAAAGTTCCTCCTTCTTTGCAGAGGAACTTATAATTTTATAAATTAAAATAGATAATGTCCCTCTGTATACTATTATTCAATTTTTCTTTAAAAATAAACCGACCACCATAAGGGCCACTTTCCATTTAAAGCTCACCACCTTAAAAATTTTACATTTTAATTATAACCTACTTTATAAGAATTTTGTAATGCAAAATTCTTATATTGTGTTAATATAATGACATGACTAAAATTAAAAGTTTATTAAGGAATGGAGATTTTAAAAATTGATTAACACTTTTCTTCCAGTATCAAAAGAAGATTTAAAAAATAGGGGTATTGACCAGCTTGACTTTATACTTATTACAGGAGATGCTTACGTAGATCATCCATCCTTTGGAGCCGCAATCATAGGAAGAACTCTTGAAAGCCAGGGATTTACCGTTGGAATAATTGCACAGCCTGATTGGTCTGACACAAAGGATTTTATTAAATTAGGAAAGCCTAAACTTGGATTTTTAATTAATTCGGGTAATATTGATTCAATGGTTAATCACTATACTGCAGCTAAGAAGAAAAGACATGATGATTTATACTCACCAGGCGGTGAAGCTGGTCACAGGCCTGACAGAGCAGTAATAGTTTATTGTAACAGGGCCAGAGAAGCATATAAGGATGTGCCTATAATTATTGGAGGAATCGAAGCCAGCCTTAGAAGATTTGCCCATTATGACTATTGGGAGGATAAAATAAGAAGAAGTATTTTACTTGATTCCAAAGCAGATTTATTAGTTTACGGCATGGGTGAAAAGACAATAATCCAAGTAGCTGAACTTTTAAAGTATGGAATGAAAATATCCAGTATTACAGATGTAAGAGGAACAGTTTATCTATCTAAGGATACAGCAAACATTAAAGATTTTATTGAAGCTCCTTCTTATGAACAGTGTGTGGAAGATAAAATAGAATATGCTGACAGCTACAAAATAGAATACTTTGAGCAGGATGCCATAAATGGTAAAACCATAGTTCAAAAGCATGGTGATCACTACATTATTCAAAATCCTCCTCAATATCCTTTAACTGAGGAAGAAATGGATCTGGTATATTCGCTGCCTTATGCAAGAACTTATCATCCAATGTATGAAGCTAAAGGAGGAATACCAGCTATTAAGGAGGTCGAATTCTCAATTACAAGTCACAGAGGCTGCTTTGGTGCCTGTTCATTTTGTGCTTTAACATTTCATCAGGGAAGAACTATTCAGCACAGAACACAGGAATCTATACTTAAAGAAGTGAAGATTATGACTGAATTACCAGACTTTAAAGGCTATATTCATGACGTAGGAGGACCTACTGCCAACTTTAGGCACAGAGCTTGTAAAATACAGGAGAAATCAGGAGTTTGCAAAAACAGACAATGTATATTCCCAACACCATGTAAAAACTTAATAGTAGACCACTCAGAATATCTGAGTTTATTAAGAAAAATAAGAAAAGTTCCTGGAGTTAAAAAAGTATTTATACGTTCTGGTATACGTTTTGATTATTTAATATATGACAAGGATGATACATTTTTTAAAGAACTATGCAAATATCATATTAGCGGTCAGTTAAAGGTTGCTCCTGAGCACATAAATGATAGGGTTTTAAAACAAATGGGAAAGCCAAAAATGGAAGTCTACGAAAAATTTACGAAAAAATATTTCAGCATAAATAAAGAACTTGGCAAGAAGCAGTATTTGGTACCATATTTAATGAGCAGTCATCCAGGCAGTGATTTAAATGCTTCCATTGAATTAGCACAGTACATAAAAACTATGGGATATACTCCGGAACAGGTTCAGGATTTTTATCCTACTCCTGGAAGTCTATCCACCACTATTTATTACAGCGGTATTAATCCTGTAACAGGTGAAAAGGTGTATGTGCCTAAATCCCAAAAAGAAAAGAACATGCAGAGAGCCCTTTTACAATTCGGCATGCCAAAGAACTATAAAATTGTAAAAGAGGCACTTATTTCAGCCCATAGAGAAGATTTAATAGGCAGCAGTTCAAAGTGCTTAATCGGGAATGTTCCGCCAAGGCCTTTTAATAATAAAAGAAAAAATAAATCTAAAAAAAACAATAGATAATATTATCTATTGTTTTTTTACCATATTTAACGCTTTCCCAAATACAATGAGAGTAATTAATTCACCTGCAAGGTATTCAGGTAAAATCCTGATTTTCATAATAATTAATAATATCTCAATTATTAAAACTATGGCTGCAGCAGATATCCATGCAGCTTTATCAAAGTTTTTGATGTTTCCTAAGTAAAGTATTAATAATAATATTATTGAAATTTCTATAAGATATAAATAATATGCTGATTCATTGTTAAATAGCATTATAAATCCAATACTGCTATCAACTTTAATAACTATATTAAAATAATAAAGTGTGATTATATATAATATTAATGCTATAAACTCTAATAAGAACACATATAAAAAGTTTATTTTATTATTCTTAAAAATTATATAAATTGTACACAATATTAACACTGGTACAGCTATAAAGCTGGCAAAATAAAATGGTTTAAAAAAATATAAAAGTTTTATATTTTCAGCAAGACACAAAATGAATAATGCTATGTATCGTGTAATTAAAATACTTAAGGTAATAATGCTTAATGTTTTAATTTTAAAAGGTGCAGCAAAACTTAAGCTCAAATCCTTGAACCATATAATGAATATAAAAATTAACATTGGAAAATAAATATAAAACTGATTCACAATTTCTCCATAATAATTGCTCCTGGTTTATATTTATTTATATATTTTAATTTTTATTACAAATATAAATTACTAACCATAATTTTTTGCACCTAATAGCTTAATGCCTCCTTTAATACATTCTATAGTCAAAGGAAAATCCGGTCCCCTTTCTCCGTCTATATCCGTAACTATATCTTCATGACATTCAATTTCAATTTTATCTGTTTTAAAGTATACCAAACCAGGAGTATCTTCCAGATGCTCACCTTTCATCATTTTAATAAACAATGTAATCATGTCCTTTAAGACACCTGCTTTTATAATTATTACATCCAGCATACCATCATCTATTGCAGCCTTATATGCAAACTTTAAATTTCCGGCTGTCTGACCATTAAATACAAGCATTAAATACATGCCGCCTTTAAATTCACCATGCTTTGATTTTACATCAATGTCAAGGCTTCTGAAGTTTGGCAATTGTTCAAGCCCTTTAACATAATATGCAAGTTTCCCAATAGTATTTTTTAAGTTTACATCTGTTTTTTGGGATACATCTGTAAATAATCCGGTGCTTGCTACATTAATAAAGTATTTATCATTAATTTTGCCTAAATCAACTTCTTTAACACTGCTGGTTAATATTTGTTCACATGCAGTTTCAACATCCTGTGGCATGCCTATAAATTTAGCAAAATCATTTGCTGTACCTGTTGGAAGTATTGCGATTGGAATATCTATATTTAACTGCTTGATATGGTTTACAACATTATCCACAGTGCCATCGCCGCCAGCTATGAGAATATACTTATATGATTCATCTATTTCCTTTAATGCTTCAGTAACATCACATTCATAGCTTATTCTAAAAGGTACAACTTCATATCCAAATTTCTGGTGTATCATAATAATTTTAGTAACTATTCAGCTATTAAAATAATTTAAATTTACTGTTATTATTAATTTATTGAAAAAAAGCCTTCCATTTATCATTATTTTTTGGTATCATAAAGCCTGTCTTGCAAAAACTAATGATAAGGTGGTGACACATCGTGAGTGAAGGCCAAATCATCGAGATTTACAATCAAGGTGTATCTCAGGTTATAGGTGTTATTAAAGAATTATCAAATCAAATTAAAGAACTACAATCTCAAGTAGAAACACTTTCTAAAGAGAATAAGGCTCTAAACGAGCGTGTAAAATCATTAGAAAGCCAAGTCAACAAAAACAGTAGTAATAGCAGTAAACCTCCATCGTCAGATGGCTTTAAAAAGAAGACTAAAAGTTTAAGAACAAAATCAGGTAAAAAACCTGGCGGTCAAAGGGGTCATGAGGGAACAACATTGTGTTTACATGATACTCCTGATGAAATTGAAATTCACAATGTTGAATTCTGTACTGAATGCGGAGCATCCCTAAAGGATGTACCTCCTGAAAGATATATTGTTCGTCAAATTATAGATATACCAGATGTAAAAGTTAAAATTGTAGAGCATAGAGCAGAAGTTAAAATATGTCCTCATTGTAAAAGTAAAAATACAGCTGCTTTCCCAGAAGAAATAAAGAATACAGTTCAATATGGAGAACGCCTAAAAGCGATAGCTGTTTACTTAACTCAATATCAGTTGATTCCGTATAAACGTGCTGTTGAACTCATTGAGGATTTATTTAACCATCATTTAAGTCAAGGTAGTATGGTAACCTTCAATCAAGACTGTCATGATAATTTACAAGCTATAACAAATAGGATTAGAAATAGCCTTACCTCATCTACAGGAGCAGTTCATTTTGATGAAACTGGTATTTATATAGATAAAAAACGCCAGTGGCTTCATGTTGCTTCTAATAAAAATCTTACATATTATGAATGCCATGAAAAGCGTGGTAAAAAGGCTATTGATGATATTACAATACTTCCAAACTTTACTGGGACGGCAGTCCATGATGGTTTTAAAACTTATTTTAAGTATACTAACTGCAATCATGCTCTATGTAATGCTCATATATTAAGAGAACTTAATGGTATAACTGAATTACAAGGTCAAAACTGGGCAAAGCCAATGAAAAATCTATTGTTAGATATAAAAAAAGAAGTAGATTTAGCTAATAACAAACAAAATGCTTTACCTTTAGATAAAATTCAGGATTTTGAATCTAAGTATGATAAAATACTTAAAGCTGGCATTGACGAAGACTATGCTAAAAACATTGAATTATATTCTAAAAAGAAGGTAAAGAAAAGTGCCAGTCTTAATTTACTCAATAGATTAAATGGCTATAAGGAACAAATACTTGCTTTCATGTATGACTTTGATATACCTTTTGATAATAACTTAGCAGAACGTGATTTACGTATGGCTAAAGTTAAGCAAAAGATTTCAGGCACCTTTAGAAGTTCTGCTGGAGCTAACGCTTTTACTAGAATCCGTGGATATGTATCTACTGTAAGAAAACAAGGCAAAAATGCCTTGGATTGCATAAAATCAACATTTACAGTGAATCAATTTGATCCAACTTTGACGTAAAAGCTCCGCTTAAAAAGGAACGAAGTACCTCTTTTTGGTGAACCTAAAATTAATATTAACACCTTACTGTCAGATGCATAAGAATTTGAAAGTAAGGTGCTTTTTTATATACTTTTTAGGGTAACTGAATAGTTACTAATTTTATCAATATTCGCAGTTATGGTATTATCCCCTGAATATGGGTTATAAATAAATTTAACTCTGTTCATAACTAACTCTCCCAACTTACAGTTCTATATAATTTCATAATTTCGACATTTAATTATCAAAACTTTCAAATTTCAACCATTATGTATTAACTTTTAACTATTAACTTTTAACTAATTATAACACCTTCTATAAAAAATCCACAAGATTATTGGGTACACCTTGTGGATTAATTTACAAAATATTAAACTTTACATCTGCGGAATACTTGGAGAGGAAATTTCACTTAAAGCCCTTCCTGCATCATCAACTAATATGTTTTCAACTGCTAAGTCTCCTAATGCAACTATACCTACTAAATTATTATTTTCCACTATAGGCAGTCTTCTTATCTGCCTTTCACTCATAATCCTGGCAGCATCATGAATGTCCATTTCAGGTTTTCCAACAACAGGGTTACTGGACATTACATCTTTAACCTTCTGCTCTAATGAATTTTTCCCATCTGCTACAGTTCTAACAGCAATATCTCTATCTGTAATAATTCCAACAACTTTTTCATCTCTGCATACAGGGATTGAACCTATATTGTGTTCTTTCATAAGTTCAGCTGCACGCTTTACTGTATCTTCCACATTAAGATTGGCAACTGTTTTAGTCATTACATCACTAATTTTCATTTATAACACCTCCTGGTGTTATTTTATCCACACAAGATGTTTTTATTTATTTTTTTTAGATATTCTGCTTTTATATAAATAGGATGCAATCAAACCTATTATCACAACCATTATTATAGGCACGATAAACCTTACTGAAAGAGGATGCTCAATATTTTTCCCCATTAATGAATATGTAACCATTTCCGGTAATATCCCAATCATAGTACCAGCTATAAAATCCTTGTAGCTCATACTTGTAAGTCCGGCTGCATATCCCAATGCATCATAATTAAAAATTATTGACAGTCTCATTATCAGCATTATAAAAAAGCCGTTTTTTTCTATATTATTATCTAGTTTTAAGGCTTTGCCTTTTAGTAGTTTATCTACAAAAGAGCGTCCTAAAAATCTTGCCATATAAAATGCTACTGTTGCAGAGCCAAAGCATCCAATCATGCTGAGTATAAGTGCTATATATGGTCCGAAAACATTGCCCGCAAGTATTGAAAGCAGTGATGCTGGTACAATAAATAAAATTGGTTTTAATGTATACATTAATATAAACACTAATGCCGAATATTTTCCATAGCTTAAAATAAGCCTTTTCATATGCCTAAAATTAAATACTCTTCCAATGCTTTTATATTTTAAAATTATAAATACTATAATTGCTACTAATAGTGCTAAAATTATGTATTTCAAGGCACTTTTAATTCTGCCGTTCATATTCTTTCTCCTTAAATTCATAATATATACTTTGTAAAAAGCATATCACTCACAGTTCATTTTAACAAAATATTATTATTTATTCCATAAAAAAAATTAAATAAGCCCTTAATTTTTTTTTACTTTTGAGTTATAATATAATATAATAATCTTTATATATACTTTTTAAAAAACATGCTGAATAAATCTTAAAGTATATAAATATTTTAATTTATGTTAAGTTTTAACATACGATATTTTTAGGAGTGATATAATGGCAAAGATTGCTAAAAGCGCAGTACCAAACTTTTTTACTTTAAGTAATTTAGGTTTCGGTGTTATGTCCTTAATGATGACTTTTCAAGAAAATTACAAATTAGCATGTCTTTTTATCATATTAGCTGCTTTAGCTGATAGATATGATGGAAGAGTTGCAAGATTTTTAAATGTATCCAGCGATATAGGAAAAGAACTTGATTCTTTAGCTGATTTGGTTTCATTTGGTGTCGCTCCAGCTATATTGATTTTTAACCTATATAATTATTCTTCATTAGGTCTTTTAGGATATTTATTAGTTCTTCTTTTCCCTATAGCAGGTGCATACAGGCTTGCTAGATATAATTCTTCTACATTTACTGGTGTATTTATGGGAATACCTATTACTATTGCAGGAATGCTCATGGCCATATTTGCATTAATAACTGTTAATCATCCAACAAATATAGGTTTAACAATGTTATTAGAAATTATGCTTTCCTATCTTATGGTAAGCTCAGTAAAGTTTAAAAAGATGTGATTTCTCACATCTTTTTTTAGTCTTTCAGTTTTAATTCCTCATCTATTTCTGTTTCAATAAACTGGCTTTCAACCTTGCATTCTAATATTTTTGATTTTAATTTACAATATTCAAGATATGTGCCTTCTGTTTTTTCCAAGGATTTAATTATTTCATCTATAATTTCGCCTAAATCCGATGCTCGTTCAATTGCATCCTTTATATCCTTTTTTTTTGCTAGTGCTATTTGATTTAATTCTGCAGCTCCACCTACTAATAATCTATAAGAACTTACTAATCTGCTTAAAACATCAACTAAATTATTTAAATCAACATAATAATTATCTACAACTCTTTTATGCGACATATAACCCTCTTGGCAATTGGTTTATATATTTATTATATTAGCAGTTTTATTTTTTCATACCATATAGTAATAAGCTAATGCAATTACTGCATATATTGCTATTAAAATGGCACCTTCAAACCAATAAGTCTTCCCATCCTGAAAAACAAAAAATGACATGGCTACTGCTACAATCACCAATACAACCTGGAATTCTGAGAAAAGCAGAGTCAGGGGCATTCCGCAAAAGTGGGAAAACACCACTAATAAGGGCATTACAAAAAGTGAAATTTGAATACTTGAGCCAATAGCAATTTCAAGGCTTAAGCTTACTTTATTTTTTATTGCCCCCATTATTGCAGCAAAGTTTTCTCCTATATTTCCTAATATGGGCATAAGGATAATACCTATAAATTCTTCTGATATATTGTATGAATTAGTGATTATTCTTATATTAAGTATTAACTTTTCACTTATAAAATATAGAATAATGGCACTATACATTATATTAGCCAGCAAAACATAATAATTTTTATTTTTTTTAAGGTTCTTCTCCGTATTACTTTCAGTTATTACAAACAGATTGCTGTGAGTATATAATGAAAAAAACAGTCCCAGTAAATATACAAGTATTAATACTAAAGATATTTTCACACTAATAGACTGCAGATTCACCGCTGAAAGCCTATAACTGTATTTATCCAGTGATGAAATAATTACTATAGTGGTCAATGCTAAAAACAACATGCTGAAATTTGTCCTGGCTATATTTTTATTAAATTTTTGTTCTTTATAAATAGTTCCTCCTATAAAGGTTGAGATGCCAAGTACCAGCAGCATATTGCTTATTATGGCTCCTACCAAAGATGCTTTTACCATAGTTATCATTCCGTATTTTACAGACCATAACCCAATTGTTAATTCTGGTATATTACCAACTGCTGCTGCTAAAAGTCCGCCTTTCTTATCTCCAATATACTCTGCCATATTTGTAGTAAATTCTCCAAGCAAAATAGCCAGTGGAATAATAGCAATGGAATATATAACAGCATTGAAAATTGGATTTGTAATTTTAATAAACAATAACAAGGAAATAATGAGTAATATAAAATAATTCTTCTTCATAATAAACACCAGCTTAAGTAATATTTATCAATAATTCTCTAATAAATTTATTCCATATCATTCTATTCCCTGTTATTAGAAATGTTACAAGCCAAAAGCAGTTGGTATCATTCTTTCATTGACACTTGTTCCTTCAGTTTCAATCCTGTTTCTGTTACTGCCAATCCCCCAAGTGCCGTTTCCCTTAGTTCGCATGGTATCTGTCGTCCGACCTTATACATAGCTGATACGCAGTCATCAAATGGTATATGACTATTCACACCAGCCATAACCATATCAGCTGTAGTTAAAGCACTAACTGTTCCAGAAGCATTTCTCTTTGCACATGGTATTTCTACTAATCCTGCTACTGGATCGCATACTAAGCCTAGTATATTCTTTATTACTATTGCTGCTGCATCTAATGCCTGCGTAACACTGCCTCCCATCATTTCAACCACAGCAGCAGCTCCCATAGCAGCTGCTGAGCCGCATTCTGCCTGACAGCCTCCTTCTGCTCCTGATAGTGTGGCATTTTTAGCTATTATTATTCCTACACCTGATGCTGTTAAAAGAGCCTTTACTAATTCATCTTCAGATTTATTAAGTCTCTCACCAGCAGTTATAATTACTGCCGGCAATATTCCGCAAGACCCTGCTGTAGGTGCTGCAACTATCTTACCCATGGCAGCATTTACCTCCGAACATGAAATTGCCCTGGCCATGGCTTTAACCATAAAGCTTCCTGTTAAAGTATCACCGGACTCAGCATACTTTGATAATTTAACTGCGTCCCCTCCAATAAGTCCGCTTATAGATTTTATTGGACGATTCATGGCCAATTCCGATGACCTTTTCATTATATGTAAATTAGTTTTCATTCTCTCTAAAACTTTTTCTCTGCTTATTCCACTATCGCTGACTTCTGATCTTAAAGTATATTCCCAAATAGTTATGTTCTCTTTTTTACAAACCTCTATAAGGTCTTTTCCGTAGTCAACCAATTTATTCACTCTCCCTGGCCGGATTTATAACTCTGACACTTAAAATATTTCTAGCCTTTGAAATTTCATTAATAACTTTTTCTGTAACTTCACTATCTGTTTCCAGAACCATAATTGCTTTTTCTCCCTTTTTGCTTCTATACACCTTCATAAATGCAATATTTACTTTTTCCTTGTAAAGCAGTGAGGTTACCTCAGACACAGCTCCAGGAACGTCAACATGAGTTATAATTAAAGTTGGATAATTCCCTGTAAATGAAATACTCTCTCCATCCACTTCAAAAATCTCAATATTCCCGCCGCCTATAGATGAACCTGTTACTTCTATTTTGCTATTGTCACTTTTAGTTATTATAAATTTAACTGTATTTGGGTGTACTTCTCCTAAATCAGTTTCAATAAATTCAAATGTTATGCCTTCCTTTCTTGCAATTTCCATTGAATCCTTTAATCTGTCATCAGAAGGATCCATTCCCAATATGCCTGCAACTAATGCCCTGTCTGTTCCATGCCCCCTATATGTTTTGGCAAATGATCCATGTAATAAAAATTTAACATCTTTTACATCATTGTCTGAAATAATTCGGGCTATTTTCCCTAACCTGGCAGCTCCTGCAGTATGAGAGCTTGATGGCCCTATCATAATAGGTCCTAATATATCAAAAACACTGTATTCCCTCAAATGAATACACCAGCCTTTCAACAATTGCATAAATTCTTTCATTTTAAAATTAAAATGAACTAAATTTATTATACAATAAATTTAGTTCAATGACTCTACTTTTTATACACTT
Source organism: Clostridium sp. JN-9 (assembly GCF_004103695.1). Classification (NCBI taxonomy): domain Bacteria; kingdom Bacillati; phylum Bacillota; class Clostridia; order Eubacteriales; family Clostridiaceae; genus Clostridium; species Clostridium sp. JN-9. The sequence goes on along the minus strand of NZ_CP035280.1, from coordinate 287,129 downwards.
TTTTAAAAAATTAATACTTGTAAAAACAGCTTCCACCAATAAATTCTCTTAATATAGAGTTCTCTGGAACAAGACTTTCATCAACATCTTTAAAGAAATGCAGAAAACTGCTTAGCCTTAATGCCTCATAGTACACAGAACTGTTAGCATTAATTTTCTCAAGTTCTTTTAAAGCGTGCTTTTTTAAAATACATAACTCATATACCAAAGTGGAATTGAACATAACATCAGCATTTTCCTGATATACAAAAATATTATTTTCTTCCCCTTTTTTTATAGAGGGCCACATTTTTAATGTATCTTCTGCAGCATATCCCCTGGACAAATAATCTCTTACTATTCTTCTGATTATCCTTACATCTGTAGTAGATATTCTGTTATGGCTGTCCAGGTTTAGCTGAGTGAGAGCACTAATATATATTTTAAACTTATTTTCCTTTGGTATGGAATTGGTGAGCATATCATTTAGTCCGTGAATTCCTTCAATTATTAGTACCCCATTTCTGGGAAGCTTTATCTTATTTCCGCTCCATTCCCTGCTTCCTGTTTTAAAATTATAGCTTGGAATATGGGTTTCCTTACCCTGAAGCAGTGACTGCAGATTTTCATTAAATAATTTTAAGTCTAAAGCTTTTATTGATTCAAAATCATACTCACCCTTTTCATCCTTTGGAGTATGCTGCCTGTCAACAAAATAATCATCCAGAGAAATTGGTATTGGCATTAATCCATTTACCCTGAGCTGAATGGCCAGCCTTCTTGCAAATGTTGTTTTACCTGATGAGGAGGGGCCTGCAATAAGTATTATTTTTACCTTTTCTCTTTCCGCCACAGTATCTGCTATATATGCTATTTTCTTTTCATGCAATGCTTCTGATACTCTTATAATATCCACTATGTCACCATCAGCAGCTTTATTATTAAGAGATCCTACATCTCCAACCCCTAATATTTCTCCCCATTTTTCTGTTTCATAAAATATCTTGGCAAGCTTTGCATATTCTTTGAATGGCGGTATTTCCAATGGATTTTCCTGACTTGGATACCTTAATATAAAACCTGGATTATAATAAATTAAATCAAACTTATAAATTACTCCAGTGGAATATGCCATAGATCCATAGAAATAATCATATCTTCCATCCAGTTCATATAATTTTAAATATTCAGAGTCCAGCTGTCTTAATAGTTTTACTTTATCAGGCATATTGTAATCTATAAAAATCTTAATAGCTTCATCTTTTTTCAAAGTTATTTTATTAATTAAAAAATCTTTATCTATTATTTCCGTCATTTTCTTCTTTATTTTGCTTATATCCTCTTCAGTAAGAGGCGTTTCCTTGTGAATTTCGCCGAATATCCCCTTACTTATGGAATGTTCAATTGTAATTTTACTATTTTTATATAAATCTGATACAGCTTTAATTAATATAAACTGCAATGTTCTTATATAGCATTTCATTCCCATATTTTCATTAATAAATACAGGCTTAATTTCTCCCTCTTCATTTAGCGGTGAAGTAAGTTCATAATATTTATTATTAACTTTAGCTAATACTGGTTTTTGAGCTGTATCTTTATATTTTTCCTCAAAAATATGGCCGATTATTTCCCCATAATCACAAAGTTCATTAGTACCATCACTAAAAGTTATTTTTAATTTCTCCACCAAAACTCATCTCCCATTTTTTCGATGTACTATTATTATACTTTATTAAATATAAAATTGTTACCTTTTCACTTATAATTTTGCTTTTTTTCAGCAGAATAGAACTATGGAGGTGTTATTACTAATGTTTATTATTCTCATAAGAACTGCAATTTTATATATTCTGGTTGTAATAACAATGAGGTTAATGGGGAAAAAACAAATAGGTCAGCTTCAGCCCTTTGAACTAGCTATAGCCATCATGATTTCTGAATTGGCATCATTACCTATGCAGGATACTAAAATACCATTATTAAACGGCGTTATCCCCATTGTAACATTACTTATTTTAGAAATTACTTTATCCATATTGGAATTGAAAAGTGAATTTGCCAGAAAATTATTCAGCGGCGAGCCAAGTATTATTATTAATAACGGTAAAATTGATATTAAGCAGTTAAAAGTCAATAAATATAACCTTAATGATTTAATAGAAGAAGTGAGGCTTCAAGGATATTATAATATTTCTGATATTCAGTATGCCATTTTAGAAACCAGCGGACAGCTGTCCATAATTCCTAAAACTGAACTTTCAAATGTTACAAAACAGGATATGAAAATACAAACTACTCAGGATACCATGCCTGTTACTTTAATTCTGGACGGTAAAGTGAACTATGACAATTTAAAATTATTAAAAAAGAATATAAATTGGCTGAATGAAAAACTAAACAAGTATAATATCTCAAATACAAAAGACGTCTTTATTGCAATGATTGATTCAAAGGGTGAATTTTACTTTCAGGAAAGGAAGGATACTCCATGAAAAATATATATTCTTCATTTATCATTTTTTTCGCATTAATAATTTCTATTGTGTTTTCTCTAAAATACCTGAACAAAACCTGTGAAAAATTTGAAGTAGCAAGTAAAAATCTTGAAGACTATATCAGTAGTGAAGCCTGGGATGATGCCTACACTGCATCATATGAATTTTTAAATGAATGGCAGGATACTTATAAAACTATGTCTGTTATTGTTCATCATTCTGAGCTGGATCCAATCAATAGTGAAGCTTACAGAATGATCCAATTTGTAAAATGTAAAAACAAGGATGAATCCATGGCTTCTGTTCATACTATCAAACTTCTCATAATGCATATTAAAGACAGTGAAAAAATAAATCTTCAAAATATACTTTATATAGAAACTTTTAATTGATAATAGAAATAAATATTTTATAATGAAACTATGGAAAATAAAAAGGTTATGGATTATAATAATAATGTAATCATTAGTGTCCCGCTGGGACATCATAAGACCATAGACGCATCATATATATGGATCTTAAAGTATATATATGAGTTATATTTTTTAATGATTAAAATTTTAATTTGGAAGGTGGAATTAATATGGCATTAGTAACTACTAAAGAAATGTTTAAAAAGGCTTATGAAGGACATTATGCAATTGGTGCTTTCAACATTAATAATATGGAGATAATTCAAGGTGTAGTAAATGCCTGCAAGGCAAAAAAATCCCCTGTTATTTTACAGGTATCATCAGGAGCTCTTAAATATGCAGGTCCAAATATTTAAAAGCAATGGTTGATGCTGCAATTGCTGATACTAATATAGATTTAGCTCTTCATTTAGATCACGGCCCAGATTTTGAAACAGTTAAATTAGCCATCGAAACAGGATTTACATCTGTTATGTTTGATGGATCACATTATGAATATGAAGAAAATGTTGCTAAAACAAAGGAAGTAGTTGAATATGCTCATGCCCACGGCGTAGTAGTTGAAGCAGAGCTTGGAGTACTTGCCGGAGTAGAAGACGACGTAAAGAGTGATGTTCATATATACACAGACCCAGATCAGGCAGTTGACTTTGTAAATAGAACTGGTGTTGATTCATTGGCTATAGCTATAGGAACAAGCCATGGTGCATACAAGTTCGCTGGAGAAGCAAAATTAAGATTTGATATATTAGAAGAAGTTCAAAAGAAATTACCAGGATTCCCTATTGTTCTTCATGGTGCTTCATCAGTTGATAAAGCTTCAGTTGAAACATGTAATAAATATGGCGGAAACATTGCAGGCGCTAAAGGAGTCCCAGCAGATATGCTTAGAAAGGCTTCTTCAATGGCTGTTTGCAAAATCAATATGATACAGACATAAGATTAGCTATGACAGCTTCTATCAGAGAAGTATTTGCTGAAAATCCAAAGGAATTTGATCCAAGAAAATACTTAGGAGCTGCAAGAAATAACATTCAAAAATTAGTTGAAAAGAAAATTGATGAAGTTTTAGGTAGTGCTAATACTTTATAAATAAAAGGGCTGCTTCAAATTTGGAGCAGCCCTTTATTTCAGTTAAAAGTTTTAAGTTTTAAGTTTTAAGTTAATGTAGTTTTGCCAATGGCAAAACTTTAAATTTAATTTTTCAGCTCCGCGAAAAATATCTTTACTTTACTTCTTACTTCTACTTCTTACTTCTTACTTCTTAGTTTTTAGTTCCTAACTGACTCTTAACTTTTAACTTTCAACTTTCAACTGATTTTAGTTCCTCTCGGATTATATTTGAAACTGAGTTGTAAAAATTCATTGTCAGGAGCAAAGTTTAGTTGAAGTCTATTTGCGCCTCCTGTAATCATAGCTGTATAGATTGTTCCTTTATAAGTTTCAGGATATAGGTTTAACATTTTTTGCGGCTTATTTGAAAAATCTTTAATGTAATCACTATTTCTTGGAGCCAATAATTCGCAGTCTTTTATGCTGAAATTATTATCTTTGACCTTTTCTTTTTTTCTAGTATTTTATCAATGTCTACATCTCCATTAGTAAAGGTATATTCATATTCAACATAAAATATTTTTTTTATAATATAATAAAGCCGCCAAAGCTAAAATAATAAGACCTGGTATTAATTGTCCAACTACTCTGAAAGTATTCCCATAATGCACAATACTATAGAAGCAATACTGCAGTCTTATACTTTATTGTTTCGAAGTAGTCACTAATTGTTCATAAAAATTATCCATTCATCACCCATATTAAAAAGCTTTTATATATATTTTATGATATAATTTCATGAAATAATCCAATGTTTATATTTTTTATAATATATACTTTTTAGTAAAACATTATTGTGTCAAGCAAATTATATAACAAGTGTTTCTATAGGAGGCATAAATTTGAAGGAAATTGAAGTTAAGATACTTAATATAAACATCTCTGAATTAAGAAAAAACTAGAGGAGGTTACATGCAAAAGTTGTAAAAAGTGAAAACCAGATAAAAAGATATTTGATTTCCAGATAGAAGACTTATTAATAACCATGGTTATGCCAGAATAAGGATTGTGAAAGATTTACTAAGAAACAAACAGTACAGTAAATTACATCACCACAAAAAAACTTTTAAGTAACACTGAATTTAAAATTATGTCTGAAAATGAAACAGAAATAAAAAATGCTGATGAGGGGGAAAAAATATTTCAGGCTTTGGGTTTAGAGCTTGTTCAAACCATACCTAAATACAGAGAAAGCTACAAATATGAAAATACTTTAATTGAAATAGATATTAATGAAAAATCTTTCTGCCCATTTCCATACATTGAAATAGAATCTCCAACTGAAGAAGAACTTAAAAAAACAGTTGAACTTTTGGGATATGCTATGAAAGATACTACTTCATTAAGTATTTATGATATACTGAAAAATAAAGGATTATAAATTATGTTTGGATATGTTTTTCCTTATAAAATGGAACTTAAAATTAAGGATTTTGAAAAATTTAAAGCATATTACTGCGGACTCTGCTTAAGTATCAAGGAAAACTACGGCAACCTGCCCAGGCTTACTTTAAATTATGACATGACATTTTTAGCTATTTTGCTTGATGCTTTAGAGGATAAAGAAATAGAGTATAAAAGTCATAAATGTTTTATACATCCTTTTAAGAAAAAAATTGTTGTTATTAATTCAGATGCCTTGAATTATGCTGCATTTTGTAATGTCTGTCTATCCTATTATAAACTACTAGATGATGTTTATGATGAGAATAGCATAAAAAGCAGATTATCCAGTAAGGTCCTTCACAAATTATTTTATAAGTTCCCGGATAAGTATAATCTTATAAATACTAAGATTAAGGATAATCTTGATAAATTATATCTGTCAGAATCAAATTCATCAGAAAAAAGTTTAGATGAACTTTCACATAATTTTGCTCATATTACTGGTATAATACTATCATCCTATTTGGAAGGCTTCAATGAAAATTTATACACACTTGGATATAACTTAGGAAAATGGATTTATATCATAGATGCATATGATGATTTAAAAAAGGATATGGAAAACCATAGGTTTAATGCCATTAATTCATGCTACAACGTAAACCACAGCCCTTTTGAGGTTTTTAAAAAATCTATTGATAAAAGAATTGATTTTATATTAACAAATTGCGGCAGGCAGTGCGCTGATCAGCTGACAAAAATTCCTTTGAAAAAGAACAAGGAACTCTTATATAATATTTTAAATTTAGGGTTAATTGAAAAAATGGATAAAGTAAAAAACAAGGAGTGAAAACCCATGAGAAATCCCTACGAAATTTTAGAAATTAAAGAGAACGCTTCAAAAGAAGAAATTAAAAAAGCTTACAGGGAGCTGGCAAAAAAATATCATCCAGATCAATATGGTGACAATCCCTTAAAGGATCTTGCAGAAGAGAAGATGATAGAAATAAATGAGGCCTATGATTATCTTATGAAAAATTCTAATGATAATTCAAATAGAAATTCTTCATCAAGTTATGATAATTATTCTTCAGCAGATAATTCCACAGACAATTATTCAATCTATCAATCCATTCGTATGGATATAAACAGTAGAAACTTTTCATCAGCTGAGCGTAAATTGAATGGTATTAATTCACGAGATGCTCAATGGCACTATTTAATGGGTATAGTAAACATGCAGAAGGGATGGTATGATGCAGCCTATAGTAATATCAGCACGGCCTGCAATCTGGATCCTTCTAATATGGAATATAGAGAGGCATTTTCCAAGATTCAGTATGCAAATCAGTCCTATAGGCAGCCTTTTAATACACAAAGGGATAATTCTATCTGCAATATATGTGCAACCCTGTATTGCATTGACTGCTTTTGCAATGGAATGTCGGGATGCTGATTCAGTTAAGAGTTATGAGTTATAAGTTATAAGTTATAAGTAAATTTTTATTAATTTGTTTTGCCAAAGCAAAACTTACATTAATTGTTAACTCGAAACTCTAAACTTTTAACTGTAGAAATTGGGGGTGAAAGTTAGTGGCTAAAAATAATTCTTCAAATATTGCCAAAGGAGGTATTCTTACTGCTATTGGCGTTATATGCGTATATTTGGGTAATGTTTTTCCCATTAATAAAACTTTTATTTTGATTATTGCTTCTGCTTTAATTCCAATTGCAGTAGTATCGTCTAACATTCTTACTTCAATTATGGTTTACGCAGCTACAGCTTTATTGTCTCTTTTCATATGTGGATTAAACATTGCAGTTTTAGCTTATGTACTATTTTTCGGAGTATATGGGATATGTAAATACTATATTGAAAGAATTAGAAAACTTCCCTTTGAAATAATTATAAAATTTCTTTTTTTTAATTTATCACTTTTTATTGGTGGTTTACTCATTAAATCATTTTTTATTGGCAGCATAAAATTAAAATATCCCATTTATATTCTCATTATTTTATGTGAAGTTGGTTTCTGGGTATATGATTATGCTTTAACTATTTTTATAACATATTTATCTAAATACAAAAAAATCTTGACATAATTATTATCTTTGATATAATAGTTAATGTCGTAGTAATGTTAATGCCCATTAGCCAAATGGTAAGGCACCTGTCTCTGGAACAGGCATTTGTTGGTTCGAGTCCAGCATGGGCAGCCAAAAAGCTCTTGAATTTCAAGAGCTTTTTATTTTTTAGATTTTTGGATATTTTTTTCAGCTAAGCACATAATAAGACTAAGTTAAATTTTGTAATAAATGTAACTTAGTCTTTAATTATAGTGAGGTGCAATATATGTTTTCCAAGAATTCTAATAATTTTAAACTTTACTTTTATTTAATTGCTGTTTCATTAATAGTTGTTACTTTATTTTTCCCCTACGAAAGTGTTAAAGCCTATAAAAAAATTACTGCCATTGAAGTAAAGGATATGATAAATACGCCTTCTTCAGAAGCTTTGATTATAGATGTAAGAACTCCCAGTGAGTATAAACAGGGTCATATACCTAAAAGTATAAATATCCCCCTTCAGATATTAAAGGATGAGGTTATACATAAAAATATAAATAAATCCACAAAGATAATAGTTTACTGCCAAAGGGGAATAAGATCTGAAAACGCTGCTGAAATATTGGAACAGCTTGGATATAATAATGTGTATTCACTTGGTGGTATAGATCAGTGGACATATGACATTGAAAAAGATTAACTTCTTGACAATAATTCAACATTAATATAAAATAAAAATAAAATTTGATTAAATATAATATTGTTGTGCTTTGATCAGGAGTAGTAGTATTTATTCATCCTTTAGAGAACTGTTGTATGGTGCAAAACAGTGCCTGAAATTTATGAACTTGCCTGTGAGCTTATCTGCTGAAACAGATACGGGTTGATCCGATAAAGTCTATAAGTGAAACCTTTTATGGTTTAATTAGAGTGGTACCGCGGAATGTAGTCTTCGTCTCTTATACAGAGATGGAGGCTTTTTATTTTACAAAAAATAAAATAATGAGGAGAGATATAATGAGCAAGTATGGAACTGCCATAGATAAAAAGTGGCAGAAAAGATGGGAAGAAACTGATTTATACAAATTTGATAAAAATAAAATGGATAAAAAATTATATGTTCTGGAGATGTTTTCCTACCCATCAGGAAGTAAACTTCATGCAGGTCACTGGTTTAATTATGGGCCTGTGGATTCCTGGGCTAGATTTAAAAGAATGCAGGGATATAATGTTTTTCAGCCAATGGGATTTGATGCATTTGGATTACCTGCAGAAAACTATGCTATAAAAACCGGGGTTCATCCAAAGGATTCAACCTTAAAAAATATTGAAACTATGGAAAAACAGTTAAAAGCTATGGGGGCTATGTTTAATTGGGACAACGAAGTTATTACATGCAAGCCTGAATACTATAAATGGACTCAATGGGTTTTTCTTAAACTTTATGAAAAAGGATTGGCTTATAGAAAAAAGGCCCCTGTAAATTGGTGCCCTAGCTGCAATACAGTTTTAGCTAATGAACAAGTAGTTGATAATTGCTGTGAAAGATGCGGTACTGAAGTTACCAAAAGAGATTTAACTCAATGGTTTCTAAAGATTACAGATTATGCTGAAGAACTTCTTCAAAAATTAGATGAATTAGACTGGCCTGAAAAGACAAAGGCTATGCAGAGACATTGGATAGGAAAATCTACAGGTGCAGAAGTTACATTTAAAGTAGTTGGTTCTGACCTGGAATTTCAGGTGTTCACAACAAGAGCTGATACACTTTTTGGTGTTACTTATGTGGTTCTGGCTCCTGAAAGTCCACTTGTTGATAAAATTACTACTGATGAGTATAAGGATGCAGTAAAGGAATATAAAGAAAGCACTAAAAAACAATCTGATATAGAAAGGCAGTCTATTTCAAAAGAAAAGACAGGTGTATTCACTGGAAGCTATGCCATAAATCCTATTAATGGAGCTAAAGTTCCAATCTGGATTGGTGATTATGTATTAAGCACCTATGGTACCGGAGCTGTAATGGCTGTGCCTGCACATGATGAAAGGGATTTTGCTTTTGCAAAAAAGTATAACTTACCGATAATAAGAGTTATAGAAGGCGGAGAACTTCCATTCACTGAATATGGTCCTATGACAAATAGTTCTGATTATAACGGTTTATCCGGTGAAGCTGCAAAAAATGCCATTATAAATAAACTGGAATCCTTAGGACTTGGTGCTAAAAAAATAAATTACAGACTTAGGGACTGGCTTGTATCAAGGCAAAGATATTGGGGCGCACCAATACCTGTGGTTTACTGTGATCATTGCGGCATAGTTCCTGTACCAGAGGATCAGCTTCCTGTTAAGCTGCCATATAACGTTGAATTTGCACCTGATGGCAAATCACCACTGGCAAAAAGTGAAGAATTTATGAACACCACCTGTCCTAAATGCGGAGGACCTGCCCGCAGAGAAGCAGATACCCTGGATACTTTTGTATGTTCATCCTGGTATTATTTAAGATATCCTGATAATAAAAACAGCGCCAAAGCCTTTGACCCTGAAATTATTAATAAAATGCTTCCTGTTGATAAATATGTGGGAGGCCCTGAGCATGCATGTATGCATTTACTTTACGCCAGATTTATTACAAAAGCTTTAAGAGATATGGGATATCTGAATTTTGATGAACCATTCTTATCATTAAGGCACCAGGGATTAATACTTGGTCCTGATGGTCAGAAAATGAGTAAATCAAAAGGGAATACAATATCACCAGATGAATATATAAATGAATATGGTGCTGATGTTTTCAGGATGTATCTTATGTTTGGTTTCGATTATTCCATGGGCGGTGCCTGGAGCGACGATGGAATAAAATCAATATCAAAATTCATTGATAGAATAGAAAGAGTGCTTGACAGCTTAAAGAATTTTGATTCATCCAGCACAAAGGATTCCTTTGGCAGTGCAGAAAAGGACTTAAACTTTGTAAGGAACTATACTATAAAGTCTATTACAGAAGATGCTGAAAAAATGCAGTTCAATACTTGTATTGCAAGAATGATGGAACTTACTAATGCTCTTTCAAAATATGAAAATGAACCAGTAAAAAATACTGCACTTGTACGAGAAACTATTTTAGATTTCATTAGATTAATTGCACCATTTGCCCCTCATTTTGCTGAAGAACAATGGCAGTCCGTGGGAATGCCTTATTCAGTGTTTAATGAATCCTGGCCTGAATATGATAAAAAGGCACTTGTAAAAGATGAGGTAGAAATTGCTGTGCAGGTTAATGGTAAAATTAAAGCAAGAATAAATATACCTTCTGATTTATCAGAAGAGGATATTAAAAAAGCAGCACTTGAAAATCAGGATGTTAAAACTTTTATAGGTAATAAGAATATAGTAAAAGTTATAGTTATTAAGGGAAGGCTTGTAAATATAGTAATTAAATAAGGATCAGGGGTTTTCCCCTAATCCCTATTTATGTAAATCCAAAGTTTTTTTAGCAGCTTCTTTTAGATTATTTAACTCAGATACTTCCCCCTGCTCTATGAGTTTATTAAGCTGTGTCTGATATCTGTTTGACTCTTGTATTTTCCCTAAAGATGCTAAAAACAATATATTATTCATAATATCAGATATTATGCTTGACTTAACCTCAAACAGCTTCTGTGCATCTTTAATTTCATCTTTTATTTCCGTCATTAGGTTATCCAGCTGAAAAGCAGCATCAGCAGCAGTCTTAAGCTTGTATTTTATATTTTCCGGTATTTGCTGTTTGTATTTATAATTTAATGAATGCTCTATAGTGGCCCAAAAGTTCATGGCTAGTGTTCTTATTTGCAATTCCGCTAAAATATTTTTCTGTCCTTCCGCCATATTTATAGGATATCTTATTATAATGTGATAGCTTCTGTAACCGCTTTGTTTATAATTGGTTATATAGTCCTTTTCATAAATTATCTGCATGTCTTTTCTATTTCTTACCAGTTCCACAACTTTCTGAATATCATCTACAAACTGGCACATTATTCTTATGCCGGATATGTCCTCCATTTCATATTCAATTCTATCCAAAGGAATATTAAATTTATTTGCTTTCTCCAGCATACTTGAAATTTCTTTGACTCTTCCTGTTACAAATTCAATAGGTGAATATTCGTTTTTTCTTCTATATTCTGTTCTTATGCTTCTGAACTTAACCTTTAATTCCTCTGTTGCCTGTGCGTAGGGAATTAAAAAAGTTTTCCATTCTTTAATTGCCATTATTATTCATCCCTTACTAAACGTTAATTTTAAATATATTTAAAGTCGTGTTTTTTGGTTTATTTGAATATATATTATGATTATATTATAATATATATCTACAAATAAATAATACATTTTCACATTTTTTTTGCTATAATAAATTTATAAGAGATAATAATATGATATAGTAGGTGATTGTACATGAACAAGGATATTTTTTCCGGTCTGGAGGATTTAGGGTTTGAAGACGCTGAAGGTCTTGATTTATACAATAAAAAGCAGGAAGATCCAAAGAAAAAGGAAGAAAAAGAAAAAACAGAAGAAGATTATCTTTTTAATAGAGAAGTAGAATGTCCTGTGTGCGGCAGCAAATTTAAGGTAAAAGCTTTAAAGAGCTCCGCTTATAGAATTGGTAAAAAGTATAGTGATTTTTATGTATCATACAATCTGGTGAACCCATATTTTTATGATGTGTGGGTTTGTAATGAATGTGGATATTCAGCCTTAAAATCTGATTTTGAAAAAATTAAGTATCATCAAATCGATCAGGTTAAAGAAAAAATTTCTTCAAGGTGGGTTTCCAAGGATTATCCTGAAACCTATGACGTAGATATAGCCATTGAAAGATATAAATTAGCATTACTTAATTATTGGGCAATTAATTCAAAATCCAGCATGAAAGCAATGACATGTTTAAAAATTGCATGGATGTACAGAATAAAAAAAGATGCCGATAATGAAAAACTCTTTTTAACAAAGGCTAAGGAAGGCTTTGATGATGCTTACTTTAATGAGGACATGCCTATTTATGGTATGGATAAATATACAGTTATGTACTTAATAGGTGAATTAAACAGAAGAATTGGTAAAAGTGATGAGGCTCTTTCATGGTTCAGCAAAGTAATAACATCAGCAGCTGCAAAACAAAAAATTAAGGAAATGTGCCGGGATCAAAAAGATTTAATAAGATATGATGAAAAAGAAGAAGAAAAGGCGCAAAAAGAAAAGGAAGAAGAAGAAAACCAATTACATAATAATACGAAAAAAGGTCTGTTTTCAAAATTATTTAAAAAGTAAAAAATCCCTAGCAAATTATGCTAGGAATTTTTTATTATACAAACAAATTGACATTCGAATCCTCTGCCTGCCCCAGATAGTAACCTACTCCTCCAACTTTTACTCCATCTAATAATTCTTCCTTTTTAAGTCCCATTACATCCATGGACATCTGGCAGGCTACTATTTGTATACCGCTATCAATAGCTGATTGAATTAGTTCCTCCAGGGAATTTATATTCTTATCCTTCATAACCTTCCTCATCATTTTGGTTCCCATGCCCATCATATTCATTTTTGAAAGCTTAAGCTTTTTGCTTCCTCTTGGCATCATAGCTCCAAACATTTTATCCATGAATCCTTTTTTTATATTAATTTTTTCAGGTTTTCTTAAAATATTTAAGCCCCAGAATGTAAAGAACATAGTTACCTTTTTGCCCATTGCTACAGCTCCATTGGCAATAATAAATGATGCAATAGCCTTATCAAAATCTCCACTGAATACTATTAAAGTTTTATTATCCTTTACTGGTGCAATATTAGATGATGCAGCTGCTTCCGGCTTTTTGCCTTTTCTTATAACAGCTGAAATCAAACCATTTTCCCTGGATCTTTTGACCAGTTCATTATTAGTTCTTTCACACCAGGCTTTTACATCTTCATAGAAACCAGCGTCTGAAGCTGTAACTCTCATGATTTGTCCAACTTCCATGGTTTCAGCACAATTATTTACCCTCATAAGAGGTCCTGGACAGCATAACCCGCAGGCATCCAAAGTTATATCTGATGCAGTTTCCTTTTCATTTATGCTTTTGTCATCCTTCTCATTTTTCCCGCCTGGCATTGAGCCTATGGTGTCAGGCTTAAATTTGCCCATTATATAGCTCTTATAACCGCCTGTAACATTCTTTACCTTGTATCCATTGGAAGATAATATTCTTGCTGCTATATATCCTCTTAAGCCCACCTGACAGTAAACAATTATTTCCTTATTCTTATCTAATTCACTCATTCTTTCTCTAAGGGAATTTACTGGTATTTTATATGCACCTTCAATAACTCCATTATCAGTTTCAATATCATCTCTTACATCCAGTAATATAGAGTTATTTTTATCTCTGTTATCAATTTCCATAGGAGTAATTACTTCTACCTTGCCTGTTAAAACATTTTCTGCAGTAAATCCTGCCATATTAACAGGATCCTTTGCTGAGCTAAAAGGAGGTGCATAAGCCAGTTCCAGTTCTTCTAAATCATAAACTGTACCTCCAAGCCTTATAACCACAGCAATTTCATCAATTCGCTTGTCTACCCCGTCATATCCAAAGGCCTGAGCTCCAAGAATCTTTCCTTCATCATTAAATATAAGTTTAAGTGATATTGGGCTTGCTCCTGGATAATAGCCTGCGTGGGACTGAGGATGAACATAAATTACTTTATAAGGTATTCCCTTAGCTTTTAATGTTCTCTCGTTGTTTCCTGTATTGGCACCTGTTAATCCAAATACCTTAACAACAGCTGTTCCCATACTTCCCTTATAGGTTGAATTTATTCCGCAAATATTATCTGCAGCTATTCTTCCCTGCTTATTTGCAGGGCCTGCCAATGCTATTGCAGTTTTTCCTTTATTAATATAGTCTACTACCTCTATAGCATCACCTATAGCATAGACCCCATCTGCATTTGTCTGTAAATGCTCATTTACAACAATATGTCCTTTTGGTCCAAGCTCTATTGGAGTATTCTTTATCAAATCTGTATCTGGCTTTACTCCAATGGCCAATATAACCATATCACAGCTTAAACTGGTTCCGCTTTGCAGGGAAACATCTACCTTTTCTCCATTTTCCTTAAAGGATTTAACTCCATCATTTAAAATTATCCCAACTCCATTATCCTGAAGTTCTTTTTCAGCATTTGTTACCATATCACTGTCAAATGGTGCTAAAATATGTGGTGCAGCTTCAACAAGAACCACATTTAAGCCCCTTTCCTTCAGGTTTTCTGCCATTTCAACTCCAATAAAACCGCCGCCGATAACTACAGCGCTCTTTGCATTATTTGTATCAATAAAAGATTTAATTTTATCAGTATCAGGTACATTTCTAAGAGTATAAATTTTAGGATTATTTATTCCCTCAATGGGAGGTTTCACTGGCTTTGCGCCTGGAGATAAAACTAAATAATCATAGTTTTCCTCGTATTCCCCTCTATCAAGCGAACTAACTTTAATCTTCTTATTAACGGTATCTAAAGAAACTACATCGCTATTTACCCTTACATCAATTTTAAATCTGCTTCTCATGGCTTCAGGAGTCTGAACCAGTAAATTACTTCTATCCTTTATGGCTCCTCCAATATAATATGGAAGTCCGCAATTGGCATAGGAAATATACTCTCCCCTCTCAAACATTATTATTTCTGCATTTTCATCAAGCCTTCTAAGTCTTGCTGCCGCAGAAGCCCCACCTGCAACGCCGCCTACAATTAAAATCTTTTTACCCATAAAATTTTACCTCCCAAAATTAATTTATTCTTCACCAAATAATACATTTATAATTGATATAACCTTTTCATTGCATACCTTATAATTTATTTCCAGGCCATTTCTCTCTCCTTCAATTATTCCAGCTGATCTCAGTTTCTGTAAATGCTGAGATATAGTTGATTGAGGAAGTCCCAGACAATTCTGCATATAAGTTACATTACACTGCCCTTTATTTAAAAGTCCCCTTACTATACATAGTCTGGCAGGATGTGCCAATACCTTCAGCAATTCGGCACTTTCATTATATTCTTTAATATTGTTATCCATAGCTGCAAACCCTTTCTTTTTCTGCTTATATTCATATATATACTTTGCTTGTTAAATATCAAACATCACTATATTTATATATTACAATATATAAATATATAAGTCAATAATATTCCTGATGAAAAATGAAAAGCTTTTCAGTATTTATAACTGAAAAGCAAAATTGATCTTATTATTTTTTAATTTTTCCTTCTATAGAAGTTTAATAGGATTGAAATCTATAAAATCACAGGAAGTCATAATATAGTTAACACCATTTTTATTGTAGTTTTTAATATTTTTCAAAACAGGTCCATGCAAGTGACCATATATAACTATGTCTACATGGTATTGTTCAAAAATCCTTGTAAACTCTGTATCCTCCATGTTTTCATTAGATGCAGGGTAATGTGTCATAACAATAAATTTTCTATAGCCTGCCTTATAAGCTTCATCTAAAGATAATTTTAACCTTATAACTTCTCTTGCATAAATTTTCTCATCATGAGTTGTAAAGCCTTCACTTGAAGGCAGAATCCATCCCCTTGTGCCGCAAATAGCATAATCTTCATATGAAAAAAAGTTGTTTTGTATAAAAAACATATCATCATATAAATTATTTAACTTTGTTATACTTGACCACCAGTAATCATGATTACCCTTTACCAGTATTTTTTTCCCAGGCAGGTTATGCACCCATTCCAAATCTTTAATACCATCTTCCATTTTCATTGACCAGGATATATCACCTGCAATTAAAACAGTATCATTTTCTCCAATCTTTTTTAACCAGTTTTCCTTAATCTTTTCATCATGCTTATACCATTGTTGTCCAAAAATGTCCATTGGCTTATCACTTGATAAGGCTAAATGAAGATCTGATATTGCATAAAGACCCATTGCTTCACCTTACTTCCCACTTACTTTTTTATCTACATCCATTACATAGGCAATTACCTTAGCCACAGCATCATAAAGTTCATAAGGTATATCATCACCTATGTCAACATTACATAGTAACTCTGTCAATTCATTGTCATATACTACTGGTACGCTGTTTTCTCCTGCCTTTTCAATAATTTTATCAGCAATACAGCCCATGCCTGTAGCTGTTACTATTGGTGCTGCATAATTTTCCTCATATCTTATTGCCGCAGCTTTTTTTTTCTTATTCATAAATACTGCTACTCCTTTTGTTAGACCCTAATGTTTAATCCCGAAAAATTACCATCTTCAAAAAACGATGCACAATTAGACAAAGAAAGATCCTGCTGTTTTTTTTCTATCTTTATATTAACATTATAGCCTAAATCAGATAAGCTGTTTAGTAAATTATTTTTACTATTATCTATAGTTTTTACCCAGTTCTCACTACAGTTAATATTAACATTCATAATTGAGCTTTTAATTTTAATATATGCATTTACCACACCCATGTTTATAGTATTTACAGATGCAGCAATTTTAACATCCTTTGTGTCTGGTTTTTTGCCCCTTTTTCTATCATCTTTAATGATTAGCTTACATTCATAATTGCTGTTGTAAACTCTAACTGGTAAATCCATATAATAATATTGATTTGAAACTGTGTTGAATGCCTTGAAATCCGAAATATTATCTTTAATTATCTGAGTTATTTTATCTGATGTTTCCGGTGTCTTTTCACTATTCATCTGGAGTGCTGATTTTATTATATCTTTTAATTCTTCTGTTTTTCTGCTTAACTGAGATTTAACTTCAATCACAGAACCCTTTTCTATATCCTTGCTTTTTATATTTTCAAATAATCCATTAGTATTTTTCTCAATATTCTTAGTATCTGAAACATCAGTTTTATTTTCCAAAGCAGCATTTTTAGTACTGCTTTTATCATTGTGTTCATCAGTTATGTTAGTATTGTCAGGCTTTTTCACACCATCTTCATTTAATTTAATATCATTTTTGTTCAAATTGCTTTTGTCCTGAATTTTATCTTCTTTCACATTTACATCATTATTATTGATATTTTCATGTAAAGCTTCTTTTTCATTATTATTATTTAACTGCACCTTTTTAGTATTTTTAGAATTGTCATTTGCATTTTCAACACTATTATTTGAGTCCTCTGTATTTTCAATATTATTATTTACGTTCTTTGTGTTTTCAATATTATGCTTTGTAATATCACTTTTTAAATTATTAGTTATATTTTTATCTAAATTAATATCCATCTGGAATTTCAAATTCTTAATCTGCTTATACAGCCCTTCAGGTTCATTAAAAAGCCTTCTATAGCTTCTAATATTATCCTGATTTATTTCCATACCATTTTCCAGCATTGTCATAATATCTTCTGCATTAACATTCTTAAGCTCATTAAAAAATGACTTAAGAGTGCTTTCAATTTTCATGCCCTGCTGTGAATTAATATCTATATCCTTGCTATTAAGGTATTTTTCTATGAAACTATTCTGTTCCTCAGGTGTTGAAGCTATTTTAGAAGCCATATCCAAATATGTTTTAACCTTTGAAATATTCTCTTTTGTCAGAGGCATATTATGCTTAACCATATTCTCTAAAATATCATATTGCTCCTTACCTAATTCAATATTCTGATCCATTAGCACTGATTCTATAGAACTATCATTGTTTTTTGTGTTATCCTGATTTTCGTTAACTATCTTAATCTGAAGCTTTCCATCTTTAAATCCATCTACCTGGAATTTTGTAAGTTTATCAGTTGAAATGTTATCCTTATCCAATAGTTCTGCAGGAAACTGCCATCCATCCAGTAATCTCAGCAGTACTTCCTCATTATTATCACTGGCTTTAATTATTCTTGCTAAAAAGATCTGTCCTATATCAAATGAAATTTTTCCTGAAAACTTTTTTAAGTCAGGATTATTTATACTATTTACATTCCATACTGCCGCCATTTTATCCACCTCAATTTTAGTATATACTCTATTTAATTATCGTAATATAACAATAATTTTTTACAATAAAAAAGTACTAACCTCATATAGTTAGTACTTTTATTCATTAGTCTTCTTTTACTGCTTTACTTTGTGCAAAAGTATCATCGTGTAATATTGGTGATACACTTTTGTAAACTGCCATGGTTAATGCAGATACTAAAGTTCCCTTAAGCAGATTAAATGGAAGTATGGATAAAACCACAAGAGAATTTAAATCCTTTATGTTTGGATTAATCTTATTGCCCATTGCAACCACAGCTTTAATTGGGAATCCTAAAAACTTTTCATATAAAGGCAGCAATAAAGTATAGTTTAATATTCCTGCAGTTATTGACATAATTACAGTTCCTAAAACAAGGCTCATAACAGCTGTTTTTTTGCTCTTATTCTTTTTATAGAGATATCCTGCAATTATTACCATAACAGATCCCACTGCAAAATTAGCAAATTCTCCAATAAATGCTGTACTGCCATTAAATATGCCATGGAGTATGTTTTTTAATAATTCTATCAGCACTCCTGCCACAGGTCCCATAGCAAAAGCACCAATTAAAGCCGGCAGATCACTAATGTCAATTTTCAGGAAGCTTGGAAATACTGGTATTGGAATTTCAATAAACATGAGAAGAAATGCGATAACCCCAAGCATTGACACTTTCACTAAAATATTAAGTTTTTCGTTTTTCATAGATATACCCTCCTAAAATTTTGATATCTTCAAAGGGTGCGGGCATAATAAAAGCCCTGTCAAAAAAAACAGGGCGAAAAATACATTATACCTTAACCTTCTTTCATCCAGACTTTACTGTCGGCCTCGGAATTACACCGAATCATGCCTAAATAGGCTCGTGGGCTTTACCACCGGTGGGGAATCAAACCCCGCCCCGAAGATTATCTTTATTTAATTAATTTTTACAATTTTATTTTACTACATACTTATTAATAATTCAATAGCTTATGAATAATTTTAGCTGTTTAATTGTTCCTTTTTCATACTAAGTGATATTCTTTTTCTCTTTTCATCTACTTCTAAAATTCTCACTTCTACTATGTCTCCAACCTTAACAACGTCTAATGGATTCCTAACAAATTTATCGGACAGCTGACTAATATGTACAAGTCCATCCTGATGCACTCCAATATCTACAAATGCACCAAAATCAGCAACATTTCTTACTGTTCCGTTAAGTATCATACCAGGCTTTAACTGAGTAATATCTATTACCCCTGTTTTAAGAATTGGTTTTGGCAGTTCCTCCCTTGGATCTCTGCCAGGCTTCTTTATTTCCTTGATTATATCCTTTAATGTGGGCACTCCAATGTTAATATCCTGAGCCAGTTTCTCAAGGCCAATTGACTGTACTTTGCTGTCAATGTCTGATAGTTTGTTATTTTTCAGATCCTGCTCAGAATAGCCTAAAGTTTTAAGCAGTGACTTGCATGCTTTATATGATTCAGGATGGACTCCTGTGTTGTCTAGTGGTTCAGTACTTTCCATAACTCTCAGGAACCCTGCACATTGTTCATATGCCTTATCGCCAAGTCTTTTAACCTTTAATAGTTCCTTTCTATTGCTGAACTTGCCATTTTCTTCTCTATAAGCAACTATATTCTTTGAAATAGTTGAATTTATACCTGATACATAGGATAAGAGAGATGGCGTAGCCATATTTAAATCTACTCCCACATTATTTACGCAGTCCTCTACCACACCTCCTAATGACTCATCAAGTTTTTTAGGGGTTACATCATGCTGATATTGTCCCACTCCTAGTGCCTTAGGGTCAATCTTCACAAGCTCTGACAATGGATCCTGCAGCCTTCTGCCTATAGAGATAGCTCCTCTTATTGATACATTTATATCAGGATACTCTTCACTTGCCAGCTGAGAAGCAGAATATACAGAGGCACCAGCCTCAGATACTATAACATAATAAAGTTCCTTACCTTTTTCTTCTTTTACTTCTTTAATTAATTCTGCAATTACCTCTTCAGACTCCCTGCTTGCAGTACCATTACCCAGAGATATTACATCTACATTATATTTATATACTAAACTCTTTAGTATTTTTATGGATCCTTCAATGTCATTCTGCGGGGCTGTAGCATAAACGGTGGCTTTTTCTAAAAACTTCCCAGTATCATCAAGCACAGCTATTTTACATCCTGTTCTGAATCCCGGGTCATATCCTAATACTACTTTGCCTTTTACAGGAGACTGCATTAAAAGTGATTTCAAATTGGCTTTAAATACTTCTATAGCACCATTCTCACCTTTTTCCGTAAGATCAGCTCTTACTTCTCTTTCAATGGATGGATAGATAAGTCTCTTTAATGAATCTTTTATGCTTTCTTCAATATATTCATCTGTAACAGTGTTATTCTTTAAGCATTGTTTTTCTAAATAATTTATTATTTTTTCATTGTTTACAGTTATTTTTACTGAAAGTATCTTTTCTTTTTCTCCTCTATTGATTGCTAAAATCCTATGTGATGGAATCAATCTTACTGCTTCCTGATAATTATAATACATTTCATAGGGAGTAGTTTCCTCACTTCCCCCTGTAGTTTCAATTATTCCTTCCCTTTGCATCAGGGTTCTTATCCACTTTCTATAATCAGCATTATCAGATATAACTTCACTTATTATATCCTCGGCACCCTGCAAAGCATCATCTACAGAGTTAACGGACTTTTCCTCATTAATAAATTGTTTGGAGTATTCTTTTATATCACCTTTAAAAGCTCCATTTAATATTACTTCTGATAATGGTTTTAATCCTTTTTCCACTGCTATAATAGCTCTTGTTCTCTTCTTAGGCTTATATGGCCTGTAAATGTCTTCTATTTCCGTTAATGTATCACATTTCTTTATTGCGGCTTTTAATTCTTCAGTGATTTTACCCTGTTCATCAATTAATCTTATAACATCTGCTTTTCTGTTTTCTAAATTTCTAAGATAAGTAAGTCTCTCAGCAAAATTTCTAAGAACTATATCATCTAAGCCTCCAGTGGCTTCCTTTCTATATCTGGCAATAAAAGGCACAGTATTACCATCATCAAGCAGTTTAATTACATCATTGACCTGCTGCTTTTTTAAATTAAGTTCTTTCATTAAGCTTTCAGTAATGTTCTTCATCTTTACCTCCAATTACAACATTTTCTATAGCATATTATTTATGTCATACAATAAATTATACATTAAATTCAAATACAATACACCTTAAAACAGTTATATATGTGTAATTTAATTCATAATATTAACAAGTAATAATTTAAAGGAGTAATTATGAAAAGGCTTATAAGCACATATATATTAACTATTTTACTGGTATTTTTATTTTCCTCCTTCCAGATATATTATTTCATTCGTCCATTTAACAGCAGCAAAGTTATAGATTATATAGGATATCTATCATCAGATTCACTTAATGGGAGACTTGCCGGTACAGTGGACAATGCACTGGCAGCCCAATATATCAAAGAACAGTTTCAGGTTAAAAATTTACAGCCTTACAAAGGCTCCTATTATGAAAGCTTCCAGGTTAAATATCCTTATAAAATGGATGGTAAGCCATATTTAAAAGTATTTGATCAAAATAAGAAGCTTGTAAAAGAGTTTAATTATGGCACAGACTATAAAGAGGATATGCTAAACTTTAAAATTAATAATATAAGCTTTAATAAAAATGACATAGCAGCTCTCTCAGATTATACAACTCAGGTTACAAAAGGTATGGATAAAGTAGTTTTTTATACTCCAGAGAAAAACAATATCAATTTCAGAAGTTCATTTATTAATGATTCCTCCATAAGTTTATTTATAATGGTAACACAGAAGGCCAATGAAGAAATTAATAATATGCTGAAAAATGGATATACCGTAAGCTGCTACATACCCTACGAAATAAGGGATACTGAAATCAATAACGTTACAGCCTGTATTAAAGGAAAAAATCCAAAACTTTCACCAATTATTATAGGCGGTCACTTTGATCATGTAGGTACTGATTTAAATGGAACAATTTATAGTGGGGCTTTAGATAATGCATCTGGTATTTCATTTGTTATGGAGCTGTCTGATTATATAAGCTCACTTGGCAGGCCTGAAAGAGATATTATTTTTGTGGGCTTTAATGCTGAAGAATTTGGATGTGTGGGGTCAACAAAATTTGTTGAAAAATACAAGTCGGATTTAAATGGTGCTAAGGTATTTAATTTTGACATGATAGGCAGTAATAATTCTGTACCCCTATGTATAATGGGGGGTGACATGGACACAAACAATACACCACTGATAAAATCAGCAGCTAATATATGTAAAAGCAATAAAGTCTACTTTAATTATCTTTTTGAAAATTCCAGCGATCACGAATCTTTTAGAAAGGAAAATATTGATGCCATAACTTTTATTGATAATGACCTGTCAAGAATTCATACACCTAATGATAAGGTTTCTTATATTGACAGTAAATCCATAGATAGATGTTTTAATGTAGTATCACAGGAAGTTATTTCAAATGCATTTAATAACAACTTTCTGTATCTATACTATAAAGAGATTATGGTGATTTCTTTAATTCTCATATCTGCATTAATATTTTTAAACAGGGATTTACAATAGTGTAAACCCCTGTAACTTACTTTGAATTTTGCTTTAGATACCCAAGAATAAAAATGTCTATATCTCCATCCATAACTGCATTAATATTTCCGCTTTCAACACCTGTTCTATGATCTTTTACCATAGTATAAGGCTGAAAGATATAAGATCTGATTTGGCTTCCCCATCCCATATCCTTTAGTTCACCAGTTAAATCTTCAATCTTCTCCTTGTGAGCTCTTTCCTTAAGCTCAACCAATTTAGCCTTTAGCATTTTTAAAGCTGTTTCCTTATTTGAGTATTGACTTCTCTCGTTTTGGCACTGTACAACTATACCAGTTGGTATATGTGTTATTCTTATGGCAGACTCAGTTTTATTAACATATTGCCCGCCTGCACCACTTGCTCTGTAAGTATCAATTCTTAAGTCTTCACTTCTTATATTTATATCCTGTTCCTCTGTAAGCTCCGGCAGTACTTCCAGTGAAGCAAAGGAGGTTTGTCTTTTGCCATTTGCATTAAATGGCGATATTCTCACAAGCCTGTGTATGCCTTTTTCTGATTTTAAATATCCATAGGCAAAATCTCCGGAAATCTTCAAAGAGGCACTCTTAAGTCCATAATCATCTGCTGGAAGAATATCTAAAGTTTCTACTTTAAATCCTTTTTTTTCCGCAAATCTTGTATACATCCTAAGCAGCATCTCAGTCCAGTCCTGAGCATCAGTACCGCCAACGCCAACATGAAGATTTAATATGGCATTGTTTTTATCATATTGTCCTGATAAAAGTATTTCTATTTTTAATCTTTCAATTTCTCCCTTGATTTTCCCAGTGTCTGACAATACTTCTGATACTGAACTTGTGTCCTGTTCTTCAAGTGTTAACTGGCACAATACAATTAAGTCTTCCAGTGAATTATTTAAAGCTGAAAATTTATCAATCTTATCCTTAATGCCTTTAGCCTCTACAGTTATTTCCTGAGCCTTATTTATATTATCCCAAAAGTCTTTTTCCTGCATTTTATTCTCAAGTTCTTTAACCCTTTTTGTTAAAGCCTCAATGTCAAAGTGAATCCCTTATTTCATTTAATGTTTTCCTGAGTTCTACCAGTTCGTTCATTGATTCTTCTACCTGCAGTAGCATTTTCATCACTCCAATTTAAGCCTGTCTTCCGCAGCAGTTTTTATACTTCTTTCCACTTCCGCATGGACATGGATCATTTCTACCTATCTTGTGTTCTTTTCTAACAGGTTCCTTTTTTAATGAGCTGTCACTTTCATAATTAGTTGAAGTTTCCTTAGCAACCCTCTCTCTTTCAGGAGTCCTTGCAATCTGTACATGGAATAAATACTTAATAGTATCCAATTTAATGTTATATATCATTTCATTAAACATATCACTGCCTTCAAACTGATAAGCCTGAGCAGGATCCTGCTGCTTATATGCCCTTAAGCCTATACCCTGTTTCAGATGTTCCATATCGTCAATATGATCCATCCACTTTGAGTCAACAACTCTCAGCATAATTACTCTTTCAATTTCTCTCATCTGTTCAGAAGTAAATTCCTGCTCTTTTGCAGCATACATTTGTCTGGCAGTTTCTAATAGCTTATCTTTTATTTCTTCATTTGACAGCTTTGAAAGCTCTTCCACAGTAACATAATCCTTAGGAAGATACAAGTCTTCTGCAAAATCTATTAATTTTGCCAGATCACTTTCAAATTCTTCCTCTACTCCTGAGATATGTGAATCCACAGCTCCGGTTATAATATCCTCTATCATCTGCTGAACCTGTTCTTTTAAGTCTTCCCCTTCAAGAACCTGAGATCTTTGCTTATATATAATTTCTCTCTGCTTATTAATAACATCATCATACTGAAGTAATGTTTTTCTTATGTCAAAGTTATTTCCTTCAACCTTCTTTTGAGCACTTTCAATGGCCGAAGTTACCATTTTGCTCTCAATGGCTTCGTCCTCTTCAAGTCCAAGTTTATCAACTATGCCCTGAAGCTTATCTGACCCAAATATTCTCATAAGATCATCTTCTAAGGATACATAAAATCTTGATGCACCAGGGTCCCCCTGACGTCCTGAACGACCTCTAAGCTGATTATCTATTCTTCTTGATTCATGTCTCTCAGTTCCTATTACCTTTAAGCCGCCTACTTCAACTACTCCTTCACCAAGCTTAATATCAGTACCACGTCCAGCCATATTAGTAGCTATAGTTACCATGCCCTTTTCTCCTGCATGTGATATTATTTCTGCTTCCTTCTCATGATACTTAGCATTTAAAACCTGATGAGGGATTCCCTTTTTCTTCAGCATATCTGAAAGCAGTTCTGATTTTTCTATACTAACAGTACCAACAAGTATTGGCTGCCCTTTTGAATGTGTTTCTACTATATCATCAGCAATTGCCTTATATTTTCCCTTTACAGATTTATATATCAAATCAGGACTGTCAATTCTTGCAACTGGTAAATGAGTAGGCACCACAATAACATCTAAGCCATAAATTTCCCTAAATTCATTTTCCTCAGTTAATGCAGTACCAGTCATTCCTGAAAGCTTATTATACATTCTGAAATAATTCTGATATGTTATAGTAGCAAGGGTTTTAGACTCCCTTTCCACTTTAACTCCTTCTTTTGCTTCTATAGCCTGATGCAGTCCATCACTATATCGTCTGCCTTCCATTACTCTTCCTGTAAACTCATCAACGATAAGGACTTCTCCATTTCTCACCATGTAGTCCTTATCCTTTTTCATTATATAATTAGCCTTAAGTGACTGTACAACATTGTGCTGAATTTCCATATTTTCTGGATCAGCATAGTTTTCCACCCTGAAGAATTTCTCTGCCTTTTCAATGCCTTCATCAGTTAAAATAACTGAATTCGCCTTTTCATCTACAGTAAAATCTTTTTCTTTAACCAATGACTTTGAAAAATAATCTGCTACTTTATAAAGTTCTGTTGATTTTTCTCCCTGACCTGATATTATAAGAGGAGTTCTGGCTTCATCTATTAATATAGAGTCAACTTCATCAACGATGGCAAAATTTAATTTTCTTTGAACTCTTTCTTCCTTATATATAACCATATTATCCCTAAGATAATCAAAGCCAAGTTCACTGTTAGTTCCATATGTTATATCACAATTATATGCTTCCTGCCTTTGAGTCTGGTTCATGTCATGAAGTATTACCCCAACCTTAAGTCCCAGAAATTCATGTATTTTTCCCATCCAGTCTCTATCTCTTTTTGCCAGGTAATCATTAACTGTTACAATATGAACTCCTTTACCTGTCAGTCCATTTAAATAGGATGGCAGTGTTGCAACCAATGTTTTACCTTCACCAGTTTTCATTTCTGATATTCTTCCCTGATGGAGAACAATACCACCTATTAGCTGCTCTCTAAAGTGTTTCATTCCAAGAACCCTCTGTGATGCCTCTCTTACAACTGCAAATGCCTCAGGCAGAATGTCATCAAGAGATTCCCCGTTATTCAGTCTGTTTTTAAATTCAGCAGTTTTACCCCTTAACTGATCATCGCTTAATTTAGAAATTTCAGGTTCCAGGCTTTCAATTTTATTTACAATTGGAATTATTCTTTTTACTTCCCTCTCACTATATGTTCCAAAAACTTTGTCAAGAATTTTCATACTTTTTATCCTCACTATCCAAATAAAAATTTATATAGGCATAAATATACACTTTAAAATTATAACACTTAATGAAACTTCATTCAACTTTGTAATTTTTAAATATTGGTAAATATATTATATCATTCTTTATAAAAAAAAGAGGAGCATCACTCCTCTTTTTGTTATTATCATTATTCAAATTCAGGTTCAATTAAGCCGAAATTTCCATCCTTTCTCTTGTAAATAACATTTACTTCGCCATTATCAGCATTTTCATATACAAAGAAAGTGTGTCCTAACAACTCCATTTGTAGTACAGCTTCCTCATTAGACATAGGCTTTATTGCAAATTTCTTAGTCTTAACAATTTTTCCTTCAGCCTTTTCTTTTTCATCTACATCTGGAATGTACTGAAATCTTAATGAATCGCCATGATTTCTTCTTTCCAATTTAGTTTTTTGTTTTCTTATTTGTCTTTCTAATTTATCTACGACTAAATCAATTGAAGCGTACATGTCCTCATTTGACTCTTCTCCCCTTAAGATTACTCCATTAAAAGGTATTGTAACTTCAATTATCTGCCTTGTCTTTTGGACACTTAAAGTAGCATGTGCCTCTACTTCAGGGTTGAAATATTTATCCAGTCTAAACAACTTTTTCTCAACTGCACTCCTGAGCCCGTCAGTAATATTAATATTTTTACCACTTACTGTTATTTTCATGCTTTCAGCCCCTCTCACACCCCGTAGGTGATTTTTGTAAAATAAATCATATTACCATCAATGCATTAATGTTTAATTTGTTAATCTTATTTTAATACCTTTTTAAAATAATAACAAGTTTAATATTGTTAATTTACAAAATATTAAATATATTTAAATATATTTATGCAGTTATTTAATATTATTTCTTAATTATTCTTTATATTATACGAAAATAAACATCTATTACTTTATAATCTTTCCCTTAACCTTTTTAATCCCTAATTTTCTTATATATTCTTCACTTGCATCTGGTATGTACATGTCTATTTTTATTGTATTATTATTTATCCTTTTAATAGCTCCACCTACATCCTGATTAATAAATACTCCCATGTTTTCTAAATATAATTTAGTACCGAAAGAGTACTCCTTAGGCATAGCTATATTCCCCCTGCTGAGTTTCACATTGTTTGCCCCGATTCCATCTGTTTTATTACAATCTGATATATTATTGGTATAATACGATACTATAACATTTATCCAATCTTCATCTTCAGAAAAGCATTTATTTACATACTCCTCTTTCTTTACTTCACTAATATTAATTTCTCTGCCTTTAATCTGCGCCGTCAAAGCAGTATCCATTGGTCTGCACCCTATATAGGCTGCAAGTCCCATTACTCCAAACAGGCCTATTGACATTGAATCACCACCTTATGTAACTTCCATACTTTTCTAAATTATTGACTAATTTTTACTTATGTATTCATTTTTTAGGCAAAAAAACCATAACCCCAATTTGAAGTTATGGATAAGACCACTTTTAATTTTAATTATAACTTTGAATTTATCAGATTCTCAATAGCCATAACTGAAGCTCCGACAGCTATGGATTTATTTTTAAAATATCCCCCTCTGCTAAAGCTGATATTGTTATTTTTAATATGAGACTTTTCAATTGCAATTTTTTTGCACTCATCATAAAATAACTGGGAATACTGAACAAGAGGCCCGCTTAGTATTATCAGCTGTGGATTAAACAGCCTTATATAATTTGAAAGTCCTATGCCAAAATGTTTAGCAGAATTCAATAATATATCTATAGCAGTATTATTGTTAGATTCTGCTAAACTGCACACATATCTATAATCAATTTCATTTAAATTCTTATGTGCAATACTGCTGAAAGCCTTTTTATCTTTTTTCATTTCAGATATAAACTTTTCAGTTATCCTTGGTATTGAGGTATAACTTTCCACACATCCCAAATTTCCGCAGGAGCATGGCTCCCCCTGTATATCAACAATCATGTGTCCAAATGCATCTTCAGAATTATTTATTGTTCGGATTAAAACTCCTGAAGATATTACGCCTGTTCTTATTCCCACACCGCAGTTAATATAAGCAATATTGTCCTTATCCTTACCCAATCCAAAAAAATGCTCTCCAATAACTGCAGCATTCTCACCATTATCAATATATGCAGTTATTCCAAATTCCTTAATCAATCTGTCATTAAGTGATTTTATAGGGAATCCTTTAACTATGCCTATGCCAATACCCGCAACCATAGAACTTTCAATTTTTAATTTTCTAAATAAATTATTTAAACGTTCCGGCAGAATGTCAATTATATTATCAATATTATAATTGTCATTTATAATTTCTTCAGCCACAATATTAATCTTTAAATTTGTTATAACTATCTGAGTATAGGTTCTTGATATATCAACACCCACACTATAGAATCCATAAGGGTTTACATCATACAGAACTGGTCTCCTTCCACCGGTGGATTCAGCTATGGCAGATTCAGCAACAATTTTGCTGTCAATTAGAATCTGCATATCTCTATTTAATGTAGTAAATTTTATTCCAGTCTTATTCATCAGTTCATTCTTAGTTAAAGGACCTTCTTTTTGTATAATGTTAAATATATACTTACACCTATTATTAAGTGATTCCAGCTTTTCATAAGCATTCATTAAAATTGTGCTCCTTTTTTATATATTGAATTTTTTAAACAGGTAATATTTTAAGAAATCCACAATAAGCATAAATGTTAAAGCTGCGAATAATATTATGAAAACCTGATTCATCAAAAGATTTGGAATAAACACACCATATATGCCCAGCAGTATAAATCCTATTATAGTTGCTATATTAACTATGAGCAAATTCTTACTTGGTACTGATGACCAAAAATGCTGTCTTTCTCTCACAATTAATATTCTAAACTGAGTATTAAACACAAGACTCAGCATTACCAAAGTGCGTATCTTGTCAAATTGTAAATGAAAATATTTCAGCCCCGCAAATATTAAAAATAAATCCTCCAATGCAAAGAATATGCCAAGAATCAGTGAGGACACTGTAATTCTTTTAACATCCCAGCTATTAGGTGTATCTGTGGATTTAACATTATCAGTGGCAATGGACATAGTTACAAAATCATTTGCAAATACCAGTAAAGACATTCCTAAAAGTGAAATAACAACATCATGGAGCCAGAAAAAGCCTGCCGTAAACAATACAACTACTTCAACAACCTTAATGATTTTATTTATAACCCATGTCAGCATCCTTTGATATGTCTTCCTGCTTACCTTTACTGAATCAATTATTTCACTGAGTCCGGGTTTAGTCAGAATTATACTTGCAGATGCCTTAGCCACATCCGTGGCTTCACTTACTGCTGTTCCCAGCTCTGCCTGTTTAAGTGCCGGAGAGTCATTCACTCCGTCCCCAGTCATTCCAACCATATGCCCGTTTTCCTGGAGCAGCTTTACTATATTATATTTATCCTCAGGATATACTTCAGCAAAGCCGTCACTTTCCTCAATAGCTTTAAGCTGTTCAGCTTTACTTAATCCCTTCAGATCACCTGCGCACATGATTTTACTGCCTATTCCAACCTGACCTGCTATTTCCTTAGCTATGGCAGCATTATCCCCGGTTAGCATAATGGTTCTTATTCCAAGTGCTTTTATTTCTTCAATCATTTTCTTAGAATCTATCCTTTGAGGATCAGCAATGGCTATTAACCCTGCAAAATTATATATATTGCTATTTTCATCATCTGATACTGCAACTGCAATGGTTCTAAAGCCTTTTGATGAAAACTTTAATACTATATCATTTATATTATTCAAAACTGCTTTATCTATTTTACCGCACAACTCCATAATTGTTTGTGCAGCACCCTTAATTATGCTGAAATTCTTTCCATTACAATTAATCACTGCCTCTGTTCTTTTAATGGCAGGATTAAATGGAGTATAGGAAATTTGATTATATCCTTCAAATTTTATTTTAGCTGCCTTTGAATAATTAATAATTGACACATCTATTGCATCCATGCCTTCCTCTTTTGATGCTAATGTTGCCATTTTAATAATATCTTCATTATTATATTTGCCAAAAGCTGCACTATCTATAACTGATAATTTATTTTGAGTTATTGTCCCAGTTTTGTCGAAGCAGAAAATATCTATGGATGCTGCGTCCTCTATAGAATCAAGTCTGGTTACCAGCACTCCCTTTTTTGAAAGCTCCATGGCTCCTACTGCCTGAACAATTGTTAGTACTGCAGGCAGTGCCACAGGGATTGCTCCAATAAGAAAAATCACAATAAATGATAATATAAACATGATATCCTTATGAAGATAAACAGCATATATTGAAACAATAACCGATGCTGTAATTCCCAAATACATCATGTATTTAACAATACTAAACATTAATTCTTCCTGCTTTGATTTAGGCTTGGCCACTTTTACCAACTCAACAGTTTTTCCAAAGTAAGTATTGGCGCCAGTATTGATTACAACACATTTAGCTTCTCCCCGCTTAACAATTGAACTGGAATAAATAATGCCTGATTCATTCATATCCTTTGGTAAAGATTCACCGGTTAAGGCTGACTCATCAACAGATACATGCCCATCCAGAATTTTAACATCAGCAGGAACCAAATCTCCAAGCTTTATATTTATTATATCTCCCGGAGCTATATCCTTGGCCTCCCTTAAAACCCATTTGCCATCACGCAGAACCTTTGCCTTAATTTCCAGCCTTTTTTTAAGCATTTCCACTGCCTTTTGTGAATTCTGGGATTGAATATATCCAATAACCGCATTAATGGTTAACAGCGTAAATATTATTGAACTTTCAGTATAGTGTTGTAATATTATAGTGAGTACAATGGAAAACTCCAGCAGCCATGGCATAGGTCCCCAGTATCTTTTAAGAAATTGAAAGACTGCATTCTTTTTTACTTCTGCAATTTCGTTATATCCAAATTTTTTAACACGGCTTAATGCTTCATGTTCAGAAAGTCCCTGTAAACTTGTTCTTAAAAACTTTATTACCTGTTCTGATGAAATATTCTTATACTCAGAAGTATTTTTAAGCTCTGATACCATAACTAACCCTCCTGTATTTGATTTATTAACTCTATTTTATATACTTTTATCCATTTTGGCAATAAGTTTATAGTATTTTGATTTAAAATAAATATAGCAGCCTCAAAAGAGACTGCTATTTTGCATTATTAAGTCAGTTGACCTGGTCTTTGACCCCACACTCGCCTGCTGGAAGTTTTGCTACCCGGAATTACCCTGTCACTACTAATTCTCTCGCTTTAAACGGCAGGACTTACTTCTAAACCGCACCATGCTCATTAAATATTTTATTTAACTTACGTGGATCGTTTTGCCTGCGACTGGCATCGACTTTCAACCACAAACCTAACTTAATTTGTACTATTATATTATATCTTACTTTTTGCTGCAGTCAATATTATAATTTCCTTAGCTCCGTTTTTTAATAACATTTCACCGCAGTAGTATGATGTGGCACCAGTGGTAACAACATCATCTATGATAAGTATTTTCTTGCCTTTTATAATATTGTTATCAATTTTAATCTGGAAGCTGTCCTTAATATTTTCCCATCTTTCTTCTCCAGTAAGACCAATTTGATCCTTACTTTCTTTACTTTTTACAAGCATCGATTTAACCGGTATATTAAGCCTTCTTCCAATCTGCTTTGCAAGAATTTCACTTTGATTGAATCCTCTTTTTCTGTAAGAAAGCTTTGTTAATGGTACATATGTAATCAAGTCGCAATTAATTGAGTTTTTTTCATATGCATCTCCCATAAAACTGCTCAGTGCCTCACAGCATATAAAATTACTCTTATATTTAAACTTTAATACTAATTCCATTATTGTTCTTGAATAATATGCAAAGCTGAAACATTTAATTTCTTTTTCCCTTTTAATAACCATTGGAGCTGAACACCTGGTTATATTTTTCAGGCAGTCCTCACATAGAAATTCGTGACTTTTAAGTGAATTACTGCACAATATACATTGCTGCGGAGACGGATAAATCAACTCCATTATACAGTCAAAAATGTAGCTTATATATCTAATAAATTTCTTTCCCATGCTTCTTTGTTAAAATCCCTTATAATTTTTTTGGCATTTTCCATGTCATCAGTTTCTGTATTGGATAAGAAGATTATCTCTCCTCTATAATCCTTTTTCCCTTGTAAATTTGGACCACAAAGGTAAACAAGTTTTTTATAATCATACACCTCATCGTTGGCAAAAAACATCATCTTATCAAGATTTCTCATGTTATTGAATATAGAAGAAAAATCATCTGTTATTAAGATTCCATCTTTCACATGTTTAAAACTCATAATTGCTTTATCGTTATCACCTTTATGATGAGAGTAAATATTTTTGGTTAAATTACCTGAGCACTGGCTTATATGCCCATAAACATTTACCACCTGCTCCATACCTGGAACAAAAATTACAACTTTTCTCATGGAGTTAATGGACCAGCTTAAATATTCATAAATTACATATGGTATTTCTTTATTAATATCCAGTCTTGTAATCACAACTCTCGGCTCGCTTTGAGGCAATCTGCTTCTATCTACAGGAAGTAATATTTCTCTAACATTATTTTCAATCATCTCTATAGAATAAAATATTATTTTGCCCTGTTCTTTACATTTTTCTTTTGTGACATTAATAATCTGCTTCTTTGTATAAACCGGCAGACTCCTGACTTCATTGTAAATTACCAGATCATACTTTCTCATGCTGACTTTCGCATTTTCATAATTACATATTACTAACGGGCTGTCAGAGTTGGTGCTTTTAGATCTTACATAGGTATATCCTCTGAATTTTGTGGACTGCTTTATATTATCTATTAAA
The DNA here is from genome assembly GCF_004103695.1 of Clostridium sp. JN-9. Lineage (NCBI taxonomy): Bacteria > Bacillati > Bacillota > Clostridia > Eubacteriales > Clostridiaceae > Clostridium > Clostridium sp. JN-9. The sequence goes on along the minus strand of NZ_CP035280.1, from coordinate 253,426 downwards.
TCAATTTCTTTTTCGTTTTCTTCGGTGATATACAGCACTTTCTTTTGTTTATATACATATGAAATAATTGTTTTTAACAGATATATTGAGGAATTAAATGGTACTGATGTAATATTCAGTACCTTCTCATTGCCATTGCTCCATTCATAAATGAGTTCACTAATCTTATTTTCCCATAAATTTGTTTTCATACTACATCACTTTCAATAATATCCTTAATTCTCCACTTCAATAATGAATATCTTTCAAAACTTCTATTATTATCAATCATGTGCTTCATTGCTTTTATTGAACCCACCAGAACTACTAACTTTTTGGCTCTCGTTATACCCGTGTAAAACAAATTTCTGTTCATTAATAAAGGAGGTCCGTTAAAAATCGGCATTATTACTACTGGGAATTCACTTCCCTGGCTTTTATGAATAGTAATTGCATATGCCAGATCAATCTCATCTAAATAAATATTATCATAGATTACTCTTCTCTCATCATCAAATATAATGCTTACAGTGTTATTATCATGATTTATTTCTTCAATAAAGCCAACATCACCGTTAAATATACCAAGTCCTTCATTTTCTCCACTTCCGCTGATCCTAGTCCATTTTAAAGAGTAATTATTTTTTGTCTGCATTACCTTATCTCCAACCCTGAAAATAATATCTCTTACTTCTTTTTCATCTTTAAGTTTATCAGGTGGATTTAATACACTTTGAAGCATTTTATTTAAATTAGTTACTCCAAGGATTCCCTTTCTCATAGGTGATAAAATTTGGATATCCGACCTCTTATTCCAGTTTTTATTGAACTTAGGAAGCCTCTTGTCAATTAGCTGAATCAATGTATCCATAATCTTATTTTGTTCTTCACATCTTATGAAATAAAAGTCCTTATCCTTTTCATTTAAAACTGGCATTTCCCCATTATTTATTTTATGAGCGTTCAGTGTTATCATGCTTTTTTCAGACTGTCTGAATATATCTTTTAGTCTTACAACTTTAACACAATTGCTTTCAATAAGATCTCTTAATACATTCCCTGGTCCTACTGAAGGAAGCTGATCCACATCTCCCACAATTATCAGCCTGGTGCCTAGTGATATAGCTCTCAAAAGATTATTCATAAGAGTTATATCTATCATTGATGCTTCATCAACTATTACAACATCACATTCAAGGGGTGACTCCTCTCCCCTGTTAAAGAGCATATCATTTTCCTGCTCATTTATGCCCATTTCCAGTAATCTGTGTATTGTCTTTGCTTCTCTTCCTGTGGTTTCAGTCATTCTTTTTGCTGCCCTGCCTGTTGGAGCAGCCATCATAACAGTTAAACTGTATTTTTCAAATATTTCTGTAATACAGTTAATTATAGTGGTTTTGCCTGTTCCGGGCCCACCAGTAATAATTTCAACTCCATTTTCCATTGCTCCCTTAATGGCTTCCTTTTGTGATGGTGCAAAATTAATATTATTATTCTTCTCAAATTCACTAATGTCATTTTCAATATCAATTTTTAAATCTTCATATTTATTAAAACAAAGAGAAAGTATTTTTCTTGTAACTCCAAGTTCACAGTAATAGTATGGTATTGTAAAAACACAATTATTATTTTCTACCCTATCTATTTTAAGCTTTCCATCAACTGTACACTGTACAATATTTTCCTCAACTTCACTTTGCTTTACACCTAATACGGACACACTTTCTTTCAGAAGTTTATCCATAGGCATATATGTGTTTCCAAGCATGCAGAATTGATTTACTATGTAAATTATCCCGCTTTGAATCCTGAATGGCGAATTGGCCTCTATTCCTAAACTTCTGGCTATTTTATCTGCAGTTTTAAACCCAATACCTGAAATTTCGTCTGTAAGTACATATGGATTATTTTTTACTACAGAGATGGAATCACTGCCAAACCTTTTATAAATTTTTAAGCATTGATTTGGCGTGACACCGTAATTCTGTAAAAATATGAGAATACTTCTGATTTCCTTTTGCTGAACATAGGATTCCTTTATTAAATCTAATTTTTTCTCACCAATACCTTCAATTTCCTTTAATTTATCAATATCCTCATCAAAAACTTCTAATGTTTTTTCTCCAAATTTCTCTACAATCTTTTTTGCAGTAACAGGACCTATGCCCATAATAATTCCAGAGGATAAATATCTTTCAATTCCAGTTAAAGAACTTGGTACTATTTCCTCAATATTTTCCACCTTGAATTGTTCACCAAACTGAGGATGTACTGCCCATTCCCCCTTTAGTTTCACATTCTGCCCTTCAATAATATATGGCAGACATCCAACAATGGTTATTATTGTTTTATGGTCTTTTAACTTAGCTACAGTATATCCATTATCCTCATTTCTAAACACTATATCTTCTATAAAGCCTTGTATTTCCTGCATAAAATTTCACCTACTATTATTATAATGTTTAACAATATTCCTATAGTTTATTCAAATATCGAAAAACATGATTATAAATCGTAACATTATTATATCATAAAAAATATAAGGATTTCCCTGCACAAAAGAAATCCTTATAAAGTAATTACATATATTTTTTTATTTCAGAAACTTTATTTAACTTCTCCCATGGAAGATTTAAATCTGTTCTTCCAAAGTGGCCATATGCTGCAACCTGTTTGTATATAGGCCTTCTTAAATCCAGATCCCTTATAATAGCAGCTGGCCTCAGATCAAATATCTTATTTATTATTTCAACAATTTTATCATCAGATATTTTACCTGTTCCAAATGTGTCCACATTAATAGATACTGGTTTTGCTATGCCAATTGCATATGCTAATTCTATTTCAAGCTTATCTGCAACTTTCGCAGCAACTAAGTTTTTAGCTACCCATCTTGCTGCATATGCTGCTGATCTGTCAACTTTTGTTGGATCTTTTCCTGAGAAACATCCACCGCCATGTCTTCCATATCCTCCATAAGTATCTACAATAATCTTTCTGCCTGTTAGTCCTGAATCTCCCTGAGGGCCGCCTATTACGAATCTTCCTGTTGGATTGATATAATACTTTGTATTCTCATCTAAAAGTTCATGTGGAATCACTTTTCTAATTACAAACTCTATCATGTCTTTTTCGATTTGGTCTCTTGTTACTTGTGGACTATGCTGTGTTGATATTACTATGGTATCTATTCTTACTGGCTTATCATCTTCATATTCAACTGTGACCTGTGTTTTACCATCTGGCCTTAGATAATCCAATGTTCCATTCTTTCTTACCTCTGCAAGCCTTCTGGCAAGCTTATGTGCCATAGCTATAGGCATAGGCATATATTCCGGAGTTTCATTTGTGGCATACCCAAACATCATACCCTGATCTCCAGCTCCAATAGCTTCGAATTTATCCATCTGTCCTTTTTTAGCCTCTAAAGCCTGGTTTACACCTAATGCAATATCAGGTGACTGTTCATCGATTGAAGTAAGTATGGCACAGGTATCTGCATCGAAACCATACTTTGCTCTTGTATAGCCTATATCCTCAATAGTTTTTCTAACTATCTTAGGAATATCAACGTAACATTTTGTAGATATCTCACCCATAACCATAACCATGCCAGTGGTTACAGTAGCTTCGCATGCAACCCTTCCATTTGGATCGTTTTCTAATATTGCATCTAGTACTGCATCTGAAATCTGATCACATATTTTGTCTGGATGTCCTTCTGTAACAGATTCTGATGTAAATAATCTTCTCATTATTCTCCCTCCACCTTTCTCTATACACTATAATATAATAAAAAAGCCTCTTCATAAGAAGAGGTTAATTACTAACAACTCTCTTATCTTGCAGAAATATCTGCAGGAATTGGCACCTTAATGCAAATGCATCGGTTGCCGGGTTTCATAGGGCCCTTTCCCTCCACCTCTCTTGATAAGAGTAAACCTATATAATTTTTAAAAACTTAAAAGACACTAAAATTAGTGTCTTTGGTGGAGGAGGATGGATTCGAACCATCGAAACATTACGTAACAGATTTACAGTCTGCCCCCTTTGGCCACTCGGGAACTCCTCCATACATGGTGCTGGCAGTAGGACTTGAACCCACCACCTACTGATTACAAGTCAGTTGCTCTACCAGATGAGCTATGCCAGCATATTATTTTGTCTATATAAATTAAATAAAATGGTGGGCACAACAGGGCTCGAACCTGTGACCCTCTGCTTGTAAGGCAGATGCTCTCCCAGCTGAGCTATGCGCCCATTTTATGGTGGAGGAAGATGGATTCGAACCATCGAAACATTACGTAACAGATTTACAGTCTGCCCCCTTTGGCCACTCGGGAACTCCTCCACACCTGGTGCTGGCAGCAGGATTTGAACCCGCGACCTATTGATTACAAATCAATTGCTCTACCAACTGAGCCATGCCAGCATATTTAATCTATATTTATCAAATTATCAACAAGCAATAGTATACATTGTTACTGAGTTAATTTCAAACCCTACATTTAGTTATTATTCAAAAATATCTTTAAAATGCTCATTAATCCTTCGAATAATTTAATATTAGACACATAGCTGCTCCTGAATAACTAACACAAGCTTTTGTGCATATATTGTTTATTCACTAATTTTTTATACATTGTAAAATATTTCTCCCAATAGTTTCATATAAATTATTAAGGAGGTGTTGGCATTTGAACAAGGTAAAAGTTTATTACAAAAATGCTTTGGCTTATTATGAGATTGCTTATTTTTTGAAAGACTATATTAGTAAGGATACAATAATTGTGTGTATAGGCACTGATAGATGTATAGGTGACTGCCTAGGTCCATTAGTGGGTACATTTCTTAAAGAAAGAAACTTTCCACTGCCTGTATATGGTACAATACCTGATCCTATTCATGCATTAAATATTGATAGAAAATTATCTGAGTTAAAAGCTCTTCATCCTCAAAGCAACTTTATTGGAATAGATGCCTGTCTTGGAGATGAAGGTTCCATAGGAGAAATACAAGCAAGAGATTTTGCAATACATCCAGGAAAAGGTGTGGGCAAATCACTTCCTGATGTAGGGGAAAGCTCTATTATAGGCATAGTTGACTCAAGTGAAAATAATGAAATATTCAGTAACAATTCAATTAGACTGGATTTAATTATTTCAATGGCCAGAACCATTGTCAATTCATTAATTCATTCTTGTTATCTTAAAGAAATTTCAGATTGGACTTATAAGTAATTTATTGAAAAATAAAAACAAAGTTCTAATAAATCATCAGAGCTTTGTTTTACTTTTTTATTTATTATCAATAAGTGTTATATCTTCTCCAATAAAAGAAACGTCCATTTTGTCAAGATATTCTAACACTTTACCTGTTCCAAGAGCAACACAGGATACGGGATCCTCCGCTAAATAAACAGGAACTTTTGTTTCCTCTTGAATTAGATCACTTAATCCATTTAATAATGAGCCGCCTCCGGTCATCATTATTCCTTTATCAGCAATATCTGCTGCTAATTCAGGAGGTGTCTTCTCCAATACTGAGTGAGTACAATCTGCAATAGCATTTACTGTTTCCTTTAGCGCTTCCCTCATTTCTTCAGAAGATACTTCTACATTTTTTGGAAGTCCTGTTATTAAATCTCTTCCTCTTATTTCAGCCACTTTCTCCTCGTCCATTTTAAAAGCAGAACCAATATTAATTTTTAAATCCTCTGCAGTTCGTTCACCAATCATTAATTTATGTTTCTTTCTTATATACTTTATTATGGATTCATCGAATTTATCTCCAGCTACTTTAATAGATGATCTTACCACTATTCCCCCTAATGAAATAACTGCAATATCAGTGGTTCCTCCTCCGATATCAATGACCATACTTCCACTAGCTATGGTAATATCCATACCTGCACCAATTGCAGCAGCTAATGGCTCCTCAATTAAAAATACTTTTTTTGCTCCCGCATTCTTAGCTGCATCTATAACTGCCCTTTTTTCAACTTCGGTAGCCTCACATGGTATACAAACCACTACCCTTGGTGATGATATTCTTCTCTTACCGCAAGCTCTTGAAATAAAATGTTTTAACATTCTTTCTGTGATATCATAATCAGAAATTACACCGTCTCTCATTGGACGAATTGCTACTATATTTCCCGGGGTTCTGCCAATCATCTGTCTGGCTTCTTCCCCTACAGCCAGCACCCTGTTATTAGTTCTATCTATTGCTACAACTGAAGGTTCTTTTAATATTACGCCTTTTCCTTTAATATATACTAAAACAGTAGCTGTTCCTAAATCAATTCCCAAATCTGTCCCTATACTAAAAAACATTCCCTCTTCACTCCTGCTCATTTGTAGTTATATGCTTTAATTAATCACAATTATAATCTGATTATAGCATACTAATAGTTTTATTATAATAGGAATGTTATTAACCTTCAATAGCCTTGTACTTCATTTTTGTAGCTTTTCCACCTCTGATATGCCTTTCTGCTTTGTTATAATCAAGAATATTTTTAGCTTCCATGGCAATTTGTGGATTTATTTTAGGCAATCTTTCTGTCATATCCTTGTGTATTGTACTTTTACTTACTCCAAAAACCTTTGCTGTTTTTCTGATTGTAGCTTTTGATCCTATGATATATTTAGCAACTTCTAAAACTCTATCTTCAATGTAATCTTTCAAAGTGCTGCCTCCTTAACCCTTCTATACTTATAAATATGCTTTACTGCATATTTAAATTACTTTATATAGCCATTTTCCGATATATTAATCGGAAAATGGCTAATAATCTAGTATTTTATATATGTTAATGGATTTACTGATTGTTTGGATTTTGTAACCTCAAAATGTAAGTGATCACCATACTTTTCATATGCTGAGTTTAATGTAGTGTTGCCAACAACACCTATTTTTTCACCCTTTTTAACAGTCTGTCCCTGAGCTACTAATACTTTTGCATCAAGGTTTGAATATACTGTTTTTAACCCATTCTGATGATCTATTACAATTTCAACGCCATTCTCAGTTGTACTGCTTATTTTCTCGATTTTACCGCCTAAAACCGATACAACTGGTTCACCTAAACCAGCTTTTATATCTATACCAAAATTAGGTCTGTAGGAATTTGTAGAATCCCAATAAACAGGTTCAGATGAAAATTGTCTTGCTATTGTTCCATTAACAGGCTTAACAAAAGTTGTATCCGTAGCAGCTGCTACACCTGTTGAACCAGTTTTTGGTACAGATATATTTGCTCTGTTATTCTTTTTTACCTGCAGAGCATTTTCATATTCTACGCTAGGCTCCTGTGCTATATCTGCTGTGCTGCTGCCATTTTTCTGATCAGTAACGCTATTTTGAGTTATAGGTGTATTTTTTAACTTTACACTGTTTTTGGCAGTTACTGCAGCAACTGCGGCTACAACGCACAAGCATACAAATAAAATTACATAGAAGCCCTCCCTTTTAAAAAAATTTGAACTCTTGTTGAAAATTTTTTTGTCCATATGAACACCTCCATTTTCAGTCTGTCCATATGCTCCTAAAAAATACATATTTTATATAAAAAATTTACTACTTTTTTCATATTTTTTTGACAGCACATTACACATTATCTTCAAAATATGCCACATCTGACAAATGAAAAACTTAAATCAAGAAAAAAGCCCAAAAAAAAATAATAAATATCTCAGTTTTCTTTTACAAAAGATAAACTTAAGATTCCCTTAATAAAGGAAATCGATAATATTTATTACTTAACTTTTGAGCTTTAGCATTGCTATTATATACTTTGCAGATTTCAAAGTATATATATTAATATTTTAGTTTTTCAATTTTAACTCCCTGATAATAATGAGTTAATATTTTATTGTAACTGTCTCCGGCTTTAGCCATATAATTGGCACCCCACTGACTCATGCCAACACCATGCCCACATCCCCTGCAGGTAATTATAACAGTGTTTTTATTGTAGCTTAATGTAAAATTTGAGGAGTGCAGATTAAACATGGCTCTAAAATCTGATCCAGAAATTGTGGTACCTCCAAGCTTAATAGATTTCACCGTGCCCGCACTGCTTGTACTTAAAATTGCTACCTGCTTTTTTATACTGCCTGCTGAAAGTTTTGCATTTGGATAAGTGCTGTTAACCCGGTTTACAAAGTCCGCTGATTTTACATTTTCTACTGACTTGAACTCAGGTGAATTTTCATCACCGGGACTGCTTACACTTTTTAAATAATCTATATTTTGAGAAAAAACATCCTTGCTGCTTTCTGTTTTTCCGCTGCTTACAGCAAAATAATAGGGTTCCATAACCAATTCTCCATTATAGGTTAGAATTTCACCTGCAGTAGACTTTACTGCTTCAGTGATTTTATTCCAATACTCCCCGCTTTTTTTCTCAGGCCATGCCTTAAATCTGGTATCCTTGTCCATATATGCCTGACATTGAACTGTATCCACTACATCTGCTCCATTAGCATACTTGTATTTAACACCTCCAAAGCACTCCATATGTGCTGCTGCAAAGGTTCTGGCTGCTACTGCCTGAGCCTTTAAAGCTTCAATATTATATTCCGCAGGCATTTCTGCTGCAACAACGCCCCTTATATATTCTTCAAGGCTTATGCTTAAAATCTTGTTTTCCTTGGTTAAATATACTTTTATTTCTGGTCCTCCGCCATTGTTCTTATTAAATATAACATCATTAGGCTTAACTCCAAATTTAGTTATATCGCCTTTTAAATTATTGTTAACACCTACAATTAAAATTGGTAATATCATTATAAATAATAAAATAGCTGTTAAGATTATTACTATTCTTTTCAAATGAAAGGGGATAATTATTCTTTTCAATGCACTTCCTCCCTCTAATGAAAATAGCATAATATATTTTATTAGTATAAAGATAAAAATATTACCAAAGTAAAAGGGATATTGCATTTATTAAGCAATATCCCTTTTTTGCATTAAAGCAGCTTATATTAATTTACCCTTTTTATTTCAGCTCCTAAATTTTTCAGCTTTTTTTCTATTTCTACATATCCTCTATCGATATGATATATATCTGTAATTGTAGATTGTCCTTCAGCAACCAGTCCACATAATATTAATGCAGCCCCGGCTCTTAAATCTGTTGCCTTTACCTCACTGCCTGTTAATTTATCAACGCCTTCTATAATGGCTGTCCTCCCATCAATTTTAATATTAGCTCCCATTCTTTTTAACTCTGGTACATGCATGTATCTATTTTCAAAAATAGTTTCAGAAATATTGCTTGTTCCTTTAACAGTACATAAAAGTCCCATCATTTGAGCCTGCATATCTGTTGGAAAACCTGGATATGGCATGGTTTTTATATCCACAGGCTTTAAGTCCACATCTCCATCTACTGTTATTGAGTTACTTTCACAGTGAATTTTTACTCCCATTTCAGATAATTTGGCAATGACAGGTTTAATATGTTGTTCATTAGCCCCATTAATTCTAATTTTACTTCTGGTTATAGCAGCTGCTACCATAAAAGTACCTGCTTCAATCCTGTCATAAATGGGTACATGAGATGCTCCCTTTAATTCCTTTACTCCGATAATATGGATGGTATCTGTACCTGCTCCAATAATATTTGCTCCCATACTATTTAAAAATTTACCTAAATCCTCTATTTCAGGTTCCTCTGCACAGTTCTCTATTATTGTTTCTCCCTCAGCCTTTACAGCAGCCATCATTATATTTTCTGTTGCACCAACCGATGGGAAATCCAAATATATTTTATTTCCTACAAGTCTGCTGGCCTTGGCTTCTACATACCCATGACCAACATTTATTTTTGCGCCTAATGCAGTAAGCCCCTTCAGATGCAGATCTATTGGTCTTGTACCTATATTACATCCTCCAGGCAGTGAAATTTTAAATTTTCCATATCTTGATATCATAGGACCCATTATAAGAAATGATGCCCTCATTTTTTTAACTAATTCACTATTGGGTTCACAATTCTTTAATTTTGATGAATCAATAAATACGCTTTTGTTTAAAACATCAATGTCTATTTTTGCAGAAATAGACCTTAGTACATCACACAATACAAATACATCTTCTAACATAGGGGCCTTATTTATAATACACTTATCTTCACTTAATATGCTGGCTGCTATAATTGGTAATATAGAGTTTTTAGCTGTACTAATATCTACTTCCCCTTCTAGCTTTTTTCCTCCATTAATAATTATTTTACTCATTTACATCCTCCAATCTACAGTACTGTTGTATAGCATAGATAACTTTGGCCATTTAATAATTTAATTAAATTTACATTTTGTTTATCTTTAGTAGGAAGTAAGTATTTCCGGTGTTCCAATTATCACATCAATTCCGGAAGGATATTTGCATACAGCATAGTTTAAATCAATTGATCTTCCAGCACTTTTAATAGGTGAATATCTCCCAGTATAAGCAGTACTGCTGAATCCATTTTCTAATTGTACTGTTTGTATGTCAGTACCTCCATGTTCTTTTATAACTACCCCCAATTTTTCATTAATATGTTCTAAATCCTGTGAATCAACTTTGAACTTAATATACATGAAATATGTGTTCACATTATAATCTTTACTTAGAGCTGAAGAAATATCTTTTTTAAAATCAGTTAAATTGTTTACGTTGTCCTTCTTAGTTAAATTTACAGTTACAACATTATAATTGTCATAATTAATACTTTCTATGTAACCATTAATGATATTACTTTTGATTTCAATACAGTATAATTTATCATTTCGAACTACATTATCTATATCCTTAATATTAGGATTAATTTTTTTTAAGATGCTGCTGCATATTTCCTCTCCATTACCATTAGCATTAAAAGAAAATCTAATTCCATATTCCTGAATATTGCCATTACAGCTTTTTACCATGCTATCTATTAAGTCTCCTTTATTGCTTGCAAATGAATGGCTGTTCATATTTATAAACAAAAATATAATTATCAATACAAAAACTTCTATTTTCCGCAACATAATAAACACAATATAACTCAACAGAGATATATTTTACCCCTCTCATAATTTGTATTATTTTGATTATGGACAAATACCCTTTGAAATATTCAATAAATATATTATTAATATATAGTTTTTAAATAAAAATGTGCATAAGTGGGGCTTTCTCATTTCTACATTAAATTATGCATAAAAAAAAGACTAGAGTAAATTACTCTAATCTATATAATTTCCTTTGCCTTTATTCTAACAAGCGCTCTCATAAGAGAGTTTTCAGCTCTTTTTATATCAATATTCTGCTTTTCCTGTAATCTCTTTTCAGATCTGGACTTTGACTCCTGAGCTCTTTTTATATCTATATCCTCAGGCCATTCACAGGCTCCACAGAGTATAACGGCTTCATTATTAAGAACCTTTATAACTCCATCGGAAGTAACAGCTTTATATTTTTTACCTTCTGCATCAGTAAATTCAGTTATTGTTGGAATTAGAGACTTGATCATTGGTATATGATTAGGTAATATTCCTACCTTACCATCTTCACCTTCTGTGATGACTTCAATAACTGCACCACTAAAAAGTTCTTTTTCAGGAGATTTAATTGTTAATTTTAAAGTCTCTGCCATAAAATCCTCTCCTATTCCTGGCTTCCCATAATGGATTTAGCTTTCTCAACAACATCATCTATAGTTCCAGCAAATAAAAAGGCTGATTCTGGTAAATCATCATATTTGCCATCTAATATTTCTTCAAAGCCCCTTATTGTTTCTTTAATGGGAACATATTTACCCTTGATACCTGTAAATTGCTCACCAACTGTAAATGGCTGTGAAAGGAATCTTTGAATCCTTCTTGCTCTTGTTACTACCTGCTTATCCTCATCCGAAAGTTCATCTACTCCCAAAATAGCAATGATATCCTGTAATTCTCTATATCTTTCAAGAATATGTTTTACTCTTGATGCCACTTCATAATGTTCATTTCCAACAATTCTAGGATCTAGTATCCTGGATGATGACTCCAATGGATCTACAGCAGGATAAATACCTAGTTCTACTATGGATCTGGACAATACAGTTGTTGCATCAAGATGAGCAAATGTAGTAGCTGGAGCTGGGTCAGTCAAGTCATCTGCTGGAACATATACTGCCTGAACAGATGTAATTGAACCATGTTTTGTTGATGTAATTCTTTCCTGTAAAGCTCCCATTTCAGTAGCCAGTGTAGGCTGATATCCAACTGCACTTGGAATTCTTCCAAGTAAAGCTGAAACTTCTGATCCTGCCTGGGTATATCTGAATATATTATCAATAAATAAAAGAACATCCTGTCCTTGATCTCTAAAATATTCTGCCATTGTCAATCCGGTTAATGCAACTCTCATTCTGGCTCCTGGCGGTTCATTCATCTGGCCAAAGACAAGTGCTGTTTTGTTTATAACACCAGATTCCTTCATTTCATTGTATAAGTCATTACCTTCCCTTGTTCTTTCACCAACACCAGTAAATACTGATAAACCACCGTGCTGTTTTGCTATGTTATTAATTAACTCCTGGATCAATACTGTTTTACCAACTCCTGCGCCGCCAAACAGTCCAATTTTACCGCCTCTTTGATAAGGTGCTAACAAGTCAATAACCTTAATCCCGGTTTCAAACATTTCCGGCTCAACAGACTGCTCTTCAAAAGTTGGTGCTGGTCTATGAATAGAATAAAATTCATTAGCCTTAAACTCTCCTGCCTCATCCATAGGCTTTCCAAGAACATTAAACAATCTACCAAGGACTTCTTCTCCTACAGGAACAGTTATTGGTTTTCCAGTATCAACAGCATCAATTCCTCTTTTTAAACCTTCAGTTCCTTCCATAGCTATAGCTCTTACAATATCGTCACCAACATGCTGTTCAACCTCAGCAACAATTTTTCTATCATCAAGTATAATTTCTATAGCATTATAAATATTAGGAAGGCTGTCTGAATCAAACTTTATATCTATAACAGGTCCTATTACCTGTACAACTTTACCTATTTTGCCTGGCATCAGTTTACCTCCTTACTTTTGAGCTTCTGCTCCACCAACTATTTCTGAAATTTCCTGAGTAATCAAACTCTGCCTTACTCTATTATATTTTAGCTGCAATTTTTCCAATAAGTCATTTGCATTTTTAGTTGCTCCGTTCATGGCAGACATTCTTGCCCCTTGTTCACTAGCTTTTGAGTTAAGCATATAATTTAATATACATTGCTGAATATATGTATCTGATAAGTCTTCCAGTAAAGTATTCACTTCAGGTTCAAGAATAATACTACTGTTATTAACTGCAGTAAAATCTATTGGAAGCAGCTTTTTTGTCAATACATCTTGTTTTACAGCGGAGTGGAACTTGGTATAAACAACCTTTATTTTTCCTACTTCGCCATTCCTATAAAGTCTTAATGCATGTTCAGCAATAATTCTAGCTTCTTTTAAAGAGGGCAGATCAGAAATTCCAACATATTCTGCTGCAGTAGAGTATTTCAATTTTTTGAAATATGCTCTTCCCTTTTGTCCAACCACCATAATGAAAGAATTATCCTTATTCTCAGATGCCTGCCTAATTGCTTCTGATACAGCATTTGAATTAAAGCTTCCACAAAGTCCCGAATCGGAAGTAAAAACTATAATCAGCTCTTTATTGCTTTCATTACCATGAGTATATATGTTATAATTTTCAACATTTTGCACTATTAATTTAATAGTTTCCTCAAAGGAATCATAATAATCACAATTAATATCAAGTAAGCTTCTTGTTTTTCTAAGCTTAGCGGTGGCAACGAGCCCCATGGCGTTAGTAATTTTTCTTGTGTTGGTAATGGACTTAATTCTTCTTCTTATAGCAATTAGTCCTGCCATAGTTCACCTCCTGCAAAGGATTCTAGACTATTCCTCTGCTAAAAAAACTTTTTTAAACTCATTTATAGCCTCATTTAGCCTTGATTTTATATCATCAGTTAATTCACCTGTAGAGTTAATTTCTTCTCCAATTTCCCTGTGCTGAGTATCCATATAAGCTAAAAATTCATCTTCAAACTTTCTGATTTTATTAACAGGTATATCCATAAGATGGTTATCAACACCTGCATATAAAATCATTACCTGCTTTTCAACTGATAATGGTTTGTATTGAGGCTGTTTAAGTATTTCCGTTAATCTCTTACCTTTTTCAAGCCTTCTCTTAGACTCTTTATCCAGGTCTGATCCAAACTGTGCAAATGCAGCAAGCTCACGATATTGTGCCAGTTCAAGTCTAAGTGTTCCTGCAACCTGCTTCATTGCTTTTATTTGAGCACTGCCGCCAACTCTTGATACAGATATACCTGCATTAACTGCTGGTCTTTGTCCTGCATAAAATAATTCTGATTCCAGGAATATCTGTCCATCTGTTATGGAAATTACATTAGTAGGAATATATGCAGTTACATCTCCTGCCAAGGTCTCTATTATTGGAAGAGCAGTAAGTGATCCCCCTCCAAGCTTATTTGAAAGTTTTGCAGCTCTTTCAAGTAATCTGGAGTGCAGATAAAATACATCTCCTGGATAAGCTTCTCTTCCTGGTGGTCTCCTAAGTAATAATGACATTGTTCTATAGGCAACAGCGTGCTTAGATAAGTCATCATATACTATTAATACATCTTCACCTTTATCCATGAAATATTCACCAATACTGCATCCTGAATATGGTGCTAAATATTGTAATGGTGCTGATTCTGATGCAGTTGAAGATACAACTATGGTATAATCCATAGCCCCCATCTGTGTCAGATCATTTACTATATGGGCAACAGTTGACTGCTTTTGACCTATGGCTACATAAATACATTTTACATTTTTACCCTTCTGGTTTAATATAGTATCAATTGCCAATGCAGTTTTTCCTGTTTGTCTATCACCTATAATTAATTCCCTTTGTCCTTTACCTATAGGTATCATTGAATCAATAGCTTTTATTCCAGTCTGAAGCGGCTGTTTAACGGATTGTCTATCAATAACGCCTGGGGCTGGTGATTCTACAGGTCTTGTTTCATTTGTTAATATGGGTCCTTTACCATCAATAGGTTTTCCCAAAGCGTCAACAACTCTGCCCACTAATGCTTCACCAACAGGCACTTCCACAACTCTTCCTGTCCTCTTTACTATATCTCCTTCTTTTATTCCCTCTTCTGAACCTAAAAGAACGCATCCAACATTATCCTGTTCTAAGTTTAGGGCCATTCCATATACATCTTTTGGGAATTCTAGAAGTTCACCTGCCATACAATCATTTAATCCATAAACTCTTGCTATTCCATCACCTATCTGAATAATTGTACCTGAATCAACAGTTTCTATTTTATTATCATATTTTTCAATTTCTTTTTTTATTATTGACGTAATTTCTTCAGGTTTAATGTTCATAGGCTCACCTCTATTCTCTTTTAAGCATTAATTTTTTCATTTCCTGTAATTTAGATTTTAAAGTACCATCAATTACATCATCGCCAACTCTGACATAGACACCACCGATAACACTTTTATCTATTTCTTCTTTTAATATAACTTTTTTATCATACTTTTTTTCAAGACTGCTGATTAATTGTTTTTTCTGTGACTCATCCAGAGGAATCACTGTTTTTACATGTGCAAGCAGTGTATTGTTCCTGTCTAAATGAATCTTTTCCATTTCTACCAGCTTTTCTTTGAGAAACAATATTCTATCCTTCTCAATTAAAATTAATAAAAATGAAAGTAAATCATCATCAATCTTACCCTTGAAAATTTTGATGAAAAGCTTCTTTTTTCTTGCAATACTTATCTCTGGATGCTTCATTATCTTTAAAAAATCTTCATCATTATCAAAAACTTTTACAATCTGTCTTAAATCATCCAGAAATATTTCTACTTTTCCCTTTTCCTCAGCAACCTCATAAAGTGCCAGAGCATATCTTCTATCTAAATATTCATACATAATTAGATACCTACCTTAGAAATAAAATCATCAATTAGTTTTCTTTGCTTTTCTTCATCAATAGATTCTTCCAAAGCTTTTGAAGACATTAAAACTGCTAAATCCACTATCTGGGTTTTTATCTCATCCTTGGCTTTATTTTTTTCTCTTTCAGCTTCCTTTTTTGCTCTTTCCATTATAAGATTTGCTTCACTATGAGCTTCTGATACTATATTAGAAGAAATGTTTTCTGCTTTAACTTTATAATCTTCAATTATTGCTTTTCCATTTTCCTTGGATTTACCGATCATTTCTTCATTTTCAAGTAAGAGGCTCTTTGATTTTTCCTCATTTTTCTTTGTTCTTGTTATGGTATCACTTACTTCATTTTCTCTATCTGTTAGAACTTTATTAACTGGCTTAAAAAGAAACTTTTTTAAAATAAAGTATAGAATAAACAGATTGATAATGGTCTCAATAATTCTTAAGCCATCTACACTCATTAAAGTAGAAGCCTCCCTTCAGGTTACTTCACATGCTATGTAATAAACTCTTATAAAGTAACTTTAAATACTAGTAAAAGTCCGATAAGGAATGCATAAATTGCAGTAGCTTCAGATAGTGCAAGACCAAGAATCATAGTAGTAGTAATCTTACCACTTGCCTCTGGTTGTCTTCCTACAGCTTCAACAGCTTTTGCTGCTGCATTACCTGTACCAATACCTCCACCTATACAGCCTAATGCTGCAATACCAGCTGCTATTGCAGCCATTCCAGCTACAAATCCTTTTGAATCAATATTCATAATTTTATCCTCCTTATTAATTATTACTCTTCTGAAATTATTTTTATATTAATCATTGTTAACATAACAAAAATTGCGGTTTGGATTGTTCCATCAAATACATCAAAGTACGCATGCAGCGGTATTGGTATTCCTATTGAAAACTTTCCTAGTCCGCTGTAAACAATACCTAATATTACCGCTCCAGCTGTCATATTGCCAAAGAGTCGGAGACTTAATGATACTGGTGTCATGATTCTCTCCAGTATATTGATTGGCAGTAACAATCCTAGTGGTTTTGCATATCCTGTAAAATATGAAATTAACCCATTTTTTTTAATAGAATTAGCCTGAATTACAAAGAAACTAACAGCTGCGAATCCAAGTGTAACACTGAAATCCTCTGTAGGTGCTTTAAACCCTGTTAATCCTACTAAGTTTAATACAAGCAGATATATTACCAGTGTACCAACATATGGTACAAACTCCATAGCATTTTCGCCCATATTGTCTTTTACAAGATTATCTATGAAATTAACAAAAATCTCTACAGCTCCCTGTTTTTTATCAGGAACCTTTTTAAGGTTTTTAGTTAAAGAATAAGCAATCACTCCTAAAGCTATTATAACTATCCACTGAATTAATATACTTGATGTTATACCTATTTTGTATCCAAATAAAGGTATCTGGAATAATTCCTTCATTTCCTCCATATACTCACTTCCTTTCACTCTTCTTTTATGGTTAAGCCATATATTAAAATTGATATGAAATGTGTACTATATCCGAATATATAAGCTATAACATAATACTTATTAAATGTAAATAATATAGCTCCAATCAATGCTACGGCTATTACCCTTAAAAAGAATGATAAAACAATAATACTTTTCGACATTTTTCTCCTGCCTTCAATTGCATAATTGCTGGTAAAGGCATTTAAATAAAAACTGCCGAAGGATATTGCCAGACCCAAAAGAAATATTACAGCATAATCAAGTCTTATTGCTACCATAATTATTACTGAAAATATAATAGCTACTACAATATCGTAGATAAAAATTTTCTTTAACATGCTTTTTATTTCATCATTCAATTTGTTTACCCCCGGGGTTTCATTAATAGAACTATTATATAGTTGTTATTGTAAGAAAGAAAATCTAGTATTTCTTTAATTTAAACTAAATCTTTATAAATATCATAGTTTATACGGTTTCATCATATAATTCGACTGTATAGCTTTTGTTTTATTCATTTTTCATCAATATTGACATATAATTTTTTAATACTTCAATTTAGTAACTATTCAGTTACCCTAAAAAGTATATAAAAAAGCACCTTACTTTCAAATTCTTATGCATCTGACAGTAAGGTGTTAATATTAATTTTAGGTTCACCAAAAAGAGGTACTTCGTTCCTTTTTAAGCGGAGCTTTTACGTCAAAGTTGGATCAAATTGATTCACTGTAAATGTTGATTTTATGCAATCCAAGGCATTTTTGCCTTGTTTTCTTACAGTAGATACATATCCACGGATTCTAGTAAAAGCGTTAGCTCCAGCAGAACTTCTAAAGGTGCCTGAAATCTTTTGCTTAACTTTAGCCATACGTAAATCACGTTCTGCTAAGTTATTATCAAAAGGTATATCAAAGTCATACATGAAAGCAAGTATTTGTTCCTTATAGCCATTTAATCTATTGAGTAAATTAAGACTGGCACTTTTCTTTACCTTCTTTTTAGAATATAATTCAATGTTTTTAGCATAGTCTTCGTCAATGCCAGCTTTAAGTATTTTATCATACTTAGATTCAAAATCCTGAATTTTATCTAAAGGTAAAGCATTTTGTTTGTTATTAGCTAAATCTACTTCTTTTTTTATATCTAACAATAGATTTTTCATTGGCTTTGCCCAGTTTTGACCTTGTAATTCAGTTATACCATTAAGTTCTCTTAATATATGAGCATTACATAGAGCATGATTGCAGTTAGTATACTTAAAATAAGTTTTAAAACCATCATGGACTGCCGTCCCAGTAAAGTTTGGAAGTATTGTAATATCATCAATAGCCTTTTTACCACGCTTTTCATGGCATTCATAATATGTAAGATTTTTATTAGAAGCAACATGAAGCCACTGGCGTTTTTTATCTATATAAATACCAGTTTCATCAAAATGAACTGCTCCTGTAGATGAGGTAAGGCTATTTCTAATCCTATTTGTTATAGCTTGTAAATTATCATGACAGTCTTGATTGAAGGTTACCATACTACCTTGACTTAAATGATGGTTAAATAAATCCTCAATGAGTTCAACAGCACGTTTATACGGAATCAACTGATATTGAGTTAAGTAAACAGCTATCGCTTTTAGGCGTTCTCCATATTGAACTGTATTCTTTATTTCTTCTGGGAAAGCAGCTGTATTTTTACTTTTACAATGAGGACATATTTTAACTTCTGCTCTATGCTCTACAATTTTAACTTTTACATCTGGTATATCTATAATTTGACGAACAATATATCTTTCAGGAGGTACATCCTTTAGGGATGCTCCGCATTCAGTACAGAATTCAACATTGTGAATTTCAATTTCATCAGGAGTATCATGTAAACACAATGTTGTTCCCTCATGACCCCTTTGACCGCCAGGTTTTTTACCTGATTTTGTTCTTAAACTTTTAGTCTTCTTTTTAAAGCCATCTGACGATGGAGGTTTACTGCTATTACTACTGTTTTTGTTGACTTGGCTTTCTAATGATTTTACACGCTCGTTTAGAGCCTTATTCTCTTTAGAAAGTGTTTCTACTTGAGATTGTAGTTCTTTAATTTGATTTGATAATTCTTTAATAACACCTATAACCTGAGATACACCTTGATTGTAAATCTCGATGATTTGGCCTTCACTCACGATGTGTCACCACCTTATCATTAGTTTTTGCAAGACAGGCTTTATGATACCAAAAAATAATGATAAATGGAAGGCTTTTTTTCAATAAATTAATAATAACAGTAAATTTAAATTATTTTAATAGCTGAATAGTTACTCAATTTATGATAAATATAAAATTTTCTAAATTATTTATTTTTTTAACTAATTTTACATTTCTTTATAGTTTATTGACTAAATGTTTAATTACATTAAAACCTATGATCTAATTCCCCATTATTTCTGTGAATTCCCTTATATCTATTTTTAATTTATTGACTATAAGTTATGCAGATTATTTATTTTTTTTTTAATACTTAACAAAATATTAACTTTTATTTCATAAATATATATATAATTACATTCTATATAACAGTAAACTAAAAAAAGTTCAAACAGCAAAGAACAATACCTGAACTTTGCCATTTGAACTTTTAACTTAAACTTTTAACTTAAACTTTTAACTTAAAACTTTTATCTTTCAACTATAATAGCTGTTCCCATTCCTCCGCCAATGCAAAGTGTTGCCAATCCTTTTTTAGAATCTCTCTTTTCCATTTCATATAAAAGAGTAGTAAGGATTCTTGCTCCTGAACATCCGACTGGATGGCCTAAAGCAATTGCTCCACCATTTACATTTACTTTACTCATATCAAACTTTAAATCTCTGGCAACTGCTATACTTTGTGCAGCAAAAGCTTCATTAGCTTCTATTAAATCTAAATCTTCAACTTTTAAATCTGCTTTTTCCAAAGCTGCTTTAGTAGCATAGAATGGTCCATATCCCATAATTTTAGGATCCAGGCCTTTTGTTCCATATGATTTTATTGTAGCCATTGGCTTTATTCCTAATTCTTCAGCTTTTTCAGCACTCATTACTATTATTGCAGCAGCACCATCATTAATACCTGATGCATTTCCTGCTGTAACAGTGCCATCCTTTTTAAATGCAGGCTTTAATTTTGCTAATGCCTCTATTGTTGATCCAAATCTTGGGTGCTCATCCTGATCAAAAATAACTTCACCCTTTTTAGTTTTTATAACTACTGGAACTATTTCATCCTTAAATCTTCCTGATTTAATTGCTGCTTCACTTTTTTTCTGAGATGCTAAAGCAAACTCATCCTGATCTTGTCTTGTTATGTTCCACTGCTCTGCAATATTTTCTGCAGTCATTCCCATATGGTAATTGTTAAAGATTTCCCAAAGACCGTCATTGATCATTGAATCAACTACAGTTGTATTTCCCATTCTTTGGCCCCATCTTGTTGTAGGAAGCAGATATGGTGCTCTTGACATATTTTCCATTCCGCCTGCAACTATGATATCAGCATCCCCAGCTTTAATTATCTGTGCAGCCAGGCTTACAGTTCTTAATCCGGAACCACAGACTTTATTAATTGTCATTGCTGGAATTTCAACTGGTAAACCAGCTTTTACAGCAGATTGTCTTGCAGGATTCTGTCCAAGTCCAGCCTGAAGCACATTACCCAAAATAACTTCATCAACTAATGCTGGGTCTAAATTTATCCTCTTTAAAGCTTCCTTAACCACCAAAGCACCTAAGTCTACTGCTGAAACACTCTTTAATGCTCCTCCATATGTGCCTACGGCTGTTCTTACAGCACTAACTATAACTACATCTTTCATTATAAAAACCTCCTATTTTGTTAATTGGTAATTTACCATATTAATTTACAAAGTTTTCTGTCAACACATTCATTATACCCAAATAAAATGCAATTATCAATAGATTTTGTTAAAAAATATACAAACTTTATGTTTATACAAATTCTTTAAAACAGTTTTCCCTCATTCCAAAATAATATAAAATAGCTTCTGTAATTCTTTTTGATGCCAGACCGTCTCCATATGGATTTACGGCTCTGCTCATTCTTTCATACTCATTTTTATTCCTTATTAATTCATTTCCGTTTTTAATAATATTATCCTTATCTGTTCCTATAAGCTTTACTGTACCTGCCTTTACAGCTTCAGGTCTCTCCGTAACATTTCTTAATACCAGTACCGGCTTTCCAAGATGCGGTGCTTCCTCCTGAAGTCCACCTGAATCTGTCATTACCATAAAGCATTTATTCATAAGATTATGTGTTTCCTTTGTATCCAGGGGTGGTAATAAATGTACTCTTGGAACGTTCTGAAGCTTTGAATAGACTACATCCCTTACTACTGGATTAAGATGAACTAAGTAAACAAGCTCAACATCTTCATTTGACTCAACAATATTTTTAAGTGCATCGCAAATGTTTTCTATGCCCTTTCCCCAGTTCTCTCTTCTGTGAGCAGTTACCATTATGACTTTCTTACCTTCATAGTCAATTTTATTAAGTTCTTCATTTTCAAAAACATAATGCTGCTGAACTGTATACTTCATAGCATCAATAACAGTGTTACCAGTTACAAATATATTTTTCTCATCCACTCCTTCCTTTTTTAAATTTTCCTTTGCCCCTGTTGTAGGTGCAAAATGCATGTCTGCAATGGCCCCAGTCAATTTTCTGTTCATCTCTTCAGGGAAAGGAAAATATTTATCATGTGTCCTTAATCCAGCCTCTACATGACCAACTTTAATCTTTTTATAAAATGCAGCAAGTGCACCTGCAAATGTTGTTGTTGTATCACCATGAACTAATATTAGATCTGGTTTTTCCTTATCAAAAATTTCCTCTAGTCCGCTTAATACTCTTGTTGTAATACCTGTTAAGCTTTGCTTTGTTTTCATTATATTTAAATCAAAATCCGGAGTGATATTAAATAATTCAAGTACCTGATCAAGCATCTGTCTATGCTGGGCAGTAACACACACCTTATTTTGAATTTCGGGCATATTATTTAATTCCCTTACTAAGGGTGCCATTTTTATGGCTTCAGGTCTTGTTCCAAAAATTGTAATTATCTTTATTTTATTCATGACTTTTCCTCCATACTATTCTTTATGTTTAAAAAATCCACATTTCCATGCTATTAACACCAACAATATCATTATTACTGCTAAAATAAAGTATGATCTTTGAGGACTTACTTTCATGGCTAATATTGCAAAGGCCCCTAATACTGCACTGATTAAATACATTATGATAACGGTCTGCCTTTGTGTTAACCCCATATCAAGCAGCCTATGATGCAAATGTCCCCTATCGGCCTGCATTATTGGTTTTCCATTTAATTTTCTTCTGATCATGGCAAATAGTGTGTCATATATTGGCAGGCCCAAAGCTAATATTGGTACTGCAATGGCAAAAGCAGCTGCTGATTTAATAGCTCCTTCAATGGAAATAGAAGCCAGTAAAAATCCCAACAGCTGGGCACCGGTATCACCCATAAAGATTTTAGCAGGGTTAAAATTATATGGCAGAAATCCCAGTATTGAACCGCACAATATTGCAGTTAAATATGCAGCTTCTGTTCTATAATTCAATATGCTTACAAAAAACAAAGTGGCTGATGCAATGAAGGCTACCCCTGCTGCTAACCCATCCAATCCGTCAATTAAATTTATTGCATTTGTAATACCTATTATCCAAAGAAAAGTAAGCGGTATCCCAAGAACTCCTATATCTATGTATTGTTTATTATCAAATAGCGGATTTGTTATCAGCTGAATTTTTACTCCGAATATAATAAGGCACACAGTGGCTGCTGATTGAAATATAAGTTTCTGCCATGGCTTCAAGTCAAATTTATCATCTAAAAATCCACCAATAACTATAATTGTACTTCCTAGTAGTATTCCTACCTCAGCATGACTAATATTTCCAGCCTTAATTATAACCGTCAGCATAAATGAAAAATAAATTGCTAACCCGCCTAAAAGAGGTGTTGGTTTTAAATGCACTCTTCTTTTATCCTTTGGAACGTCAATAGCCTTAATGTATATTGCAAACTTTTTTACTATTGGAGTGAATATCAAAGATAATGCGAATGCTATGCAGCTCCATAAAAATATTAACTTCATAAACTTACCTTCCTTGAATTTTTTAAGTCCTAATAAGAAGAGTCACCTTCAAGAGAGTCATCATTATCTATCCACTGACTTACAGGCACTTCCCTAAAACTAGTCTTGCTGTCCCTTATTATAACCTTTTCAATTCCTGAATTTATTATAAATCTCTTACAAAGTGAACATGGTGATGCATTTTGTACATATTCACCACTTTTAACTTCCCTGCCTACAAGATACATTGCGGCTCCTATCATGTCCTGTCTTCTGGCGGAAATAATAGCATTCTGCTCTGCATGTACTGATCTGCATAATTCATACCTGGTTCCCCTTGGTACATTTAGTTCTTCTCTCCTGCATTTCCCAATATCACAGCAGTTCAACCTGCCTCTTGGAGCACCTGTATAGCCTGTAGAAATAATTTCATCTTGTTTTACAATAATTGCAGCAAAATTTCTTCTTAAACAAGTTCCTCTTTCTAAAACTGTCTCACAAATATCTAAATAATAATTTTGTTTTCCTATCCTTTCCATAGTTCCTCCAAATATTTAATACAATTAAGTTGTAAATCAGGTTACTCATAATTTATATTCTATAATAAAACTATTACAATTTAAAGTACTTCAGGTTAAAAACAGACTGTAATAAATAAGGCATAAAATCTTATTAAGTTATTTTCTCCATGTAAAATATACTTAATGTAGAAATTATGCCAAATTATAATAAATTATTTATTATTTAGTCCCAAATAGTCTGTCTCCAGCATCTCCAAGACCAGGAACAATATATCCATTTTCATTTAGCTTTTCATCTATGGAAGCCACATAAATGTCTACATCAGGGTGAGCATTCATTACTGCTTTTATTCCCTCCGGAGCTGCTATTAAACACATTAATCTTATATACTTAGCTCCCCTCTTCTTTAAAAGAGATATGGCATCAACTGCTGAGCCTCCAGTAGCTAACATAGGATCTGTAACAATTACTTCTCTTTCCTCAATATCCTGTGGAAGTTTGCAGAAATACTCTACAGGCTTAAGAGTTTTTTCATCCCTGTAAAGTCCTATATGACCTACTTTAGCAGCTGGTATCAGCTGAAGCATACCATCTACCATTCCAAGACCAGCTCTTAGTATTGGTACGATAGCTACCTTTTTCCCTGCCAACATCTTACATTTAGTCTTACATATAGGTGTTTCAATTTCAACCTCTTCCAGCTGTAAATCCCTGGTTACTTCGTAAGCCATCAGCATTGCTACTTCTTCAACTAACTGTCTGAAATCTTTAGATCCTGTATTCTTATCTCTTATTAATGCCAGCTTATGTAATATTAGTGGATGTGCTATTTGTGTAACTTTACTCATTTTACTTTCCCCCTATTGAATACTTTTTTTCAATTGCTGTGATTTTATTTATTCTTCTTTCATGTCTGCCGCCTTGAAACTGGGCATTTAAAAATGTATCAACTATATCAATAGCAAGTCCTGGTCCCACTACTCTCTGGCCCATAGCCAATATATTAGCATTGTTATGTTCTCTGCAGGCATGTGCACTAAAAGTATCACTGCAGAGTGCTGCTCTTATGCCAGGCACCTTGTTAGCAGCAATGCTTATTCCTATGCCAGTACCGCAAACCAGTATACCATAATCATATCTTCTGCCTGCTACCTCTTCTGCAACTTTAAGAGCATAATCAGGATAGTCAGTGGATTCCTCAGTATATGTTCCAAAATCCTTAAGCTCTATTCCATTTTCATTTAAATGCTTTATTATCTCATTTTTCAATGGTAGTCCTGCATGATCGCTGCCTAAAGCTATTTTCATATTTTACACCTCCAAAATATTTTATTTATATTTAATATACTTAATATAAGTATTATAAAACTTTGAAACACTTTAATATTGTTCTCATTAAATTTTTGTTAATGTATGAAATTTTTACACAAAAAAAAGATATCAGTACTTAATAAATACCCCTATCTTCTTTTAATCTTGTAATCAAAAAAATTATATAAACCTTTAATTGAGCAAATGTTTTTCTATAAACAGTTATATCCCCGCCCATGGGATCAATAACGTCATCACTTTCGCCCACAAACTCAGGTAAAGAAAAAATTTTATTTTTATATTCTGGGAAATTAGATGAAACAGAATTTTTTAAACCTGCAGTCATTGTGAAAATATAGTCAGCTTGGCGTATCATTTCAGGCATAAGCTGAACAGCTAATCTATCAGAAATATCAGTGTTTAAATTTTCCTTAATTACTAATGAAGCATTTTTTGATGTTTTATTGTGTGAGGTCACTAAAATCCCTGCAGATTGGGCAGTGATTCTGCCTCTATTGCTCATTGAGTTAAATATAGCTTCTGCCATGCAGCTTCTGCAGGTATTTCCTGTGCATACAAAAAGTATTTTCATACTTACCTCCTAGTTCAAGTTAATAATATCAAAGCCTGCGGATTTTTTCAGCCTATTCATTATTGCCAGCCCAACCCCGTTTTCTTCGAAGGACTCTGACAATATTAAATCAACATTTTTATCATCAAAAATTCTTAATGTTTCAAATAAATTTTTAGCTATAGTGCTTAAATCCTCTCTGCTTCCCAAAGATATTACAATACCATTTTTATAGTGGGCAATAGTTTCATCAGTAGCCATTATTCCCACTACTTTATTTTCATCTATATAATTTTGCACTATTTCATTTATTTTTGCAATAGTTTTTTTCAAATCCCCATTAACAATTTTCAGCGGTGCCTTAGGAGCATAGTGTCTGTATTTCATTCCCGGTGCTTTAGGTTTTAAATCTGCATTTGGCTTTTTCATAATTGCGGGATCTACATATATTTTATTGTCAACTTCCCTTAGCATTTCCAGTGTGATTCCACCAGGCCTAAGCACACATGGCGGATACACAGTACAGTCAATTACTGTAGATTCCACTCCAACTTTGCAGATACTTCCCCCAATGATATAATCCACTTTACCGTCTAAATCCTCAACACATCTCTCAACATCAGTAGGGCTTGGTCTCCCTGAAATGTTTGCTGATGGGGCAGCTATGGGAACATTGGCAGCGCTTATAAGCTCATGTGCAATTTTATTTGAAGGCATCCTAATACCTACACTATCTAATGAAGCACTGGTTACATCAGGAATTACATCTGTTTTCTGTAAAATTATAGTCATTGGACCAGGCCAGAATTTTTTCATTAACTTTTTTGCAACCTGGGGAATAGATTTTACTAAAGGATAAATCTGTTCTATATCTGAAATATGAACTATAAGAGGATTATCCTGAGGTCTTCCCTTGGCTAAAAAAATCTTTTTAACTGCTTCTTCATTAAGTGCATTTGCTCCTAAGCCATATACTGTTTCTGTAGGGAATGCCACAAGGCCTCCGCGTCTTATAATTTCCCCTGCTTCACTAATAGCATCTCTGCTGATATTATTGTCATCCACTTTAACAACTTTTGTAATCATATTTTTCCCACCTTTATAAAAACTGTATTATTATAAGTCCTGATAAAATTCCTCCAAGCACTCCCAAGGTGCTGGTTAATCCATCCCAAAGTTTGTTTGATTCCGGCATCATTTCTCCGCATACAACAAAAAGCATTATACCTGAAGCAAGTGCTAAACATGCCCCTAATATATCCTTGGATATAGAACCAATATAGGCTCCCAGAAATGCTCCTATAGCAGTTGGAAAGGCTGTTAAAAAAGCATATAATAGTATCTTCCCAGCTTTTACTTTTGAAGCCATTAATGGTGCTGATACTGATATTCCTTCCGGGATATCGTGAATTGCTATTACTAAGCTCATCTTAAGGCCAAGGCTTCCTCCAGTTGCAAACCCGCATCCCATGATTATTCCTTCAGGGAAATTGTGAATCATCAATCCCAAAGCCGTCATTACAGCAACCTTCATATGCTGGTTCATGCCTTTTAAGCTGACCTTCCTGTCCATATAAATAATAGTTACTACTCCAATAATGCAGAAAAAAACAGTTCTGAAAAGCCCCCAATGAGTAATTGATTCAGGAATCAGATCAAATACTACTATAGACAGCATTAATCCCCCTGCAAATCCTACTGTAGCTCCAAGCAATTTATTTGAAGGCTTTCTTACCATTATTCCCATAGATGCACCTATCATTGTGCCGATTAATGATATTAAACTTCCAAACAGCACTACCATAACTGTATAATTATTATTCAAAATCTCACCTAAAAAAAATTTATTCTATAATTAATATTTTAATTTGCCGCTAAATATTCTTTATATTTAAATCATTTTTTGTAAGAGTCTTCCCTGTATCTTTTAATTTTTTCAATGGCATCTTCAGAATACTCTGCATAAACGCAGCTTTTATAAATAGCATCTAATAGTGCATATTTAATTAGCCTGCCGCTTTTTATAACAGTGTAATAATATTGCTTTTCGGGGTACTGCTTTTTTATCTTACTGTAATAATAAGAAATATATGGATGATTTTTTAAAAAGTTAAGGCTGATTGGAAATAAACGCTTGCTTCTAAACTTTGAACTGCATATTAAATATATATTGAAATCTTCCTCATCTTCTATACTCTCCGTATGTACATAAACTACCTTTTCACATAATATATTTAACTCCTGCCTCATCTTTCCCTGATTTATCTTTAGTCTATAGTTATTATACTCAAATTTCAATGTTTCATTATTGCTTCTTATTAACATGGCAGCTAAAATAAGAAGCTGAATTATAATTAAATATACTATATAAAAAATTTTAAAACTCTTGAGCACAAGCAAAACTATAGGAAGCAGTAAAAAAATAAAGCACATAGACAGCATAAATCTTTTATAAGATCTTTTTTGCTTTCTAATAGCTTTATTAATATTCATACTATACCTCTCTTCTTATAAATGTTTATACTTCCTCATTACCCATGGCTTTCATCTTTTCAGCCTGATCTTCAGTTATTAATGCATTTATTACTTCATCAATATCTCCATCTAAGAAGGATTCAAGTTTATATAATGTTAATCCTATTCTGTGGTCTGTGATTCTTCCCTGAGGATAATTATATGTCCTTATTCTCTCACTTCTGTCCCCTGTTCCTACCTGGCTTTTTCTATCTTCAGCAATACCGGCACTTCTTTCTGCCTCAGCTTTTTTATACAATCTGGCCTTTAAAACCTTCATTGCTTTTTCTTTATTTTTAAGCTGTGATTTTTCATCCTGGCAGGTAACTACAAGTCCTGTTGGAATATGGGTTATTCTAACTGCTGAATCTGTGGTATTTACACACTGGCCGCCATGTCCTGATGCCCTGTACACATCTACTCTTAAATCATTTGGATTTATAACCAGATCCACATCCTCTACCTCTGGAAGCACTGCAACAGTAGCTGTAGATGTGTGAATCCTTCCACTGGATTCTGTATCAGGAACCCTTTGGACTCTATGTACACCGCTTTCGTATTTTAATTTACTATATGCATTTTCTCCTTTAATCATAAATACTACTTCTTTAAAACCCCCAAGATCTGTTTCATTTGCACTGATGGTTTCAACTTTTAACCCATGTCTTTCTGCATATCTTGTATACATTCTAAAAAGATTTGATGCAAATAAAGCAGCTTCCTCTCCACCAGCTCCTGCACGTATTTCTATAAATACATTTTTTTCATCATTAGGATCCTTAGGTAATAGAAGAATCTTTATATCATTGTATGTTTCTTCAATCTTTGAGGTTAAATCTTTAATTTCCTCCTGAAGCATATCTTTCATATCTTTATCTTGTTCTTCTTTAAGCATTTCCTTATCTTCATTTAATTCTTCTTCAGCTTTTTTATATTCCCTGTATTTAATTACTATTGACTCAAGTTCAGCATGCTCCTTGCAAAGCTTCTGCCACTCCTTTTGATCTGCCATAACTTCAGGGTCACTAATTTTAAGAGATAATTCTTCATATTTATTTTCAATGAAATCTAATCTTTTTAACATTTATTATATCACTCCGTAATAATAATTTAACAATTTATTATTATAACATAATTAAATAAAGCATATCAACAAAATTCAAAGTTTTCATCAAATTTCACTAATTTTCTTTATTTTAATTTTGTTATCTTTTTAAAATTCCCTTAACAACTCTGTCTCTCCCAGCTAAATCTTTTATGCAGTAAATATTACTAAATCCATTGGATTTCATTATATCCATCACCTGGTTTTTTTGAGTATCTCCAATTTCAAATGCCAATATACCATAATTATCTAACAGTTTAAGGCTTTGTTTAGTAATTTTGATGTAAAATTCAACGCCGTCTTCCCCACCATATAAAGCTTCATATGGTTCATAGTCTTTTACATCGCTCATTAATTTACATATATCCTCATCCTTTATATAAGGCGGATTAGAAACAATCATCTGAAACTTTTTATTTTCAATTACAGGTAAATTTAATATATCACTTTTTTCTACAAAAACTCTTTCCTTAAGTAAAAATTTATCTATATTTCTTTTTGTTACATCACATGCTGTATCAGATATATCATAACAATTTACTATAACTTCAGGTATATAATCTGCAATTGAAATTCCAATAGCACCACTGCCGCAGCATACATCACAAACATTGGTCACATTATTTTTTTTAATATCATCAATTGCTGATTCCACTAAAGTTTCAGTGTCAGGCCTTGGTATTAGTACCCCGGGAGTTATTATAAAATTCATTCCCATAAATTCACATTCACCTGTAATATATTTTACAGGCATATGCTTAATCCTCAAATTTATAAAGTTCCAAAATTCCTGCTGCTGTTTTATGTCAACTTTGTAATCTCTGTTTGTCATTACAAACAATTTATCTTTATTAATAGCCTTTGCCATTAGAAGCTGTGCATCCAATCTATATGATTCTATATCAGCATTTTTTAACAAATCATAGGATTGTATCAGCAGGCTCTGAATACTATTATCCATCTATGTGCACTATATCTCCTGTTCCTTTTTATTTTCCATGTCATCATTGTCTTCGATTCCTTCTGCACTTTTAAGTGCAGCTATTGCAACTTCCAGCTGCTGTAAATCAGGTTCTCTTGTAGTAAGCTTTTGAAGCATAAGCCCTGGATATGCAATTATTCTGGCCAGCTTACTTTCACTTCTGCCTAACCATTTTATCAGTTCATAGGTTATTCCTGATATAACTGGGAAAAGAATTATCCTGTAAAATATTCTTTCACCCAGAGAACTCCATCCTGTTAATGAAAATACCATTATACTAACTATCATAACCAAAAATAAGAAATTAGTCCCGCACCTGGGATGAAATCTGGAGTAACTTTTGGCATTTAAAGGAATAAGCTCTTCTCCATCTTCATAGCAGAATATAGTCTTATGCTCAGCTCCGTGGTATTGGAATACTCTATTTATATCCTCAATTTTACCTATAAAATAAATATAAAAAAGAAATATAATTATCCTTATTACACCTTCGACTATATTAAGCATTATAGTATTATTAACTCCCACTTTTTTAAATAAATTTGCAGCAAGAGTTGGTAAAATAAAGAATATTCCCACTGACAGCACAAGGGAAATTATAAGTGAAAAAGCTGTAATCACATCATTGCTTTTTTCCTTAAAAACATCTTTAAACCATTTATCAAATTTACTCTCTTCCTCATCCTCCTCAAAGAATGAAGATGAATAATTCAGGGTTTTTATTCCTATAACAAGGGATTCAATAAGTGAAACAAATCCCCTGATAATAGGCAGTGCAAAGAATTTATTTTTTTTTGTATAAGGCACAGTATTCTGCATGTCTATAACGATTTGTCCATCACTCTTTCTTACCGCCGTAGCAATGCCATGGGTTCCCCTCATCATAACGCCCTCAATTACTGCCTGGCCGCCTACAGATGTTTTCCTCTTCATTAATTCTCCTCCAATAACATTATTTTATATGTGTATACTCATCCTTATATTTAAAATAACATTTTCCACATAAAGACTGATATTCAATGTCATTACATTTGTCTATTGCAACCTGCTCTCCCTCAAAAATAAATTTGCCATTCATTTTTCTTCCGTTTAATATAGCTTTTCTGCCGCAGGTACATATTGTTTTTAATTCTTCAATACTATGTGCAAGCAGCAGAAGCCTGGAACTGCCCTCAAAACCATTCATTTGAAAATCTGTTCTTAATCCATAACATATTACAGGTATATCCATCATTACTGCTATCCTGAAAAACTCATCTATCTGCTCTTTTTTAAAAAACTGCGCCTCATCTACTAAAATACAATGAACTTTTCCATTTTCCTTAATCCAATTATTTACTCTTTCATAAACATCCTCGTGTCCATCAAGAAGCATGTCTACCTTTCTTGTAATGCCAAGTCTGGATACAACTTTATCTGCACCTTTTGTATCAGTCATTGGCTTCATAATAATTACTTTCATGCCTCTTTCTTCATAATTGTGTGCAACCTGCATTAAACTAGTTGTCTTTCCGCAATTCATTGCCCCATATCTAAAATATAGCTTACTCATCTTGTAGTAATTACCTCCGAATTTTTTAACATTGTTTTATATTAAAATTAGTTTATGATTTATAAACAATTATATTATATATTAAATCAGTATAAAAATCTTTATTCTAATCTATTAAAGTTAATATTAATTATATTAGCTTTCGTTGTTGACTGGGTTATTTAACATATGCTATAATCTAGAGGTTAATAATTAATGTTTAAATTTAAAGAGGTGAAAAAAATGAGAGAAGGCATACATCCAGAATACTACCATGATGCTGTAGTTAAGTGTGCATGTGGAAATACTTTTATTACAGGTTCTACCAAAAAAGAACTTAAGGTTGAAATATGTTCTAAATGCCACCCATTTTTCACTGGCAAGCAAAAGATAGTAGATGCTGGTGGAAGAGTTGAAAAGTTCATGAAGAAATTCAACTTAAAAGAAGAAAAATAAATTGGTATGATAAAACTCGATCTTTTCGACCGAGTTTTTTTCATTTTATTTATCTTTTTGTTCTTTCTTTTCCAAGATTCATCTTTGATATCAATGAAACAAATTCATAATTATTTCTTGTTTTAGACAACATATTAATTAAATCTTCAGTAATATTTTCCACATTGCTTTCATCATAAAGGAGAGTCCTAATATTATAGGCTGCCTCTTTTTCATCACGATCTTTAAACAGCAGGTCATCTTTTCTCGTACCAGATTTATATATATCTATTGCAGGGAAAATTCTTCTCTCCTGAAGCTTTCTGTTAAGATGGACTTCCATATTACCTGTACCTTTAAATTCTTCAAAAATCATGTCATCCATTCTGCTTCCCGTTTCTATTAAAGCAGTGGCTAAAATAGTTAAGCTG
Source organism: Clostridium sp. JN-9 (assembly GCF_004103695.1). Taxonomy (NCBI): domain Bacteria; kingdom Bacillati; phylum Bacillota; class Clostridia; order Eubacteriales; family Clostridiaceae; genus Clostridium; species Clostridium sp. JN-9. The sequence goes on along the minus strand of NZ_CP035280.1, from coordinate 220,408 downwards.
CCGCCATTTTCAATATTTCTTGCTGCCCCAAAAAACTTCTTAGGCATCATTAAAGCTCCTGGATCGAGTCCTCCTGAAAGTGTCCTTCCAGTAGGGGTAATTGTTAAATTATATGCCCTTGCTAATCTGGTGATACTATCAAGTAAAATAATTACATCCTGCCCTTGTTCAACCATTCTTTTTGCTCTTTCCAATACCATGTTAGCAACTTTTGTATGGTGATCAGGTTCTTCATCAAAAGTAGAATAAATAACCTCACCATTTATTGACCTCTGCATATCCGTAACTTCTTCAGGTCTTTCATCAATAAGTACTACAATAAGCTTTACCTCACGGTAATTCCTGGTAATGCTTTGAGCAATCATTTTTAAAAGTGTTGTCTTTCCTGCCTTTGGAGGAGCTACTATAATTCCCCTTTGTCCCTTGCCTATTGGTGATATAATATCCATCATTCTCATGGATAATTCTTCCCTATTTGTTTCCAGCCTTAATCTTTCATTTGGATATATAGGAATTAAATTTTCAAAAGGTATCCTTCCAACAGCTCTCTCAGGATCCTCTCCATTTACTTTTTGAACATAAAGAAGTGCCGGGAACTTTTCTCCTTCTTTTGCTATTCTGATTTTGCCTTCTACCTTATCACCGGTTCTCAAATTAAATCTTCTGATTTGTGAAGGTGATACATAGATATCATCAGGTCCGGAAAGATAATTTTTTCCCCTTAGAAAACCATAGTTATTATTTTCTACAATTTCTAAAACCCCATTTGCTGTTTCAGAGTCATTTATCATCTCTTTCAGCTTTTCTTTTTTTTCTTCATACCTTAGATGGTTTTCATCAATATTACTTTTCTTTTCACTTTCATGTACTTTTTCCGTTGTATCTGTTTTAACTGTTTCACTAATATCATCATTTGTTTTTATTTCACTTTTAGGAATTATTTTTTCCCGCAAAACAATACCATCTTTTTCTATACTCACTGGTGAAATCTCTTTGATTTTTTCAATCAAATCACTTTTTCTATATTTGGAAATATTTTTGATTCCCAAGCCTTTAGCTATTTCTTTTAATTCTGAAAGAGTTGTCTCTTCCAATTCTTTATTCACTAATTTTACACCTCACATTAAACTTAAAACTACTTATGTAAATAAAAGGGATTTTATTTAGAATTGCATAAGAAAAGTATATTTTACATTTGATTATACCCCATTTTGTATTTTTAATCCATAAAATTTTAACTAAAACTAAAATCCCATAGAAAAACTATGGGATTTTAGTTCGGAATTTTGATTATTGTTTGGAATTAATGGTTTGGTTTTACACCTAGCAAAACGTTTTCAAATACAAATTACACTTAAATGTTACACCACAGTCTTTAATATGTCAATATGTTTAGCCTTCAACTTTGCAAAGTTTATATCATGGCAAATAATTTTCTATTTACCTCATTGTATCTTTTTACTCTATTAGTAACATTTTTATTTTTCCCTATATAAAATAGCGGGACTCCTAAAGATTCACAACCACCAACTAAAATGTTTCTATCCAGCACATCACTTATAGAATATCTATAAAAATGATAACAGTCACATATAGGGCATTTTATCTTTATTACGATTTCTCTGTTTTTGTTAATTGTAATCTTAAACGGAGTGAAACAATTATTTAAGTCATCTATTTTAAATATTGAAAAATTTCTTAATCTATACTGTCCATAGTAGTTTTTAACTGCTATGCTCAATTCAGAATTAATCAACATCAGGTTTCACCTCCAAAGTAATATTTATTATTAATACATAATATATTATTCTATATATCTTGTTAAAATCCTGCTAAAAAAGCTATGTTTTAAATTAACACTTAAAACATAGCTTTTAAATTACATTCTGTTATTTTCAAGAGATGCTTTTATAAAATCTCTGAATAAAGGATGCGGCCTGTTAGGTCTTGATTTAAGTTCAGGATGGAATTGAACTGCAACAAACCATGGATGATTCTTAATTTCTACAATTTCAACCAGTCTTTCATCTGGGCTGGTACCTGCCAAAATTAAACCTGCATCTGTTAACTGCTTTCTAAATTCATTATTGAACTCATATCTGTGCCTATGTCTTTCATAAATAATTTCTTCTCCATATGCTTTATATGAATTAGTATCTTTAGAAAGCTTACATGGATATATTCCAAGTCTCATGGTTCCGCCTTTATCGTCAATATCCTTTTGCTCAGGCATTAAGTCTATAACTGGATATTTTGTATCGGGATCTATTTCCGAAGTATGAGCTTCTTTAAGTCCTAAAACATCCCTTGCATACTCAATAACAGAGCACTGCATTCCAAGGCAGATTCCCAAAAATGGTATATTATTTTCTCTGGCATATTTACAAGCTTCAATTTTGCCATCTATTCCCCTGTCTCCAAATCCTCCTGGAACCAGTATACCATCTACATCTTTCAGCATTTCATCTACGTTTTCACTATTTACATTAACAGCATTTATCCATTTAATTTCAACATTTGAATCATTTGCATATCCACCGTGATTTAATGCTTCTACAACTGAAATATATGCATCGTGCAGTTCTACATATTTTCCAACAAGCCCTATAGTAACATTTTTGGATAAATTCTTTATTTTATTAACCATATTGATCCATTCAGTATTGTCAATTTCGCTGCACTTTAAATTTAACTTTTTGCATACTAATGTATCCAGTCCTTCATCATGCAGCAATAATGGTACTTCGTATAAATTTTCTGCATCAAGATTTTGAATTACTGCATCTTTATCTACATTACAAAACAATCCTATTTTATCCTTCATCTCATTGGAAATAGGCTTTTCAGATCTGCATACAATAATATCAGGCTGTATTCCGATTCCCCTTAGCTCTTTTACAGAATGCTGAGTAGGCTTAGTTTTTAGTTCACCTGATTTACTAAGGTAAGGTATTAATGTGACATGGATAAAGCATACATTCTCTCTTCCAACTTCATATTTTATCTGTCTTATTGCTTCTAAAAATGGAAGTGATTCAATATCTCCGATTGTACCTCCAATTTCAGTTATTACAACATCTACATCTTTTTCTTTGGCTACTCTGTATACCCTTGATTTAATTTCATTAGTGATATGCGGGATTACCTGTACAGTTCCCCCTAAGTAATCGCCTTTTCTTTCCTTTGTAATTACCGACCAATAGATTTTCCCAGTTGTAACATTGCTGTTTTTACTTAAATTCTCATCTATAAATCTTTCATAGTGTCCTAAATCTAAATCTGTCTCTGCACCGTCATCAGTTACAAAAACCTCCCCATGCTGATATGGGCTCATTGTACCTGGATCTATATTTATGTACGGGTCAAATTTCTGTATTGAAACCTTAAGTCCTCTATTTTTTAATAGCCTGCCAAGTGATGCAGCTGTAATTCCTTTACCTAATGATGAAACTACTCCTCCAGTAACAAAAATGTATTTAGTACTCATATGTACCTGCTTTAATAACCATTAAAACAGTTTTCACCTCCTGTTTAATATATTTAGCCTTAAACAACTTATAAAATTATATTGACAATTATTATTAAACCTTTTATAATAGATATTACCCTATAAATAAAATGGTATTTTTGTGTTTAAAAACATATTAAATATATTAACACAGTTTTTAAATTAGTGCTATACTTTTTTTTGTTTTTTTATAAAAATTTATTTGTATTTTTCCATAATATTTTCTGCTTCAAAATACATATCTCTTATTCTTTTATTTATTAGCATTTTTTCTTCGGCTTTTCTTAAATTGCTGGTTATTTTCTTCTTACTATCTATTAAAAAGTCTCTATTTAAGTTTTCCATGTTTATGCAGTCATATTTTTTTAATAGCAGGAAAAGAATATATCTGCATTCTTTATCCTTCATAATCTTTATTAATTCGCTGCTATTTATGTCCATATGCTCACATAAAATGTTTATTATTCTCTTATAAGTATTTTCTTTGTTTTTAAAATCATTCATAATGCTGCCCTCCGAAAATTACTATAATTGTATTTCTCAATAATAATACTATCCAGATAATATATTTCTAAACCTGAAAAGTATATAGCAATAAAATAAACAGGCCAGCCTACTATAATTTATATATAATATGCCAGCCTGTTTGTATTAGTTTTTATTAGGGTTAATATTAATTTTAAGAACTGTTTTTACTGGTACCTGTCCTACAATGCTTAAATCATAATTAACAGTTACATCCCCTCCATAATCATTCACATCCACGTCCAGATCACTGGTTTTAATTTTTAATTGCAAAGTTCCATATGGAGTAGTATACATTGAAACATTTTCTTTTTTTTCATCAAATTCCATCTTTGAACTTGTACTTCCAATTCTTATGAGGGATAGCTTATTGTCCTCAATTTTAAGTGTTGTAGTAGTTCCTTTCATGCCGGAAATCTCAGTTTCTTCATAAACAGCATAGTAACTATCTTCTTTTTTATAAAAGTTTCCAGGTGTTACTACTTCAACATCTTCATCATTATTTTCTTCATTAATCTGCCTGCTTGAAACAGTAATAATTGCTTTTTTCTTCATAACTTACCTCTCTATAGTACTTTTATATAAGGTATTTATTTAATTCTTCCTCTGAAGCAGCTTCTGTAACAATATGTTTGTTTAAGCCATTATTAAAATACCCATATTTTATTTTTAAATTATCCTCATGCTTACCCTTGCAATACCTTGCTGCTATTTTTGCTGCCATGTTAATATCATTTTCCCCTGGTTCTCCTATTATTATTATATCCGATCCGCTGTAATCCTCTGAACAAAATAATAAATCTTTATCATTTAAAAATTCCTTTATTTCATTTCCTTCTTCTCCAGTTCTGGTAGACACTGCTTTGGCCTTTTCTGATAATCTAAAGTGTCTCCCTATCCTTAACAAATGCAGTTCTCTTTCTTCCGGGTTCTTATTATATTTTAATAAGTCAAATAACCTTTTTGCATAATTAGGTTCAGTTAGCCTGCATCCTCCTGCTGGAGACGGATAATCTTTAATTCCCCACTTTTCTGCAAGCTCCATTTGTGCTTTTCTGTTTCTCCCTTTAATATCTAAAAGTTTATCTCTGTCCACTAAACCATCCAATTCCATTTGAGTAGGTTCTATTGTCTTTGCACATAAAGGCCTTAAAATTTTCTCTGCAAATCCAGACTCATTTTTAACTACATCAAGGCTGTTTCTATTCTGTGACATTGGCCTTTGATTTAAAACTTCTCCTGTAATAATAAAGTCTGCTTTGTATTTATCAAGAAGTTCTCCAGAATACCTCATCATCATAGCATGACAGTCTATACATGGATTAATGTTTTTTCCATATCCATGCTTTGGATTTTTAACCATTTCAAAATGTTCCTTAGAAAAATCAACAACCACTAATGGTATATCTATTTGTTCAGCCATTCTTTCAGCATTCTTTTCTCCAAAAAAATAAGATTTGAAGCATATTCCTATAACCTCAATGCCTTGATCCTTAATTAATTTTGCAGCAAGCACACTGTCTAATCCGCCTGACATCATTGCTAAAGCTCTTGTCATTTTAAATCACCCTTCTATATAGATATTTGCTTTCAATATAATAATTGCATTAAAATTATTTATGTACAATAATAATATTTTCTATGATATAGTTTATTTGTTTTTGTATTTTTTCGCAACTATTTATGTACATATAAAAAAGTATAAGGAAAATTTCATAACATTATCCTTATACTTTATACTTTTTATTAATGAAATATTTTTCTACATTGTCAGCTGACCATTAGGAGTATTAATTATCTGCACAATTTTCTGCTCATATCCTGTTTCAGCATTAATGTAAACTTTAAAATTATCATTATTATAAGCTCCCGAATATTCATAGCATAGTACTTCCTTATTTGTATCAGTTGGTATTAAAGCTAATTTTACCGAACTTATTTTTAATTTTTTTCCAACCTTAGTTCTAGCTTGTGCTTCAGTAATTTTAGGTGTATTTAATTTTCTGTTATCTATATGTGATACTAAATACTTTTCTGATTCAATGCCGATAATATCTCCATTATCTAATGCCACTTTTAATTTTATCTGATCTGGATACATAATAATATTATCCTGTTTATATACAAAATTTATCACAGCAATATTACCATAGTTTAACACATACATTGGATTCATATTCTTATATCCTATATCACTTAAATATTTTGTTCCAATATTTAAAGCTTTAGCTGTGTCTATCTTTGGCTGTACAACTGATCTGCTGTCTAAAAGATAAATAACCTTTCCTCCCTTTTTACTTATTTCACATATAACAGATCCATTTTTATTATCTCTTCCTTTAATTTTAATGTCAAATCTATAGGATCCGATTTTTGCATTACCCTCATTGGCTTTATAATCTATACTGCTGACTTTATCCGCACCTATTATATTTACAGCAGCCTTTTTTCCTTCCTCCAGTGATATTAAGCTTTGTTCATTAATTCTAGGTTTAATATCTAAATTGTTGTCAGAAAAAGGTCCATCGTAAATCAAAGATGGATATTGAGCAATTTGTTTTTGTATTCCTGAGAATTTATCAGATACCAGCTGCCCATCCTGCTTTGCAAGAACTCCGGTAACTTTTTTCCTTATATCCCCCCACTTAATATTCCCACGGTTTATATTTGATGAGATATTATTTAATTGCTCTTCCAAAGCCAATGATTGCTTTTTTAGCCTGTCTATTGAAGCATAATCCTGTTCCGTTAACTGTTTTCCTTCAGAGGCAGAGGTTCCAAGGGAATAACAAAAGTCTCCGATCTGTGATATAAATTTACTGCTTTCTGCTGAAATTTCCTGAGGAATTGGAAGTGAGTTAAGCTTATCATTGGCCATAGATGCATTCCTGAATATTTCCTCAAATACAACAATACTTTGTTCTCTTGAACCAACAACACCTGCTTTTGCTAAGTTAACCCTTATATTTTGGACAGAATTTATTAGTTCAAACATATTTTTACTATATTCAGATTGTAAATAATTCCTGTAATCTGTCCTTTCCAAAGTCATTAATATAGCAAATGTACTTGAAAATACCACTATTAATGTTACAATGGCAGTATAGATGATTCTCTTTCTTGTAGCCTTCATAATAAATTTCCCTCCTTTGTCAACAATATTATCTGTATTTATCTCTTTCATTATTCCTGCTAATGAATAATAGTTGCTCATTGTTATATATTTTTTAAATTCCAAGTTGAAGTATTAATTTTTTCTTAATTATTTTTTTATTTTATTTATTAAAATAGATATTTCCTATATAATGTTATTACGCTCAAAATTTATTTATTTTAACTATTATTAATCAGAAGGTGATTAAAATGAAAGCACTTATACTATCAGTATCCGCAGGTGGAGGTCATACTGGTGCCGCCGAGGCAGTAAAAAAATATATTTTATTGAACGAACCGGAATCTGAAATAAAGGTAATAGATACCCTTAAATATATAAATCCCATAATTGATAAAGTTGTAATTGGAAGTTATTTAAAATCATTAAAGGTAACACCATCCCTTTTTGGTAAGCTTTATGATTACTCTGAAAATGACTATGGAATTGCTACATTAAGTAATAAAATCAATGAGGCTATGACATATAAGCTTTTACCGTTAATAGAGGATTTCTCTCCAGAAATAATTTTTTGCACTCATCCATTTCCCATAGAAATGATGTCAATATTAAAGGGCAAAAATAAAACTGATATTCCCGTTATTGCAATACTTACTGACTATGCATCTCATAGTTTCTGGCTTCATCCACATATTGATGCATATGTAGTTTCAAATTCAGACATGATTGAAGAAATGGAATCAAAAGGAATTCAAAGAGAAACTATACATAGTTTAGGCATACCAGTAAAACCAAGTTTTTACGAAAAATTTAATAAAAATGACACATTAGCTGAGCTTGATCTGGATCCAGATGTATATACCATTTTAATAATGGGAGGCAGTCTTGGCATGGGAAAAATTGCTGAGGTATATGAACAGTTAACATTAGTTAAAGAACAGATACAGATTATAATAATTACTGGTAATAATAAAAAGCTTTATTCAACGTTAACTGATCTTAGCAGGACTTCTTTTCCTCAAACCAGAACCAGAATAATTGGATTTACAGATAAAGTTAATAAATATATGCAGGCAAGTGATCTGCTGCTTACAAAACCAGGTGGACTTACAATAACTGAAGCTCTTAGCTGCAACATACCTTTAGGTTTATTCTCACCTATACCTGGGCAGGAAGAAAAAAATGCTGAATTCCTGTTAAAACATGATTTAGCAATCAATCTAAATGATGTGGATAAATGCCATGAGATAATTGACAAGCTACTACAGTCAAAAGACAAACTTGAGGAATTAAAAAGAAATTGCGCCAAATACTCTAATCCAAACTGCGGAAATGATATATATAACTTAGCAAAAACATTAATAAAAAAAAGCATAAAAAATCCAATATAGTAAAACTATACTGGGTTTCTTATTTTGCTGATTATGTCCAATATTTTAAATCTTATCTGAATTTTATTTCCCTTAGTATTATCAACAGCACTGTATTCTTCCGGGGTTAATACAGTCCTCATTTCTTTTTCGGTTTCCTCATATGAAACTTCCCCTTTGCTAATGTCAACAAAGCATAATGGAGGGAACATCACACACCACCAGTTCTGTCCTTCTGCCTCACCTATCATTATTTTATATGCCTCATAATTACCCTGGGGCAGTGTTATATTTCCATAGGTTTTTATGGGAAAATTCCCTCTTCCAAGGCTGGAACTTATTTTATAACTGTATCCATTTGATTTCACAACCTGTTCTGCTATTTTCTTCATTTCATCATCATTATTTTTAATAATTAATCTGGATTCATCTATACTTTTTGAATTACTTAATTTTGGTGATATATATGCAAGAACTTTATCTCTTACTTTTAATTTTAATGCCTGATCTTCTATGGTATCGCTATTTGCAATAATATGAAATCTTATTAGCTTGTCTGATATTTCACTTTGACTAACTACCTTATCATTCCTAAATAAAAGCGAAAATATAACTAAAACACTAATTAATAAACAGATTAACCTTTTCATCTTTCCAAACCCCCACTGTTAATACAATTTCTTAATAGATATTATTGCCAATTGTTTTAGTTATATTCATACTTCTATTATTTATTTTACAACTCCAACTCTTCTTATTTTAGTTGTTACAAATACATTTACTTCGGAGTTTTTATATACTGTATCCCACTTACTTCCTAACTCTTTCCAAATGAATGGATGATATTTTTCTACATTTTCTCTTAAACCTATTACATCTATTCCATTTTCTCTTTGAGTAATTTTTATAATGTCCTGAAACTCCTTGCTTAGTGATTCATCAAAATTTTCTTCAATATCTTTTATAAAACTATTGTTAAAAACCTCTTTTCCAGCATAGTATTCCTTGATTTCACCCTCAATAGTCAAATAAATATTAAAAATTAATTTATCTCCTTGTCTGGTGGTTTTTATTTTTCTTTTAATATTTGATATTGAAAAGTCTACAGGATGGCCTTCTACAAATACTACCTTTTTGCCTCCGCTTACACCGCCCCTTAAAAATTCTATATCTGAATATTCCCTTGCTGTTAAAAATCCTTTAAGTGCATAGTCCTTTATCATAGCTACTCCCTGCAGATTCATTTCATTTTTATCTCTGTCATATGTTATATAAGGGATTATGGTATTACCATTTGCACTTAAGCTTTTAAGGAGATCATCCAGTGTTAGCTTTCTTATGGAGCCAAACTTTGCATTATTCTCCATTAAACCGCTTAAATAACTTTCTATATTTTTCTCCATTTCAGGTTTATACTTTAAAAATCCTTCAATATCTCCCTCTACTACTGCCACCAGCATGGTTCTGTTAATTGCAGGCTGCCTTTGCAGATAATCTACTATTTCCTTTACAGTATCAGGCTGCTGTAATACATTTTTATTAATTGCAAGCAGCTGAAGATGACCAAAGCTTATACTTCTGCTGCTTTTATTTGTTGCCTTTGAAACAGCATCCTGAAGTGAATATGCTTCAACATTTATATATTTTGTTTCAGCAGTTCCTCCCATTTGAGGAGTTAATGCGCTTATATTAGGATATGCATAGGTAACCTTCAGTTTCTTAAACTCAATTTCCTGAAAGGGATCTCCTTTTTCAAATTTCTTTAATGTATTTGTTTTTGAAATATCCTCTCCCACATCTATTCCAATTGTTGATATAAAAACCCTTTTATCTATTTCAACTTTATCCCAGCATGCTGAAAGCATAACAGGTATTATACATAATATAATTATAAATATCTTCTTCATATTATTTAGTAACCCTATCCACATAGCATTATGCAGGGTTAGAGTTACTTTCCACCCCTTTACCTTTTATTTTAGTAATTATAAGTAAAAGCAATGGGATACACACTATATTTATAAAAAATAAAAGCGGAAGTATCCAGTTTGAAATGAGTTCATTTTCTGCAACATTACCAGGATATAGGGATATTGCATATATAAATGGAATTAATAATAAAACTGCTATTTTGTTATTTCTTATTTTAAATGTATTTTTTAATATGTCTGCTGAAAAATAATACCCGCTTGTAAACATTGTAAAAAAGAAAAATATCCAGACAGATAATACAATTCCGTCCCATCTTTCAATAAATGCTCCATGAATATTTATTGACTTAACCATGGTTATTACAGGCCAAACTAATATCTTTGCCTGATCTTTTGTAAATACTGCAATAACAATCATGCTTATTAAAGTGTAGAATATAGTAATAAAAAAAATGCTGTTTACAAGAGTTTTTCTGATTTTATCTCTGGATTTAAGTAGAGGCAGTACTAAAAATATTATCTCTATGCCTTCAAATCTATTTATGGTTCTTATGGTACCTGTAAAATAGTTTACAGGCTTTTCATTTAATACTGGCAGCAAATTTGTGAGATCAGCCTGATACAGCGAAAATATAAATATTATTATGGTTGGGATAAATATTATCCAAAATGCTGCCTCATTAAATTTAATTAATACATTTGCATTACTGGTTACTAAACATAAAGCAATTAATATTGTAATTGCTATTAAAAATTCAGTAGGAGTGTTCTCAAGTAAATACATTTTTATTTCCTCTATGAATCCTCTCATGCCAAATGATATATTTAAAATAATAAATATCATCATACTGAGCTGAAATATGCTTCCTATGAATCTTCCTGCATTATTTGTGCAGATTTCAGAGAAACTTTTAAAATTATTTAATAAAATTAATTTATATATACATAGAATTAATAACAAACTTATTAATCCGCTGATTATTGTAATTAACCATCCATCATTACCTGCATAATCAGCCAGTACTCTTGCATATGAAAACGCCCTTACCCCAATTACAACAACTATTACAGTGGAAAATAATCCAAAATCCTTAATGGTTCTATTATTATCCAATTTTTATCCTCCTTGTATACATCATTTCTGCCTTATCTTGTCTTTGGTTTTCATATATCCAGGACGGGTTTTAAAGTAATTAAAGGGCATCCTTATGTAAACATCCTTAAAATCATCAATATCAGGATTAACAACAGGTGCTAGATAAGGTACTCCAAAGCTGTTTAGTTTTACCAGATGTATCAAAAGTAAAATAAGAGATAATACTATTCCATAAAGTCCTATTATTGCTGCTGCAATAATCATAAGAAATCTTATTAACCTGAATGCCGATGCAATTTCATAATTTGGTGTTGTGAAACTTGTAATAGCAGTTACTGAAACAATGATAATCATTATTGGGCTTACAATTCCAGCACTTACAGCAGCCTGCCCTATAATAAGACCCCCCACAATACCTATAGTAGACCCAATGGGCTTAGGCAGCCTTACCACTGATTCTATTAAAAGATCCAAGCTGATTTCCATTATTATAGCCTCTATAAATGCAGGAAAAGGAACTCCTTCCCTTGAAGCAGCAATAAAATAAGCCAGCTTTGTAGGTATTATTGAAGGATGAAATGATGTTACGGCTACATATAATGCTGGAAGAATAATACCAAGTATTGCTGAAAATAATCTTATTATCCTCATGGCAGATCCGAAAATCCATCTTTGGTAATAATCATCCGGGGATTGAAATAAGCTTGGAAGTGTGGCTGGAACTATTACTGCAAATGGTGAATTATCAACCAGAATGGCAACTCTGCCTTCATACAATGCAGCTGCAGCCACATCAGGTCTTTCTGTACTTTGAGTCTGGGGAAATAATGACCACTTGTTGTCCTGTATCATTTGTTCTATATACCCGCTGTCCAGAATTGCATCAATATTTATTTCTGAGATTCTTTTATTTAATTCCTCCAGTATTTTTTTATTGACTATATCATCTATGTACATAATTACAACATCAGTTTTAGACCTTACCCCGATTTTCTTGGAAACCATTTTTAAACGGGTATCCCTTATCCTTCTCCTAACAAGAGCAGTATTAAACCTGATAGTTTCAGAAAAGCCATCTCTCCCGCCTCTGACAACAGTTTCTCCGGATGGTTCCGTAATACCTCGTGCAGGCCAGAACCTGGTGGAAATCACATAGCATTCTTTTAACCCGTCAATAAACAGCATTGTATCCCCTGATAAAACTGAATCCACACCTTCAGGTAATTTTGTTACAGCTTTAATATCAGAAACTGTTAATATTTTATCTTTTATTTCACTTACATTTTCAATATTATTTAGATTCCCATTGTTATCCATCAGTGTTTCCATTACAAAATTATCAATTAATATCTTATCTGCCATGCCATCCACATATATTATTAATGCCTTTATATTGCATACTAAAAATTCTCTGTATACAATGTCTGAAGCATCTGTAAATAAACTTTTTAGATATGAAGTATTATCGTTTACACTTGCAGATATTTCTTCTCTCACTTGTTCCTTCATTGCTATTCATACCCCTTAACTATCCATTTTGTTTATATGTATTATTTTTAATTCTAGATTATTTTTATCTTTTATCCAGTTATTTATTCATATATAAAAAAGAGGATTAAACTCTTTTTAGGTTTAATCCTCTTTCTATACTGTTTTGGTAATATATACTTCTTTGAACTTCTTTTTCATTAAATCATAGCAGTTTTGAGCATAAAGCATATTATCAAATAGGGCAAATACTGTTGGCCCGCTTCCGCTCATAAGTGCGCCCAGTGCCCCGGCATTAATCATTTGTTTTTTTATTTCTGAAATTATCCTGTATTTTCTTACAGTTACATTTTCCAAAACATTTTTTAAATTACTGCCTATAAACTTTAAATCATTTTTTTCCATTGCTCTTATTATTTCCATTGTTTTTGGATGTTTAGCTATTTTATTAATATCCAGTTTTGAATACACTTCCTTTGTTGATACACCAAATGGAGGTTTAACTAATACCATTATTTTATCTGTAAATGGGTTAAGCTTTGTTATTATCTCTCCAATGCCTTCACATAGTGCTGTTTGTCCCAATATACAGTATGGCACATCTGCACCAATCTTCAGTGCTAATGCCATAAGATCCTTGTCTGAGATTTCAGGTTTGTAAATATCCCGAAGCCCCCGAAGCACAGCTGCTGCATCGGTACTTCCTCCTGCTAAGCCGGCACAAACCGGAATATTCTTTTTTATATATATTGCCGCACCTTTTTTTACATTATATTCATTTATAAAAAGCTCTGCTGCTCTATATGCCAAATTCCTGTTATCCAGTGGAATAAAGGCCTTATTGCAGCCTAATTTAATTCCAGAATCAATTGAATTAATAGTGATTTCATCAAACAAATCTATATTCTGCATTATCATTTTTAATAAATGATATCCATCTTCTCTTTTACCTACAACATCAAGAGAAATATTTACCTTGGCATAAGCCCTTACTAACATTTTATTCCTCCAGTAAACTTAATTATAATTTATACCTAAATAGTATAATACATAAAAAAAGATATAGCCATATTTTTATGGTTATATCTTAAATTTATTTTAGTGCGGTATGTTTTATGCAAAATTCGTTAATTCCTTATTAATTTTCTCTTGCTTTGTATTAATCAGCCTTAGTAAAGGCTCATATTTTTCAAAGAAAGTAATTATCAGATCATTTTCACTTCCATTGTCAACAGCCTCACTTAAAGCTTCTTCTTCACTTATTATTATCTTTATCTTATTTTTATCAAAGCCTGTACTGAGCACTCCCTGCTTCAATAGTTCAGCAATTTCACCACATTTTCTTCCTCTCTTGTCCTGATCCTCCTTTATATATATATAATCAAAATTATCTGCAGCAATTCTTCCTACCTCTAGTACGCTGCTGTTAGTCCTATCTCCAGGTACCCCTATAACTCCTATAAGTCTATTGTGAGGTATTTTTTTTGCTCCCTTAAGTACTGCCTTATATCCTTCAATGTTATGCCCATAATCCAATATAACCTTTAAATCCTGTACATCAAAAATATTAAATCTTCCAGGGTTACATTGTTCATTTCCGTAAAAGCTCCTTAATCCATACTTAATAATTTCCTTATCTATGCCTAGTCCAATTAAAGCTGCACAGGCTGCCATTGCATTTTCACTGTTATATTCTAATATTCCATCCAGCGTAATTGGAATTTCATTTATTTTTACCATAGGATAGATATTTGAATTCTGCTCCAGCACCATATAATCGTCATTAATATAAATTGCCATACCGCCATTTTTTAAATTATTCTTTAGGTATTCATTATCCTTAGATTTAGAGAACATTATTATTTTGCTCTTTATTCTTGGCAGTATCTTCATACTCATATAGTCATCAGCATTAAGCACAACATATCCATCATCTTTGACTGCTTCTGCCACAAGGGATTTCACTGAGGCAAGTTCATCAAGTGTTTCAATACCATTTAACCCCAAATGATCTTCAGTAATATTTGTTATTACTCCAACATCTGCCAGATCATAAGCTAAACCATTTCTGATTAATCCTCCCCTTGCACATTCTAAAACTGCTGCATCCACATTTTTATTCATAAGTATAGTTAAGGCACTGTCATATCCAGTGGTATCTCCCATATCTATACATTCATCATTTATATATATTCCTCCAGTAGATGTCATACCTACTGAATATCCTGAAGCTTTTAACACATAGCTTATAAGTCTTGTAGTTGTAGTTTTCCCATTAGTTCCTGTAACAGCCACTAGTGGTATTTGCCTTTTGATATCCTTAAACAGCATATCTACAATTGCCTTTGCCACATTTCTGCTTTTGCCGCTGTATGGATAGTGATGCATTCTGATACCAGGTGCTGCATTAACCTCAATAACAGCCCCGTTATTTCTGATTGATTCTTTTATGTCCCTACAGCACACATCAATTCCACATATATCAAGTCCTATTGCACTGGCACATCTTTGGCAGAGTTCAACATTCTCCCTGCATATTTCATCCGTGCAGTCTATTGATATACCGCCTGTTGATAAATTTGCATTTTCCCTTAAAAATAATTTTTCCCCTTTTGGCAGAACATCATTTAGATTATAATTTTGCTTATTTATATGATTTATTAACTCTTCATCAACTTTTACTTTAGTTAACGGTTTTTCGTGGCCTTCACCTCTTCTTGGATCTTCATTTAATATTTTTATTAATTTCTCAACACTGTTAATTCCATCTCCAGTTACAAAAGGTGGTATTCTTTTAGCTGCAGCTACCACCTTACCGTCTACAACACATACTCGATAATCATTGCCCTGTATATATTTTTCAATAATTATCTCCTTATATGTATTACTTAGTTCATTATAATATTCAGCCAGCTGCTTTTCATTTTTTATGTTAACATATACACCTTTTCCCTGATTACCAAATCTTGGTTTCAGCACTACAGGAAATCCTATTTTATCAGCCATATATATTAAATCAATGAGGTTTCTTACTTTTCCCCCATCTGCTATAGGGATATACTGATTATACAGAATTTCCTTGGTTATGAGTTTGTCACAGGCGCAATCCACTGCAATTGCACTGGTATTGCAGCCTATGGTGGCTTCAATAATCCTGCTGCTTTTCCCATATCCTAATTGGAACATACTGCCTTCCCCAGTTTTTATTACAGGTATTCCTCTCCTTTGAGCCTCTTCAACAATTGCTTTAGTGCTGGGCCCTGTTTCTTCTGTTCTTAAAATGTTTACCAATTCATCAATTTTACCTTCAAAATTAAAAGACTTACTGCCAATTATGGCATTAATCAAATCAACAGCTATATTTGCACAAGCTAAAGCTGTTTTTTCATATTCATATTGAAAAACAATAGTATAGTAGTCATCTTTTATTCTTCGTGTTTTCCCATATGCTGCAGTTATACCAACTTTATTTTGTAATGCTAAAATTATATGTTCACATATATGCCCCAGATAAGTTCCCTCAGCTAATCTTTTTACAAAGCCATGTTCTTCATCTATGCCACATCTATGTTCATATAGCTCAGGCAATACTTTAAGTAAAGCTTCATTAAATCCATGGATCTCATTACTAGGTATATTTTCATAGCCTTCTAAATTAACTTCTAAAGCAATACACTTTTTATGAGCATGTATATTTCTTCCTTTGAATACTCTGGTGTTCTCTATTTTCATTTGAAATTAAAATCCTCCCATTTTATAGAATTGGCTCTCTATAATTCAAACTAAATTTATCTCCACTTTTAAGAACATGAAGTAAAACATTATAAATTGACAATATGTCATCAGGATGTTCTTCTGATACATTGGTATTGGTAATTCTGCTGCCATCAATTACATAAACAGCTCCTGACCCTATTACCTGTAAATCCCCGGTTTCATTCACAACAATTGCAGTATCTTCATCAATTCCTATGCCTATGCTCTGCGGATTTTCAGCAATACCTACCAAAATCCTTCCTATCCTTCCTCTCTGTGCAAAGTGCTGATCTATTATAACTCCTTTTATTAAACCAAGCCCTGGAGCCATTTTAAGAGTACACTTTTTTGGCGACTCCTCATCCGGCCCGGAAACTATCATTGTGTCGCTCATTACAGATGCCCCTGCTGATGTTCCAACCAGTGTGCATCCATTTTCATATCTATTCTTAATGCTGTTGTATAGCTTAGTTCCTCCTATAAAGCTTGTAATTCTCAGCTGATCACCACCTGTAAAAAAAATAACTGAAGCTTTATCAATCATTTCCAAATTGCTTTGCTCCTCTGAATCACTTCTTTCTTTTACATTTAGTATGTTTATATTTTTGACACCCATTTCTCCGAAAACCTTTTTGTATTGTATTTCAAGTTCATGAGGAACCTGAGATGCAATTGTTGCCACTACCAGGCTATCATCTTTCCCTTTAAGTTTGCTGCATACATTTTTTAAAATAATCTTATCGCCCTGTTTGTCTTCAGCGCCGCCTATTATTATTAAGTTACCACTTACCTTATTTCCCATGTATTTCACTCCTTCTTATACACATCAATTATTTTTAACATATATCCCTTTTATTATTCAAAAAAAAATCTACCAGCTAAGCTGGCAGATTACCAATTCTAAATTATCGCCCTTCCTGGAATAATCAATTTTTCTCCAGGTTTAATGGCATCTGGATTTTCAATATTGTTCACAGTAGTTAAAACATTAGTAGTGGTATTATATTTTTTTGCTATTTTCCAAAGGGTGTCACTATGCTGAACCACATAAATAGTAATACTTGATTTCTTCTCTGGGACTTCTCCCTCAGCCTGACTTATATCAACTATAAATTCCTTGTGAGTAATATAATTGACTCTTGTATATATCTGAGCAATTGCTTTAATGGAAATATTATTAGCTTCTATGGAAGCTTCTATGCTTTCCAGATAAGCCTTTGTTATACACTGCATATCTATCTTTGAACCCGGCATATCTACAGAGCAGTTAAATGGTATCTCCTCTTTCACTGTACAAATATAATTTTCCTCATCCACAGATTTATAAAGAACATCAGTTTTTAGAATTCCTTCAACTATTACCTTACCTTCAACTATTTTTTTATCTGTTACACAGATCTGACCACAGGCCATAATTATCTGAGCAGCCCTTGGCATATTCCCTTGTATTTCAATATCTCCTTTTATTATTGTGTCTGTAAACCTATGTCCATGCATTACATTTAATACGTAATCTTTTTTATCCATATTAGTAAGCATTGTTGGAGTATATACATCTTCAATTATGTCCATGTCCTCTTTGTTCATTACTTTAACATTTGCTTTAATTAAAGACTCAACATCAATAATTCTGCTTTCTCCTAAATCGTCTTCTCCAACATTTATTTCATCAGCATCAACTCTGAAATCAGTAAAATTATCCATCAAAGAAGTAACATTGTCTGCATCAACTTCTTTTTCAAGAGGCACATCATTTTCAATATAAATTAAGTCCCTGGTATTTTTGCCCTTATATAGTATGCCAATTAAAGCCCATGCATTTATTCTTATCTTGCCATCCAAAACCCTTACTTCTTTTTTGTGAATGGAAATATCATGTTTAATTATATTTTCAACTTCAGGCTTTTCATTTGGTATTTGTATATGACATTTTGCAATTAAATCAGCATCAACTATACCAGCAATCTTATCAATAGATGCAGGGTTTTTCAGCATTTGGATATCCTGCTCCCCTTCTATATCTTTTACAACCTGGAACTGATAATTTTTATACAGGGAAGATTTTAATTTTATAATCCCCTCAATGCTTATCTTTCTTTCGTTTACTATATTACATTCCATATGTTCTACATAGCACTCTGCCTCACATTCCATTTTATGTTCAGCTCCATTAAGCTCAATGTAATTGGTAAACTTTCCGGTGTAAACTGCATTGTGCACCTGAATACCTTCATCCTCCTTGGCTAGATATAAAACATTATATTCTACTTGTCCTTCCAAATAAATCTTGTCCTGCATTACTTCCTTGCTTGTTATAACTGGTTTAGCATCTAACATTAAAATTTCATATACATCCGGATGTGTATCTGGTATAACGTATTCCGATTTTACCACTGTATCAGAAAAGTTTTCACCAAGCAGCTGTTCGCACTCTATATCCTCTTTAATTAGCTCCATGGCCATACAATAATCCTCCTCCTAAATTATCTACTAATAATTTATATAATCATTCCATATAAAATATGATTGATCTTTAAGAATTATTATAAAAATATATTCTCTTACATAAAGTAATTACACAAGCATTTCGTATCAAATTATTACAAATTTCATCATAATGTTTTATAATTGTGTTTTATGTGCAATAAAACAATTTTGGCTTATTGACATGAAAATAAAAAGAGAGTAACATAGTACGTGGTTGTTGACCATATAACCTCTCATAAATTCTCAATACCCTTTTATACCATAGTTGAAAGATGGAAACCCACCATCTTTCTTTTTGTTTCTAATTATAAAAAAATGTAAAAAAAATAGACAGTACAAAAATTGTACTGTCTTAAGCAGAAAACACTAATTGTACTGTCTTCGTTAAAACGTCTGAATAACTATATGTCACTGTCCTCTGGGCGTCGTTTTCTAATCTGATAACAAAAATGCTTGGATAGGCCCTTTCAATTGTTCCCGTATTTACGAAAACTTTTCTTCTTCCACCATTGGCCTTCAATGTAACCTTATCGCCAACATGGCTCTCAATATCTCTTTTAATTGTAGCCAATACATTGCCTCTTTCCACAACAAACACCCTCTTTCCACATATTATATTATATATTATAAGCTCGCCAATGTCAACTAAACATTCTATTTTATAGTAAACAAATTATTTTGTCAATATTAATTTTTTGTTAACACATGTAATAAGGTACCATTATCCCTGATTATCCGCTATAAAGTTAGTTAATTCTCGCTTATAATAGGAAATAAATATCTATATAGCCACTATTATGTTTGTTATTATATCCCCTTTTATTATTAATATTCATATTTTATTTAAGTTCTACAAATAAAGGGGCTCCCCCTGCAATCATATTGGCAGTGATTTATATAATTTTACTTAGACAAACTGAGACTTGGGAAATCCCTCTCTGTATTTTCCCCTGGTCTGAAGTCCTCCTATACCTTTTGTTCCCGTTATGGTGTTTTCCAAGGCCTCCTTCATTGAAACAACCTTTTCTATGTTTGTATATGCTATTTTTTCGCATAAGAACACTGGATCAAGGCAGTGTATCAATACCCTGCTTGGGGAGCTTGCAAAGTTAGCACCTGCATCCAAAATAGCTTCATAGCATGACTGGCACGCTCCTGCAAATATTACCAGATCATCATAATTTGATTCATAATTTCTCAGCTGCACTACAGTGTCCACGAAATACTTTGAATTTCTATAGTTATTTAAATCCGTATAATTAGTTGTTCCCTTTGAGATTGCATCATGACCTGTTATTACTACTATATCTGGTTTAATTGCCTTTACCATTTCTAACACCTTCTGAGGCTGCTCGCTTTCCGATATCATTTTACCAACAGCCTCCAGGTTTAATTGTTTATATACCTTTAGGCATGTCTCCAGATAGTCTTTATCTCCATCCACATGAAGTATTTTACCAGGTCTCCCAAATGATAATTCATCCCTGAATGCACTTTGTGATTTTGAACTTCTATATTGATCTTTAGATACTAATCTGCTTAATAAAATCTTTTTAATTGATGTATTCACCTTCCTGTTAAAAACCAATTCACTTTCACTCATATTGTCTTCAGTAGCTATTTCCAAATCACCTTCTGGGGAGTCAGCAACTATTCTTAGATTAATTCCCTTTAAGGTAAATATTATTCCTTGTTCAGTTTCCTTTTTATAAATAATTTTAAAGGTTACATCTTTTCCGTAAGACTTTCTTACCACTGTATCCCCTATTTCCATAATTTCATCTCCATAATAAAATCATAGTATATATTATGATTTTATTGGATTTAGGTGAATCAATATACTCTTTTTTAAAGTACCCCGGAAAAGTTTCAGGCATACAGATTTGTATTTAACTCTGTATGCCTGAAAATTAATTATTGGCACCAATTGCTTCCATAAACCTTTTCAAATTCATTGATAAACTTAACATACTTTTCCTGCTCTGAAATAAGTTCCTCTAGTTTATTATTAAATGTATTTGCAGGCCAGTTCACCTCATTGTAATAATATCTATTTGCTAACCTCCAGAATCTCTGTGGGAATAACAAGAAAGCATATAAAACTTTATATTCCTCTTTCTTTATATTATCCACTTCATTATATGCCTTAAGGATATCAGATGCTATTTCAATATCCCAGTCCGACCTTTTCAATACCTTAATCATAAATGCAGAAATATCATATGTCCTGACTTCCCTTTTACAGTAGTCAAAGTCAATTACATTTACAACATTATCATTATCAATAATAATATTATGATATGTGTAATCGTGATGACAGAAACTCTTTTCTTCTTCCGCTATAGAGCAAAGCTCTGTATATTTTGAATTTTGTAATACATCCATGGCTTTTTTCCCGTAATCTTTATAAAACTGCACTGATTTTATATAGTTTAAATCAAAATTACTTTTGTTTCCCTTTTTTCTAATCATATCTCTCATCTTATCAAATGATTTAAGCCTTTTTTCCATCATCCTTGGCCATCTTCCAAGATCACTTTTCAGCTTGCTGTTTTCAGGCGGCTCGTAGCCCTTTGATAATAAATGCAGATCAGCAAGATTTTTTGTTGCATTTATAATATCTGAATTATTTTTAAAATCACATTCTCTTCCTTCTATCCATTCTGAAAGGGTGTATATATCTTCGTTTACTATAGCATAAGGATTGCCTTCAATATTGCAGCAATATCTGTCTACTCTGGTGTATCCATTATTCATAAGGTGTTCTTTAGCTCCATATACAAAAAGTAGCTTCTGAACTCCATAGTTTATTTTTTTTAAACATCTCATCCCTTTATTAGTTTTAAGCAAATATACTCCTTTGTTAGGTTTAATACTTTCAATTTTAATATCAAACTGCCTCTCGATCTCAAATTCTCTCATCATCGTTATCACCCCTTATAATCTATATGAGTCTAAAAATTGATTTAGAATGTTATTAACACTTTTAAAATGAATTTAATATAATGATATATAGTAAGTTTGAAAGGATTACCTGCATGAAAATAGGTATTGACGGCCGTGCAGCAAAATGGTATAGGGGAACAGGCATAGGCACCTACACATACCAGCTAATAAATTCATTAAATAAGATGGATAACATCAATAGCTACCTTCTTTTTATGTCAGAGAACTGTGCTTCCACAATAAAATTTAATAATAATTTTAATATAAACAATATAAATGAACAGGTAAAAAACAGTTTTTGGGACGAAGTTAATATTCCAAATATATTATACGATAAAGATATACAACTTTATCATGTACCCCAAAATGGTGTAGGACTTCCAAGTGAAAAAAACTGTAAATTTGTAATTACTCTTCATGATGTAATCCCTTATAGAATGCCTGAAACGGTTAGTGATAGATATTTAAAAATCTTTTCTGAAGAAATACCAGGTATTATATCACTTTGCGATGGAATTATAACCGTATCAGAATTTTCAAAAATGGATATAATGAAAAGCTTTGGAATACCATCAGATAAAATATTTGTAACTCACCTGGCCAGTGAGGACATATATAAACCTATGGATAAAAACATCTGTAAAAACTATTTAAATAAATTTTATTCTATAAGCAGTAAATTTATTCTTTATGTTGGTGGTTTCAGTCCAAGAAAAAATATAATGGGTCTTTTAGATGCTTTTAGTAAGGTTTCCAGACAAATAAAAGACTTAAATTTAATTATTATCGGCCAGCATGGTTTGTCCTATGAATTATACAAGAATCGTGCAGCTAAATTAAATATATCCGATAAAGTTCTATTTCCAGGTTTTATTCCAATGGAGCATATGCCTATTTTTTATAATGCTTCTGAATTATTTGTTTATCCTTCTTTTTATGAAGGTTTTGGGCTTCCTCCTGTTGAAGCTATGGCCTGCGGTATACCGGTAATAGCTTCAAACATTACTTCTCTCCCTGAAGTATTAGGTGATTCTGCATTGCTTGTGAATCCAAATGATATAGACTGCCTTTCGCAATCTATGTACAATGTGCTTACAGATAACAATTTAAAAAGTTCTTTAGTAAAAAAGGGACTTTTAAGAGCTTCCAGTTTCAGCTGGAATAAAACTGCAGAAGATACTTTAGATTCATATAATAAAATAATTAAAAATACTTCTAAATAATAATTTGCAGCTATAACTGCAAATTATTATTTTTATATATGAAAATAACCAAGCATCTCTGCCTGGTTATATAGGATGATTTATAAATTCATAAAAACTTTTTAAAAATTCTTCCCTATAGTCCTTATACTGGCACTTCTTTAATAATCTTGATATAAATACTTCTTCATCCCACTGCTTAAGCCTTGTATAATAATCCTTGGAAATATTATAAAAATCATCCGGGAAAGTCAGCATTCCATATAGAACCTTAAGTTCTCTTGAATCTAAGTTATTTACTGAATTGTAGCAGTTAATTATCTGCTTTGCTTTTTCCACATCAAAAGCAAAATTTTTAATAACCTTGTTGATAAAATTACATAAATCATGCACCTTTATATCAATAATTGAATAGTCAAAATCAATAAAATATGCTTCATTATCTTTAATTATTATATTATGATGAGCTAAATCATGGTGACATAACACTATTTTGTCCTCTTCGCTGCATATTTTATAATAAGGGGATTTCTCCAGAATATCTATGCTTTTTTTTATTTCTCCAATATAATAATCTACATTAGATAAAAATATAGTGTCAAATTCATTTTTTGTATCATGCATATTTGCTATACTTTTAAAAAAATTGATTTCTTCAAGTCTTCTTTTAAAATTATCAATTATTCTTCCATTATTGTATTTATGCATATATGTTGATCTAAATCCCTCAGAAGACTTATGAAATTCTCCTAATCCCTCAGATGCAATCTTTATATCCACTGGATTGCTGTAATCACATTCTCTTCCATGAACTAAATACATCAAACAATATAAATCTGATTTCCAGGGCAGGCATATATCTCCGTTTTTCAACTTGACAAAATCCATAACTCTATTGAATTTATTTTTTACATATTTTATGCCGCTTAATATAAATTTAAGCTGTTCTTCTGAATAATCAATTTTCTTTAGTATCATATCACCTTTATCTGTGGATACTATAAAAACATTTCTCACAGGGGCTACATCCGTAACATTTACTCCAAATTCTTTAAATAAATCTATAGATAGATCGTAATGAGATAAATAGCTTTTTTCTTTATATTTATTTACCATCAATCACACTCCTAAAGCAAATTGTTTGCACATGAACAGGATTTTTTTATTTTTTTCATAATATTTTTCTCCTGAAAATTATTACAGCTGTATCTTAACAAATATTTGAAGTAATATTCAGGATATCCTAAAGATGATTTTATAAATTCGCAGCTGTCTTGCCCTAAATCTGCTTTATCACAAAAGTATCTTATTAATGTACTATAGTTTAAATCAATATTTTTTCTAAGTAACTTTTCAAATAAATATATAATATCTGTTTCAACCATATCGTAACAGCACTTATCTGCATCAATTATTTCAATGGTTTCATTTTTTCTCAAATTATCAAAATATGTTCTGCCTAAACATACTTCCTCATTTTTCATACTTCTCATCAAAAGTCCTGTATAATTAAGCTTTTGTATATTATTTATACTCTCTTCAGCTTTTTTAATATTATAATCTGAATTTGATAAAATTAATTTTTCAATTTGGTTTTTCCCAGCTGATGTCTTTAATGAGGTTACAGCTTTTTTTACTTTTTTTAGATCAACTTTATATTTTTCAATTAATTTACCTGTATTATTATTTATTCTGTTATTCATATATCCATTGTAACCTCTCACCCTGTTTTGAAATTCCACAATAATATCTATATGCTCTATTACCATTTCATCGCTTATATTTTTTAAATTTCTCATGTCATTTTCAAAATATTTTACAACTGCAATTTTGTTAGATTCCAGATAGTTTATAAAATCCTGCTGCATTACTTCACCCCTAAAATATTATTTATGCTTCATGGATTTCATTATTTTCCTTTGTTTATGTCTCAGTTTTCCCATCTTTTCTCTTTCCTTTTTAAATTTTTTCATATTTTTAATAGATTCCTTCAGGTTCTTTATCTCTTCTCTATATCCTTCTAAATTAGCAGTATCAAACTCTTCAGATGTTTCCAGTATCTCTTTGCTCATTTTTATATTCCCTCCTTAGGCTTTATTAAAATTATGGTCTATAATTAAAAAATCTAAATTCATCTATAAAATTTTGTTTATCCTCTCTATCCTCCAGTATTTTCTCTAATTTTTTAACAAAGAACTCTTCTCCCCATGGCTGCTTTTCCCAGTAGTACTGTATTCCAATCTGCCAAAAGTCTTGAGGGAACTCCATAAATGCAGAGATTATAGGTATATCTGTACTCTCAACTGTCTTTACATTATTGTAGCTATCCAATATAAATGACGCAGTGCCAATATCCCATTTGTTGTTCTTCATTATCCTCAGCAGAAGACTTGACAAATCATGAAGATGGGAATCCAGGATACAGTAATCAAAATCAATTATATTTACTTCTCCGTTTTTTTCTATGAGAACATTGTGATGAGCAAAATCATGATGACAAAAACCACTTAATGCAATCTCACTTTTAACTTTCTCAATATAATCGCTGCTGACTAAATTATTAATAGAACTATCACACCTTAAAATCTCTTCATCAATACAATTTTCATACATAGAATCAAATTGTGACTTTTTTTGTTTATTTAAAATTCTTTTTTTAAAATCATATATCTCATCTTTCCTGGTTTTAAAATTATCAATCCATTTAAGCCATCCTATACGTGGATTCATTTCAGGAGTAATTTGAAATCCTTCACTTTTTTTATGAAGCTCTGCCAGCTTCCCTGCTGCTATAACAATGTCAATAGGGTTATTATAATTACACTGTCTGCTGTCAATCCATTTTGTAAGATATGCATAATTATTGCCTA
This sequence comes from Clostridium sp. JN-9, assembly GCF_004103695.1. Taxonomy (NCBI): domain Bacteria; kingdom Bacillati; phylum Bacillota; class Clostridia; order Eubacteriales; family Clostridiaceae; genus Clostridium; species Clostridium sp. JN-9. Next base: position 194,117 of record NZ_CP035280.1, on the reverse strand, counting down.
ACTGTATAAAATCACTGGATTTAATTGTACTTATAATATCTGGTGTTTTTTTAAAATTATTATCCTGAAGATGCTTAATTGCATTTAAAATGAAAATAAAATGACCATAGTCATATTTTATTACTTTAAGACAATACTTCCCTGAATCCGATTCTATTTTGTATACATTCTTAAGCTTTTCTATGGAGGAAGCATTAATATCATATTCCTCTTTTATTAAGGAGGACAGTGCTTTAATGTCCATTTGTATCCTCTAAAAATATTAATTCTATATGTATTATATGCGTATCTCTTATGTATGTGCTAAATAGCACATTTTCTTCATAATAGTAATATAATAATAATTAAGAAATATTTGTGAGGAGTTATCATGAGGATTGCACTGGATGCCAGGGGCATTAATTGGTACAGGGGTACAGGAATTGGAACTTACACCTGTAATTTATTAAATAATCTTTTAAAAATAGATAAACAGGACTATTTTCATATATATTGGTCAGGAAACAATTACGAGAACTTAACTGATTCAAATACAAAAATTATTATGTCTTCAAGAAAGCATCATAAATTCTTTGAACAGATTTATTTCCCTAATAATTTAATAGAAGAAAATATAGATATCTATCATATACCTCAAAATGGTATAGGACTTAATAATGACATAACATGCAGAAAAATTGTAACGATTCATGATTTAATTCCTTATTTAATGCCAGAAACTGTTGGACGTGGATATTTAAAAAACTTTCTAAGGGATATTCCTGAAATAATAGAAAATTCAGATGGAATAATAACAGTTTCTGAATGTTCAAAAAGAGATATACTAAAATTTTTCCCAATAAATGAAGATAAAGTTTTTGTAACTCCTCTTGCTGCGGATTCCAAATATAAACCATTGGATAAAAACTTGTGCAGAGGTTTTTTAAAGGAGAAATATGCTGTAAGCAATCCATTTATACTCTACATTGGAGGCTTCAGCCAGAGGAAAAATGTAAGATCCCTGCTTATTGCCTTTTCTGAAATAAAAAATAAAATCAATGATAAAATATCCCTGGTAATTGTGGGGGCTACCAGAGATGACAGCAATTCTTTAATATCATTAAGTAAAAGACTGGGTATATTTTCTGATATTATTTTTACCGGATATGTACCTGAAGAACATCTTCCCATTCTATATAATGGATGTGAGATATTTGTATATCCATCGCTTTACGAAGGTTTTGGTCTTCCTCCACTGGAGGCTATGAGCTGTGGAGCACCAGTTATAACTTCAAATTTAACTTCTATTCCTGAAGTAGTTCAGGATACTGGAATATTAATTAATCCTTACTGCACTGATGAATTGATAAATGCTTTGCTTATTATGCTGAACAATCCAAAGGTAAAAGATGATTATATTGAAAAAGGCCTAAAAAGGGCCTCTGAATTCTCCTGGGAAAAAACAGCATTAAAAACTCTTGAAATTTATAAAACTGTAGCTTCATTTGTTTAATTGTATAGTCTTAGCTATTTTAAAACAATAGAAAAATCTCCAAATTGCAACTACACGCCCATGCAATCTGGAGATTTTCCTTTATATTATATTTCCCTTGATTAATCCCTATTTCATTTATTATTATAGTACTTCTTTTCAAATTTGTAAACGTTTTTCCAAAATTAAAATACTTTTTTTATTTAAAATCATATCCCATTTATTTCCTCATCCATATCAATAACAATGGAGTCTATATCAGCATTACTTCCATGCAGCTTATCTAAATTCTGTTCAAGTATACCATTGATTGTACTATATCTGCTTGTATAATTAACTACTGGAGAAAGTCTTGCAATAGCCTCATATAATTTATATTCATTGCCATTAAAAAAGTTATTTTCCTTCTTTAAATCAATACTTTGTGACACATCTATACATATTGGCACAGTTCCAAAATTCTGAGAAAGCTTCACATTTACGTCCTTATCATTACTTAAAAACTTCAAAAAATCTAATGCTAATTTAGAGTTTTTTGAATCCTTATTTAAAAGAAGGCTGCTTCCCCCAAATGTTACAGATCTATTCCCTGCCGGCTCAAAAGCTGGTAACTGAATTATCTGCCACTTGCCTTTCATATTGGGGCTGCTTTTAGAAACTGCTGTCATATTTGATGAATTTCCTATAACTGCACTAACTTTATCATTTCTAATTTCGTTACTAATGTTATTTGAATTATACAATAGTGCCTCTGAATATAAGCTGTTTAAAACACCTATCGCATTTATCGAAACATTAGAGGAAATTAAGCTTTTTCCGTTCTTATCCACATAGCCTCCCCTTAATTGATTAAGTAATATGGAATAAAGCCTTCCGGTACTCTCCTGTGTTACAATTCTTTTGCCAGTGCTCTTATTTACTTTTACAGCTGCATCTATGAATTGCTGCCAGGTTTTTATATCCTCTGCAGGGGCCCCTGCTTCTTTAAATAAATCCTGCCTGTAATAAATCACATAGGCATATGTATACCATGGATATCCATAAGTCTTTCCATTATAACTGTTATTAGGTATATAACCTTTAAGAATGCTTCCTTTTCCATCAGTTATGCTGCTTCCTAAATCATAAAACAATTTTGAATTTAAATTCAAAATCTCCTGCATATTTTCTTCTCCGGTTATATATAAATCATATTTTTTATACTTTTCATCCTTAGAGCTCAATAATGAAGCTGTATCCATGGGCTGAATATTTATATTCACCTTTGGATTGCTGGTTTTAAAATCTTCTGCAGCAGTTTTAATGATTTGATCATTATTAGTATCTGCGGCTATTGAAATAGTTCCTGATAATTCATCTGGTTTCTTAACCTCTGCATTTTTACCGCACCCCATAAGTGAAATTAAACAGACTGATGCAAAAACTGCTATTGCTCTGCTGAACCTCTTCAAAAGATATCATCTCCTATAAAAGAAAGACTTTAATAATTGCTATATATTATGTTATCAGACAAATAGGTTTCTTTCAATACTACATAAATTTAAAAGTATATGTTATGGCTTAAATTAAAAATATAAAGCTCCAGGCATGATTAATTGCCTGAAGCCAAAATATAATCTATTAAATTAAAATACCCTTATAATGCCTAACCTCTTGAAAACTTTTCGTTGCCTTTTTCATGGAATACATTTTTCCATTCTCTTTCTGCATATGGTCTCCAGTCTTCAGCAACCTGCTCTAATGTATTTATAAACTTCTTATCATGCAGCATTGCATCTCCGCCTTCATCAGTTGGTTTAGCACCAGTCTTTTCACATACTTCCCTTACAACATTTGGATTATCAATCATCATACATGGTCTTAACATGTTTTCATTATAAGGCTGTCTGCTTCTTAATTCTTTAAAGAAAGGCTCTCTTAATACATCTATAAGATGCTTTCCCTTTAGATTTGATGAAGCAAAATGAGCAAAAATACATGGCTCACAGTCCTCATGAACATTAACATGCATATAAAACTTACCTGCTATGCAGCCTCCAACATATGGTGCATCATTAAAGAAGTCAATTGTAAAATATGGCTTAGTAGTTCTGATTTCTCTTGTTCTCTTACCTAAATATGCCCTTTGTTCAGGTGACAGCATCATATTGAAATCAGGATTTCTTGCACCTACTGGCATAAATAAGAAATACCAGTTCATCTTAGAACCTTTTTCAATAAGTTTATCTACAAATTCATCTGAAAGCACTGAATCTATATTCATTTTAGTAACAGCTGTAGAAACACCAAACAGTACTCCTCTTTCTTTTAGTTTATCCATGGCATTCATAACTCTGGTGTAAGCGCCAATACCTCTTCTTCCATCTGTAGCTTCTTCATTACCTTCAATTGAGAGCATTGGTACTACGTTTCCTAAATCCCTAAGTTTATCTGCCAGTTCATCATCAATTAAAGAGCAGTTTGTAAATGGTGTAAACATTACATCATCATATTTTTTGTATATGTCCAGTAATTCTTTATAGAAAAATGGTTCTCCTCCAAGCACTATGATGTAATAGATTCCCAAATCCCTTGCTTCACCAACTATTCTGTCTACCTCTTCAATTGGCATTTTAGGCTGATCAAGCAAATCTGTAGCATAACATCCCTTGCATCTTAAATTGCATTGCATAGATGGGCTTATAAGAAGGACAAATGGTATCTTTGTATTTTCCGTTTCCAAATACTTTTTTCTTTTAGGTCCGCCATACCAGTTAGCATTTGCAAAAAAGTTGACAAAGAATTTTTTTAGGCAATTCTTGTCAGTTTGTGTTAGTATGTTTTGGATTAGTTCATGTGTAGCATCCTGTTTATTATAGTAATCCTGAACTACCTCTATCTGCTTCATCTGAGTTTCATCTTTTGCTAACTTCTTAACTGCAGCAAAAATCCTATCTACGTTTTTTTCCGGGTCTTTTTCAAGCATTCCAACAATAGTATTTACTACCGTCTGCTTAGCTGATTTCTCTAAGTTGTCTTTAATATTCATAAAACTTCCCCCTCGCACAAAGTTATAATATAAGTACACTCTATATATATTTAGATATATAAAATATAATTACATTATATTCCACCACATGCCTTTGTCAACAGAATTGGGCCATAGTTAACAAAGTTTTAATAAGTTTTAATAATATTCCAATACTTTATGCTAACCAGTCTAAATTTGACGATTAAAAAAATGCCATAGTATGAATTATGACATTTTTCTAACTATTTAACTATAATTTATTAATCATACTTGCTATATAGCCTGCTCCAAATCCATTATCTATATTAACTACGCTAACACCGCTGGAACAGCTGTTGAGCATTGACAGCAGCGCTGAAAGCCCTGAAAAATTGGCCCCGTACCCAACGCTTGTTGGCACAGCAATTACAGGTTTATCAACTAATCCGCCTACTACACTGGCAAGTGCGCCCTCCATTCCTGCAATTACAATAACTACCTTTGCTCCTCTTATTAAATCAAGCCTGCTGAAAAGTCTGTGTATACCGGCTACTCCAACATCATATATTCTTTCAACCTTGTTTCCAAATATCTCTGCAGTTACTGCTGCCTCTTCGCTGACAGGCATATCTGAAGTTCCTGCTGTAACCACAGCAATATATGTATCTGTTTCCTCTGTTTTCTTCTTTTTTATCACAATTGTTCTGGCATATTCATTATATTCTGCTTCAGGGCATAAAGCCTTTACAGCTTCATACATTTCTTTCGATGCTCTTGTGCCAAGTATATTGCAGTTTTTAGTCAGCATGAACTCTACAATTTTCTTTACCTGATCTATAGTTTTCCCGGCGCAGTATATAACTTCAGGATAACCAACTCTAAGTTCTCTGTGGTTATCTATTTTTGCAAAACCCAAATCCTTAAAAGGAAGATCCTTTAATGCATCTACTCCATCATCAATGGTTATATTTCCCGCTTTTATATCCTGAAGTAACTTTTTTAACTCCTCACTATTCATTTGATTTCCCCGTTTCGTTATATATATTAACCTTAATTAATTCTCTTTCTACCTCATCATAAATGTCCTTTATCGGCACATTGAACTTTTCAGAGGCAGTTTTACAGTCCTTATATTCTGGTTTATACTTAATTTCTTTTCCATTAATCAAGCCAACTTTTATACTTATATCACCATACTTTGTTTCTATACTCTTAAATTTCCTTTGAAGCATATCCTTAGTAACTTTATATTTTCTTATACCAAGGGTAGTCGTTTCCCTTAGCATAGTACTGCTTATAACAGCTTCTTTCTCTATACTGCAGAGTACAGAAATCTTTGTTCCAGGTCTTCCCTTTTTCATTATAATTGGGGTAAGGTATACATCTGAAGCACCCAAATTAAACATTTTTTCAACTATATAATTATAAATTTCCGGATTCATATCATCTAAATTACATTCAATTATATATGCCTGGCTTTTTTCAAAATCATTTTCTTCATTTTCATAATCTTCTGCAAGCATTACCCTAAGAACATTCGGAATATCCCCTATGTCTTTATTCCCAATACCATAGCCAACCTTTATAGTCTTAAAATGATTTCTCATTGAAAACTCATTTACCATTGTTTTTAAAATAGCTGCCCCAGTTGGAGTAGTAGCTTCAAAACTTACTTTACCTGTGGTTACAGGCATTCCTGTAAGTATTTCTGCAGTGGCTGGTGCTGGTACAGGCATCAGGCCATGAGCACATTTTACAAAACCGCTTCCTAATTCAATTGGAGAGCTGATTATTTTATCTGCATTTAAATAATCAAAGCATATGGCAGCACCTATTATATCCACTATAGAATCCACTGCACCAACTTCATGAAAGTGAATGCTGTTAATATCGCAGTTATGAACTTTAGCCTCAGCTTTTGCAACCTGCATAAATATTTTCATACTTATATTTTTTATATTATCATTAAGCTGGCTTCCCATAATAATATTTGTAATATCCTCCAGATTTCTATGATGGTGGTGACCCATATGATGATCATGCTCATGATTATGATTAACTAAAACATTTAAATTTGTTCCGCTTATACCCTTTCGAGAGTCCTTCTTAACATCTAATTCAAATTCATTAATGTTTAATTTTGCCAGCTGCTTATTTATATAGTCCTTATCAACTCCAAGATCTATCATTGCACCTAAATTCATATCTCCGCTTATTCCAGAAAAGCAATCATAATATAATATTTTCATTTTTAACTCCTGTAGTAATTATTTTTTTATTTTCAGAATATATTTTATCATATAGTAATATATAAAATAAGTCCCTGGTAAGTTTAATTATAATAATTTGATGAGCGTACGGCATTAATTATTATAATTAAATATAAAATTAATTTTTAGGGGGTTTTTATGGCTAGTAATAATAAAGTTTTAGCTGGAGCTCAAAGGCTTGGTAAATCTCTTATGACTCCTGTAGCTGTATTACCAGCAGCTGCACTTCTATTAAGACTTGGTCAGCCGGATTTATTAAATTTACCATGGATGGCCGCTGCAGGTAGTGCAATATTTGATAATTTAGCACTTATTTTTGCAATAGGTATAGCTGTAGGTCTGGCAGATGAAAATAACGGTGTTGCAGGTTTGGCAGCTGTTGTAGGATACTTTGTACTTACAAAGGTTGCAGTCACATTTAACAAAGACATTGATATGGGTGTTCTGGCTGGTATCATAGTAGGTATTTTAGCAGGTAATTTATATAATAAATATAAGGCAGTCAAGGTTCCGGATTTCTTAGGATTCTTTGGCGGTAAACGTTTCGTACCAATAGTAACTTCATTTGTTACACTGATATTAGGTGTAGCAGCAGGTTATGTATGGCCTCTAATTCAAAATGGTATTAATGCATTTGGTAATGCTATTGCAGGTGCAGGTGCATTTGGTGCATTCCTATTTGGGTTCTTTAATAGATTATTAATCCCAGTGGGACTTCACCATGTATTAAATTCATTATTCTGGTTCCAGTTTGGTACATTTACAAATGCAGCTGGAAAAGTAGTTACAGGTGACTTAAATAGATTCTTTGCTTTAGATCCAAGTGCAGGAACATATATGACAGGTTTCTTCCCAATTATGATGTTTGGCCTTCCAGCAGCTTGTTTAGCTATGATAAGCGCTGCTAAAAAGCAAAATAGAAAAGCTGTTACTGGTATGTTACTTGGTATAGCATTTACATCTTTCTTAACTGGTATTACAGAACCTATAGAATTTACTTTTATGTTCTTAGCACCAGTATTATATGTTATCCATGCATTATTAACAGGATCTGCCATGGCAATAACCTCACTTTTAGGAATTAAGACAGGATTTGGATTCTCCGCCGGTTTATTTGATTATGCGCTAAACTGGGGAATTTCAACTAAACCATTGCTGTTATTATTTGTTGGCTTAGCTTATGCAGTTATATACTATTTTGTATTCCTATTTGCTATTAAAGCATTTGACATACCAACACCTGGCAGAATGGATGAAGATGAAGAGGTAGCTTCATTTACCAGCTTAAATAATTCAGAGCTTCGTGAAAAAGCAGCAGATATCTTAGATGCAATTGGTGCAAAATCAAATATTGATACTATAGATGCATGCATTACAAGAATTAGATTAAGCGTTAAAGATCCTGGATTAGTAAATGAAAATAAACTTAAAAAACTTGGAGCTACCGGCGTTATGAAGATGGGTAAAAACAATTTCCAGATTGTTGTGGGTACATCTGCTGATCCACTGGTAACACATATTAAATCAATAATGAAAGAACAATAAAAAATTGATTGTGACTGGAGAGTTCTCCAGTCACAATTTTCTTAATGAGTCGAAATTACCTATATCATACCAATCAAATTAACATTCATTAAAGTAGTTATTTTACAAATATTGATAACCTTGGTGTAATAAAAGCCTCTATTAATGCAGCTAATAATAATAACGGCACAATAATATCACTCAAAAAAAGATTCTTTAAACGTAATGGATTTTCTGCTTAAATCCACCTCCGTTTCAATTCCATACGGAATGATGCATCTTGGATATGCATGTCCGAAGTTTACATTATAGATTATTGGTAAATCTTTATTTTCAATAATCTTATGATAAATTTCTTTATACTCTTCATAATATTGTTCATCTTGAGGCTTTCCAATGATCATACCATTAATTACATCAAAAATTCCTGTACTCTTTAATGTAATTAATTCTTTTTCAAATACTTCTGGCTTGGGTTTTTCCTCGCAAGTTTCAATAAACAATATTTTATTTTTCCATTCATCCAAAGTTGGAAACAAACCATACTTTTCACAAGTATCTTTTTCATTATCATAGCGTGTATTGGTTAGTATATCATATAAACTTTCAAGACAACCGCCCAAAAGCCTTCCATTAAACTTGCATTTTCCTTGTAAAACTTCATATCCTTTTTCTTCTAAGTGTTCTACTCTGGCAGTTCCAACTGCCTCCTCAGAAAAATCTGTCCGTTCCTCATACCATACATTACTGGATTCAATACAATTTTCATTATGATTTTCAAAGTATTTCAAAAACTCAGTTTTTGTATAAGGCAGCATTTCTTTATCTAATTCAGCCAAATCACAAACAAGACAAGGTCCATAAAAAGTAGCCATTCCAAGTTTATAAAACATTAAATGATTTATCGTGGTATCTGAAAATCCAGTAAATAATTTAGGATTATTATGAACATCATCTATAAAATCATTATCCTCCATTAGATATGGCAATGTTCTAAATGTATCATCTCCACCAATGGCACATATAATCCCTTTTATAGATGTGTCATGAAAGGCATCTTTTAGATCCTGTGCTCTGGCTTCTGGGTTATTTTTTAGATATTCTATTCCCTTTAATGCATTTGGCATAATAACAGGTACTAATCCAAACTCTTTTAATCTCTTTAGTCCTAAATTTAATTCATGTTTTGCAAAATCTTCACCAAGCATACCACTTGATAAACTTATAAGTGCAACTTTATCTCCTTTAACTAATGGCTTTGGCTTTTTCATAATATCACATCCTAATTCAATTAATTAAATAATTTTTACTTCGTCATACCTTACCGCTGTAACGGATAAGAAGAAGATTGCGAACCAACTATCGATTTTTTTATTTCATCTCGTAATTAAGTTCAGCAAATTGATTGAATCTCCTCATATCCGTTAATTTTAATTCTAACTCAAAATCATTTTTATTAAATAAAGAAATTCCACTACCTATTAGTGTAGGTGTAATCGTAATGATAAATTCGTCAACTAACTTTTCTTTAATAAAAGAGTGTAAAAGATTTCCTCCACCAACAAGCCAAATGTTTCCTCCATCCAGGCTTTTTATTTTGTTTGTAAATTCAACTACATCTTGATTTATAAATTCTACATTTTCATTTTTATCATTTTCTGATTTAGAAAATACATAACACTTTTTATCCTTATACGGAAATTCACCTTTTTCTTTTTCAATAATCCAGTCATAAGTTCTTCTCCCAATTAGAATAGTATCAACTGTGCTGTAGAATTCAGAATATCCATTATCTCCTTCGCCTTCAGTTTTAAACAACCATTCCAAGGAGTCATTTTCTGTTGCTATATAGCCATCTAAACTTGTTGCAATATATAAAACTAATTTTCTTTTGTTAGACATATACAAACCTCCATATTTATGAAATTTAATTATATTTTAAAATACAATTAGTGAACAATATTCAACTAATTCGTCATAAATTGAAAATTACAAACTAAAGTATTATTGCAGAATTAAGTTCATATCAAAAATTTAATTTCATATTTTATGGGTATATCAAACTCACAAGGCAAAGGAATGGATGACTTTAACTTTTTTGGAATACTTAACTAAGGATTACGGCCATTTGTTTATAACGGTTTGACTGCCCTTGTAGCATAAAAAGTCGGGACATTGAATTCATGAAGTTTACCTGTACCGTTTGTATCCTGGAATATATCTGTAAGAACAAACCCTGCTTGTAATTGTCCGCCAATTTGTTTCTCAATGGTATGTGAAAATTGAATTTCCCAATCATTTGGTACGGGTTTAGTAGGTGTTAATATTACAAACCAATTATTATTTTTTGCTTTTTTAAAAACTTTATGATTAATAGGTTGTCCTCACTCCCAGCCTTCATTAATCCATTTATCAAAAAATTTAGAGTTTACTTCCGTATATTTTTTATCCATTCTTTCTCACTCCAATCCAGTTTTTTTCTTCTATTAGTAATTAATATATAGCTGATTAATACATTACTATTGGTATCACAGGGAACACTAATATAAAATAAGCGCTGGAGGTTACGTTATGGGAAGAAGATTTTCAATAACTTCTTTAATTATAATTGCATTAATCCTTCTTTTCAATTGCCAGTAAAAGGTTTTGAACAAATACCTGATGCAAAATTAGGCTTACCTTATGAATATACTCCAAAAGAAGGGTCAGTTGAGGTACAGCCTTTTGTGGGAGCACATAATACAATAGGGATAGATGAGATGACAATCAAAATAGAAGAAGTAACTCCCACAGTAGAAAACTTTAAGCACATAAAGAGTTTCCCATATCTACTCACCCATAGGAAGTATTTTTTGAGCCTTTCTATATAAATTTTTTGCACAATTTACTTATATTCACACAATCTTTTTATTCAATTTTTCCTGCAACAAATTTATACTTTTTATATGCATTATTTATATTATATGCATTATCTATAATGAATGGCTTGTGCGTAATAATTATAATAGTTTTTTCTCCTTTTAAGTTACTAATTGTATTGCCAATCATTTTTTCTGTTTCTGAATCTAATTCTGCTGTACCCTCATCAATAAGCAAAATTTCTTTTTTACTAACTAATGCCCTTGCAATAGCTATTCTTTGACGTTGTCCACCAGAAATATTGTCACAAGTTTCATTTATAACTGTATCATAACCATTTTCAAGATTCATAATAAAATCATGAGCATTAGCCAATTTACATGCTTCTAAAATATCTTCCTCCGTTGCATTTTGATTCCCAAGCCTAATATTTTCCTTAACAGTCAGCTGAAATAAATGGCAATCCTGATCTACATAAGCTATCTGGTTTCTCAATCCCGAAATATCTGTATCGTCTACATACTTTCCATTCAATTTATATATACCAGAAGCAGGATGATAAAATCCTAATAGGATTTTAATAAATGTACTTTTGCCTTCTCCGCTCTCCCCTGTAATTTCAACAAAATCACCATAATCAATATTCATTGATATACCATCTATTACATTATTCATTCCATCATAACTAAAAACCAGGTCTTTGATACCAATACATTCCTTATATTTTTTTGTTTCATTCTTGTATAATAAATTTGTATTAGAAATTTTTTCAGTTTTCATTTCGAAAATCTCAAATAGCCTTTCAACAGAAGGAGATGCTTTCTGTATTTCACCTAAGAAAGTTGAAAAGTTTTAAAACAAATAGCTTGCATTACCTTGAAGCTTAATGACTGATATAACAGCTCCTATAGTAGTATATCCTTTTAGTGCCATAAACAATCCCACTGCCATTAAACCAATGTTATTGATATTTTCAAAAAAAGTATTATTTGTTTCTAATAATGCATTGTATTTTTCACGTTTTTCATAATCATGTTGTAATTTTTTTGTAACTGATTTGAATTTGTTGTAAAAATATCCCTCACTGCCATTCATTTTAATATCAATAAATCCATCATAAATATCAATTATATTTTGATACAGATTACCATATTCTTTCTGATATTCACCTGAATATGCATTTACCTTTCTGCTGATAAAATAATTCACTAAAACAGAAAATAACCCCAGCATAATTGCAAGAATTCCAAGAAAATAATTTATGTAGATCATTGATACCATGGCAACCCCACCATGAATGATTGCAAAACATAAATTGGGAATGTATTTTAAATAAACATCTTCAAGTGTATCAATATCTTTAGTCATCCTTGATAATATATCACCTGAACTATATTTTTCATAAGTATCAACTTTAATGTTTTCTATATGACCAAATGAATCCTTCTTAATCGCCCCAATAGTACTTCTTACACAATAATTTTTAATTTTCATTATAATGGGCTCAAAAACAAATGCTATTAAAAATGAAACAATTGCTATATAGAAGGCCTTTCGAATCAATTTAATATTATGATATGCAATGGCGTCAATAACCTCCTTAAGTATAAAAGCTAGTACTATATTATAACATATTGATATAATTGCACTATCTGCTATTGTAAAGATAAAGTATATTGGAGTTTTTTTATTCATAATCTGCATGATTTTTTTAAAGTACTTCATTCCATTTTTATTGTTCATATAAATTCCCTCTGTTCAATATCATAATTTTATCTTTATCATCAACTATCCCCATTCTATGTGTAACTATAATAGAGCACTTTCCATTACATATTTTATAAAAACCTTCCTTGACCTTCTCTTCACTTTTCAAATCAAGCATAGAAGTTGGTTCATCAAATATGAATATTGAACCATTTTTTATTACTGCTCGTGCTATGGCTAACCTTTTGCATTGTCCTCCAGAGAGTTTCACTCCTCCACTTCCTACCAAAGTATCATAACCATCAGGCAGTGCTTCAATAAATTCATTTGCATAGGCTAACTTAGCAGCTTTAATAACATATTGCCTGCTTACATTTTTACCCATTGATATATTTTCTTCTATTGTACCTCGAAATATATATGGGTGCTGTGGTACATATGATATTAATTTTCTTATTGATGCAGCATTCTCTGATGTCAGCATTACGCCTCTAACATTGATATTCCCTTGAAATTTAGTGTATAATCCACATATTATTTTTAGTAAAGTACTTTTCCCAGCGCCGCTTTCACCAATTATTTTAACATGATCTTTTCTATTCAATTCCAAATTAATATTATTCAGTATATTAGCTTTCATATCATCATATTTAAAAGAAAGGTGGTGAATCTCTATCTCTTTTATCTCATTATTAGCTTGTCCAAAATTAGCTTGTATATTCTCTTCTTGCTCAAATTTGGTTATTATATGAATGTCTTGCAATGCAGGCTTTATTTCACGTAATCCTTTTATAATATCAAGAAATGATTCTATTGGTGATATAATATACCAAATAATCACATTTGAAGCAATGAGCTGCCCTAATGTTATTTCACTGGAAAAACTTAAATAACCGCCATAAAGAGGAATAATTAACTGTGGAATATACCTCAGCAAAATAAATATCCTGCCTAATATAGAATTCATTTTGTCTTTTTCTTTTTCCTTATTAGCAATAGTATTTACTTGGTTTGAATATTTATCTAAAAAATATGGCTGCAGTCCGAATGCTTTCATTACATAAAAACCACTGATTACATCTTTTGTAATTGTATTTAATTTAGATTTTTCATCCAGTATTCCTCTTGTTTTTCTTTGAATTGGCTTAGACAAATGATTGTAAACTACAGTTGAAACAGGAATTAACACACATGAAACAATTAATAATTTGTAACTAATATTTGCAAAATAAATACAACTAACTATAGCAATTATGGGGTTAGCTGCTATACCTGCTATATTACCAACATAATCTTGTATTAACTCAATTTCATTATTAAAAACAGAAAGAATATTTGCTGAACTATACTTCTCTTTTAGTGATAGTGGAGTATGTATGATTTTTACTCCTATTAAGTTTCTCACATTGTTTGAAAATTCAGCTTTGCATTTAATTTTCATATATTGTTCAAGATAATAGCTAATTACCTGCATTATTATTGCAAAAAAAGAGATAGGCAAAGCATTTATAAATTTATCATAATCATGATTAACAACAAAATCAGTAAGACTAGCAATTTTATAAATTAAAAAAATTGCTAAGCCTGATTCTATGAGACTAAAACAGCATTGCCATACTATTGACCATATTCCTTTTTTAGATAATAGAAATGTTTTAAAAAAGTTTTTCTCATTCAAAACAAATTTTTCCCCCCTTCTCTAAAAAAGTTTATCTATAACTGCCATATATAATGACATCATCTGAACCGTAAATATTCATTAATATCACTTTATCATATGAAATATTCCACAAAGGTAATTAATATCCTCTAAGTTTTAATAAAAAAGTAAAAATTGTAAACTCCGTTTCCAACTCTTACTAAGGGTCAGGTACCTTAATCAAAAAATTATAAAGCTGGTGAAGCACCAGCTTTATAAATATTTATTAAGATCCTTATCTTTCATAACATTTATCAAATGTTTTATCTCCTGATCTCTGCTTTTATTCATAACTAAAAGCACATCTCCGGCATCAACTATTACTATATCCTTTATTCCGAACCCAATTACAAGTCTTTCCCCGGCAAATACTATACAATCCTCACTTTGTTCCAAAAAAGTATTTCCTACTACATTATTTCCCCGGAAATTTTGTAGAAACCTGCTTAATGAGTCGAAATTACCTATATCATCCCAATCAAATTCACATTTAATAACATATGCCCTTCTTGTCTTCTGCATGATTCCAAAATCCACGGATATTCCATCGATAAGTGAATATTCCTGTCTAATTATCTGCTCTTCTTCTTCACTATCCAGTGCCTGATAAATATTCATCATGCTTTTGTACATTTTAGGAAGGTACCTTTCCATCTCCCGTAAATATACATCTGCTCTCCATATAAACATTCCGCTGTTCCAAAGATAGGTTCCTTTTAAAAGCAAATCTTTTGCTACTTCAATGTTTGGTTTTTCCAGGAATCTTTCTACCTTGTATGTGGGTATTTCACCAATAGTTCTCTCTCCCATTTCGATATATCCATAACCAGTCTCAGCTCTAGTGGGTACAACCCCTATGGTAATAAGCCCCCTTCTTTTATCCACTATATCAATTGCCTGAGTTATGGTATCAGTATACATTTTTTCATTTTCTATATAATGGTCAGAAGGAAGAACGATCATTGTTGCATCATTATCCTTTTTTAACAGCTTTACAGCTGAAAGACCAATACATGTTGCAGTTTCTTTATTCTCAGGTTCTGCAAATATATTCTTTCTATCAATTTCAGGTAACTCCTGGTATATCTTTTCAATATACTGCTCATTTGTAACAACATATATATTTTCCTTACTTACAATTGGCTTTATTCTATCCACAGTTGCTCTTAGAAAGCTCTTATTATCTATTATCTTTAAAAATTGTTTTGGATTTTCTGTTCTTGATAGTGGATATAACCTTGTTCCTTTTCCTCCTGCAAGAATTAGTGCATATAACAACAATGTTCACTCCCAAAAATGCTATATCTTATCATATGTAAAACATGGCCAATAGGTGAAAATGGAACAATTTATATTTATATTATTTGAAGTTTTTTAACTGACTCATTGCTGGTACATTTTTCTATTCCCAATTCATTAAGCTTATCACAGACTTTCTCCAGTGTATCCTCCTTATTTAAATAATATTCGCTGGCTTTTATTCTAATAAAATTCCACCCTATCCTTTCCAGGTTAATTTGCTGCATTAGTGCACTAGCTATATCCATATTATTATCCTTGTCGCCTTCACATATTACAGCTGCCTTATTGCTTTCCCCTTCAATGATAAAATCAATGTTATAAACTCCAATTTTAATTTGGGGAATAATTTTATAGCCCATTTCTTTTATTCTGCTGTATATTTCTCTTTGAAGCTTATATTTAAATATATAATTTAAATTAAATTCATATTTGTACTCTCCATAGTTTTCACAATATTTAAGAAGTGCATATCTGGCACAATTAGGGTTTAAATCCTTTAAATCAATAGAATGAAATACCCACATTTGATTTCTTGCTCTGCTTCCAGCTACATTAAATCTTCTCCTGTCACTTTCCTTAGTTAAAGGAGCAAATTTCATATTATTTGCAACTACCATAGACAGGAACATAACATCTCTTTCATCCCCTTGAAAAGAATACGCATCTCCGCAGATTAATTTTCTTCTAAGGAGTTCTTTTTCGCCTAGCCTATTTCTTAATAAATCTTCTATGAGCTGGCTTTGATCATCTCCAAGCAGTGATATTACTCCCATTGACATACCACTGTAATTTTTATTATTGCAGCACTCTATAACCTTTCCCACCAGCTCTGTGGCTTCCTTTATATTTACTGATTTCTTTTCATCCCTTAATGCATTTTCAACCTTTACTGCTGCTATTGGAGGGTTTAAAGAGTTTTTGCTGTCAACTTTTCTAAGAGGTATTATGCTTTTGTTATAGTAAAAACTATTGCTGAATTGAATTATCTCAGGAACGGACCTAAAATGCTCCTTAAGCATAAGTCTGTTAGGAAATACTCTTAATGCAGTATCATATAAGCTTGCCCTTAAATCGAACCACTGAGCCTGAGGGATTTCATTTAAATATTCTTTTATTAATCTGTTTACTGAAATCTCCTCAATTCCTATATTTTCAGGACCAATCTGCTTGTCATCTCCAACTATAACTGCCTTTTTGGCCCTCATAAGTGCGCATATTGAAAATATATCGCTTTGACTGCTTTCATCAAATATTATTACATCAAATTTCTCTTTAGATAATTTAAAATTTTCTATTACCTTATTAAATGGCATTATCCACACAGGTATAATATTTCTGCAGTTTTCTATTTCAGTCTGTGCTATTCTTCTATAAGTGGTTACAAGCTTTCCTTTGCCATTTCCAATTCTCTTAACAGCCTCCATCCATGAAATTAATTTTCTTTGTTCAGTTTGTGAAATAACCTTTATCTGATTTAACCATGTTTTCTTTCCAATTAATGAATTTATAATAAAGCTTTCAAGGTTTTTCTTTTGTCTGTATTCATCAATTAAAGCTTCATTATCAATACTGTTGACTTTATTAATATAGCAGTACAGCTGTTTCCACTTCCATGCCTTATTAAAGTGTTTATATTTTCTATAGTCATTAGTATTTAACAATTCCTCTGTAAGTTCAGGGCAGACTTTTTTAAGTTTGTCCAAAATATTATCAAGCTCTATTACATCTCCTTTTCTTATTCTTAATCTTTCAATATTGTCATAGCAGTGTTTAATTTTGTTTAAATCGTTGGTTTCAATGGCTGTATAAAGCTCCTCTAATCCCCTCACTGACATTATTAATTTCTTTAGCACAATGAAATATGCCTTTAGATTTTCATATTCATCCATATTCTTAATGCTGTTAACTGCTTTTATTATTTTATTAAAAGTATTAATGCTGTACCAGTTTAAATTTTCAGGAATTCTAATGTCATGAAGTCTGTCTATGATATCTTTTTTTACATCAGTATCCCAGCTGCAAAGCATACTGATGTTTTCAATATACTGCTCTATTTTAATAATTGGCTCATGATTATTTACTTTAACTTTTTCCATATCATATTGACTTGCAAATAAATTCCATGTGCAGATAAGCTGCTGCTGAATTTCCTTTCTTTCTAAATATAATCTCACAGCAATAATCTGATCTGTAGTGCATATACTTTCTGTATCTACTTTGCAATCCTTCAGTATATACATACAATTTCTATTAATAGCTTTAAAAATCACTCCAATATGACCTTTAGATATAAATTTATCATATACCTTGTCAAAATCATCAGTGAATTTTGCCATTGGCACCTGACTTGGGATTTCTATTAGATGTTTACCTGTTTCTTCGTCTAATCTGCTTATCTTCAGCAAATAGCTATTGCATTTATACAAAATATTGCGTACATTATCTCTTACAGTTTTGCTTTTTCTAAATGTCCTTATAAAGTTTTCCATACCACAATTCTCAAATTTATTTAAACAATTAATTGCATTGTATGCCGATTCACAAAGGTTGTCCAAATTGCATTTAGTACTTCTAGGTATCTGCCATCCTGTTAAGTTCTCCTTAAACTTGTCCACATCAGCTGCAAGCTTGTTCAAATTTTGCATTTTATCAGATATTTCTTCATAACATGGCAGTTTATCTAATAGAGGCTTCATTAAATTTATCTGCTTAATATCATCTTTCCCTAAGAAAGTTAATAATTCTATAATTCTATTAAATTCTTCATTTGATAACGGATTCACCTGGCTTATGTTTACTTTGTCTTTTATATAAGAATATTCATTTTCGTTGTCTTTTATCCATTTAACCACATCTGCCATTTTATAGTTTTTACCGTTAACATTAATATCTGAACCTTCGGCTTTACTGTAATTTCTAAGCTTTTCTTCCAATTCTCTTTGTTGTTTCTTATTTTCTCTTAACTCCTCCTCCAGATCTTTTATATCATTACATAGACTTTCCCTATCAACAGATAAATTATCTACAATTTGTCTTACACTTAAATCCATATTCTCTATGGAGCCAGTTTCATTACTGGTTACATTCATGCAGAGGGGTCTTATTTCCTTTGGTATTTTATCAGATAATACTTTAAGTGCTCTATCTGTTTCACTAGTTACCAGAACTTTTTTCCCATGGGCTAACAAATGACATATTAGATTTGCTATAGTATGGCTCTTGCCGGTTCCAGGAGGCCCTTCAACCACAACCCCGTAATTGTCACAGAGTCTTCTCACAATTTCTCTCTGCTCTTCATTTGAAGGTAATGGGAATAATATATTCTTTTTCACTTCATTCCATTGACTTTTATCATAATCGCTTTGTACAATCTCCTTCTCCTCCACTAATGCTTCAACGGGCTTAGGTATATCATAATCATCATCTATATACTTTATTGTATCTTCTAACTCTTTCTCCCATAAATTGATATTATTTTTTCTTACAATAATTACTGGTGAATTATAAATATAAGGCTCATCTGTTGCATTTACCTTACTTATCCCTGCAAAATTATCATTATATGATATTTTAAAATCTGAAGCCTTGCATTTCTTTACGATTTCATCCAAAACAGGCTTTATTTCATCAAATTTCCTTGGGTCTATGCACATAAAATTAAACTCTTTTTCAATATTAATTAATTCATCCATGGGAAATTCATTAATACCTCTTAAAAAGTTGGTTTCCATTTTTGTTTTACCAATTGGAGTTAATAACAAAGCTTCCAGCTTTTCATCAAAAGTAATTTCCATTTTAGTTATAAAAAATGGATGAATTATTTTTTGTTCGCCTGTGTCCCATTCAAACAGTCCATGTCCCCATATAATTTCGGTTTTCTCACCATTCTTTTCTTTATCCAGTAATATTCTAAAAAACTGATCATATATTCCCTTGGCCTTTTTATTTATTTTCAGCCACCATTCTTTTGAGCTGTCCCTTGATACAATGCATCCTCCCATATGGTTTAAGTCGGACTCCCAATAGCTTTTATCATAGTCAGAAACATTCCTTATTTTTTTATTGCTAAGTCTTTTAATCTGCAAAAGATAATTAAAAATGTCCTTAATTTTATTTCTATTTTCCATAGTCCCACCACCAACCTATATACTATTTACTTTTATGTAAGATTATACCATCATAGCTCCATATATTCAAAAAAATCGTTATACAATATTTATTTATTAATGACATTATTTTTAGACTATTTTTTGCAAAAAAAAGTGATATGCAATAATGGCATATCACTTTTTTTATTTGTTTATTTGCATGAATCTCTTTCTACCAGTTCATAGTCAAGAACATAATTATTTGTTTCAGCAGGCTGTTTGTTAATAAGTTTTATCAGCATTCTCATTCCAAAGGATCCCATGTCATACATAGGCTGAGATATTGTTGTAATCTTAGGATAAAAAACAGAAGCTGAATTTATATTGCCAAAGCCCATTACATCTACTTCTTCTGGGACCTTTATTCTTCTGTCCCTCAATGCATTAATTGCACCCATTGCAATTTCGTCACTAGCACAAAATAATGCATCAACCTTCTTATTATCAAATATTTTATTAGCACCGGTATAGCCGTCAATTGATTTTAAGCCGCCAAATGAAACTATGGAATCATCTATATCTATATTATTTTCCCCCAAAGCTTTTTTATAGCCTAAATATCTTAAAGCTGAGGCATTTAATTCGTCCTCATGGGAGCCAATGAATCCAATGCTCTTGTTTCCCTTATTTATTAAATACTGTACTGCATCTAAAGCTGCTCCTGTGTTGTCTATACTTACACTTGGAAATTCCTCTTCTTTGTCCCTGGTTTCAACAAGTACTGTTGGCAGCTGAAGTTCCTTAATTAATTGAATAACACTTTGTTCAAGTGAATTACTCATGTATAAAACGCCATCTACCATCTTTTCCTTAAGAACCCTTAAATACTCCTTTTCCTTCTCTGGATCCAGATCAGTGTTGCAAAGCATTATATTGTAATCGTATATATTGGCTCCGTCCTCTGCACCTCTTACTATTTCTGGATAAACAGGTATGGATATGTCAGGAATAATAATTCCTATGGTTTTTGTTCTTTGAGTTTTTAAACTTCTAGCTACTATATTTGGTCTGTATCCTAATTTATTTATAGCCTCAATAACCTTTTTCTTGGTTTCTTCATTAACTACATCCACGTCATTTAATACTCTGGATACGGTTGCAATTGACACCCCTGCTTCTCTTGCCACATCTTTGATTGATGCTGCCATATTATCAACTCCCATTTAATTTCTATTACATATTTATAATATTATACTAGTATAACCTTTTCAATACAAGGTAGTTTGTGTTATTTTGCAGGTTTGAGTATACTTTTTTGCAAATATGTTAAAAAAACAGGGCATAATATTTATTTACCATACCCTGTTCAACACTATTCTACAACTTTTACTGACAATTTAAAGTCTTCACCATTAATTTTGCAATCTGAATATTCTGCAGGTTCATTATAAAATACTGAGACAGCCAGAGTTTCTTTTTTAATTTCATCTTCATATTTTCTTACTATAGCTTCAAGCATTTTATTGTATCCAACATATAAGTTTATCTTATCTGCAACCTGGAAGCCGCTGTCTTTTCTCATATTTTGTATCTTACTTAAAATTTCTCTTAAATACCCTTCTTCTTTTAATTCATCTGTAATTGTTGTTTCTAAAACAACCCCTATTTCACCTTCGCCAGCAAATGCAAAGCCTTCTAATCCCTGCATTGTTACCAGTAAATTTTCTTTGGTAAGTTCAATGGTATTTCCCTGAACATCTACTTTTACGGTGCCGCCATTATTAATAGTTTGTGCCAGGTTCATCTGATTCATTTCTGATATTGCTTTTCTGATTCCAGGAATCAGCTTTCCATAAGCCTTTCCAAGCACAGGCAGATTTGGTTTAATTTCAAAGCTTACATACTTAGACAAGTCTGCTCCAAACTCAACCTTTTTGATATTTAATTCATCCATTATAATATCATCATAATATTCAGGAAGTGATTTAGTGCTCATGAGCATTTCACTTAGAGGCTGTCTGTTCTTTATATTAGCTGAATTTCTAGCGCTTCTTCCAAGCTTTACCACTGTATAAGCTAAATCCATATCCTTCTCTAAACTGCTGTCAACAAGGCTTTCGTCATAATTTGGCCACTTGCAGAGATGGACACTTTCAACTGCATTAGGATCCATGCTTACAACAAGACTTTGATATATGGTTTCAGTTATAAATGGTATAAAAGGTGCGGCAACCTTTGATAAGGTTACTAAAACATTATATAAAGTAGTATAAGCACCTATTTTATCATCTGTAAGCTCTGTTGACCAGTATCTTGCTCTGTTTCTTCTTACATACCAGTTTGAAAGTCTATCTACAAAGTCTTCTATTGTCAATGCTGCCTGAGTTATTCTGTAATTATCAAGATGTTCTTCAACCTGCTTTATTAAAGTATTTAATTTTGATATTATCCATCTATCCATTACATTTTCAGAAACAAAATCTGCATATTTTAAAGGATCAAATTTATCTATTTCAGCATAAAGTACATAAAATGAATATACATTCCATAGTGTACTTATAAACTTTCTTTGAGCTTCTGCAACATCTTCCTCGGAAAATCTAGTTGGAAGCCATGGTGCACTGGCTGTATAAAAATGCCACCTGGTAGCATCTGCTCCTTCTTTTTCTAATACTGTAAATGGATCCACAACATTTCCCTTATGTTTTGACATTTTAAGACCGTGTTTATCCAAAACATGCCCCAAAACAACACAATTTTCAAAGGGATTTGTATCAAATAAAGCTGTGGAAATAGCAAGCAGTGTATAGAACCATCCTCTTGTCTGGTCAACAGCCTCAGATATAAATTGTGCAGGAAAATTTTTTTCAAATACTTCCTTGTTTTCAAAAGGATAATGATGCTGTGCAAATGGCATAGAACCTGAATCAAACCAGCAGTCAATTACTTCATGGGTTCTTGTCATTTCTTTGCCGCACTTAGGACATCTAAGCTTAACATTGTCTATATAAGGTTTGTGGAATTCCAAATCCTTAGGAACATTTATCCCCTTTTCCTCCAGCTCAGCCCTGCTGCCTATGCATTCTCTATGTCCACACTGACACTCCCATATTGGAAGTGGTGTACCCCAATATCTGTCTCTGCTTATTCCCCAGTCTATTACATTCTCAAGGAACTTCCCAAATCTTCCTGTCCTTATGTTATCAGGATACCAATTTACTTTATTGTTGTTCTCAAGCAGCTTATCTCTTAAAGATGTCATCTTTACAAACCAGCTGTCCCTAGGATAATAAAGCAATGGTGTATCACATCTCCAGCAGTGAGGATATGAGTGGGTAAATTTTTCTGATTTATAAAGTATGCCTGTTTCCTTCATGTACTCTAATATTTTAGGGTCTGCTTTCTTTACAAAAATCCCTTTCCAGGGCTCTACGCAGTCAACAAATTTTCCTTCTCCATCCACAAGGTTTATAAGTGGTAATCCATATTTCTTGCCTAATAAATTATCGTCTTCACCATAAGCAGGAGCAATGTGTACTATTCCAGTACCATCTGTTAAAGTAACAAAGTCTCCGTGTACAATATAGAATGCTTTTTCCTTAGGAGTATAGAATGGGAACAGCTGCTCATATTCCATTCCTAATAATTTTTCTCCCTTGAATTCATTGACTATTTCATATTCACCTTCAAGTACATTTAATAACTTTTTAGCAAGTATTAAATTTTCACCATTATTCACTACTTCTACATAATCATACTTTTTATTTACAGCAAGAGCTACGTTGCTTGGCAGTGTCCATGGTGTTGTTGTCCATGCAAGTATATATTTATTTTCTTCACCTTTTACTTTAAATTTAACAAAAGCTGTAGACTCTCTTACGTCTTTATAGCCCTGGGCAACTTCGTGAGATGAAAGGGCTGTGCCGCATCTTGGGCAGTATGGTATAACTTTGTGGCCTTTATATAAAAGGCCTTTATCCCACATCTGCTTTAATGCCCACCACACAGATTCTATATAATCATTATGGTATGTCACATATGGATGATCCATATCTACCCAGAATCCAAGCTTCTCAGACATATCCTTCCACATATTAGCATAAGTAAATACGCTTTCCTTACACTGTTTAACAAAAGCTTCTACACCATATTCCTCGATTTGCTGTTTGCCGGATATACCCAGTTTCTTTTCTATTTCAAGTTCTACAGGAAGTCCATGAGTATCCCATCCTGCCTTTCTTAAAACCTTATATCCCTTCATTACCTTGTATCTTGGAATTAAATCCTTAATAACCCTTGTAAGCACATGGCCCACATGAGGCTTTCCATTTGCAGTTGGAGGTCCGTCATAAAATGTAAAATACTCTCCATCTTTATTAAGTGCAAAACTTTTTTCAACTATTTTATTTTCTTTCCATAGCTTTAGTACATCAGATTCTAATTCTACAAAGCTTTTTGAAGAATCTACTTTCTTATACATTATCTTTAACTCCCTTCATATTTCCCATCTTTCTGCATGAGCAGCCCATTTTACGTAATACTATGCTGCAATTATAAAATAAAAAACTCCATCCTGATTAGGACGGAGAAATAACCGCTATACCACCTATGGTGAACTTATAATTCAAGTACAACAAATATTATAACAACATCTATGATACTCTATTCTTTAACGCAGAATTACGTAATAGTTTACTTGCCTAAAATAGTTCAGATTTTCAATATTAAGCTCCCAGGTGATTTTTATTAGATTCCTTCTATGGGTTTCCATCAGCTCCCACTCTCTTTAAGAAAAAAGTCCAATTACTTTTCCTGATCAAAGCCTTTAGAATATTATATTATATACGTTTTTTGTTGTCAAATATTTTATATGCAAAAATATTCAGTATAAAACTCCATAGTATTCTACACCATGATACGGTATATATCTCCATATCTCAATGTTATAGGTGGTATACTTTTAGCTCTAATTTTTGGTATACTTTATTTTATCATTCACATGTATATAAATAACTTTATATGCAACCATTTTATTTTATTTTAAGTCTAATAAGTGTAAAGTGAGCAGCTTCAAATTTATCAGACTGAGTTTAGTAATGATATTGAAAATGAATAATTTAAGCTTTACAACATATGCGCATATGAATTTTATGACCTTTATGCATAACCCGACTATAAGAATGGAAGTTTACTCGGTGTTTCGAGGAAGGAGATAACTATGGAATTGCTAATAAAGAAGGCTCAAAATGGAGATGATGAGGCCTTTATTAAGATTATTGATGAATACATGCCTCAGATGTATAAAATAGCAAGATCCAGGCTTAAAAATGAAGAGAGTATAGGTGATGCTATACAAGAAACAATTCTTGCAGCTTTTACTAATATTAAGAAGCTTAATAAACCTTGTTATTTTAAAACCTGGATAATTAAAATTTTAATAAATAAGTGCAATGATATAATAAGCGACGATAAAGTCTTGTATGTAGATGACTATAGTTTACTAGAAAGCACCAATGCTGCTTATGTTGAAAACTCAGAGGAAAAATTAGATTTTGAAAGTATTTTAAATAAACTGCCCTATGAATACAGGCTGGTAATAGTTATGTATTACGTAAGCAGGCTTACAACAAAAGAGATCAGCGAAACACTTAATGAAAAGGAAGGCACCATTAAAAGCAGATTAAGCAGGGCCAGGCAAAAATTAAAATCAGTTTATCTTAATGAAAGTGTATTGTAGGAGGTATTAGATAATGAGTATTAATTTTGAAGATCAAATGGAAAAAATTCTAAATGATGACGTGGTAATACCAGCCAGTGTTTTAAAAAAGAAAGAAATAGCTTTTAATCAAATAAGAAAAAGTAAAAATAATAAATTTAAATTTCAATATAAACATAAGATAGCAGCGGCTGTAGCGGCTGTAGCTATAATTGGAGGAGCTGCCTTTGGAAATACTGCAATAGCCGCGGTGAAGAATTCCTTATTCGGCAATAATTATGGTGTTCAGAAAGCAGTAGATAATGGCTATATTCAAAATGTAGATAATAATATTATGAAAAGCAACGGCGTGGAGATAAAGGTAAGCAATGTTTTAAAAGACAGTAAAAGAGCTGCCCTATCCTTAAATCTAAAGTTTGCTGATAAAGATTCATTGAAATATTTTAAGAATGCTAAGCTTAGCTGCAGTATCAAGACTGATGATGGTAAAGAAATACCTCTTTCTGAAGATTATAGCTGCAGTGTAGATAAAGAAAAAGGAGAATTAGTTTTTAATGATATTCTAAACATTATGGATGGATTTGGTGATGAAAATGCTGTATCAGCAGCAAAGAGCTTCAAAGATATAAATAATTTTAACCTTCAGATCAATAAAATAGAATTGTATGCAGATGCCTCAGCCCAAATAGATCCTAAAACACTACCTAATTTAGACAATGATACCAAGAAACAATTACAAGAAGCAGGAGTAAAGTTATACAAAGTCATTGATGGTACATGGAAGACTAACATAAAACTAGATAACAAATTTAAGGATGTTAAACCAATTGTATTTAAAGCTTCTGAAAAAAATGCCTTTGTAAATATTGTTTCTGCTGAAATGCTGCCTACTGGAATGGATATTACTTTTAACTTTAATAATCAGGTAAAACCTTTAAGTCAAGATACTTTAAAAGATATTGATAATATCACATTGGTAGATGATAAAGGAACCGTATACAAGCCAACAAAATGGGTTGTAGAAACTAGTAATGGTGACAATAAAACTAATGTAACAAAGACTTTTTCCATTACAGCTTTTGATAAGATTAGCAGCTTAAAAATGATTGTCAAAGATTTAAATGGAAATACTCATGAGATTAATCTGCTTAAAGCTTCCTCCAATTAATTAAAAAATTATTGTTTATTTTTATAGAAATTTTGATATAATATAAATAAGAAAAGCTTAGTGCGACAACACTAAGCTAAGTCTTAGAACATTTATTTTGTTTTAGGGCTATTGGATAAAATTATTATGTGAATCTAAGAGCTTAAAGCACTATTCTTTGCTGGATGGGTGCTTTTTCTCTTTGCCATTGATTTCTATGTGAATTCCAAGAAATTTTACATTTATAATTAACTTAGAAATAAAAAGATTATGTTTTAACACTAATCTAATAATATAAATGGCTGCAAAACTCTTTACAATCAAATCTAGCATATCCAATACCACCCCCTAACTATGATGATATATCACCAATAGTCCAAGGGGGATAAAACGTTCAAAACCCCCGCAGCCACCCATCTGCGGTTATCATATTTTACTTGGATATTGTACCATAATTATGTAGAAGCATATAGAGGTATTTACTGGAAGTGGTAATGGATAGTTGAGCTAATTTTTTAAGTGCAAATGGAAAGCTTGCTTGACATAGATAAAAATTAGTCATACACTGATAATGGATAGTGAACTTTACATAGATTGATTGGAGGAATGGTAGTGAAAAATAGACTTGAAGAAATTAGAAAACAACATGGTATTACGCAAGAAGAGCTTGCAAAAAAACTTGAAGTAACAAGACAAACAATCAGTTCACTTGAAAATGGAAGGTATAATCCATCCATAATACTTGCTTTTAAAATCTCAAAGTTGTTTAAGGTCAGCATTGAAGAAATATTTATTTATGAGGGGGACTCTAAAGATGAAGACTTTTAATTATGTATTTATTGGACTATTAATTCTATTGAAATCAAAGCAAAAGCAAAGGCCTTTGATGTTATTGGGATAATATTTGGTATTCTTGTAATTATATATAGTATATTGAAGTACAATTTACTTATAATTTTACTTGCTGCCGCGGCTTATCTGCTTATTTTCATAGTCTATATGGCTTACTTTTCTAAATATCATAAAGAAATGTAAAAAACAAAAACTGGACCAGTTTTTGTTTCCATTAATTTTTATAAGCCTTTGCAGCTTCATAAACATCATCAATTCCTTTAGTGTAATCTATATAGGATTGCTCTATTGGTATATCAGGTGTGAAATTTTCTTCATATTCAGGTGCTAATTCAAAATATTCAGTAGAGTACGAAATTGGAATTTTAGAATTGGGCAATATAAGCTTTTTTATATCACCATAGCAATTTACATTTCCCCCTGTAGGTTCTCCTATGAATATGGCATTAGTTATTTTTTTAAGTGAAACACAGGCAATTACACCAGATGAAAATGTGTTTTTGTCTATTAGCACAAATATTTTACCATTTAGCTTCGTAATATTTGAGAGCTTCCGTGCAAATCCATTCATTAATCCAGAATCTCCACCTCTGTTATATCTTAAATCTATAATGAATTTATCTATTTCTTTATCATTAAGCTCTTTAATTAACTCATCAGTAAACTTATTGAAATCAGGATACTTTTCATAATTTTCAATTCCATAATGTTTTGCAATATTCCTGTCAATGCATTGATTATATTGGAAATACATTATTTTATCATCTGGGATATATTTATACCAAAAAGCATTGTCATAGTCATTCATGTCATTATTATACATAGACACAGTTTTAGTAAGTGAATCCTCTACGCTTACCATATTTTCTAATTTACCAGTCTGTGGTGATAAATTTAATTTTATTATATTACCCTTATCATCACTAAAACTAAACTGAACTTTGTTTTCTTTTGTTATGTTTAGAAACCTTAGTACTTCTGGTATTCGGATAAGTTCTTCATTAAGATTTTTTGACCATTGCTCATTTTCATGAGAGATTAAAGTATTAATCTTAGCCATCACTTCTTTTGTTGGTGTATTGTTCACAGAAATTAAAGTATTACCTAAAAACTTTTCATAATTCCTGTCTATAGCTATTATTTTTAAATCATCACCAAACCAATGTAGTTGAAATGGATAAAGATTAGTACCATCTTTAAATCTTGCCTCTAAATTTACGCGTAAAGCTGTATGAGCATCTCCAACAGAAGCAACTATTTGGGCCAGCTTTAATTTAATTTCATATTCCTTCAGTTCAGGGACTTCTTTTTTTAAGTCACTGAATTCTTTTTCATATTCTTCTTTTGTAATAGTATGGTAGACATTGGTATGTTTTTTTGCCAGATTCTTTTCCAAGTAATTAATATCCTCTATCCATTGTTCATTTGTTAAATTGGAAACATTACTAAGAGTTAAAGCATTGTCCTTTTTTGCAACACCGCAAGATGAAAATATAATAGCTATACATAAAATAGCTATTATCTGAAATTTCATTTTCATAGATATCACCCCCCAGGCATCCCTAGTATGTCCATTATTGACTTTAAATAAATATATAATTAGATTTTGTCAATATTCTTATTTACAATTATCTTATTGTTTATGTAAATATTACCACCACCCATAGCAAATGTAAACATTTAATTTTACATTTGTTAAATTCTGTACTATAATTTACTTGACTAAAATATTTTTATATGGAAGTGCGTATGGATAATATTAAAATTATATCTTCAGGTGAAAAAATTAAAAATATTAGAAAATCATTAGGATTAAAGCAAGATGAAATTACGGGTAATGAAATTACACGTAATCTAATTAGCATGATTGAAAATGACAAAGTTAGGCTTTCCACTAATGCTGCTGAAGTAATTGCCAATAATATCAATAATGTTTGTAAACAAAGGAATATTGATTTTAGGGTTACTGCTTCCTATCTTCTTCAGGATGAAAAGATACAAGCAACTTTGATTGTGGATAAATATATAAAATTTCTAAATGAAAATTCAAATAATTCCTCTATGAATTTATCCGATGACATAGAGGGAATAGACCAGTTCTTAATAAATAACGAGGTAGACATCAATAAAAAAATAACCGTCTATAAAATTATTGGGAATATATTTAATCTTAAAAACGAGTATCATAGCAGTTATACATATTATTTAAAAGCTTTTGAAAATGGTAATAAAATATTATCTAATACAGAATTGGCTGATTTGCTGATTAAACTTATGTATTGTTGCATTAAGCTTAACAGATATAATGAAGCTTTATATTTTGGGAAACTTGTTTTAAATTATAATCAGTTACCAGACAAATTGAAATTTAAATTGTCATTTAATAGTGCATTAGCTTATAAAAAATTAAATTTATATAATGAATCACTTGAAGAAATTAATCATATAACAACTTCAATTAACGAATTGTCTAATGATAATAAATTTAAAATATTTACTCTTAAAGCAAATTGCCTTCAGGAAATTAAATATTATAAAGAAGCCCTGGATGAGTATAAGCATATTTTATCAGTTCTGGGCCCAGGGGATAGGATTAAACAGTTAGTCATTATGTGCAACATGATGGATATCTATATTTATTTTGAAGATATAAAAAATGTTAAAAGATATATTGATAAAATTATTTCTATTGCAGATAATTTGGAGGAATTGCCAAAAGACGATTATGTCCCTCAAATATATTTAGAAATAGCAAATGCAGGGGTTTATATTAACAGCCTGGATATAGCAAAAGATTATTACCGTAAGGCTATTTCTTCTGCAAAACTTACGAAACAATATGAATTGCTGCTTAATTCTTTAGATAAACTTTTTGACATTTACAGTAAAGAAAATAATCTCAACGAGTTAGATAATATTAAAAATGAATTATTAGAGATAATTTCAATAGATAGCAATTTAGAAGTTCATAGGTTAATTTATAAATTCATAGATTTCTATAATACAAATGACGACAAGGATGGTATAAAAGCTTTAATAAAATTTGTTTTGGAAAGGTAAAACTTTATTTTTACCAGGGACCAGGTACCTTACAAAAACTGGAACAGTCTTTATTGTTAATATCCTAAATTAATTGCAAAAATTATTGTTTATTTTTATAAAAAGTTTGATATAATATAAATAAATATGCTTAGTGCAACAACACTAAGTAATCCTTAGAACATTTATTTTGTTTTAGGGCTATTGGATTTAATTTGATATTTAGTAAGAAAAAGTGCTAATCTTCGTTGGATGAGGCACTTTTTTCTTTGCTTTTAACTTCTATATCAAGACCTAAAAGTTTAATCTTAATTTTCAAGTAATGTATCAAGTAATGTATAAAGAGATTATGTTTTAAAAAGTATCTTACTTTTGAGCAACAATGATGGTAACATTTTCAACTTTCCAACTCATTTTTACAGTTATAAAACCAGCTTTTAATGCATCGAAAATCTTTGAATACAGTTTAATTTTATCTTCATGTGAAAAATGATGCATAGTTTGGAAAGGATAACGGGTAGTTACTCACATGTAATTTTTATTATCTTATCTACAGTTTCATTTATAGAAATATTTGTTGTATCAATTTTTACTGTGTTCATATTTTTATATAGCTCAAGACGTTCAAGAATTGTGCTTAATTCTTCGTCATCTCTTAAGTTAAGCTTCACATCATTTAAAATTCTCTCCTTAAGTGTTTCTCCTGAACAAATAAGAGTAACTTTTATAACCTCAAATTCTAAATCGCTTAATGGTTGAAGTAGAAGGTTAAAAATATCTTCATAATGTATAACCCAGTTGAAAATAACATATTCAAATGATGAATTAATAAGAAAATTCCTCAATAAATAAGTTATATTTTTTATAACCATATCTTTATTTTCATCATTTACAGTAAAAGGATTCATCATCCAACACCAATCACCATCGAGCCATACTGAATTGTTGAGTTTTTTATTAAGTTCCCTACTTGTTGCTGTTTTTCCTACACCCATAGTTCCGTTAATTATAATAAGTTTTTTTACCAAATTTAATCCCTCCGTAAAACCTTTATTACAATTCAAATAATATCATTTCATACAATAATTAATCTGCCTAAAACATTTTTCTGAAATAAAAATACGCTATAAGATAAAAACTTAATGACGCATTTTATTATTAATTTTCACTATTCATATTTGATATAATTCTTTGAATACTTTTGGGAGACAAATAATACATTTCAGAAAGAGCTCTTACAGATATACCCTCTTTGTACTTCTTATAAATCTCTGAGTTTCTAATTGAAATTTCCCTTTTACTTTCGGTAGTTTCCCCCCAAGTCCTCCTATTACATTCTTTTCTTGGAATATAAATATATTCACCATCGATATAGTTTTGAATTAATTCTAACAATTCTTCTGGTAATACATCAATTTCTTTAATATAGCTCATTATGCTCCTCCTAAATCTAATGTCTTCATAGGATTGAGCAAAGGCTATTTGATATTTTTTAATCATCAATATTTATGCAATAGCCCCTGCTAAGCATAAATAATATATCTTCTCATAAAGTCTCCTTTCCTGTCTACTTTCAATACAAATTATATGTATTTTCTGTGATACCTGTAGTTTAACATATCAGCTAAATCACTGCAAAGCTTTATTGTAATTAATTGCTATTATTGCAATCATGTTGAATCATACCAAAGGGAATGTTCCTTTGCTTTATGCATTTATTTTACAAGCTTTCTCCTTGAATTTCATATGCGAAAGTTGAGTAAATTACAAATAAGTGATATCATATACAGAAAATATAAATATTTGACAAATGATATAAATAATGTAATTATATATGTGAAGGGGAAATTTAGAAGGGGGTTTTATGGTTTTAAAAAGAAATCTAAAAAATATAGCAATTTCTTTGGCTATATTTCTATCTATTTTTTCGTTTGCTTTATCTGTAAAAGCATCCAATACTGCTGATGTTTTATCTTCATGGGATCATGTATGGCAATCAGCTGGACTTGGCACTATTGATTATGATACTAATTTAAATTATATTACTATATACTATATGAATGGATTTAATTACTCTCAAACTGAAAAGGATGCAACTACAATTGGTGACATAATTGCAGGAATATATTCTAGGGTACGCTATACAAGGACATACACCACATATTAACAGATAATAATTAATAAAAATAATAATTAATAAAATTTCCCCTTCAAATTACCTATCATATTGAGGAGGGAGAATAGTGTGTATATACTAAAATTAGATAATGTTTCAAAGAGTTTTGGGAAAAATAAAGTCCTGGATAATATCTCATTTTCCATTAATGAAGGAGAAATAGTAGGCTTTGTAGGTCCCAATGGAGTAGGAAAGACCACTACCATTAGAATAATAACTAACTTAATACATCCAGACAAAGGAAACATAAATATTTGTGGATACGATTTGCAAAAAGAAAGAGAGAAAGCTTTATCATGTATTAGCGCAATAGTTGAAAATCCTGGCCTATATACCTTTTTAAGCGGGAAAGACAATGTTGATTTTATTAGGAAAATAAATAGTGTCTCAAAAGAAAAAATGAATGATGTGATTAATTATATGGGGTTATCCAATAGAATAAATGACATTGTGAAAACATATTCATTAGGCATGAAACAAAGGCTAGCATTAGGTATATGCCTCCTAACCGAGCCTAAACTATTAATACTAGACGAGCCTACTAATGGATTAGATCCAAGTGGAACAATAGAACTTAGGAAAACAATTGTCAATCTTTCTAAAAAAAATAAAATGTCTATATTCATGTCATCACATGTATTAAGCGAGGTAGAAAAAATTTGTGACAGGGTAATTTTTATAAAAGATGGGAGAATTAATTCAATAAAATCAAATGAAAATATCAAAAATTCTCAAACATTTAAAGTATATATTGCTGAAGTAGAAAAAGCAGAAAAACTTATTAAAAATTGTGATTTTATAAATGGATATACTATAAATAATAATGAGTTTTTAATCAATATGGATAATAAAAACCTAAATGATTTATTAAAGTTATTTATGCACAATGAGTTGGATTATACTGGAATAGAAATAGTGAATTCTATGTTAGAGGACGAATACTCAAAAATATATGGGGGTAAATAAAGTGGGGACCTTAGTTATATTTGAATTTAAAAAGTTTTTTAAAAGGAAAAAAAATCTGATAGGTATACTGCTTCTAATAGTATTCACCTTTTTATATATAATATTAAATAATAGTATTGATAGTAAAAGGATATCTTCAGAAAAAAGCAGCTGTGATTTTGCAATTGAATCAGTTACTAATGCACTTAATTCCATTAAGGAGGAATATAAAAATGATAAATCAGGAGATACTTCTAAACTAAATCGTATGAAAATAATAATTGATTCTTATGAAAATCAGTTAAAATTATTAAATGAAGAAAGTAAAGCAATAGCATCAAATGACTGGAAAAGAAAATTAAGTGCGCAGATTAAATTAGATAAAGCCGCTGCACTTGATATTAGTGAAAATCGTGTTGTAAGTGGAGAAAGTCTTCAGGAAATACAAAACAGAATAGATATTAATGAAATTCTTTTAAGTAAGAATATAAAGCCAATATATTCTGATACTTCAATGACTTCATATAATTTTATTATATTATCCAGCACCAGTATTATGCCATTGTTATTAATAATAATTTTATTTTTATTAGCTTCAGATTCTGTTTCAAGTGAGGTAGATGAGGGAACATTTAAAATTTTACTTACTCAGCCTATATCAAGAAGCAAGGTAATATTTTCAAAAATAATTTCTTATAGTTTTATATGCATATTATTAGTTGCGGCTGTATATTTATTGTTTTTTATAGGCCTTGGCTTAACAAAAGGGTTTGGATCTCCATATTATCCCACAGCTTATTATACAGGAAACTTTGCTAATATTTTTGCAGGAAATAAATCATATAACAAAATATTTATAGATGCCCGAAGCTTTATATTTTATATAATTCCTATATATATATTACTAATTATTACAGTTGTTTCAATGTCAATTCTTGTTTCTACATTGATAAGTAATAGTACTGGGGCCATTTGTTTTTCAGTTATAGTGTATACTACTTATTATATTTTTAGCACTCAGTTAAAACTTTTTAAGGGATTTGCTCAGTTTGTACCTTTTACCTATAGCAATATACCAAGTATATTGAATGGTGCAAGTATTGCTCAACTAGAAAACCCAAATATAACATATACTATGGGTATAGTTGTATTAACAATAACTACATTTATTTGTTGTATATTATCTTTAACATTGTTCAAA
This sequence comes from Clostridium sp. JN-9, assembly GCF_004103695.1. NCBI lineage: Bacteria > Bacillati > Bacillota > Clostridia > Eubacteriales > Clostridiaceae > Clostridium > Clostridium sp. JN-9. The sequence continues at coordinate 159,132 of NZ_CP035280.1, read as the reverse complement.
AAGAAAGATATTTACTAATTAGTTTCTACTAGGGGTCAGGTATCTTACAATAACTGGAATAGTATTTATTATTGTAACTATTCAGCTATTAAAATAATTTAAATTTACTGTTATTATTAATTTATTGAAAAAAAGCCTTCCATTTATCATTATTTTTTGGTATCATAAAGCCTGTCTTGCAAAAACTAATGATAAGGTGGTGACACATCGTGAGTGAAGGCCAAATCATCGAGATTTACAATCAAGGTGTATCTCAGGTTATAGGTGTTATTAAAGAATTATCAAATCAAATTAAAGAACTACAATCTCAAGTAGAAACACTTTCTAAAGAGAATAAGGCTCTAAACGAGCGTGTAAAATCATTAGAAAGCCAAGTCAACAAAAACAGTAGTAATAGCAGTAAACCTCCATCGTCAGATGGCTTTAAAAAGAAGACTAAAAGTTTAAGAACAAAATCAGGTAAAAAACCTGGCGGTCAAAGGGGTCATGAGGGAACAACATTGTGTTTACATGATACTCCTGATGAAATTGAAATTCACAATGTTGAATTCTGTACTGAATGCGGAGCATCCCTAAAGGATGTACCTCCTGAAAGATATATTGTTCGTCAAATTATAGATATACCAGATGTAAAAGTTAAAATTGTAGAGCATAGAGCAGAAGTTAAAATATGTCCTCATTGTAAAAGTAAAAATACAGCTGCTTTCCCAGAAGAAATAAAGAATACAGTTCAATATGGAGAACGCCTAAAAGCGATAGCTGTTTACTTAACTCAATATCAGTTGATTCCGTATAAACGTGCTGTTGAACTCATTGAGGATTTATTTAACCATCATTTAAGTCAAGGTAGTATGGTAACCTTCAATCAAGACTGTCATGATAATTTACAAGCTATAACAAATAGGATTAGAAATAGCCTTACCTCATCTACAGGAGCAGTTCATTTTGATGAAACTGGTATTTATATAGATAAAAAACGCCAGTGGCTTCATGTTGCTTCTAATAAAAATCTTACATATTATGAATGCCATGAAAAGCGTGGTAAAAAGGCTATTGATGATATTACAATACTTCCAAACTTTACTGGGACGGCAGTCCATGATGGTTTTAAAACTTATTTTAAGTATACTAACTGCAATCATGCTCTATGTAATGCTCATATATTAAGAGAACTTAATGGTATAACTGAATTACAAGGTCAAAACTGGGCAAAGCCAATGAAAAATCTATTGTTAGATATAAAAAAAGAAGTAGATTTAGCTAATAACAAACAAAATGCTTTACCTTTAGATAAAATTCAGGATTTTGAATCTAAGTATGATAAAATACTTAAAGCTGGCATTGACGAAGACTATGCTAAAAACATTGAATTATATTCTAAAAAGAAGGTAAAGAAAAGTGCCAGTCTTAATTTACTCAATAGATTAAATGGCTATAAGGAACAAATACTTGCTTTCATGTATGACTTTGATATACCTTTTGATAATAACTTAGCAGAACGTGATTTACGTATGGCTAAAGTTAAGCAAAAGATTTCAGGCACCTTTAGAAGTTCTGCTGGAGCTAACGCTTTTACTAGAATCCGTGGATATGTATCTACTGTAAGAAAACAAGGCAAAAATGCCTTGGATTGCATAAAATCAACATTTACAGTGAATCAATTTGATCCAACTTTGACGTAAAAGCTCCGCTTAAAAAGGAACGAAGTACCTCTTTTTGGTGAACCTAAAATTAATATTAACACCTTACTGTCAGATGCATAAGAATTTGAAAGTAAGGTGCTTTTTTATATACTTTTTAGGGTAACTGAATAGTTACTTATTATTAATATCCTAAATTAATAATAAACTTCAATTCGTAATTTGGGCGTAGCCCTCCAACCCTGCTATACTAAAGCCAAGGTTGGATCAAGAAGTTTCCTTACCTCTGCGGAGCAGCCAGCATACAATTGAATAAATTCAATAAAGGAAAATACGCCAAAATATTGACCAGAATATATTATAACTGACTTTTGCTTATCTTCTTTATAATTCTTAATAATTACAGGGAGGGACTTGCCTGAATACTTATTTCCCTCCTCCATGTTTTTGAATAGTTGAAAATACATGTAGCCAATGAGTGTCATAACTATATGAAAAGTTATAAAATTATATTTTGTACTCTTAAAATCTTCTAATTTCCAAAAGTCTTTTATTTGTCTATAGTCTTCTTCAATTTCTGGTCTTAGTTCATAAGTATTTATTATTTGTTTTGCAGTTTTATTTGTGTCTGTGGTTAAAAATACATAGTATTCATTATCTTTTTTATCATGAACGACACAGGCGCACAAGTCAACATCTTTATCCGGTGTATTACTTTGCCACATCATACCTAGATCCTTAACCAGGTGTATTTCTTGAGTTTTCCTTTTCCTGTTAGGGTGTTTTTGCCACTTGTCTTCGGAGATTGCTATTTTTACAGCTTCTTGGTATATTGTCATGTTCTTTTTTGCAGGTACATATGTATCCACTTGCTTTTCAACCTTCAAAAAATTAATAACATCACGAGAAATAAATCCCCTGTCATTTATGAGAATATCTCCACCTTTTAAACATTTACTTTTTAAAATCATATTTCTACAAAGTTCTAAATCATGAGGCTTTATAGAATCAAAAACTATCTCTTCTATAATTCCCGAATCATCCATAAGACCTCTTAATGTTCCCATTTTATAACCACGAATCACTTTTCCATCATCTTTTATAGTTTCAGAATTTTCATAATTTACATTATCTAAATTCACATGTATTTTAGTGCAATCAAGAATATGTATAGATGGAGCTATGTTAAGAGATGGCATAACTACATTTTGGACATAATTGTTATAAGACTCTATAAATTCCTCAGCATCATATTTTTGAATTAAATTTCTCATAACGCCTTCGGCGAATAACCCTTCTTCAAGGTTTTTATTGGTATCCCACATATTCCATCCTAGTTCAGATAATAACTCACCATCAGTCACAGCAAAGGCGACATCTGTCAGGCTGGTTTTAAGTTTCATCTTTGCTGTAATTGCTAACGCAATAAGTATATGAAATGGAATATGCTTATTTTGTTTTCTTTTATCTTTAAAACTTTCAGCCAATTTATCTATAAGTCCTATATTTTTCATTTTTAATACTATTGTATCTATAAGATTAGGGAAACTTACGTCAGCAGCATCAATCCTACCTTCTTTTATAGCTTCCAACACCTTATCTTTATCGTTTTTGCTTAATTGTAACATACAAACTATCTCCTTTTAATTATCATTAGTCTATATATATAATTCTATAAAAGATCTTAAAATCATTTTTAAAAGCTAAATATTATAGTACTTATTTTTAGAAATTTTCATATTACTTATTGAAGATAATAAAAATTATTGTTTATTTTTATAAAAAGTTTGATATAATATAAATAAGAAAAGCTTAGTGCGCTAACACTAAGCTAAGTCTTAGAACATTTATTTTGTTTTAGGGCTATTGGATTTTAATTTGATATTTAGTAAGAAAAAGTGCTAATCTTTACAGGATGGGGCACTTTTTTCTTTGCTTCTGACTTCTATATCGAGGCCTAAAAATTTAATCTTAATTTTTAAGCAATGTATAAATAGATTATGTTTTAAAACTAAATTAATCACATAAACAATCGATGCACACTTTATAAAAGTATCAAACATATCCAATACCACCCCCTAACTATGATGACATACCACCAATAGTCCAAGGGGGATAAAACGCTCAAAACCCCCGCAGCCACCCACTACGGTTAATAAATTATACTTGGATATTGTACCATAATTATGTAGAAGTATATAGAGGTACTTATTGGAAATGATAAAGGCTTTACCTCTGTTGGTAAAGCCTTTATCAAGCATTGAAATTAAGTAGAAAATATATTATGATAATTATATCCATGTATATATTGTAAGCGGAGTATAATGATGGTAAATGTAGGGGCCAAAGGGGAGTAAATATTATAATGATTAATAAGCTTTTTTTTAAGTTAATTCCTATGATAATTTGTGTTTCTCTTGTTTCCACTGATTGTACAAATCATTCTAGGAAAATCAATGCTATTGATAATAATTCTAGCAAAAATATATCAAATACAATAAATGATTATAATCATGCTTCACTTGAATTAGATGATTTATCTAAACATATAAAGATACTTGATGATGCTATACCAAACTATGAGGTATTTTTAACTGGGGAGAATCATTTCGTTGATGTAAATTTCCCGCTTGAAACCTTCTTTCTTGAATATTTAGTAACATACGGGAATATTAAATATTTCTTACCAGAAGTATCACATAGCATTGGTTGTGGTTATGATGAATATCTTAAAACTGGTGACGAAAATATACTTAACGAATTATGTAAAAAGCAGCACATGTCTGTCCTTGCAACTAATCAGAATATAAAAGACTGGAAAAATCTTAAGAGATTTTATGATACATTACCGCAAGATAAGAAATTTAAAGTAATAGGCATTGATGTGGAGGATATGACTAATATTGCAGCAGATTATATATATAAAAAGTTAAGTATAGTAGGTAATCTTACAAATTTTCCATTACTTTGCGAATTTAAAAAAGTATATGAGACTAATGATTTAGAAAATCAAAATATATTTAGAGACCATCCAATATATCAAATTACTGAAAAAATTCAAAAAGATTTAATTTCAAGAAAAGCAGAATATCAAAAGTTATTTGGCGGTAATTTTTTTGATATTAGTATGGTTATAGAAGGTGTCCCAACAACTCATGGAAGCGATGACCAAATTACTGATTTAAACATTCGAGAAAAACAAATAGTAAAAACTTTCAATCAGTATATGAATATTATCCTAAAGGTAAATATTATGGGCAATGGGGAAGTGCACATATTCCATTAGATAAAGCCTCCACTGTCTTGCAAAATAATTTTGCATATGTATTAAATTCATCATACGATAATTTAAAATGGAAGGTATTTTCGATTTATTATTTATATTCATTACCTTCAAATGATAAGTATAAAGAATTTATTAAGCCATTTAGCTCATATTTAGACAAAAGTAAACCATTTACCATTTTTAAAACCTATGGGGAAGATTGTCAGTTTAATGTAAAATCCTATGGTTTATATGGCAGTGATACTACACCTCTTTCCAACTATATGAAATCTATTGTAATAATCCAAAAGTATCAAAGCACTAAATATTGAGAAATCAGCAAGATTAGCGGTCTTAACACAAAAAGACTTGGTAAATAAATGTTGTATATTATCTTTAACATTGTTTAAAAAGAAAGATATTTATTAATTGGCGTCATTTGGCATTGGAAAATTTTTATCAGCCATTGTGATATAATTTTATTATTAATGAGGAAAACTTAATATAGAGGTGATATGTATGAAAATTACATGGATTGGTCATTCTAGTTTTTTATTGGAAGATTCCAAAGGCAGAAAACTTCTAACAGATCCATATGATGAAACTGTAGGCTACAATGTATTTAAGGGAGATGTTGATGTTGTAACCATAAGCCATCATCATTTTGATCATGATTATACAAAGATGATTAATAAAAATGCAGCTATAATTGATAAGGTTGGGCTTTTTTATGAAAAGGACATATCCATAAAAGGCCTGCCTTCATATCATGATAAATTTAAGGGTGCTAAGCGTGGAGAAAATGTAATTTATATTTTTAAGATGGATGATTTAAGAATATGCCATTTAGGGGATTTAGGTTACATTTTATCACAAGATGAAATTGATGATCTAGGTGATATTGATGTTCTTTTAATTCCTGTAGGCGGAAACTTCACCATAGATTCAAAGGAAGCTGCTGAACTGTGCAGTAAAATAAAACCTCATATTGTCATACCTATGCATTATAAAACTCCAGTAATGAATTTTCCTATAGATGGTGTTGAGGGATTTATAAATCAAATGAAAAATGGAACCAGAATCAACGATTCAACTTTAACAATTGACAAAATCCCTGATGAAAGAAATTTAGTGAAAATACTTAATTACAGCAAATAAAAAGCGGGAAAACCCGCTTTTTATTTATGCTGGATATGTTCAAGTCCTGCATTAAATATTTTTTCAATATGTTCATCATCAAGGGAATAATAAACCACTTTTCCTTCTCTTCTGAACTTTACAAGTCTGGCAGATTTTAATATTCTAAGCTGGTGAGATACTGCAGATTGACTCATCTTCACCACTTCTGAAATATCACAAACACATAATTCTTTTTTTGATAATGCATAGATTATTTTTATTCTGGTATTGTCTCCTAAAACCTTAAATAACTCTGACAGCCTTTGAAATGATTTTTCTTCCAGCATATTATTTTTTACGAAGTCTACACAGTCCTCATGTATTTCATTGCATTGGCAAACTTCTATTTCGCCCTTGGTATCCATCTTTCACCTCTATCTTTGAAAGTAATGTTTATAAATATAATATATTCATGTGAATTCCTTTGCAACTGCACTAATTTAATGTGAGAGATCAATATCCTTGCCTATAGGCTCCCTGTGTAATGATTTTAAATAGCAGTTTATAGCTGGAATTACAACATCTAAGCACTGAGTAAATAAAATAATTACTTCTCCCTGCTGTGCCTTCTTCATTGCCTCAACTACAGCTTCCTGTTCCTTATATATAATTTTAATATTTTTACTGTCAAATCCGCTATTAACAGCTCCTCTTATGAGTAAATCTGCTGTTTCTCCTATTTTTCGTCCCCTTAAATCCTGCTGCTCTCTCACTATAATGTTATCACTGAATTCAGCAGCTATTTTCCCCAGTTCAATTATATACTTATCTAATCTATCCCCGGGAGCAGTTATTATTGAAGTAATTTTTGCAGGCTGCATGGCCTTTGCTATATTAAAAACTTCATAAAATGCTTCAGAATTATGACCATAATCTAAAATTATCTTATAGCTATTCAAATCAATAATATTCTGTCTTCCAGGATTAAAATATAAATCGCATTTAATACCTTTAATTATATCCACAATATTCTCTGTATTATTGGTAAAATCTGAAACCGCTCCTATTGCAGCCATTACATTTAATATATTTGATTTTGAATGTCCATTATGAGTAAAGGGTATCTCATTTGCTTTTGCAATGGTTTTTTCAATTCCATGACTAAAATATATAATATTATTATTATCTAAATAGATAGCCTCATCATTATTTTCTATTGCCTCATTAATATATTTGTTTTTTTCTAATGAAAATACACACAGCCTTTTACTATTATCATTTCGCCTTATTGCAGATACAACCTTCATTATTTCCCTTTGACCTTTAACTACCATTTTCCCCTTTGAATTTACATCATGTAATATTACTGATTTGGTTTCAGCTAAATCATTTAAATCTTTTATACCCATTTTACCTATATGGTCTTCAGACACTGAGGTTATAACACCTACAGATGCTTCCTCATAGCCTAGTCCATTCCTTAATATACCCCCTCTGGCTGTTTCCAGCACAGCGGCCTCTGACTGAAAGTTTGTCAGCACATCCCTTGCACTTAAAAATCCTGTAGTATCACCATTTTTCAGTTTGTGATTTCCAATAAATATACCTGCTGTAGAAGTCATTCCTGTATTGTATCCAAGTTCATTCATTATGTGGCTTATTAATCTTACCGTAGTGGTTTTTCCATTAGTTCCTGTTACCGAAATTATTGGTATGGAGTTCATCCCGATTTCCTTATAGCAATTAAAAATACATTCTATTATACGGCTTTTTACTGGTGCTATTTGGTCCTGAACCTGGAAAATCGAATTTACATCCCATACTGCAATTTCTTCGTCTTTCACTGCTAAATCAATACATAGGAGAGAAATTTGAAAACAATTATATACTTTTTTACATATATCATTTATTTGCTGATTTTTATGAGTAATAGAATATATAACTTTTTTAGCATAATTATAACTGCTGTTTTCATATATTTCTGCTTTGTATACTAATTTTACTTTTCCATTAAAACAAAATACTCTGAAACAAAAAGTACCATCCCTGTGTATTTGAATATCTTCTTCACCATAAACTAAACTGTAGCTCACTTTAGGTATGTGATTATATCTCAATATTTCAAATAGTGCTTTTTTATCCTTAATAATTTCAACCTTATGGTTTTCCTCGTAACTTTGATAATTATTGCTTATTATTAAAGCATTTTTACCATAGCCAAGCTGGTAGCATGTTTTGCTAAGCCTTATTACAGGTACTCCCCTGTGTTTTATAAACATAGCAATATCATATATTAATCCATGTTCTTTAAGTGCTTCAGCCTTTTTTATTATAATATTTTCATCGTACTCATCAATAATATTTTCCAGAATAAATTTACTTACATCCTCATCAGAATAAGTAAGCCAGATTTCATCTGCGCTTGATTCACTAACCAGGTCAATAACCTTTTCACAAAAGCCTAAAACAAAGTTAATTTTAATATATTCTTTTATATATTTTAATTTGTCTCTTCTTGTACAGCATATTAATTCTATTTTAACAACTCTGCTGACAAATTTTATATTGTCTCCCTCATAAAACTTTATAGATTTTATATTCATTACATTATCACCAGCTTTCATCAATAATCAAAGTATATATATGTTGCAAATTTCCAATAAAACTTATACATACATTTTAAAACCTATGTATAATGTTAGGCTTTTAATCACAAAATATGCTTGGAAGCTTCACATTTGATAAATATTAGAAGGTGAACATTTTGAAAAAAGTTAACAAATATGTAATTATCTTTTTAGTTTTTGGGATGCTTTATTACTTAATAGAGGTTGCTGTTAATGGGCACAGCAATTGGTCCAGTTTTTTAATGAGCGGAACTGCAGGTATATTAATAAACTTTGTAGGCCGCTTCTATCATAATTATACCCCAGAGTGGAAACAAATAATTATAACCACATTAATAATCATATCAATTGAATTTACATTTGGAATAATATTAAAATCCTTTGGAATTCAATTTTGGGATTATAGCAGCAACATTATGAATATACAAGGGGTAATCTGCTTAAAGTATTCATTTTACTGGCTTCTGCTTAGCCCCTTTGCAATACAGGGAAGTAATCTTCTTGAATACGCATGCCTTCATGACAAAAAACCGGATAAATTTATTATTTATATGAAAAAATTAGTCAGCGGTGAATAAAGATAAACAATATGTAAAGTAAAAGCCCATAAGTTTTTAATCCTATGGGCTTAATTATAATTAATATTTTATTTGTATTATTTTATGCTCTTTGATACTATCTTTCACATTGATGATCCTCTGGTTTGAAGAACCCATATATTTAAGGCCCTTATATTTTTTGTCTATTTGAAACTTTCCGTCAACCAGTACATCTATGCTATTTAGGAGTTTTTTACGGCTGTGATTATTACATTCAGCTAATTGCTCAAAGGTATACCCTGTGTAACACCATATACTAAGTCCGAGGGTCTTTATTCCAAGTGAAAGCTGATATAATTCCTCAGCCTGTTCAAATGGTTCTCCTCCGCTTAATGTGACTCCTCTGATTATAGGCATATTCCCTTCAATTCTGCTTAAGATTTCCTTTAAATATATAGAATCTCCATAATTAAAGTCCTGCATTGCTTTGTTATGGCATCCTTGGCAATTATGCCTGCATCCGGACACAAATAATACACTTCTCATTCCCCCACCATTTACAAGGGAATTATCTAAAAATCCAGCCACCTGCAGCTTAATATTATTTTCTTCCATAAGCATTACACCTGGCATGTGGATCTATAAACATATGAATGATTATCTTCATTGCTCATTCTATCTGCCCTTTCCGCAGCCTTACCTGCCCCAAATCTCTCATCCAGGCTTAAATATCCTGTTACTCTTGATATGCCTTGAATGTTATTACTTCCGCAATTCGGGCATAAATCTTCGTCATTTAAGTAGGTTCCGCATTCTCTGCAATATCTAATATGAAAATTTATTCCCAGGTATGAAATATTAGTATTTTTATATGCATAATTTAATATATCCATAATGACATCTGCATTTGGATACCCATCAATTTCAATATAGCTTATATGTCCGCCATTACATATCTTGTGATAAGGCGCTTCTATATCTATTTTTTTCTTTATAGAGACAGGTAAGCCCACTGGTATATGAAAACTATTTGTATAATAGTCTTTATCAGTTACTCCCTTAATGTTACCAAATATTTTTTTATCCTGTAAAATAAACTTCCCGCTTAATCCTTCTGCAGGAGTAGCATAGCATGACCAATTAAGCTTGTCTATCTGCTTATACTTATCACAAAATTCTCTTATATGTGAAATTATTTTTAGTCCTAATTCTCTTGCTTCGTCAGATTGTCCATGATTACTTCCTATAATAGCAGTTAACGTTTCAGCAAGTCCTATAAATCCTATTCCCCATGTTCCCTGCTTTAAAATTGGTTCAATGGAATCATCCGGTGATAAGTTTTCTGAACCCCTCATAAGTCCCTGTCCTGCAACAAATGGCAGATCCTTAACCTTTAGCCTTTTTAATACATTATATCTGTGAAGAAGAGATTCCCTGGATAATTCTAATCTGTTATCAAGTAATTCAAAAAATTTATTAATATTTCCTTTAGATAGTATACCAATCCTTGGAAGATTAATAGTTGTTGGGGCAATGTTTCCTCTTCCTTTGGTTCCTGGTTCTCCATTTATATTTGACATTACATATGTGCGGCATCCCATAGTTGCAGGCAAATATCCTTTGTCATAGTATTCCTTATTAAAATCTGAATCCAGATTCATAAAAGTTGGATTCATTCTTTTAGCAGCAACTCTGCAAGCCAGTTTAAATAGATAATAATATGGATCATTTTCTTCTCTGTTTACGCCGCTTTTAACTCTGAATATTATGTTGGGAAATATTGGCTGCTCACCTTTTCCTAATCCCTTTGCATACTGCAGTAAAAATATCTCGCAGACAAGTGCTGCGTCCTTTGAATTAGGAATGCCTAAATTAATTGAAGAAAATGGCACCTGAGAACCTGCTCTAGAATAGCGATAGGTAACACTTTGATTTTATCTCCATGTTTTCCCCCGCTCCACACCGTACGTGAGACTTTCACCTCATACGGCGCTCCATCGAATGAATTTTGTCGATAGCTAGTTTACTGTGTAAGCTTTCTCTTTAGTTATATTATAATTTCCGACTAATAAGCGCAGTTTATTTATTTTCTCAAGTTGTTCATCATTTATTGAATACTGGTTTATTATCCTTTTCTGTGTTGATCCCTTATTAGAATGTATAAGTAAGTGTATATCTTTTATTACGTATATCAGATTGTTATATTGGTCTGTGCCTTTCATAAACTTTGGCGTTTTATGGTGACAATCCATATTGCCTACCTTTAGAGGTAAACCAGTTATTGCACATTTCCCACCTTGAGCACAGTATAATGAGATTCTGTTGTCATTATATTCAACACTCATATTAATTATTGGGTTTTCCATTATGTGTTTAAGTGTTGAATTATTAATTGATATTAGACCATCATGTACAAGCTTTCTTCCTTCAACAGTGTAATTGCTAATTCTTTTGTTAAATATAGTTGGTCTTTTAAAACCTACTCCGCTTATAGGATAAAGTGCAATTCCTTTTACAAAGAATTGTTTTCTTTGCTTATAATCTCCATAATGCTTGATATATGTTGCAGAAAATTTACCTTTTCTTGTAGCACATTCTCTTCTCTTTAACCATTGATGCTTTATCTTTCGGTAAAGTCTGTGTTCTATATCATTAAAATTTCCATTGATATTTGTGGCTATGTCATAATAATTATGAACACCCATTATTAAAGAGTTAAGTTTATACATACTTTTAGGGGTATCATCATCAGCAACTTCCCTTATCTTTTTATCAATCTCTCTGATTATACGTTCCATTTGTTTATCTTGCATATTTGATTTTATAACATATCGTGTTTTCCCATTTTCTATTTTTAATTTTGCTTTAAATTTAATACCTAGAAAATCTGAATAATTATTCTTGAGGTTTACAATTTTGCTTTTATCCTTACTGATTTTTAAATCAAGCCTCTCCTTTAACCATTTTTCTGTTGCTTTCATTAGTTTCTTTGCATTTGGATAAGAGTCAGTAAATATTTTAAAGTCATCAGCGTATCTTACTATAAAGCAAGGCTTCATTTTTGTGTGATTTCTCAAAGCATTTAGTTTATTGGAGCTGTTCTTATATTCTTTTTCTGATAAAGAACCATATCCTTTTCCACTTTTTCTTTGAGTTGCTGGGAAGTCTAGCCATTGCTTAGATATCCACCAATCGAATTCATTTAGGTTGATATTCGCTAATAGTTGCGATAAGATACCACTTTGTGGCGTTCCTTTCGTTGGATAGCTTAATCCCCCTTTTTCTTCTATGGGTGTTTTTAGTATTTTGCTAATAATACTCAATACTTTCTTATCTCTTATTCCTAATGTCCATATTTGTTTAAGTAACTTTCCATGGTTTACATTATCGAAGAACCCTTCTATGTCCACATCTACAACATAGTATTGCTTTACTACATTAACATAGTTATAACATTTTCCAATTGCATGATGTGTGCTTCTGTTCGGTCTGAATCCATAACTATCGTTGTGAAATCTTGCTTCACAGATTGGTTCTAGTACTTGTAGGAATGCTTGTTGTATTATTCTATCATCTATATATGGAATTCCTAACGGTCTGAGTTCACCATTAGGTTTAGGTATATTTACCCTTCTAATTGGTTTGGGTTTATAGTCTTGTAATTTATTTCTTATGATTTCAACTACTTTATCCGAATCCTCAGCCTTTATATCCATTATAGTTTTGTTGTCTGAACCTCTTGTTCTACTTCCACGATTAGCTTTTATATTTCTATATGCAAGTAATATATTTTCTCTGCTTGTTATTACATTATATAGATTTTTGAAAACAGAGCCTTGCTTACTTTGTTCATAAAGGTTGTCAAACACAAATTGCATATTATAGTATTCATTATGCCTTAATTTCTTACGCCTTTCCTTCTTGCTTAGTCGTCATAAGTCGGCTAATCACTCCCTTCTATTTCAAAGTTTGTGATACTGCCTCTTTTAGTCTTACCAGAACCTTATGGTATTATAATATTACTACATCAACTTCACCCGACTTGAGACCTTCCCTCCACCGCTTATTATTACGGTTTCTTCAGTACTATGTCTCTACTTTCACTCAGATTAAGATAGGTTATAGTTTACCTTTCCCTATCAACATTTCATCGACAGCAAAATCTCCATGTTCTGAGTTTTCCACGTTCCCTTATTCTTTATCCGTACATATACTTTTAGGTTCCATCTATACACCTGTTCAAGAGTTTTCACCATACTACCTTTAATAGTATAAGGATTTTCATAACGCACAGTTTTACTCATCCTCCTCGAACCTCTCACTTTGGAGAGATACGCATTTCTACGCATTACACTCTAGGCATTTTATCGTCGATGGTTCGTCGATGCTTTGCTAAGGCATATCCTAACCATAAGTATTTTATGGACTTCCGACCTATAGATGGGACTACCCACCTCTGGACAGCTTTCCTACAGCATGACCTGTTAGGCCCATTCTCAGCCGACTTCACCGAGCTTCAAACATTAGGGCATTTGCTTACCTTTATCTGCTTGTCGAAGTATTAAAGGTGCGTTTCAGGGCGTTACCCCTTCATCCCACATCTAAGAATAAGAGTTCTAGTATCTTACTTGCATTGAGCCACAATATATAGAATTTATTTTTTTAATATTTATCTCTGCTTTCAGATACTGGCCTAGCTTTTAACTAAGCAACGTGTCGCACATGCATTGTGTTGAGGTTATATACTATCCCCTGCATTGCCTGCCCTATATTTTTTCTTAATTTTATTTCAACCAGTTCTTCTAACCTATTGTCGTCTATTCCAAGCTCCATTAGTTCCTTTTTTATCTCCTGTCTGGTAGGATCTACAAATGCTGCCATATCATTGTCAAAATCTGGGTGAGCCTGTCCACCAAACATATCATTTTGTGTTGATTGAAGCAGTATGCAGGATAGCTCTGCAGCTGATTCTATTCTCTTTGGCTTATTTATTGTGCCATATCCTGTATTAAAGCCTCTTTGCAGTATTTCTCCCGTAGGAATATGTAAACAATTTGTGGTCAAATTGTAGCTATCCAGATCGTGATAGTATATGTCCCCATTTTCATGGGCCTTTGCTAAATGCTTAGGCATTACAGATAAGTTATGCCATTTATTTGATTCACTTGCTATTCTAAGCAGTTTTGATGAAAAATTATTTCCAACATTTGATTGCGATAGGTATGCTGTTGAAGCTATCTCTGGCTTTTCCCCCGCGTCACACCGTACGTGAGACTTTTACCTCATACGGCGCTCCAACGTTACTAGCCTATATAGTTAATTATAATTAGTTTAATAACAGTTCTTAAAAACTTCCGATTGTTATAGGTTCCAATCCAGGAATCAGCATTCTTAGATTGTTTATTTTTTCAAGCATTTCTCCAGTTGGTTTGACAATATTTAGATAATGTTCTATAGTTGTTGTTATTGTAGCATGTATTAATTTATGCACATCTTTTGTGATAAGTATTAGATTTTGGTAATTGTCTTTTCCACCTTGGCTTCGAGGAATCTTATGATGGACTTCAATATTACCAATATCTAATCTTTTTCTTGTTATTGAGCACTTCCCTTTTTGTGCACTATATAATGATAGTCTATTGTCATTTAGTTCAACTGTTGCATTACGTATTGGGTTCTCCATTAAGTAATGGAGTATTTTCATATCGATACATTCCAATTTATCATGGATTAGTTTTCTTCCTTCCTCAGTGTAACTACAGATTTCCTGTTTAAATGCAAAAGGAGGTCTGAACTTTACACCAAGTATTGGAAATAATGCAACTCCCTTTACAAATATATGTTTGAAATTGTATTTTCCATAATAAAGAAGATATGTCCGACTTTTTACCCCCTTTTTGGTAATGTTCTTTTTGAGTCTATGCTTGAGGTACCTATTTATGAAGAAGGCTGTATCGTGTAAGTCTATGTTTACGAGTGTTGCAATTTTATAGTAGTTCTGAATTCCCAATATTGTAGAATTGTATTTATTAACCTCACTTGCATTTGGTATTTTTAACATGTATTCTACTTTTCCCCTAAGTATTTTGTTTATGTTCTCTTTGGATTTATCACTTATTCTGGATTGCACCATCCACTTCTTACGTTTCAAATGTACTTTTAATTTAAATCCTAGGAATTCAGTATAATTTTTTCTCAGATTGGTTATCTTTGACTCTTCAGGACTAATTTCCAGTCCTAATCTTTCAGCTAACCATTCTTTCACTGCTACAAACACTTTTTGTGCTGTTTTTGCGTCATTGCACATGATTTTAAAGTCATCTGCATATCTCACTATAAACATCTTTTTAAGATTGGTCTTATTCAAGGCACGATATCTTCCTCCTCTAGAGGTTAATATTTCACCATTGTTTCTAACCGACCTCATTTGGAAGTTTGTTTCCCATTGATTACTTACCCACCAGTCCAATTCATTTAAACAAATATTCGCTAACAGTGGATTAAGTATTCCTCCCTGCGGAATCCCTTTCGTGGGGATACCCTCACCTTTGATTTCTGCTTTTAACATTCTACTTATTATAGTTATTAGGTTTTTATCTTTTATGCCTAGTGTCCATATTTGTTTTAGCAATTTTCCATGATTAACATTGTCAAAGAAGCCTTTGATATCAATATCAACAGCATAATGATATCCAGAATTGTTCATCAATCCGTCAAGCCTTTTAATGGCATGATGAGTATTTCTGTTTGGTCTGAATCCATAACTGTGTGGATGAAATTTTGCTTCACAAATAGGTTCTAATACTTGTAGAATACTTTGCTGTACTATTCTATCGGAAATTGATGGAATGCCCAGTGGACGTTCCTTTCCGTTAGCTTTGGATATCATTTTTCTTCTAACAGGCATAGGTCTGTAATTCTCTAGCCTTTTCTGTATATCAGATATAAGGCTGTCTGAATCTTTTTCTCCTAAGTCAATAATATTAGCAGAGTCTGCTCCAGGTGTTTTACTTCCTTTATTTTTCTTAATATTTCTATAGGCTAGCAGAATATTATTTCTTGAACATATGATTGGCATTAAGTCCCTAAATTCTTTACCATTTTGACTTTTAAAATACAAATTGTCATAACAGTTTTGCATATCATAGTATTCATTGTGCCTGAGCCTACTTTTTGCCTTCTTTTCATCAGTTTTCCGATTCGTTACCATTAGTCAGTCCAACCCCTTAGTTTTAGGATTACACCCAAAAGCCTTCACGGTTAGCCTTCTCTTAGTCTTAACTGAACCTAATTTTACTAATTGTTTAACTTCTTATTACTAATAACGTCTAGTGGCTATCCCTCCACTCCTTATTATCAGAGTTTCATAGGTACTGTGCCACTGCTCTCCTCCACATTAAAGGAAAGTTATAACACTAAGTTTTTCCTTTCCAACACTTCAAAGGTTTGTAGTCCTCCATGTTAGTGGGCTTTCCAAGTTCCTCTTGCGTGTATCTTTTCATAATTTCCTTAGGTGCTTCCTCTGAGCCTGCTAGCTTGATACCGCCTGTAACGATATAAGGTATTTCATAACAATGAATCTTACTTTACCTCACTAGCCACAATCTTAGTTGTGACATACATTTCTGTATGCTCCGAGTATAGACCCGTACATTCGGAAGTTTGTCAGTTTGCTCTGTATCACAAACAATTCTCACCATAGAAATTTTATAGACGCCATAGGTATCACAGACACAACTCACCTCTGAGCCGTTTTCGAGTATGGGCACTTTTTCTTTAATTCATACAATATCATTGTTAATTTTGATACTAAAGTTCAAGTGTTCCCATCTTTCGGTCTGCTGTCCCCAACTCTTCACCTTGCTATTCACAGCCATTTGCTACATCAAATAAGCCGCTGTAAGGAGTATTAGCGGTGCGTTTCAGGGCGTTACTCCATCATTCCACATCTCCTTGCAAGAAGTTTGACTCAAAATTTTCTTTCGAGTCAACTGCTATTTCTGTTCTAACAGTAACTTGTCACACCATTATCCCTGTCTGTTTCCACACCAATTTTTTCGATGGCACTCATTAATTCAGATTTTATTTCTCTTATTTTTGTTCTTTCTTTTCTGTAGTTTGAATAAGCTAAGCCTACTTCCATGAATTGATTTTCTAAAAGTACTTTTTCAACCATATTTTGAATTTCTTCAACAGATATTTTCTCTGTATTAATATCCTCAATATTTTCTATAACTCTTTGTGTCAGTTGAAAAATTTCACTTTCCTTGAGTTCATAACCAATTTCAATTGATGCCTTTTTAATGGCATTTGTTATTTTTATTGAGTTGAATTCAGTTAATCTGCCATCTCTTTTTACTACATGTAGCATACGCTCTCCTCCTAAAATACTATATATTGTATGAACAATAGATATTATACTATGGGGTAAATTTTTGAGCAATTTTTAAAAATGCCTTGTAGTCATTTTATCTGAGGTTATTATAGTATACCTATTTTTTCCCCAAATTATTAAATACAATTCAAATTTGTGTTTATTATTTTTCTCCCTTATGCAATTTTAAATAGCAGATTAATTTGAAATTTATATGATATTTTCATTACATTACAAATAATATATATTATTATATAAATAAGGCAGGTGTAATATTTTGAAATATAAGAAATTAATTGTTTGTGGAATTTTAAGCATTGTGAGCTTAATTACAATATTCGGATGTACCGGTAAAAATACAAAAGATTCAGCAGCTGTATTTAAAAATAATACTGCTCCGGAAAAATACATATCAAAATATACAGGTGATGAAATATCAAAAGAATCATTTAACAGAGCACCATTTATGGCTATAATAGAAAATTCAAAGGATGCCAGGCCGCAGTCAGGCTTAATAAATGCTGATATAGTTTTTGAAACCATGGCAGAGGGTGGTATTCCAAGATTTATTGCTCTTTATCAAGAGGAAACCAGCAATAAAATCGGCCCCATTAGAAGTGCACGCCCTTATTTTATCGATATAGCTAAAGAATACAATGTTCCTTTTGCACACTGCGGCGGCAGTGAGGAAGCCCTGATAAGTATAAAGAATCAAAATTTAATGAGTTTAAATGAAATGTCCCATGGGAAGTCTTATTGGAGAGATACTTCAAGAAAAGCACCACACAATTTATATACTTCCTCAGATAATATAGAAAATCTTTTAAAGCAGGAAAACTTCAATAATAAGCCATGCTCAGATTTACAATTTAATAATAATTACTGGAACAACAGCAGTTTACTATCTGCTAATAAAATCAATCTGAAGTTAAATAAATATTATTCTACATCATATTCTTTGAACAATTCTAAATATGATAAGTCTATGGATTCAGAACTTATGGTTGATAAAGACAGCTCTAAAGCTGTTTCAGTTAATAATATTGTAATACAGGTAACAAAAATAAAACTGCAGTCTGATGGGCAGCATCTGCAGATTGATTTAACTGGTGAAGGAGATGCCTATGTTATAAGTAATGGAAAATATATAAAGGGAAAGTGGTATAAAAAAGATAACTCTTCTCCTACCATATTAAAAGATACCAGTGGAAATGTAATTCCACTGCATACAGGAAAGACCTGGTGGCATATATTGGACAATAACTGTGTTATTGATATAGAATGACTTTTACATTGAAATTCATAAGTGATAAAATAATAAATGCAATAATAATTAAATAAATCGATTGGAGATGTATACATGGATAAAAACTTGAATAAGCTGATCAGAACTTCTCTGTTTTTGGCATTGGCCATAGTTATACAGATAATGGGAAAGAACTTCCCAGAGATTAATCAGTTTTTAGTAGGCCCGGTAATTAACGCTATTTTAATTTTAACTGCATTTATGTGCGGCACAGCATGGGGTGTGTCATTAGGAGTACTTACACCTGTATTAGCCTGGCTCACAGGGCAGCTGGCAGCACCGCTGGCACCATTTATACCATTTATTATGATTGGTAACGCTATTTTTGTAATCTTCTATGGATCATTAAGGAATTATAAATCCTATGGAAAATATATTGGTATTGCTTCTGGTGCATTTTTCAAATACTTATTTTTAAGTCTTTCAGCCTCAAAATTAGTGAATGTTTTTAAGTTAGCAATACCTAAAAAAATTGCTGATAAGCTTGTAGTTGTAATGGGCACACCTCAGCTTATAACTGCTTTGATTGGCGGCTTTTTAGCAGTTTTATTAATTGAAATATTAAAAAAGAGAAATGTTCATAGTATAGAAAATTAGGTGATTTTAAATCACCTAATTTTTTATTTGTCTCCATTTACTTGGAGTATATCCTGTTTGTTTTTTGAATATGTGAGTAAAATATCTGTAATCAGAATATCCTACTTTTTTAGCAATATCAGTAACCTTTATGTTTGGATCTTTCATGTACTCCATAGCCTTTTCCACCCTAAGCTTAGTTATGTACTCAACAAAATTTATTCCAAGCAGTTTTTTTATACCTCTGCTCAAATAACTTTCACTTAAATAAACACTATTTGCAACATCCTTTAATGATATGTCTTCATAGTAATGTAATTTTACATACTCCACTGCATCTTTAATGCCGTTTTCTGCAGCTAAAACATTAATTTCCTTTACTGAATTTAAGGCTACTGAGATTATGCCCTTAACAAGGTTATATATTTCATTAATAGTATTTAATTTTGCAACAGATTCATAAACATTAAAGTTTTCGCCTGCTATCATTTCAAGATCCATACTATAACCGCTTATAATATGTGCAGCATTTAAAATTACCTCAATTGTAAACTGCTTAACATCGTTTTCAAGAATCTTATTTTTGCTTAATACATCAAAATATATATATTTTAGCTGCTTATCTATATTAGGCATATCAAGTGCCTGCATTTTTGAGAAAAGATTCTTTTTTTCAATTGACAGCAGTTTTTTTATATCCCCATTGGCTGCTGCAGTATCATTATATAATATAATACTTCCCTTCCCCATATACAATTTATTCCGTTCAGAAACCTGTGCTTCCAAAAAAGCTGAATATGCTTTGCCAATACTTTTGCAGCTGGATATGCCAATTGTTGTACACAAGCCCTGTTCCTTTAATAATTTTTCCTGAATCATTTTTAATTGGTTTACATCTAAATCAAAATCCCCATTATATAAAATAATTATTTCCTTATCTTCAATATCAGTAATAAAAACTATATGATTCAAGTTTTCCTTAAATATCTTTCTTATGCAGATATTTGTATGATATAATTTTTTTATTTCTTTTTTTTCAGTTAATGATTCATATTGTTCATTTGCCACCAATATAACATAAACTTTATCACATGTTATGCCATACTTATTGGCATTATTTAATATTATATTTTCATCTGTTATCTTACCCTTAAAAATACTTAAAATGAACTTTTCTTTTTTCTCAAAGAGCTCTTTCTTTACTATATTAATATTTTCAACTGCCTTCACTATAGCTGAAATAAGTTCCTTCTCCTCAATTGGTTTTAAAATAAAGTCAACAGCATTAAGCTTGATAGCACTTCTGGCATATTCAAATTCATCGTACCCAGTAATAACAATATATTTTGTATAGGGAAGAAACTTTTGTATCTCATGTATCATTTTTAATCCATCTATAATTGGCATTTTTATATCTGTAATTACTATGTCCGGACACAGCTTCTTTGCATTATCTATGCCCTCCTGCCCATTGCAGGCCTCGCCGCATATTTCACATCCATATTGTTCCCACTTTATTGTTTTCTTCATTCCCTCTCTGGCTAAATACTCATCATCAACGATCATTACACTTATTGGTTTATTCATATTTATCACCCGTTTCAAGAATACTATCATTACATGGTATAACTAATTTTGATATGGTCATTTTATTTTCACTAAAGACTTTAGCTCCATATTCATCACCATATTGAAGTTTTATCCTGTCATTAACATTTTGTATTCCAATGCCTTCCCCTTTTGAATTGGAATTTGTAAGTCCCACTCCATTATCAATAATTTCAAAGCACATATCATTTTGGTTTAAAATATATCCCTTAATTATAAGGATTCCACCACTGCTCTTAGGTTCTAAGCCATGTATAATTGCATTTTCTACTAATGGCTGTAATAAAAGCCTTGGCATATGTTTTTCAAGCATTAGATTGTTTACATCAAAACTAACCTTAAATCTGTCCCCATATCTCACCTTTTGGATAGTAAGATAATTCTTTATCTGCTCAATTTCCTCATTTACAGTAACTATATCTCCCCTTTTGCTTATACAATATCTTAGAAACTTTCCAAGAGTTGTAACCATTTTGGATACTCCCTTGGCATCTCCAAGTTTTGCCATCCAGTTTATTGATTCTAATGTATTATATAAAAAATGCGGGTTTACCTGAGCCTTTAATGCTTTAAGTTCAGATTCTTTTAGCAGGTACTGCTTTTTATATACTTCCTCTATTAATCTATTTATTTCTTTAATCATTTTATTAAAATTGTATCCTAATTTTCCAATTTCATCATCATATTCTGAATCAAAGTTTACATTCATATTTCCATTTTCCACTTCATTCATTAACCTGGAAAGTTTATTTATAGGTTTTGAAATACTATTTGATAATAAGAAACTTGCAGCAATTGCTATTATACCAAGTATAATTACGGATAAAATCACCATTCCTATAATTAAAGTTCTATCTTTAAATAACACCTGAGTAGGAACAACTTCAATTATTTTAATCTCGGTATTTTTACATGTAGTAAAATATGCCATATAATTATTCCCTTTTATCTTACAGTTAAATGTACCCGAATCTTTCCCTAAAACAGTGCTTAAATATTCATCATAGAATTTGAATCCAGTTCTATCTTTATATAGTTTGTCTGTTATAATAGTACCATCCTTATTCAATACATATATATTATTTTCTTTATACACATTTGCCTGATTAAATATATCATCAAAATATTCATCATATATATCTAATACAGCATATCCAAGTTTTTTATTATCACTAATGTTTTTAATTTGAGTTCCTATGGCAAGCACTACATCTTTTCTTAACTTTCCATCTACTCTTCTATTGATGAAAAAGTAATTTTTTTGTTCAGATTTATCAATTTCCTTAAAGATTTCATTATTTATATCAAAGTATATGGGCGCAAAATACTCTGCAGTGCTAAATCTTATGTATTTATTATTTATTCCTGAAATATAAATAGGAATATCCATCTTCTGAGTTGCCAGCAATGTATTAGTAATCTTATATATCTTTTGTGAATCATCAAACCTTTCATCATAATTTTTAAACTCTGTTTTATTTAATACATTTATAACGTCTTCATTTGTAGATACATATGTAATTATGCTTTGAAAATTATCTAAAGAATAGTCTAATAGCTTAGCCATTACATCTATGTTATCCATTAATGAATTATTAATCTTTTTATTTATGATACGTGAAGTATTATAATATGAAAAAATGCCCATTAAAAACAGCGGGATTATTCCAACTATTACAAAAACCCCAAACAGCTCCTTTTTAAATGATTTTATTTTAATCATAATCTAATCCTCACTCAGAATTTATAACACAATTATATCATAATAAGCCCAGTTATTATTTACCGGGCTTATTATCATACAATATTAACCTTAATTATCTGACTTTTTTCTCCTAAATCCTTTAAAATATCATTTAATTTAATGTATCTTGGTACCAGTAAAGTATACATACTTTTATACCCCTGGCTTACATCATCTTCCATGCTGAATTCTATATTTTTTACTTTAATATTCTTTTCTTCAAAGTAATCCGTTACCATATGCACAGTTTCTTTTTTCTCTAGATAAGTAATTTCCAGCTTAACAGTATTCATTTTGTCTAAAAATCTTGTTTCAAACTTTTTTAAAGTTACAAGGCTGATTACTACAGCTATGGTTGAAAATATTACTAAACTATAATAACCTAATCCTATTGCAAGCCCAATACATGCTACCACCCATAAACTTGCAGCTGTTGTTAGCCCCTTCACAGAGCCCTTATCCTGTATTATTGTACCTGCTCCCAAAAATCCAATGCCGCTTATTACCTGTGCTCCCAGCCTTCCTACATCAGCTTTAAATGATGGTGCTAAATCTGGATGAGCTATAATAATCTGCTCGATATTTTGTATATCATAAAGCTGTATCATGGATATTACACATGCACCCAGGCATACTAATATATGGGTTCTGAATCCTGCCGGCATGTTTTTGTATTCTCTCTCATAACCAATAGCCCCGCCAACAAATATAGCTGTTATTAACCTTAATATTACCTCACATGTTTTCATTTATTCTCCCTATAAACTATAATATATGAGTATTCTCCTGGTTGAAGCCTATAGTAACCTCATCACCTTCTTTAAATACTTCCTTGCCCTGGGGATTATTATCCTGAATCTTTATTTTATTTTCCCCAACTCTTACTAAATAATCCTGATAAGAACCCATAAATGTTGACAACTCAACTACACCCTTAAGAAGCTGATCCCGTCCTATTTTTACAGCTTCTGGTCTTAATACCAGTTTACAAATATCTCCTCTTTTCTTTTCAGCATTGCTTTTAACTTTTATTATTTTCCCGCTGATATTTATATTAAATTCTCCATTATCACTTACATCTAAAACTTCAGCATCTATAAAATTAGCAGTGCCTATAAAATCTGCTACAAATTCAGTTTTAGGAGTATAATATACTTCTTTAGGTGTTCCAATTTGTTCAATTTTACCTTTGTTCATAATTATTATTCTATCAGATAAGCTCATTGCCTCCGATTGATCATGTGTAACATATACAGCAGTTATACCAACTTTCTTTTGAATCTTTCTTATTTCAGTTCTCATGTATACTCTTAATTTTGCATCTAAATTTGACAGCGGCTCATCAAAAAGCAAAACACCTGGTTCCATTACTAAAGCCCTTGCCAATGCTACTCTTTGCTGCTGACCTCCAGACAGCTGATTTGGATATCTGTTTCCAAGATCAGTTAATCCAACCAATTCTAATATATTATTTACTCTTTTTCTTATGTCATCCTTTGGAAGCTTTTTTAATTTTAATCCATAAGCAACATTGTCAAATATATTATAATGAGGAAATAGTGCATAACTTTGAAATACCATAGATGTATCTCTTTTATCTGGAGGAAGGTCATTTATTCTATCTCCTCCAAGATATATTTCCCCTTCTGAAGGTATCTCAAAACCTGCTATCATCCTTAATGTAGTTGTTTTCCCACAGCCAGATGGACCAAGAAGAGTAACAAACTCTCCTGGATGAATATCTAAAGTTATGTTATCCACAGCTTTAAACACCTTATCATTTGTTCCTATATATACTTTTGTCAGATTTTTTAAATTTACACCTTTACTTTCCATAACCATTATTCCTCCTCACTTATGCCCATTTTTCTTAATGCAAAATTCATAATAAAGACTGCAATATATACTATTACAATAAGTATTGTAGAAAATGCAGCTGCTACTCCAAATCTTCCGGCATCCACCTGTGCCATTATTTCTACAGTCAGCATGTTATGCTTTGCTGATACTAAGAAAATTACAGCGCTGACAGCTGTCATACTTCTAACAAATGTATACACTAAGCCGCTAAAGAAAGCAGGCTTAATTAAAGGCAGTGTTATAGAAGTAAATACTTTTCCTGTGTCTGCTCCCAGATCTGATGCAGCTTCCTCAATACTTGGATCTATTTGCTGCAGTGCTGCCACCCCGGATCTTACACCAACTGGCAGGCTTCTCATTATAAATGAAATTATTATTATAGCTGCTGTGCCTGTGAGTAAAATCGGCTTTTGGTTGTAAGCAAGTACATATCCTATACCTATAACAGTACCTGGTACTGCCATTGCAAGCAATGAGGTAAATTCCACAAAACTTCTGCCATAAAATTTTTTTCTTACAATAAGAAAAGCAATAATCATAGCTAAAACTCCAGTTATGGGAGTTGCTATAGCTGCAAGCAGTGTAGTGTCACTTAAAGCACTGGTACCTAATCTGAATACATATTTAAAATTATCCAAAGTCAGTGAATAATTTACTCCCCATATTTTAAATAAGGCTCCAATAGGTATTAATATATAAAATAGCATTACAATTCCAGTTATCAAAAGACAAAATATATCAATTGGTAAAACAATATTTTTTTCATTAATTAATTCTCTTTCTCTTGATGCTTTACCTGTAACTGTAATATAGGATTTCTTTTCTATCCAGTACTTTTCTAACACAAACAGTAATATTGTAAGCAAAAGAAGAAGAACTGCTATAGTGGCACCGCCCTGCATATCATAATTTCCTATAGCCTGCAGATATATCTGCGTAGCTAATGTGGAGAAGTTCCCTCCTATAACCATAGGGTTAGCAAAGTCTGCCACAGTCTCTATAAAAGTAAGTAGAAATGCATTTGCTATTCCAGGTGCCATTAATGGTAATGTAATTGTAGTGAATGTCTTCCACCTGGAGGCACCCATGTTCCTGCCAGCTTCCTCCAATGCAGGATCTATATGCTTAAGAAGTCCAGTTAACAGTAAATATGCAACTGGAAAAAATGTCATGGTTTGAACCACAATAAGTCCTTTTAATCCATAAATATTTGAATTTTGAATATGAAGCAGCTGTTTTGATATTATTCCCTTTTGACCAAACAGCATAATTGCTGATAAAGCCAATACAAAAGGTGGTGATATAATAGGTAAAATTGATACTATGTTAAATAATTTTTTAAAATTAGTTTTAATGTATGAATCCGCATAGGCGAAAATAAATCCAATAAGAGTAGATAAACCACCCACTATAAATCCCAAAAGCAAAGTATTTCTGAGTGTATTTTGAAAGTCAATATTTTGTAATGTGGACTTATATGAACTTAATGTAATTCCATGTTCAGAAATAAAACTTTCCTTTAATATTGAAAATAAGGGATACAAAATAAATATTAAAAGGGTTAAAATCACAAAAACTATAGTAATTAAAAGCATGGGATCCCGCCAAATCTTTTTCATATTGGTTGAGTCATTTTTCAATTTATCTCGAAACTTTTTTAATGCCATTAGCTTCACCTTTCTTTTTATATTTATAAAATTCACCGTCCTAAAGTAAAGACGGTGAATTTAATTTTATTTATTGGTAACTTTATGCCATTCATCTACCAATCTAGCTCTATTTTTACCTGCAAACTGCATATCGTAATTTATTAATTTAGTACTCTTTAATTGATCTGCTTCCTTAGGCGGCACAGCATTTGTATTTGTTAAGAATTGATATGAGCCATACTTTTGTCCTAATTCCTGAGCATTTTTTGTTAAGCACCAGTCAATAAACTTTTTCCCGGCTTCCTGGTCTGGAGCGCCTTTTATTAATCCAACTGCACCTATTTCATATCCGGTTCCCTCCGATGGAGCTGACAATACAATGTCTGTGTATCCTTCCTTTTGATATTTTATTCCATCATGCAGGAAACAGATACCAACCATAGTTTCTCCCATTCCTGCCATTTGTGCAGGAGCAGATCCTGTCTTAGGATATTGTTTTACCTGTGCATCCAGTTTCTTCAGATAATCCATAGCTTCCTTCTCGCCCTTTAGCTGAACTAAAGTTGCAAGCATAGTGTATGCAGTACCTGATGATCCAGGGTTAGCTACAACAATTTGTCCTTTAAATTCAGGTTTTAATAAATCATCCCATGATTTTGGAGCTTCTACTCCTTTTTCCTGCAATAATTTTTTATTGCATACGAATCCTAAATATCCATTATATATTCCTGTCCAGTACCCATCTTTGTCCTTAAATTTATCTGGTATATCCTTAGCTGATGGTGAAACATATTTATCTAATAGTCCCTCCTGCATACCAGCTATAAAAGTATCTGCTGGTCCGCCATACCATACAGATGCTTTAGTATTTGACTTCTCGGCTTTTATCCTTGTAAGAATTTCTCCGCCGGACATTCTTACTATGCTGGTCTTTACACCTGTTTCCTTTTCAAATTCTTTTGCTACAGCATTTGCATGATCCTCCATTAATCCTGCATATATAGTTAGACTCAATTGTTTTTTGCTGGTATCTCCTGTTGATTTACTTCCACAGCCAGTGAATAGACTTGCTGTCATCATAGCAGTTAATGCTACTGCCAATACCTTTTTCTTATTCATTTGAATCCCCCTAAAACTTTATTTTTGTTTACGTTTACATTATAAAACATTTATTATGTTAGTGTTAAAATATGAACAATATATAACACATTTAAGTAAAAAAAACATACATATAATAAAAAAGGTACAAAGTTTTATACCTTGTACCTATAATTCAATTACATCTTTATATTGTTTTACTTTTTCTTTTTTCACTTTATTTTTATATTTATACATCTTTTTATCTGCATCATCAAGTATTTCTTCCACTGAAAGCATATTATCCTTGTCCAGATAATATATGCCATAGCTGAAGCATAACCGTATTGAGCCTATATTATTACCTATAAGATGCTGCCTTATATCCTCCATCTTTTCCTCAGCTTTTTCTTTGCTGATATTTCTAAGCAGTAATGCAAATTCATCTCCGGATAATCTTCCGTATATATCTGTATTTCTAATATTCTGCTTAAGAATAGTTGAAAATATTCTTAAAGCTGTATCTCCGGCACTATGCCCATAAGTGTCATTAATGCGTTTAAAATTATCGATGTCCATTGATACTATAACGCAGCTTTGTCCTGTTATTTTAATATTTTCAATTTCCCTTTCAAAAAGCTGTTTTACATATCTTCTATTAAATACACCAGTTAATTCATCCACGTTAGCAAAGTATCTTAAGCTGCTTTGAATGGATGATGTCTTTAATGCCAGCTGAAGCTCATTTTTAATATAATTCATTATATAAATATCTTCCTTATCAAATCCTTTGCTTTCGTTTATGCCATCCACATTTATAATTCCAACAAACTTTTTATCAACATAAATTGGAGAACTTATTATACATTTTATATCCAAAGCTTCATATTTTTTTAATGTATCTATTTTACTTTTCTCTACTATTTTTTCATCCAGTTTCCTTGGATCATTAATCAGCACTGTCTTAGTAAAATTATTAATTTTATATGAAAATATTTCTTCTTTTTTCAAAGTAAGATTTTTAATTTTTTCAGAATAGCCAATTAATGCTTTATAATGAAATAATCCATCTTCTTCTAATGTAAGAATGCTCCCTTTAGAAGCACCTGGGATTAATTCAATGGCTGTTTCTAATAATATATTATACACATTTTCTTTGTCATGCATATCCAATGCATTGATTTTATCAGATAAAACATACATTTTTTCCTTTATGGTTTTTAAAGTAACTATTTTATTCCTCATTTTTAAAATTAAAAATGTCTCATAAGATAATATTAATACAAGTAAAATGATTAAAATAATAGCCCCCCATTTTAACACTGTTATCCCCCCCGTAGATCATCTCTTGTACAATAAAAGTCTACAATATGATTATAATTCCTTAAGTAAATGTTTACAATACGTTTTACGATTTTTTTGGATTAATATGTATATTTTTATAATATCCGTAAACAATAAGAATACTAATTATATATTGAGGGAGACAAAAAATGATTGGAAGAATAATTGAAATAAATTCTGCAGAAGCTTATGTAAGTTTTGATGACGGCACAACAAAAAATATACCTTTATGCTGTCTGCCATCTGGTATTCAGCAAGGATCTTCAGTAAATGTTCATCCTTCTCATGAAGATGTAAACAAACATACCCTTTCAAACAGCCATTTAAATAACAACATATTTTAAAAAAACGTGTCATAACACTGACACGTTTTTATATTATTTATTTATACTGCTGCAATGACCATATTCTAAAAGCTTATTCCTTATATCTATTGATTTATCTTCATCAACAAGAACCGTTAAATAATCTCCTGCATAAATTGATGTATTTCCCTTTGGAATAATTTCCTTTACCCCTCTTTTGATTCCAACTAATAGACATGACTTTGGCCATTTAATCTCTTTAATCTTTTTGTCCTCTAATATACTGCCCATGGAAACAGGAATTTCTAAGATTACTTTCCTTGTATTTTCCTCTTTTGAAGAATCTTTTTGTTTATTTATCAATATCCTGTCTAATAAAGCCTCATAAACAGGCTTGGATCCCATAGCATCAGCCACAATATAAGCCACTATAGAAACTATAGTAAGTGATAGAAGATGGCTGAAGGATCCTGTCATTTCTGTAATTAAGATACTCCCGGTAATAGGTGATCTTACAATAGCTGTAAAATATCCAGCCATACCTAATATAATAAAATTATTAATATATACTGAATTCATATGAAATATTAAAACTGCCCCATTGCCAAATATACAGCCTATTAATGCCCCTATTGCTAATAAAGGTAAAAATATTCCACCTGGAGCACCTGAGCCATAGCTAATCATAGTAAATACAAACTTAACAATAACCAATACAATTAAAGTTCCTATTGTAAAATTACTATTAATAAGAGATAAAATCAGTTCATTCCCGCCACCAAGTACCTGTGGCATAACAAGGGCTAATATTCCTGCAAGTACAAATGGTATTATGGGTTTTGTTTCTGTCTTAAGCCATGTTGCAGAATCATAAATCTTTAAGCTCTTTAACAATGAAACATTAAAAACCACGCCCAGCACACCAAGAATAACTCCAAGCATAATAAGGTAAAAATAATTGTTAAGTGCCAAGGGGCTTAATTTATGAAAATCAAATATGGGATTAAGCCCGAAAAATTCTTTAGATACAAAATCTGCAGTTAAAGCAGATGACATTGCAGATAAAAGTACTAATGGTGAAAAATTTTTATGTATCTCTTCCAGTGAAAAAATCACGCCAGCTAAAGGAGCATTAAATGCCGATGATAATCCTGCACTGGCACCGCTGGTTATAAGAAACTTCTCCTCCACACTTGCCCTTTTAAAGATTCTGCTGAATCCCTGTCCTACTGCTGCTCCTATTTGTATGGATGGGCCTTCTCTTCCCAGTGAAAGTCCCGCACCAAGTGATATTATTCCTCCAATAAATTTGCTTATGATTACTGATAACCAATTCATATTAAGGTGTCTTAAGAGGACTCCCTCTGTTTGAGGAATACCACTTCCACTTATCATTGGTTCCCTTTTCACTAATGTTCCAACAATATAGGCAAGTATAATCAATACTATGATCCATGCTGCTATATACCAATAATTATACCTTTGAATCCTATAAAGTCTTTTTGCAAATTCACCTAATTTTTCAATAGATAACCTGTATAAAACAATAATGAATCCTGTTAAAGCCCCTATACATATTCCCTCTAAAACAAGATCTAACTTCAGATTCTGCCACTTGTTTAATGTATTATATATGCTGTTTTCACTATTCTCATCATTCAAATTTATCTCTTCCCTGCAATTTATAATAATATTACTTTATTTTTTGTATATGAAATCGGAGAATAAATCTGAATATTTTTCACTATTTGCTATATAGTCTTCACAATTGCCATTTTCCAGGTTTTCAACTAAATCCAAATCTATGGGAAGCTCCTCTAGCAGAGGTATCCCCAGGTATGCTGCCTGTTCCTTGGCGCTTTTTTTACTAAATACCCTCATCTTTTCACCGCAATTGCCGCACTGTACATAAGACATATTTTCAACTACACCGGCTATTTTTACATTCATTTTTTCTGCCATAATTACAACCTTTTTAACTATCATGGATACCATATCCTGAGGCGTTGAAACAACTATCATGCTTTCAACAGGAATACTCTGCATTATAGTCAATGCTATATCGCCTGTTCCTGGCGGCATATCAATAATCAAATAATCCAGTTCATCCCAAACAGTATCAGTATACATCTGAGTTAAAACACCTGTAATAACAGGACCTCTCCAGATAACAGGCTGCTCTTCCTCTTCTGTTAGCAGATTTAAGGATATTATTTTAATGCCTAATTCAGTTTCAACCGGCATGAATTTTACCTGCTCATTATCTATAGGTATCATTTCAGCTCTCTTCTTATTTATATTAAAAATCCTTGGAATAGAAGGGCCTGTAATGTCACCATCCAATATACCAACTGAATATCCTGCTTTTTTTAATTTTACTGCTAACATAGCTGATACAGTTGATTTACCTACTCCTCCCTTTCCACTGATTACACCAAGAATGTGTTTTACTTTTCCATACCTTGGTATTATCTTGGAACAGTTCTGCTCTTTGTTATTACAACTTCCTTTACTTGCGCAGTTATCACACTTGCTCATGTTTTATCCTCCTTTAAAATCCGCTTTGTTTTGTATCAGAAATATTTATATTCCATTGTCCATTTTCATATTTATCAAATACGTATACCTTTTTTTCGTTGTTATTAGATTTATCAGTAAAAGTAATTATTGCTTTATATAAAGTAGACTTATATCCCTGAGTCTGAACGGAGATTATAGAATCATAATTCCCCTTTTCTGCGGCGTTTTTCATTAAATGTGTATTATTTGTTTTGGAACTTAATTCACTTTTAAAATTCTCTAAATCAGTGGATAAAATAAATTTTGCAACATCTACATCATCATAAATATTTATACCTACTTTTTTAGATCCATTAGTATTGGTTCCATACTTTTCTATTGCACTTAAAATGGATTTATAATAGATAACTTCAAAGTCCTTTGGTTTTCTTATAGTCCAAAAGCTTTTTATAATATCATTATCTATTCTCTTTGAAACAATGTATATCTTGTTATCACTATATAGGTTTCCAAAATCCTTCTTGTCTAATCCTGCCACATATTTAAATTTATGAACAACATTATTGCCCTCATACATTTCAAAAATATAATCAGGCTCTAAGTCGGTTTTTTGATTTACAACTTTAGCAGAAGATAAAATGTCATATAATTCACTTATGGCCTTTGTGTCTGTTACTAAAAATCTAAAGCCTTTATCCCTTGTGCTTTGAATTACTATTTTCTGAACTTTATTTTGTTTAATATATTCAAAATCATTATTCTTTATACCAAGCTTTACTTCAATATTATTCATTTTACTGCAGCCTGAAAAAAGAGATGCTATTATCACCAGAAAAATGACAGATAAACATAATTTACTATGGCTCAGTGTTTTTTTTGCTTTCAAATCGGTAACCTCCTATAGCGTACTCTTTCTAATCCTCTGTTCTTTTCCATATTAAATGAATGTTGAATAAAATTATTCCAGCAATAAATACGAAAATGCTGATAAATTGTGATGTAGATAAGGCCCCAACATTACCCCTTGGGTCACCCCTTAAAAATTCTACCAAAAACCTTCCTATGCTGTATATTATTAAATATAAGGCAAATGTCCTGCCTTCTTTATGATTTTTTCTATCATACCATAATAAAAACAAAGCTAATAAAAAATCAAAGCAGGATGAAAATATCTGGGTTGGGTACCTTATAATATTTGGCGGTGCAAAAAGAGAATTTGTAAATTCTACACCTATAGGCAAAGCAGTCTCCCTGCCATAACAGCATCCAGCGAAAAAGCATCCTATTCTTCCAAAGCCTTGGGCTAAAGCCACTGTTGGTATTACCATGTCAAAAACTTTAAGAGTGTTCCACTTTTTTCTTCTACTATAAAAATATACTGCAGCAGCTCCTCCTATTACGGCCCCATAAATTACAAATCCATTTCCAATATCCTTAAGTATTGATGGATCATTAATTATGCTTGTCATTTCAGTAATTATAAATAATAGTTTTCCTCCGATAATACCTGATATAACAGCAATTACACTCATGTTAAATATGTGATCTTCATTATAGCCTCTTTGTTTTGCTCTGTATCCTAATAAAATCACAGCGCTTAATATTCCTATTGCTATCATTGTCCCATAACCGTAGACATTTACTCCAAACACACTAAAAAGAATGGGCCTCATAATAATCCCCCTTATATTTTCAATAAAGTTTACAGAGTTATTATATCACAAATATTATTTATACACTGAAATTTTTATTATAGGGATTACCATGATCTGATAACTCATCATTTATCTATAAATCTGCTGCTTTCAACTATGGTTTTAAATACCATATTAAGATCTTCCTTATAGTTATTTTCTCTCATATTAAAGGCAAATCTAATAAACCCATTTTTAATTTTAATATAGTATTCAATACCCTTATAATAAATATCATTTCCATTTAAAACCGTATATTCAACTAAGTATGCACTTTGCCCATTTACTGATACCGGCTTTATGCTGTAATTTTTGAAGGTATTTTGTTTTTCAGATATTATCTTACTATTTTCTAAAAACATTTTTAAATCCTCATTTAACTGCCATACCTGTACATATCCATATATTTTTGCATCTTTTGATTTAAAGCCATTATGGTATACTATTTCACCGCCGCCAAAATTCTTTTCCTGTGTACTCCATTCTTCAGGAAGCTTATAGGTAAGTTTCCCATTCATTGCACTATACTCTTTTAAAGAATTCATATCATTTTGAATAAGCGAAGTAAATTTCAATCTTTGCTGGAAACTTATTTCTATAAAAAATAATATTATCATAAGTCCTGAAATCATAAGCATAATACCAAGTTTTTTTCTATCTACCACAACTACCTTCATAATCTTATCATTCTCCTAATTAATATTTCAATAATAAATATATGAATACATTAAATTAAATATTAATAAAGAAGGAGCTGTCGCACTAATGAATTTACATGCAATATATTGTGGTGTTTAGATATTTACTTTCTATAGACACCTATGGCTCTTTTAAATAATAATGTTGATGTGAATAGGACAATCCTTTAATGGTAATAATTAAGATACCTACATATTACTGAAAGGATTGGATTACCATGGAGAATAAAAAATGTACTGATATAAATATATTATCTTATTTTGCTTCATTAAGACATGATTCTGAAAGAAAATGCCCATACTGTGGCTGCACCCATACAGTGCTATACGGAAAATACAATGGTAAACAAAGATATATATGCAAAAGCTGCAAAAAAACCTTTAATGATTTTACAAACACACCAATTGCAAGGACTCACTTTCCTGATAAATGGGAATCATTCATTAGATGTACCCTGAAGGGCTTGTCACTTAAGGCGGCAGCCAAAGAAATTGGCGTTTCTTATGTAACACTATTTTACTGGAGGCACAAGCTGCTTTCTGCTTTAAAAATGGTTAAACAAAATAAAATGCAGGGAAAGTTTGAACTTTATAATTTCATTTAGTAAATCGTTATTTAAGCGAGCAAAAATACTGATGCTTCTACAGTTTTTTGAGAAGCTTAAATAGCTGATTTACTTTGAAATCTATTATTGAAAATTTTTTCTTAAAATTCTCCCGGAAGGGACAGAAAGGCATTGAACATGATGAAAAGAGAGTTCATGATCAAAGCGTAAGTTACATTAATATCAGCAATAATAAAGTCTGCGTTATTACAGCACTGGATTCACATAAAAATATTTATTCCAGAGCAGTGGGAATGGGACGTATGAATGCAATGGATATGGAAAATTATATTGGAAAAATATTAAATAAAAATAAGCAGGCAGTCTCAAGACCGAAAAGCTTTTTTGCCATGTTCTTTAAAAGAAAGAAAATAAGGGAGATTAATAAATTCCTTGATAATAGCTTTGAAGCAGTAAAATATAGATGTGACTGCATGGAATGGATATACCGTTTTAGAGGAGTAGCAACGAAATATTTAAATAATTATTTAAGCTTATTCAAATTCTTAAAGAGTTCTAATTCTAATAATATTTCATCTACAATAAATAAATTTATAGAAGCAATAAGTAAAATTAATATTGAAAATACATATACAAATATGAGAAATGCTAAAATATGTTTTAATTAGCCTGTCCCTAACATGAACTTGTTACTTTATCAACACTGTTTAATAAAAGAGCCATATATCTAAAGCAGGAAAGATTAAAGAACAGACTTTAATCTTTGGGTTTTAAGGGGCAGCCTATCGGCTCTGGATTTTTCAAATCCTTTTTTAATCTTTAGTTTCAGCCTTCAATAAAAAATGAGCCTTGCATCAGCAGTTTTAACTGCTAATGCGACAGCCCCTTCTTTATTATTTCACAGGTATTATAATCGTTGAATTTCTAAAATCATAAAACATCAGCCAATACCCCATGCTGTCTTCATCCTCTTCTCCGTGGTCTAATGGTATCCATGTTACAAATCCTGATTTCCCGCCATATGGCTGCTCTCGTCTGGACTTTCTCCCTGGTACTCCATAAACTAAATATTTCATTCTGCCTTCGTTATTAAATTTATAACCTATAATATAATGTCCATACTGCTTAATGTATGGGTAATAGCTGAGCATAGGATAATACAAAACTGTATACTTATTGTAATCATCACATTTATACAAATCATTAATACTCTTAACTTTAACTTTATACCATGTACACTTTTTGATATGGCGGCTTAATTCCTCTACTTCTTCCAGTCCATGGCTTATTCCCCTGAAGAATTCGTTAGCGGCACCTAAAGGATATTCACCTGTATTTCTATTTTCAATATTATCATTGGCATAAGTAATATTTTCTTTTTCAGGTTCCGCTTTCGGCTCCTTTTCTACTTCTATTTCAACTTTCTTTTCATCATTTCTCTCAGCTTTTGTTTCAACTTTCTTTTCATCTTTTCTCTCAGCTTTTATTTCAACTTTCTTTTCATCTTTTCTATGGGTTTTTATTTGTTCTGCTTTTTCAGCCTTTAAATTAAGGTCTTTATCTTCACTGTTATTGTCTTTATTATCCCTTTCCTGCTTGCTTAAATCATCATGTTTTAATTCATCTTTATTTGTCTTAATTTCATTAATGATTTTATTAACTTGTTCAACATCTGATTTATCTTCTTTATTTACGGTTTTTACTTTTTCAATGCTTTTTTCATATTCATCAAATATACTATTATTAGCATCTGCAGTTTTTTCCTCTTTCTTAACTCTGGTAGAATTGTCTACCATCTCAAACCCCTTCCACTGGGGTATATCTGTGGATGCAAATCCACTCATTACAGATATTATGTTTGAATCCAGGAACTTTACAATGGCTGCTCCGGATATTTTATCCATAGAAATTTTACTGCCACCAATACTATCTATTGGATATTCGTATGTTACATCTGCTCTTCCATAATCGTCTATGTTCAATTCTCCTATTCTGATAATCTTTTTTACTTCTTTTTTATTACATATTAAAATCATGTAATATGGCACTGGTTCCTTTTTTAAATTTTGAACATAATAAGAGACTTTGCATTTATCATTTTTATTTTCCAGCTTTAAGTAACCAGAAGGAAGCTTATCTGTAGAAGTGGCATAGCCTTTTTCATCTTCCTGTAATATGATAAAATATCTACTATAATTCTTTTTTTGTGCCAACTTATGATACCTCCATATATTTTATTCATTATAATATATGAGGTGATTATCAAAAAGTGAACAAAGACGTGATATTTATAGCAATTTATTTATACAATTTGATAACTTCCCGAATTCCTCCACAGAAAGTGTTTCTCCTCTTCTTTTAGGATCAATGCCGGACTCATGGAATGCTATTTCTAATTTATCCTTATCTAAGGGGATACTTTTTAAAGCATTCCATAATGTTTTTCTTCTCATATTAAAGGAGCTTCTGACAACTTTAAAGAAAAGTTCTACATTATCCAGCTTGGTTCGCGGCTCAGTAAGTCTATCCAGCCTGATAACCATGGAATCCACCTTGGGCTCTGGGACAAAGCTTGCGTGGGAAACCTTTCTGATTATTTCTGTGTCACAATAATATTGGACAAGTATTGAAATAGCTCCATACTCTTTACAATCAGGCTTAGAAACAATTCTCTCTGCTACTTCTTTTTGTATCATAATAGTGAGACTTTTAAAATTATAATGATCATTTAATAGCTTTGCAATTATTGGTGTTGTAACATAATAGGGCAGATTAGCTACTAATTTCACACTTTTCTCTTCTCCTATTATTTCATTGTAATCAATCTTAAGGGCATCTTTATGTATTATTTCAAAATTTTTAAATTCTTTTAATTCCTCTTCTAATATTGGTATTAAATCTGAATCAAGTTCTATTGAACATACCTTTTTAGCCTTTAATAACAGCTCTTTTGTCAGTGTACCTATTCCTGGCCCAATTTCAATAACAAAATCATCTTCAGAAATATTAGCGCCTTCAACAATATCCTGTAATACCGTATTATCTATTAAAAAGTTTTGCCCTAAGCTTTTAGAAAATCTAAATCCATACTTTTTTACTATATCAAGTGTTGATACTTTATCCATTACTTATACCTTCTTCAACTTTCTTTAAACACTTTATAAATTCTTCCCTGGAAACCCCAAAATTATTTAACCTTGTTACAAGCTGAGTGCCATTGCAGTATCCTATTCTTAATTCTTTCCCAAGGAGATCTCTTCTTTCCCTGGACATTTTATCCCCAACAAGCTTGAAGAAATACATATCTTTAATATCAAATTCGTCTCTTGCTTCCTTTACTTCACACTTAGCTGATTCCAAAGCCTTTATTATGGCATTGGGAGCTGCATTTTCAACTCCTATATCTCCATCCTTATATCCTTCCTGCTGAGTTATATAAGCATGTTTAATACCTTTAATTCTCTTTGAAATAATCTTTCTGATTTTTTCTCCTGCAAAGTCAGGGTCTGTAAGCACTATAACTCCCTGCCTTCTTTGAGCTTCCCTTATTTTTTCTATTACCTTTGCATTAATCCCAAAGCCTCCAACAGCTATGACTTCTGCATCAATTGCCCTCTTTACTGCAGTTATATCATCCCTGCCCTCTACAACAATTACTTCTTTAATCAACAGTTGATACCTCCATATTTATATAATCAAAATTTATTCAAAACACAAAAATAGGAGCATATGCTCCTATTTTAAAACGTAAACTGTCACTGGCCTTACTCCCCAATTGCTTGTTTCGGAGTAGGTATTGAAGTATAAATCAATTTTACTTCCTTTAATTGCTCCGCCAGTATCCTCAGCAACAGCATATCCATAGCCGTCAATATATAGTTTTGTTCCCAAAGGTATTACCCTTGGATCAACTGCCACAGAACTGTATCCGCCATTATTTCTTCTTACAGCAGTACCTGATGCAGTATGTCCTCCACCAGAATAAGCTGTGGATGTTAGTGTTAAAGACTTTGTATAAAGAGCTTTACCACCACCACGAGAAGGAGTTATTGCTCCTAAAGTTCCCATAGCTACTATTTTTTGAGTTGGCTGTTTTTTTACTGTTTCGCTGATTACTTTTCTTGATACTTCTTTACCATCTTCATAAATTACCCTGGTCGCGATTTCCTTTTCCCCAGGAGCACCTTCCTGAAGTACCTTTTTTACACCTTGCTCAGAGTTATTATCTTTTTTTACAACAGTTGAATAATCCATGGGCTGCGTTTCCTTAATTACTTTAGAATCAACTCTGACAACGGAAACTTTCATTCCGTCTTTTATTGAGGCATCTTTTCCTGGATAAACTTTGTCATAATCCTGCACCCCAATATTTTCTGCTTCCAGCATCTTTTCCACGTTGTTTTCTGCTGTTTGTATATGCAATTTCTTTCCGTCAACTTCTACTTGAACATTTACTGCCTTTGTTATTTCAATTTTGCTTCCATTCTTT
The DNA here is from genome assembly GCF_004103695.1 of Clostridium sp. JN-9. Taxonomy (NCBI): domain Bacteria; kingdom Bacillati; phylum Bacillota; class Clostridia; order Eubacteriales; family Clostridiaceae; genus Clostridium; species Clostridium sp. JN-9. The sequence goes on along the minus strand of NZ_CP035280.1, from coordinate 120,132 downwards.
ATTTCACTGTCAAGACCAAGCGATGTCTTATCCTTAGGTCCTACTGTTATATTATTTGCGTCAAGTGCACTTCTAAATGTGCTTTTAAATGTAGTAATTTTTGTTTCTTTTCCATCAATGGATACTATAATATTCTTTCTTGTGTTGACTATAACAATTGTTGAACACATCAAAACTAACATTATAACAAAAATTGTTTTAGGACCACTGGAAAAAAAAGATTTTAGTTTGTCTTTAATTTTTCCTTCCATAAAATACCTCCTCATGGCAAAGCAACAAAACACATTATATTATTTGTGACGAAAATTGTCAAATGTTGCTTATGCAGATTAGACTGTTTGCAAATGCACAATGTGCATAAACTTAAAATCATATAAAATAATATAATAGCTGATTGATATTATAACAGTCTATACGGGTGTGGTAGTATTAATTGCAGTATTATTAGATGTATGTGTTATAATTATATGCTAAAATTTATATTTTTAATCATCTACAACGTTATAATGTAAAACTTGTTAATCTTCCTAAAATTACGTAATATAATTTTACACTATTTTTATAATCTTAGCAAGTCCTTAATATTTTCGCATGTTTTTTCCGATATCACTGAAGGCTGCACACTTTTAATTTCAGCCAATTTTTCTATAATAAATTTAATATAATTCGATTTATTCCTTTTACCACGATTGGGTTCTGGTGACATATAGGGACAGTCAGTTTCAACTAACATTCTTTCAAGAGGTATTTCTTTTGCTACTTCCTTGATTTTCTTTGAATTTTTAAAAGTTACTACTCCTGTGAATCCAATATAGTATCCAAGCTTAATGCACAGCCTTGCAAACTCAAGGCTTCCGGAAAAACAGTGAATAACGCCTTTTACCTTGGGAAACCTTTTAATTATATCTAGTGTATCCTCATGAGCATCTCTGTCATGTATAACAACTGGCAGCTGTAATTCTTCAGCCAGTTCCATCTGCTTTATAAATGCCCTTTTCTGGATTTCTCTTGGCGGATTTTCTTTATAATAATAATCCAGTCCAATTTCCCCTATTGCCTTTACTTTTGGGCTTTTAGCCAGTTGCTTAAGCTTTTCTATCATATTATCATCAACTTCATTTGCATACTCCGGGTGTAAACCTACTGCTGCGTAAAAGAAATCATTTTTCTCTGCCAGCTCCACAGATTTTTGTGCTCCATAAAAAGAAGAACCGCAGTTCAGCACACCTATTACATTACTGTTTTTAATTTCTTCAATAATCTGGTCTCTATCTTCATCAAACTGCTCATCATCATAATGAGCATGAGAATCAAATATTTTTATATCTTCCATAATACCCCTTTCTTCAGTTGAAAGTTAAAAGTTGAAAGTTAAGAGTCAATTCTTCAGTTGAAAGTTGAAAGTTAAGAGTTGAAAGTTGCTAGCTTTTAACTCTTACTTCTTACCTCTTACCTCTTACCTCTTAGTTCTTACTTCTTAGTTAAATAGTTATTAGTTCATAGTCCTGTGTGCCAAGACCTATTTCCTCTCCATGCTTAAGCCCTGCTTCCCAGCTTGTGTTCAAGTGGATATGTCCAAATTTATCTTCTCCTTCATGATAATTGGTGTCACTTAAAGTTGATCCATTTATCATAGGTGCTTTGTTAACAAGATCCACACATAATCTGTCAAGGGCTACAGGATCAAATGATGCTGCTATTCCTATATCGGGAACTATTGCCAAGTCATTTGAATCCCAGCAGTCACAGTTTGGGGATACATTCATAATAAAACTAATATGAAAATTTGGCTTATCTTTAACAACAGCATATGCATATTCTGCAATTTTTTCATTTGCTGTTACTGCGCTTTCATCCCATACAACCTGTGCTGCATTAAATTGGCATACAGCCACGCACTGTCCGCATCCAACACATTTATTATAATCTATTTCGGCCTTTCTATTTTCGTTAATGCTAATAGCTTCCTGTGCACAGCTTTTTACACACATTCCACAGCCAATGCAGTTTTCTTTGTGAATTTCAGGCTGAGAGGCTGAATGCATTTCTAATTTTCCACCTCTGGAACCTGAACCCATGCCAAGGTTTTTCAAGACTCCACCAAATCCAGTCATTTCATGACCTTTAAAATGAGTCATTGATATAATAATATCAGCATCAGCTATGGCAGCACCTATTTTAGCTGTTTTACAATACTTCTCATTTATTTCTATTTCTCTATAGTCTGTTCCTTTAATTCCATCTGCAATTATTACATTGCATCCAACTGATAATGGATTAAATCCATTTTCCTGTGCAGCTAATAAATGATCAACTGCATTGGCTCTTCTTCCAGAATATAATGTATTTGAATCTGTAAGAAAAACAAGCCCCCCAAGCTCTTTAATCATGCTGACTATTTTGGCGGCATAATTGGGCCTTAAATAAGCAAGATTTCAAGGCTCTCCAAAATGGATTTTTATGGCTGTAAACTGATTTTTAAAATCAATATTTTCTATTCCTGCCCTTTTTACCAACTTTTCCAGCTTATCCAGCAGATTTAATCCCGGTTTTGTTCTTAAGTCTGTAAAATATACCTTTGACTTTTCCATTGTAATCACCCCTCAATATAAACTCCCTTAATTATATCATTTTTTTAATCTTAGTAAAACTTTAGCAGCAGATGAAATCCCTTCATATTACGGCTGAGTATCATACATGATTTCAAAATACCCCTGTGGATGTTTGCAGGCAGGGCATACAGCTGGTGCTTCTTTTCCTTCAAAAATATATCCGCAGTTTCTGCACTTCCATTTTTGATTTGTATCCTTTTTGTATAAAGTTCCATTTTTTAAGCTGCTTAACAAATTTAAATATCTTTTCTCATGTGCAGTTTCAATTTCTATGATTTTTCTTATTGTTATTTCTATTTCTTTAAACCCTTCCTGCCCTGCTATATCTGCAAATGAAGGATATAATGTACCCCATTCCTCCTTCTCACCCTCAGCTGCATATTGCAGATTCTGCTCAGTATTACCATATCCTACAGGATATTCTGCATCCACTTTAATATGTGCGTTTCCTAAACCCTGAACTAAAAAATCAAAAAATATTTTTGCATGCTCATTTTCATTATCAGCTGTTTCTAAAAATACAGCTGCAATCTGCTTATGGCCTTCCCTATCTGCAGCTTTGCTGTAATATGTGTATCTGTTTCTTGCCTGTGATTCCCCTGCAAATGCCTTTGCCAGATTATCCGCTGTTTGAGTTCCCTTTAAATCTTTCATTATTACAATCACCTCATAAAAGCATTTTGTCTATATTTTCCCCAAAAATTTTGTAATAATTAATAATTTTCTAATATAGAGTTTATTATTATGCTGATTTATATTAGAATTGATGTGTAAAAATAATAAATAAAGGAGATTTTATCATGCTGCTTCATAAAGAAATATTCAATGCAAAATATGAAAACGTTATACCTATAAGTGGATATCTATCAGTTGAACAAAAAGAAAAAGATGTTTTTGTGCACTTCCTTAACGGAATAATTCAAATATCCAATTTTTCTAATGGAATAATTAAAATATTCATAGGTGAACCCTTTGAAACCAGCAGTAGTACAAATGCAGTTACAGATAATCTGCATAAGGTTAATTGTACTTTCTCTGAAGATGATAATTATATTATAATACATGGAACTATTTCAGACACATATATAGAAAAAAGTTCTTTAAAAATAGCATTCAAATCCAAGGACGGGAAGATAATTTGTTCTGACTTTAAAGCTGCCGGAAGGCGGGATTCAAATATTTTTATCAGCAAAACAAACGACTGCCTTGCCTATTATGGTCTTGGTGAAAAAGGTGGTTCCCTAAATAAAAAGGGCTGCTACTTAGAAAATTACAATACTGATGATCCTATGAATAATGATGAAACCAGTTTATTCTATAAAACAATTCCCTTTTATGCTGGACTTAAGCCTGATAACGCTTATGGAATTTATTTTGATAATAGCTTTAGAAGCTTTTTCGATATGGGTAAAAGCTTTAAGGACATGATTTATTTTGGAGCAGCAGGCGGAAAGATCCAGTATTATTTTATTCCCGGCAATGACTTAAAGGATGTAGTACATAAATATTCGGAGCTTACAGGGACCATGGAGCTGCCGCCAAAATGGGCACTTGGCTATCAGCAGTGCAGATACAGCTATGCATCAGAAAAAGAAGTACTTAATCTGGCTAAATGCCTTAGAAAAAATAAAATTCCATGCGATACAATCTATTTGGATATTCATTATATGGATAAATTTAAAGTAATGACCTTGGACAAAAATAATTTTAATAATCCTTCTGAAATGCTAAAGGAATTACATAAAAACGGATTTAAAGTTGTAACTATTTTAGATCCTGGTGTAAAGGTAGAGGAAAATTACGGTGTATACGAAAGGGGATTAGCAGGAGATCACTTCATAAAAAATATTGATGGTACACTTTTTACAGGAGAAGTATGGCCTGGAGAAAGTGCCTTCCCTGATTTTTCAAATGCAGAAGCCAGACAGTGGTGGAAAAAAGAACTTAAGGACTTTATTTCTATTGGCATTGATGGAATATGGAATGATATGAATGAACCTGCTGTTTTCAATAATGACATAAAAACTATGCCTGATGAATGCATTCATAACAGCAGTAATGGTACAATAACTCATTCAGAATTCCATAACATGTTTGGAATGGAAATGAGCAGATGCTCAAATGAAGCTCAGGAAGAGCTGAGACCTAACCTGCGCCAGTTTTCAATGACAAGAGCCACCTTTGCAGGAGGGCAGAGATATTCATCAATATGGACTGGAGATAATTACAGTACCTGGGAGCACCTTAGGATGTCAATTCCAATGAATTGCAATTTAGGTATTTCAGGATTCAGCTTTACAGGCAATGATGTAGGAGGCTTCGGCGGTGATTGTACAGAAGAGCTTTTTATAAGATGGATGGAGCTTGGAACTTTTCTGCCCATATTCAGAAATCACTCTGCAATATTTACAAGAAGGCAGGAGCCATGGAGTTTTGGCCCTGACGCTGAAAAAATCTGCAAAAACGCTATTAATCTCAGATATAATTTACTGCCTTATATTTATAATCAATACTATAAATCATATAAAGAAGGAATACCTGTATTCAGACCAATGATTTTTGATTTTTATGATGATGAAAACGTAATTGATATGTATTCTCAATTTATGTTTGGCGATAATATTTTAGTTGCACCTATTCTTTATCAGGGTGAAAGGGAAAAATTAGTTTACTTCCCTAAGGGGTACTGGTATGACTACTTTACTCATAAAAAATATGAAGGCGGAAAGTATTATACAATAAGTATTCCACTTAACAATATTGGTGTTTTTGTAAAAGAAAATTCAATAATACCAGTATATGAAGATTTCTTTAATTATGTAGGAGAGAAAGAGCTTCCAGTTACTTTAAAATTATTCCCCGGCAGTGGATCATCATGCTATTATGAAGATGATGATACAACCCTTGAATATAAAAAAGGAGCTTATAACTTGTACAAATTTACTTACAGCAATAATGCTGAGAAGAAAATAAATATTGAATCTTTAAATAAAGGCTTTAATAAAACTCAGGACTTTAAAACAGAATATGTGCTAGAATGTAATTAATACACAAAATACAGAGGTGATTACTATTGATGCACTTTCAGGAATTATATCAAACCTGCATCACATGTGAAAAATGTCCCCTCCATACTAATAGAACTAACGTGGTTTTTGGAGATGGAAATATCAGAGCTCCCTTAATGTTTATAGGAGAAGCTCCTGGGGCAGACGAGGATAGAACCGGCATACCTTTTGTAGGCAGGGCTGGTCAGCTTCTTACAAAGGGATTAGAAGCACTGCAGCTTACACGTAATGAGTATTACATTTGTAATATTTGCAAATGCAGACCGGAAAACAACAGAACCCCCCTTGAAGAAGAAGCTGAGGCATGCCTTCCCTATCTCAGGAATCAGGTTGCTCTTATAAAACCAAAGATAATAGTTTGTTTAGGCGCAACTGCAATGAAATATATATTAGGCAAAGGTTTTAGAATAACAAGAGATAGAGGAAAGTGGGTAGAGAGAAAGGGCTTTTACATGATTGCAACTTTTCATCCTGCCGCATTATTTAGAGATGAGAGCAAAAAATCCTTGTTCTGGAATGACCTAAAAATAATAAAGGAAAAATACAGCGAAATTACAAAAAAATATTGACATAATTAATATGATAACCTATTATTGAGCTATATAACATATTTTATACTTTGCATTGAAGGAAAGAGTAGTAAACGGATGTTCCTAAAGAGAATGGGATATTGGTGAAAACCCATGGTCCAAAAGTTTATGAACATGGCTCCTGAGCATATTATCTGAAGCTTAGTAAGATAATACGTAAGCACACGTTACAGTGCAGGGTGATGTTAGTCACCTGCAGAGTTTCATATTGCGAGATATGAATAATTTAGAGTGGCATCGCGTAATTACGCCTCTATATGGTTATAATCCATATAGAGGTTTTTTTATAGTTTAAAGGAGGGATTTTAATGACTAAAAAACCATTTTACATTACTACACCAATTTATTATCCATCTGCCAATCTGCATATAGGCAATACCTATACCACAGTTGCTGCTGATGCAATGGCTAGATTTAAAAGACTTACAGGTTATGACGTTATGTTTCTTACTGGAACTGATGAACATGGGCAGAAAATCCAGAGAATCGCAGAAGAAAAAGGAGTTACTCCAAAGGCTTATGTAGATGAGATTGTTGCTGGCATTCAGGATCTATGGAAGCTCATGAATATAAGTTATGATAAATTCATTAGAACCACAGATGATTATCATATGAAAGCTGTTCAGAAAATATTTAAAAAGCTATATGATCAGGGTGATATTTATAAAGGATCCTATGAGGGCTGGTATTGTACTCCATGCGAATCCTTCTGGACTGAAACTCAGCTGGTAAATGGCAACTGTCCTGACTGCGGCAGACCAGTGGAAAAGGCTAAAGAAGAAGCATATTTTTTCAAAATGTCAAAATATGCAGACAAACTTATTGAATATATTGAAAGCCATCCTGAATTCATTCAGCCTGAAACAAGAAAAAATGAAATGATAAATAACTTTCTAAAACCAGGTCTGCAGGATTTATGTATTTCAAGAACATCTTTTAATTGGGGAATTCCTGTTACTTTTGATCCTAAACATGTTATTTATGTTTGGGTGGATGCTCTGGCAAATTACATAACAGCATTAGGTTATGGAACAGATAATGAAGAACTATACAATAAATTCTGGCCTGCAGATGTTCATCTTGTAGGAAAGGATATATTGAGATTCCACACAATTTACTGGCCAATTATGCTTATGGCATTAGGTCTGCCCCTTCCAAAACAAATATTTGGTCATGGCTGGTTATTAGTTGATGGCGGAAAAATGTCAAAATCAAAGGGAAATGTAGTAGATCCTGTTGTGCTTATAAAACATTTTGGAACAGATGCAGTGAGATATTATCTGCTAAGAGAAATTCCCTTTGGTCAGGATGGATTATTTAATAATGAAATATTTATTAAAAAGATCAATTCAGATCTAGCAAATGATTTAGGCAATCTTTTGTCAAGAACAACTGCTATGATAGTAAAATATTTTGGGGGTGTAATACCTGCTCCTCTGGCAAAAGAGCCTTTAGATGATGAATTAATAAATTTAGCCTTGGAAACTCCAATTAAGGCTGAAAAAGCAATGGATAAACTGAGAATTCCGGAGGCATTGGATGAAATATGGGCTTTGATTGGAAGAGCCAACAAATATATAGATGAAACTACTCCATGGGTATTAGCTAAGGATGATTCTAAAAAAGAAAGATTGGGTACTGTTCTTTACAATCTGGCAGAAAGCCTAAGGTTTGTCTCAGTATGCTTAAGCTCATTTTTACCAGATACCAGTGCTAAAATAAATGAACAGTTGTCTGTAGAATTAACATCATGGGACAGCTTAGCCTCCTTTGATGGAACAAGCGCCGGCACCAAAGTGAAAAAAGGTGAAAATTTATTTCCAAGAATAGATGTTGATGCTAAAATAGAAGAACTTAACAAATTAAAAAATGAAAATTCCAAGCAGGCTGCACATGAAATTCAGCCAATTAAACCTGAAATTACAATAGATGACTTTGATAAAATTGATTTAAGAGTCGTAAAAGTTATTTCCTGCGAAAAAGTGAAAGGTTCCAATAAGCTTTTAAAGCTTAAGGTTGACCTTGGCGGTGAAGAAAGACAGGTTGTATCAGGTATTGCCAAATTCTATAAGCCCGAAGATTTAGTTGGTAAACAAGTAGTATTAGCTGCAAATTTAAAACCAGTTAAATTACGTGGAGAACTTTCACAGGGAATGATTTTAGCTGCAGCTAATGATGATGATACTAAATTGTTTGCAGTATCAATTCCAGGTGAATTGCCAACAGGAAGCAGAATCAGTTAACAGCTTCTACAGTTAATAGTTAAAAGTTGAAAATTAATAGTTCAAAGATTTCATTTCTAAATGGGGCTGTCGCATTAGCAGTTAAAACTGTTGAGCGGGGCTCCTTTTAAAACTAAAGATTAAAGATTAAAGAACAAATAACAAATAATGTAGATTTTCTGCTTTAGCAGGAAATCTTTAATTTAAGTTTTGCTGTAAGCAAAACAACAATCTTTGTTCTCTGTTATTTAATCTTTGTTATTTAGATATAGGGCTCTTTTATTCAATAGTGTTGATACGTTAACAAATTCCCGTCAGGGACAGGCTAATTAAAATATATTTCAGCATTTCTCATATTTATATATGTTATTTTTCAAAAAATCCAAATATACTTACAACAGCACCTATAATTATCAAAAACAATTCATTATCATGTGTTTTAAGACCACTAAGACTTAGTATTCCAATATAAATACCTATCAAAATTATAACTACACCTATTATCATAGTTTTTATTCCTTTATTAGACATTTAAATCTCCCCACCTATTCCATAATGTTCCTAATAATACTTTACAATATGCTAAAGATAAAAAGCAACATATTTTTCAGCTCCGCTAAAAAATATGTTTACCTCTTACTTCTTAGTTCTTAGTTCTTACCTGGCAGTAGTGTTAGCTAGATTTCATCTGGCTAACACTACTGCCATAATTATTGCTGTCATATCTGCAAATAAGGCTGCCCACAGAGTATGCCTTATTTTTTTTACACCAACTGCTCCGTAATATACTGTAAGAGTGTAAAATATGGTTTCTGTGGATCCCATTAAAATGGATGCCACAATGCCTATATATGTGTCTGGTCCATAATTTTTTATAATATCTGTAAATACCCCCAATGCCCCGCTTCCTGATAAAGGTTTTATAAGCACTAATGGCACTATTTCTGAGGGTAGTCCAATTATTTTAACTATTGGTGCTGCAAATGCTGTAAAATAGCCTAATGCTCCAGATTCCCTAAACACACCAACAGCAACCAGCATTGCAAGTAAATAAGGAAAAATTCTTAGGCAGATTCCTAAGCCTTCTTTTGCCCCCTCAACAAAACATTCATAAACTTTGACTCCCTTTAATACACCATATATTACAATAGATATAATCAATATTGGAATAATAGCTTTAATAAAATAATCCATTAGCTGCCCCCCATATCTAAAAATATTTCTCCAGCACTTTACATGATATAATCCCAACCAGAGCCGCTGTTCCCGTAGCAACTACAGCAGGAAATATTATTGCTCCCGGATTCTTTGAACCCATGGCTGCCCTTATGGATATTACTGTGGTAGGCACTAATTGTATACATGCTGCATTTAACACTAAAAATAGCGCCATATCATCGCTGGCTGTATCCTTATTAATATTATTTCTGCTTAGCTCTTCTATAGCCTTTATTCCAAAGGGAGTTGCTGCATTTGACAGCCCCATCATATTTGCAGTTAAATTCATAATAATAGCACCTACAGCTTTTTCATTTTTCCCGGCATCTTTAAACAAAAACCTTATTATTGGTCTTAATATTACTGCAAGCTTTTCTGTTAATCCGCTTTTTTCTGCTATTTTCATGACCCCGCACCATAGGCACATCATACCAACAAGCTTTATTATAAGCTGAACAGTATTATCTGAGGAAGATATTATAGCTTTTGATATTAAATCTCCTCTTCCTGTGATAATACCAAATATGATTCCAAAGGCTAATATAAAAAACCATATAAAATTAATCATTTAATCCTCCAAATATAGCTGATTTTATATTATGTATATGTTTGTACTAGTATTAATATTTGAGAAATATTATTGAATTTATTTATTTTTAGTGATACCATAAAAAATGAATTTATATAGATGGAGGTCCAAAATGGTCATTAAAGATGTTATGAAATATATAGAAAGTGAAATAGTTGTAATAAATTCCACACCTTGTGAAGTTTGCGGAGGAGATTATGTTGCTGAACAGATGGAACCCGTTATTATAGATGATGTACCCTATGATATCTGCTCATGTATGTGTGAAAAATGCGGACATTTTAAGACATTTGAATTTTCAGCACCATTTTTAGATAATAAATCTTTTGATAAAATTAAAAATAGTATGAACTAAAGGAGATTTAATATGGAAGAAACAAAACTAGTTTTAGCACAGAAAGATATTGATGAAGCCTTAGCTCTTGTTGAAAATATGGAAAAGTCCTTAAAGGAAACTCATTTTTCTAAGGAAAATATCAAGGATAACTTTACATTTCTATGTTCTAAGCTTGAGGAAATAGAAGCTATTCTTAAAGAAGAAGGTATATTAGAATAAAAAAGAGTAAAGCCATGCTTTACTCTTTTTCCTTTAAACTATTTAAGCTTTAAGTGCATTTTCAATTTTTTCCTGATCAAATCCTAATATTACTTCATCATCAATTTTGATAACAGGGACGCTTCTCATTCCCATTGACATTAACTCTTTTCTTGCAGCTGGTTCTTTTATATTCTTTTCCTGAAACTCTATATTATTTGTGTGAAAATATTCCTTTGCCATTTTGCAATATACACAGCTATCTGATGTATAAATCATAACATTTTTCATTTAAATCCCTCCTAAAACTAATAGTAATAATTTGATTACTATTGGATACCCCTATATGGTATCTTTATATTTATATTATATTTTTATTTATATTATATGTCAATAGTATTTATTAAATTCTAATAATTATTATTAAATAATTGGAGGTAAATAGTTTGAATACAGATCATACTGAAAATTCCATTAGGATAAATAAGTTCATAAGTGACTCTGGATTATGTTCCAGAAGGGAAGCTGATAAATTAATTCTTCATGGCAGAATATCCGTTAATAATAAAATTGCAGAAATAGGCACAAAAGTTTATTCCACTGATATAGTTACACTTGATGGTAAACAGATAAAGGCTGCTAAAAAACTTATATATATTGCATTTAATAAGCCTGTTGGTATTACCTGTACAACAGAAAGAAAGGTTAAGGGAAACATTATAGATTACATTAATCATCCTCAGAGAATATTTCCCATAGGAAGGCTTGATAAGGACTCCCAAGGATTGATATTACTAACAAACGACGGTAATATAGTAAACAAAATATTAAGATCTGGGAACAATCATGAAAAAGAGTATATCGTAACTGTGGATAAACCAATTACAAGTGAATTTATAAATAAGATGAGTTCCGGTGTAAATATACTTAATACAAGGACTAAACCATGTAAAATAGTAAAGCTGAGCAGCCATACGTTTAATATAACATTAACTCAGGGTCTAAACAGACAGATAAGAAGAATGTGTGAGTTTTTTGATTATAACGTTAATAAATTAAAAAGAATACGAATTATGAATATACAGCTTAAAGATCTGCAGATAGGCCAGTGGCGCTATTTAACAAATAGTGAAATGAAGGAAATAAACATGCTTATTTCCAGTTCCTCAAAAACAGAAGAAGCCTCCAAATGAAGCTTCTTCTTAAATTTTATTTATCCAGAAACCAGGTTAAGTCCAGATATGTTGGATTTGTCAGCCTTTGCTCAAATTCATTCATTGTTGAAAATCCGCCTATATATACCCTGTTTAATGTATATATACCATTAGATTTATAAGCCCATTTACCACTTGTTGTAAATGCCATATCATATCCAGCTTCTTTTGAAGCATTAACTGTGGTTTTATTATACTTTCCAAAGGGATAGGATAAATATCTGCAATCTATACCTAATTTTTCATCAATTATTTTTTTTGACTGCTTTAAATTATATACCTGTTCATTATAAGTAAGCTTACTAAGCTTGCTGTGATCTATTGTATGGCTCCCAATTTCTATTCCGTTATTTATCATCTCTTTCATCTGTGGAAATTTTATATATAATCCGCCCTGGTTACATAAATCCGTTATTATAAAAATTGTTGCTTTAAAATTATAATCTTTTAATATTGGATATGCATTTGTAAAATTATCTTCATAACCATCATCAAATGTTATGACAACAGACTTCTTAGGCACTTTTTTATTGTATTTCATGAAATTATATAAATCACTCATAGATAATGTAGTGTAATTATTATCTTTTAAATATTTCATTTGAGATTTGAACAATTCAGGTTGTACAACTAATGGATTGTTTTTATCATCTTTTACAGAGTGGTACATTAACACAGGAATACCCTGATTATTATCTTTAGTATTCTTTAAATCACTTCTGAAACTGAAACTTAAATTTCTTACGGATACAATGCAAACCATGTATAATATCAATATTATAATGAATGTCTTCTTTAATCGATGCTTAATTAAACCCCTCATGAATTAACCCCTTTATTACGTATATAATTAGATTTATATTATATCATATATAACAATATACTTTATTACTACTTATTATAGTTCCTATTTGTCAATCTTCTTATAAATTCAGACATAGGTGATTCCGCACTTATATATACTCTGTCTAAAGTATACATGCCATCTGATTTATCAGACCATGTTCCATTTGTTGTAAATGCCATTTTATAACCAGCCTCTTTTGCTGCTTTAATGGTTTCTTTATTATATTTTCCCACTGGATATGCTAAATAATTTACCTGTTTATTTAGCAGTTTTTCCAGAAATAATTTTGATTCCTTTAGCTCATTTAACTGTTTTGCATAGCTTTGTTTATTTAATTCTTCATGATCTAATGTGTGGCTCTCAACATCAAATCCATATGCATCCATTTCTTTAAGCTGAGTGCTGTTTAAGTAAGCTCCACTTTTATCTACAGTATCAGTAATTACAAAAACTGTTGCTTTAAAACCAAATTCCTTTATTATTGGAAAAGCATTTATGTAATTATCAGCATAGCCGTCGTCAAATACTAAAGCTACAGACTTATCCGGTACTGGCATATTGTTTTCAAAAAAACTATATAATTCATTTAATGTCAAAGTGGTATAACCATTATCCTTTAAATACTTCATCTGCTCTCTGAATTGTTCCTTTGGAATCCTTAAAGGATTATTCTTTTCATAATCAATTGAGTGATACATAAGTACTGGTATACCTTTGTCATTGTAAATCAGGCTTTCATTCTTAAAAGTCCTGTCTTTTTTTTCTTCACTGACTTCCTTTTTCGTCATGTCTGCAGTTTTTTCATTATTTTTTTTCACTTCATCGGCTTTAGCTGTATTTAAAGGCACATCCTTTTTTGATCTTTCTTTAGTAGAATGTGCAATAGTATAAGAAGCACCTATTCCTAATGTTAGAACACACACCATAATTACTGCTATATTCCTTAACTTCAAATAACCACTTCCCTACCTGATTTTGTATTGATATACTTATTATAATACAAATCTAATATATATAATATTATATTAAGTTACAAAAATTTAATTCATTTTTCAATAAATTAGTCACATTATCCACAGAATGCATGTGCATAACTTGTTATTTTTATATAATAATCATTATTTAAGCCTATATTAAAATATTTACTGGCAAAATATTTTAATATAAATACCTAATGGCAAAGCTTGGTTTATCAGCATTATTCCTTACCTTAAGTTCATAAATAAAATATTTTTACAAAAATAGTTTTTATAGTTATTAACATTGTCCACATTTACTATGTGCATAACTTGTGCAAGCAGTGTTGATTCTCTACACTGCTGTGGATATGTTGTGCATATATTGTTAATAACTTTTATCACATTTTTATATTTATTTTATATTATACTAGTGTAACTTGTAAACCAACTTTAAAATATCCTCATGTTTACAGAGAATAAAATGATATATTTTTTTGTATTCTCTGTAATTTTTATTTTATTTGGAAAATTCTTAACAATTCATAATTATTATGGTATTATTATATTAAAATAAAGGTTTAGGAGGATGTTAGCCTATGAAGAATAAGGTTATCTATGTTGACTTCTCCACAAAAAATAAGAGGAAGATTAAAAAAAATAACTTCTTCAATATGTTAATTTACAGAATACGCAGAATTTTCTATAATATTTTTAATAAAGAAAATAATTATAAAAAGGATAACCACAAGATGCATTCTGTAAAATAATATAAATATTGGTATCATCTTATGGAACACATATTTATTTTTGTGTTCTTATTTATTTATGGTAAACTATTTATATATAATTAATTTGAGGTGATGCTATGAGAGTAGGCTTAGGTTATGATGTTCATAAACTTGTAGAAAACAGGAAACTTATTTTAGGAGGAGTTCACATCCCATATGAAAAAGGCCTGCTGGGTCATTCTGATGCAGATGTATTGATTCATGCTGTTATGGATTCACTGCTTGGAGCTGCAGCCTTAGGGGATATAGGTATGCACTTTCCTGATACTGATGCAAAGTATAGTGGTATATCCAGCCTTGTTTTACTTAAATATGTTAAAAATCTTTTAGATGATTCGAATTATAATATTTGTAACATTGATGCCACTATTATAGCTCAAAAACCTAAAATGTCTCCATATATTCCAGAAATGAGAAAAAACATTTCCTCTGCACTGGATATAGATATAGATATGGTAAATATAAAAGCTACAACTGAAGAGGGCTTGGGTTTTACCGGTACCTGCCAGGGTATATCCAGCCAGAGCATATGCTTAATATATAGAAAGTAAATATTTAATTATTAAAAAAGCTCAAACAACACTTTAATATCATTGTTGTTTGAGCTTTTAACTTCTTATCAATTACTAACATTAACTTTAAGCAGATCAAGAATAAACATTACCAGAGGAATACCCAGTAATAATCCCCATGTGCCCATAAAGTGTTCTGATACGATAAGTATCAAAAATGTAAAAAATACCGGCAGTTCGGTTTTATTTGACATAAGTTTTGGATTTAAAACGTAGCTCTCCAGACCGTGAAGCATAGCAATCATAATCAATACATAGATTACTTTGGATATACCGCCTATATTAAATGCTATTATTGACAGCGGCACCGATGTTATTATAACCCCTGCTACAGGTATTAATCCACAGATAAATATCATAAATCCTAAAGCCATTATTTGAGGGAATCCCATAATGCTGAGAATAATAATAGATATTATTGTATTGATCATTGCAATTAATATCTGAGCCTGTATGACTTTACCAAATGAGTTTGAGAAATTTATACAAAAAAGTTCTATGTAATTATATATTGATGAAACTCTGCTTGTTTTAAATTTAGATAAGAATTGTTTTATCTTCTGCTTCTCCAGCATGAAAAAGAAGCTTAATATAAATGCCAGAAATACGTTTATTCCCATTTTACCAATATTAGTAACCATTAAAAATAAAGAATCAAACCGTCCCTTTATATATCCTTTTATATCCACAGGTCCAATATATTTATCAATGTATTGCTGAAACATAATAATACTTGAATTATCTTTACTTGCAGATAATTGATTTATTAGTGCAGCACTTTCATTTATAATAATGGGAACATATTTGTATATAAAGTATGAAAACATTGCTATTAATAATATGTATAATATTATGGTAACTAACAATTCATTTAAGCGGTTTTTCACCAAAAACTTTTTTACAATAAATTGCTGCAGACTATAAATTAGAAAAGTAAATAAAAATGTTAAAAGGAATAAGTTTAACATTTTTCTCATTGAATAAAAAAATAAGACAATCAGCAAAAATACGGATATTTCCTTGACTGCTTCCTTTTTAAACAAATCTGTAATAAATTCCATTTAATTTCCCCCTAAAGCACACTTTATTTTTATAATTATTATACATTATTTGGGCTACTTATTGCATAAATTTTAATAATAAAGGCCTCAAAATATATATTCTGAGGCCTCTTATTACAGATTTTATTGTCCTAGGGTAGCAACCATTACGGCTTTTATTGTATGCATCCTGTTTTCAGCTTCATCAAATACTACTGAATGTTTTCCTTCGAATACTTCATCAGTTACTTCCATAGCTGTTAAACCGAATTTTTCATGTATTTCCATGCCAACTTTTGTGTTTAAATCATGAAATGATGGTAAACAGTGTTCAAATATAACCTTTGGATTTGATGTTAATTTAATCATTTCTTCATTAACCTGATATGGCTTTAATAACTTTATCCTTGATTCCCAAACTTCAGGAGCTTCTCCCATGGATACCCATACATCAGTATAAAGAACATCGGCATTTTTTACACCTTCAGCAACATTTTCAGTTATTGTAATCTTTGCTCCGGTTTCCTTTGCAACTTCTTCGCATTTTGCAACCAATGCTGCTTCTGGAAATAATTCTTTTGGAGAAACTATTCTAAAGTCCATACCCATTTTTGATGCACCAATCATAAGAGCATTAGCCATATTGTTTCTTCCATCTCCGCAATAAGCAAATACTATTTTATTTAATGGCTTATCAATATGTTCCTGAATTGTTAAAAAGTCAGCTAATATTTGCGTTGGATGATCCTGTGTTGTAAGGCCATTCCATACTGGTACTCCAGAATATTTAGCAAGGTCTTCAACAACTGACTGGTCAAATCCCCTATACTCAATGCCATCATACATTCTGCCCAGAACTCTTGCAGTATCAGCTATTGACTCTTTCTTTCCCATCTGTGAGCCTGTTGGTCCAAGATATGTAACATGAGCCCCCTGATCAAGTGCACCAACTTCAAAAGAGCATCTTGTTCTTGTAGAATCTTTTTCAAATAATAAGACAATGTTTTTACCTTTTAATTTCTGCTGTTCTGTTCCAGTATATTTTGCTTTTTTTAAATTCTTAGCTAAATCAAGCATGTAGTTAATTTCCTTTGGTGTAAAATCCATCAATGTTAAAAAGCTTCTGTTTCTCAAATTAAATGCCATAATAATTCTCTCCTTTTTAATTTTTTTATAAATCTTCCCTGTATAAAGGCATGCTCATACATCTTGGACCTCCCCTTCCTCTGGAAAGCTCAGATGAAGGAATAGAAATAACTTTTATATTATTTTTGTCTAAGATTTCATTTGTTACATAGTTTCTTTCATAAGTGATAACCTTCCCTGGTTCCAATGCCAGCGTATTTGAGCCGTCATTCCACTGCTCTCTTCCAGAAATAATTTTATCTCCGCCGCCGCATCTTATCAGAGTAATATCTCTCCCTAAATATTTTGAAAGTATTTTTTCAAGGCTTCCAGTCTCTTCATTTAAAACAATTTCTCTCTCTTTATGATTATATGTTATTGCAGTAACTTTAAGCTGACCTTCAATTCCCTTATGAATAGTAAACTTATCATAATCAATCATTGTAAATACAGTATCCAGATGCATAAAAGCTCTTATTTTAGGTATATCAAACAGTAAAACAACTTTAAAGCTGTCGCCATATTTAAATATATTCTCAGCTGTTTTTATAGCTGCCTTATAATCAGTTCTCTCGCTATTGCCAATTGCAATTACATCTTTTGATAATACCAGTTCATCCCCGCCTTCCATAGAAAACTTTTCATTTCTGTCATACCATAATGGTATATTGGAATCCTTGAAACCTGGATTATATTTAAATATGTATTTACCAAAAATAGTTTCCCTTTTTCTAGTTTCAGTTCTCATAGAATTTAGAGATATTCCCTTGCCAATTGATGCAAATGGATCCCTGGTAAAATATAAATTTGGCATTGGATCCATAAGAAATGGATAATCATCAAAATTTTCATTAATTCCTATATCCTTTTTTCTTACTCCAGCCATTATTTTATCTACCATATCCCTGCTGTTCATTGACAATAAATACTCTTTCAATGGCTTATCATAATCATTATTATGAGAAAGGTTTTCTAAAATAGCTTCATTCACAAACTTCTCTTTAATTATTGGATTATTTAAAGCTTCTGCTGTTAGGTCCTCTAAATATTCTACCTTAACTCCATTTTTTCTGAATACATTAGCAAAGTTGTCATGTTCCTCCCTGGCAACCTTTAAATAAGGTATATCATCGAATAATAGTCTATCCAGATATTCCGGAATTAAATTTTCAATTTCCGCACCAGGTCTGTGTAAAAGTATTGTCTTAAGTTTTCCTATTTCAGAATAAACATTTATATATTTTTTATCCATATCTTACTACTCCTAAAATCTAATATAAGCTAAACAGATTTAATTATTTTTGTTCCTGAAAGCCCGTTTATTGCCTCTTTTGCCTTTGATAATGAAGCTATAATTGCAATTTTATCATTGTCAAATTCTATAAATTTTTTACAGGCTTCTACCTTTGGCAGCATACTTCCAGGGGCAAACTGCTTCTCTTCAATGTACTTATTAAGCTGGTCTAATGTTATAGAATCTAATTTCTTTTCATTGGGAGAATTAAAATTTATGCTTACTTTATCTATAGCTGTTAATATTAAGAGCATATCTGCATCAAGTATTTCTGCCAGTTTTTCTGCTGCAAAATCTTTATCTATTACTGCAGCTACACCTTTTACCATGCTGCCTTCTTTAACAACTGGTATACCGCCGCCGCCGCAGGATATAACTATCTTACCTGATTCGAAAAGACCCTTTATTATATCTTTTTCTATAACGTCAATTGGCTTTGGTGATGGAACTACTCTTCTATAGCCTCTTCCAGCATCCTCTTTCATAATATAACCTTTTTCATGTGCTAAAATATCAGCCTCATCTTTACTATAAAATGAACCTATAGGCTTAGTTGGATTCTGAAATCCATAATCATTCTTATCAACTAATACCTGAGTTATAACAGTTCCTACAGATTTTTTAATATTTCTTTTATAAAGTTCTTCTTCTATTGCATTTTGCAGATGATAACCTATGTATCCCTGAGAAAATGCACCGCATACATCAAATGGAAATAATACATTGGAGTCATTAGTCTTGTGAGCAGTCTCCACACTGCTTAATATCTGTCCCACCTGAGGCCCATTTCCATGAACAATAGCAATTGAATGTCCCTGTTCTATTAAATCTATAATTGACTTAGCTGTTTCTTTGCATGTCTCTAACTGGCCTGCAGCACTTTTATCTTTTGGGTTTGACTGAAGAGCATTGCCCCCCAAAGCTAATACTATTTTCATAAATATTTCCTCCCCATAAACCAATTTCTACTAACAGTTAAATTATAAGCAAAGAGATCTATTTTTGTCTATACCATACTACTAAAAAATACTAATTCAATAATAAATTATCTGTATTATTAAAATAAATATACCTATATTAATGAATCCTTAGGAATATTCATAACAAAAAATAAAGCATTAGAATAAAACCTATTCCAACACTTTATTTTACACCCATTTTAGTGATCGCTTTTTTGATATTTGTCTACAATATTTTGAACTAATTTCTTTATGGTACTTGCCTGTGCAATTAAATTCATAACCACCATAAAAACTACAATTCTTTCCTCATCTTCAGGCTTTAAATTGCAGTCCTTAACTATCTTCATTATTTTATCCTCATCAAGGCTTTGCTTGGAAAAGAACTTCTCAAAACTCTCATCCTGAATCTCTGAAAATATTTTATATGCATATTCCCAGGATATAATATCATCGGATCTATCATTAATCTGATTAAAAGCTAAATCGAATACTTTTTTTATCTCATCTGTTGTGAGTACTGGTCTCATATAACTTAACAATACCAATTGTGCCAGATGAAGCTTTGTATACCCTCTTTTTTTCCCGTCCTCTGGTTTGGAAATTACTTCACTTTTAATGTAATTTTGAACTATGTTGTTTGTGTACTTTTCTCCTTCAAATTTATCATTTAAATAATCTATTACCTGGGATAAAAAAAGGTCATATTTAGGTAGATCTTCATATGGTATTATGGTACTTTTGGACATATTTTTAATTAAATTATTTATATAATCCAGTCCCCTCTCTTCGCCTTCCATAAGATACCTCCTAACCTATACTATTTAATTTGTTTTATAATTACATTATAAGTTATTAGTTAACCTATTACAAGTTCTCTGATATAATTTAATAAATATTTTATTTTTTATATATGTAAATTTAATAATTAGGGTTAAAATTAAAAAAAGAAGTTATCCACACTATTAAATGCTTTATCAACATTTTTCTGTGGATAACTTCCTGTATCATTCATTTTGAGCACATTTATCTTACCTTGCTGCTGCAATATTTCTATTAAAATTATAAAATCCTGTGGATAACTTTTATATTATTTTCTAGATTTTTTATAATCATCCATAAACTTGGCAATTCCAATATCTGTGAGAGGATGTTTTAACATCTGATTTAATACTTTATATGGTATTGTAGCTATATTAGCTCCTGCTTTTGCACATTCCAGAACATTCATTGGGTTTCTGATACTTGCTGCAATTATTTCAGTTTTTATTCCATAATAGTTAAAAATCTCTGCTATATCACTTATTACTGGAGCTCCGCCATTTCCAATGTCATCCAGTCTCCCAACAAATGGGCTTACATAACTTGCTCCTGACTTAGCAGCTAATAAGGCCTGCTGTGCTGAAAAAATTAAAGTAACATTTGTTCTAATACCTTCTTTATAAAGGATATGCACTGCCTTTAACCCTTCTTCGCACATTGGTATCTTAATCACTATGTTTTTATGTATTTTAACTAATTCCCTTGCCTCTTTTACCATTCCATCACTTTCCAGGCTGATTACTTCAGCACTAATGGGGCCATCAACTATACTGCATATTTCCTGTATAACATCTTTTAAATCTCTTCCCTCTTTTGCTATTAGCGAAGGGTTAGTAGTAACTCCATCTAGTATCCCCCAGGCAGCAACCCTTTTAATTTCATCAATATTAGCAGTATCAATAAATATCTTCATTAAAATCCCTCCTATAATATATAATATATCCTTATTATACCACACAGCTAAAATACTGGCCTTATCTTTACAGAAAGCTTTTTTATTTATATAATTAAGGCTCTAATATTTCCCACTTTTCTGTAAAAATAAAATATAAGTTATATGAATTTTAATATGTTAATAAATTTTTAAAAAAATTGTTTATTTTTTACACTATTTATATGATATGTTTTAAAATATGAATTTATTGGCAATATTATAAAATGAATAATAGTATTTATTGATAAAGTAGCTGCTTTAACCTTATAATCTTCTTATATGTCATAATTTAATATATTAAAATTCGACACAAATTAATTATATGGTATAAACTTACTTTTTTATTTAATTGTGATTCTAATAATAAAAACAGACAAAATATGTAACCTAAATGCGGTTTTTAAGTATTATTCTTGTACTTCCTTTGATTTTACTAGACTTATGAGTATAGTAAAAACTTGTATTTTTATCGAAATTTGTATTGACTTTTGTATATTTTGGTAGTATATTAACTATAGATGGAATTAAATAATGTTTTTGTAAAATAATAATATAAGTTGTTGACTTTTAATGTCATATTTGTTATTATTTAATTAAACAAATGTCGAAACATAGAATTTTAAGGAGGAATATAAAATGAAATCTACAGGTGTAGTAAGAAGAGTTGATGAGTTAGGAAGAATAGTTATTCCTATAGAGCTAAGAAGAACATTAGATATTGCTGAAAAGGATGCTCTAGAAATATATGTTGATGGTGAGCAAATCATATTAAAGAAATATGAACCTGCATGTATTTTCTGTGGAGATGCCAGAGACGTTATAAATTACAAAGGGAAAAATATCTGCAAAAGCTGCTTAAAAGAAATAAAAGAAGGCAGATAACTTATTGCAATTAACATTATTTATATAGATAAATAGTACACTCTATCCCCCCCACATGGATTCCCCGTTCATGTGGGATTTTTCTATATATAAAAAAACCAGCAAGTTTATTTAAAACTTACTGGTATTATGCATTTATCTAACTCTCCTTGCTCTGGAGAAATCTGATCTTGATAATGGTGATATTTTAACTGAATCCCCAGTCTGTGGTGCATGAATATACATTCCATTGCCAACATATATTCCAACATGATGAGGACTGTCATAGGAACCAAAGAAAACTAAATCTCCTGGCTGTATGCTGTTTAATGGAACTTCAGCTCCGTCATGTATTTGTTCATATGTTGATCTGTCAAGTGAAACACCGAAATGTCCATATACATATTGAACAAATCCTGAACAATCAAAGCCTGGCCTTGGTGATGTTCCCCCCCATACATATGGAGTTCCAATAAAATTAGCCGCATAAGCAACTACAGAATTTGAAGAAATTGATGCAGCACCTCTTGATGGCTGATATTTAGGCACCGATGCTGTAATACCGCTTACATACTTTGCAGCCTCAGCCTGAAAAGCCGAAATTTGTGAAGAATATTTCTTTTCTTCGTTCTTATACTCATTTGCTTTCTTAACTATAGCATCTTTTTCAGAATTAATCTGTGCTAATTTTTTTTCATTATCTGACTTTATTGCTAACAAGTTATCGTTTTCAGCATCCAATGCTTTTTTCTTGTCTTCTATACCTTTTTTCTTATTATCTAAATCTTTGATAATATTTTTATCAAAATCAATAACCTTTTTAACATTTTCTACCCTTGATACCAAATCGCCTAATCCCTTAGCTTCCAGAATAACGTATATGTAGCTGTCAGAGCCGCTTATATACATAGCTCTTACTCTTTTGTTAAATATGTCCTGTTCTGCTTGAATATCTTCTTCAGACTTATCAAGATCCTTTTGAGTGGCTGCAATATCTTTTTTTGTTTTCTCTATATTTTTATTATTGTCATCTATTTTGTTTGTCAATACCTGAACTTGGTTGTCCATCTTTTGTATGTCATCCTCAAGACTTTGTCTCTTGTCCTGAGTACTCTTTAGCGCACTTTGACTTTTCTGCAATCCAGCAGGGTCTGCAAAAGCAGTACCTTTTAATGTTAATACCAGGCTTATAGCCAGAACAGCCGATAGTGCTCTCTTTCTCACTATACCTACCTCCTTTACGCAAAAAAAAAATTTAAGACACTAGAATTATTATACCACTTGTCCTTTTACTTTCTCAACCCCTAAAATTATACATTTCTTATTTTATATAGAAATTACTTATTTTAATTCCAGAATATTTTGATTATACTTAACAATGGTGCCTATAAGTCTATAATCCTAATGAATGCTTATACACCTCTGACTTAGGGATATCTCTTTCCTTGGCCACTTGTTTAATAGCATCCTTTTTCGAAAGTCCTTTACTCATATAACTTTTTATATGATCTTCCATAGTCAGATTATTCCACGCCATGGCCTTTTCTGCCTCTATCTGCTGCTCTGATATGCCTTCTATAACCAATACAAATTCACCTTTTGGATTTATCTCAGTGTATTTTTTTATGGCAGAACTTATTGTTGTCCTTAAGATTTCTTCATGTAATTTTGTTAGCTCTCTGCACAAAGAAATATTTCTATCTCCTAGCGAAGTTAATAAAAATTCCAGAGTGCTGAGCAATCTGTGAGGAGCCTCATAGAAAATTAAAGTTTCCTTTCTATCTGCAAGTTCCGATATAACTTCTTTTCTCTCCTTTTTATCCCTTGGGAGGAAACCTCTGAATATAAACTTAGTGGTATCCAAGCCTGAATGAACTAATGCAGTGATTAAAGCTGCAGCTCCTGGCAATACCTCTACCTGTATATTCCTCTCAATGCATTTCTTTAAAATAACACTGCCTGGATCTGAGATTCCAGGGGTACCTGCATCAGTTACCAGTGCAATTGTCTTCCCATCCTTTAACATATTTATTAAGTCTTCACTTTTGCTCATTTCATTATGCTGATGATAGCTTATTAAAGTCTTCTTTATATTATAATGGTTTAAAAGCTTTAATGTCTGCCTGGTATCTTCTGCTGCTATAATGTCTGATTCAGATAATACTTCAAGTGCTCTTAAAGTTATATCCTTCAGGTTACCTATAGGGGTAGGTACCATATATAACTTGCCTATTGATTTATCCATAAATGTCCTCCAGTTCTTAAATATAATTATTCATTTCTTCCATAAATCTTATTAATTTCTTCAGTATAGCCTCCATCTTCTTTGTGAACATAAAGGGTTTTCTCCCATTTAAGAAATGTACCTCCATACTTTTGTCCTTCAACTAAAATAATATTGGGAGCTTTACTTATGCTGGGCTGAACCATCTGTATCCTTTTAGGTTCTATTTTATACTTTCTCATTGTGCACATTATATCTGCTAATCTGCCGGGCCTGTGCACCATAAAAAATCTGCCATTATCTTTTAACAGTATATTTGATGCTCTTATTACATCATCTAAAGTGCAGAGTATTTCATGTCTTGCAATAGCATTGTTGTCCCTGATGCTTATTAATCCTGAATTTTTTAGTTTATATGGAGGATTAACAGTAACTACATCAGCTTTGGGTATAGATTTTAACAATCCTATATCTTTTACATCTCCATTAATGAAGCTGACCTTTTGTTCCAATTCGTTATATTTTACACTTCTTTCAGCCATTTCCACCATATTATGCTGTATTTCTATTCCAATTATACTGGCTGCTTTAGTTTTCCCGGAGATTATGAATGGAACTATGCCTGTTCCACTGCATAAATCAACTACTAATGATCCCTTTTTTATTACTGCATAGTTAGCTAAAAGTACTGCATCTACTCCAAACCTAAAGGCATCCTTTTTTTGAATTATATGTATATTGTTTATCTGCAGATCATCTAAAGTTTCATCATCTTTAACTAAATTAATCATATTATCTTCTCTCGTTTCTTATGTTTTTATATGTTTATTTTAACAATAAAAAAACTCATTGTAAAATATGCTTAAAAAAATAACTGCTCTTTTGCAGCAGTTATTTTTTGTTGTTTTCTATCTGATTATATTTTGTATTCATAATGATAATATCAACTCTTCTATTCTTTGCTCTGCCAGCTTCTGTTGAGTTATCAGCAATTGGCCTGTATTCGCCATATCCAACAGATGATAACCTTTCTGGTGCAATACCGGCCTTATTAATAAGCAGTTCTGTAACATTTGTTGCTCTAATTGCTGAAAGCTGCCAGTTTGAACTGAATTCGCTATTATTTATAGGCACATTATCTGTATGTCCCTCAATCCTAATATAGTTTCCCAGCTGGTTTAATATTTTGCCCATTTCAATTAGTTTCTTTTGAGATTCAGGCTTTATAACAGCCTGTGCTGAATCAAAAAATAATGTATCATTTAAGCTTACAACTAATCCTCTTTCTTCAACTTTAGATGTGGCTTCATTACTCATATTATTATCTTTTAAATATTTATCAAGCTGCTTCTTAACATTCTCTAATTTATCCTGTTCTACAATGGCTGTATCAACTGCCTGAGTACTATTAGAAATACTTGGTGCATCTGAAGTGCCAATAATGCTTTTCCCGCCACCCATGGCTACCTTCAAAGAATTGCTAAGCTGTGAATACTTTGTTGCATTTACATTGCTCATAGCGTACATAACAACAAAAAATATCATTAATAAGGTAATCAAATCTACATAAGTAAGCAGCCATCTTTGAGAATTACCAGATTTTTTAGGCTTTCTCTTCATACCTCAACCTTCCCATCTTTACTTTCAAACCTAGCTAATTCCTCTTTGTTTAGGAATCCCTTAAGTTTTTCAGAAATAGTATTAGGATTGACTCCTTCCTGAATATAAAGTACAGCCTCAACTATAAGCCTCTTCTCATTAAATTCCTTGTTATCCAGTGCCTTTAACTTTTCAGCTATGGGCAGCCAAATCAGGTTAGCAGTACCAATACCATAAAGTGTTGCTATAAATGCTGAAGCAATTTTAGGTCCAAGGCTTGCAGTATCACTTAAATTTCCAAGTACATGAACAAGTCCCATAACTGTTCCTATAATACCCATGGTAGGGGCATATCCTCCAGCTGTTTCAAATATAGCTGCTCATCTCTATGTCTTTCAGAAGTTGACTCTACTTCTAGTTCTAATATACTTCTTAATGCTTCAGGTTCGATTCCATCAACTGCCAGCTGAAGACCCTTTTTAATAAATGGATCCACTGATGTATTTTCAGTTATTTCTGATTCTAAGCTCAGTAATCCATTTTTTCTTGTTTTAAAAGAAATTTCCTTAAAATATAACACCAGATCCACCAGATCAGTTTCTTTATGGATAAAGAACACCTTAAGCATAGCTGGTACTCTTTTAATTTCAGTTATAGGAAATGATAAACCTGTTACACCTATTGTTCCGCCTAATATTATTACTGCAGCAGATGCAGATCCAAGTGCTGCAATAGTTCCCCCTTCAAGCACAAATCCTGCTATTAAAGATCCAAAACTAATTACTAAAAATATTATTGTAAAAATATCCATATTCAACCTCCAAAGTCTATATATAATATATATTCGTAGACTTCAGCCAATTGTTTATATGAAATATCTTAGTTTTTACAATAAAAAAGTACAGAATAGTGGTCTTTATGAACTTATTTCAGCTTAACTGAAAAGATAGAATCTTTCCCTGCTGTAACCCCATCCATTTTATTTATCTTTATAGAATCAACTATATCCATATTCGTAACCAAAACTGGTGTTATAAGTGATATTCCCTTGCCTATAATAAAATCTCTATCAATTTTAATAATTGGATCGCCAGCTTTAACAGTGGATCCTTCCTCTGCAATTCTTTCAAATCCTTCTCCATTTAACTCAACTGTATCCAAACCAATATGTACAAGCAATTCTATACCCTGTTTTGTTGTAATTGCAAAAGCATGATTTGTTTTAAATATAAGTGTCAAAGTACCACCTACAGGTGCTTTAATTACATTTCCAGTTGAATCAACTGCCACTCCATCTCCTACAAGCTTTTCTGCAAAAACTTTATCTGGCACCTGATTCAATTCAATTACATTTCCATTAACTGGGGCAGTTATTTCTACATTTT
This sequence comes from Clostridium sp. JN-9, assembly GCF_004103695.1. Classification (NCBI taxonomy): domain Bacteria; kingdom Bacillati; phylum Bacillota; class Clostridia; order Eubacteriales; family Clostridiaceae; genus Clostridium; species Clostridium sp. JN-9. Next base: position 92,675 of record NZ_CP035280.1, on the reverse strand, counting down.
TTTTAAATAATCCTAACATTTAAAAACCTCCACTTATACAAAAATAAAAGGCACGAGTTATAAATAACTCATGCCTGATTTAACAGTTACACGTTATTCTTAGATTATAAAACAATATTTATAATGTGTCAAATATTTATCATAATAAAAAAACCGCCAATAGACGGTTTTTTTTTACTAATCCTGAACTGGTGCTCCTACTGGGCAAACATTCGCACAATTTCCACAATCAATACATGTGTCTGCATCAATAACAAACTGTGTATCTCCCTGGCTGATTGCATTTACTGGACATTCCGAAGCACATGCTCCGCAGCTTATGCAGGCATCTGTTATTTTATATGCCATATGTAAAACACCTCCTTAAATTTTTGGATATAAAAATATCCGTCTATATTTTAACACGTTTAGATTTATTTTAAAAGTACTTTTATATAACTGTATAACCTAAGTTTTCTATAGAATCAATCAACTTGTCGCTATTTACAAAATAGTTATCATAGACAACATTAACTTCTCCTTTTTCTCTATTAATCTGACATGCTATAACACCTTCATTATTGGCAATGGCATTCCTTATTTTATTTATATCAGCTACTGTATTCATATTGCAAACTTTAAGAACTGATTTCATAAAGCTTTACCCCCCTAGTTATCCTTGAATAACTCTTTTACTATAGCCTCATCCTCAACTTCAGCTTCAATCTTTATATCTGATTCTTCCACTGCACCTTCGTAGCTTCCTGATATTAACTTAATATCACTTATAGGCACATCCTGAATAATATCATCACCATCATTATTTCTAATTTTAATCTTTACACTTTCCTTAACTACATTATTAGCAATAACTTCGCCCTTGCCATAAGGAGAATCTACTACAGATTCTATCTTAGGAAGCCTCTTTCTTATTTCTTCATAAGTTTCCTGCTCATAATTTAAGCAGCACATGAGTCTTCCGCATATTCCTGATATTTTAGTTGGGTTTAAAGACAAATTCTGTTCTTTAGCCATCTTAATTGATACCGGGGCAAAATCTCCAAGAAATGTGGAACAGCACATGGTTCTCCCGCATGGTCCTAAACCACCAATCATTTTAGCCTCATCTCTCACTCCAATTTGTCTAAGTTCTATCCTGGTTCTGAATATAGCAGCTAAATCCTTTACCAATTCCCTAAAATCAACTCTGCCATCCGCTGTAAAATAAAATATAACTTTGTTATTATCAAAAGTATATTCAACATCAATTAATTTCATTTTTAAGCCATGCTGTGCAATTTTATCAAGGCATATATGGAAAGCTTCCTTTTCTTTTGACTTATTTTCATTATGTTTTTGAATATCCTCTTCTGTTGCTTTTCTGATAACAGTTTTTAAAGGTGCTACTATCAGATCTTCTTTTATACTCTTAGGAGCAATTACACACTCACCAAATTCTATTCCTCTGGCAGTTTCAACTATTACAAAATCATTCTTCTTAATATCTAAATTTACTGGATCAAAATAATATATTTTTCCTGCACCTTTGAAACGTACACCTATTACAGTTATCATTTTATACCTCCTGCATTTTAATCAGCAAAGAATCAAAGATTAGTGCTGCATTAACGTTTCTTTCTATTTTCTCTCTGCTTTCATTAATAATATTCACTATACCATTAAGTTTGTTAAAGGAAAAGTTCTCAGACAAACTTTTTATTTCATTAATTTTGTCAGTATTTATAATTAAATCCCGGCTGTTTGTGTCTTTGTATACCATAATATCTCTTATATAGGATATCAAACAGGTTAATACTTCCTGCCACTGATCTTTAAACTTTACAAAGAATAAATCATTTTTCAAAAAGTCATCTTTAGATTCTTCATTTATACCTTTTAGTATAATTAAACAGTAATCTCTTATGACCTTAAGCTGCTCATCATTTATAAAACTCTCTGCTCTTCCAGGAATTCCATCACTAAATGATATTGCAGCCTTAACTTTTTCCTCATTATATATATTAAGCTTTTTGTTTATAAAGCTTTTCATTTCTAACCTGCTCAGCCTTTGAAGCTTATGCACCTGGCATCTGGATTTTATAGTATCCAAAATGTTCCCAAGGTTCTCACATAACAGAATTATAAAAACGCCTTTAGGAGGCTTCTCAATAGTCTTTAAAAACGCATTTTGAGCAGCCTCCGTCATTTCACTTGCATTATTAATAATAATTACCTTTTTATCCCCTTCGTAGGGCTTTTTATTAACCTCTTCAATAATTTCCCGTACATTGTCTACTCCAATAGATTTCTTATTTGAGGGAACAGAATATTCCACAATATCCACATACTTTTTATCATGATTCCCGCCAAGTACCTGAATAGCCAGCTCTTTAGCCAGCAGGGATTTTCCTATTCCCTTCTCTCCTGCAAAAATATGTGCATGAGAAAGCTTATTCTCTTTTATTGAATTAACTATGCAGCTTTTTATTTGTTCATGTCCGATAATATGGTTAAAGCTCAATTTAATTAGCCTCCGCTAGATTTTAATAAATTTGTCTACGTCAACCACAAATACTGTGGCTCCTCCTACTTCTACTTCAACAGGATATGGCACATAAACTCCTGTTGATCCTGCAACTGGTGAAGGTGATGTAACAACCTGCTTTCTTGTTTTACATATTTCCTCAATATCTGCAAGTACCCTATCAACCTTATCCTCGTCAACACCAATAAGTAATGTTGTGTTTCCGGATTTCAAAAATCCACCAGTAGTTGCCAGCTTTGTCACCCTGAAACCTGAATCAGTTATCTGTTCTATTAAATCTCCAGCATCATCATCTTGTACAATGGCAATTATAAGTTTCATAATATCCTCTCCTTATTATTAATAATCCCAACCCTTTTATCATTATATTCATTAGAAATACTTATATTAATTATACTACAATTATATTAATTTAATAACAATATCGTAAATTTCCTTATGGATGCTTTCTATACTTCTAACATTATTATCATATACACATTTAACTTTTTTCCATGCATATTTTTCGGCTATATAAAGGGCGTTATTATACGATTTCAAAAGATAATCCTTATGTTTCTCATGAATATCCTTTTCCTGATCTCCAGTAAATTTATTTTTTCTTTCCTTCATAAGTTTATAGCTGTATTCCGGAGGCATGTCTAAGAAAATAACACAATCAGGCTCAGGCAGATTAAATATCTTATACTCCAGATTATACATCCAGTGTAGGAATTCTTCCTTTTCACTTTTATTTTCTATTTTAGCTGCCTGATGAATCATATTGGATGTGGTATATCTGTCTGCTATAATAATGCCGCCTTCATTATAAAACCTTTTCCATTCCTTCATAAAACTTGCATACCTGTCCACAGCATAAAATGTAGAAGCTACATAAGGGCTTACATCACCAGGTTCATCTCCAAATTCTCCATTTAAATACATCTTAACCAGTGCAGAAGAATCACTCTTATAGTTTGGGAACTCTACCTTCTTAACCTTTACTCCATTAGAAATCAATGTATCATAAAGAAGCTTAGTCTGAGTTGCTTTACCACTTCCATCGCTGCCTTCTATTGCAATAACTTTACCTTTATTTTCTTTCGTGCTTTGCATATTAAATCATCTCCAAAATAGAATATTCCTCTTAAGTTTCTTTAATCACTGTTACTTGTTCCCCATGCATTCCTAAAACACTGATATTTTGTTTCATATAATATTTTATCATATTTACTGAGTCCTTATCTATTATTTCTCCCATCATGACAATTGGTATACCAGGCGGATACGGGACTATATTATCACCGCTTATTCTTCCTTCACTATTATTAATGTTTATATTTTCTTTACACATTGTCAGAGTTTCATATGGCAGATATGCCATTTTAGGTATAGGTATATTTTTTATTTTAACTTTTGTACTGCTGCTGTTATCTATTTTAAAGTTTTTCATAGATTCATACAAACTCTCAAAATCCTCTTTGATATTAAATGGTGAAAATATTAAAATTACATTACTTTCATCACTCATCTCTCCCTGAATTCCATTTTTTCTTAAATAATTTAAGAATTCATGACCTGTGCTTTTATTTTTTAAATTTACAATATATCTGGTTGGATCAATTTTCTCATTATAAAAATTTCTTTTTATATCCTCATCACCTATAATATGGAATGCTACCAAATTATTAACTTTACTTTTATATTCATTAGTTAAATTAATTAGTTTTTTATACTCCTCATTGCCATATTTCTCTAAAAAAAATCTGCTGTATTCTAAACTGCACATAAATAAATAGGAAGGGCTGGTACTTAGAAATAAACTTACATAAAAATCTACAACACTTTCATCCATACTTTCTCCCAAATGAAGGTATGCAGTTTGTGTTAGGCTTGGCAGAGTTTTATGTGCACTCATTACTACCATATCTGCACCTAATTTAACTGCGCTTTCCGGCAGTTCATCACAGGCTCCAAAATGAGCTCCATGAGCAGAATCTACTAAAACTTTCATACCATATTGCTTAGCTTTTGAAATAATATACTTTAAATCACAGCATACACCATAATAGCTAGGATAAGTGATTATTATGCCTTTTGCATCTTTATTGCATTCAATTGTATTCAAAAAATGCTCCATATTAATTGAAAGTGGAGCATTATACTCTTCATTTATCTCATTTTCTATATAAACAGGATGAAGCTTTCTCATAATTATTCCATTAAAAACTGATCTATGGCAGTTTCGCTCCACAATTACTTTATCGCCTTCATTAAAACATGAAAAAATCATTGCTAAATTTCCACTTGTACTGCCATTAACTAAATAATATGATTTTTTGCTGCCATAATATTTAGTTAAAAGTTCTAAGGATTCTTTAATTATTCCCTCAGGCTTATGAAGATTATCTACTCCATCTACCTCAGTTATATCACATTTTAAAAAGTTGTTTATTAGTTCTCTGCCCTGACTTGTATAATAAAACCCTCTTCCTGACTTATGTCCCGGCATTGAAAAAGGGATATTATTTTCTCTTACATAATTCATTATACCTTCTATAAGTGGTAATTCTGACAATTGTACTCTTCTCCTTTTTTTATAACAGACATGATATTTTTTCTTATGCAAACCTTGTAATATTCATAGAAATCCGTATTAATATCCAGTTTAATTAATCTTTTTTCACAGTTGTTGCATATTCCTCTTCCGTTACTTAATATTATACCATCTTTTAGAGGCTTTCCACATATCATACAGTGAGGTTCTTTCATAAATTTATCCCCCTTAATAATCAATATTGCAATTTGAATTATTGCCTCTTATATTATATTTTATTCAGGTTCGTGTCCATTTTTATTTTGTCCACATAAATATTTATTTAAAATTTGTAGTTTATAATATTAAGCTTTTAGGGAATAATATTTTTACATATTAAAATGGAGTTGATATTATGAAACAACAGATTATATCTTATTTAACCACCATAAGTGATGAAATCTTTCAGTTATCCAAGTACTTATATAATAATCCTGAAACAAGTTTTAATGAATGTAAAGCCTGTAAATATATAACCAATATTCTTGAAAAAAACAAATTTAATGTAAAAAGAAACTTTCTAGGCATTCCTACAGCTTTCCTTGGTGAATATGGATCCGGCCACCCTAAGGTATGCTATATATGTGAATACGATGCAGTTGAGAATTTAGGACATATTACTGGTCATAACTTAATATCATCCATGTCTCTTGCTGCTGCACTTGGTGTATCAAAAGTAATTCAGAGCACTGGAGGAACTGTAATCGTTCTAGGATGTCCCGGTGAATTTATCAATGGATCTAAAGTAGTGATGGCTAAAGAAGGAGTTTTTGATGACATTGATATAGTACTCATGGCACATCCTGATATAATAACAGCTGGAAGCGGAACATCAAAGGCTATACTTCCCCTTAGTGTAAAATACAAAAGCAATGATGGCTTAGCATATAGATCAATTGGAAGTTACTCTGCTCTGGATGCAACTTTATTTACTTTTAATGCAATTAACTCCCTGACAAATGGATTTAAAAATGATTTCAGTATTAATGGGGTTATAGTAAATGGAGGCACAACTCCTTATCTTATTCCATCAGAAACTGAATCTGAATTTTATATTAGAGCTTCCAAAATGACAGATGCTGCAAAAATAGAGAAAAAAATCAGGAAACTTGTTGACACTGTTGGGAATATCATGGAGATCTCTTTTAATATCAGCATATATGAATCACCTTATGATGAACTTATAACTAATAAAACACTATCAAGATTGTTCTCTCATAATTTAAAAGAAGCAGGTATAATTGATATTTTAGACTGTAAGGATACATTATCAGGACTTAGTTTAGGTACTGTAAGCCATAAGGTGCCCTGCATTCATCCCTATATATCTATAGTTGATGATACTTCCATTGAATATTCTTCTATAGAATTTGCCATGGCAACAATATCTGATTTTGCACATGAAATGGTTATGAAAACAGCTCAGTCTCTTGCATTGACTGGATTGGACGTCATTGAAAACAAAAACCTTTTATCAGAAATAAAAAGTGAGTTTTTTTCCAAAACTAAAGAGACTAACTAGCTAGTCTCTTTTCTCTTAATTTATTTACTTTTTCTACAAGCCTTTCACTGGATTCAAAATTAAACTTTTTAATCTTGTCTCTATCTTCATATACACAGCAATACAAATCTTTATTAAATAATGAGCAGGTGTGTGTACCTCCAAAGGCTACCTCTTTACTAAAATTGCAGCTGCGGATTTTTCCAATATATTTAATATCATCTATTTTTATATTTTCTACCACTTTATCTATATTTCCTTTTATTTTATGAATAATAAACTGGTTAGCTATTATAGAATAGGTATAGCTTATCTTACATTTTTGAATCTCTATAAGTGTCACTAATAAAACAGCCAATGTAAATAATACTCCTGTAAAATTACTTACCTTAAATCCATACACAATAAAGTTATTTAGCAGCTGTGCTATGTACAGTAAGACTACTGAAGTTAATAATATCATAATAACTGAAGATATTTTTCTCCTGAAAATTGACTCTTTATACATGAAAATCATGTCCCCCTATTTAAGTTTTTTTGCCAACAAAGCTATTATACTAGGGTTTATAACAATAATCTACATCACTTAGGGCTATATTTAGGCCGTTTCTTATTTATTTCAGCCAATATAATTGAATATATAAGAATGAATCCATATAGCTTGCATTTAGTTAACTTTGAGTTTGTTTTCACAGCAAAGCAATAAATATTATTTTATTAGCATTACTATAACTATAGACATGTATACCCCATAGTATATAATATAATTAAAATAAACTTCTGGAGGTTGCTTTCCATGATTTCAATACATAAAACATTAGAAATAAACAATGCGCTAAAATTACAACCAATAGATGGAATTGAACAAGGCTGCTGGATTAACATTGTGGCTCCATCTGATCAGGAATTAATTTTAGTTTCTAAAAAAACAGGCGCGCCCTTAGAGTTTCTCCGTGCAGCCTTAGATGAAGAGGAAACATCAAGATTAGATTTTGAGGGAAATAATCATTTAGTAATTGTTGACATCCCATTTACTGAAATGGAGGATAACTCCTTAACATATGATACTTATCCACTGGCAATTATACATACTGAAAAAGAAATTATTACTGTCTGCTTAAAAAACAGTAGAATGCTTGCTGATTTCATTGATAATAAAGTAAAATCTTTTTATACTTTTAAACGTTCCAGATTCATTCTGCAGATTTTATATAGAATAGCAAGTTATTATCTTATATATTTAAGACAAATTGATAAGAAGAGTCTTATCATTGAGAAGAAACTTCATAAATCTATGAAAAATAAAGAATTAATTCAGCTTTTATCATTAGAAAAATCTCTGGTGTACTTTTCAACATCACTTAAATCTAATGAGATCACCCTTGAAAAAATGCTGAAACTTGATCTGCTGCAAAAATATCCTGAGGACCAGGATGTATTAGAGGATGTTATAATTGAAAATAAGCAGGCAATTGAAATGGCTAATATATATAGTAATATATTAAGCGGCACTATGGATGCCTTTGCATCTGTTATTTCTAACAATCTTAACATTGTCATGAAATTACTTGCCTCTATCACAATAGTCATGGCCATTCCAAATATAATTTTTAGTTCCTTTGGAATGAATGTACAGGGTATCCCCCTTGCAAACCATCCCAATTCATTTTGGCTGATTTATCTAGCTGCAGCACTAGCTTCTGTTTTTGTTATTTTTATATTGAAAAAAAGAGATCTTTTTTAAGCCACTTTAAAATAAATAAATAGATTTGGAGCTGATATTTTATGTTGGGTAAAAGACTAACAAAGAATTCTACAATAGGACTTGTGTCACCAGCCAGTAAGGAAAAAGAGGACACAATAAAATCTAATGTAGAAATTCTAAAAAACTTGGGATTTAAGATAAAAGAAGGAAAGCATATTTATGATAAATACGGATATCTATGCGGAAGCGATAAGGATAGAGCCAGTGATATTATGGATATGTTCTTAGATGATGAAGTAGATATGATCCTTTCAATAAGGGGAGGATATGGTACTATGAGAATTCTACCTCTTATAGATACTAATATAATTGCTGATAACCCTAAAATATTTGGCGGTTTTAGTGATATAACCACCCTTCTTAATCATTTTGCTTTAAAGTGTAACTTAACTACCTTTCACTGCCCTATGCTCTCTTCCAATTTAAACGATAAATTTACATTAGAAAGTTTTCTTAATACACTGTTATATGGAAATAAACCTTATAGCATAAAAAATCCCGAAGGCTTTCCAAGTGAATGCATTTGTCCTGGCACAGCTGAAGGCAGACTGGTGGGAGGCAATTTATCTTTAATATGCAGCACACTAGGTACTCCATATGAAATTGATACAAAAGATAATATTTTATTTATTGAAGATGTTAAAGAGGAACCCTATAAAGTAGATAGACTGCTTACTCAGCTTTCCCTGGCTGGAAAATTAGATCAATGCGCCGGTTTAATATTAGGCCAATTTACAAATTGTGAACTGCCTCATTATGAAAGAAGTTTAACGCTGCAGCAGGTTTTTGAAGACATTTTATTTTCTTTAAAAAAGCCCATATTAATGAACTTCATGAGTGGGCACTCCTATCCTAAGCTAACATTACCTATAGGTGCCAGGGTATCCTTAAATAGCAAGACTGGAGTAATTTCAACTTTAGAACCAGTTGTAAAATAAAAGACACCTTGTAATTACAAAGTGTCTTTTATTGGAGGCGCCACCCAGATTTGAACTGGGGATAAAGGCTTTGCAGGCCTCTGCCTTACCGCTTGGCTATAGCGCCATACATAACATCATCGCTTGTATATTGTAACATTAATATTTAATTATGTCAACAGTCTTTTAATCCCTTTATAGGTAAGAACTAAGAGATAAAAAGTAAGAGTTTATACAAAATTCAGCAAAGCTGAATTTTCATCACAACTATTAGGTTTAGCTCTTACCTTTTATTTATCTATAAATTAGGGATTTACAGCTAAGCATTTCTATTTTATATTACACTGCTTAAAACCTCTCCAATAGAATCGTTTATCACTAAATCAGCTCTCCTGTCATATGGTGTAGATGATTTATTTATAAGCACTAATTTATTTCCTTTGTAATAATCTACAAGACCTGCAGCTGGATATACAACCAATGAAGTTCCTCCAATAATAAGCACGTCTGCATTAGAAACATATTTTACAGCATTATCAATGACATCCATATTTAATGGTTCTTCATACAATACAACATCCGGCTTTATAACTTCCCCACAGGAATCACATTTTGGAATACCATCTGAGCTGTTAATAATATAATCTAAGTCAAAAAACTTTCCGCACTTTGTACAGTAATTTCTATGTATGCTTCCATGAAGCTCTAATACATTTTTAGATCCTGCCTTCTGATGCAATCCATCAATATTCTGAGTTATTACTGCCTTTAATTTTCCTCTTTTTTCTAACTCAGCTAATGAATAATGAGCTTTATTAGGTTTTGCATCTTTAAATATCATCTTCTCTTTATAAAATTCATAGAATTCCTCTGTATGAGATTCAAAAAAACTATGGCTTAGCATTTTTTCAGGGGGATATGAAAATTTATTTTTAGATTTATATAATCCGCTTTCAGATCTGAAATCTGGAATATTGCTTTCAGTTGAAACGCCTGCTCCTCCAAAGAATACTATATTTTCACTTTTTGCTATAATTTCTTTTAATGCATCTAAACTCATTTTTATCATCTCCTAATATTTTTATATGTTATCCTTTTACAGATTATGTTTTCATCTTATTATGCAGATTCTTACATTCACATTATACACCTAATATTAGTTGATATATTATAATTAATGCAATTATTTTTGAATTATAAAAAGCACTAAGCATTATGCTTAGTGCTGAATTACCTGGCAACTACCTACTCTCCCACAGAGCCTCCCCTGCAGTACCATCGGCGCAATGAAGCTTAACCTTCGTGTTCGGAATGGGAACGGGTGTTACCTTCACGCCATCACTACCAGATTTAAATTAAAGAACAAAGATTAAAATCTTGTTCTTTCAAAATTGCACAGTATAATTATTTGGTCAAGCCCTCGACCTATTAGTATTAGTCAGCTGAACATGTTGCCATGCTTACACCTCTAACCTATCAACCTAGTGTTCTTCTAGGGGTCTTACTAGCTTACGCTATGGGAAATCTAATCTTGAGGTGGGTTTCACGCTTAGATGCTTTCAGCGTTTATCCCGTCCCGACATAGCTACCCAGCCATGCTCCTGGCGGAACAACTGGTACACCAGAGGTCAGTCCATCCCGGTCCTCTCGTACTAAGGACAGCTCCTCTCAAATTTCCTACGCCCGCGACGGATAGGGACCGAACTGTCTCACGACGTTCTGAACCCAGCTCGCGTGCCGCTTTAATGGGCGAACAGCCCAACCCTTGGGACCTACTTCAGCCCCAGGATGCGACGAGCCGACATCGAGGTGCCAAACCTCCCCGTCGATGTGGACTCTTGGGGGAGATCAGCCTGTTATCCCCGAGGTAGCTTTTATCCGTTGAGCGATGGCCCTCCCACGAGGAACCACCGGATCACTAAGCCCGACTTTCGTCCCTGCTCCACTTGTATGTGTCGCAGTCAAGCTCCCTTCTGCCTTTGCACTCTTCGCGCGATTTCCAACCGCACTGAGGGAACTTTTGGGCGCCTCCGTTACATTTTAGGAGGCGACCGCCCCAGTCAAACTGCCCACCTAACAATGTCCCGTGACCAGTTTCATGGCCACCGGTTAGAATCTCAGTACTGTCAGGGTGGTATCCCAAGGGTGACTCCACAGAAGCTGACGCCCCTGCTTCGCAGTCTCCCACCTATCCTGTACAGACAATACCGAAACTCAATGCTAAGCTACAGTAAAGCTCTACGGGGTCTTTCCGTCCAATCGCGGGTAGCAAGCATCTTCACTTGCACTACAATTTCGCCGGATTTGTTGTCGAGACAGTGCCCAAGTCATTACGCCATTCGTGCGGGTCGGAACTTACCCGACAAGGAATTTCGCTACCTTAGGACCGTTATAGTTACGGCCGCCGTTTACTGGGGCTTAAGTTCACCGCTTCACTTACGTTAACGGATCCCCTTAACCTTCCAGCACCGGGCAGGCGTCAGCCCCTATACTTCAGCTTTCGCTTTAGCAGAGACCTGTGTTTTTGCTAAACAGTTGCTTGGGCCTATTCTCTGCGGCCTGCCGTGAGGCAGGCACCCCTTCTCCCGAAGTTACGGGGTCAATTTGCCGAGTTCCTTGACAACAATTCTTCCGATGGTCTTAGGATTCTCTCCTCACCTACCTGTGTCGGTTTGCGGTACGGGCACCAACTTCCTCCATAGAGACTTTTCTCGGCAGCGTGGAATCGGATACTTCGCGACGATAATTTCGCTCCCCATGACACCTCATCATTGATCAGACGGATTTGCCTGTCTGACCTGACTAAGTGCTTAGACGCACATCCAATAGTGCGCACATCCTATCCTCCTGCGTCATCCCATTTGTAATAACGTCAGTTGGCGGTATCGGAATATCAACCGATTGTCCATCACCTACGCCTTTCGGCCTCGGCTTAGGTCCCGACTAACCCTGAGCGGACGAACCTTCCTCAGGAAACCTTAGGTTTTCGACCAATAAGATTCTCACTTATTTCTCGCTACTTATGCCAGCATACTCACTCCTGTACAGTCCACCGCTCCTTTCGGTACGACTTCAGCCCATACAGGAAGCTCCTCTACCACGTACACGTAGTGTACATCCATAGCTTCGGTGGTAAGTTTTAGCCCCGGACATCTTCGGCGCAGGACCTCTCGACTAGTGAGCTATTACGCACTCTTTAAATGAGTGGCTGCTTCTAAGCCAACATCCTAGTTGTCTTAGAAATCCCACATCCTTTTCCACTTAACTTACACTTTGGGACCTTAGCTGATGATCTGGGCTGTTTCCCTTTTGACCACGGATCTTATCACTCGTAGTCTGACTGCTGAGATTCAAGTATATGGCATTCGGAGTTTGATAGGGTTCAGTAACTGTTGTCAGCCCCTAGCCCATTCAGTGCTCTACCTCCACTACTCATTCTCAACGCTAGCCCTAAAGCTATTTCGAGGAGAACCAGCTATCTCCGAGTTCGATTGGAATTTCTCCGCTATCCACAGCTCATCCCATGATTTTTCAACACCAATGTGGTTCGGTCCTCCACGGAATTTTACTTCCGCTTCAACCTGTCCATGGATAGGTCACCCGGTTTCGGGTCTACAGCATGCAACTAGTCGCCCTATTCAGACTCGGTTTCCCTTCGGCTCCGTACCTTAAGTACTTAACCTTGCTACATACCGTAACTCGCTGGCTCGTTCTACAAAAAGCACGTCATCACACGTTAAAGTGCTATGACCGGTTGTAGGCACACGGTTTCAGATTCTATTTCACTCCCCTTCCGGGGTTCTTTTCACCTTTCCCTCACGGTACTTCTTCACTATCGGTCACCAGTTAGTATTTAGCCTTGGGAGGTGGTCCTCCCTGCTTCCCACAAGGTTTCACGTGTCTCGTGGTACTCTGGAATAGATCTTTAAGACTTCCTTTTTCACTTACAGGGCTGTTACCTTCTACGGCGGTCCTTTCCAGAACCTTCAGTTAAATGATGTCTCACATATTGATCTATCCACAACCCCAGGAACAAGTTCCTGGTTTGGGCTCTTTCCCTTTCGCTCGCCGCTACTTAGAAAATCGATTTTTCTTTCTCTTCCTCCGGGTACTTAGATGTTTCAGTTCCCCGGGTATAGCCCTATAAACCTATGAATTCAGTTTATAGTACATACCGTTAGGTATGTGGGTTTCCCCATTTGGAAATCTCCGGATCACAGGCTATTTGCGCCTACCCGAAGCTTATCGCAGCTTATCGCGTCCTTCTTCGCCTACTGGTGCCAAGGCATTCACCATGCGCCCTTTGTAGCTTGACCTTTAAAATCTCTATAAGCTTCGCATTACTGCGTCAGCTGCCTTCACTGCGGTGCTCATTTACCTTGAGTAAACTCCGCTCCTCATTCAGTTGCTTCCTTGTATTGCTCGCTTCTAGCAATTTTCCTTTAAAATAAAGTAATCTTAATACAAAGGTATTTTGTATACCTTAACTTTAATGTAAACTTTTTTATACTGTGCAATTTTCAAAGAACAAAAGAGATTAACCAAAAAACATTTAGGTTTTTTGATCTCTCAAAATTAAACAGAGAAGTAAACCAAGCTTTCATGTAAGTTATCCTTACATGTCGACTCCTTAGAAAGGAGGTGATCCAGCCGCAGGTTCTCCTACGGCTACCTTGTTACGACTTCACCCCAATTACTAATCCCACCTTCGGCCGCTGACTCCTTACGGTTATCTCACGGACTTCGGGTGTTACCAGCTCTCATGGTGTGACGGGCGGTGTGTACAAGGCCCGGGAACGTATTCACCGCGACATTCTGATTCGCGATTACTAGCAACTCCAGCTTCATGTAGGCGAGTTTCAGCCTACAATCCGAACTGGGATGGGTTTTAGAGTTTGGCTCAACCTCGCGGTATTGCATCTCTCTGTACCCACCATTGTAGCACGTGTGTTGCCCTGGACATAAGGGGCATGATGATTTGACGTCATCCCCACCTTCCTCCCGGTTAACCCGGGCAGTCTCACTAGAGTGCTCAACTTAATGGTAGCAACTAATGATAAGGGTTGCGCTCGTTGCAGGACTTAACCTAACATCTCACGACACGAGCTGACGACAACCATGCACCACCTGTCTCCCTGCCCCGAAGGGCTTCGCCTATCTCTAGGTTATTCAGGGGATGTCAAGTCCAGGTAAGGTTCTTCGCGTTGCTTCGAATTAAACCACATGCTCCGCTGCTTGTGCGGGCCCCCGTCAATTCCTTTGAGTTTTAATCTTGCGATCGTACTCCCCAGGCGGAATACTTATTGTGTTAACTGCGGCACAGAAGGGGTCGATACCTCCTACACCTAGTATTCATCGTTTACGGCGTGGACTACCAGGGTATCTAATCCTGTTTGCTACCCACGCTTTCGTGCCTCAGCGTCAGTTACAGTCCAGAGAATCGCCTTCGCCACTGGTGTTCTTCCTAATCTCTACGCATTTCACCGCTACACTAGGAATTCCATTCTCCTCTCCTGCACTCTAGATATCCAGTTTGAAATGCAGTACCCAAGTTAAGCCCGGGTATTTCACATCTCACTTAAACATCCGCCTACGCACCCTTTACGCCCAGTAAATCCGGACAACGCTTGCCACCTACGTATTACCGCGGCTGCTGGCACGTAGTTAGCCGTGGCTTCCTCCTTTGGTACCGTCATTATCGTCCCAAAAGACAGAGCTTTACAATCCGAAGACCTTCATCACTCACGCGGCGTTGCTGCATCAGGGTTTCCCCCATTGTGCAATATTCCCCACTGCTGCCTCCCGTAGGAGTCTGGACCGTGTCTCAGTTCCAATGTGGCCGATCACCCTCTCAGGTCGGCTACGCATCGTTGCCTTGGTGAGCCGTTACCTCACCAACTAGCTAATGCGCCGCGGGCCCATCTCAAAGCGGATTACTCCTTTGATTAGAATATCATGTGATGCTCTAATGTTATGCGGTATTAATCTCCCTTTCGGGAGGCTATCCCCCTCTTTGAGGCAGGTTGCCCACGTGTTACTCACCCGTCCGCCGCTAATCCATCCCCGAAGGGATTTCATCGCTCGACTTGCATGTGTTAAGCACGCCGCCAGCGTTCGTCCTGAGCCAGGATCAAACTCTCAATTTAAAAGTTTGATTGCTCATTACTTTATACTCTATAAAAGAATTGCTGGTTTATTTAACAAGTTTTTACCTGTTATCTTCTCTGTTTAATTTTCAAAGATCATATCTGTCATCTGACAGCTTTTATATCTTATCACCTGTATGAAATCTTGTCAACACTTTTTTAATTGTTGTTATAAATCACATATCACTCAAGCGACGTATACTATAATACCATGATTGCTTAATGGTCACAATAGTATAATGCTTATATTTAGAGTAATATATACATATTACTCTAAATAATTAAATAATACTTTAGTTTTCTTATAAAGATACACTTGGACAAGTTTCACTATATATTACCCAAATAATAGAAAACTTATTATTATTTTTTACATAAATAATATCTATTTAATTTCAACATTATATTTATTCTTAAGATCATTTGTCATTTCTACATATTTATAATTTTGTCTTTCCTGAAGCAGCCTGCTCTTTATCATGTCCTTAACTTCTGAAAATTCTTTGCTTGCGGCCTCTTTTTTATTTTTAACCTTTATTAAATGATATCCAAATTGTGTTTTTACTGGCTCGCTTACTACTCCTATATCTAGTTTAAAAGCAGCATCTTCAAATTCAGGAACCATTTGTCCTCTTGTAAACTCACCTAAATTACCACCCTGAGCTTTTGATGGACATGTTGAATATTCTTTAGCAGCATCTTCAAATTTCAACCCATGGTTTAACTTTTCTAAAACCTCATTAGCTTTTTCTAATGAATCCACCAAAATATGCTTTGCTGAAACTGCTTCGTTTGTTCTAAAGTACTGATTGTTTGCTTTATAGTAATCTTCTGCTTCCTCATCAGTAACAGTAACCTGAGAAAGAACTTTGTTTATTCCCCATTGAGTAAGTAATTCCTTCTTAGCTTTTTCTAAATATTCTATATATCCCTTTTCATTTTCTAGTCCAGAATCAACAGCATAGTTATAAATTAATTCAAAGGATATTATTTGATCAAGAAGCTGCTTTCTCCCTTCATCTGAACGGAAAAATGCCTGTCTTTCCTTTGGAAATCTTATAATGGCTTCCTCCATATCCCTTTCTGTTATTTCCCTTCCATTTACAATAGCTAATACTTTATTATCCATGTCTAGTCTGCTACTCAAAATATGGTCAAATGTATCCATACTGAGAAAATTCCTGTTTCATTGTACTCTGCCTATTTGTTTTTGGATATTTTGACGAGCAGCTTCCCCTTTCTCTTTTTTATTTCTTAATTTTAAACTTTCATATTTCCTTGAAAGCTTTCTTTGCTCACGTTTTAGTTTCTTTTGTAATTTTTTAACTCTTGAAGTTTTGTTTATATTTTTTTTAGTTATTCCATTACTGCAAATTGCAAAATCCATTAGTCCAAGGTCTATACCTATTCCTTCTGAATGGGGTTTATTGTTTACTTGGATATCTTCATCAACTAATACGGAAACATAATATCTATCAGCTTTCTGACTTACTGTTCCACTTGTTACTCTGCCATTAGCTGGTATATAACCGTATTCCTTAAGTCTAACCCAACCTAAAGTTGGTATTTTAATTCTATGCCTTTCAATAGTCCAATCAGTTTTATTGTTTTTAGGAAAATAGGCTTTAACATCTTGATTTTTCTTTTTCATAAACTTTCTTATTATGTGAAACATAAAAGTTATATATGAACCTGCTTACACCAATTGTTCGATGAATTTTAGTTATTTGTTCTTCTGTTGGTTTAATCTCTGTTTTGTATGCTTTTTTCAACTTCTTCATCTTCCTCTATCTTTTTTTTATACTTTCTTAAACCATAAATCCTGCAGCTAAAAACATGAAGTATTGAGATTATATCTTGAACTAATTCTTCGTTTGGCGAAAGGCTTTCATTGTTTACTACTATTATTTTTACATTGAATTTTCCTAAAAATCCTTCAAACCACTCAAATCCAAATCGTACAAACCTATCTTTATTGGTTATCATTATAGTGCTTATTTCAGATGTCATACACTCATCAATAAGTTTATTCCATTTTTTACGATTATAATTCAATCCACTCCCATAATCTTCAATCACTTCATCTACAATAATTCCTTTTGCATTAGCATATTGTTTAAGAAATGTAACTTGATTCTTTAAATCATCTTTTTGATTAGAAGTTGAAACTCTTGTATATATAACTACTTTTTTTCCAGAAGATGTTATACCCATAAACTCTTTATACTGTTCATAAGTATAAAACCGCCTATTTGTTGGTGTTCTAAATGCTTTTAATTTTCCTGCGTTATCCCATCGTTGTAGTGTTAAAACTGATACATTTAATAATTCAGCAAATTCTTTAGGCTTATAGTTCTTACTCAAATATAATCACTCCCTTTTTGGTGATTATATTATATCATGCCAGAATATACTTGTATATAAATTTATAAACTATTTTATCTCTCCTTATCCTAAAATATTATTAACATATCTATTATTACATATGGATATCTACTAATGCAACAATTTATATTTTTAGCAATACTTGATATTATTTAATAATGACTATATTATATACTTATAAGAATTAAATACTATATGAAATTTGAGGTGTTAATGTGGAAAATGTTAAAACTATAAGTGAATTGAAAATTGGCGATAAAGCTCCTAATTTTAATTTGAAGGGTTCTGATGGTAAAGATCATTCCCTGGTGGATTTCTTAGGTGAAAAGGTAGTGCTGTATTTTTACCCAAAGGATAATACATCAGGATGCACTAAAGAAGCCTTGTGCTTTATAGATAATTATGAAAACTTTTCTAATTTAAATACAATAATATTGGGCATTAGCAGAGATTCCTTATCTTCCCATGATAAATTTATAAAAAAGCTGAACATACCTTATATTTTGCTATCAGACTCTGAAGAAGTGGTATGTAATCTATATGGTGTTTTAAAAGAGAAGAATATGTATGGTAAGAAATCCATTGGAATTGAGAGAAGTACTTTCATTATTAATGAGGATGGCATAATAGAAAATATATATAGAAAAGTAAAAGTTGATAAACATGTGGATAACATTTTATCCTTTCTTACAAAATAATGAATTTAGCAAAAAGATCATGTAATTTTAGTTATATGATCTTTTTTTATAACATAATCAAAAAATAAAATAACACCTTAGATAAAATCTAAAGTGCTATTGGTGGCCAGACCAGGAATCGAACCAGGGACACGAGGATTTTCAGTCCTCTGCTCTACCGACTGAGCTATCTGGCCAAGTATTACCTGGCAACTACCTACTCTCCCACAGAGCCTCCCCTGCAGTACCATCGGCGCAATAAAGCTTAACCTTCGTGTTCGGAATGGGAACGGGTGTTGCCTTTACGCCATCATTACCAGATCTATATGAAAGAACAAATCTTGTTCTTTCAAAATTGCACAGTATAATTATTTGGTCAAGCCCTCGACCTATTAGTATTAGTCAGCTGAACATGTTGCCATGCTTACACCTCTAACCTATCAACCTAGTGTTCTTCTAGGGGTCTTACTAGCTTACGCTATGGGAAATCTAATCTTGAGGTGGGTTTCACGCTTAGATGCTTTCAGCGTTTATCCCGTCCCGACATAGCTACCCAGCCATGCTCCTGGCGGAACAACTGGTACACCAGAGGTCAGTCCATCCCGGTCCTCTCGTACTAAGGACAGCTCCTCTCAAATTTCCTACGCCCGCGACGGATAGGGACCGAACTGTCTCACGACGTTCTGAACCCAGCTCGCGTGCCGCTTTAATGGGCGAACAGCCCAACCCTTGGGACCTACTTCAGCCCCAGGATGCGACGAGCCGACATCGAGGTGCCAAACCTCCCCGTCGATGTGGACTCTTGGGGGAGATCAGCCTGTTATCCCCGAGGTAGCTTTTATCCGTTGAGCGATGGCCCTCCCACGAGGAACCACCGGATCACTAAGCCCGACTTTCGTCCCTGCTCCACTTGTATGTGTCGCAGTCAAGCTCCCTTCTGCCTTTGCACTCTTCGCGCGATTTCCAACCGCACTGAGGGAACTTTTGGGCGCCTCCGTTACATTTTAGGAGGCGACCGCCCCAGTCAAACTGCCCACCTAACAATGTCCCGTGACCAGTTTCATGGCCACCGGTTAGAATCTCAGTACTGTCAGGGTGGTATCCCAAGGGTGACTCCACAGAAGCTGACGCCCCTGCTTCGCAGTCTCCCACCTATCCTGTACAGACAATACCGAAACTCAATGCTAAGCTACAGTAAAGCTCTACGGGGTCTTTCCGTCCAATCGCGGGTAGCAAGCATCTTCACTTGCACTACAATTTCGCCGGATTTGTTGTCGAGACAGTGCCCAAGTCATTACGCCATTCGTGCGGGTCGGAACTTACCCGACAAGGAATTTCGCTACCTTAGGACCGTTATAGTTACGGCCGCCGTTTACTGGGGCTTAAGTTCACCGCTTCACTTGCGTTAACGGATCCCCTTAACCTTCCAGCACCGGGCAGGCGTCAGCCCCTATACTTCAGCTTTCGCTTTAGCAGAGACCTGTGTTTTTGCTAAACAGTTGCTTGGGCCTATTCTCTGCGACCTGCCGTGAGGCAGGCACCCCTTCTCCCGAAGTTACGGGGTCAATTTGCCGAGTTCCTTGACAACAATTCTTCCGATGGTCTTAGGATTCTCTCCTCACCTACCTGTGTCGGTTTGCGGTACGGGCACCAACTTCCTCCATAGAGACTTTTCTCGGCAGCGTGGAATCGGATACTTCGCGACGATAATTTCGCTCCCCATGACACCTCATCATTGATCAGACGGATTTGCCTGTCTGACCTGACTAAGTGCTTAGACGCACATCCAATAGTGCGCACATCCTATCCTCCTGCGTCATCCCATTTGTAATAACGTCAGTTGGCGGTATCGGAATATCAACCGATTGTCCATCACCTACGCCTTTCGGCCTCGGCTTAGGTCCCGACTAACCCTGAGCGGACGAACCTTCCTCAGGAAACCTTAGGTTTTCGACCAATAAGATTCTCACTTATTTCTCGCTACTTATGCCAGCATACTCACTCCTGTACAGTCCACCGCTCCTTTCGGTACGACTTCAGCCCATACAGGAAGCTCCTCTACCACGTACACGTAGTGTACATCCATAGCTTCGGTGGTAAGTTTTAGCCCCGGACATCTTCGGCGCAGGACCTCTCGACTAGTGAGCTATTACGCACTCTTTAAATGAGTGGCTGCTTCTAAGCCAACATCCTAGTTGTCTTAGAAATCCCACATCCTTTTCCACTTAACTTACACTTTGGGACCTTAGCTGATGATCTGGGCTGTTTCCCTTTTGACCACGGATCTTATCACTCGTAGTCTGACTGCTGAGATTCAAGTATATGGCATTCGGAGTTTGATAGGGTTCAGTAACTGTTGTCAGCCCCTAGCCCATTCAGTGCTCTACCTCCACTACTCATTCTCAACGCTAGCCCTAAAGCTATTTCGAGGAGAACCAGCTATCTCCGAGTTCGATTGGAATTTCTCCGCTATCCACAGCTCATCCCATGATTTTTCAACACCAATGTGGTTCGGTCCTCCACGGAATTTTACTTCCGCTTCAACCTGTCCATGGATAGGTCACCCGGTTTCGGGTCTACAGCATGCAACTAGTCGCCCTATTCAGACTCGGTTTCCCTTCGGCTCCGTACCTTAAGTACTTAACCTTGCTACATACCGTAACTCGCTGGCTCGTTCTACAAAAAGCACGTCATCACACGTTAAAGTGCTATGACCGGTTGTAGGCACACGGTTTCAGATTCTATTTCACTCCCCTTCCGGGGTTCTTTTCACCTTTCCCTCACGGTACTTCTTCACTATCGGTCACCAGTTAGTATTTAGCCTTGGGAGGTGGTCCTCCCTGCTTCCCACAAGGTTTCACGTGTCTCGTGGTACTCTGGAATAGATCTTTAAGACTTCCTTTTTCACCTACAGGACTGTTACCTTCTGCGGTGGTCCTTTCCAGAACCTTCAGTTAAATGATGTCTCACATAATGATCTATCCACAACCCCAGGAACAAGTTCCTGGTTTGGGCTCTTTCCCTTTCGCTCGCCGCTACTCAGAAAATCGATTTTTCTTTCTCTTCCTCCGGGTACTTAGATGTTTCAGTTCCCCGGGTATAGCCCTATAAACCTATGAATTCAGTTTATAGTACATACCGTTAGGTATGTGGGTTTCCCCATTTGGAAATCTCCGGATCACAGGCTATTTGCGCCTACCCGAAGCTTATCGCAGCTTATCGCGTCCTTCTTCGCCTACTGGTGCCAAGGCATTCACCATGCGCCCTTTGTAGCTTGACCTTTAAAATCTCTATAAGCTTCGCACTACTGCGTCAGCTGCCTTCACTGCGGTGCTCATTTACCTTGAGTAAACTCCGCTCCTCGCTCAGTTGCTTCCTTGTATTGCTCGCTTCTATCAATTTTCCTTTAAATAAAGTAATCTTAATACAAAGGTATTTTTGTATACCTTAACTTTAATGTAAACTTTTTTATACTGTGCAATTTTCAAAGAACAAAAGAGATTAATCAAAAACCGTTTAGGTTTTTTGATCTCTCAAAATTAAACAGAGAAATAAACCAAGCTTTCACGTAAGTTATCCTTACATGTCGACTCCTTAGAAAGGAGGTGATCCAGCCGCAGGTTCTCCTACGGCTACCTTGTTACGACTTCACCCCAATTACTAATCCCACCTTCGGCCGCTGACTCCTTACGGTTATCTCACGGACTTCGGGTGTTACCAGCTCTCATGGTGTGACGGGCGGTGTGTACAAGGCCCGGGAACGTATTCACCGCGACATTCTGATTCGCGATTACTAGCAACTCCAGCTTCATGTAGGCGAGTTTCAGCCTACAATCCGAACTGGGATGGGTTTTAGAGTTTGGCTCCACCTCGCGGTATTGCATCTCTCTGTACCCACCATTGTAGCACGTGTGTTGCCCTGGACATAAGGGGCATGATGATTTGACGTCATCCCCACCTTCCTCCCGGTTAACCCGGGCAGTCTCACTAGAGTGCTCAACTTAATGGTAGCAACTAATGATAAGGGTTGCGCTCGTTGCAGGACTTAACCTAACATCTCACGACACGAGCTGACGACAACCATGCACCACCTGTCTCCCTGCCCCGAAGGGCTTCGCCTATCTCTAGGTTATTCAGGGGATGTCAAGTCCAGGTAAGGTTCTTCGCGTTGCTTCGAATTAAACCACATGCTCCGCTGCTTGTGCGGGCCCCCGTCAATTCCTTTGAGTTTTAATCTTGCGATCGTACTCCCCAGGCGGAATACTTATTGTGTTAACTGCGGCACAGAAGGGGTCGATACCTCCTACACCTAGTATTCATCGTTTACGGCGTGGACTACCAGGGTATCTAATCCTGTTTGCTACCCACGCTTTCGTGCCTCAGCGTCAGTTACAGTCCAGAGAATCGCCTTCGCCACTGGTGTTCTTCCTAATCTCTACGCATTTCACCGCTACACTAGGAATTCCATTCTCCTCTCCTGCACTCTAGATATCCAGTTTGAAATGCAGTACCCAAGTTAAGCCCGGGTATTTCACATCTCACTTAAACATCCGCCTACGCACCCTTTACGCCCAGTAAATCCGGACAACGCTTGCCACCTACGTATTACCGCGGCTGCTGGCACGTAGTTAGCCGTGGCTTCCTCCTTTGGTACCGTCATTATCGTCCCAAAAGACAGAGCTTTACAATCCGAAGACCTTCATCACTCACGCGGCGTTGCTGCATCAGGGTTTCCCCCATTGTGCAATATTCCCCACTGCTGCCTCCCGTAGGAGTCTGGACCGTGTCTCAGTTCCAATGTGGCCGATCACCCTCTCAGGTCGGCTACGCATCGTTGCCTTGGTGAGCCGTTACCTCACCAACTAGCTAATGCGCCGCGGGCCCATCTCAAAGCGGATTACTCCTTTGATTAGAACATCATGTGATGCTCTAATGTTATGCGGTATTAATCTCCCTTTCGGGAGGCTATCCCCCTCTTTGAGGCAGGTTGCCCACGTGTTACTCACCCGTCCGCCGCTAATCCATCCCCGAAGGAACTTCATCGCTCGACTTGCATGTGTTAGGCACGCCGCCAGCGTTCGTCCTGAGCCAGGATCAAACTCTCAATTTAAAAGTTTGATTGCTCATTACTTTATACTCTATAAAAGAATTGCTGGTTTATTTAACAAGTTTTTACCTGTTATCTTCTCTGTTTAATTTTCAAAGATCATGTCTGTCATCCGACAGCTTTTATATCTTATCATGTTTATTCGATATTGTCAACAATTTTTTTACTTATTTTTTTAAGTTTAATTATGACAGTATACATAAAAACATTTTATCTTAAAGTAGAATTTAAATTCTATTTTAAGATGCTGCCGCGTTTTTCAGCGACATGTGTTATTTTATCATAAAAAATAAAACACCAACAGTATTATTACATCACCTTTTAAGATTATATTAATAATACTCCTAATATCTTTCTTTATTTAATTATTTGGGGTGTTGATACACCAGAATGAGTTTATTAGACTTTATCCAAAATATCTTTGTAATTTTGCATGAAAATCATCATAATATGTTAAAATATGATTTGTACTTAATATAATAAAAAGGGAGATAATTATGTTTGCAATAGAGGATCTTAATATGGAAATCAAATCAATTGCTGAAAGTTACAAAGAAGAGCCCACTGGTGGATGGATTACAGGAAATGGCCCTGTGCCATGTGAAATAATGTTTATCGGAGAAGCACCTGGAAAAACTGAAGTAGAGGAAAATAAGCCCTTTGTAGGAGTCGCTGGTAAAAACCTGGAGTATTATTTAAATTTAGTAGGCTTAACAAGAAGCCAAATCAGAATCAGCAATGCATGTTTCTTAAGACCAATTAAAATCAGCACTTCAAAAACCGGGAGAACAACCATAAGTAATCGAGCTCCTAAGACAAAAGAGATTGAAATGTTTAGGGATATTTTGGATAAAGAAATATTATTAGTTAATCCTAAAATAATAATTACGCTTGGTAATATCCCTCTTAAAAGACTTACAAAATTTAATTCCATAGGACAATGTCATGGAACATTGATTCAGGACAATGATAATAAAAGAAATATATTTCCCATGTATCATCCATCGGCTTTAACCTATAATAGAAATGATGAATTTAAATCAATGTATACAGCAGACTGGTTAAAACTAAAAGATGTTCTTCATAGTTTATAATTTTGTTATTAATCCTAATGCATATTATTTTAATTGGCTGGATAAAAAATAAAGTTATTGCATTAACAGTTAAAAACTACTGATGCAATAACTCTGGTACCTGGAAGTGTACATATAAAAGTCCTGTATCTGTCACTTAATCTTAATCTATTTCTACAAAAGTTTATTTTACGGATGTTTTTTTAATGTGACAATTAAATCCCTTAATTATCATTCCCAGTGTTCCTCCGCTGGTATCTATCAGAACATCTCTAAATCTACCCGATCTGCCTGGAACAAATATCTGATGGATTTCGTCTGTGGAAGCATATAAAAATACAATAATTAAAGAAATCCACAAACATTTTCTCTTGTCATAACAATCAGTAAGAGCATTATATGCAAATAAATATAAAATAAAATATTCGGTAAAATGAGCTGCTTTTCTTACTGCAAAATTGGCCATGTTTCCTAATATACTATTTAAATTTAATCCTAAAAGATTGAAAATGTATATTACATATCTGCTATTTTCATTAGATGCTTCTGCAGGCATACTTGAGAAGTTGAAAATTACTATCATCCATGCTGCAAAAAGTATCCATTTAATTATTTTCTTCATTGATATTCCTTCCGTATTTAGGCTTCAATTATATCCTTGATGAGTTTTTCAGTATTATTTATATCCTCAATGCTAACCAATTCAATGCTGGATCCCTTATATCTGCATGGGACATCAATTTCAGCTGTAGGTATTCCTGATCTCTCCTTGTGTACAAAAGAACCTAATGAGGAATCCCTATTTGACGTTCTCTGTATATTAATATTATTTTTTTCTGCTGCTGATTCAATTAAACTGATAATTTTATTATTCCCAATTAGTGTTTTATCCATTATTTTTAATACTGGACCTTTATCTATAGAAATACCCTTATCATTAGAATTTATTGCATTAACAACTATGCAGTAATCCGGATCTATACTGTATGCTGCTGCTCTTGCACCTCTTCCTCCCAACTGTCCCTGGGTAGAAAACACAAAATTTATTTCTCTATGTAATTCTTTGACCTGTTCTATTGTTTTAAGTAAAATATAAATGCCCGCTTTATCACTAATATTACTGCCTAATATTTTTGTTTTAAGATCTACAATACTGCCTGTTATACCTGCTACATACCCCTCTCTTATGCCACTTTTTAAAACTTCATCTCTGGAATTCATTCCTAAGTCAATTAGTAATTCATTATTGCTGCTTATAAGTTTACCCTTTATGCCATTATTAAATGAAACTATGCTATTTTGCACTGATTCATTATTAAAGTCCCCTATTTTTTCTACTCTGACTTTTCCATCCTTTTCAATGTATGATGCTATTAACCCCTTTTCATCTGTGTGAGTGCAAATCATTATTTTTTTGTCTCCCTGGCCAACTTTAACTATAAGATTACCCATTTTATCTTCATTGATATTTACCACATTTTCAGGCAGGTTCTTTTTTATTAATTTTATTATGTATTCCTCACTTCCACTTAGTGAAAGTGTATCTAATAATTCATTAAATAATTTATCCATAACAAAAATCTCCTTTAAAATTTATATAGTGTATAAATATTCCTTTAACAGCTTTACCGTATTAGTATAATCATCCATGCTGCATACTGAAACAGAAGAATGAATGTATCTGCATGGTACAGAAATCGTAGCAACTTTAGCACCTTGTCCTGACATATGAATTGCTCCAGCATCGTTTCCTCCAGCTACAGCTCTTCTAAACTGATATGGAATGTTCTTCTTATGTCCTACTTCAATTATTTCATTAATAATTTCCTTATTAAAAAGGCTGGTTTTATCCATTATGGAAATAGCAGGACCTTTTCCAATTTCAGTTGCTTTTAAATGATCAGGTATATTAGGCATATCTGCACAAATTGTACCTTCAATAGCTATACCTATATCAGGCTGTATGTTATATGCTGATGCATATGCTCCTCTTTCTCCTACTTCCTCCTGAACATTAAAAACGCCATACAAATCACACTCATAACTTTCTTTCAATACATCTATTAATACAGCGCAGCCCATTCTGTCATCAAATGCTTTTCCTTTCATTAAGCCAGTTCCAAATTCATTAAATTTGGTATCAAAGACACAATAGTCACCTAGTTTAATATATTTTTTAGCCTCTGCCTTATCTTTGGCACCGATATCAATGCAGCAGTTCTCATAACCTATATTATTTTTTCTTTCCTCTGGACTTTGAAGATGTATAGGTTTTAGTCCAATTACACCAGGAATTTTATTTTTTCCAATGAGAACAACCTTACATGGAATTACCTTGCTGTTTATACCGCCTAATGCACTAAATTTTAAGGTTCCATCATCATTATATCCAATTATTATAAATCCGACTTCATCAATATGAGCATCTATAACTACCTTTTTTCCTTTACCTTTTTTGTGTGCTATAATATTTCCCATTTTATCAATTACTATATCATCAACAAAGTTTGTTATCTCACTTTTTATTATTTTTCTTACTTCCCCTTCATAACCAGATGGGCCTGAACTATTACTTAATGTTTCTAAAAGCAAAATAATCCCTCCAATTCATCCTGTGATAATTCCTTAATAAGCTCTGCAATAAGCAGTCCTGTATTTCTTATGTCATCTACATTTACAACTTCTACAGTTGTATGCATATACTTTATTGGAATAGAAATTAATAATGTAGCTATTCCTTCCCTGGCAATCTGAATATCCCATGCATCTGTACCTGTATTCCCCGGCTCCACTTCAATCTGATATGGTATATTATGCTTATCAGCTATTTCAATAATTTTTTCTCTTAATTTGCAATGAACATTAGGACCTACACAAATAGAAGGCCCGCCTCCTAATTTATTTTCTCTGTCTTTATCACCAAATTCTCCGCCGTCAAAAGTTACATCAATTGCTATACCTATATCAGGGTTTATATCATATGCAGCCATTTTAGCTCCTCTATGTCCTACTTCTTCCTGACATGAGCATACAAAATAAACATCTGCATCATGCTGTGCCTGCTTTAACTCATTTGCACATGACCACATAGCTGCAATGCCGGCTCTGTCATCTATTGCCTTACAGGTCACATTATTATTGAGTAATTCATAAAATTGTCTGCTTAAAGTAACATAATCCCCTATCTTTACCTGCTTTTTTAGATTTTCATCATCTAATCCTGTGTCGATAAGTAATTGTTCTGCTTTAATACCTTGCTTTTTTTCTTCATCCTTCATAAGATGAGGTGGCTTTATACCTATAACTCCAGGTATCTCCTTCCGTCCATGAACTATTACTTCCTGAGATACCAGTGTTTTAGGATCTATGCCTATAGCATTAAACTTTAAAAAACCATTGCCTAAAATATCTGTTACCATTAAGAATACTTCATCTGAATGGGCCATAAGCATAACTTTAAATTTATCCTTTCCTTTCTTATGGATATAAATATTATTCATATTATTTATTGATATTTCACCTAATCCATTAAATAGTTCCTTTATCTTATTATAAATTAAATCCTCTCTTCCGCTTGGACTGTCTGTAGTACACAATTCTTTTAAAACTAATTCCTCGTTCATATAAAAACACCTCTGGTATATTATTTTATTACATAAACTTGTTTATATGATTATATAGTTTACCATATCATTTATATACATAATTCTATATATGATAAAAGAAATCCTTCAAGCAAAAAATAAAAAAAGACATTCAAAATTGAATGTCTTTTGGTGGCTCACCGGGGAATCGAACCCCGGACACCATGATTAAAAGTCATGTGCTCTACCAACTGAGCTAGTGAACCAAGTATTACCTGGCAACTACCTACTCTCCCACAGAGCCTCCCCTGCAGTACCATCGGCGCAATAAAGCTTAACCTTCGTGTTCGGAATGGGAACGGGTGTTGCCTTTACGCCATCATTACCAGATCTATATGAAAGAACAAATCTTGTTCTTTCAAAATTGCACAGTATAATTATTTGGTCAAGCCCTCGACCTATTAGTATTAGTCAGCTGAACATGTTGCCATGCTTACACCTCTAACCTATCAACCTAGTGTTCTTCTAGGGGTCTTACTAGCTTACGCTATGGGAAATCTAATCTTGAGGTGGGTTTCACGCTTAGATGCTTTCAGCGTTTATCCCGTCCCGACATAGCTACCCAGCCATGCTCCTGGCGGAACAACTGGTACACCAGAGGTCAGTCCATCCCGGTCCTCTCGTACTAAGGACAGCTCCTCTCAAATTTCCTACGCCCGCGACGGATAGGGACCGAACTGTCTCACGACGTTCTGAACCCAGCTCGCGTGCCGCTTTAATGGGCGAACAGCCCAACCCTTGGGACCTACTTCAGCCCCAGGATGCGACGAGCCGACATCGAGGTGCCAAACCTCCCCGTCGATGTGGACTCTTGGGGGAGATCAGCCTGTTATCCCCGAGGTAGCTTTTATCCGTTGAGCGATGGCCCTCCCACGAGGAACCACCGGATCACTAAGCCCGACTTTCGTCCCTGCTCCACTTGTATGTGTCGCAGTCAAGCTCCCTTCTGCCTTTGCACTCTTCGCGCGATTTCCAACCGCACTGAGGGAACTTTTGGGCGCCTCCGTTACATTTTAGGAGGCGACCGCCCCAGTCAAACTGCCCACCTAACAATGTCCCGTGACCAGTTTCATGGCCACCGGTTAGAATCTCAGTACTGTCAGGGTGGTATCCCAAGGGTGACTCCACAGAAGCTGACGCCCCTGCTTCGCAGTCTCCCACCTATCCTGTACAGACAATACCGAAACTCAATGCTAAGCTACAGTAAAGCTCTACGGGGTCTTTCCGTCCAATCGCGGGTAGCAAGCATCTTCACTTGCACTACAATTTCGCCGGATTTGTTGTCGAGACAGTGCCCAAGTCATTACGCCATTCGTGCGGGTCGGAACTTACCCGACAAGGAATTTCGCTACCTTAGGACCGTTATAGTTACGGCCGCCGTTTACTGGGGCTTAAGTTCACCGCTTCACTTACGTTAACGGATCCCCTTAACCTTCCAGCACCGGGCAGGCGTCAGCCCCTATACTTCAGCTTTCGCTTTAGCAGAGACCTGTGTTTTTGCTAAACAGTTGCTTGGGCCTATTCTCTGCGGCCTGCCGTGAGGCAGGCACCCCTTCTCCCGAAGTTACGGGGTCAATTTGCCGAGTTCCTTGACAACAATTCTTCCGATGGTCTTAGGATTCTCTCCTCACCTACCTCCTCACCTACCTGTGTCGGTTTGCGGTACGGGCACCAACTTCCTCCATAGAGACTTTTCTCGGCAGCGTGGAATCGGATACTTCGCGACGATAATTTCGCTCCCCATGACACCTCATCATTGATCAGACGGATTTGCCTGTCTGACCTGACTAAGTGCTTAGACGCACATCCAATAGTGCGCACATCCTATCCTCCTGCGTCATCCCATTTGTAATAACGTCAGTTGGCGGTATCGGAATATCAACCGATTGTCCATCACCTACGCCTTTCGGCCTCGGCTTAGGTCCCGACTAACCCTGAGCGGACGAACCTTCCTCAGGAAACCTTAGGTTTTCGACCAATAAGATTCTCACTTATTTCTCGCTACTTATGCCAGCATACTCACTCCTGTACAGTCCACCGCTCCTTTCGGTACGACTTCAGCCCATACAGGAAGCTCCTCTACCACGTACACGTAGTGTACATCCATAGCTTCGGTGGTAAGTTTTAGCCCCGGACATCTTCGGCGCAGGACCTCTCGACTAGTGAGCTATTACGCACTCTTTAAATGAGTGGCTGCTTCTAAGCCAACATCCTAGTTGTCTTAGAAATCCCACATCCTTTTCCACTTAACTTACACTTTGGGACCTTAGCTGATGATCTGGGCTGTTTCCCTTTTGACCACGGATCTTATCACTCGTAGTCTGACTGCTGAGATTCAAGTATATGGCATTCGGAGTTTGATAGGGTTCAGTAACTGTTGTCAGCCCCTAGCCCATTCAGTGCTCTACCTCCACTACTCATTCTCAACGCTAGCCCTAAAGCTATTTCGAGGAGAACCAGCTATCTCCGAGTTCGATTGGAATTTCTCCGCTATCCACAGCTCATCCCATGATTTTTCAACACCAATGTGGTTCGGTCCTCCACGGAATTTTACTTCCGCTTCAACCTGTCCATGGATAGGTCACCCGGTTTCGGGTCTACAGCATGCAACTAGTCGCCCTATTCAGACTCGGTTTCCCTTCGGCTCCGTACCTTAAGTACTTAACCTTGCTACATACCGTAACTCGCTGGCTCGTTCTACAAAAAGCACGTCATCACACGTTAAAGTGCTATGACCGGTTGTAGGCACACGGTTTCAGATTCTATTTCACTCCCCTTCCGGGGTTCTTTTCACCTTTCCCTCACGGTACTTCTTCACTATCGGTCACCAGTTAGTATTTAGCCTTGGGAGGTGGTCCTCCCTGCTTCCCACAAGGTTTCACGTGTCTCGTGGTACTCTGGAATAGATCTTTAAGACTTCCTTTTTCACTTACAGGGCTGTTACCTTCTACGGCGGTCCTTTCCAGAACCTTCAGTTAAATGATGTCTCACATATTGATCTATCCACAACCCCAGGAACAAGTTCCTGGTTTGGGCTCTTTCCCTTTCGCTCGCCGCTACTTAGAAAATCGATTTTTCTTTCTCTTCCTCCGGGTACTTAGATGTTTCAGTTCCCCGGGTATAACCCTATAAACCTATGAATTCAGTTTATAGTACATACCGTTAGGTATGTGGGTTTCCCCATTTGGAAATCTCCGGATCACAGGCTATTTGCGCCTACCCGAAGCTTATCGCAGCTTATCGCGTCCTTCTTCGCCTACTGGTGCCAAGGCATTCACCATGCGCCCTTTGTAGCTTGACCTTTAAAATCTCTATAAGCTTCGCATTACTGCGTCAGCTGCCTTCACTGCGGTGCTCATTTACCTTGAGTAAACTCCGCTCCTCATTCAGTTGCTTCCTTGTATTGCTCGCTTCTAGCAATTTTCCTTTAAAATAAAGTAATCTTAATACAAAGGTATTTTGTATACCTTAACTTTAATGTAAACTTTTTTATACTGTGCAATTTTCAAAGAACAAAAGAGATTAACCAAAAAACATTTAGGTTTTTTGATCTCTCAAAATTAAACAGAGAAGTAAACCAAGCTTTCATGTAAGTTATCCTTACATGTCGACTCCTTAGAAAGGAGGTGATCCAGCCGCAGGTTCTCCTACGGCTACCTTGTTACGACTTCACCCCAATTACTAATCCCACCTTCGGCCGCTGACTCCTTACGGTTATCTCACGGACTTCGGGTGTTACCAGCTCTCATGGTGTGACGGGCGGTGTGTACAAGGCCCGGGAACGTATTCACCGCGACATTCTGATTCGCGATTACTAGCAACTCCAGCTTCATGTAGGCGAGTTTCAGCCTACAATCCGAACTGGGATGGGTTTTAGAGTTTGGCTCAACCTCGCGGTATTGCATCTCTCTGTACCCACCATTGTAGCACGTGTGTTGCCCTGGACATAAGGGGCATGATGATTTGACGTCATCCCCACCTTCCTCCCGGTTAACCCGGGCAGTCTCACTAGAGTGCTCAACTTAATGGTAGCAACTAATGATAAGGGTTGCGCTCGTTGCAGGACTTAACCTAACATCTCACGACACGAGCTGACGACAACCATGCACCACCTGTCTCCCTGCCCCGAAGGGCTTCGCCTATCTCTAGGTTATTCAGGGGATGTCAAGTCCAGGTAAGGTTCTTCGCGTTGCTTCGAATTAAACCACATGCTCCGCTGCTTGTGCGGGCCCCCGTCAATTCCTTTGAGTTTTAATCTTGCGATCGTACTCCCCAGGCGGAATACTTATTGTGTTAACTGCGGCACAGAAGGGGTCGATACCTCCTACACCTAGTATTCATCGTTTACGGCGTGGACTACCAGGGTATCTAATCCTGTTTGCTACCCACGCTTTCGTGCCTCAGCGTCAGTTACAGTCCAGAGAATCGCCTTCGCCACTGGTGTTCTTCCTAATCTCTACGCATTTCACCGCTACACTAGGAATTCCATTCTCCTCTCCTGCACTCTAGATATCCAGTTTGAAATGCAGTACCCAAGTTAAGCCCGGGTATTTCACATCTCACTTAAACATCCGCCTACGCACCCTTTACGCCCAGTAAATCCGGACAACGCTTGCCACCTACGTATTACCGCGGCTGCTGGCACGTAGTTAGCCGTGGCTTCCTCCTTTGGTACCGTCATTATCGTCCCAAAAGACAGAGCTTTACAATCCGAAGACCTTCATCACTCACGCGGCGTTGCTGCATCAGGGTTTCCCCCATTGTGCAATATTCCCCACTGCTGCCTCCCGTAGGAGTCTGGACCGTGTCTCAGTTCCAATGTGGCCGATCACCCTCTCAGGTCGGCTACGCATCGTTGCCTTGGTGAGCCGTTACCTCACCAACTAGCTAATGCGCCGCGGGCCCATCTCAAAGCGGATTACTCCTTTGATTAGAACATCATGTGATGCTCTAATGTTATGCGGTATTAATCTCCCTTTCGGGAGGCTATCCCCCTCTTTGAGGCAGGTTGCCCACGTGTTACTCACCCGTCCGCCGCTAATCCATCCCCGAAGGAACTTCATCGCTCGACTTGCATGTGTTAAGCACGCCGCCAGCGTTCGTCCTGAGCCAGGATCAAACTCTCAATTTAAAAGTTTGATTGCTCATTACTTTATACTCTATAAAAGAATTGCTGGTTTATTTAACAAGTTTTTACCTGTTATCTTCTCTGTTTAATTTTCAAAGATCATGTCTGTCATCCGACAGCTTTTATATCTTATCATGTTTATTCGATATTGTCAACAATTTTTTTACTTATTTTTTTAAGTTTAATTATGACAATCTTCGTGAAAAACATTTTGCCTTAAAATAGAATTTAAATTCTACTTTAAGATGCTGCGCTTTCAGAAGCGACATTTGTTATTCTAACACAAAACATTAATTGATCTTCTGTAATATAAGCTGTCACCTTAAATTAATTCAAGCAGCCTAGCTTATTCTCTGATTTCCTTCAAATTATTTATATAGACACACCAGAATAAGTTTTCATTGTTCATAAGCACTCTTATATACTAATCATTGCCATTTATAAGGTAATAGGCCTTATGATCTCTCCACTCACCATTAATATATAAATATTTTTCATTTATTCCTAAAAATTTAAATCCGCAGCCTTCAAGGACTTTCTGTGATCTTATATTATCAACCAAAGTAGAAGCTTCCAATCTATGTAAGCCCATTTCATTAAATGCAAAATCTATAAAAAGCCTTAAGGCCTCCTTCATATAGCCTTTTCCTTGTTCCTCCTCTGAAATTGAATATCCAACAAATGCACTTCTGAAAACCCCTAATACAACATTGGACATTTGTATTTTACCAATAAGATTTCCATTTAAGTATATTCCAAAATTCACAGCAGTACCGGATAAAAATTGTCTGTATCCTTCCATTAAAATATGTTTTTGAACCTGTAAAGTATAAAAACTGTTATCCCTGCTTGGCTCAAAGGGCATCAGATGCTTTTTATTTCTATTATAGTAATTTAGCATTTCTTCTGCATTATCTGGTCTTAATAATCTAAGTTCTATCCTTTCACCCTTTAAGGTAAAATTTCTGTCTATTGAGCCTTCCTTAAATTTTTCATTGTCTATGGCAAACAGATATTCATCTTTAAAAACATTGTCCATAAGGGAGCTGTTTGTAATTATTCCTTCTAAAGTAAATCCTATATCTGTAAATGCACTTACACTTTTATCTTCATCAACAATAATGTTTATTTTATTAATTTTCCTGTTATTAAAGATAGTACTTAGCAGCTTTAATAATAAGTTTCTTAGATATCCATAACTTTCTTTTCCCTGTTTATAAAACTTAATTCTTATAAGGCTGTATTCATTTTGCAGCGAATACTCTATTATATATACCCGCCCAATGGTTATCCCCATAACATCTTTAATAATATATTCATCATTGCTTCCCTTTACTGGTGTCATGGTAGTTTCATACCGTCCTTTTTCCATTCAATTCCCTTCTATCCTTTAATATTGCACTATGCAATTTAATGATTAACTCAAAATTTATTATATCATATTATGAATTTTCTAAGATACATCTTAATTTATAATAAATAATATATGGCAAAAAGAGATAAGGTTATTATTATCAGCATTCAAAGCCCCAATGCTTTTAATAATGTAATCCTTATCTCTTTTCATTATGAAAATACATACAATTAGGTTTAAGGTAATATTTTTGGATACCTAGCTTAATTTGTGGATAAACAACCCGCTCCTCAATTTTGGCTCAAACCAGGTAGATTTAGGAGGCATTACTTTTCCCGCATCCGCAATATCCATTAAATCATCGATTGTAGTAGGATACATGGAGAAAGCAGCCCTCATTCCACTTTTCACTCTTCGCTCAAGCTCTTCTAAACCTCTTATGCCGCCTATAAAGTCAATTCTTTTGTCTGTCCTTGGATCATTAATACCTAGTATAGGCATTAACAAATTTTCCTGAAGTATTGAAACATCTAATCTATGAACAGGGTCTAAAGAATCATAAGTACCGTCCTTTGCAGTAAGAACATACCATTTCCCATCTAAATACATGCCGTAAGTATGCTTACTTGATGGCTTATATGGTTTGCTTCCTTCAAATAAGCTTATTTCAAACTTTTCCGAAACCTTAAGCATAAATTCCTCAGAAGTAAGTCCATTTAAATCCTTAACAACCCTGTTATAGTCCATAA
Organism: Clostridium sp. JN-9; assembly: GCF_004103695.1. Lineage (NCBI taxonomy): Bacteria > Bacillati > Bacillota > Clostridia > Eubacteriales > Clostridiaceae > Clostridium > Clostridium sp. JN-9. The sequence goes on along the minus strand of NZ_CP035280.1, from coordinate 57,130 downwards.
TACTTAAATCCCCCTCAGGGAATATAACTGATAAAAAGAAATTAAATTCTTCGCTGCCTTTATAAGCTGGATTCTCTTTCCTTCTTTTTAATCCAACCTTTACAGCTGAAGCTGCCCTATGATGACCATCTGCAATATATAAAGCATTAATCTGCCTGAAACCTTCAACTAATTCATCAATTATTTTATTGTCATTAATAACCCATACTATATGCTGTACTCCATCCTCTGCTTTGAAATTATACTCTGGATCTTTTTTTGTCCACTCATTAATAATGTTATCTATGTTACTGCTGTTTCTATATGTTAAAAATATTGGACCGGTATTAGAATTACAATAATCTACGTGTCTTATTCTATCCTGTTCTTTTTCCTCTCTTGTATGTTCATGCTTTTTAATAACATTATTAATATAGTCATCTATGGATGTGCATCCTACAATTCCTGTCTGGCATCTTCCATTCATAATCAGTCTATATATATACAAATAAGGTTTTTTATCCTCTATTAAAATGCCGTCTTTAATCATATTGTTTAGATTTTCTCTTGCCTTTTCATATACAAGATTATCATATATATCTATATTTCTATCTAAATCTATTTCCGCTTTATCTACATGTAAAAATGAATAAGGATTATCTTTTACCATTTCTCTAGCTTCATCACTGTTCATAACATCGTATGGAAGAGCAGCTACATTTTTAGCCAGCTGCTTAGTTGGACGTACAGCCTTAAAAGCCCTTAATATTGCCATTGGTATTCCTCCTAATTCTATACACTGTATAAAATAAACTTATTTTTTTATGAAATATTCTTCCAATATTTTAACTACTTCTAGTCCAATCCTCTTCTGAGCTTCTGAAGTGGAAGCACCAATATGCGGTGTTACGCTGACTCTTGGATGATTTATTAATTCCTTATTCTTAGTTGGTTCTTCTTCAAATACATCTATACCGGCACCGGCTACTTTTCCGTTATTTAATGCTTCAAGTAAAGCTTCTTCGCTGACAACTTTACCTCTTGAGCAATTAATTAAATATACACCATCTTTCATCATTTCAAACTGTTCTTTTCCAATAAGTGTACCTTTAGTCTTATCATATGGCACATGAAGTGATATTATGTCAGAGCATTTTAACAATTCATCAAAAGTGCAGTATTTATATTGGTCAAAACCTTCAATCTTACCTTTTCTATTTGTATATAAAACCTGCATTCCAAGTGCTCTAGCCCTAACTGCCACTTCTTTTGCTATTCTTCCAAAGCCCATGAGTCCAAGTGTTTTACCATACAGCTCTGTACCCTTATATTTCTTTTTCTCCCAGAGTCCCTGCCTCATGGTTACATTTGAAATATTTACAAACCTTGTTACTGCAAACATGTGAGCAAGTGTAAGCTCTGCTACAGAAATACTGCTTGCATTAGGTGTATTCCTAACTTCAATTGACTTTTCCCTTGCAGCTGCAACATCTATATTGTCTACTCCTACACCGCCGCGGATAATAAGTTTTAACCTTTTTCCTTCAGCTGCTTTTTCGATAGATGGGACCCTTACCTTAGTAGCTGATCTTACAACCAAAGCATCAAATTCTTTTAGTTTTTCACCCAGCTCCTCGCCTTCGTAGTGTTCATCTACCACTTCAAAATTCAGGCTTTTTAGTTTTTCAATTGCTGATTTATCAAGTCCATCTGAAAGAAGTACCCTGATCATAGTAAACCCTCCTATTTATATCCTAAAATATCATCCATGTTATTTAACAATTCCTTTATTTCGTCCAAGGTGCAGTCTGCCATATGAGCTATTCTGAAAGTCTTTTCCTTAAGTTTTCCATATCCATTAGAAATCTGGAATCCTCTGCTGCCCAATTCTTTATTTAAATCTGCTACACTGATATTGTTTACATTTTTAATAGTTGTTAATGTATTAGAGAGGAATCTCTCATCTGCAAAAATCTCAAAATGCTCTCTTGCCCATTCTCTTACATAATTAGCCATTTCAATGTGTCTGTTATATCTATTCTCTAATCCTTCCTCCAGTATCTTATCCAATTGATAATCTAAAGCAAACATATGTGATAATGAAGGAGTTGATGGATACTGATAATCCTTTTTCTGAATATAATTATATAATGCAAGAAGATCTAAATACATTCCTCGATATGGAACCTTTTTAGCTCTTTCTACAGCCTTTTGTGACATTGAGCATATAGCCATTCCTGGGGGAAGACCTATTGCCTTTTGTGTTGAAGTAATGCATATATCTACTCCAAGCTTATCTACTTCAATTTTAGTTCCTGCCATTGAGCTAACAGTGTCTAAGCACCATACTACCTCTGGATATTTCCTGATAACTTCTGATATTTCTTCAACTGGATTCATTACTCCTGTTGATGTTTCATTATGAGTAATAGTTATTAAATCATATTTTCCAGTTGCTAAAGCATCATCTACCATCTTAGGAGTAGTTTCTTTACCCCACTCAGATTCAAATAAATCAGCAGGTACATTATTATGGGTTGCCATTTCGTACCATCTGTTTCCAAATGCCCCTACTGAGAAAATAGCTGCTCTTTTAGCAGTGCATGAACGAACTGCTCCTTCCATTAATCCGCTGCCGGAACTAGTAGATAACAAAATCTCTTCCTTAGTGTAGAAAACTTTCCTAAGTTTATCACTTATTCTCCTTTGAAGTGCAGAAGCTTCTTTACTTCTATGTCCTATCATTGGAGTTGCCATTTTTTCAAGTACATCCTGTTTAACTTCTACTGGACCTGGAATAAATAGTTTCTTATGCATCTTTTACCTCCTAAAATCGGCTATTGCCATTTTTTATTCATTCTTTTATTTTACAGAAACTTACTGAGCAATCTTATTTTATCACTTTAATATTCAATTCTCAATATTCACAAATGTTTGTATTTTTCTATTTATATGAATTTACACATAACGTTATACTAATTATGGTTTTTTCATAAAAAAAATAGCATAAAAATAAAAAAAGATAACATAAATGCTATCTTTTTTCACACATTAAAATATTAGCCTTGATCTAAACTTGTTAATACAGTATCGAACAAATCAATGTTGCATCTGCCTTCTGTAAAATGATTACAGTTAGAACAACTTCTAGGAATAGGCTCTCCAACACTTGATTGAAAATACTCTGAAGCAGGATCATATCCTCTGCAATTTTCTCCTACAGACATCAACTGCTCTACACTAGCCATAAAATCACTCCTTTATGATTTTTATTTTATTATTATTACCATTACAGTATTAATAATTCTAAAAATCATAAAAACAGGTCTTATCAGCTTTCCAAAACGTCTAAAACAGACTCTGTTTCAGTACAGTATCTTGTTATCATACATTTTTCTATATTTCTTGGACAGTTTTTACACATACAGTCGTTTACCTGTCCATCACACTTTTTTTTAATAAATTCAGGACAGTGTTTACAATTTATAGTTATTGTCATTTAATCACCACTAATCAGTATTTTCAGTTACCATAAGAATCTAAAATTCTTTTCTTTCAGATTCATATTTTTCCCTATAGGAATTCATTATTTCATTTAATATGTCAGAAGCAGGTGGTGGAGTAAATGTAATGGCATTGGCTCCTGCTTCAATAGTATTTCTTATTGTAGTATCATTAGGCCCGCCTGTTGCTATAATTGGAAATGTGGGGAACTCACTTCTTATCTTACTTACTATATATGCTGTTCTTTTAGCTCCTGAAACATTTATAACTGTGGCTCCAGCATCTATTCTTCCCTTAATATCTTCATATTCTGATACTACTGTAACAATTATTGGAATGTCTATAGTTTCTCTCATCTGCTTTATTGTGTCATTTGGCGTTGGATTGTTTACCACAACTCCCATAGCTCCTTTAAATTCTGCATCCAGTGCTAAGTTTATAACTCTTTTGCCCGTGGTAATGCCTCCTCCAACTCCACAAAAAACTGGTACATCCGCAGCCATAACAAGGGATTCTGTTATAAGTGGCTGAGGAGTAAAAGGATATACAGCAATAACTGCATCTGCATTAGTATTTTTTATAACCGCCACATCTGTACTAAACACAAATGATTTTATTCTTTTTCCAAATACTCTTATTCCACTGGCCTCTCTTATTATAGTAGGCAGCTCGATCATATGATTTCTAAGTGTTCCTTTAATTTCAGGTACAAATTTTGCCATACTTCCCCCTCCTTATATTTTATGTATTAATAATATCACTGAAGTATTAAAAAATCATCCAGTTTTTGTTAAATAATTGTGAATAAATTAAAATTATAAGTCACATTTATCATTATCACACCTATATGCCTTATCACCTGAATAGCCTATTTCCTTAAGTACTTTTCTCACCACTGTTTTACCTATCTCATCCTCTGACATTTCGCAAAGAGCATCCTCAATATGGCTCCATTCTACCCATTCAACCTCATCGGATTTTTTTATTTCGCCTCCTGCATAAGCAGCCATAAATGTAAGCATTATTATTTCTTTTGATGCCAGATATTCACTGCCTAAATATTTAATGTCCTTAATTTCTAAGTCTGTCTCTTCTTTTACTTCTCTGTGAACAGTATTCTCTACAGTTTCTCCTGTAGTTACATATCCTGACAAAAGTACCTTAGAATTTTTGAATATATAACTTTGTTTAAGCAGTAATATCTTATCATCTTTTACTATTGCTACAATAATACATGGTTTAGGAGTATCAAAATACATCGTGTCATCATATTCGCAATAGGGTACACCGCCTTCATCCCAGCTATACTTTTCAACTAACTTTCTTCCACATTTAGGGCAATATTTAAATATCATAAAAATGTACACCCCCCTTAAAGTATATAATACAATTATATGTTAATTTTAAGTAGTAAATCAAATAATACTTATAATTTAATCTTTATTTCATTTGATAAAGTAATGAAGTTTTCCCCAACCCTGCAGTTATAAGCCATTACATCAACCCCATTGGATTTTGCCATTCTCAGTGCTTTTCCAAAGTCCTTGTCCATATCGTCATTAGGAGTAAAATATTTTACATTCTCTAACTGGATTAAAAATAGAATGCCTGCACCCCTGCCGCTTTTTTTAGCTTCTATTAACTCTAGTAAATGCTTTTTTCCCCTTTCAGTTGGTGCATCAGGAAATTTAGTAATTCCATTATCCTCTAAAGTAACACCCTTTACCTCAAGATAATATTCATTATCTGAATTAGATAATTTAAAGTCAAATCTGCTGTTTCCAAAGGTTTTTTCTCTTTGTATAATATTGAAGTTTTTTAAACTATCTATCTTTTTATTAATTAATGCTTCCTCTACCACTTTATTTGGAATTTGAGAGTCAATGTTTATAATCATATTTTTCTTATAAACGGCAATTAAGTCATACTTAGTCTTCCTATTAGGATTATCTTCCTCTCTTAATACTACCCTGGCACCGGGAGTTAGAATTTCTCTGCATCTTCCTGTGTTAGGTACATGAACAAATTCCTCTTTATTATTAATATCTACATATGCCTGAAATCTATTAGGTCTTCTTATAAATTTTGCATTTAAAATATTCTTATTTATTATCATATCAACAACCTCACGTAATAGTTATGCACTTATCCACAATAATTATCCACATTCCGCTAAAATTCATTAATTATGTATCAAATATAACAATATAATATAGCATTTATAAAAACAATTTAAAAATAATTAAAAAAATCACTCCTGGTATTCCAAAAAATCCTGCAATTAAGGCTGTCCAAACATTGATGCCAATACTAAAACTAAAATATGCTCCAATGAAATTAACAACAAACAGTAAAACTACACCTAAAACGCCATTTAATATAAGCTTTATAATAAACTTTATGGATAATGCAAATAATTTTCCAAATAAAAAAAGTGCTATAATGGCAAGTAAAAAATATCCAATATACTGTGACATAAGCCATTTGCCTCCTTATATAATATTTTATACTTTATTTATATTCTCATCATAATAAAAAATGCACAATGATAAATCATTGTGCCTAAATTATAATTATTTTTCAATAATAATTCAACTATGTATTTAACATAAAATTATCTTCAAGTTTAACTTTCTTTTCCCTTGCCTTTAAAATAAGATAGACATATTTGGCTTTTGCTGCTTCCTCTGTATAAATAGCATAATCAACAAGCCTTGGTTCTTTCACTAAATCAAAGTACATTCTTGCATATACTAAGTTTTTTCTAGCTTCCTCAATATCATTAATTAATGAATAATTATCATTAGTATCTGACTTATCAATATTTATTTTATTCATAAGCATTTTTACTATTTTAGCTTTGTCCATAAAATCCCTCCAAATATTATTAATTATTAATAATATTTGACACTATTAGGATTTTATATTCATGTATTTATAAATAATAATTATATTTCCTGTCTTCCTTCCAAAGCCTTCGCTAATGTTACCTCATCGGCATATTCCAAATCTCCGCCTACTGGAATTCCATGTGCAATCCTTGTAACTTTTACTCCAAGAGGCTTAAGCACCTTAGAAATATACATTGCTGTTGCCTCACCCTCAATGTTTGGATTTGTTGCAACAATTACTTCATCTACACTTCCATTTATCCTTCTTATTAATTCTTTTATTTTTATATCCTCAGGGCCCCTGCCAGCCATTGGTGATATAGTTCCATGGAGCACATGATATACCCCATTATATTCTTTAACCTTTTCCATTGAGATTATATCCTTTGGCTGTTCAACAACACAAATTACACTTTTATCTCTATTGGGATTTCCGCATATTGCACATGGATCTTTATCAGTGTAGTTGCCGCATATTGAGCAATACCTTATTGTTCCCCTTGCCTTTATCAGTGCTTCTGCAAATTCTCTTACTTCCTCCTGAGGCAAATTCAAAACATGCATAGTTAACCTCTGAGCAGTTTTATACCCTATTCCCGGTAGTTTTGCAAATTCTTCTATTAGTTTTTCTATTACAACAGGATAAAAATCCAAATTCTTCACCCCTGTTTATTAAATTTTGCATATTTATTAAAAACTAAGAGTTGAACGTAAAAACTTAACTTTCAACTCTCATATCTACTAAAACATTCCTGGTATGTTTATTCCACCAGTTAATTTTTTCATTTCGCCTGCTGTCTCATCTTCAGCCTTCTTTAATGCTTCATTACATGCAGAAATTATTAAATCCTGAAGCATTTCTATATCATCTGGATCTACTACTTCTGGCTTGATTTTAATATCCACAAGTTGTTTCTTTCCATTGGCCATGGCTGTTACAGCTCCACCACCTACTGTTGCAGTAAATTCCTTGTTTTCTAAATCCTTTTGCATATCTTCCATTTGCTTTTGAAACTTTTGAGCTTGTTTTATTAAATTGTTCATATTTCCTCCGCCCATGCCAGGAAATCCGCCTTTTGCCATAATAAAATCCTCCTTATATTCAATTCTATATTAAATAGGTATTTTTGCCTATTTATTATATACATTTTTATTCATCTATTATTTTTACTATTTCATCACCAAATGTGTCCTTCAATACCTGTTCTGGTGCTTTATTAAGGTTTTCCTTTCCCTCTATAATATATGTTATTCTGACTCTTTCTTTTAGTACCTCTGAAAATACATCTTCTACAACTTTTCTATTTTCTTCTTTTTCAAGCCTTTGCTTGTGGAATGCAAAATCTTCATCATATTTAATTTTTATAATTCCACCTTTGCATTCAACAGGTTTTCCTGTGGTTAATGCAGCAAATAAAACCATAAGTCTTCTTGCTTTAAATGCCTCTAAAATGTCCTTCCAGCTCTTTTTCACAATATCTATATTAAGCTTGGAATCTTTATTAAATTCATATACTGGCTGAGCCTCTTTTACCTGCTCCTTCTTTTTTACTTTATTGTTTTTAACATTTTCGGATTTAGGTGCAGCAGTTTCACGATTAACTTTAATTTGTCCGCTTTTCATGGCTTCCTCTAATTTATTTAATCTTGAAAGTATTATTTCAGGAGAGGTATCATATTCTATTTTACACATTTTAATAGCTGCCAATTCAAGATATATTCTGCTTTGTTTGGACCACTTGGATTGCTCCTCTGCTTCCTGTAATATTCTTATATTTCTCATTAATTCTTCTATTCTTATTCTACATGACTGCTGCTTAATTCTTTCAATATTTTCAGTGGACATATCTAAAATTCCATCAGGATTCTGACTTACTTTTACCATAAGAAGATTTCTTAGGTGTTCTATCATTTCCCTTATAAAATTATGTACATCCTTGCCGCTTAGCACAATGTCATCAATAATTCTCATTGAAAGTTCTACATTTTTATCAATAATACTATCTGTAAGCTTTATTAAATTATCATTTGTAACTAAACCAAGCATATTAATTAAGGAATCATAGTCCACCTTCCCATTTCCCATTGAAATGGCCTGGTCTAAAATACTAAGAGCATCTCTCATAGCTCCATCAGACATTCTGGCAATTAAGTTTAAACTTTTGTCATCTGCAAAAACCCCTTCATCATTAGCAATTTTTCTAAGCAGATTAAAAGCATCTTCTTTTTTTATCCTTTTAAAATCAAATCTCTGACATCTTGAAAGGATAGTAACAGGCAGCTTTTGAGGATCTGTGGTGGCTAATATAAAAATTACCCTTGCTGGTGGTTCCTCAAGCGTTTTTAAAAAAGCATTAACTGCACCAGAAGACAGCATGTGAACTTCATCCATAATATATATTTTATATTTTGCTTCACTTGGCGGATATTGTACATCATCAATTATATTTCTGATATTATCTACACTATTATTAGAAGCAGCATCCAGTTCCGTAACGTCTATTGCAATACCAGCATCTATTTTTTTGCACATTTCGCATTGGTTGCAGGGGCTTCCATTTTGAGGATTCAGGCAATTTACAGCCTTTGCCAGTATCTTAGCTGTAGAAGTTTTACCAGTTCCCCTTGTACCGCAAAAAAGATATGCATGAGCTATTCTATTATTCATTACTTGATTTTTCAAGGTTACTGTTATATGCTTTTGGCCAACAACATCATCAAAGGTTTTTGGTCTCCATTCTCTATATAATGCGGTATAAGCCATTTTTTCACCTTCTTATAATAGTATCATCTATTTGCTATTTAACTATATTATTATACAACATTTAAGGTTAACAGTGAACAAATTTAAGGTAAAATAAAAAGACATCCTTTGATGTCTAAAAATTTATGTAAACCGTGCACCTTGCTTCGTCTATCAGCCTATAAGCGTTACCCATACAGTTAGCTCAAACCAGGTTGATCCACGGCACATGAAAAGATTCACTTACCGCTGCTTCCTTCCGGATCTGACGGATTTCATGAGTTTTCATTGCGTGGGACCCAGTTATCAACGCCACTTATATGGGTCAGGCCTCACAAGCAGCAGCCTAAGCAAGGAATTCAATCCTGCTATAGCGGATTGCAGGTTACAGGGCACCGCTGACTCCCCATCTAGCACGGAAAGTTAAACTGGCGGAGAAAGGGGGATTCGAACCCCCGGTAGAGTTTCCCCTACACACGCTTTCCAGGCGTGCTCCTTAAACCACTCGGACATCTCTCCATGTTTGTTCAACGCTTAATCATTATAGCAAATAAAGACTATATGTTCAAGTACTTTTTAAATGTAACTGCTGACAGCTTTTTATTTAATTGCCATGCAATAACTTAAAATATTGTCATGGCGGAGAGAGAGGGATTTGAACCCTCGGTACGGGTTTCCCCGTACAATGGTTTTCGAGACCATCACCATAGACCACTCGGACATCTCTCCAAACTGCCACTATCACAGTATACTAAATATATTATTATAAATCAAATACACCATTGCATTAACAGCCTTGAAAGGTGAAATTGTTTCTGTCTGCTAAATTCAACTTATTTTCTTTAAACGCCATGTTATCCACAATTCTTTTTTCTGGATTTATACTTATCCACAAAAATATCCGGCACTACACCAATTTGTTTTTCTTGTGGATAAATTTTTTGTTCAAGTTAAATTTACTCTTGGCAGACATCACTTCCTTTGATATAATCATTTTAGGCGGTTGATATGCTATGCATATCAACTTGAAATATATCTTCCCTTGTTAGTTGCTGTCCAAAGCTTGCTAGCAGGTCAGAGGATATATTTTTTTGTTTCTTTTTTATATCATTGGCTTTCAAATAATACCATTCATACAGTTGCTTGATTGTATCAGATATCTGCAGCATCAGGTAATGATTCTTCATCGCTTGGACATTCCAGCTGCATACATGTGTGATATTTCCCTGCCAGTTTTTCTGACGATTGAAGCCTTCATTTTCTATTTTCCAGCGTTTTCTTCCCGCAGCCGCTAAATTTTCCGCATTTTTGTCTGTAATCCTAAGACTGGTCAGCCACTGGAATTCTGTCCATACATTTTTCCCTTTTATTACTTTTTCCTCCCAGTATCTAAGCATATTTACGGGTTTTTCTTTGTAATCTATTTCATTCACATATTCCGCATGACCTGATGTTCCCTTCTCTGGTATTGCTTCATATTCTGCGGCAATACTTGGGATACTCCCGGTTTTATACCTGATAATAAAATCCCAGTGATTTTTTCTGCATATCTCCATAACTTTTTCTGATGCATACAGGCTATCCGCCAACAATATTATTGGAAGGCGCGGAAATCTTTTTTTCAGCTTAGCTGCAAGTCTTTGAAACGCCTTAGTTTCACAGTCCTGTTTACGCTCTTCCTCACTCATACTTTTTTGACGCAGAGCGTCTTCTCCATTATTCTCCACAAACTCACTTGCTATACTTACAATCAGTTTTTCTCCCAAAACGATTTTTGCTTCTAGAACATCGCTGTGATAACTGACTTTTTCATCCACTGTTCCTTTATTGTGATGTCTTTCAAGGCATTGCTCATTGATCTGGCGACTTCCGGAATATAACTGTGACCCATCAACAATCAAAAGCCATTTCTTCTGATACCTGGCATCATCAAATGTCTTTCTTCGTATCAGACTATACACCATGGACTGCTGGATTTCCTGCAATTGAGACGTAGCCAACTTCTCCAGATATTCATTTACGGTTACTCCGTGTGGGAGATATGACCTATCACTTTCTCCAAGAAAGTTCATAATGTTTTTTACCACCTTGTCATCATTAAACTCATATGTCATAGATTGCATGCTTACAAGCCCAGCTATTCCTTTGTAATACACAGTTCCAAGCATTACTTTATTGGAATAATCAATATAGCTTTGATGCCTAGGATCCAGCGTCCCTGCAAACTTCTGAAACAACTCAGGAAAATACTTCTTTTGGATTTTATTACATTCTGCCGCTGGATTTTTTTCTATTCTCCGATTTATACGATCCTGTTCTCTTCCCATTTTTACCTCACTGCGAATAAGTTTTTATATTATTTTACTACACTTATTGCAGATTGGCATGAAATCAGATTAATTTGTGCGAATTTTTTTACCTTTCATAGCTGTTGCATTAACAGCATTACATTGTGCCTATATAAAAATGCGTATTACTTATGCCTGCTGTTTTTAAAAAAGTCACTGAGTAAATTACTGCATTCATCACAATAGTGCCACTTCACTATGGCTTTTGAATTTAAATACCTACTGCCTAATATATCTATCACTGATCCGCAGGCCCCTGCAACATCATCAAATGTACCAATGTGTACTTCACTTATACGGCTCTGCAGTATGGCCCCTGCACACATTGGACAAGGCTCTAATGTGACATACATTGAACAGCCATTTAATCTCCAGTTTCCTAGTATCTTTGAAGCTGACTCTATAGCTAATATTTCAGCATGAGCAGTAGCAACTCCTCTTTTTTCTTTTTCATTGTGGGCAGCTGCAATTATTTTATTGTTCTTAACAATAACTGCGCCAACAGGTACTTCATTATTCTCCAATGAAATCTTTGCCTGTTTTACAGCCTCATTCATAAATTTATTCTGCATAAAGCTCTCCTTTAGATTTATGTATACTATTATGCAATAAATGAAGTATGCTATGCAGATCTTCTACATCTATCTGCCCAGGAGCTGAAGCTTTATTTACAGCACCAAATGTCAATGCAGAGCCAAACTCTTCACCTAATAAACGGCTGATAGTTCCTATCTTGGACATGGATATTGTAATAATAGGCCTGTCAGTATATTTTTCAGACATAATTACAGTTGCCTCTAATAATTCCAAAACATCTAATTTGCATTTTGGCATTACTGCAATTTTGGGGATGTCCGCCCCTAAATCCTGCATCTTTCTCAAGCGGTAAATTATATCCTTTTTAGGCGGTGTTTTCTCAAAATCATGATTGGATGCAACAACCTTAACACCTGCAATATGAGCAGTTTTAATGATATCCTTTACAACTTTATCACCTATAAATGCTTCAACATCTAACAAATCAATCAGTCCAGTTGCAGCTGCTGCTTTATTAATTACAGCATAAGTCTCTATATCAATTGGCTTTTCTCCACCCTCTTTTAATGTACGAAATGTAAATAATAATGGAATATTATTTAAGGCAACTGTTAAGTCCTTTAAAACATCCTTAACTTTTTCAATATCAAAGGCATCATCAAACCAATCCACACGCCATTCTGCAACATCTGCATTAATATTTTTAAAGTTTAAGGCTTCATCAATTATTTCCTTTTTTGTTCTGGCTGCTATAGGCACACATATTTTTGGTATTCCATCGCCAAGTATTACATTCTTTACTTTTATTGTATTCATATTGATCTCCATAATATTTTAAAATAGCGCATCAGCATTTTTTCAGCATTATATTTATAATTTCTTTATCAGTTTCCTTCATACCAACTTTTCCAAGATAACCTACATTTGTAATGGTATTTTCCACGCCTTTAGCTACTATCCCATCTCCGCCTCTAAACTGCTGCCCTTCCTTATACATATAGTAGCCAAGAATACCAGCATCCACAGATGTTGCTATTTTAGCAGCACAGGAAGGTTTAGCTCCATCACAAATAATTCCCGAAACAATAGCAACTGCATTTACCAATGTATGTGCAATTTCCTTATAACCACAGCCATGTAAGTATGCTATACCTGTACCGCTGCCACAGCCTGCACACACTGCGCCGCAAAATGCTGATAAACGTCCAATTCCAGTTTTTTGGTGAATTGTTACAAGGTTAGATACTACTAATGCTCTAAGCAGTTTATCCTCGTCAACTTTTAATTCCTTTGCATATTCTATAACAGGTAAAGATGCTGCAATTCCTTGATTACCGCTCCCTGAATTAATAATAACAGGTAGTTCACATCCGCTCATTCTCGCATCAGAAGCAGCTGCTGCCATTGCCTTTGCACGGATTTTCACATCATTACCATAGGTTTTCAAAATAACATTTCCAATATTAGCACCATAATCGTTTTCAATACCGGCTCTTGCTATAGCTGAATTGTACTGTATCTGTCTTTCTAAAATTTCTCTTACATCATCTATTAATACACTATCAGCAAAATCAACTATGTCTTTTACATTTAACAATCCCTTGTCAGTGAGTCCTTTTTCCTTGGCTTCTACTTTTCCAACATTATATAAAATTTCACTGTTTTTCTCTATATATACTATATTTGTATGATAATCAGCTATACGTAATTTTACATAAGACTGTTTGCTGTACATAGTAATTATAATATCAAATATTAAAGAGGTATCGGCTAACTTAACCTGAATACATTTTCTTTCCATATATTCCTTTGCAGCTTTCTTCTCTTCTTCACTTGCCTGTGAAATTACCTCTAATATTTTTTCTGATTTACCTGCCATAATACCAATTGAAACCGCTGCTTCTATACCTTTTAATCCATTTGTATTAGGTACTACTACACTTTTAACATTTTTGATAATGTTAGCACTAACTTCAATAACTACTTTGTCAGGAATTGTGCCTAATAATTCCCTAGCCTTGGCAGATCCATATGCTATGGCAATAGGTTCAGTACATCCCATAGCCGGAACCAATTCTTCCTTTAAAATTTGCAAATATGTCTGATAACGTATATCATCCTGCTTCATAATCATATCCCCCTAAAATTAATATTTAGAAACATACTGAGTTTTATGCTATCAGTGATATTATAGGTTATTAACAGCGGTATGTCTATATTATTATCTTTATAATAACTTATATTGATATCTTGGTTTCTAGATATATTCTTTCATGTAAATACTATTCATACTTCAATATCTTTAATTTTATGCCTTTTCTTATATGCGCATGCCTGGATTCTCTTAATAATAATTGAAGGGACTGACTTACTTGCAATCAAATAAACACAATGATTATATCTTTATACATAAATTTAGGAAGGATAATATTAATTTAAGGATTACTAAAATAATAGGTACTATTAGTATAATTTATACTATATTTGAACTAATTCACTTGATTAACTTAAGTCATATTATAGTAACTTTATTAAGCATATTAATTATAATTACTCTGTTAACTCTGCAAATAACATTTTTAATATATACTAAAAACAATAGAATACCAGATATATTGATTAATAATACTGAATTAATATTTACTAAAGGAATTTTTAGAAAAAAAGAAATAATTTTGATTAGCGATATTCAAAAAGTTAAAATAAACAAATATGATGAAATAATTGAGTTTGTTACAAATAATAATAAAAAAAATATAATTCATTTAATTCCATTTTCAAAAGAAGATAAAGAAAGCTTAATAGATATATTTAATAATTTCAATTTAAAACAACAATAGCATCAAATTTTTTACTGATATTGGAGGATATTTTAATTTGCAGTAGATTACGTTTTTTAGACAAATTTATAATTTCTTATAGCAAAATTGGGGACTATTTTATACCAATAGTCTCCAATAAATCTTATCCGCTATGTAATCGAAATGTTAATGATAAGAACTTAATAATATAAATGATCCTTAACAAATATATAAAATCTATGCCGATATAATACTTTTAACAAAAGTTAGCATTTTATTAGCATTGGATTTTACATTAATAATCTTATATTCAACACCAATATCCTTTGCAACTTCTTTAGCATAGGATATTTCCTCTTCTTGAAATTCTTCTAAAAGAGTTAGATTATATTGTATATTATCTCTGGCTTTTAGCCTTTTTAATATTTCTGCTTCTTCATCCATCAAAACCATTATAGAATTCAGCCCCAAATTTCTAAATGTATCTATACCAATTCTTGTTATTTTCCCAAAACTATTCAATAGACAGAAATGCCCATCCAATAAATAATACTCTTCGACATCTAAATATCTTCTAATGGCTCCTAACAACAGATTTTGATTTTCTGCCACATTATTAACCCTTTTATCAATTGCCACATTTTCAGATTTTAATTTAGCAATTAATTCACTAGCTGAATAATGATTCAATGATAATTCCTCAGATATCTTTTTACAAAGAGTAGTTTTTCCAACACCATGTATACCACCAATAAATATTATATTCTTACATAATGGTCTATTCATTTAAAAACTCACCCTCCCAATTAAATATACATAAATGATTGAGGTGGGTACTTTATTTTAGGGTTCAATTCTGTTAATTCTAATGGCTCTTGGTATACCCTAGTTTCTTTTATGCCAATAGCATATCCAGTTTTTCTTTCTGAAAAATATTCAATATAAGAACTCTCATCAATTCCAGCATATAATTTAGTTTGTTCCCAAATGGACTCAGGCTCACCCTTTAATATACCATTAATCTCAAATTCGCCTATAACTTTTCCTATAGGTTTTGTAGCATACACTACAACTACTTTTATATCATCCCTTTTAAATAAATTTTTTCTATACTCATATCTTTTTTCACCCGTGAAAATTCTCTCTGCATATTCCGGTTTAATCGATAATAAAACTTTCATTTACCTCACCCAATTCTAATATTTTTTCAAACTCATCATCGCTTAGTGGTACTGCTACCCAACGTTCATTCCTATCAAGTCCAACTTTTTCTATTAATTCTTGCCTAATAGGTCTTTTAGGCAAAGCTAAGTTATATAACATTTTTATCACATATTTATACTTCTTAACTTTCCAAAAATATTTTAATTCATCTTCATTAAAAACACTATGCTTTGAACAATATTTATAGAATTCATCATAATCTTTAAATTCACTGATATGCTTTATTTTTTCAACAACACATATAGAAGTCGCTACAGAAGAATATTCTGCAGTTTTACCTTTATCCGCCGTTCTATAAATGACTATTACATCACCTTTCCCATATATATTTAAATTTAAAGCACCTGAAAGATATATTTTTTGAATACTATTTGTAAAAGGCGTATCCTCTACTACGTGATTTTTCTCAGTTTTAAGCTGAGAGTTAGGAAACATTCTCGTATGAAATTCAGGTTTAATTGATAACATAAACTTACTATTATTTCTAATATCAATTTTTGGGTAATCTAATAAAATATCACCAGATACCTTATCCAAACACTTAATATATACTTCCTCTAATCCAGCTTTACTTTTTTTAATTCCATAATATTCAAAACCATATTTTAATAACAGCCTAATTAATGTATCATGTTTCTTAAATATCGTAACATATGCTTCTTCATAATCATTTATAAAAATCTTATCTATTATTATTTTTATAAATCTTTCACCAAGCTTAGTACCATGTGCATCTATCTTAAATGTGCCTACCTTTAATCTCCTTTTCTTTTTAAGAGTAGGCGTTATAGAAGTATCTTCATCGTTTTCTTCTTTCAAATATAAGAAACCAACAATTCCTTTATCATCCAATACAAATGCACTTTCACCCTTTTGAGCCTTCTTATTAAACCATTCATCAAACCCGGGATAATCCTCTTTTAATGAATCAAAAAATTCATCTTCTAAGTTAATTTCGCTGAACTTTTTTCTTTGAATAACATCCATGGTAACACTCCTTAATTATAATATATAATACAATTTCACCACATATATACTACTGGTGGGATGCCTTTATATCTTCAACCTTAAACTTTATCGCAATAACCCCATTTTTTTCTTCTTGCTCTGGTGAGTATATACTATAAATTCTGTTTAATATTTCATTTATATTTTGATTGTTGTACCCAAAATAATGTAGAGGAAACATATTATACAATTGTTTAAACGTCATGAACTTATATATTTCTTCAACTGTTACAAAAATAAATTCACCTAGTTCTGGAAGTCTATAAAAAATTATTTTATCGCCTACCTTTATTTTTTTCCTTTTTTCATCATTTAGTCTAACTTCCATAATCTTATTATTATATTTGATGTTATAAAACTCTTCCGATTTTAATCTCATTTTATGCAGCATATTAAACCACCTATTTAAATTCTTCAGTTATATTATGCTTAATAATTTACCTTATATCTATTATCATCTTTTTTATATCTATACTAACATATGTTCGATTTAGAGTAAATAATTATATTTTCCTATACATTCATAAAAAATAAATTGAAAATTAGATAGAAGAAACTTCTAAAACTAAAAATTGCTCCATAATAGTAACTTTATCCGATAATACGACTTCATCTTTAAAATTGCTAAAGAAAAAAGATATTTTAAAAAATAGCAAGTTAATGCTGTTGATTTTAAAAAAGATGATAAGAAAAAAGATGATGAATATATCTTCCATTCGATATACGGTAGGCCTATAAATCCAGATTATGTAACAGAAAATTTCCTCGGACAAGCAAAAGACAACCAACACTTTAAAAATCACTTAACAAATTTTTATTACTAAAGCCTATAACGTGTTGATGTTATAGGCTTTTCTTGGTGCGCCTGAAGGGATTTGAACCCCCGACCAACGGTTTAGGAAACCGCTGCTCTATCCAGCTGAGCTACAAACGCGTATATAATGTTTTAATACTATATTAGTTTATTACAAATTTAATATGGTGTCAATATTTTATGGCTTTATCCAGCCTTGAAAGGTGAAATTGTTTCTGTCTGCTAAATTCAACTTATTTTCTTTAAACGCCATGTTATCCACAATTCTTTTTTCTGGATTTATACTTATCCACAAAAATATCCGGCACTACACCAATTTGTTTTTCTTGTGGATAAATTTTTTGTTCAAGTTAAATTTACTCTTGGCAGACATCACTTCCTTTGATATAATCATTTTAGGCGGTTGATATGCTATGCATATCAACTTGAAATATATCTTCCCTTGTTAGTTGCTGTCCAAAGCTTGCTAGCAGGTCAGAGGATATATTTTTTTGTTTCTTTTTTATATCATTGGCTTTCAAATAATACCATTCATACAGTTGCTTGATTGTATCAGATATCTGCAGCATCAGGTAATGATTCTTCATCGCTTGGACATTCCAGCTGCATACATGTGTGATATTTCCCTGCCAGTTTTTCTGACGATTGAAGCCTTCATTTTCTATTTTCCAGCGTTTTCTTCCCGCAGCCGCTAAATTTTCCGCATTTTTGTCTGTAATCCTAAGACTGGTCAGCCACTGGAATTCTGTCCATACATTTTTCCCTTTTATTACTTTTTCCTCCCAGTATCTAAGCATATTTACGGGTTTTTCTTTGTAATCTATTTCATTCACATATTCCGCATGACCTGATGTTCCCTTCTCTGGTATTGCTTCATATTCTGCGGCAATACTTGGGATACTCCCGGTTTTATACCTGATAATAAAATCCCAGTGATTTTTTCTGCATATCTCCATAACTTTTTCTGATGCATACAGGCTATCCGCCAACAATATTATTGGAAGGCGCGGAAATCTTTTTTTCAGCTTAGCTGCAAGTCTTTGAAACGCCTTAGTTTCACAGTCCTGTTTACGCTCTTCCTCACTCATACTTTTTTGACGCAGAGCGTCTTCTCCATTATTCTCCACAAACTCACTTGCTATACTTACAATCAGTTTTTCTCCCAAAACGATTTTTGCTTCTAGAACATCGCTGTGATAACTGACTTTTTCATCCACTGTTCCTTTATTGTGATGTCTTTCAAGGCATTGCTCATTGATCTGGCGACTTCCGGAATATAACTGTGACCCATCAACAATCAAAAGCCATTTCTTCTGATACCTGGCATCATCAAATGTCTTTCTTCGTATCAGACTATACACCATGGACTGCTGGATTTCCTGCAATTGAGACGTAGCCAACTTCTCCAGATATTCATTTACGGTTACTCCGTGTGGGAGATATGACCTATCACTTTCTCCAAGAAAGTTCATAATGTTTTTTACCACCTTGTCATCATTAAACTCATATGTCATAGATTGCATGCTTACAAGCCCAGCTATTCCTTTGTAATACACAGTTCCAAGCATTACTTTATTGGAATAATCAATATAGCTTTGATGCCTAGGATCCAGCGTCCCTGCAAACTTCTGAAACAACTCAGGAAAATACTTCTTTTGGATTTTATTACATTCTGCCGCTGGATTTTTTTCTATTCTCCGATTTATACGATCCTGTTCTCTTCCCATTTTTACCTCACTGCGAATAAGTTTTTATATTATTTTACTACACTTATTGCAGATTGGCATGAAATCAGATTAATTTGTGCGAATTTTTTTACCTTTCATAGCTGGGCTTTATCTTTTTTATTGCTATTACTCTTCTTGAATTTTCAAGATATTTTTTCACCTGGTCAAACTGAATGCTTGCTACTGCTGCAAATAAAATATCTATTACATTCAGCTGTGCTATCCTTGATGACATAGCCCCGCTTCTTATTGTTATTTCAGGTGCTGAAACAAATAAATTTATATCACACAGTTCACTTATTGGATTTTGACCATATTTAGTAATACTCACAGTGGTTGCTCTTGATTCCTTTGCCACTCTTATGGAATCATAGGTATCTTTTGTATTACCAGAGTAAGAAATTGCAAAGGCAACATCACCTTTTTTCAAATTTGATGCAGATGCAATCTGCATATGGGTATCTGAGTGAGCAGTTACTACTTTATTTATTCTAGAGAACTTTTGAAAAGCATCATAGGCAATTAAATAGGATGCTCCTACTCCGTAAAAGTCAATTCTATCTGCCTTAATAATGGCATCTATAACCTTTTGCAGCTTATCGAAGGATAATATTTTTAATGTATCATCTATAGATTCCTTATTATTATTGCTTATATTTTGTACTATAGTCTTTAAATCGTCTCCGGGTTCTACATCACTATATTGGTTTTGTAAAGTTTCCATTGTATCATTTAATGCAATATCCCTTGTAATGCTTATTTTAAAATCTTTGTAGCCGCTAAATCCCAGCATTTTACAAAGTCTGACTACAGTTGCTTCACTGGATTTACTATTTTTAGCCAGGTCACCTATAGACAAGCTAGAAATTTCACAAGGCTTACTTAATATAAATTGAGCCACCTTTTTTTCCGATGGACTTAATTCTTTTAGAATTTCCCTAATCTTAATTAAACTACCTGCCATAGTTTATCCTCCTTGTATGTATATAATTTATTATACCAACTACAACAAAACTTTTACAGTAATATTTATAGTAATTACATGTATTATTGATATTTTTCAATTAACAATTAATTAATATACATAATTTTTACCCGCATGGTATAATATACATATGAGTAGGAGGGATTTTTTATGGTAGATGAAATAAAAAATATTTTATTGGCAGGCATAGGATCAGCTGCTTACACATATGATAAAGCAACAAAATTAGTTGATGAATTTGTTCAGAAGGGTAAGCTTACCGTTGATGAGGGCAAGGAATTATCTGAGGAATTAAAGAGGACCATAAAAGACAAAACTGTAGATATAAAAGACAAAGCAGAAGATTATAAACCTTTAACAAAAGAGGATATGGTTTCTTTGCTAAAGAGCATGAATTTTGCTTCAAAGTCAGATTTAGATCAATTAAATGAAAGATTGCAGAAATTAGAAGAAAAATTAAATGAAACTAAATAATTCGATTTGAGACCCAACTAAACAAGTTGGGCTTTTTATTACTTGGAGATGTTTGTATGTATAAAAATTCTGTTCAACGTTTTAGAGAGATTGTAAGGGTTCTGGCTCATTATGGTTTTGGATTTATAGTTGACAGCAAACTTAATAATGAAAGAAAATCTCCTGAGAATCTTAGACGAGCTTTTGAAGAACTAGGACCAACTTTTATTAAAATAGGTCAGATATTAAGCACCAGGCCTGATATTCTTCCTGCAGCATACATTAATGAACTTTCTAATCTTCAGGATAATGCTCCTGCAGAAAAATTTGAAGATATAAGTCATGTGTTTAATACCGAATTTAATTTCAAAATTGAAGATGTTTTTAAGAGTTTTAATAAAGTTCCTTTAGCTTCTGCATCTGTTGCTCAGGTACATATGGCAACTCTAAAAGACGGAAGAAAAGTAATTGTAAAAATTCAACGCCCTGATATTAAGGAAAAGCTGGAAATGGATTTAAGTATATTATATAAAATACTTAAGTTTACAAAGGCAAAATTTACAGATGCCTTAATTGACCCCATTGATGCTATAAATGAAATAATGGAGATAACTGAAAAGGAATTGGACTTTTCAAATGAAGCTGACAATTTAATTAAATTTAGAAAGCTTAACTATAATGTCGCCTTTGTTTACAGTCCATATGTAATTCAGGAGCTTTCAGGAACCAAAGTCATTACAATGGAAAATATAGATGGCTTTAAAATTACTGATATGAAAAAGCTTAAGGATGGAGGCTATGATTTAGATGATTTAGGTAAAAAACTTGCTCTTTCCTATTTAAAACAGGTATTTGAAGATGGATTTTTCCATGGTGATCCCCATCCTGGAAATCTGCTTATAAGAGGCGGTCAGATATGCTTTATTGACTTTGGGATTATGGGTAACCTGTCTTCTTCTTTGAAAAGTGCTCTCAATGACGCAATGGTCAGTGTAGCCAACAAAGATCCTGATTTAATGATATCAGTAATAATGTCTATTGGTATAAAAAAGGGCGTTGTAAACAGAAACAAACTATATGAAGATATAGATAACTTATTCTCTGCATATCTAAATACATCACTAAAAGACATACAGTTATCAGTAATGCTTCAGCAGGTATTTGAAAGTGCAAAAAGGAATAACATCAGGCTTCCTAAGGATCTTACATTATTAATTAGGGGATTTGTCATAATAGAGGGAGTGGTTGCAAGTATTTCCCCGGAAATAAAAATATTAGATATTGCAGTGCCTTATGTGAAAAATGAAAATAAGAAAAACATATTTAAGGATTTAAATATTGATGAACTGCTTCTTAAAACTTATAATTTTGGCAGGAATTCTTTAAGTCTGCCCTCAAAGATAATAGAATTTATTAACAGTATGACTAGTGGACGTGCAAAAGTAAATCTTGAAATTAATAATTTAAGTAAATCCATAGGAGAACTTAACAAAATGGCAAATAGAATGATATTTGCATTAATTATAGCTTCTATGATAATAGGATCCTCTTTAATATTAAATACAAATATCGGCCCTAAGGTATATAACATTTCTATAATTGGAATAACAGGATACTTAATAGCAGCTATAATGGGCTTTTGGCTGTTAATTTCAATTTTAAAATCTGGAAAATTATAAAACCCCATATGATTTGACAAATCATATGAGGCTTCTTTTTAAATTGTAACCTGTTCTTCTTGTTTTTTTCTTTCAATAATCTGCTGCACTTTATCAGCATGACCTTTAAATACAATTGATATAATCAAAAATACTGCTAATACCCCTGCAAGAATTAACATATCCTGAGCAATAACGGCATTATTTGATCCTGAAATTATTTCTCTTAATGCAGAAACACAATATGTGAAAGGCATATATGGATACAATACCCTAAAGAATTTTGGTACAACTTCTATTGGGAATGTGCCTGCACAAGCTGTTAACTGAAATATTAATAATACTATAGATAATAATCTTCCTGCCATGCCAAGTAAAAATACCAGGCACTGAATAACAGCTATAAATACATATGACATAAATATGTTAAATACGAAGAACATTATAATGTTATTTGGTTTTAAACCCAGTGCAAGTACTACTATACTTGCAAGTACTGCCTGCAGTACACCAATATAACCATAGGATAAAAACTTTCCAACCACTAATGATGCTGAACTTACATCTAAGTCTGAATCAACTTTATCGCTTATTACAAAGAACATCATTATTACTCCTACCCATAGTGAAAGAGGAATAAAGTAAGGTGCAAAACCTATCCCATAATTTTTAACAGGATTTACAGGCTTCTCATCTAATGTAATTGGCTGTGACACATAATCTCCCATAACATTTGGGCTGTTTACAAGATTTTTATTAATCTTATCTGATCCATCTTTCATCTTAGTATAAAATTCATTTTCTCCATCCTTTAATTTGCCTAAGCCATCATCCAGACTTGAGGAGCCATCATATAGTTTATTTGCCCCATCTGTTAATTGAGGAATTGATGAACTAAGAGTACCTAGACCATTTTTTAATTGTGTTGATCCATCAGCTAAAGAATTTGTACCTGCAAGTATGCTCTTTGAAGCATTTGAAGCACTTCCCATACCTGATGCTAATTGTTTAGTGCCATTGTTTAATGAATTCATTCCCTCTAGTAAACCTGGCTGACCATTATATCCTGCATTTACTGCTGCATTTAATTGTGACACTCCACTTGATAAGGCATTAAGTGCCCCCTTTGAAGAGTTATACATAGTACTAATCCCTGCTACCAATGATGGCTGTTTTGTTAATGGATTTATTCCATTTACACCATTTACAGAGGAATCCAATGATGCAATTGCAGGTGAAAGCTGTTTTGTTACTCCATTGTTAACTGAAGTAACTGCAGCTACAAGACTTGGCCTTGAAGCTGTTCCAACGTTAACTGCTGTGTTAAGTCCTGCTACTGATGCTACAAGACTTGGCATACCTGGTGCACCTGTGTTTACAGCAGCATTTAACTTTTTAGTACCAGCATCCAGATTAGAAATCCCACCTAATATTGCAGCTAAATACTGACTTTTTTTTGCAGGATCAGTGGTTTGATTATAAGCAGTCACTAAATTATTTAACTGTCCTGTTGCATTTGATAAATCATTTACAGACTTACCTAGGGCCGGCATTGCATTATTTAGTGAGTTAACTCCTGCTCCCAAGCCCTTTGCAGGATCTGTATTTGCTATTCCATCATATAATGCACTAACACCTGAATTTAAGCTTGGGTGGCTTGCATCAGTGCCAACATTTACTGCTTTATTTAATGCTGCTACTCCTGCCCCTAATCCTTTGGTTGGATCAGGGTTTGTTACTCCGTCATTAATCATTTTAAGTGCAGTATCCAATCCAGCTTGGCTACTTGATTGTCCATTAATAGCAGTGTTTAGGCTTTGTAATCCTCCCCCAACTTGTTTAAGACCGCCATATAATTGCGACGCACCATTGTTGATCTGATTAGAGGCTGTATTAGCCGAATCCAGACCTGATGATAATTGTGAAACTCCATTTCTTAATCCTAGTGCATTACCGCTTCCGTCTACTGCGGAAGTAGTTATTCCATCATTAAGTTTTTTTGAACCATCATATAACATAGAAATACCATGATCTATTTCCGGCACTTTATCTTTAATTTGTCCTATGCCGTCTTTTAATTGACCGGTTCCGTTTTTAGCATCTACTAATCCATCGTATAATTTCTTACTTCCATCTGAACCTTGATTTAATCCATCCTTTACATCATATAAGTTTTCAAATGTTACTTTAGTGTATTCCTTTGTAATATTTTTTGTAATTTCATCTTTCAGTTCCATTGAAACCTTACTGTCAATCTGAGATACAATAAAGTTCTTTTTATCATTTGAACTGTAAATAATCTTTGGCTGTACTGGTTTACCATCCTTGGCACTTAAGATATCCTTAGAAAAATTTTCTGGGATCACAAACATGGCATAGTAACCATTCTTCCCATTTAAACCTCTCTTTGCCTCATCATAGCCGACAAATTTCCATCCAATTTTATTATCATCCTTTAAATTGTCAACTATGTCTTTTCCGTAGTTCGCTTTTACTCCGTCTTTTGTACTGCCTGAGTCCATATTTACTACTGCTACAGGCATATCCTGCAGGCGGCTGTATGGATCCCAAAAGGCATAAAGATAAAGTAAACTATATAGAAGAGGTACAATTATTATAGCTGTTACTGAAACTCTGATAAATCTGTTTTTAAAGATGCTCTTGATATCTCTTCCGGCAACTTTTAAAAAGTTCATTTTATCACCTCGCATATAATTTACATTTATACTGACTACTCAGTATAAACTGACTGGTCAGTTATATTTATATAATATTTCTGCAGCTAAGTCAATATATAAAATGTTAACAATTTATTACAGGCAGCTGTTACTTGGAAAAAATAAGCATAAAAAAATACCTAAACCATTTGATTTAGGTAACTGTGACTTGGGGAAAAATGGTATTATGCTTCTATGCCCTCAAGGATATATCCTATTAAGGTATCAATTACATATTCCAAATCGCCTTTTCCTTCATTAATTAATTCATAAACAGCAGCTGAGAATAACGTTCCAAAAAAAGTATAAGCCATAAATGAAGCTTCTCCTTTTTTTATAATTCCCTGATCCATTGCTTCTTCCAAATATACCTGTATATTCTTTATATACTCATGTATAGAATCCCTCAGTTCAAGCTGTCTAAGCTCCTTGCCCCATAATTGGCTCATCATTACTTTAAAAAAATCTCTGTTTTGATATACCAGACTTAATTGAATTTTACATAATATTTTCAGCTTATCTAAAGGACTTTTTACATCCACTACTGCATCCTCTACCTGTTCTCTAATTACATTCATTCCTTCGGATATAATATATTTAAATATTTCCTCTTTACTTTTAAAGTGATAATATAATGTACCTTTTGCTACCCCGGCATTTGCAGCTATATCATCCATAGTTGCTCCATCATATCCCTTATCAGAAAATATCTTTATAGCAGATTGAAATATTGATTTTTTTGTTTTATTCATAAATCTTCACCCCAGTTTAAAAAAACTTATACCAGTCAGTCTATACAATATAATTATACTATTATATATTTTCAACACAATAGTTTAATAAAATATTAGTTTAATTTCACAAAATATTCTGTAATTATTTTAAATGGCTACTCTTTTTACTAAATATAATATATAATTGTGATATTATTTTAATTAAAATATGTAAAAGGGGCATAAAATGATTAAATTTTACAACAGAAAGACGAAAAAATATGAAATTGAAAAGATTGCAGGAGAAAAATATTTAAATTGGACTTATTCTTCTCCAATAGGTATGACTTTACTAGAAGCACTTGTAAAAAAGAAATTGTTTAGTAAAATTTATGGATGGTATTGTGATACCAGGTTTAGCAGAAAAAAGATACCACAATTTATAAATGAATTCCATTTAGATGTATCCTCTTTTAAAGAATCTGTAGATTCATATAATTGTTTTAACGATTTTTTTGCAAGAAAATTAAATAACAGTGCACGTCCAATTAATAATAATGATGAAATTTTAATTTCACCTGGTGATGGAAGGCTCACAGTTTATGAAAATATAGATTTAAATAATATTATTCAGGTAAAAGGAATTACTTACAGCTTAAGAGAATTAATAGATAATGGTGAAACTGCTTACAGATTTGCAAATGGAACTTGTTTAATTTTAAGGCTATGCCCTACAGATTATCATAGATTTCATTTCGTTGACTATGGTATCTGTGAAGAAACAAAAAGGATAAAGGGCGACTACTATTCAGTAAACCCTATTGCGCTTAATAAAATTCAAGGGTTATTTTGTAAAAATAAAAGAGAATGGAGTATTTTCCATTCAAAAAACTTTGGGGATATACTTCATGTTGAAGTAGGAGCTACTTGTGTAGGCTCCATTATTCAAACATATAAGCCTAATTCACAGGTTTCTAAAGGCAGTGAAAAAGGTTATTTTAAATTTGGCGGCTCAACTACAATATTATTCTTTGAGAAAAATAAAATTAAAATAGATGAAGATATAGTTTCCCAAAGCAGCATGGGCTTTGAAACCCATGTAGTTTTTGGAGAAACTATAGGTCATAAACAATTACTTTAACTTTTGATTTTCAGATAATTCTGCTTCAATATCTATAATTCTTTTATTCAATATTGGATGAACCATATATGGTGCTATTTCACAGAGGGGCTTAATTACAAAAAGCCTCTCCGCCATTCGTGGATGAGGAATTATAGTATGCTCATCATAACTTATTAAATCATCATATAATAGTATATCTAAATCTATGGTTCTTGGTCCCCATCTTATAATTCTTTCTCTCTTAAGCTGCTTTTCAACGTCTAATAGAAAGTCCATTAATTCGCCTGGCTGGAAAAGTGTTTTTATTTCTATGACACAATTAATAAAATCATCCTGATCTAAATATCCAACAGGTTTAGTTTCATAAAACTTAGACTCCTTAGTAACTTTATTATAAGTATTGGAGCTAATTAATTTTATGGCATCCTTTAAGTTCTTTTCTTTATCACCCATATTGGATCCAATTCCAATATAAACTACATGTCTTTTACGTTCTATTTCAACCCCGGCATATTCCAAAGGCTTACCAATTGGAGCCCAGGGTTTTTTAAGTAAGACTTTAACACTATTAACAATTTCATAATTCAATAATATAAATTCAGCTATTTTCTCAGCAGCAGTTTCTATAAGATCATATTTTTCTTTTTTAAACTCATTTTCTACTTCATGGCATAAATTAGCATAATTTACGGTTTCATCTAAGTTTTCATGCAATGCGGCTTGTCTTAAGTTTAAATCTAATTCTAATGAAATTATAAACTTTTGGCCTAATTTTTTTTCTTCATCTAAAACACCATGGTATGCAAATATCTCTAAGTTTTTAATATAAATTTTATCCATGTGTATTGTCCCCTTTATTAAAAAACTTAATTTACCTATTTCTCACTATTGCATCAGTCATCATAGCTGCTCTCTTGTTTTCCAGAACATCATGAACCCTTACAAAATCACAGCCTTTCATTATACCAATAACTGTAGTTGCAATTGTGCCTTCCACTCTTTCTTCTGGTGGAACATTTAGAGTATTTCCTATCATTGATTTTCTTGATGTGCCAAGCAATACTGGATATCCCAGTTTATTTAATTTCTCCAGATTATTCATAACGATTAAATTTTGTTCATAATCTTTAGCAAAACCTATTCCTGGATCCAATATAATATTTTCTTTTTTTACTCCGGCTTCTAATGCTATTTCAACACTTTTCTGCAAATCATCTATCATATCCTGCATTAAATTTTCATAATTATTATTTTCCCTGTTATGCATTAAACAGCATGAAACCTGATATTTTGCAGCAACCTTAGCCATATATGTATCCTTTTTAAATCCCCACACATCATTTATTAAATCTGCACCTGCCTTGATAGCTGATTCTGCAACGCTGCCTTTATAGGTATCAATAGATATAGGAATATCTGTTTCTTTTCTTAATGCTTCTATTACTGGTATAACTCTCCTTATTTCCTCTTTTTCATCTACAGGCTTATGGCCTGGTCTTGTTGACTCTCCTCCTACATCAATAATGTCTGCACCTTGTTCTATCATTTTCTT
The DNA here is from genome assembly GCF_004103695.1 of Clostridium sp. JN-9. Lineage (NCBI taxonomy): Bacteria > Bacillati > Bacillota > Clostridia > Eubacteriales > Clostridiaceae > Clostridium > Clostridium sp. JN-9. The sequence continues at coordinate 28,353 of NZ_CP035280.1, read as the reverse complement.
TGCATGTGCAATGGCTTTTTCAACGTTATTAAATTTTCCCCCATCAGAAAATGAATCAGGAGTTACATTTAATATTCCCATTATATAAGTTCTTTTTCCCAAAACAAAATTTTTACTTCCTATTGTAAACATATGTATCCTCCTTTTTAATATATTATGTTGTGATTTTTTTTATCTTCACTCCATTTACATTTATTAATGGAAGCACAATTAAAGCATTTTCTTGAAAGCTTATCACTTTTATAAATTATATAATCTAATGTGTTTTCATCACTGGCCTTTCTATGATTTATAATGGCTTTACAAATTAAATCAATTTCACTTTTATTATAATTTGACTGCTTTAGTATATCCTTTGAAAGATTTGCACTTGCAGCTTCATGAGGTATACCTTCCTCATATTGCTGCCACCTTCCAATATCATGAAGCAGAGCCGCTGCATAAACAATATCCTTTGAATAATTAATTTTTCTTTCTAAGACAATAATGTAAGCTATTCTTGCTGTATCTATTAAATGATTTATGTCATGAGTACAAAATTCTCTGTTTTTCTCCAGATAATTATTTTTATTTAAATACTCATTAAATTTGTCATTGTGAAGTATTAAATTTATTCTATCATTGTTATACATTTATTTTTCTCCCTAGATTAATTTATACACTTCATTTTTTAATTCAGTATTTTCATTAAAAATTCCTCTTGCAGTAACAGTCAGTGTTTTACTTCCAGGTTTCTTAATGCCCCTCATTATCATACATAAATGTTCTGCCTCAATTATAACCATAACCCCTTTTGCATCCAAATTTTCCATAATAGCATCTGCAATTTCTGCAGTCATCTTTTCCTGAATCTGAGGTCTTTTTGCGAAAGCATCAACAGTTCTTGCAAGCTTACTTAATCCAGCTACTCTGCCATTTGGAATATAAGCAATTGAAGCTTTACCAAAGAAAGGCAGAAGGTGATGCTCACACATGGAGTAAAAGTTTATATCTTTTTCTATTACAATATCATTATTTTTAACAGTGAAAGTTTTCTTCAAATATTCTGAAGGGTGTTCCTCCAGCCCTGAAAAAATTTCTGTATACATTCTTGCAACCCTATCTGGTGTTTCAATTAATCCCTCTCTGTCAGGATTCTCACCAATGGCTTCAATTATCATTTTAACTGCTTCTTTTATTTTTGCCTTATTAACCATATTATTTTATATTAGATTAATTTTAATCTAACACAATACCTCCTTTTAAATTTCGAGTTTTATTTACTTATTTTGTCATGTTATTCTTACTATATTATATCAGAAAATAGGTGAAACTAATAATTTTCAGCACTAAAAAAAGAAGGTCCCATGACCTTCATATTATTTCAAGCTCTCATATTTACTTAATAATTCCTGAAGCTTTCTAGCCTGCATAGCAGATTCCTCTGCAAAATCTTTAAATGTATCCCTGACTTCAGAATCACTGATTCTCCTGGTATATTCCTGAAAATCACGTGCATTTTCCTGTGTATCTAATAATTTATGTTTTATTATATCTACTGTTGAAAGTTTCATTTTATCTACTCCTCTCTATGTTAATTTTATTTTTTCCATAGAAAGAAGTTTTATTCTTTTAATTTCAACATAGCCTTATTTTGAACTGCTATACCAATTTTTAATAACTGCAGTACTTTCATTACTGGGATAATAGTGCTTATCGCTGCCATCTTCTCCAATAGCAAATATTGAAAACCCTAATAGCCATTTTTCATTTTCAAACTCTCTTCTATATGCTTCAAAGCAATTAGCCTGTTCAATATTATTTATAGTACTGTTTTCATATGGATTCCATGGATGCACTGATGCTTCATCTGTTTTAGGAAAGCCAAGTTCTCCAAAGAAAATAGGTTTATTCCACTTACTATGAAAGTTTTTTACTTCCTGCTTTACATTCTGCTTTCTATTATAAATTTGTGTACTTTCTATAGCATCTGTAATATTTTGAACTGAATTTGTTTTATTATTTGTAAGTTCAAAATATGCCGCAATAGATATAAAATCCAATTTTGAAAAAAACTTATTGTTTAACTTTTTATTATATGCTTCAACAGTGTCAGGTTTCCAATCAGCTGTATACCACCAGCTGGTTCTATATGTAATCAGTCCTTTATAATACTTTCTGACATAATCAGCAGTATCACACCAGTATCCCTCAGCATATTCCATATTTACAAAACTTGTTCCAATATTAAGAGCATCTACATGATAGGGAACAGCTATATCATCAATTAAAACCTTTAAAACATTATTTTTCCAATTCCAAAAGAAATCATTGATATCACTGGGATTCCATGCAGTTTCATATTTACTTCCATTATCTATCCATGGATACGGCTCCAATATAATATTTACTTTTTTCCCTCTAAGCTTTTTAAACAATTTCTTTGCCTTTTCCTCACTTGATTTATCTACAGTCATATTACTTGAGGAAAGGTCCTTTACATTTACAACAATAGGCACATTTAAAGTATTTAATTTAAATTTATCTATATCACTTACCACTTTATCAATATTATAGTCTGTTGATAAATTACCGGATTTTATTTTTGTTTCAAATTTATTATTTAATGTCTTACCCTCTAACTTATTTATATTATTATTTATGAATCCCCTGGAATCAGGATTATTTAAGACAAAGTAAATTACACCTGCTGTTAAAACAACAATTATACTAAATATTATTAATTTCTTGATTTTCATTAATTACCTCCTGTAAATACATTAAAAAAGCTTCTCCACTTAGGAGAAGCTATAAATTCTCTGGTGCGTCAGAGAGGATTCGAACCCCCGGCCCACTGGTTCGTAGCCAGCTACTCTATCCAACTGAGCTACTGACGCACAAATAACATAAACATAATAACACATACAAAATTAAAAATCAAATGTATGTAATGTCTCGCTTATTTATTTTGAAAGTAATCTTCTTTAATTATACCCATGATAACCAGATCATGATATTGCCCCTGTGAGAAGAATCCCTTCCTTTTCCTTCCCTCCTCAACAAATCCACACTTTTTATAAGCATTAATAGCTCTTTCATTGAAATCCAGCACTTCTAATTCTACTCTTTGGGCTCCCCTGAATAAAAACAAATACTGAAGTAATGTAATTATGGAATCCTGCCCGTATCCCCTGTTCCAAAAGCCCTTGCCTATAGTAATACCTAGTTTATATACATTACATGTATCCTTCAATTCTTTAAATGATATATATCCTATTAAAACGCCTTTTTCATTTATTATACTTAAATACTTCTTTTCTGATCCAATTATTTTATTAAAATTCTCCATTATATATTCTTTCCCAGGAGGTAATTCATAAAATCCATCTAGTTTTTTTAATTCATCTTCAATTATAAAATCATATATAATATTTATATCCCTTTTTTCTATTGATCTTAATAGTACCTTCTTTCCTCTAAGCATAAGTACACCTCTTTTAAGCTTGTTTTAATAATATTATATATTTAATGTTTAAATATTTCAAAGATTCAAATTGACTGTTAATTGGCACATATAAAGTATTTTATAATGGTTTCACCTAAATTTTATCCATTACTAAATATTATTCATTCATATGGTTAAAATTCATTTAAATTTATGAATTAAAAAAGAACATCCAATTAATTGGATGTTCTGGCGGAGAAAGAGAGATTTGAACTCTCGCGCCGGTAACCCGACCTACGCCCTTAGCAGGGGCGCCTCTTCAGCCACTTGAGTATTTCTCCATGTGTCCTACTTTTATATAAAAAAATATGGCGGAGAGATAGGGATTCGAACCCTAGGTACGGTCACCCGTACGCCGGTTTTCAAGACCGGTGCCTTAAACCAACTCGACCATCTCTCCGTTTAGATCTTAAGTTTTATGCCTCAAGACATGTATTATTATATCAACCTTCTTATATTATGTCAACAATTTTTTTAATGTTTTTAATTAGCGTATACTTCTTTTGCTATTTTATATCATATTTTCCACCCATATATGGTATTAATACTTGAGGGATTTCAACTGTTCCATCAGCCTTTTGATAATTTTCCAGTATTGCAGCTACTGTTCTTCCTATGGCTAATGCTGATCCATTTAATGTATGAACAAACCTTGGTTTTGATTTTTGATTTTCTTTATATTTTATATTTGCCCGTCTTGCCTGAAAATCCTCAAAATTACTACAGCTTGATATTTCCACATATTTATTATAGCTGGGCATCCAGACCTCAATGTCATATTTAAAGGCTGCTGTAAAGCCTAAATCTCCCTTGCATACTTTAACAATTCTATAAGGCAGCTTTAGACCCTGTAAAACTCCTTCAGCATCTTCCACAAGCTCCCCTAATTCTTTATAGGACTGTTCTGGTTTTGAAAACTTAACCAGCTCAACTTTGTTAAACTGATGCTGCCTGATTAATCCCCTGGTATCTCTTCCTGCTGAGCTTTTTTCTGCTCTGAAGCATGCACTGTAGGCAACATATTTTATTGGTAAATCATCACCATTTATTATTTCATCCCTAAATAAATTTGTCACTGGAACTTCTGCAGTTGGTATTAAAAAATAGTCACTATTAGTAATCTTAAAAGTATCTTCCTCAAACTTTGGAAGCTGACCTGTACCAATCATGCTTTCTTTGTTAACTATATAAGGTGTGAATATTTCAGTATATCCATTTTTATCAACATGGGTATCAAGAAAATAGTTTATTACTGCCCTTTCTAGTCTTGCTCCATCTGCTTTATATACTGCAAATCTTGGCCCGGCTATTTTCCCTGCTCTTTGAAAATCCAGTATGTCTAAATCTGCACCAATATCCCAATGAGCTTTTACTTTAAAATCAAGTTTTGCAGGCTGTCCCCATTTTTTAATCTCAATATTATCTTCTTCATTTTTACCTTCAGGCACCTCTGAATTTGGAATATTAGGTATCCTTAACATAATATACTTAATCTTTTCATTAAGCTCATTTAAACTTGTATCATGCTGCTTAATTTCCTGTGCCAGCTTTTTCATTTCTATCCTTATGGACTGCACATTTTCTTCTTCTTTTTTTAATCCTGATATTTGTGATGATACTTGTTTTCTTTTTTGCCTTAAAGCTTCTGCTTCACTTAAAATCTGTCTTCTTTTTTCATCAAGCTTTAATACCTCATCTATAAGCGTTATATCGAAGTTTTCTCCTCTGTTTTTCATTGATAATTTAACTTGCTCTTTATTATTTCTTATTCTTATTAAATCCAGCATATCTTTAGATCTCCCATTTTGTATATAAAAAAATATCTATGAAAATTTATCAATATTTTTTATACTTACAATATCAACTCCTGTGTTTAGGAGATTCTTACATACTATATCTCCTGCCTTTATAGGTGCACCTACATATAATCTGCTAAGTGCTTTAGAACATTCAATCCACAATGATTTGTCAATTGGTTCAGTGCTTTTTACTGGAACAACATTGAATTTTCCACCCTTAATTCTAACAAGAGTAGTAAATATTTCTTTGTTATTGTCCTTCTCCCTTTCTGCGTATTCTATACCTTTTATACAGTTATTACCACTTACCAGTAATTTTCCATTGTCTTCATCTATGTCCAAAACGCATTTTTCATAGCATTCCTTACAAATAATTTGTTTAATCAACTCTAAATTTTCCCCCTTAAAAAGTTTATACGCTGTCAAATTCCTTAATTCTGTATCTTAATATCTTGGAATTCTTTGAATCCTTAACTATTTCAGTCATATTTTTATTAGTTTCTCTGGCTAGAATAGAAACAATTTTATCTAAGCATCCAGCCCCCTGACATCCGCCAAGGGTAACCCCGGTTCTTCTTTTAACACCTTCTACAGTCCTTGCACCTAAAGGTCTTCTGATGGCATCAATAATTTCTCCCTCAGTAACCTTTTGGCATAAGCAGACTATTTTCCCATAGCTTTTATTCATTTTTATTATTTGATTTCTTTCTTCATTGTTTAAATCTCTAAATTTATAAAACTCTCTTCTTTTATCAATAAAATCCTTTTTTAAAACACAGTTCAAATTATTAACTATAGTCTCACAAACCATTTTTGCGATAAATGGTGTCATGGTTACTTCAGCATAGTGCTTTCCCTGTATTTTAATGTAGCCTTCATGAATCAGACTATCATCTATTATTATATTGTCATTATAATAGTTCCATCTATAAAAGTTATTAATAAAATTATCCTTCAGCTCACCAACTAAATACATCACACTTTTTTTTGCCTCATTAAAGCTAATCCTATTATTAGATATAACTGAAACAATGGTATTTCCTTGAACTGTTGGAACTGAAAAAACTTTATTATTATCCTTTCCAATGGTTGTAATTATGTTGTTAAAATTTGATTCAAAGTCATGTTCTAATAAAAAATAATCTAGATTACATCTATTTTTGCTTGGCTTTTCATTTGTATCTACAGAGTAATTTTCTCCTGGAGTTGTATTTATTACTAGATTACAGGTAAATTTATTTTTATTAGTTATAACTTTATATCCTTTAGTTACCTTCTGTATATCCAGAACTTCTTCCTCTAATTTAAAGTTTACACCATTGTCAAAAGCAATTTCTCCATAAGATAAGGCTAAATCATATGGGCAGATAACCCCTGTATCTTTTAAATATAATGCTTTTTTCACTTTACTCTTCAGATTTGGCTCCATCTGATATACTTTATCACTATCTAATATGTCTATATCCTTTATTTCTCTTTCCAATGCTCTATTATACATTTCATATATTGATTTTTCCTCTTCATCATTTTGTGCAATAATAAGAGAACCACATTCCTTAAATGGAACATTAAATTTTTTTACTATATTTTTTAGCAGCTTATTTCCGCTTAACTCTAATTTAGACATCAAAGTATCTTTACATTCAGCTCCGTCATATATAACAGCGGAATTAACTAATGCTACATCATCGGCTATGTCATAATCTTTCTCAATTAAAGCTATATTTAAACTATATTTTGAGAGCTCATAAGCAACAGCACATCCTATTATGCCACCCCCAAGTATAATTACATCGTAATCCATTATAATCCATCCTATCCTAGATAATTTCTATTAATAATGTATTAATATGGCTGAACCATTTGGTATTTTATCATATATCCACTTTGCATCCTCCATGGATACTCTGATACAGCCATGTGAAGCCGGGAAACCTAATTTATTTCTTTCCTCTTCTATTATATTACCTTTTTCATCAATAGGAATAGAATGTATCAAATAATTTGCAAAAAATTTAATATAGTAACGTGCCCCCTCCCCATATTGTTTGCTATAGAAATACTCTCCTTTGTCTTGAATAAAAAACTGACCCAGAGGCGTTTCTGTATCAGGATCCCCTATAGTCCCTGTGGAACACTTAATATTTTTAATTTCTATATTATTCTCTTTAACAACTATATTTTGTTTTGTAAGATTCACATCTATGTTATACTTTGTATTTTTATTTAACTCTCCTTTTAAATTATCTGTATTTTTCTTTATCCATCCCTTTTTCCCTACACTTCCTTCTTCACAGTAAAGATATCCATTACTTTCCTTATAAGCAACTACAATATCATCTTTATGTAAAGTAAAAATTACTTTATCATCACCGCTATTATCTGAATAAACATTAACCTTATCTCCGCTTATATAATATGTTTTCTTAAAGCATGTGTTTGAAACAAATGTTGTAATTTCATTATCATCAGTGTTTTTCCCTTTGCTGCCTTCACTACTATTTACTAAATTACTATCAGATTGAATATTATAACTTTTACTATAGTTGTTACTTAAAATACATGGCATAAATAGTATAATTATAGTAATTATAAATGTTCTTATTATATTCTTTTTCATATGTATTCCTCCAATATGCTGGTATATTGGTATTATTTACATACAAAAACATTTTAATCAAAAAAATTTCACATTAAAATCTAAAATAGATTTTAATGTGAAATTTATTATTTATCAGCTTTTCCTATTTTACAGAACTTAATTGTTCTCCTAACTGTTTTATATATTCTCCATATTTTGCCCAGTCACCATTTTTTTGTGCCTCTATGGCTTTATCATATAAATCCTTTGCTGCTTTAATCTTATCAGTATTAGGATTATTCTTGCTATTATCTACAGCCTGTGGACTTGAATTATCAGCTGGCATATTAAAAAACTGCTGAAGGGCACCTTCCACGCTATCTGATAATATAGTTTTGTCTCCATAGGAAACTATAATTTTTTTCATTTCAGGAATACTGTTTTTCCCGCTGGCCCTCAAATATACAGGTTCAACATATAGAAGAGAATCTCTTATTGGAACAATAATTGTGTCTCCAAACTGAACCTTAGAACCATCCTTATTCCATAAAGATAATTCTTTTGAAATAGTAGTATCCTGATTTAATTTTTGTTTAAATAAATAAGGGCTGTAAACTGTCTTTTGCGGAGGGAATTTATACAATACCATTTTCCCATAATTGCCATTATCCATCCTTGCTGCAAAAAGGCCAACCATATTATCCTTGTTTCTCATATTGAAATATTTTAAAACTACCATCTCTTCATTTTTTTCACCCGGTAATTTCATAATTACATATGGTGCTTCATTTACATCTTTTTCTCCATCAATTTGCTTTTGATCCTTTGAAACCTCCCATAAATCTTCTCCATTAAAGAATACTCCAGGATCATCTACGTGATATTTTCCCATAACACTGCACTGGGTATTAAACATATCCTCTGGATACTTAAGATGTTCCTTAAATCCGCTAGGCAACTCAGAAATATTCTTAAACAAATCAGGGAATATTTTAGAATAACTCATTATTATTGGATCAGTTTTATCAACTATATAATAATTTATGCTGCCATCCACAGCATCTACTATTACCTTAACAGAATTTCTCATATAGTTAACATTATCCTGCGGTTCTGAAAAAGGATATCTGTTTGATGTTGTATATGCATCAATTATCCAATATAACCTGCCTCCATTTACAACAATATATGGATCACTGTCATAAGTTAAAAAAGGTGCTATTTTCCTTGCTCTTTCAACAATGTTTCTATTAATTAATATTTTACTGTTATTTGTAATATCCGTAGAAAGCATAAAGTTTACATCTCTTTGATTGATGGAAAAAAGAAGTTTATTTATTGCATTCATTTTTATTCCACCATTACCATTATAATTATTGTTGGAATTATCCCCGCCTTTAGGATAATCAAATTCTGACATTTTGGTATCAACAATTGCGTAATCATTGGTTTTTTCTCCATAATAAATTCTAGGATTAGTTAATTTAATTCCTGTTGAGTTTTCTGGAGGTATATCCTTAATAACAAAATCTGGCTGTCCTTCAGAAGTTACAGAATTAACTTTGCTCATAACCATGCCATAACCATGTGTATATATTATATGCTTATTCTGCCATGTATTTGGCTCAAGACTATCTGTATTTAATTCTCTTGCAGCAACAAACACCTGATTATATTTTCCATTAATATTGTATCTATCAATATCAATGTCATTAAAACCATAATAATATCTTATTATTTGAACCTGATTATAAAATTCTAAAGATGGATTCAATGAATTTATTCTTATATTATCAATTGTATCCTTATTATTGGTTATATCATCTTTAGTTAAATTATCATTAACTTTAAAATCCTTAACTTCAACCTTATCAAGGTTAAATGCTTTTTTTGTATAATCAATATTATTTTTTATATATGGCTGTTCAAGCATTTTTTCATTTGGCTTAACTACAAACTTTTGAACTAATGTGGATACAATATTCTCGCTGGCTATTAAAATAAATATTAAGATTATGGAAAAGACTATTGGCTTTACTTTTGAATGCATAACACTCCAAAAAATTACTATTGCTGAAATTAAAGAAATTACTATAATAATTCTGTAAAATAAAAGTGAAACATGAATATCTGTGTAACTGGCACCATAGGCTACCCCTCTGGTACTATATACTAAATTATAAGATTTTAATAAATATCCTAATGATAAATTTAATAATATTAATGATGATACTATAGCTAATTGTTTCCCAGCAAATTTAGTTAGACCATTATTTGTTAAACTTATCTTTTCAAAGGAACCTGCAAACCCGGATTTTATTTTATCCTTTGAAACCAACACAAAATAAGTAATAAATGTAATTATAACCAGGAATATTAAAAGTGTCATTATAATATTATATAGTGACTGAATTAATGGCAGCTTAAATACATAAAATGAAACATCCTTATGAAATACTGGATCCTTAGTGTTGAAGCTTACAGAATTAGCAAATTGTAATATTGTATACCAATAACTTGATGAAAATGCATATGATATACCAAATGAAATAACAGCATCTATTATAAAAAATAACTTTCTTCCAAGTTTACTTTTATTACCTGATTCTGCATCAGTCTGTTTATACTTTGTTACACTATTTTTAATACTTCTGGAATAAATCCAAATAACTGCAAAGGTTATTAAAAACAATGGTATCATTAATTTTGCTATAGCCAATAATTTTGTAAAATAAGTACTTAAATAATTAACTTCATTAAACCATTGTACATTGATTGCAAATGAAACTATTTTATCTAAAAATAACAATATAAATACCAGTGCAATAATTACTGAAATTAATGTAATTCTTTTTTTCATGTTTGTCACCTCTTATTCATCCCCAGTAATTTTCCTAAAGTCGTATACTTTGTTTCGATTGCTCCTGCTGGACATAACTCCTGACAGCAGAAACATCGTATACACTCTTTCATATTCCATGCAGGTTTAAGCTTACCGTCAATTTTAATCATAGAAATTACCCTTGGTTTTTCCGGACATACCTCTTCACATCTTCTGCATGATATGCATTTATCCGGAATTAAAGCTGGACTCGGAGCTATCATATTTCTAAGAAAATTTGTTGCTTTAGGATTAATAAAATAAAAACTCCCGCCTTTCCTGCATAATTGAAAATCTTTTGCTTTCATATTTTCAATTGTTTCGCCTAAAACCTGAATTTCCTCTGGCAGAACAGCTCCCCACTTACTATCATAAGCCTCTTTTAGCACAGGTGTATCCAAAGGATTATCATAGCCAATAAGTCTCACAGCAGTAGAATCAACTGCACTTAAACTTTTTCCCATTATTATGGTATTCATCTTATATGGGCTTCCGTTTTTAGGTCCATTTCCCTGCATTGCTATAATACCATCCAAAATTGCAAAATTAGTATTAACCAGCTTATTTAAATCTAGCAGCATTTTGCAGAAATTATTTGCATCAGGCATCCTAGTATGCCATGTTGCCTTTAAAGTTCCTGGTATACACCCAAACTGATTCTTAATGGCACCTGTATAATAAGCCATAGCATGTGTTTTTAATCTTGGTAATGTAATAACAACATCTGCCTCATAAGGGGCCCTGGCAACTGTCCAGCTTTTACATAATATTGAGTCGTCTAATTTAACATGAACTGATTCTTTAAAATCTTCAAACTTAACTCCATATTTTTCTGCTACTGCCATCATACCGCTTTTTTCTGCTGCTCTTTTTGAATCCCCAAAACCAGGAGAATCCCCAAAAGAAATATTACTGCTATAATCTTTTATTATCCTTATAACTGCCTCAAACATTACAGAATTGGTTATTACCAGGGAACCTTGTCCCTCAACGCTTAACATATTTGGTTTTAAAAGAACCTTGCTGTTATAAGGTATAAGCTTTTTTAAAAAATCTTCTCCACCAAGTAAATCAAAACCATGTCTTAAATTATTTTCAATTAATTCCAGGTTATATTCATTACACTTTAATAAAGCTACCTTTTCCATATTCCTCTCCATTCTACTCCTCATTATTTATTAAAAAACCAGCCTTTTTTAATTCATCTAATATCATATTTAGATGTTTATCGTCTTCAGCTTCAATAGTATGCAGATGTATACCATCAGTTAAAATAAGTAATGGCTGAAGGTTATTGCTTAATTTACTGATAAACTTTTGTATGTCATATAAATTTCTTATCATCAGATTACCTTTAATTTCACCATATATAGGGTGCTCTACAATGACATCGTCTACAACACCGCCAAATTTCACAATAATATTTAATTCATCTTCAATATCTTTTTCATTATGATTTACTGCAATAACTTTTTTAACACCATTCTCTTGCTGAAATGGTATAAGGTACCCATCTGGAGTTGCTATGATATTTTTTCCTTCTGCCCTTAATATTGCAATATCCTTAACTATTACCTGCCTTGTAACTCCAAGTTTTTTTGCTATGTTTTGACCTTTTAAAGGGCCTTCACTATTTTTTATCATATCTTCAATAAGCTTTCTTCTTTCAATTGAACTCATATTAATATATTTACCCCCTATGATATTATTTTTAATTTTCGCTATCACTTTTAATTAAAATACTTAATTCTTTATCTATATCTTTGAAGTTGCCCTGTTTCATATGATGATTTCTAATTAAATTAAGGAATTTTTCATCATAGTCATATTTTTTTAATATTTCATATCCTATTTCTGCATGATTGTAATATGTATTTACTTTTTTAATATTTTTGAATTTTTTCAAGTTACCATTTAATATCTTATCTGCAATTACCAATAATGATTTATCTATAACCCCTAAACTACACTGTGCTTTACCAATATCATGAAGTAATGCAGCTTTCACTAATATTTTATCACTTAAATTACTTTCTTTACATAATTCTTTTACTTTATATGCTACTCTTAAACAATGTTTTTGATCTGATTTGGAAAGTTTTAAAAATAACTTTTTCTCTGTATCATTTAAATTCTCTTGAATAAAATTTTCATCACTTTTATTGATTCTGGCTGTAACTGCCCAGTAAAATTGTTTTAATCTATATAACTTCATATGATCACCTTATGCTTTATTATTTAATTTTAATATACTTATGCAATTAAGTATATTAAAATTTTGTAAACTAAATATTCCTTAATTTTTTATGGTGCATATTCTTTGATTTTTTAATAATTTTAGTTTAATATATTAATTATATGTATAATTTTTACTAAAGAGGTGATGCTTATCTTTAATAAATCTAAAACAAATTTAGAATATAATCTTTCTGTCAATAATATTAATGGAATTTTACAAGCCTTTAGTATAAATTTAGTAGTTCCATTTGCTGGACTTTATGCTAAAAGACTTAATGCAAACGATACTGATATTGCATTACTAAACTCTTATCCGGCAGTGTTTTGCATATTAGCCGTATTTTTAGGTACTGGATTATTTATAAAGTATAATTTTATCACAGGTAATCTTCTTTTTTATATACCTAAAAATAACACTCAGAGAATTCATTTGTATCAAATTTTCTTTGCAATAGCCTTTATTCTTTCATTATTAGAAGTATTTTCATTTACTAAACACAAGTTAGATAGAATATAGCACAGGCAATTGCATATGTTCTTTGGCAGAAATTCTCTGAAAAAAAGGGTAATAATTTAGCCATTTTTTATGCTGCTCTTTTTATGGCATGCTGCCCATTCTTTTATATTATCTCAAAAAGCATGTTTCAAGTTGCAGCTTTTACCGTAGTAACTGGTTCGGCTACAGCCGGTACATTATTATTGTTATCTAATAACTTATATGAAACAGCCCCAGATGAAAACAGAACCATTTATATTGCTGCATACACTGTTCTTACTAATATTACTCTCATTTTTGCTCCAATTATAGGTATGAAGATAAAAAATATTACTAACATATATATTGCTTTGCTAATAGTAGGCATATTAAGAATTTTATCATCATTTACATTTTATTTTAGATATAAATATTTAAAAAATAAAGAATTAGTATAAGCTTTACCGTATATTTATATATAAAAAAAAATCATCTATTATTAGATGATTTTTTTTGGTGGAGAATAAGGGATTCGAACCCTTGACCCCCTGCGTGCAAGGCAGGTGCTCTCCCAGCTGAGCTAATCCCCCATATGGTGGACCTTCAGGGACTCGAACCCCGGACCAACCGGTTATGAGCCGGTTGCTCTAACCAACTGAGCTAAAGATCCAATTGTTCACCTGGCAACTACCTACTCTCCCACAGAGCCTCCCCTGCAGTACCATGGGCGCAATGAAGCTTAACCTTCGTGTTCGGAATGGGAACGGGTGTTACCTTAACGCCATTATCACCAGATCTATATTAAAGAACAAAAATTAAAATCTTGTTCTTTCAAAATTGCACAGTATAATTATTTGGTCAAGCCCTCGACCTATTAGTATTAGTCAGCTGAACATGTTGCCATGCTTACACCTCTAACCTATCAACCTAGTGTTCTTCTAGGGGTCTTACTAGCTTACGCTATGGGAAATCTAATCTTGAGGTGGGTTTCACGCTTAGATGCTTTCAGCGTTTATCCCGTCCCGACATAGCTACCCAGCCATGCTCCTGGCGGAACAACTGGTACACCAGAGGTCAGTCCATCCCGGTCCTCTCGTACTAAGGACAGCTCCTCTCAAATTTCCTACGCCCGCGACGGATAGGGACCGAACTGTCTCACGACGTTCTGAACCCAGCTCGCGTGCCGCTTTAATGGGCGAACAGCCCAACCCTTGGGACCTACTTCAGCCCCAGGATGCGACGAGCCGACATCGAGGTGCCAAACCTCCCCGTCGATGTGGACTCTTGGGGGAGATCAGCCTGTTATCCCCGAGGTAGCTTTTATCCGTTGAGCGATGGCCCTCCCACGAGGAACCACCGGATCACTAAGCCCGACTTTCGTCCCTGCTCCACTTGTATGTGTCGCAGTCAAGCTCCCTTCTGCCTTTGCACTCTTCGCGCGATTTCCAACCGCACTGAGGGAACTTTTGGGCGCCTCCGTTACATTTTAGGAGGCGACCGCCCCAGTCAAACTGCCCACCTAACAATGTCCCGTGACCAGTTTCATGGCCACCGGTTAGAATCTCAGTACTGTCAGGGTGGTATCCCAAGGGTGACTCCACAGAAGCTGACGCCCCTGCTTCGCAGTCTCCCACCTATCCTGTACAGACAATACCGAAACTCAATGCTAAGCTACAGTAAAGCTCTACGGGGTCTTTCCGTCCAATCGCGGGTAGCAAGCATCTTCACTTGCACTACAATTTCGCCGGATTTGTTGTCGAGACAGTGCCCAAGTCATTACGCCATTCGTGCGGGTCGGAACTTACCCGACAAGGAATTTCGCTACCTTAGGACCGTTATAGTTACGGCCGCCGTTTACTGGGGCTTAAGTTCACCGCTTCACTTACGTTAACGGATCCCCTTAACCTTCCAGCACCGGGCAGGCGTCAGCCCCTATACTTCAGCTTTCGCTTTAGCAGAGACCTGTGTTTTTGCTAAACAGTTGCTTGGGCCTATTCTCTGCGGCCTGCCGTGAGGCAGGCACCCCTTCTCCCGAAGTTACGGGGTCAATTTGCCGAGTTCCTTGACAACAATTCTTCCGATGGTCTTAGGATTCTCTCCTCACCTACCTGTGTCGGTTTGCGGTACGGGCACCAACTTCCTCCATAGAGACTTTTCTCGGCAGCGTGGAATCGGATACTTCGCGACGATAATTTCGCTCCCCATGACACCTCATCATTGATCAGACGGATTTGCCTGTCTGACCTGACTAAGTGCTTAGACGCACATCCAATAGTGCGCACATCCTATCCTCCTGCGTCATCCCATTTGTAATAACGTCAGTTGGCGGTATCGGAATATCAACCGATTGTCCATCACCTACGCCTTTCGGCCTCGGCTTAGGTCCCGACTAACCCTGAGCGGACGAACCTTCCTCAGGAAACCTTAGGTTTTCGACCAATAAGATTCTCACTTATTTCTCGCTACTTATGCCAGCATACTCACTCCTGTACAGTCCACCGCTCCTTTCGGTACGACTTCAGCCCATACAGGAAGCTCCTCTACCACGTACACGTAGTGTACATCCATAGCTTCGGTGGTAAGTTTTAGCCCCGGACATCTTCGGCGCAGGACCTCTCGACTAGTGAGCTATTACGCACTCTTTAAATGAGTGGCTGCTTCTAAGCCAACATCCTAGTTGTCTTAGAAATCCCACATCCTTTTCCACTTAACTTACACTTTGGGACCTTAGCTGATGATCTGGGCTGTTTCCCTTTTGACCACGGATCTTATCACTCGTAGTCTGACTGCTGAGATTCAAGTATATGGCATTCGGAGTTTGATAGGGTTCAGTAACTGTTGTCAGCCCCTAGCCCATTCAGTGCTCTACCTCCACTACTCATTCTCAACGCTAGCCCTAAAGCTATTTCGAGGAGAACCAGCTATCTCCGAGTTCGATTGGAATTTCTCCGCTATCCACAGCTCATCCCATGATTTTTCAACACCAATGTGGTTCGGTCCTCCACGGAATTTTACTTCCGCTTCAACCTGTCCATGGATAGGTCACCCGGTTTCGGGTCTACAGCATGCAACTAGTCGCCCTATTCAGACTCGGTTTCCCTTCGGCTCCGTACCTTAAGTACTTAACCTTGCTACATACCGTAACTCGCTGGCTCGTTCTACAAAAAGCACGTCATCACACGTTAAAGTGCTATGACCGGTTGTAGGCACACGGTTTCAGATTCTATTTCACTCCCCTTCCGGGGTTCTTTTCACCTTTCCCTCACGGTACTTCTTCACTATCGGTCACCAGTTAGTATTTAGCCTTGGGAGGTGGTCCTCCCTGCTTCCCACAAGGTTTCACGTGTCTCGTGGTACTCTGGAATAGATCTTTAAGACTTCCTTTTTCACCTACAGGACTGTTACCTTCTGCGGTGGTCCTTTCCAGAACCTTCAGTTAAATGATGTCTCACATAATGATCTATCCACAACCCCAGGAACAAGTTCCTGGTTTGGGCTCTTTCCCTTTCGCTCGCCGCTACTCAGAAAATCGATTTTTCTTTCTCTTCCTCCGGGTACTTAGATGTTTCAGTTCCCCGGGTATAGCCCTATAAACCTATGAATTCAGTTTATAGTACATACCGTTAGGTATGTGGGTTTCCCCATTTGGAAATCTCCGGATCACAGGCTATTTGCGCCTACCCGAAGCTTATCGCAGCTTATCGCGTCCTTCTTCGCCTACTGGTGCCAAGGCATTCACCATGCGCCCTTTGTAGCTTGACCTTTAAAATCTCTATAAGCTTCGCACTACTGCGTCAGCTGCCTTCACTGCGGTGCTCATTTACCTTGAGTAAACTCCGCTCCTCGCTCAGTTGCTTCCTTGTATTGCTCGCTTCTATCAATTTTCCTTTAAATAAAGTAATCTTAATACAAAGGTATTTTTGTATACCTTAACTTTAATGTAAACTTTTTTATACTGTGCAATTTTCAAAGAACAAAAGAGATTAATCAAAAACCGTTTAGGTTTTTTGATCTCTCAAAATTAAACAGAGAAATAAACCAAGCTTTCACGTAAGTTATCCTTACATGTCGACTCCTTAGAAAGGAGGTGATCCAGCCGCAGGTTCTCCTACGGCTACCTTGTTACGACTTCACCCCAATTACTAATCCCACCTTCGGCCGCTGACTCCTTACGGTTATCTCACGGACTTCGGGTGTTACCAGCTCTCATGGTGTGACGGGCGGTGTGTACAAGGCCCGGGAACGTATTCACCGCGACATTATGATTCGCGATTACTAGCAACTCCAGCTTCATGTAGGCGAGTTTCAGCCTACAATCCGAACTGGGATGGGTTTTAGAGTTTGGCTCAACCTCGCGGTATTGCATCTCTCTGTACCCACCATTGTAGCACGTGTGTTGCCCTGGACATAAGGGGCATGATGATTTGACGTCATCCCCACCTTCCTCCCGGTTAACCCGGGCAGTCTCACTAGAGTGCTCAACTTAATGGTAGCAACTAATGATAAGGGTTGCGCTCGTTGCAGGACTTAACCTAACATCTCACGACACGAGCTGACGACAACCATGCACCACCTGTCTCCCTGCCCCGAAGGGCTTCGCCTATCTCTAGGTTATTCAGGGGATGTCAAGTCCAGGTAAGGTTCTTCGCGTTGCTTCGAATTAAACCACATGCTCCGCTGCTTGTGCGGGCCCCCGTCAATTCCTTTGAGTTTTAATCTTGCGATCGTACTCCCCAGGCGGAATACTTATTGTGTTAACTGCGGCACAGAAGGGGTCGATACCTCCTACACCTAGTATTCATCGTTTACGGCGTGGACTACCAGGGTATCTAATCCTGTTTGCTACCCACGCTTTCGTGCCTCAGCGTCAGTTACAGTCCAGAGAATCGCCTTCGCCACTGGTGTTCTTCCTAATCTCTACGCATTTCACCGCTACACTAGGAATTCCATTCTCCTCTCCTGCACTCTAGATATCCAGTTTGAAATGCAGTACCCAAGTTAAGCCCGGGTATTTCACATCTCACTTAAACATCCGCCTACGCACCCTTTACGCCCAGTAAATCCGGACAACGCTTGCCACCTACGTATTACCGCGGCTGCTGGCACGTAGTTAGCCGTGGCTTCCTCCTTTGGTACCGTCATTATCGTCCCAAAAGACAGAGCTTTACAATCCGAAGACCTTCATCACTCACGCGGCGTTGCTGCATCAGGGTTTCCCCCATTGTGCAATATTCCCCACTGCTGCCTCCCGTAGGAGTCTGGACCGTGTCTCAGTTCCAATGTGGCCGATCACCCTCTCAGGTCGGCTACGCATCGTTGCCTTGGTGAGCCGTTACCTCACCAACTAGCTAATGCGCCGCGGGCCCATCTCAAAGCGGATTACTCCTTTGATTAGAACATCATGTGATGCTCTAATGTTATGCGGTATTAATCTCCCTTTCGGGAGGCTATCCCCCTCTTTGAGGCAGGTTGCCCACGTGTTACTCACCCGTCCGCCGCTAATCCGTCCCCGAAGGGACTTCATCGCTCGACTTGCATGTGTTAAGCACGCCGCCAGCGTTCGTCCTGAGCCAGGATCAAACTCTCAATTTAAAAGTTTGATTGCTCATTACTTTATACTCTATAAAAGAATTGCTGGTTTATTTAACAAGTTTTTACCTGTTATCTTCTCTGTTTAATTTTCAAAGATCAAAATGAATTTTTGATACTTTTATATGTTATCACTTAAATGATGTGTTGTCAATATTATTTTTCTTAATAACTTCAAATAATATAAACTCATTAAAGTGCTGCATATAATCAACTAATTTGCTGCTGCTTTACTATCTTGCAGCGACAAAGAGTATTGTACCAAAATATATATCAGTTGTATTTCAATATTTTCTTATTTACAGCCATTAAACTTACTATCCATAGTACTTCTCATTTTATCTTAAGTTTACATATATTGATACACTTGGTCAGGTTGTTATTAAACTTAATATGAATGTATAATAAAATATATATTATTATATAAAAAAAGCCAGGATAATTTAATTTCATCCTGGCTTTAAATGTAACTTATAACTTATTTATTCTCATTAGTATCTTCAGTTTCTTTAGTTTCTTTAGTTTCTTCAATTTCTTCAGTTTCTTTGCTATCTTCAATATAACTGCTGTCTATTTTAGCAATAGCAACTACCTTTTCATCTTCCACTGTCCTCATAAGGGTAACTCCCATTGCATTTCTGCTGGTTGTTGAAATACCTGATATATTTAATCTGATGGCTACATTAGAAGTATTAATAAGCATTAGCTCATCATCATCTTTTACTACTCTGGCACCAACAATTTTACCTGTCTTTTCAGTGATTTTATATGTGATTATACCTTTTCCCCCTCTTCTATGAGGTGTATATTCATCAATTGGTGTTCTTTTACCAAATCCATTTTCACTTACAACTAATACATCATTCTCTTTAGCTGCTATATCCATTGACAAAGCAACATCTTTATCTCTAAGTGTTATTGCCTTAACACCTGCTGCTGTCCTTCCCATAGGTCTAACATCTTTTTCATTAAATCTAATTGCATAACCATCCTGTGTGAACATTAAAACTTCACTTTCTCCAGTAGTCATTCTCACAGCTATTAATTCATCATTTTCTCTTAATGTAATAGCAATTAAACCACTCCTTCTAATATTAGCAAATTGTTTTAAAGAAGTTTTCTTTATTAAACCTTTTTTAGTACCCATCACTAGATAATTTCTATCTTCAAATTCTTTAAGTGTAATAACAGCTTGAATTTTTTCAGATGTCAATAGTGGAAGTAAGTTAACAATATTAGTTCCCTTAGCTGTTCTTCCAGCTTCTGGTACTTCATAACCCTTTAAACGATATACTCTTCCCATATTTGTAAAGAATAAAATATTGCTGTGTGTTGAAGTAATAAAAATATTCTCCACAAAGTCATCTTCCTTTGTGGCCGTTGCCTGAATACCCTTTCCGCCCCTTCTTTGAGCTGAATAAGTATCTGCACTCACTCTTTTTATATAACCTGAATGAGTTAATGTTATAACAACACTTTGCTCCTGAATCAGATCCTCAATATTTATTTCATTACTATTTCTTTCAATGCTTGTTCTTCTCTCATCGCCATATTTGTTCTTAATTTCAGTTAGTTCATCTTTTATTATTTTTAAAACTAATTCTTCTTTTTCAAGAACTTCCTTCAAATAATTTATTGTTTTCATTAATTCGTCATATTCATTTTCTATTTTTTCTCTTTCTAAACCTGTTAATCTCTGTAATCTCATGTCTAATATAGCTTGAGATTGTTTTTCAGAAAGATTAAATTGTGCCATTAATCCATTTTTTGCTTCTTCTCCAGTTTTAGATGCTCTTATAAGCTTTATAACCTCATCTATATGATCAAGTGCTATCTTTAATCCTTCCAAAATATGAGCTCTTGCCAGTGCCTTATCTAAATCAAATCTTGTTCTCCTTCTTATAACTTCCTTCTGGAAATCAAGATAATTAACCAGTATTTCCTTTAAATTCAACACTTTTGGCTCATTATTTACAAGAGCCAGCATTATGATACCAAATGTATCCTGCATTTTTGTATGCTTAAATAATTGGTTTAAAATTACATTAGCATTACCATCACGTTTAATTTCTATAACAATACGCATTCCTTCTCTATCAGATTCATCTCTGATATCAGAAATTCCTTCAATTTTCTTTTCTTTAACTAATTCAGCCATGTTTTCTATGAGTTTTGCCTTATTAACCTGATAAGGAAGCTCTGTAACTATTATCCTATGCCTTCCATTTTCCTCTTCTATTTCTGTTTTTGATCTGACAATTACTTTTCCTCTTCCAGTTTCATATGCTTCTCTTATACCAGAGGTTCCAAGTATTATACCTGCTGTTGGAAAATCTGGTCCCTTAATTTCAAGCATCAGCTCAGGTATAGTTATATCTGGATTTTCCATTAACTTTATTATTCCATTTATAACTTCATTTAAGTTATGAGGTGGTATATTAGTTGCCATACCAACTGCTATACCAGCTGAGCCATTTACTAATAAATTGGGAAATCTGGAAGGAAGAACAGAAGGTTCCTGCTCTTCTCCGTCAAAATTAGGAACAAAATCTACAGTATTTTTATTTATATCTCTTAAAAGTTCTAGTGCTATTTTACTCATTTTTGCTTCTGTATATCTCATGGCAGCCGCGCTATCGCCATCAACAGAACCAAAGTTTCCGTGACCATCTACTAGTGTATATCTTTGTGAAAAATCCTGTGCCATTCTGACTAATGCTTCATAAACTGCTGTATCACCATGTGGATGGTATTTTCCTAAAACATCTCCGACTATTCTTGCGCATTTTCTATATCCTTTTTCAGGAGTTAGGCCCAATTCATGCATAGAATATAAAATTCTTCTATGAACTGGTTTTAAACCGTCTCTTACATCTGGTAGCGCACGGCCAACTATAACACTCATAGCATAGTCTATATAACATTTTTTTATTTCGTGACTTATCTCCGCTGGTAATATCTTTCCATTTTCCATGCATCACACCTCTTCATTGCTAAATATCTAAGTTTATAACCTTGTTTCCATTTTCCATTATAAATTCTCTTCTTGGTTCTACCTTGTCACCCATAAGTATTGTGAATATTTCATCAGCTGCTATTGCATCCTCCACTGTAACCTGAAGTAATGTTCTTTTTTCTGGATTCATTGTTGTATCCCAAAGTTGTGTGGCATCCATTTCACCAAGACCTTTATATCTTTGAATATTTGTACTATTATCTTTTCCTCCTACTAATTGAAGCACTTTATCTAATTCCTTGTCGCTATAAGCATAATATTCCTTCTTAGACTTAGATACTTTATAAAGTGGTGGCTGTGCTATATAAACATGACCTTTTTCAACTAATTCTTTCATGTATCTGTAAAAGAAAGTTAAAATAAGCGTTCTTATATGTGCTCCATCAACATCTGCATCAGTCATTAATATTATCCTATCATACCTTATCTTTGAAACGTCAAAATCTGCACCAATCCCTGCTCCGAAAGCAGTAATCATTGCTCTGATTTCCTCAGAGTTTAATATTTTATCCAGCCTCTGTTTTTCAACATTCAT
Source organism: Clostridium sp. JN-9 (assembly GCF_004103695.1). NCBI lineage: Bacteria > Bacillati > Bacillota > Clostridia > Eubacteriales > Clostridiaceae > Clostridium > Clostridium sp. JN-9. Next base: position 5,755 of record NZ_CP035280.1, on the reverse strand, counting down.
AATCTTACCTCTTAAAGGTAAAATTGCCTGAAATCTTCTATCCCTTCCCTGCTTTGCTGAACCTCCTGCAGAATCTCCTTCTACAAGATAAATTTCACATTCTTTTGGATCTCTGGATGAACAGTCTGAAAGCTTTCCTGGGAGAGATGTACTTTCTAAAACTGATTTTCTTCTGGTTAATTCTCTTGCTTTTCTTGCAGCTTCTCTTGCTCTTGAAGCAGTTAATGATTTTTCTATTATTGTTTTTCCTGTCTGAGGGTTTTCTTCTAAAAAGTTTCTAATTCCCTCCCCAACAATATTATCAACAATACCTCTAACTTCACTGTTACCCAATTTAGTTTTTGTTTGACCTTCAAATTGTGGATCTATAAGTTTTACCGAAATAACGGCTGTTAATCCTTCTCTAATATCTTCTCCTGAAAAGTTCTTATCATTTTCTTTTAAAAAACCAAATTTTCTTGCATAATCATTAAATACTCTTGTTAATGCACTTTTTAATCCTGCTAAATGTGTACCTCCTTCAACAGTATCTATATTATTTGCAAATGAAAAAATGTTCTCTACATATCCATCATTATACTGCAATGCAACTTCAACAGAATAATCCTCTTTCCTGCCTTCAACATATATTGGTTCTGCCTGAATTACTTCTTTATTTCTGTTTAAGTAAGCAACAAATGATTTTATACCTCCTTCATAATGAAAGACTTCTTTTTTTCCGTTTCTTTCATCAGACATAGATATTTTTACTCCTTTATTTAAAAAAGCTAATTCTCTAAGCCTTTGAGCTAATGTATCATAATCAAAATTTATATCTTCAAAAATTTCATTGTCAGGTTTAAAGTATGTATATGTTCCTTGTTCATCAGTATCTCCAATAATATCAAGACCTGTAACTGCTTTTCCTCTTTTGTATGTTTGTCTCCATATATGTCCTTCTCTTTTTACTCTTACTTCACATGTTTCTGATAGAGCATTTACTACAGATGCTCCAACACCATGTAGTCCTCCGGAAACTTTATATCCACTGCCTCCGAATTTTCCTCCAGCATGAAGTACTGTCATTATTACTTCAACTGTTGGTAAATGCATCTTTGGATGCATACCTACAGGCATACCTCTTCCATTATCCTTTACAATTACTGAATTATCATTTTGAATAATTATCTCGATATGATTACAAAATCCCCCCATAGCTTCATCGATGCTATTATCTACTATTTCATATACCAAGTGATGAAGTCCTCTTATACTAGTACTTCCTATGTACATACCTGGTCTTTTTCTTACAGCCTCTAAACCCTCTAGTACTTGTATCTGACTTTCATCATATATTTGATTCTTGTCTTCAGACATGTTTATCCTCCTACCTCTTATGGTTCATAATATATAGCCTGAGATCTTTTAGTTAGTGTAGAAGAAGATATCGGCGAAAAAAATATTTTACTTTTTTTATCTACTTCTGCAATAATAAATGATTTAGGTTTTTCTTTAGTAATTCTTTGAACAAATCCATCTTCTTCAGCCATTCTTAAAAATTGAGTGGTATCTGAACTATACATAGATGTTTCCATATCGAAAATTCCAATTATATCCTTTATCGGCACAACTATGCTTTCACCTAAATGTAGAAACATAAAAAGGCTCCTTTCAATTTTCTATTTTTTCTACAATGCCTTTTGTAACTTTAAAAACATAACTATTATTACTTAATAAATTATTAATTTCTTCTATACCAGTACAGGTTATAATAGTTTGTATATTCTTTATTGAATTTAATATGTATTCCTGTCTTTTGGAATCTAATTCAGACAATACATCATCCAATAGCAATACTGGATACTCTCCTATAATTTCTTTAATAATTTCTAAAGATGCAAATTTAATAGTTAACACAGCAGTTCTCTGCTGTCCCTGAGATCCAAAACTTTTTGCATCTGTATTATTAATTAGAACCTGAAAATCGTCCCTGTGAGGTCCTTCTGAAGAAATCCTTTTTTCTATATCTCTTCTCATATTCTTCTTAAAATTTAATAAAAGTTGATTTTCAGCATCATCAATATTCTTGACAGATGTAATATATTTAAACTCAATCTGTTCTGTTCCATTAGAAATTTTTTTATGGATGTGTTTTCCTATGCTGTTTAATTTATCGATATAATTTTTTCTTTGTTTAATTACTTCGCTGCCAAATTTAGAAAGCTGTTCGTTATAAATTTCCAATATAGCAATGTTTTTTTCATTCCATCTTTTAAGCAGAATATTTTTTTCCTCAAGTACTTTATTGTACTGAACCAGATTATAATAATACATTTTACTTAATTTGCATAATTCTATATCAAGAAACTTCCTCCTGTAGGAAGGAGATTCTTTAACTATTTTTAAATCCTCCGGTGAAAACATAACTACATTAAAATTTCCCAGGAGTTCTGAAATTTTATTTACTTTAATTTTGTTTATATTAATTCCTTTCTTTCCCTCTTTAAAAATTTTAATTTCAATTTTTTTATCCAGTCTTTCTCTGGCAATATAAGACTGAATATAAGCCTCATTTTTGTTCCAGCTTATTAACTCTTTATCTTTATTGGTTCTGTGTGATTTACCTATGCTGCAATAGTATATGCTCTCTAAAATATTTGTTTTTCCCTGTGCATTATCACCTATGAATACATTAGTATTTTTGCTAAACTCCACAGATAATTCAGGGTAGTTTCTATAATTTCTAAGTTGTAAATATTTAATATACATTTTAAACACCTTAATAAATAATTATATCATAATAAGATACTTTACATAAGAAATTTAAATTATTTTGTATTGTTCTCCCTGAAATTCAATTATATCTCCTATGGATAATTTTTTTGATCTCCTTGTTTCCGTTTCACCATTAACTTTTACTTCACCATTTAAAATATATATTTTAGCTTCCGATCCTTGTGACACTGCACCACTCCATTTTAAGAAAGAATCTAATTTAATTATATCTGTATTTATTTTTACCTCTTTCAATGAGCACATCTCCCTTTTACTTATATAAAGTTTTTAATTATTTTGAAGTCTTACAGGAAGTACAAGATAAATGTTATTTACATTTTCTTTTGGTTTTATTATACATGGAGCAACGCTGCTGGAAAATTCTAAGACAACCTCATCCTCTTCCATTATTTTTAATACATCTATTAGGTATTTTGAATTAAATGCAATTTGAAGCGTCTGTCCTTGCAAAATTATATTTGTTTCTTCTCGTACCATTCCCAATTGAGAATTAGATGTAATTATCATGCTTTCTTCTTGTATATCAAGCTTTATTAAATTAGTATTTCCTTCCTTTGCCATAAGTGAAGCTCTTTCTATTGAATCAAGCAATTCATTTCTTTTAGCTGTTACTTTTAAGTTGTATTCTTCTGGAATTATTGAATTATATTTAATAAATTCACCTTCTAACAGCCTTGAAATTATTTTAGTTTCACCTATACTAAATAAAATATGATTTGGAGTAAAAGTGATGTTTACATTTTCATCATTATCACCAAGTATTTTGCCAACTTCATTTAATGTCTTTGCAGGAATAACAGCATTTATTGTATTTTCACTGTCTACATATTCAGATCTTAAGGCTAATCTATAACCATCTAAAGCCACAAGATTTATTTTTTTATCCTTAACTTCAAAAAGAACACCAGTTAGTATTGGTCTTGTTTCATCCTGAGCTGTTGCGAAAATAGTTCCTCTAATCATACTTTTTAATTGTTTCTGAGGAATTGAAAAAATCATGTTTTCATTAATATTTGGCAATAGAGGAAAATCATCTGGATTCATATATATTAGAGAAAACTTTGATTTCTGACATATTATTTCAATGCTTTTATCTTCAATAACTTGAATTTGAATAATATCATTAGGGAGTTTTCTAATAATTTCTCCAAATAATCTTGAATCCACAACTATACTTCCTGTAGTAGTAACATCAGCTTTTACTTTTGTCTCTATACTTAAATCTATATCAGATCCAGTCATAACTAATCCTTTAGATTCAGCTTTTATTAAAATACCTTGAAGTACAGGCATAGTTGATTTACCAGTAACTGCTTTTTGAACAGTTGATATTCCATCTAATAAATTTGATTTTTCACATGTAAATTGCATAATTTTAGTACCTCCTTATTAACATAGGTTTTTTATAGATAGATAAGATAATAATAAATTTTAGTAGTAATAGTAGTAGGTGCTGTGGATTTGTGCAAAACGCTTGGAAGCATTCATATAACTAAGTTTTTTTTGCAAAATAAGTGTGGATAAGTAAAGAGAAATGAATAATCTTATCCACATTATCAGACTGCGTAAGGTAAATATTTAGTTATCAACATAAAACTTTATAAAAATAATCAACAGCTGTTGATTATTTTTGATTAATTCTTTTTGTTAGTTCATTAATAACTTTCTGCAAAGCCTCATCGTTTTTTAAACAATCAGAAATTTTTTCATATGCATGAATTACCGTTGTATGATCCCTGCCTCCGAACTCTTCTCCTATTTTCGGCAGTGACATATCAGTAAGTTTTCTACTCAAATACATAGCTATTTGTCTTGGAAAGGCTACATTTCTCGTTCTTCTTGCGGATTTAAAATCGTCAATTTTTAAGTTGTAATAGCTTGAAACTACATCTTGAATCAGTTCTATAGTAACTTGTTTATTTTGACTATTTGAAATAATATCTCTTAAAGCCTCAGATGCTAAATCAACAGTAATTTCCTTATTAGTTAATGAAGAATAAGCAACTATTCTTATTAATGCACCTTCTAGTTCTCTTATATTTGATTTTATTTTCGTTGCTATATAAGAAAAAACTTCATTACGTATGTTTAAGTGTTCTTCATCTGCTTTTTTCTTCAAAATTGCCATTCTTGTTTCAAAATCTGGTGGCTGTATATCAGCAATTAATCCCCATTCAAACCTGGATCTCAATCTATCTTCTAATGTAGGAATTTCCTTTGGAGGACTATCACTTGAAATAATTATCTGCTTATTTGCTTCATGCAGTGCATTAAAGGTATGGAAAAACTCTTCCTGAGTTCTTTCTTTTCCAGCTATAAATTGAATATCATCTATTAAAAGTACATCTACATTTCTGTATTTATTTCTAAATTCAACATTTTTATCATCTTTAATAGAATTTATTAATTCATTTGTAAATTTTTCAGAAGAAACATAAACAACTTTTGCTCTGGGGTTATTTTGAATAATGTAATGTCCAATTGCGTGCATTAAGTGAGTTTTTCCAAGTCCAACACCACCGTATATAAATAAAGGATTATATGCTTTTGCTGGAGATTCAGCTACAGCAAGTGAAGCTGCATGTGCAAATCTGTTACTATTACCTATTACAAAAGTATCAAAGGTATATTTTGGATTTAATATTGTTGTCATTTCATCATTAACTATAATGTTATTTCTGGATTCTTGCTTTTTTAATGGACTTTGCTTATATTCGTCAATTGACTCTTCTGATAAAACAAAAAAAGTTATATTATATTTTTTTGAAGTAATTAATTTTATGGCGTTTATTATTAAATCTTTGTAATTATTGCTTAATATATCTTTTGTGAAATCATTTGGTACTCCTAGCTTTATATTAGAATTATCCATATCTAATGGAGAAATACTTTTTATCCAAGTATTAAAGCTTACTTCTGTAAGTTCACCTTTTATTATGTTTAGTGCTTTTTCCCACAATTCATTAAGTTGGGTGTTCAT